>CALMJS010000021.1 GCA_937864535.1 uncultured Paracoccaceae bacterium
CGCAAATAAATACTTAATTACAATAACTTAAATGGTTTAAATGGTGCCCCCAGAGGGCATAAATTATTGTATAAAAAACAGGATGATAAAGAATAGACTGCGTAAATTATGCGGAAAGACCTTGCCTCAACGGATCAAGTGCTCAACTTGCGACGCAACCGCAACCGGGTCTTGCAAATAGTCTAGGACTAGAGCTCCAGCCGAGATCAACGCAGCGATCGAAGCGGCCAAGGCTGCATTCCGGGTGTAACGCGCCGCGTCTTTTTGCATCTGTGCGGCTTCGCGCAGGACCTTCAGCTCGCGCCTGCGCCATTCTTGCTGCACCCTGTGCTGATCCCAACTCTCCGGCCACTCCACTGGATCAGCCAATTGCTCGTCCGGAAGACTGATCAAATCGCGCTTTTCATAAGGCATTGCCACCACGCCGTCCTTTATCTCATCACTCACAGACAATGGCGGTGTCCCGCCATCCTCAACCTGCGTCACCTGTCGGCAAGCTGTAAAGGTCCCGCAGTCCATCGACTTGATTTTTGCACATCCTCAACGACGACCGATCGACGCCCCACAACCTCTCGACATCGGCTGCATCTAGCGGCCGATCTGGCAACAGTACCGGGTCCGAAGTTGGCGCCAACAATGACGGCGCCGGGGCCAATGGGCGCGACGGCTCATCGGGACGAAAGGCGCCGCACCCGGTCAAGATCAATGACGCAAGCGCCAATTTCATCTGGTGCAATTTGCCCCTCCAATTCACGGATACGATCGAGATATGCAGCCTGCACTTGCAGACGCTCAGACTCCCGCAGATCGGCTGCGGACCGCGCAGCTATTGCCGCGCTCAACTCATAGGACTGCGATCTGGCAGCCTGACCTTCGGAAAATCTCATTCCGAACCAGACGCCGCAACCAAAGGCCGCAATAGCCACAGCCAACGCTGTCGCGACAATAGACCCAACCATCACATAACCCCCGCGTCGCGTAGCCCCGCGATGCAAATCGCCCGCTCTGCACCACGCCTATTGACCAAGCCACGGACCACAGCGCCGCCCGCCCTATTCCAGCGCGGCAATTCTTCGCAGGCACCAATCCAATCCCGGGCTTTCCACTTTCGCACAAGCGTCGACCGACACGCTGCTGTAGGACCTACATTATAAGTCCAGCTGATCGCAGCCACGCCAAGACCGATAGGCGTCACGGCTTCGACGTCATCGGGAATACATGCCGACAATGCGGCCGCATGGCTGCGCAGCGACCGTCGCAGTCGATCGTCGCACTCAACTGTTGTTGCGACCTGACCCGCATGCACGTCATCCGTATCACCGACGCATATCGTCCAGACGCCAATGACGTCGCGATATGCCGACAGGCTCAGTCCTTCCCAGCGCTCAACGACCGGCGCCGCCAATGCGATCGCGCCAATCAACCCTGCTGCGCCTAATACACGCGGCCGCATGGCGCCGTCTTCCGATCGCCAAAAGCCTCGCAATCGCGGCTGCTTGATGATCCGAACCAGCCCGATCGCCACGAACACGATCGTATGAGCCCACCAGGGCGCATCGAATGGCAGCCCCCCGAACTGTACAATCAAATCAGCAGCCGCGCCCAATATGCACAGCCAAACAGACCACGCGCCCAATAGGACGCGCCGCCAATCAGAGATCAGCATATCTACCCCCAAGATTTTCGAATTGAGTTTAGGACCGACGCCCGTCGGCCTTCATCAGCAGATCGCGGACCACGGCCGCATGATCGACTGCATCCTCGGCATGGCCTTCGATCGACTGCAGCGCAGAGGCCATTTGCCCTAAGACAACCGTTTGGGCCGCCATTTGGTCTGCCACGTGGTCCAACGCGATCTCTGCAGGGTGCCGCGCAGATCGAGCTGGATCAAACAGGCGGCGCACAGCAGGTAACATCAGATACACGATAACCAGACAGATCAGACCGACCAGCCCATATTGCGACCCGATTGCGTCGACGACGCTTGCGGCTTCAGTCATATCGCACCCCCAACACCGCCAATCGACAATCTGACCAGGCAGCAAATGCGCCATAGGCCAGAATTCCTGCCACGAAACCGTAGGTCATAAATGCCGTGGACCCATAACCACTCACAGACAAAACCATCAGCGCGCCCACTTGGCCGACCATCGCCGCCAGTCGCAGGGCGGTCGAATAGACACCCCACCGACCATTGGCGCGAATGCCGACAGCATGAACCAAGCCCCAGCCAAGAAGCCACCAGGCCAGAAGTGCATGATGCAACTCTGACCCGACGACCCAGGCCATAGGATCATGACCACCAGACAAAAACATTAGGGTACCGCCACCCAGTGCAGCACAAAACAGCGATCCCACCACCTCCCACCGACGGCGCGCGGCGTTCAGATACCGGCGCATCTGCAGTTGCCCCGTTGTCATCAGATCACCACTGACCAGAATGACCCCCGGGGCATCATTATGGGGTCGTCGGTAATCGGGTCGATCCCCGCAACTTCTGCCGGCACGATCGACCTATAGGCTGAAATCGCCAACGGGTCTGCCTCGATCAACGACTGCAGTGCTGACAGCGCTGTAGACCATGTCGATTGCCGGGATGTCCAATCCGCCTGACCGACCACGTCAGCAAGGATCGTGACCCGCCCCGGCCAGACAGCGTTGATCATATCCTTCAGGCCAAACAGAGCGACGCGCTCGGCATCATCCATCGCCACAATCAACATAAACGCCGCCCCGTCTGGCGCGAACGTAGGGGCCCCCATGAACCGGATCGGCAAACGCCCATCGGCAAACCCGAACTGGGCCACACAGTCTGTCGCCAGATCAGCATAATCGGTCACAATGACCGCAGCTAACGTCTCGGTCATGCTGCCAACCCCGCTAGATAGCTTGTCATTTGTGCCACAGAAATCGATGGCGGATAGATGGACACCGCGCCGAGCAGCATTCGCGCCGGCTTGCTGACAGACCCAGCAGAACGCGCCGCAAAATACAGGCGAGTGGGCATGACAAATCCACAGTCTGAACTTACTTGAGATGTCAAATCAGTATGCACCACAGCAAAGTTGTTCGGGGCAAATCTCACAGCAACAGTAGAGACCGAACCCAAAGTGTGAGCCCGCGCCGCACTGGCGGTCGATGTCCCTAAAACTTTCTGCTCAAACGACAGTCGACCATTGTCAGCCCCAAACAAGACAACATTTCGATTCTGGTAGTCCAAATTATCGAGACCCACTATGCAATCGTAAGAGCCTGCGAGCGCCTGCAGTCTAAATCTAGAAATGAGTATCCAAAAGCCGCCCGAGAGCGGCAGATTTCCGACGTCACTTTGCCCAACATCAGCCTGCCGTGTGACAGCAGCACCAGCTGTGGCGACATAACTAGTAGGTCCGTTACCCTCCACTTGCGCTCCTAGCGCGATGACATCCTGACCGACAACCTCAGAATACGGACCTAAACCGAGCGTGTTCACACTCACATTGGCAATCAGGCGGAATGTCAGCTGCCACACCTGATCACCGAATGAAATCATCCGGATGTCATCGATCGTACCGACCGGCGCAGCACTGTGATCAACAGTAGAGGCAACACCATCAAATATGACGTTTGATTGCTCGCCCGTCGGGCTGCGCAACGAACATCGCGCCTTTCCTGACGTCCCGAGCTTAAACCACATTGTAACGTAGTACGACCCCGCGATCAGGTCGCACGGCGCATTGAGCCGGTTATACGTGCCCCCCGTCGACGCAACACGCACCCCAGGAAAAGCCCCAAGGTAATTTCCAGTTAAATTGACAAGGCTGACAGCGTTATTAGACCAATTGGTGCTAGACGCTACAGACCACGGCAGCAGATTGGTGGATGCCCCCTCGAATAGGGCAGATCTCCGGCCTGACGACCATACCGAACGCGGAACGTTGGCAGCAAAATTTTCAATCGTGCCAGACGCACCAAATGCCGACGCCGTCCCGGCGCGGGCAAAGGTGATCGGCAGCGACGCGCGGCCCCTTTCGAAATCCCAGAAGGCCAGCGGATAGGCCCCGCCGATGGCCTGCGCCTCCCCCGCGCCGAATGCCGGATATGAAATATCACTGAACATCAGAGGTTTTCCACCAGCTTGAACTTCGCGTCACCGATCGCGACGATCCGGACCGCCGGCAAATTGGACAGGTCAAGACGCTGTAGCCCATCAACGGCATACACCGCGGCCACAACCCACGCTGCGGTCGCATCCTGGAACTGCACCTGGACAGAGCCCGACCCGGCATCGACGGCCAGACCATACGGCCGGGTAAATCCCGGCTGCGCAGACACATCCAGCGCGGCACCAGCTGCCCGCCATTCATTCGCACCAATCATGATTGCCCCTTGTGTTACTTCATAATCCGCTGCACCAGCACAGCGATATTTTGGACCAGCGACGGCAGCGCCGCACGCTGCTGATCCCGATCCGCGCCCGAGAGATTGCTTTCGCCGCTACCCGTGTCGACAGCCATGACTGCCCGCAACTCCATCAACGTGCCAACACCGGACAGAAACACAGCCGCATCAGCCGGCACGTACCCTGCCCCCGCTGCACCTGTGGCGCTAATTGTGGCGACAGTTGACCATGCCCCCCAGACGCCGCCACGCTGCATCCGACGCTCGATCGTGACACGCCCGGCAAAGGCGGTCCCGTACATGCCGGTCACCGCCTTCAGGTCAGCCTCTACCCCGAGCAGGCGAATTTCGGCGGCACGATCCGGCGTGATCTGGATCGGACCAGCCACCACTGATCCCCCGTTCGCATAATAGAACGGGCCCGCCGCACTCATCGTCCAGACGTCTGACACTGCCCCATCCGTCAGCGAACTGCGATCAATCAGATCAGCAACTTCGAACGTGCCATCCGCGCCAATCCGCCAGCCGGACACGCCCGCCACGAAATCGAGCGATTGCAGCGCGCCGCCAAACGTTGCCAGACCCGCCGCCGACAGGCTGATCACATCGAGATGTTCCGCCGTGATGGCGCCCGTCACAATCTGCCGACCGGTGATCAATGTCGCGCCACCGGGCTGCCATTCACCAAACCCGGTCGCGGCATCGTGGACCTTGCGCACGGTAACTCGATGCCAGTTCATCGCGCTGGACGTGCCAGACGATGTGCCAGTTTTTCGCACCATGATCGAACCAGCCACAGCACCTACCGGCGCGACGGTAAAACCGCCATATCGCGGCCAGTGATCCGCGTCATATTCATGCGACGGCACGTTATCGGCAATCGTTGCCACCTGCACCGACGACCCGATAACGATGCCACCGGCATCGAACCAGCGGACACGCAGGTTGCCTCCGCACTGCCGGGTCGATGCCTGCACCGAAATTTCGAAACGATCACCCGGCTCGGCCGCAAAATGTGGCCCATCCACATATTGCCCGTCAGCATCGACAGGTACATTTCGCATCGTGGCCAGACCCGTTGCCGATGCCCCGGACTGGATCATTTCCACGACATGCCCCGTGGTCGACCCCCACGCAGCGCCCGGCGACAACACCACCACCGTCGTTTCGCTACCAGCTGCACCCGACGTCACTAGCTCCCAGTGCAAGAGGCCGGCCATCAGATCAGCATTGAACGCCAGATTGCCACCGATCCCAACCGACAGCCGATTGACTGATAATGTCCCCAGCGCGATGACATTGTCGCCAATCATCTCCAACAGCGACGACTGCGATCCAAATCCATCGACATACACGACGGCACGGATGCCCGCCACGCGGCCAGTCCCGTCAACGGCCGGCGTCAATAGCGACGTCTCTGATAGATGGTTGCCGACCTCGCCAGCCATCGACAACGCGCTCACAGCCTGCGCCACAGCATCCGTCGCGGTCTGTTCGACGTCACCGATCCGCTGCTCCAGTTCAGCTCCCAGATCAGTCGAAGACAGGCCCCCGGCAGGCGTCGTGACATTTTTCCACGCAGTCCAGCTGGTATCTGACGACAGGCCGCGCGCCCGGACTTGATAGACCGTCCCGTAGTCGAGCCCACCCGCTATCGTCGTGACACCGTCACCAGCGGCGACCAGCTCGGACCGCGACACGTCAGACGAACCGGATCGCCGCACTGACAGTTCGACAAACCGAAATTCGGCATCTGTCGTAGTCCATGCGCACCTGATCACCGGGCCAGATAGCCCTGCGCCCACAGGGACCAGCGATGAAACCTCAAGACCCGGGAACCCACCGACCGCGATCGGAGCGGGATTTATCGAAACCGCAGGCCGCGCAATGATATCACCCGACTGCAGGACCCAATCACTGGGGTCGACCTCTCGCAGCGACAGCCGCGCGGCCAGCGTCTCAGGATCAATCGCGATTTCTGAGACCTGGAACAATTTGGCAGCATAGCCATTATTCGGCGATTGATACGCAATCACATCCAACGGCCGCAGCCAACTGTGCAGCGGCCCAACCGGAACGGCTTGCCGACGTCGACGGGCAGCGTCCCGCAACCACGCTGCCCCCAACGCCTGCGCCTGTTCGACCGACTGAACGGCAGGCAATCGCACCTCACCCATCCGGGTCCGTCGATCTACTGCTATTTGATCCTGGTCATATTTCACCGGGGCCTCGGTCATTTCCCAACCGGCATCGGGATCAGTAAACGTCACGCGTACCGCGTTCGCGACAGACAGAATGTTCTGCACCGGCCAGATGGTTTCGGACTGGTCACTGACGATGTGACCATCAGTCAGCGTCGCGACAGGAAGTTCCGGCCCGCCTTGTGCCACGATCCACGATCCGGCCACATCTGCGACCTGACAATCGGCGGCAGCAAGCAAATCATCAATCAGGTCTAGCGGATAGGTGCCGCCGTTTTCTGCTGTGGCGATATGCACTTCGATCCCGGCCGTCAGACCAGCACTGTCTGCTGCTGCGATCGCGGCATGCCAATTCGCCGCAGGCAATCGATCCGCATCGAGATCGAGGCCATAGACAAACCCATCCGCGAACGTCAGCCCACGAAAGACATTGTAGGCCATGATCACCGGATTACGTGACCAGGCGGCAGCGCCAGTGCGAGGGTCGACCAACTGCACGCCATCCACGACAAACCACGTCTCAGGCTCAGACCCCCAGAACTGCAAATCCGCAAAGGTCAACACCACATAGGCATTACCAACACCGACTGCCGTCGATGCCCAAGGCCGCTCTGGATGGCTGGCAAAGTTGGCCACCAAATAGGCATCGGCGACCGTCTGGTGACCATCATGGAACCTAATGAAAAACTTGCCGGCCGCGTCGCCACTTGCCGGGGTCATCCCGCGGTTCTGGCCACTGCTGTCTGCGACGAATGTTGAAAAGTCGTAATAGACGCCAGCCACACTCAGCCCGACCAAGTCAGTCACTGGAACAGACGACAGCTGGATCACCTGCACACGATACCGCGCACCAGACCCCGTCGCGTAGTGCGGGCAGACAAAATGCCCACGGGTCCGGGCCCGCCCCAAAATTAGCGACTGCGGCGTCGTCGCGCCCGTCGTGGTCACCGTAGTATTGACCTCGATCGACTGCCTGTTGCTGGACGCAATCAAACGCTGGCCCAATACTGACAGGCCCACCCCGACGGCTAGTTCCGCAACGACAGCTGCCGTCCCGGTCACACCCAGCGCTGCAACGATCATCTGTGCCATGAGGCCACCTTTACTTCAAACACTCGATCGACCGCTGCACGATCAACCAGACCGACGCCAGCAGGGCCGACGCAGTAGACAAATCGCGGCCCTTGGATCAGCCCCAGCGTCGCGCCGATCATGGCAACATCCCCCGCCCGCCCTGCCGCCGTGTCGACTTGATCAAACAACGCTGCTACTAGATCGACTGGCGCTGAATAACCGGCACTCCGAAGGCGCCTGAGCCCAGCCGCTTTCGACCTGTAGCCCCGCCACCGGCTAACGAAGTCAGACCCCGTCATCGCATCCACACCGCCCGCAACGAACAGGGCACAGTCAAAACGACCCTCGCGATATGGTGTCACGGAATGCACCGCAACGTAGGTAGCCAGTCGCACTGCCCAGTCTGGCAGACGTGCCGGACCAATCATCCGCGCCATGTGTCGGCGGCAGCGCCAGCCGCGATCGACCCATATTGAAAAAACGTATCCCCCGTCGATCTCAGCCGCTGGGACGCATCACTCTTATATCCGCCAAGCGTCAGGGTGCCTTGTCGACTGGCATCGCTGACCACGATCATCGCCCGATAGGCCCCATTCGGATCATCGACAATGGGGGCATCATCCACCAGTCCGGACCAAACTCGACCTACCGCCAGCAGAGCACCCCCCTGATCGAACGCCGCACGATGCACAACAACCGGGGCACCACTGATCTGATACGACCGAAACAGGGCATCGACTGCGGCATTCTGCGCAAAGCGGATTTCCAGTGATCTGATTTCTGTGCCGACGCCATAGGTGATTTGCCCCAGGGCAAAGCCACCCTCCAGCGCAGTATAAACCCGGGCAATGCCGTCGACTGTCAGATCGAGATCAACCGCATCATCGCTGACAGCAAACCCGACGACCGAGCCAGAACCATCGACTGCCTCTGCATAAATCAGGTACTGCACCCGGGCAGAACCTGCCGCCAGCAGCTCGATCGCTAAACCGTCCATCGGCTTTCCCTCCACGCAAAGGACACACCGCCATGCCATGTCGGCAGAAAATCACCGGACTTGATTGACTGCGGCACGATCTTCGCGATCACCTGCGGTCGATCGAGCCTGACCCACTGCGATAGTATCGCCGAAGGATCGAGGGCCGGCGAAACACCGACTGGCCCAGTGACCCCGCCAACACCAGCCGTCACCGACCCAAGAAGGCAATGCAAGCGCGCCCTGCCGTCCGGCGTCACATAGCTAAAGAACTCGCCGCGCCGCAGACTGTCGCCAACCACCAACGCCCCGAACGACACCTGCGATCCATCCACTGACCGCCACCCGATACGTGCCCCGGCCGCTGGATTGGCAACCGAAGCTGGTCTCGGTCGGTGCAGCGGCGACACCCAGAACGACGCGCCAGGGACACTCAGGCCGCCGATGATCGCATCAATCTCTGCACCGTTGGCCAGCGACGAAAGAGCCACCGACACGGACCCAGACCATCGCCGCACGCCGCGCGCGATGGCATAGTCCAGCCCGTCATTGGTGTCTGTCACCATTGCGTTGCTCGGCAGGGGCGGCCAATCCAATGCAGCTACCGGCAGCAAATCCCAGAAATCTGCCAGCGCTAAAGGCTCCATAACCATCCCTATGACCTCCGCCGCGGATCAGCGCTGATCGCCTTCACCGCGCCAGGCAGCGCCCGCCGCTGTGATTGTTCAGACCGCTGGATCATGGCACCTGCCCGATTGTCGACCACCTCTGCGATGACACCGTCGGCAACCCGCATCGCGATCACCACCTGCCCCCCAGCGCCGCTTGCAGCGCCCTTTAGCGCCGCCTGTGCTTGCGGCACATTTAGTATGGCGCCAGACTGGGATGGCACGAACACTTCCGAATTTGGTGTGTTCTCGTTCACCAGATATGCAGACCCCGCCGCGACGCCGCCACCAGAGGCCCGCTTTCCTGATAGCAACCCGCCCAGAACGGAAATCCAGCCGCTCCCCTTTGCGCCAGACATCGCGAAATTCTCGATCGTGTTTGCAATCGACACTTCGGCCAATCTGGCGATCAGACGCCCGACGGCGGCTTTGGCCTCATCCGCCCCCTGCCCCATCGCCATAAAAATATCAGCCACGGCCGACGCCCCGGTTTTTGCCGATGCCTGAATGTCATCGATCCGATCCTTGGCCTGCTCAGCCGACGTTGCGGCATCCACATATGCGCGGGCTAGATCATCGATCTGGGACGTCAGCGCCGGCGTAATCGCCTGCCCCATCCGCTGCGCCTCGATCAGCAGTTCCGACCGCTTTTGCGCATAGGCAAGCGCATCGCCCAAATCTGTCCCTTTTGCCGCGACCTCTGCAAAAACGTCCGTCTCGATCTGTAGGCCTGCAATCTCCTGCGCCAGGGCTTTGACTGTGTCAGCCCAGGTCTGCCCCGATCCGCCACCCGAGGCGGTATCTATCGCCGGCACGCCGAAATCAGGATCAGTCGGCGCAGCCCTCGGACGATTGTAAAACGCGGCCGGGACCGGCGCATTAACGCGCCTGACACGCGGCCGCGACGTTGGCCCGGTCGACATGTCCTGCACTGACCCAGGCAACTCCATAACGGCATCGACAGCCTTGGCCCGAACAGACTGCAACGCAGCAGCCATTTGGCCCAATGCCCCGATCACACCCTCGAACCGCGCCGCATCAATACTGTCAAGCGACCCCATCAGCGCATCTGCCTCTTCGATCACCGACGTCATGCCGGCCTCGAAATCCGCAGCCGACATTTCCCCTTGATCAAAGGCCCGCATTTTACCGTCGAGCTCTTCCAGCAGTGCGGCCAGTTCATGTGCCACATCGAGGTCAGCCACGTCCATCAGACGAAATCCGGCGGGGCCTGTCAGGCCTGCCCAAATTCGATCGAGTTCCGCATAGGCGTCGATGACCGTTTGAACCGCATCTTCCGAACGACGCAACGCGGCTGGATCGGCATCGAGGATCGCGACGCTCTCAGACCCGAGTTTCGACTTGGCAGCCTCGATATTGCCGAACAGCTGAGCCATCCGTGTGTCGGTCTCAGTGATCGCATCAACGACACCGACGACCAATCCACGCGCAAACGACCCGACCCGCGTCGTGATCTCGGCCCATTTGCGATCGAGTTCAGCCGCCTTTGCGATCATCTCTTCGTCCATCACCGCGCCGATCTCATGACCGCGGGCAATGGTATCGCGCAGCTTGTCGGCACCCTGATCCAGCAGCTGGACAAACTGTTCGCCCCCAGTACCGCCGAACACCTCGTCTGCCACGCGAATTTGTGCAGCCCGGTCAAGTCCCTCCATCCGGTCGACGATTGTCAGCATCAGCTCTGACGGGTCTTTCAGCCGGTTGGCTAGATCCTGCCCGCTCAGGCCCAATCGGTTGAACGCATCGGCCGCCGAACCGGCACCGGTCACGATGAACTCATCGGCGCGCAGCGACAGCTCTTTGAACCCATCGGTCAGCGCATCCACGCCGATCCGGTTCTGCTCAGCCACATACGACCATTCTTGGAAAGCCTTCGCAGACATGCCAGCACGCTTGGCCGCATCCCCGATCGCCGCAATATTGTGAACTGTCTGCAACGCGGCCTGCGATGCAGATATCAGTCCCTGCACCACGACACTGCCGATCACCCCCCCGACAAAGGCTTTCATCGCCCCGGCCATGCGCATGAGGTTCTTGTCTGTGTCCGTGGACACTTTTGACACCGACCGGTTCGCGCGGGCCTGAAACTGTTCGATCTTTCTGGCCTGCCGTTCGAACTGCCGCTCAAACTCGTTTGCCTGCGCCTTCAGCAGCACGGCAATAGCCTGCGTTTCATTTGTCATCTGGATACATCGCCCGCAGCTTTGTCATCTGGTCAGCCGTTGGCGGCTGTACCTTGCCCGCAGATTTCTCTTGAGCGGCATTCCATCCATCGACCAACAGCGTCACATCTGCTGGCGTCATGGCCCTCACCTGGTCTGGTGTCAGTCCGATAACCCCGCAGAGGTTCCCTATTCTGGCCCTGACGTCGTATCGCCTCGGTAAATCACCGGTTCGCTTCTTTCGCTCGGCGACTCCTGGTCGTTTTTTTTTACGTCCCGCACCAGGGCATCCGGAAATAGCGCAACGCCCAGAGCTCGGAACGCCAGCGCCCGCAGCTGCTCATTGTGCTCAGGCCCCAGACTGGCCATCAACGCGTCGGCCGCCAAATCATTCATGCCGCCACCGATCATCGCCAACGTCACCATGTCGCGGACGTGTCCCACCAGCGGCGCACGACGCCCCTGCCGCGACAGTTGGTCCCACAATTCAAAAACACCCGTATTCGGGTGCAAATCCTCGAACCGCTCGATCTCTTTGTTTGTAATGACCAGTGGGCGGGCCACGCCCCCCACTGGTTCAATCAGTCGGGCAGACTGTGAGACTGCCATGGTTAGGCCTCAGGCGTGTACGAAATCAGACCATCCGACGACAAGGCAGTCGCGTAGGTCACCGCGTCTTCGTTCTGACCGGTAAACTCCAGCTCATCGATATGATAGAGGCCCGCAAACGTCCCCAGCCCCGGCACAATCACCTGAAACTCTGCTTTCGGCGTGCCGCTGACTTTGATCGTCATCAGCGCTTTAACCGCGACCGGATCATCGAAATAACCCGACCCGCTGATCGACACAGATTTGACGCCGGAAAAGGTATTCTGCCACACTGCGCCCGTCGGCGCATTGGCGTTATAGACATGGGCCGTGCCCTTGTCGTCAGTGATCTTGAGGCTGCGCGAATTGATCCCGCACAGCGTCGTATATGTCGCGCCGATTTTCATTTTCAGCAGCATAAGTTTGGCGTCTTGCATTGGTGCCCCCTCGGCATTTTGCGGCGATACCGCACGTTGTGAATTGAACCTTAGCGCTAGGCTTCCTAGCCCGCGCCGTTTACCCCGGCCTCGAACAGAACTGTCACCACTGGCGACGCCCCATCAGGCGACTTGTCAGTCGTGGCCACCATCCACGACAGCCGCCACAGATATGCCCCACCGCCAAGCGTGATGTCTGTCCGGCCATCCAGAGCGGATCGCACCGCACCGGCAACCCGCTTGCCTTCTACCGATCCGATCGCCCGGGAATAAACATCGATCGTGAATGCAATTTCATCCGCGACCACGCCCGTCGCCCGGACGGGCCGCACATCGACCTTCCCGAACCGCACATAAGGAAAGGCCGCACGGGACGGAACATCATCGAACACGCGCCCATTGATGAGTGCGGTTAGGCCTGCGTCCTCTTTCAATGCCGCGACGATTGCGCCATGTATCCGCAACTCGATTGGATCAGACACCTGTCAGCACCTTTTTCACACCACGCGACACCGCACGCTTCATCCTGTTTTTGCGGCGCTTCATCGTCGCCTTCAGCGCAGGATTGACGAATGGTCGCGGCCCACTGTCGCCTTCTGTAACTTTCGACTTGGGGCCGAAATTGACCATCACACCGCCGTCGACTTTTTCGGCTGTCATAGCGCTCCGCGTGTCACCGGCCCCCGGGTGCAGGATCGTCGCGGTCCGGATCAAATCCTTGGCGGCGACGTCCACGGCCTTATTGACCTCATCCATCACTTGCTTAGGGATGGCCCGGAATTTCCGCGCCAGCTTGTCGGCACCTTTCACGTAGCTCATCGTTTACTCCTGATAGGACAGGTCTTCCTCGACCGTCAGATCAACAAACTGGTTCTTGTCTCCAGCAAACCCGACAGCAACCACCGACCAGGCTGACCGCTCGAACACTGCGCGGTCTTCGTTTGTGATGGCTTCAGCCAACAGCCCGCGTCGAAATCGGATCGTGGCGGATCGTGGCCCGTCTAATCGTCCGGCTGCTACACGCTCGCGCCCCACTGTAAACCGGACATTTGCCCAGACTGTCATGTAGGCGCCCCACTCAGGGGCTGGATTACCAAAGCCATCGTCAGCGCCGCCGCGCCTCTCGATCACCACCCGATCGCGAAACCGACCCGCGGTCATCGAGGCACCCAGCGCCAGCGCAACCTAGCAATCAGTGCCTCTGCAGACAGCGGCAAGATCGATGTGATATTACCAACGTTCACCGCTTCGCGGTTGTCGTACCAATGGCCAACAATCATTTGCACGATGACAGCGGCAAGCGCCCTATCTGCGGCACCCATCGCTGCGGTCATCGTCACCAATGCGGGGCCGGATAGATCAACGTCTGCCCCCACCAGCGATGGCATCATGTCGATCGGAACCGCACCTGATCCATAGTCCGCAGTCACCGCTTGCACATCCGGCAACGGTAATCGAAATAGGCCGCCCTTTGCGACTGTGACTACCCAGGTTTGCTGCAGGATCGCCCGCCCTAGCATCCCTTGTACGCCGTCCAGATACTGAACCGCTGCCGCCAGAAATCCAGCGATCAGGGCATCGTCGTCGCCCTCATTGACCCGCAGATGATTGCGCAGTTGTGTCATCGACACCACGCCCGCCGGATCAGCAGGCGGCACAGTCAGAACGGGCATCATTCTGCACTGCCACCTTTGACAGCGGCGTCACCCTTGCCGGCCTTCGCTGCAGGCTTTTGAACTGTGCTATCCTGCGCCACGTCAGCCGCTGCGTCCTGCGCCACATCGTCCGGGATATCCTTGGCGGGAAGTCGGTCACCATCAGCCAAGAGTGCCGATCCTGTCGCCAACAGATCACGCGCCTCTTGCGAGGTGATCTCCACGACTTCTGGCACTTGGCGCAACGACTGGACCAATGCCCAATCACGCGGGTCCTGCGGGTTAAAGGAATACGGCAGGCCGGGCCGCAGCAGGCCAGCGGCCGTCGCAGTCGTTTCGATCGTCTTAAAGTAGATCATGGGGTCACCACATGTTTGAGGTCTCAAAAATGGGCCGCACCGATCTTCGCTGCGGCCCCCCGGTCACTCATTAGGCAAACGTGAAGTCACCTTTGACGATTGCCGCCGGCCGCTTGTGCGCCAGCGCGCCGCGCACCGTGGCCTTTGCGGTAACCAGACCGTCGACAAAGTTCGTGTCGTTTTCAGTCGAGAACTGCACCTCGACATCCGACCGCAGGTAGAACGTCGACGCCAACGCGAAATTCCCGACGATCCATTCGCCAGCAGACAGGCCCAGGGTCGCAGAAACATCGAGGTTCCACAGGCGCGGGCTAGCTGCACCATCGAACGGGCTACCATAGACATAGCGACCGGTCGTGTCCTTCAGCAGCTCGATCGCGGCCCAGTCCACGTCATTCAGCAGCACGCCGTTGCCGGAATAGCCCGCCAACGACAGTTGCAGCAAGGCCAGACGCAGGCGGTCAATCCGGGTGCTATTCGGCAATCCAGACGCTGCGGCAAAGGTCGTCGCTGCACCCTTCAGGCCGGCCAGATTTTCGCCGGTGCCCGCACCAGCCACAATCTGGTTTTCCAACGCCAGCTCGACGCCATAGCGCATTTCCGTATCGACCTCGGTTTGCAGTGCGGCTGCGTCCGCCAGAGTCTCATCGGAAACATGCGCCACATGGGCGATCTTGCGCACATTCGCTTCTGCCCGGGTCCAGCCATAGCTGGATTGCGGGGCTGCTGCCGTCTCTGCGGTCGGTGCCGCAGCATTTGTCCGGGTCGTTTGACGGCTATAGCTCACCAGGCTGCTGTCAGTGGCACCGCGGGTAATCAGGGCCAGCACCGACAACGTCCGGCGTGCCATCCGGCCAACATCCCGGTCTTGCGTCGGGAAAATCAGACCGCCACCCGACCCGCCCGCTGTGGTGATAGCGTTCTTGACCGTGATCACTTTGGACCCGCTCAGACCACCAGCCACATACTGCTTCAGACCTTCGTCCTTCGCGATCGACTGGCCAAGGCTCATCACCGGGGCAGGACCGTGCTGGCGACGTTGGGTAAGTTCCTGTTCGACATCACGATGCTTGGTTTCCAAGGCTTCCAGCGACTGGGTCAACTTGTCATGTTTCTGCGACAGGTCGTTGAACACAGCGAGCGCCTTATCGGCGACCTGTTTGGTTTCATTCGTCAGATCGCCGTTGCGCTTGGCTTCTGCCAGCGCCTTTTCGGCCGACTGTTTGACATCGTCGGTCGCGATTTTGAACTGCGCCTTGATTTCGGCCAGCTGCGTTGCCACCGCGCCCGCGTCATTAAAGACGACCGTAAGGGCGGCTGCAGGGACAGCCGACATCGCGCCGGTCAGCACAACCAGCGGCATCATAGATTTTTTCATGTCTGATCCTCGATTAGAGACTTTGCAAAAACGCCGACAGCAAGTCGGCAACTTCGTCGGTTGCCCCTGGCACACCATCACCCCCCGCCCCGCGCGGGTTGGTCGATTTCAAAGACGCGATCACCGACCGCGCATCGCCGCGCGATTTGCCGGCCATTTGGAATACTTTGTCGATTTGCTTTTCTGCGCGCACCTGCGCGATATCGACCGACGTAGATTGCTTCAGGCTGACGTCGCCATCATCTGCTGGCAAAAGGCCATCAGCGAACCCTTCCGCGATTGCTTCACCACTCGAAATCCACCGCTCTCGATCGAGCATGGCGATCACGTCGCCACGCCTCAGCCCGGTCCGGGCTTGGAAAATATCCGCCCCCGCAGCGTCGAAAGGCTCCATCCAATCCGCCACTGATCGCAACGAATGCCGATCACCACCAGCGACGATCTGCGCGTTATGGATCATCAGGAACGCTGCTCGGCCGATCAATACGTCATCGCCAGCCATCGCGATAACGGCTGCAGCCGATGCCGCCACGCCAACGATCTTGACCGTGACTTTCCCCGAGTATCCGCGCAGCAGATTGTAGATGGCCAAGCCTTCAAAATAGGACCCGCCGGGACTGTTGATCACGACAGTGACGTCGCGGCCTTGCGCCGCCTGCAGCTGATATTCGACGCGGCGCGCCGTAACACCGCCTGACCAGCCGTCGTCACCGATCTGTTCCAACATATCGATCACGGTTTCGCCGGTATCGCCATCGCGCATCTGTGGCACCCACCGCGCAATTGCACCGTCGGCCAGCATCGTAATCACGCCCTGCCGCCCATGCGACTGCACCGCGGGCAGCTTGGATTTATCGCCCATTAGACCGTCCCTTTCCGAGATCCCCGATCGGGGTAAATGTGCCATTCATGAACAGCTGATCACCGGGGGCCCCTGCCCCTGGCAGGTTGATTTTCTGCCGCCCCTCATTCGGCGTCATCAGGCCACCCGACACGCCTTTCGATAGAAAGTTGATCTTGGCCGCACTATCCATCTGCAGCATCGCTTCGCGGTTGAACTCAAAAAACCGCCGGCGCGGATCGCTCACCAGGTCTTTCAGGATGCGGGCTTCAATCGACGACAGCAGTGGGTTGATCCCCATCGTCAGCCAACTGATCAGGACGGACTCAACGCCGGTGCCCCACATCGTTTGACCATCCGAAGAATGGCCGATCACGATCGGCGGCACCCCAAAAAACCGGCAAACATCCTCGATCTGAAAACGCCGCGTCTCGATCAACTGCACGTCTTCGGGGTTCATCTGCACCCCAGCGTATTTCAGGCCAGCTTCTAACACCATAACCTTGCCAGCCCGACGCGATCCGGCATAGCTGGACAACAGTGCCGACAGTTGCTCCCGTTGCTCGGGGTTCAAAGTCGTGTCTGTCGTTACAAACCCGGACGGCATCATGCCGCCCTCAAAAAACGCGCCGGCTGTTTCATCCGCAGCCAATGCCGCGCCCATCGCGTTTGCACCGTACCGGATCGCCGATAGGCCGACGCCATTGCCCGCGCCAAACCCGCGCAGGTGAAAAACTTTTTCGGCAGGCAGCACGACGCGCTGGCCTCGATCGTTAAAGGCATAGACCAGCGCACCATCACAATCGCGCTCTGGCTCCGCATTGATCAGCGGTGTCAGGCTGGCGGTACGCGATCCAATCAATCCGCGCTCAGCGATGCCGTTCCCTCGCAACACCAAATGCGCGACCATCGTCTGCCAAAATTCGAACGACGTCTGGTCTCGGTTCGGCGACACCGTCAAAATGTCGGATAAGTCGTCATCGACCCGCACCCGCATCCCGGCACCTGCACGCTGATACTGATCCAGCGGCAACGACGCGATGACCTGCGCGGTCCGTGAAACACAGGCCCACACGGCCGACAATGTCAGGGCCGTTTCGACGGACACTGATTTACCAGCGGCCGACTGCCGGCCCTGTCCAACCATCAGCGGGCCCGACGTCGAACGACCTGACCACCCCCGCCAAACATTACGCAACCGCCCCAGCATCAAATGACCCGCACAGGGCTAGAGAGGAACGACGACAGGTCATGACGCGGTGCAGCAGCCGGGTTGCGCATCATCAGCGTAAATCCATTCAAGGTCGCGATAAGCGGGTCGATTTTAGCCTTGCCCGAAATTGCCTTGTCGATCAGAACCGCAGACCCGCGCTGTTCCTGCTTGGCATTGCCCAGCACCCAATCCATCATCGCTTGCCCGCCATGCCGCATCGTCTTGTCCTTCAACTTCCGCTCCACACCCCAAATCGCTGGCGATAGCCGGACACCCTGCGGGATACCGACCACCATGTCGTCAGCAATGCCATTCAGCGCCAGTTCATCGAGCAGCGCAGACACACCAAACGGGTCCACGCCGACCGCCGCTTTCTCTGGCAGTAGCCCCCAGGACAGCAGGTCCGCCGCGATCGAGGCAGCCCCTAGCAAATCATCCGTCGCCGCCTCGCAGATCGTCAGATCGCCAGCCGCTGCGAAATCCTGCAGGCGCGGCGATATCTCTGGACGACGCTGCAAAACGTCGGGATGGCACCAAGCATGCGACCACACCAGGTAATCACGCGTCACCATCTCGCGCCCCACCACGGCCAATCCCATCAGGTCATCGAGGCCACCACCGTCGATCCCGACGACAGCGACATCACATCGTTCGCGGATCGCATCGATCGTCACGCCACCCGGGTCCACAGCACCAGCCCAATAGGCCGCACCGGTCCAGGACTGCGCCCGCAACCCCACGCCGATTTCGACGTTGAAGTGCTGCGACGCCAGCAGCGCCAGCGCCGCGATCCCTTCACGCTCGGCCGCGACCAGCTGGTCACGTAAAAACTGTTCATCAACCGAGATGTTCAGGTTCGGATTGACCAGCGCCCAAACGTCTGGATGCTTCCAGCCGTCCTTTTTTAACAGTCTCGCAGGCAGTTCGTAGATCACCGCCAAGATCGGCAGCGCCAATTTCCCGTCTCGCACATCCCGCGCTTTATCGAGCTCGGCCTTAAAAACCCCGGCCGGAGCCTCTTTGCTCTGCGTCGTGATCTGCAGCAAAAACCCATCAGGCCTTGAGGCCAGACCCCCACGGATTTCCACGAAGACCGCCGCGGCATTCGACATCTTTGCGAACTCATGCGTCTCATCGATCAGAACAAACGTCGCTTTCGACCCGGTGATCGCACCCGTGTCCGCCGCCTTGATCTGGATTTCGGCCTTGGTCACCCGATGATCGATGCGCTTGATATGATCGCGCACGTGAAAAATTTTCATGAGCTCGGGGTCGAGTTCGATAATCCCTTTGGCCTGCTTGTAGGCGGTTTCCGCAATCGTCTTGGTCGGCGCAATCAACAGCAGTTCAGCGCGCGGCCGTTCGTTGAGAATTGCCGCCGTTATGATGATCGCCGCCGCGATCGCCGACTTGCCATTCTTCTTCGGGATCATCAGGAAAAATTCCCGGATCATCCGCCGCCGGGTCTCTGGGTCGAATGACCCAAAAATAGCCCGAACGAAGTCTATCACCCATGGCGCCGACACCTCGCCATAGGTTGGTGTCCCCGGCAAATCCGGCACCCGCAGACGGCTGAACACGCGAACCGCCCGATCTGCCACATCTTCAAAGAGCGGCAGATCAGGGATCAGACTGATTTGATGTTCAATCCGATATTCCCAATCGACGACCGCTGTCGACCAAGACAATCGCCCGTCTGCTGACACGTCAGTTCACGCGGTTAATGGGCAACAGATCATCACCCCAATTAGACCCGCCGGCTGTCTTTGCGTCGATCGCCGCTTGCTCCTTCTTGCCCAGACTTTTCGGCACGGCCTTGTCTGTCCTACGATCTCCGAATTTCGCGTTGAGCACCTTCTCAGTGGCTCGATCGACGACAGCGTCAAAGTGCTTCAGGGCAGCAACGCCACCGCCGGCTTCGACCTGCTCCAAGGCCTTGATCAGGCGCGACGCTTCCAGCCGATCACGCATCGCACCCGCATCCCCCAGATCAGCTCTATAATAGCGCTTGAGTGTAGCCAAACTGATGTCCAGCGCGTTGGCCACCCGGTCTTGGGTCCACCCGACAGCGAGCAACAGTTTGATTTTATTACGATCTTTGGCGTTTGGCTCATATGCAGGTCGGCCGCGTTGACCCTTGCCAGGTCTCACCGGATTACCGAACAGGTCGAAAACAACATCAGCCATAAAATAAATCCACACATTGGGGGGGTGTGCGGTCTAGGCCCGCAGGCACCCTGACTTTTGACCCACCCCCCCCATCTGTGGCCGCACGTCGGGTCACGCCCCAGCGCCACCCGCCCGCCTTGCTCGATCCGCTGCGCGTTCCGCCGCCTGCTTAGCCCCATCGTGACACGGCTTGCACAGGCACTGCAGGTTGCCCCGATCCCAAAACAGCGCCTCATCACCCCGGTGCCGAACCACATGGTCCGCCACCAGCTGATCAGTCCGCCGCTCGATCACCCCGCACCGCGCACAAGTGAACGCCGCATCCCGCAACACTTCCCAACGAAGCCTCTGCCACCGCGCCGTCTTGTACCAGCGACGCCACCCCAGCGACTGATCCCGATCGCCCGAGGTGTCCAACCGCGCCAGCGTCGCCCCCAGACGACCCGGCCCAATCTGCACCATCTTGACACGACCCATGGACAGCCTTTCGAAACGGCAACGGGCCGATCAAACGACCGGCCCGCCACATCGCAACAGGGAGGAAAATGACCCGCCAGCCTCTCGACGCACTTTCGGATCATGGCGCTATTCATCTGCGCATCTGACCTACCTGTCAAGACCGTTGATCTAATTAATTTAGAGCCATTGCCCCGCAATATCTAACAATCCGGCCAGATCAGACGCAACTTTATTACAGTTAGCCTTTGTTTTACCACCATATTTCCGATCTGCCAGAGCAGAAATCGACAGCCCGCCCAGCAGAAATTGGTCTAAATATTTTTGCCCACCACCCAGCGCCGACCGCACCTGCGCCCATTGACGCACCAAATCCATCTGCCATTCGGCAGCACCACCACCGGCACCGCCACCCGCGCGACCACTCGATTGCGCCAAGAGGTCAGCCGGATATCCCAGCGACCCGACACGCTCAGCCACCGCGACATAGGCCCGCCCCGCCGCGACCTGATCAGGCCGGAACAGCGGCACCGACCGCCGACGATCCGCCCGGTCGAACGCATCCGCCACCCGACCCGCATATTCATCCGGCTTCACCATCCGCCGGTCGCGCGGCCCGGATGGCGTCATCACCGTCTCAACAGGCTGGTGCGGCACGATCCCGCCAGCACCCCGCGCCGGCGCCGCGATGATCGCACCAGACAGCACCGCAAATATTTTTGCGTCGCGCCCACCGCGCCCGCTTTTTCCGCTCATTTTTTGTGCATCAACATTCTGCGCCATTTCCATCACCCTACACTATCTGTTGTTTTCTAGGGGACCATGGAACCAACAGGGGACCATGGGCAGCGGATAACCGCAGCCAAATCTACCACACAAACCACCATTTAACCTATTGTTTTTGCTATTCTTCCTAAAAATTAAGGGGACGATAAGCACCATAGGGATAAGATTTGCGGCCCGCCGCGCAAGAAGCCCTTTTTCACACCATCGCCACCCCAAACCCCTTCTCATGCGCGTAGGTGGCAAAATTCGTCCCCATGGTTCCTATCCGCTCGGATTGGAACGCAGCCCCTTGTTTTCGCTGGATTTCGCCCCCTGACCCCTTAGAGCCGCCATAGTCCCGCAGCAGCGGATATGGTCCCTTACGCTGCTGCGGTTGCCGTCATAGGGTTCGGGATCGGCGCGAACAACGATGACAGGCCAAGGCACCGGGGCGCAACCCCTGCCCCGGTGCCTTGGCCGCGCTCCCTTGGTCCCCGCGCTACCGGCGACGCAGACCCGCCATCGTTTTGACGCTGGCCTTAAACCTGACAAAGCCAAAGCCCGTGCCGGCATCTCGGTAGACTTCCGCTTGTCGTGCCAGGGCGATCATCACCACCCGATCCGGCTGACATACGCGCCCCGTCGATCGCGCCCAGTCGCGATAGGTTGCAACGACATCGCGCACCCGAATGCGGTCGCGGTGATCGCCCGTCATGACAAAGCAGCATGCCAGAAAATCCTGTATCGCCAACGCAGTGGAATCCTCTTTGACATCGCGGCCGACGCGCCGTGCGGGGACAGCCACAGCACCAGGTTGCTTGGATCGGGCCAACGCGGGGTCCGGGGTCCCGACGATCAGCGCCTGCATCTGCCGCCCGCGCTGGACGACCCGCCGCAGCGCGTCATGCGTCCCGGCCAACATCACCCCATCCAGCAGCTCCACCTCTAGCCACGCCAACAGGCGATCGACGGCTTGCGCGGCACTGATCATCGGGGCCGTCTCCATCGGCAATGACCCGTACACATTCGGCGGCTGCGGACCATAGACACTGGGCACAGCTGGCACAGGGCGCGGCACCACGCCGATCAGCGCCTGCATCTGCCGCCCGCGCTGGACAACCCGGCGCAGCGCGTCATGCGTCCCGACCATCATCACCCCGTCCAGCAATTCGACATCCAGCCACGCCAGCAGGCGATCCAGCGCCTCATCCGCTGTGATCGCCGCCACAGGGGCCACCTCAGGCACGCCCACCGACCCAGAGGCAGGCACCGCCGCGCTATACCGCCCCGTGCGACGGATCGCGGGCAGCACCTCGCCCGTCACCCAGCGACGGAACGGCCTTGCGGCGGGCTTGTCCGACCGCAGGATCAACGCATAGAGCCCGCTCTCCGAGATGACAGCCACCCTCTGGCGTCCCCCAAGGGTGTCTGTCAGAATGACCCCCTTTTCCTCCCTATCGAGGCGGGACAGCGCTTGGCTGCTGTTTGTCAGGTCCAAGGCCGCGCAAACGTCTTTCGCGACGAACCACGGGGAACCGTCGCGATCGATCACGCGCACGGAATAACTGTCGTTTGAAAATGGAATTAGGTTGGCTGCCATATCGGCCTCCTGCGGTGTGAGGTGGATCAACCCGACCGCAACAGGTGCTAATCTATGGCGGCCAGACGAACGGGGTTAGCACTACCGCCTCACACGCTCCGCGGCCACGCTCACGCGTGCCCCGCCGCCTGACCATAGATAACGCCGCATGGATCACATGCGGCGCGTCAGAACGCGTATGATGGACAGGGTGCTAATCCCGGCAGCCGGATTTTGCCGACTGCAGGATTGACACTAGCCCACCCAGACGCGCTAATCAATCTATTGCGACTCAATTTCTTGGTGTACTCATGGACCTCATCGATCTTTCGACCTTGGTATTTCCCGGCACAGTCACGCGCTGGCACTACTCCGACATCGATATGGACGTTGCGAATGCAGGAAAACTGCGGCTCAAACGACCGCCCGCGCCGGGGTCCCGCGTCGCAGGCCTGACCATTTACCGCCCGACAGATCGCGCCCCAAACAGCACCTCTGATCCGGTAATGGCGGCCATGCTCGCAGGTGACTTTACCCGCACCATGCGCCTGATACGCCTTGGCCGCGCGCATGGTCGCGACACGCTGTTCAGTTTTGACGAAACCGCCGGCCATCTCTACCCGTACCGGGTTGGCGCTATGGGCGAAATCATCACCCGCGACGGCGAAGTCATGACCGAACCGCAGTTCTGGGGCTGGCTGCGTATCGACCCCACCGTCGAATGCGACATCTACGATCGGCACAAACAGCAGAACGCCGCCATGGACCTCGCGATCGGGGCGCAGCTCACTCTGCTCTGCGCATTGGCGGATGTCGATGCCGACCGGCGTCGCATCGAGGTCGACACCATCATGGATATCACCGAAATCGCGATCGAGCGGGCAGGTGTGCGACTGTCCTACGACGACACCGTTGCCCTGCGCCGCCGGATCGACATACTGCACCCCGGCGCCGAACAGGTCGCACAGGCTCTGGACACGATCTTTGGCCCGAACAACCTCGGGCGCGGGTTCAGACAGCCGCCCGCCGTGCGACAGGCGGTATTCCGCGCCCTGTCGCAGGTTGCGCGCGCAGACGGCCAGATCACACCCGACGAAGCCACCTTCCTCGAACAACTGGACCGCTTTTGCATCTGACCGATCATGCGTCACTATCGCGCCCCGTCCTCGATCGAAACCTGACACCCCCGTAGAAACCGCGATCTTCCCCGCAAATAACGCGGCATCATCGCAGCTCATGTCGGTCACGATCACCGATCCGTCTGGCACACCCCGCGCAGACCACCAGCGGCCAGCGTCATCGCGCCAGACATAGTCGCGTTCGATATACGCCCCGACAATCACCTCGCCCTGCGCGTCATCCTTGCGAACCGCGACAGTGTTCATGTCGATCCGGTCCAGCCCATACACAATGTGGATCATTTTACGTCTCCCTTAGAACCGATCGAACGGGTCAGGCACATCGCCTGACGTCTTCGGCCCGTCACTCCAATCGCCCTCGAATTTCGGGGCCTTTTCAGGGTCCGGGTGATCCAGCATGTACCGGGCGAACCGGTCCTTGATCTTTAGCCCCAGATACCCTTTCACGCTGCGCTTTGCGGTCGTGTACTTCGCGCCGGTCTTCGGATCGACCCAGCGATCCGACCGCTCTTTCAGCCGCAGCGAAATCTTGCGATCCTGCCAGGGCGTTTCACCGTCCGAAATCATCGCATAGCGGAACGCGGCCACCAGCTCCTTGGTCGACGTGAACACCCCGCCGGACGGCTGCACCTCGCAACAGTTGCGCAGGAACGCGCCCATCGGATCGCTATCCTCGCGGTATTCCTGCGTCGCTGCCTTGACCGCATCCGGGATCTGCAACCCGTTTTCCAAATAATCGATCAACCCCGCAATCATCCAGTTCAGGACACCGGACGCCTCTCGAAACAGCTTGTCCGTCAGGTGCAGGTCGCGCTCATGCTCGGGAATTTGCACGCCGAATTGCACCAGCAGCATGCGCCGCCAAATCCCGTCGTCGGTGCCGAAAATAACAGGCTTATGGTTGCCACTGATCAGCAGCTTGAACTTCGGCTGCACTTCGACAAAATCCTTGTTCAGGGCCCGCACTTGCATGGGCTCGCTCCCAGTCAGCGCCTTGATCATGGCCTCCTGCAGTCGCTCCCCTTCCTCGGGCTCGGACGCACGCACCATCCGCGCACCCATCAGCGGCACCAGGTCCGGCGTCGCATCCCCCGCCGATCGGCGGTTCTGCCCGGTCAGACTCTCGATCTTGGCCGTGGCCGAATAGTCGCCCAGCACTCGCGCAATCAGATCGACCAACACAGACTTGCCGTTGGCACCGTGTCCGTAAAAAAACCACAGGAACTGCACCAGTTCACCCGTCATCGACAGGCCAAATGTCCGGCGCAAAAAATCCCGGATTTCAGCGTCTGGCACGACCTGCGCCAGAAATGCATCGAACCGATCGGCGCGGGCACGCGGGTCATAATCGACGTCGCACACCTTGGTCAGCAAATCGCTGCGATCATGCGGCTGCACCGCCATCCGGGCCTTTTTGCTGCCGTCTGGCCGACGCTCTACCACAAAACGCAGCGTCGCATTGCGGCAGTTCACCGTCAGCGGATCAGCGTCCAGATCATCGATCGACCGCGACAGGTTAGCCGCAGCCTCTTCGATCATGTTGTTGATCCGGCCCGTGTTTCCCGTGGTCTTTGCAAACGAAAACCGCCCGGACTTGGCTTTCGCCAGTTCGGCCTTGAGACCTGCGATCTCTCGCAGCAACGCGCCGATCTTGCGCCGACCCTCTTCTTTTTCGGCGTCACCTAGGTCCGATGCCTCCAGCGTCGCCAGCTCGGCGGTCAGATCATCCAGTCGGTCCACCTTCGCTTGCTTCTTTGGCGACAGACCCATCGCGGCCGGCTCACGCTTGATCTTGTCTGCAATGGTCTGGCCCAGCTTGCGCACCTCGATGTTATCCGCATCCAGACGCCACCGCGCCCCATCCCAGACGAACCAGCCGACGCGCGGCACCGACAACAGCCCATCGCCATAGTACAAAACGAACCGCCGCCCGTTGCCGACGTCGTTCTCATCGAACGCGGCCGCGCGCAGTGGCCTATCGTCCGCCTCTTGCGGATCGACCGGCCCCCGATCGCCGCCCTGGTCACCGCCTTGGTCGTGCAAATTAGTCTGCCCGACCAAATCTGCGGGCATATCCACCGGCTCGGCAGCCGCCATCCGGTCCGCGACCAAATCAATCCGCGTCACTGTCCACCGCCCCCTTGCCCTGCAGCAAATCGTTCAAATCGATCCCCGCACCGGGGTGAACGATCCTGATCTGTAACCCCGGCACAGCAACCGCGGATCGGCGCAGCCCGCATTCCAGCTTGGCCCGTGTGCTGGCTGGATGACTGTCGCCATCTTGGATGTAAATCAGACGCTTGACCCACGGCGGACACACGAACCCCGCCTCACGCGAAAGATCGGGGCGGCCAGACCATCGACTGCCGTCAATGCGCTCCATCGGTCCGGACATATTGTCCAACGACCCACAGGCCCAATAGGCGGCATCTGGCACCGCATCTGCTGCCATAGCTGACCATGTCGTCTCGATCCCCTCGCCACACACCAGCGACGTGAAATTCGGATCAGACACATGCGACAGCCGGATCGCGCCGCCCTTGTGCGACCCCTCCATCTTTTTGACCGCCAACGGCTTGCCCTTGCTGTCGACAGCGGCCAGCCCGGTATCGGGATCGATGATCGTCTGCTTTTTGCCAGGGCGGTCCAGATCGATCCACGTCCGATGCACGCCGATCAATTGGCGGTCGGGCCCTTGGATCGCCGCCACCATCGCAGCACCGCGATAGACGCACCGCCATTCGCGGCGCCCTTCGACCGGGACCATATAGGGCAGATCAGCATGATACCGGATCGATGCCGGCATCACCGCCAACATAGCGGCCGGAATGCCGCGCCCTGCCAAATACGTGACCACCGGTGATCGATCCGACGCCCGAGCCTCGGCCCAGATACGCTTTGCGCGTTTGATACTCTCGGCGCGGTAGCGCTCGGCCTCGCGCTTCTGCTCGGCCTCACGTTTTTCTGCCGCCAACTTGATCCGCTCGCGCTCAACCGGATCAATGGTGCGCCCGCCGCACAGATCGGTCAGCGCGGTCGGGAAATCGACCCCACGCACATGCTGCCACAGCGAAATTCCATCGCCGCCGACCTTTTCAATCCGGCATGACCAGACGTTCTTGTGCGGGTTCAACGCAAACCGGTCATCACCCCCGCACACCGGGCACGGCCCCACCCACTCTGCCGCCGCACGTCGCATGCGATCCATGATGCCCAGCCGCTCTGCGATATCCTCGATCTTGATCGATCGCGCCATGGCAGGACGTTCATCGTCTGGATACCCGCCCGCCATCACGCTGCCCCTCGCATATGCAGCTGGGCCAAATCATCCGACACCGCCGCAAAATGCTGCAGTAACCGGATATTCACGACCTGCATGGCACGTCGCGCCGCTGGCGTCGACAGATCGACCGGCAGTCCGGCACCATCGACCAGCTGATCCAGCGCGATCGCCAATGGTTCAAAATATCCGGTGCCTGCTCCGGATCGCCGACGTCGCAAATCACTCGCGATCCGCTCTAGGACCGGACCTGCGGCGACACTCTTTTGGCGTTGCTGCTCGGGCACTAGACCCCAGGGGTCCTGCAGAATGAAAAGCACAGCATGCGCCACCAACGACCGCTCGATATCAGTCATGGCCGCAATCCTTGCGGCCCTGCCACCCGGCGTTACCCTGATCCGCATGTCGCGCAGCCCAGTCGACACACCAGCGCCGCAAAATCAAACCGGCGTCAGCGCGGTGGATGTCGAAATGCGCACGAAACCGCGCCACAGCACCCAGCGCTTCCCGATCATCAGGCACATAGTCCAGCGCTGCCGCCGTCAGAACATCCGGCAACCCCGGCTCTGGGCTCACCTCTGCACGATAGCCCACCGAAAGAGCCACCAGACCGAACGCGACCCGACCCTTAGTCATGATCACCACCACGGCCAGCCGCGCCATACCGAAACCGACCGCCGAATGCCATGTGGTTGCCCAGATAACTGCGTAGCGCGACCGCGCCGGGCACAGTGCTCAGATGCCCCAGCACTGCATCACGGGCCTGATCAGGTGCGTCTATGCCCGCATATTCACACAGGACATGAAAATCGCGCCCCTTGACCCACAGCACAGCCCGCGCACGGCGATCACCCGTTGTCCAATCGATCTGGCGATACGTCATCTCATCGACAACATCCTCGCAGGCCTCTTTGATCCCTTCGGTCAGGACCGTGGCCCAAAAACTGCGCATCCGCGCCAGCTGCTCAGGGCCTGACGTGTCCACCCAATTTTCCTTTGCAGGTCCTCGCCCTAGCCCCGCCACTGGCACCAGCCCGGACCTGGCATTAGCAATCTTGTCCAGCATCGTCGCCCCCCATCGCGTGGATTGTCGCCTTCGCAGCAGACAGCGCATCGATGGCCTCTTGCAGTTCGACCAACGCTTGGGCTCGATCACGGTCCGAAAACGCCCCCTCGGCATCCAGCACAGCCGCGACTGCCTCGCCTGTTTCTTTTGCGATCGAGGCCGCAGCTTTGGTCAGGCACACCGTCGGGATCACCGCCGACCGATCCAACGACCGGGCCAACAACCGACGCACGGGCCAATCACCCACAGCGTCCTCAATGGCGATCACATCGGAAATCGACCACTGCAGATCGCCCGACAGCTTTTTCGACAGCGTGCCTTTGGATGCAGAATAACCACGGGCACGGATGACCTCTGCGGCAGCGTCCAGACACCCGATCCGCCCGATCAGTGCCCGCATTGTTGCCGCGACAGCATGTGACAGATCAGCCATGGACCGCCCCCGAAACCATGTTTCCGTGACAACCCGTCCCGATGGCCGCATCCTGCGACGCATCCACGTCATTCGGCGTCAGGTAGGTAAACAAATGTTCCGGCACGTATTGCCCCGCCGACTGCGCCAACAGCTCTGCATTCAACACCCACGCCCATGCGGCAGGGAATTTTCCCAGCCGACGCGGCCGGGTCAGGCACTTTCGGTTTTGACCGACCAATTCGCACAGACGGTCCGCGCCGATCGCTTCTATGACGGCATCGACAGTATCCAGTGGCCGCCGCGGCTCACACACGCTCATGTAGCACCCCCTCAAATCAGGTTCATGAGCGCCATTAGTCTAAAAAATTTAGATCAAAGACAATACCCTTTCGCTTAGATAGTCTAAAAAATTTTCCCTTGGTAAAATTGGGCCATGAAAAACGTCACAATACATCCAGTTGAAAAAGGCCGGTTCGCAGATATCGCGAACCGGCTGCGCGCCCTCAGAGGCCACTTTGATATGCAGAGCAAAGATTTTGCCGCCGCCGCAGACATCGAACCCAAAAGCTATTCGCAGTGGGAATCAGGCAATCACCGCTTGTCGCTATCCGGTGCGCTTGCAATCGGCGCAAAATATGGCGTCAGCCTGGATTGGCTGTACCTTGGCAGACTGGACACATTGCCCAGCAATCTGCGTAGCGCACTAGCATCAAGCCCCCTGGTAATCACCTCCAAAAAATCCAACGAAATAGCAGACTTAGACGACGCTTGAATAAGCAAATCTAGCCTTTGATCATCCGAAACCCCAATATATGGCTGCTCAAATCCAGCGCACATCGATCGAATACTCCACCTAAAAGTTGTCCCCGCACCCTTAGCCAACCACTAAAGGTTAAATTTTCCACACTTTGCAATTAGAATGTGCGAATTACTCAGGCACTCAACAAAGCGGATAAACCAAAATGTTCTTAATTCTCTGGATCGGATCAGCCATCGCAACAGCCGGCCTCGCCCACGAACGCGGCAGGTCGCCCTGGCTGTGGCTAATAATCGGCCTCCTGACCGGCTTCCTCGGGCTCATCGCCGTGCTGGTCATGGAACGCCAAAACTAGCCAACCACACACCACAAACCACCACACAACCACGCCGCGGCAGAAATGTCGCGGCGTTTTGTCTAAATTTTTGCGATTGTGTATTGCAAGTCTAAATTTTTGCGACTACCGCTAAGCCCCAGACACGTTCGAAAGGGGACATAATGCGACGCATGACCTACGACGAATATCATCCCGCCAGCAGCCCGGCGACAATCGCAGCACACAATTCAGCAGCGTTCTGGGACCGCTTTGACGCCATCCTTTTTCGGATCATCTGCGCAATCTGCGTCTGCAGCGGCTTCGGCCTGCTCGTCTTCGGTGCGATCTGGGGGCTGAACCATGTCTGACGATCAAACAACGAATGCCGCGCAGCGCGGTCATCACGGACCGCAACGGCTGGATGTTCTCGCGATCGTCGCCGCCTTCATCGTTGGCGCCGCGATTTGGCTCACCGCCGCAGTCATCCTGACGCCTGCGCTCTTCATTTTCTTCGATCACTAACGCGACACGGGGCACACATGACCAAAAACAGACTAGGCGATCTGGACAATCACCTCTTTGCTCAACTCGAACGGCTTGGCGACGAAACACTCACCGCCGATCAGATCAAGGATGAGACTGCCCGGGCAGAGGCCATCGTTAAACTGGCGGAACAGATCACAGAAAACGCCCGCACCAAAATCGCAGCCGCACGCCTATTTGCGGACCATGGCGCGGCCATACTGCCAATGCTGCCCCAAATCAGGGGCAGCAGCAGCCATTCGGCAATCGACCACGACCCGTCTACAGATGAGGCCCCAAATGCCTAAGCCGCGATCCATCGCCTATTCAGACAGCGAACTGCAATGGGTCCGCCGGAACTCTGACCTGCCACGCAAGGAACTGCACGCCCGCTTCGTCGCGGTGCATAATCGCAGGGATGTCACTGTCGAAAACCTCAAGTCGCTGTGCACGCGCTTCGGTTGGACCACTGGGCCAGCAGGCAGACGTCGCAACGCCGGCCAATGTAAGGTCGTGACTGCAGAGCAGGCCGTCTGGCTGCGGCGACATGCCTCGCTGTCTCGTGCTGACGCATTCGCACAATTTTGCGACCGGTTCGGTCACAACGTGCTGACCCTCAATCAACTGGTGTCCTACCGTAAACGCCATGGGCTAAAAACGGGCCGCACCGGGCAGTTCACCCGCGGGCAACAGTCTTGGAATAGCGGCAAGAAAATCGGGTCAAACCCGGGGTCTCAAAAAACCCAGTTCAAACCGGGGGCCGTACCTGCGAACCGTCTCCCGATCGGGTCAGAACGGTTCACACGCGACGGCTACATCGAGGTCAAAATCGCGCAGCCCAATCCCTATACAGCCGCCAAGACCAGATGGATGCACAAACACGTGTGGTTGTGGACCCAGACTCACGGACCGATCCCGGATGGCCATGCCCTGAAATGCCTGGACGGGGACCGCACGAACTGCGACCCAGACAATTGGCAGGCTATACCGCGCGGACTGTTGCCGCGCCTGAACGGCAAGTGCAACCGCCGGTACGACAGCGCCCCCGCCGAATTGCAGCCGACAATCATGGCCATAGCAAAACTAGAACATGCCGCCAGATCGATGAATGGAAACCAAAAATGACCAGCCCAGACAACCAACTGATCGCGGTCCCTGCCAATTCGCTGGCGGCGCTGCACGCCGAAATCCGTGCAGTCCGCATCCTGCTCGAAAACTCCAACATCACCCCGCCCGATCCGTGGCGCACGATGGAACAAATCTGCGCCGATCTGGGGTGCAGCCACTACACGATCCGGCGCCGGGTCGAGACCGGCGAAATCCTCGCACAGGGTACGGGAAAAACACGGCGCTACCGCCAACGCTGATCGCCGCCATCACGGCACCAACACAACAGGCGCGACCATCACTGGTCGCGCCTTTTTCATGACTGGTCCATCCGCTTGGCGATGTCCGCCGCCGTTTCGCGGTAGTAGGTATTCAGCAGCATATTCAGATCCCGGTGCCCGCTGATCCGCGCCAGCGTCATCACATCGACCCGACGCGACCATCGCGTCAGCGCCTCTGCCCGACTGTCGTGAAAATGCAGATCCTCCACCGCAGCTCTGGTGCGTAATTTCCGCCACAGCACGTCCAGCTGCGCTGTCGTCAGCCCGAAAACCGGATTACTGTGCGGCAGCTGCTGCAGCAGCCGCACCGCCTCGGACGACAGCGGCACGTCGCGCGGGTGCCCGTTTTTCGTCATCGGCAGGACGGCTAACCGCTGATCGATGTCGATCCGATCCCATGTCAGGCCGCAAATCTCCCCCGCCCGCATCGCCGACTCGCAGCCGAACAGGAACGCGTGATAGGCCCGAGCAGTCGCGTGGCTCAGATCATCACCCGCCGACAGTGCCAGCCGCTCGAAATCAGCCGCTAGCGGCAGCCGCGACCTCGCTGGCGGCCCTTTCGGCTTGCGTACATCCCGCACCGGATTTGCTTCGACCATCTGCCACTCGCCACGCGCTGTCTCGAAAACAGCCGACAGCAATTTCATTTCCCGGATCACCGATGCCGGCGACACTTCAGCCAGTCGCCGATCACGCCACGCGCCCAGATCGGTCGGCCCCACATCGCCGATCCGCAGCGACGCCAATGCGTCACGCCCTAATTTCTCTAACCTAACGACCTCCCAGCGATGGCCGCGCTTGGTTGGCGACACTTCACGCGCATAGCGCTCGAACACCTCGCGCAGCAGCACCCGAGCCGACAGCTCTTTTCGATTGTCGATCTCATAGACCTGCTGCGCCGCCCAATCCTGCGCAGCCCGTTTGGTCGCAAAGCTTTTTGACCGCCGAACACGATTCCTGCAAACTTCTGCTCGCCAGCCCGTCGCCGTCTTTCGAAACGTCGCCACTCTCAGTCCCCTGCGTAACGCATTGCGTAGAAAATGCGTAATCAGGTGCAACAATCTGCAAACAGATAGCAAGCAGAAATGCGGCAAGGCGGAAAAAAAGCGAACGTTTGCAAGGGAAGCGGGCCCTAGGCCTAGCATAGATTTGCATAGGTGGTGCCCCCAGAGAGACTCGAACTCCCGACCCGCTGATTACAAATCAGCCGCTC
>CALMJS010000022.1 GCA_937864535.1 uncultured Paracoccaceae bacterium
AACCATGGCCATCCGCAGGTTCCTGCGCCCCGTCTGCTATCAGAACATCCCGACGGATGTCCTGCCGGACGATCTGCGCTAGCACGCAGACCTTGACCCACCCTTGCAACACCTCGTACAACTTGTATGACAAATTTTCGGAGTCATAGATGACACCCTCTACCCTCAAAACCGCGCTTGGCTCTGGCCTCCTGTCGTTCCCTGTCACCCACTTTGACGCAAACAACCAGTTTGCCGAGGAAAGCTATCGCCGCCACATTGATTGGCTGGCGGGCTTTGACGCCCCTGTCCTGTTTGCCGCTGGCGGTACCGGCGAGTTTTTCTCGCTGCGACCAGACGAAATCGTCCCGATCGTCAAAGCCGCCAAAGAGAGCGCGGGGAAAACCGCAATTGTGTCCGGCTGCGGCTACGGCACTGAAATCGCGACGCAAATCGCGCGCGATGTGGAAAAGGCAGGCGCGGATGGCATCCTGTTGCTGCCGCACTATCTGATCGACGCGCCCCAAGAGGGCCTGTTCCACCACGTGCGCGCGGTCTGCCAGTCGGTCGATTTTGGCGTAATGGTCTACAACCGCGACAATGCTGTGCTCGAGCCCGACACCTTGGCGCGGCTGTGTGACGAATGCCCCAATCTGATCGGGTTCAAGGACGGTACCGGCGACATCGGCAAGGTCCGCCAGATCACCGCGAAGATGGGCGATCGTCTGACCTATCTGGGCGGCATGCCGACCGCGGAACTGTTCGCAGAGGCCTATCTGGGTGCGGGCTTTACCACCTATTCCTCTGCGGTGTTCAACTTTGTTCCCGCGCTGGCCAACCGGTTCTACAGCGCCCTGCGCAGCGGCGACCGCGCCACGTGTGAAGCGATCCTGAACAATTTCTTCTATCCGTTCATGGAGTTGCGCAGCCGTCGCAAGGGCTATGCCGTGTCCGCGATCAAGGCGGGCGTGCGCCTGATGGGCTTTGACGCGGGCGCTGTGCGCGCGCCGCTGTCCGACCTCACCGAAGAAGAGGTCGCGATGCTCAAGCGTATCATCGACGCCAACACCTGAGGGCCCAATGAAAATCGCAGATATCCGCACCCATTTGCTAGAACACCGACTGGATGTCGCCTTTGAGAGCGCATCCATGCGGTTCGACCGGCGGCTCCATGTTCTGGTCGAGGTCATCTGCGATGACGGCACGGTGGGCTGGGGCGAATGCCTTGGCCCGGCGCGCCCGAATGCCGCCGTGGTCGAGGCCTATAAACCGTGGCTGATCGGCAAGGACCCGCTGGAGACGGAAAAAATCTGGGCGCAGTGCTATAATGCGCTCCGCGATCAGGGCCAGCGCGGACTGACAATCACCGCCCTGTCAGGGATCGATATCGCGCTTTGGGACATCAAGGGCAAACACTTTGGCGTGCCGGTTTCGACCCTTCTGGGCGGGCGGTTCCGCCAAGAGGTCCGCGCCTATGCCACCGGCAGTTTCAAGCGGGACGGCGTGGACCGCGTTGCCGATAACGCCGCCGAAATGGCCGGACATCGCGCCGCCGGGTTCCACGCCGGCAAGATTAAGATCGGCTTTGGCGTCAAAGAGGACCTAGAGGTCATCCGCGCAGTCCGCGATGCCATCGGCCCCGACATGCGCCTGATGATCGACGCCAACCACGGCTATGACGCGATCGAGGCGATCAGCCTTGGCAAACAGGCCGCCGACTATGACATCGACTGGTTCGAAGAGCCGGTGACCCCCGAACATCTGGCGGCCTATCGCGATGTCCGTGCCAACCAGCCGATTCCGGTGGCTGGCGGCGAAACATGGCACACGCGCTGGGGCTTTGCAGAGCCGTTCCAGACCCGCTGTGTCGACATCGCCCAGCCGGACCTGTGCGGCGTTGGCGGTTTCACCGAGGCCAAGCGGGTCGTCGATATGGCTGCCCTGCACGGTATCCGTGTGGTGCCGCACGTCTGGGGAACCGCTGTGCAAATTGCCGCCGCCCTGCAATTCATGGCCGCGATGGTGCCCAGTCCGGTCCGCGTCAACCCGATCGAACCGATCATGGAATTTGACCGCACGCACAACCCCTTCCGTCAGGCGATTGTCACAACGCCGCTAGAACACCAGCGCGGCGTTGTCACCATTCCCGATGGCCCCGGCCTCGGGATCGAGATTGATCGCGCCGCCCTTCGCGAATTTGCCCCCAAGGAGGGATAGGATGATTGACCGCCAGCTAACGGGCGCAGCGCCGCAGACCGCCCTGCCCAAGGGGACGATTGACACGCAGATGCACATGTATCTGCCGGGATTTCCGGCCGTCACGGGCGGCCCCGGCCTGCCGCCGGCCCCCTTGCCCACGCCGGACATGTACCGCCAGTTCATGGCGTGGCTGGGCATCGACCGCGTCGTCATCACCCAAGGCAACGCGCATCAGGGCGACAATAGCTGTCTGATGGCCTGCCTCGCGGCGATGGGGGCGCAGGCGCGCGGCGTGGCGGTCATTGATAGCCAAACGACCGACGCCCAAATGGCCGCTCTGTCCGATGGCGGCGTCGTCGGCGCGCGGATCATGGACCTGCCGGGCGGGGCCGTCGGCCTGAGCCAGCTAGAGGCGGTGGATGACCGCGCCCATGCCGCCGGATGGATGATGGCGGTCCAGTTCGACGGTAGCGCCCTGCCCGATCTGGAACCGCGACTGTCCCGTCTCAAATCGCGCTGGGTTCTGGATCACCATGGCAAGATTTTCGCCGGCGCGACCCCTGCCCATATCGACGTGATCAAGCGCCTGTTGGATCAGGGCAACGTCTATTTCAAATTCGCTGGCTGTTATGAGAGCAGCAGCACCGGCGGCCCGGCGTATGAGGATATCGCGACTGTCGCACGGCAGATCGCCGCGCACGCGCCGGAGCGGATCATATGGGGCACGAACTGGCCGCATAATCTGGCCAAGCGGACCGAAGACTATCCCGACGACCGCGCCCTGACCGATACGGTCCTGTCTTGGCTGCCCGATGGGTGCTTGCAGCAGGTGCTGGTCGATACGCCGCAGGATCTGTTCCGGTTTTGACAAACGAAAACAGCGCCAGAGCAATCTGGCGCTGTTCTTTCTTAGGTTCCGAAATTCCGCTCGACCGTGGCTGTGATGAACGGGCCAACGCCCTTGATATCATCGGAGACGATGGTTTCGGTCAGATAATACCCCGGCGAGCCATCCCGATAAACCCCTCCGAACCCGCCCAGACCCGCGACCTGAACGATCATGGTTAACCGATCCTGACCATTGTTGACATGCAGGCGGGTCCGGACCAACCCATCATGCGCCAACTCTGCCGCGCGGCGTCCCTCGGGTCCGATCAGACCCAAACGATGCGCCTTGAACAGGGCATAGGCGATCATCGCCGAGGCCGAGCTTTCCTCATAATTGCCGGCCAGGTCAGGCAGGGCCAATACCTGTTGCCACAGGCCACTGGGCTGCTGTTGACGCAGGACCGCCTGTAACAGCGCGAGCGTCCGCTGGGTCGGGGCACGGGCGGGAACCAGTTCGCAGACATCTACCAGCGCCATAACCAGCCAGCCAACGGCCCGCGCCCAGACGGCGGAGCTCTGCCCTGTCACGGGGTCGGCCCAGTGCTGCGACCGGCTCTCGTCATAGCCGTGCACGAACAGCCCCTCCGGCCCTGTCGTCAGGTCCAGCGCACGCTCGAACTGGGCCAAGGCGTCGGACACCAGTGCCTCGTTGCGATGCGCCAGCCCGTATTCGATCTGGAACGGCAATCCCATGTAGAGCCCATCGAGCCAGACCTGATGCGGATAGACCTGTTTATGCCAATAATTGCCTCCAGCCGTGCGCGGGTGGCTGGCCAGTTGTGCGGCCAAGAGATCGGCAGCACGGGTAAAACGCGCCTCGCCGGTCTGTTGCGCCAGATAGAACAAGCACCGCCCCGCGAGGATATTGTCGATGTTGTATTCCTGGGCCGTGTAGCCCGCCAGACTGCCATCTTCGCCGACCTGCGACCCGGCCAGACGCAACAGATGGTCCAGCCAGCGCCGGTCGCCGCTCTGCCGATGCAGCGCCATCAGACCGATATAGAGCAGCCCGTCCTCATAGCACCACCGCCCGTTTTTATAAAGGTCATAGCGGGCCGCGTAGGCGTCAAAATAGGTCGTCAGGCGAGTCATGTCGGTATTCCTTGGGTCTGGGGCTCGGACATCCGAGAGGCCGAGATCGGCAGCGTCGTGGTGACCTCTGCATGCTCGAAAACGATGCTGGCATGCCGCAGGGGGCGTAGCTGGTCAGCCATCACCGGACGGCCCGGCGTCGCCGATGGGTCAAATGAATGCACGCGAATATCGGTCAACCGGATCGGACCAATCGGTGCCTCTACCAGCCCCAAAAAAGCACCGACAGCATGGCCCACCCGATGCAAATCCACGTCAGAGACCGTGATCGCGCCAATCGTCGGGGTCAGGACACTGAACGGTGCGGGGTCGCGCGATTGCACCCAATCGTCATGGCCATCGGGGTCACAATGATAATGCGCATTCGCGCTCAGCGCCGTTTGCACCCCATCCATCCCGACGTTGTGCATCCTGATGCGATCAACCGTCCCTCCGCGCCCGCGCCGGGTCTTGATCCGCAGGCCACGGTCGGTTCCCTCCATCTCGCAGGCCTCGACGGTGACATCGGTGACGCCGCCGCTCATTTCGCTGCCGATCACGACGCCGCCATGGCCACGCTGCATCAGGCAATGCCGGACGGTCACATCCTCTGTCGGGCAGAGATGATCCGAAGCACCGTCAGGGCCACGTTTGCCCGATTTGATCGCGATGCAATCGTCCCCGACTGAAAACCGCACGCCCTCGATCAACACGTTGCGGCACATTTCCGGGTCACAGCCGTCGGTATTGGGACTGTCAGCGGGGGCGGTGATGTGCAGACCCACGATGGTCAGGTCGGTGCAGCCCTGCGGATGCAGCGTCCAACTGGGCGCATTGCCCAGCTCGAACCCCAAGAGAACCGCATTTGTGCAGCCAATCAAATGCAGTCCGCGTGGTCGCCGCGCGCCGTCGCGGGTCTCTTTGGGCCAAGACCACCAATCGCCCCGATGCCCGCCGCCATCAATGCGGCCAAGCCCCGCAATCGTCAGGTCCTGCGCGTCGATAGCGTAAGCCGGCGCGGCGAAACACGCGGCGGGTAGACCCTCCCACGATCCCAGCATCATGCCAGTGTCGGTGCGAGCCGGTAAAATAGGCCAGTTGGTCCGGTGACTGGGCGCGGATAACACCGCCCCCTGTTCCAGCCAGAGCGTCATCCGCGACCGCAGCGCCACAGGGGCCAGCCACCATTGCCCCGGCGGCACATGCAGCGTTCCGCCCGGCGGCACGGCGGCAACGGCGCGATCAAAGGCCGCCGCATTCGCCGCGCACATCGCCCAATCGTCATAGCCGCTGACGACACCGAAATCACGAATGTCGATCAGACCGGCACATTTTGCGGTGCGAAAGCCCATCTCGCCCCAGCCATCCGCCTGAAAAACATAGTCCGTATCGGGCGAAAGGCCGTCGATCACGATGACACTCTGCTCTGCAAGCCCCTCGCGGTCACACCCTGCCCCGATCAGACGCCATGCCGCCGGCGGGGTCAGATGATACCGTGTGCCGGGGCGCGTCAGGCATAGGCCAACCGTCCGCGCTGTCAGCGCGCTGATCCGAAGTGTCGTCATGTCAAGTCCTGCGAAAAACGGCCCGCCACATGGTGCGGCGGGCCTTTGCAATTAGTCGAACTGCGCCAGAACGTCGTTCGCGCCCTCGATGATCACCTCGGCGGCATCCGCGGCGCTGATCTGGCCATAGGCGAACTCTTCGAGGGTATCGATGAACAACCCGCGAATTTCCGGGTGTTCGTTGAACGGAGACACGTTCGGACCAGAGGCTGCCATCGCAATCGCATTCGCTGCGGCGATATTGGCATTGACTTTGCCAGCCTCGGCCAGACGCGCCGCCGCAACCGCAGAAGACGGAATACCGCGGCTATCGCCGAGGGCGTCAATGCCTTCGGGTTCGTTCATCAGGCAATTCAGGATTTGCGCGGCAGCCTCGGGATGCGCGGAATTGCGCGAAATCGTGAACATCATCGACGGTTTGCGATAGACCCCGTCAATCGTGCCTACGGCGGGCCGGATATAGGGAACAGCCTGCAGGACCTGCCCCTCAGCCAGCGGATCGGCGTATTTACTATAGGTAGTGTCCCATTCATAGGACCCGGCGATCAGGCCATTGGCCCAGTCGGGCTTTTCGAACAGGTTGACGTTGCCAGCGGCGGCATCGTCCTGCATGCTGCGGATCGCGCCGGTTTCGACCAGACGGGCATAGAATTCGATCCCGGCGGCCAGTTCCTCGGCACTCCATGCGACGCGGTTGGTTTCGGGGTCCACCAGATCCTTGCCGGTGGCCTGAACGACCGACAACGTGACCAAGAGTTGCGCGGTCTCTTTCACCGCATTGAACAGGGTGTAGGTTGCCCCCTTGGCGGCGCGCAGGGCCTCTGCTGCGGCAAAGAATTCGTCCCACGTTGTCGGGATCGCGATTCCGGCATCGGCCAGCGTCGTCACGTTAAAGAAAAACACCCGGCCCGAGGTGGAAACCGGCAGGCCATTCAGCTTGCCATCGACGGTGGTCGAGGCGAGCTGATCGGCGCTCCATTGGCTGAGGTCCAGCGTCGAGGAGACCGAATTCAGGTCGAGGAACCCGTTGCCATCCTTGGAAAACAGCGGCAGCCATGGCCAGTTCACCTGAATGATATCGGCCTCGGTGCCGCCCGCCATCTGCGTCGTCAGCTTTTCCAGATAGCCGTCAAATCCGGTAAATTCGGGCGCGATCGTGTGACCATATTTCGCGCCGCACACCTCGAGAGCGGCCTGCGTGGCGACATGGCGGCTCTCGCCGCCCCACCATGACATGCGCAGTGTTTCAGCATGGGCTGCCGTGCCCAGCAGCGCAACAGCGGCTACAGTAGATAGCAGTTTCATTCGGAAATCCTCCACTTTTTCCGGTTAATCGGTCTGTCTCAGCGACAGATTCAGACCGCTCTCGCGATCAAAAATATGCAGCCAGTCGGGATCGGGGCTCAGGCAGATACGGTCATCGGATCGGTCCAGCGCGTCATATTCCGCAGCACTGGCCACCGCCGTGACCGCAACGCCGTCCAAATCGGCGTGCAAATAGACCTCGTGCCCCATAAATTCGACGTTGGTGATCCGGGCCGCCAGACCACGGTCCGACAGGCGCAGGTGCTGCGGGCGCACGCCCAGCACGGCCTGCTTTGGCAACACGGGCAGCCGCGCCATCAAATCCGCGTTCAGGTCGATGGCTTGTGCGCCGACGACAAACCGCGTGCCCTCAATCCGGCCGTCGATCAGGTTCATTTCCGGACTGCCGATAAAGCCCGCGACGAACAGGTTGGCAGGGCGATTGTACAGGTCCTTGGGCGTGGCGACCTGCATGATGTGACCGCCCTGCATCACGCAGATCCGGTCGCCCATGGTCATCGCCTCGGTCTGATCGTGGGTCACATAGACGACCGTGGCAGGTTTGCCCTCGGCCCGCAGGCGGCGGTGCAAATCGGTAATCCGCACCCGCATCGAGGCCCGTAATTTGGCATCGAGGTTCGACAAGGGTTCGTCAAACAGGAACACTTCGGGCTTTTTGATCAGGGCCCGCCCCAGTGCAACCCGCTGCGCCTGCCCGCCCGAGAGCTGTTTGGGCAACCGGTCCAAGAGCGGCTCGATCTCGAGGATCTTGGCGACCTCTTCGACGGCCTTTTGCCGCTCGGCCTTGGGCACACCCTGAAGAAAAAGACCGAACGACAGGTTCGTGCGCACCTTCATATGCGGATAGAGCGCGTAATTCTGGAACACCATCGCGATGCCGCGCTTGCCGGGGGGCAGATCGTTGACGATCCGCTCGCCGATCCGGACCTCGCCACCAGAGACCTCTTCGAGACCGGCAATCATCCGCAGCGTCGTGGATTTGGCGCAGCCGGACGGCCCAACCAGCACCATGAATTCCCCTTCGGCGACATCGAGGTTGATGCCATGCACGGCGCGAAACCCGTTTCCGTAGGTCTTTTCGAGCGTATTGAGTTGAAGACGTGCCATATTATCCCTTGATCCCCCCAGCAGAGATCCCCTCGATGAAGTATTTTTGTGCGGCGAAGAACACGATCAGCGCAGGCAGTATGGTCAGCACCGACATCGCCAGAATGCGGTTCCAGGCAAAGGCTTCGGTCGTGTCGATGGACAGCTTGAGCGCCAGACTGACGGGGTATTTGTCCACGGAACTAACGTAGATCAGCGGCCCCAGAAAATCGTTCATGGTCCACATGAATTGGAACAGAGCGACCGAAATCAGTGCCGGAGCCAGCATCGGCACCACGATGAACAGCAGCGTTTGCCAGCTATTGGCGCCATCGACGCGGGCGGCCTCTTCCATGTCGGCGGGAATGGCCCGCAGGAACTGCACCAGCATAAAGACAAAGAACGCATCCCCCGCCAGTGCCGACGGCACCCAGAGCGGCAAATAGCTGTCCAGCCATCCCAGATCCCGAAACAGCAGGTATTGCGGAATGCGTGTCACCACATTGGGCAGCAGCAAAATCGCGATGACCGAGCCAAAGAACAACTTTTTCAGCGGGAAATCAAAGCGGGCAAAGCCATAGGCCACCACCGTGCAGGAAATCGCGGTCCCGATTACCTTGGGCAGGATGATCTTGAAACTATTCAGGAAAAACGTGCCAAAGCTGAAGGGTGTCGAGGTTTTCCAGCCTTCGATATAGCCATCGAGCGTGGCGTTTTGCGGCCAGAACCCCGGATTGGCAAAGATTTCCGAATTGGTCTTGAACGAGGCGCCGATCAGCCAGATCAGCGGATAGAGCATCACCAGCCCCACCGAGATCAGCACCAGATAGCGCATCGCGGCACCCAGTCGGGCCTTTTGCCGGCGGCGTTTCGCCTGCACGCGGGCGAGTGTCAAAGTCGCATCTGTCATGATCAGCTCCGTTTGTCCCCGGCGTAGAACACCCATTTTTTCGACGACCAGAACGCGACCAGCGTCAGCACCATGATGATCACGAACAACACCCATGCGATGGCACTGGCGTAGCCCATGTCGAACCGCTTGAACGCTTCGTCATAGATGTAGAGGGGCAAGAGATAGGACGATTTGAGAGGGCCGCCCTGCGTGATGATGTAGGGGCCATTAAACTCTTGGAACGCCTGCACCATCTGCATGATCAGGTTGAAAAAGATCACCGGCGTCAGCAGCGGGATGGTAATAAAGATAAAGGTATAAAACCGGGACGACCCATCAATGGCCGCCGCCTCGTAGAGCGATTTGTCAATCGACTGGAGCGCGGCCAGAAAAATCACCATCGCAGAGCCGAACTGCCAGCAGCGCAGCAGGGTGATCGTGAACAGCGCGTTGGTCGGATCACCGAACCAGTTTACCGGCTCGCCGCCCAGCGCGACGATCGCCATATTCACCAGCCCTTCGGTGGCAAAGATATACCGCCAGAGTACCGCAATCGCGATCGACCCGCCGAGGATCGAAGGGACGTAGAACGCCGTGCGAAAGAAGTTAATGCCGCGCAGCCGGTAGTTCAGGATGTAGGCAATGAACAACGCAAAGGCGAGCTTGAGCGGTACCGTCGTAAACACATAGATCAGTGTCACCGTCAGCGATTTGCGAAACGTCCGGTCACTGGTGAACAGGTGTAGATAATTGTCCAGCCCGGACCAGCGCGGCGCGCTCATCAGGTTGTAGTCGGTAAAGCTGAGATAGAGCGAGCCGAGAAACGGAACCGCCGTAAACACCGCCAGACCGATGATATAGGGGGTCAGATAGGCCAACCCCAAAAACCGGCGCATTTTCATTCCTGTGCCCCTCGCATCTGCGGCGGGCACGGTTTGCAATTGTCCATGTTACCTCTCTCCCCGTCTGGCCGCACGCCGGATGACGCCAACCAAGTCCCCGACCCAATCCTGTTGGGCGCTCTGAAAATCGCATTAATCATTGCGATTCTCGATGTTGTATGACAAGTTATCGCAAATTGTGTGGTGATTTGAATTCACGAACGAGAACGAAAAGATGGACAAAATCGAAGGTAGCGTGTTGGACAGGGTTCCCCCCGGTGCCCTGTCGCTGACCTTGACCCGCAGCACGATCAAAATGGTCCATTCCCGCACATGGAGCGTCGACAAGGCCAATCAGGTCTGGGACATTCTGATCGCGCTACAGGGGCGCGGCGAATACCTGATCAACGGTCAGCGGCTGTCGCTGTCACCGGGGCAGGCGCTGCTCATTCCGCCGCATACCCGGTTTCAGGGTTGGACCGAGAGCGAGGAACCCTACCTCGGGATTGCGCAGCATTTCACGCTCAAGATTTTTGGCGATCACGACCTGTTGGACCTGATGGAGCTATCACCTGTCGCGGACCTGGCGCCTTGGCCGGTGATGGAGCCCTTGGCATGGCATTTCCGCCAAAGTGCGCCGCCCGGATCAATCACCATGCCGCAAACCGCCCAGTTCATGGTACTGCTGAACGCCTATATCAATGCGGCCTTTCGCGGGTGGAAACCGGCCGCGGCAGGCCGGATCGAGGGCGCGGCGGGCATCGACGTTGCGGTGATGCAGGCCGCCTCGCGGATCAGCGGGGCCCCGCTGGACCCGGACATCGCGCAGACCGCGCTGGCAGAGGCACCCTATAACCCCGACTATTTTCAGCGCGAATTTCAACGGCGTATCGGTCGAACGCCGCGCAAATATCAGGAATTCTGCCGGATGGAGCGGGCCATGCACCTGCTAGAGAGCGGACATAATGTCGGGGCAACCGCCGCACTGGTCGGCTACAGCGATCCCTACTATTTTTCGCGGATGTTCAAACGCACGATGGGCCGCAGCCCGCGCGAGCACTTGGAACGCATCAGCCTAAGCCGCGATGGTAGGCTGATGCACTTTGACGAAGACGCCCAAGAGGCCCTGATCGCGGCCGGGATCACCCCCAGCCGCGGGTAGTTAGCGGGCCAGCCAGCCGCCATCCACGTTGATCACCGCGCCATGCACATAGTCCGACGCCGGTGCCGACAGGAAAACCGCGGTATCGGCGATATCCTCGGCCCGGCCCCAGCGTCCGGCGGGAATCCGGTCGAGGATCGCCTTGTTCCGGTCGGGATCGGCGCGCAGGGCCTCGGTGTTGTTGGTTTCGATATAGCCGGGGGCAATGGCGTTGACGTTAATACCCTTGGCCGCCCATTCGTTGGCCAGCAGCTTGGTCAGCCCGGCAACGGCATGTTTCGAGGCGGTATAGGAGGGCACGCGAATGCCACCCTGAAACGACAAGAGCGAAGCGATATTGACCACCTTGCCGGTTTTGCCCTCGGCCAACAGCGCCTTGGCAAAGGCCTGACAGGTAAAGAACAGTGCCTTGGCATTGACATCCATCACCGCGTCCCAGTCCTCTTCGGTGAAATCGGTGCTGTCATTGCGGCGGATAATCCCCGCGTTATTGACCAAAATGTCGTAGCCAGCCCCGGCAAACAGCCCGGTCGCGGCCATCGGATCGGCAAAGTCCACCAAAACACTGTCGGCGGTGCTGCCAGCAGTACGGATCGCCGCGACAGTTTCGTCACACCTGCGCCGTCCGGCACAATGGACCTCGGCCCCGGCCCCGGCAAGGGCCACAGCTATCGCCTGCCCGATCCCGGTATTGGCGCCAGTCACCAGCGCCTTGCGCCCAGTCAAAGAAAAACGGTTCATTTCAGGTCCGCCGGCTGTACAAAATCCATATCCGTGTAGTCGATATTATCCCCGGCCATCGCCCAGATAAACGTATAGCTGCCGATCCCCGCGCCGGCATGGATCGACCACGACGGCGAAATCGCGGCCTCTTCGTTGGCGACGATCAGGTGGCGGGTCTCGGTCGGTTCGCCCATCAGGTGGAGCACGCGCGAGGCGTCATCCATGCCCCAATAGAGATAGGCCTCCATCCGGCGATCGTGGATATGTGCGGGCATCGTATTCCAGACCGAACCATCCTCCAGCGCGGTATAGCCCAGCACCAACTGACAGCTCTCCATCACCAAGGGGTGGATAAACTGGTTGATCGTCCGCTTGTTCGAGGTTTCTACCGCGCCCAATTTGACCTGCTTGCTCTCGGCAATGGTCACCAGCCGGGAGGGGCATTTGCGATGCGCGGGGGCAGAGGTCAGATAGAACCGCCCCGCCCCGTCAAAGGTCACCGGACCCGACCCCATCCCCAGATAGAGGACATCGCCGCGCTGCATGGTGTAGGTCTGGCCCTCGGCGCTGACGGTGCCGGTATCGCCGATGTTCACCACACCCAGTTCCCGACGATCGAGGAAAGACGGCGTCTTGGTTTCAGCGACCTGATCCAGCACCAAGGCCGCCCCGTCAGGCACCACACCGCCGATCACAAAGCGGTCGTAATGCGTGTAAACGAGGCGGATTTCCCCAGCGGCAAACATGCCCTGCGCCAGAAAATGGCGGCGCAGCGTGTCGGTATCCATCCCCTTGGCATGGTCGGGATGAATGGCGTGGCGGGTTTCTACGGTGAGCATCTCAAATCCTCCGGTCGCGCCGCCGTGGCGCGTTATCATACAAATTGGCACACTTGTATGGCATCACAACCCAGAGTCAACCTCTCAGGATCGAAGCAACGCCCGATAGCGGGTTTGGCTGCCCTTGAGATGTTGACGCATCGCGGCACGCGCGCCCGCCTCGTCCCCGGACAGGATTGCCGTGACGATCCTGTCGTGTTCCTGATCGATCATCGCGTAATAATCCCGCGCGACCTCTTTGCCCTGCTCGCCCATCATCGCGGTGCGCGGGATCACATTCGACCCCAGCATCGTCAGAAATTCACGGAAACGGGGATTGTTGGTGGCATCGGCGATGGCCAGATGCAACCCGAGATCCGCCGCGGCGGTGTAATTCGAGGCAGGGATCTCTCGCGCTGCCTCGATGATCCGCTCTTCTTGCGAGGGAGAGCGCCGGATCGCCGCCAGTCCGGCGGATTCGACCTCGACCGCGGTGCGCAGTTCCAGCAGTTCGATGATCGAGGACAGTCGCGCGTAATCAACATTCTGGAACGGGACCGTCACCGGTTTGGCCGGTTCGATCACAAACACGCCAGACCCTTGGCGCGGCTCGACCAGACCATCGGCCTTGAGCGCGGCAATCGCTTCGCGCACAACGGTTCGGCTGACACCGTATTCCACGGTCAACATCGCTTCGCTCGGCAAACGATCGCCCGGCGTATAGTCGCCTTTTTCGATTTGCGACTTCAGTGAATCTCTTACGGCAGCGACGAGGGTGGTGCTGCGGGCTGTGGGGGCGGGAATGGCCGGTCTCCTGACAATAGTCTGCGGCCATAGTAGCTTGGCCACTCAGAGCGTCAACCTGTACGATCACATATATGACAAGTTACCACAGCAGCCATCGCGTACCCCAGCGCACCGTTGCCAGTGTGACAACGCAGATCGCCAGACCATACCACGGCACGTAGAACATCGGATTGTCCTGTGTGCAGAACAGCGAATAGCCTGCTGCCGCCCCTGCACCAGCGGCCAAGCCCACGAATGTCGCCGTCAGTCGCGGGCGCACCGATGCCCCGCGCGACGCCAGCCGAAGGCCGATGATCGCGGGAACGACCGACAACAGGATGATCAACCCGATGCATTCGCCCAAGTAGAATGGCCTTGCCTCGGCGAACCAGAGATCCGCTGGACGGCCAAGCATCCCGAACACCGCTGTGACAACGACAGGCACCATCAGCGTCCAGCCCCATGACAATCGCAGGACCCGGCCCGGTCGCGCCAATCGGGTCACCGCCCACCATGCAAAGCCCATCACCGCCAATGGCAGCAGGGTTTTGACCGCGATCAGCGGATTGGCCATCTGCGATATCAAATCCGGCCGCACACCAAACGCCAGCAGAAACAGCGCCGCCGGCACCGCCACCGCCAAGCCAAAGCGTTCCGACAACGCCCTCGGGTTCAACACCTCTGCCTGCGGGGATCGGGAAAGGCTGTTGATCAGATCATCGGTCCGCATCGCGCTGCCCCTTTGCTAACACTTCCAATTTCCTGAGCGCACGGTGCAGGCTGACCCGCAACGTCCCCTCCGAGACTTTCATCTGCGCCGCCACCTCTGCGGGGCTTTGCTCTTGTAGTTTGATCGCCGTCACGATCCGGGCCGAGCGCGCATCGAGGCCGCTCATCAACTGCGCCACCTCTGCCACCGCCTCTGCCCCGGCCCCATGGGCCTGCGCGGTTTCGTCCTCCAGAAACTCTGCCATCTCCTCGATCGGCAGATGGGTCGCGACACCGCGACGCCGGAACGCATCGATCACCTTGTAGCGGGTGATCGCGAACAGCCACGGCCGCAGCGGCTGATCGGGGGACCAAGTATGTCGTTTGGCGTGAATGGCCAGCAGAACCTCTTGCACGATGTCCTCATGCTGATCGGGCGGCAGGTTACGGCCCCGCGCGCGGACAATCCCCCGCAGGACAGGCGTAATCGCGTGCAAAAGACGGGCGTAGGCACGCCCATCCCCCGCAATCGCCGATCGCATCAGCCCGGCCCAGAGGTCTTCTGTTTCAGTCATCGTACCCTTCAGTTCGCTGGACCAGCAGGTTTGTTACAGGCTGCAGCCAAATATTCCGAATTTCGGGGAAAATTCACGGAAATTTTCACAACCCGATCACCAGCGCGTGAACGGCGTAACGCTGGCGACCCGGCCCGCGAATTGACCAATGAGGACGCAAACAGCGCCTCTTACACACATGGAGATTTTGAAAATGTCGATCCTGTCCAAAACCCTGCCGCTGACCGCGAGCCTTGCAACCGCTCTGACCCTCGCTGCGGCTGGCGTGGCCCATGCCGATGGCGAAATGGAAAAGTGCTATGGCGTTTCGATGGCTGGCCAGAACGATTGCGCCGCCGGACCGGGCACCACCTGCGCAGGCACCTCGACGATGGATTATCAGGGCAACGCCTGGAAATATGTCCCGGCTGGCACCTGCGCCACGATCGAAACCCCGAACGGCATGGGGTCGCTGGAGCCGATCGCAGGCTAACCCGCCCCAAAGGGGGCGCCCCAGCGCCCCCCAACCCATCCTTTGCCGTCAGAGGTCCGCCATGTCCCAATTGCCCGCACAGGCCGGTATCGGTTTCAAACCGCAGCACTATCGCGGCTTGCTCGATACCAAACCATCGCTTGGGTTTCTCGAAGTCCATGCAGAGAATTACATGGGGGCTGGGGGGCCGCCCCATGCGATGCTGACCGCGCTGCGGGCGGATTACGCACTGTCTGTGCATGGCGTGGGCCTGTCGATCGGCGGCCCTGCCCCCTTGGACACGGACCATCTGGCGCGGCTGCGCACCCTGCTGGACCGCTATGAACCGCAGAGTTTTTCCGAGCACCTTGCTTGGTCGTCACATGGCGATGCCTATCTGAACGATCTGCTGCCCCTACCCTATACCGAACACACCCTGCAGACCGTCTGCGATCACGTCGATCAGACCCAAGAGGCGCTGGGTCGGCAAATGCTGCTGGAAAACCCGTCCACCTATGTGTTGTTCGACACCTCGACCATTCCCGAAACCGAATTTCTGGCGGAAATCGCGCGGCGCACGGGCTGCGGTCTCTTGCTCGACGTCAACAATGTATTCGTGTCCTGTAGCAATCACCGCACCGGCGCGCGGGCCTATCTGGATCAATTTCCCCTCGATGCCGTTGGCGAGGTGCATCTGGGGGGCCACGAGGCAGAGGACCTGCCCGGAGGTCCCCTGCTGATCGACAGTCACGGCCGCGAGGTCGCAGAGCCCGTCTGGACCCTGTTCCAAGAGGTTATCGCGAAAACCGGCCCGCTCCCGACGTTGATCGAATGGGACAATGACGTGCCTGACCTGCCCGTCCTCTTGGCCGAGGCGGATCGTGCGCAAACCATTCTCACCGCAAATCCAAAGGGGCAGCTCTATGCAGCCCAGTAACCTGCCCGACGATCACACCGCCGCCATGACCCGCGCCCTGCTGGGCGGCGGCATCCCGCGCGGGGTCACCGTAAAGCGGGGCCAGGACCGTGCCCGGCGCTTTGCCGTCTATCGCAACAACGTCATGCATTCGCTGACGCAGGCTCTGGCCACGCGGTTTCCGGTAATTGAACGACTGGTCGGGACCGAGTTTTTTACGGCGATGGCACGGGTCTATATCGAACAGCACCCGCCGCGCTCGCCGCGCCTGTTTGAGTGGGGCGACACGTTCGCGGAGTTTTTGCGCGGGTTTGCCCCCGCCGCCAGCCTACCCTACGCGGCCGACGTGGCGCGGATCGAATATGCGCGCGGTGTGGCCTATCATTCTGCCGACCTGACCGCCCTGAGCGACGCCGAACTATCTGCTGTTGCGGGCTGGGCGGATCGGGCGCGGCTGGTTCTGCATCCTTGCGTCCAGATGATCCGGTCCAACTATGCCATCGTTGACATCTGGCAGGGCAACCAGCCCGACCAAGCCCCGCGCCCCATCGCGCATCGCGCCCAAACGGCGCTGGTCCTGCGCACGCCGCACCATGCGATTCCGGTCCTGTCCTTGACCGAGGCCGAGGCCGCCATGCTGGGGGCTATTCTGGCTGGAATGCCCCTGCTCGAGGCGATGATGGCCGCGCAGCGGGTTGACCCTGCACATTCCCCCAACACGCTGATTGCCCTGTTGCACAGCCACCAAACCATTATTTCCGCTCAGGAGGTTTCATGATTTCGCAGCTTCGCCGTCTCGACGCGCTCCTGTCGCAGATGCCATGGGACATCGCAGCCCTGGCGCTGCGCCTGTGTCCGGCGTGGGCGTTTTTCGCCTCTGGCCTGACCAAGGTTGATGCGACCGGGATCAAGGACAGCACGTGGTTCCTGTTCGAACATGAATATGCCCTGCCACTGATTCCCTCGGCGCTGGCGGCGGTGATGGCGACCTGCGCGGAATTGACCCTGCCGATCCTGTTGGCATTGGGGTTCGCCACCCGGCTCTCGGCCTTGGGTCTGTTGATGATGACGTTGGTCATCCAGACCTTTGTCTACCCCGGCGCATGGCCGACGCATGGCCTCTGGGCGGCGGCCTTCCTCGGGATCATTGCGGGCGGCCCCGGACGGCTCTCGGTCGATCGGATTGTGCTGGGACCACAGCCTAGCAAATAGGCAACCCATCGGACCAAAGCCGCCAATCCCAGAATTTTTGTCCATTTGTCATGTGTTTGTCGAACTGTTCCTTCATTTTGGTTCGAAAGACAAAAGGAGGAGCCGGGTATGTTTTCCCTGGCAGGCAAACGGGCATTGATCGTCGGCGTAGCAAACGAGAACTCCATCGCATGGGGCTGCGCCAAGGCGCTCAAGGCACAGGGCGCGGACATCGTGATGACATGGCTCAACGCCAAGGCCGAACCGCATGTGCGACCACTGGCCGAACAGATCGGCGCGACGCTGATGGGGCCGCTCGATGTCAGCGTGCCCGGGCAGGCGGAAGCCATGTTCGACCTGATTGCCGAAACTTGGGGGCGGCTGGATGTGCTGCTGCATTCCATCGCCTATGCCCCGCGCGACGATCTACACGGACGGGTGATTGACTGTTCCGCCGCAGGCTTTGGGCAGGCGATGGATATCTCCGTCCATTCGTTTTTGCGGATGATCCACATGGCAGAGCCGTTGATGCGCGACGGTGGCACCTGCATGACCGTGTCGTTCATGGGCTCGGGGCGCGTCGTGGATAACTACAACATGATGGGTCCGGTCAAGGCCGCGCTCGATTGCGCCGTGCGCTATGCCGCCGCGGAACTGGGCGGCGCAGGTATCCGTGTCCATGCCCTGTCGCCCGGACCGATGGCCACCCGAGCCGCCAGTGGCTTGGCCCATTTCGATGCCCTGCTGTCCAAAGCCGCAGAGCGCGCCCCGACCCATCAGTTGACGACACTGAACGATGTGGGCGCGATGGCTGCGTTTCTGGCCTCGGACGAGGCACGCAATCTGACCGGCGGCATCCACGCCATCGACGGTGGCTATTCGATTACCTGACAAAACCGCAACGGAAATTCTGCGCCGCAGCGTTTCATCGAAAACCCCTTCTCTGAACGTGGATTTCCGATGAAACATTTCCGGCACGCCGTCGCTATTTGCAGCGCAATTTTTCTGGGCACTGCCCTTCAGGCTCAAATGGGTCCTCCTATGGGCATGGGCGTCGCCTCCTCTGGCCCGACCGAGGTCGGCGTGATGACCGTGGCGGAAACCCAAGTGCCCTATGCCGTGACCCTGCCCGGTCGGGCGGTCGCGACGGAACAAACCGACATCCGGCCCCGGGTCAGCGGGATGATTTCCGAAATCGCCTATGTCCCCGGTCAGGCCGTCGCGGTCGGCGACCTGCTGTTTCGTATCGATGCCGCCAGTTATGAGGCCGCCCTCGCCAGCGCCGAGGCGACCCTGAGCAGCGCCCAAGCCGCGCTGGCGGCGGCACAGCGGACGGTGGATCGCTATGACCAACTGGGCGATGTGGTGACCTCTTCGGATCGCGACACGGCGACGACGGCCCTGATGCAGGCCACCGCCACGGTCAAGAGCGCGGAGGCCGCGCTGCAAACGGCGCAGCTCAATCTGGATTGGACCGAGGTGCGCAGCCCAATTGCCGGGGTCGTTGATCTGCCGCAGGTCTCTGTCGGGGCACTGGTCACCGCGAACCAGACGGACGCGCTGACCACGGTCACCCAATCCGATCCGATCTACGTCGATGTGGCCGAGAGCGCGGCGCGCATCGCGCGGGTGCGTGACCAGATCGACAGCGGTTCACTGACGCCCGACGCGGGGCTGACGGCCACTCTGGCTCTCGAGAGCGGCACCGCCTACGATAAGATCGGCCAATTGGTCAGCCCCGGCCTGTCCGTCTCGACCTCGACCGGCGCGGTCGACTTTAGGTTCGAATTTGATAATTCTGACCACAGAATCATGCCCGGACAGTTCCTGCGTGTTGATATTGTGATAGCTCATCAAACGGCGTTTCTTGTGCCGCAGCGTGCAGGTACCCGGCAATCGGACGGCAGTTTGACGGTCTTCATCGCCGAAAACGGGATAGCCAAACAGGTGACACTGACCACCAAGGGGAGCTATCAGAATGCGTGGATCGTCACCAGCGGACTAGGCGATGGCGATCAGGTGATTCTGGACGGGCTGACCAGTTTGCGCGATGGCGCAGAGGTGACCACCGTCCCTGTGACCATCGATGCGGCAGGCGTCGTTCAGGACGTCACCCCGGCAGCGGGGAACTGATCCATGGCACGCTTCTTTATCCATCGGCCGATTTTTGCGTGGGTCCTCGCGATTGTCACCATGTTGGCGGGCGCGTTTTCCTACACCCAGTTGCCAGTGTCACAATATCCCGACATCGCCCCGACAACGATCCGCGTTTCTGCGAATTACTCCGGCGCGACGGCCCAGGCGGTGCAAAACTCGGTCACTGCGGTGCTGGAAAACGCCATGACCGGCCTCGATGGCCTGCTCTATATGGAGAGCACCTCGCGCGAAGGCTCGGCCTCGGTGTCGCTGACCTTTGACGGATCGGTCGACCCTGTGGATGCCCAAAACGCGATCCAGTCCAAGGTCTCGCAGGTCGAAGGGCAACTGCCGGACCGGGTCCAAAGCTCTGGCGTCAATGTCTCGCGCTCGTCCTCGTCGATCCTGATGATCGGCGCGATCGTCTCTGCCGATGGCCGTTATTCGACGCTGGAACTGGGCGATATCCTCAGCAACCAGATTTCTGGCGCGGTTCAGCGGACCGAAGGCGTGGGCGGCATCAGCAGCTTTGGCTCGGGCTATGCGATGCGGATTTGGCTCGACCCGCTGTCTCTGGCGCAGTTTCAGCTCACTCCGGCGGATGTGACCTCTGCGGTTCAGGCCCAGAACACAACGGTCTCGGTCGGCTCACTTGGCTCGCTTCCGGTGGTTGCGGGCCAGCAGTTCACCGCGACAATCACGGCCCAGAGCCAGCTCTCCTCGGTCGAAGAGTTCGAAAACATCCTGCTCAAGACCGATTCCGACGGGTCCAAGGTCACACTGGCCGATGTCGCCACCGTTGAAATCGGCCAGGAAACCTATGGCGGCGACGCGCTGTTCAACGGGGCGAATGCCGCCGGTTTTGGCGTCAACCTCGCGACCGGGGCGAATGCCGTCGACACCGCGCAGGCCGTTCGGGCGACCTTGGCAGACCTCGAACCCTCGCTGCCTGATGGGGTCGAGGTGCAGTTTGCCTATGACACCTCGCCCTTCGTGGAACTGTCCATCGAAAAAGTCTATCACACCCTGATCGAGGCTATCGCGCTGGTTTTCATCGTCATTCTGGTGTTCTTGCAGAAATGGCGGGCAACGATCATCCCGATTATCGCCGTTCCGGTGGTTCTGGCGGGCACCTTTGCTGTGCTCGCGGTTCTGGGGTTTTCGATCAACACGCTGACGATGTTTGCGATGGTGCTGGCCATCGGCCTGTTGGTCGATGACGCGATCGTTGTCGTTGAAAACGTCGAACGCGTCATGGCCGAAGAAGGGCTGTCCCCTCTCGACGCGACGGTCAAGAGCATGGGCCAGATCACCGGCGCCCTGATCGGCATCGCGCTGGTTCTGTCGGCGGTATTTCTGCCGATGGCGTTTATGGGCGGATCAACCGGCATCATTTACCGGCAGTTTTCGGTCACGATCATCTCTGCGATGGTGCTCTCCGCTCTGGTGGCGCTGATCCTGACGCCGGCGCTCTGCGCGACGATGCTGAGGGGCGGCCATGGGCAAACCGTGGCGGCAGGGCGCTGGTTCAACACGGCCTTTGGCGCGATGACCAACCGGTATCAATCCGCTGTCACCCGGATCACCCGGCGGCCTATTGCCATGGCGGGGGCGCTGATAATCGTCCTTGGCTCGGCCTATGGCCTCTACACCCAGTTGCCATCGTCGTTCCTGCCCGAAGAGGATCAGGGCGTGATGATGGTGATGGTCAGCCTGTCCGAAGGGTCCACCACCCCGCAAACCGAACAGGTTGTCGAACAGGTACAGGATTATTTGCTGACCGAGGAATCCGAGGCTGTTGCCAGCACCTTTGCCACACTCGGGTTTGGGTTCGGCGGTTCCGGCCAGAATTCGGCGATGATTTTCGTCAAATTGCGCGATTTTGCCGAACGGCAGGATGACAGCCTGTCCGCCTCTGCCGTCGTGGCCCGTGCCACGGCCAGGTTTTCGACCCTGCGCGCGGGCCGCGTGATGTTCATGCAGCCCCCCGCCATCCAGGGACTGGGCAATACCAACGGGTTTTCCATGTATCTGGTGGACTACGGCGGCAACGGCCTCGATGCCCTGCGCACCGCCGCTGCGGATCTGGAAACCTTGGCCGGTGCCGATGGTCGTCTGTCCAATATCCGCGTGTCAGGCACCGAAAACGAGGCGGTTCTGCGCCTGATCATCGACCAGGAAAAAGCCGAGAGCTTTGGCGTGAGCGTCAGTTCGGTGAATGCGATCCTCTCGACCATCTTTAACGGGACGACCGTCAATGACTTTGACCTCAACGGGTCCCTGCGCCCGGTGATCGTGCAGGCGGACGCGGCCTACCGGATGCAGACGGAAAACATCGACGACTGGTTCGCTGTCAACACTCAGGGCGAAGTCGTCAGCTTTGCCTCTTTCGTCACCACCGAATGGGTATCCGTGCCGCCGCAACTGGCCCGCATGGACGGGGCGGATGCGATCAGCATTTCCGGCGCTCCGGCAGATGGCACCTCCTCGGGCGAGGCGATAGCCGTGATGGAGGAGTTGGCCAGTTCGCTGGACGGCGGCTATGGTGCAGCGTGGACCGGGCTCAGCTATCAGGAACAACAGTCCGGATCGCAGGCGCCCTATCTCTACGCGCTGGCCGTGCTGGTGGTGTTTCTCTGCCTCGCCGCGCTCTACGAGAGCTGGACCATCCCGTTCTCTGTCATGCTGGCGGTTCCGGTCGGGGTGTTTGGCGCGTTGGCCTTTGCTTGGCTCTTTGACCAGTCGAATGACGTCTATTTCAAGGTCGGCATCCTGACGACCATCGGCCTTGCAGCGAAAAACGCGATCCTGATCGTCGAATTTGCCAAAGAGCTAGAGGCAACCGGCCGCACAGCCGTTCAGGCGGCAATCGAGGCGGCCAAACTGCGGCTACGTCCGATCCTGATGACCTCGCTGGCCTTTATGCTGGGGGTGCTGCCCCTCGCGCGGGCAACAGGTGCGGGGGCGCAGGCCCAGAACGCCATCGGGTTTGGCGTGCTGGGCGGGATGTTCGCCGCGACCTTTATCGGCATATTCATGGTCCCGGCGTTCTATGTGCTGGTCCGCAAACTGACCGGTCGTCGCGGCCAAGCCGCCCAAGGCTAAAGCAAGAAGGTATTGGGGGGACCATATCCCCCCAATTTTACAGCCCCAGTAAGGCGCGGGCGTTCTGGTGGCAGACCAAGGTCCGCTCTGCCTCGGTCAGGGGCGCGGCTTCGATCCAGTCGCCGGCCTCTTTGGGGTGTTCAAACGGGTAATCGACGCTGAACATGATCCGGTCCGCGCCGACCATATCGATCGCACAGCGCAGCGGGGCATCGGCGCACATACCCGAAGTGGTCATCCAGATGTTCCGCTTGAAATACTCGGACGGTTTCATCGCCAACCGCATGTCACCCCGGTTCGAAATCTCCCAACGGCTGTCCAGTCGCCACAGCAGATAGGGCAAGGTTTCCCCCAAGTGCCCGAGGATCAGACGGGCGTTCGGAAACCGGTCAAAGGTCCCGGAAAACAGCAAACGCAGCGCATGGGTCGCGGTTTCGACCGTCCAGCTCCAGACCGGACCGAACAGTTCGGGGTGATCGTGGTACATATGCACCTGTTCGGGCGGGTTGTTGGGATGGATATAGACCGCCGCGCCCAGATCGCTCACCCGTTCCCAGAACGGCGCATAGCGGTCATCGTCCAGATATGTGCCGCCGGTCTGGCCGTTGATCATCGCCCCCTGCATGCCCAGATCGCGCACACAGCGTTCCAACTCGTTCGCAGCCTCGATCGGGTCCTGCATGGCCAGATGGGCAAAGCCGCCATAACGGGGCTGCTTGACCATTTGCTCGGCCAGATAATCGTTTACCTTGCGGGCCAGACGCACCGCGGTCTCGACCCGCTTTTCTGCCTGAACCCCCGGCCCTGCCAGCGACAGAACCGAGGTTTCGACGCCGATCACGTCCATCGCCGCAATCCGCCGCTCGCCAAAATCCAGCAGCGCCTCCTTGGCCTTGCCAAACAGATCGGGGCTGATGTTGATCGCGGTTTTTCCGAAATAGTCGAAAAAATCCGGATGCATAAAGTGTTCTTCAAGAGCGATTTTGGGCGTCATCCGCATGTCCTATTGTTCAAAAATCTGTTTCGGCGTTTTGTGCAGGCAGTCTCCGGGGCCATCAGGTCCGATCAGGTAATTGTCGCAGATCACCGCAAAAACCTGCCCGTCGTCAAACCCCGGATGCACGGCGAGGCACATGCCTGCGGCAATCGGCAGCGTCTCGTCCCTGCGGATCAGCGGCCGTTCCACCATTTCGCAACCCTGTCCGTGGGCATAGAGCCGGATTTCCGGCGGCAGGCCGCGCGCCGTCATCCATGCGTCATGGGCAGCCGCAATATCGGCGGGCCTTGCCCCCGGTTTCAACAGCGACAGCGTATGATCCTGCGCAGCCCGCACCTGTTCGAAACTGGCCAGAATATGGTCTGTCGCAGGGCCAAAGGTCATCGTGCGGGCGATCTCCAGATAGAGCCCACCGGGTCCATTCACCTCGACCAGCACCGACAGATGATCGCCAGCGGCGATGGTCCGGTCCTGCCAGTGACGCCCCATGAACCGCGAGGGCTGACCCATCGGCGCAGACAGGCCCAGCGTGATGCCTTGGTCCGATCCCAGCCGCCGCGCAGTTGCCTCGGCATGGGACATGATCTGTCGGTCTGTTCGGCCAATTGCAGCAAAATCTAAAATTTCGGCCCAAATCTGATCCTGCAAGGTCGCAGTTTGTTCGATAAGTGCAATCTCTTCGGGTGACTTGATCGCCTTGACCGCGTCCAGTTCGTCGCTGGCATCCACCACCTCGAACCCCTGATACAGGGCTGTCCCCATCCCGTATGGCAGCGCGGCGGGACAGAGCAGGCCCAATCGCCGCACGCCCTTGGCCTTCAGATCCGTGAGCAGCAGGGCGGTATCATTATCCACCGTATAGCCGATGGAATGGAAGGATGGCGTTCCCAAAACCCGGCCAACCCCGCGATCCCACGGCGCCGGACCGCGATCCGTGCCAAAGGCCCCCATTTCAACCACCGTCATCGGTGCTTCGCGGTAAAAGACCACCGTCCGCGGATAGCCGTTGAGGGCGGGAATATCGGTGAACCAGCGCACATAGCCGCCGATCCAGTCTTCGCGCGCGTGCATGATCAGCGCCTCGACGCCGAGTTGCGCCATAACAGTGCGGGCGAGCGTCCAGCGACGTTCCATTTCCGCATTGGAAATCGGGGATATCGTCATTTGATCCGGTCCTTTAGCGCGTCTGCCCCGCCATCCAGATAGAGCCGCAAATTGCGTTGCAGGATCGGCAGCGCCTGTTCGTGATAGACATCGGAAAATCCCCCCAGATGCGGGGTGACGATCAGGTTCGGCACCGACCAAAGGGGGCTATTGGTCGGCAAAGGTTCCTGGTCGAACACATCTAGGGCCGCCCCCGCGATCCGACCATCGATCAGGGCGCGGATCACAGCGGCTTCGTCCACACATCCCCCGCGCGACAGGTTGATCAGATGTGCTGTGGCCGGCATCGCCCCGATCACATTGGCATCGACAATGTTTCGATTGGCGGGGGTGAATGGGCTAAGCACGATGACAAAATCCGCCGACGCCACCGCACTTTGTATATTCATTCGTGTATACAAGTGATCAAAGCCGTCAACATCCCTGCGCGAAGTCACGCCCGTGACCTTCATCCCCAGAACCCGAAGGACCTGCGCCAGATGTTCGGAAATCGCGCCGACCCCCACGATGCAGGCCGTTCGCCCGGACAACAGCGGCTGAGGCCAGCGATCCCAAACCGCCATCCGCTGATTGACCAGCATCCGGGGGAAATTCCGCAGACTGGCCAACATCAACATCACGGCCAGTTCGCTCATTTGCGGGCCATGGATCCCGTGGCAATTGGTCAGCGCAAAACCGGGATATCCGGCGATATTATCCACCCCGGTGGTCAGCGCCTGAATCCACTTCACATCCGTAGCTGCCGCCATCACCGCAGGGGTCAGGCGCGGCGCGAGGGCGATCAGGACTTCGGCCCCCGGTAGCGCTGCAATCGCTTCGTCCGGCGACTGCGCGGCGACGATTACGGCATCGGGCGCCGTGTCGCGCAAACGATCCGCGTAAAACTCGGCCTGGGCATCGAAACACACAATCCGCATCAGTACAGCACCCCCGGCAACCAAAGGGCCATTGACGGCCAGAGAAACATCAGCCCTATGAGGGCAATCGGCGCGGCCAGAAACGGCAGAATTCCGCGATAGATGTCCGACATGGAAATACCGGGGACCTGCGCGCGGATGATGAACAGGTTCATGCCCACCGGCGGGGTAATCAGGCCCAATTCGACCAGAACCGCAACCAGGACCCCGAACCAGATCGGGTCAAATCCGTAGCCGGTCACCACGGGCAAAAACACCGGCACTGTGATCAGCACCATGCCCAACCCTTCGAGAAAGCAGCCCAGAACCACGTAGATCAGAATGATCAGTCCCATCACCATCGCAGGCGAAAGGTTCGCCGCCTGTGCCGCCGACAGCAGCCCATCTGGCAATCTGGTCTGAACGACAAAGGTCGAAAACAGCGTCGCCCCGATGATGATCATGAACAGCGCACAGGACACCATGACAGAACTGCGCACGGCGGTGATCAGGGTCGCAACCGTCAGGGACCGCCGCAGAAACCCCAGCAGGATCGCACCCGCCGCGCCAATGCTGGCCGCCTCATTGGGTGAAAACAGGCCGGAATAGATGCCGCCAATGGTCACGATGAACAGGATCAGGAATTGCCACGGTCCGCGCAGGGCGCGCAACCGATCGCCGAACGTGGCTGGCGCATCCTTGGGCGCGTGGCCCGACATGATCAGCGCGACGACGATATAGAGGACCATCAACACGATGCCGGGGATCATCGAGGCCGCAAATAGCCGCGCCACAGAGGTTTCGGAAATCGACCCGTAGATGACAAGTATGATCGACGGCGGGATCAATATCCCGAGGCTCCCGCCCGCCGCGACCGAGGCAGCCGCATAGCCGCCGCCATAGCCCGCGCGGTCCATCTCCGGCATGGCGATCCGCGTCATACTGGCCGCGGTGGCGACCGAACTGCCGCAAATCGCGCCAAAGGCCCCCGACGCCGCCAAGGAGGCCACCGCCAATCCGCCCCGCAGGCCGGACAGCATCACACGGGCCGCTGAAAACAGTTCAGCCGACATGCGCGAGCCGCTGGCAACCTCGCCCATCAGGATAAACAGCGGGATCACCGCGAGGTTATAATTCGACCCCACATCGAACAGCGTTGTTCCCGCCTGATATTGTGCCGCGAACAGGCTGTTGAGGGCCCAATTGCCGCCGATCCCGATCAAACCCAAGGCTAGCCAGACCGGCTGTCGCAGGAACAACAGGACCAACATCAGCCCCATGCCGACCATGCCCAATGCAAACGGCGTCATTCTGCACTCTCCTCATCCGCACTTTGGACGAATTGGCGGACGTAGCCCCAGAAAACGCCCGCAATACCGACAAAGCTGATGACCCAAAGCACCCAGAGCGGGATGCCAAGCTCCAGCGACCGGTCGCCATACCGCCAAGCATCCGTCGCAGGGGCGACCATCGACCAGCCGATAAATGCGAACAGCCCAATCCCCAAAAACGCCGCCGCGCGTTTGAGCAGGCGAACGAACCGGGGGGCAGCGATATGATCGATCAGGTCAATCAGGATTTCCGACCGCTCGGCAATCACCGGGGCCATGCCGCACATCGCCATGACCAACAGCGCAAAGCTGACGACATCATAGGCACCGCGCACCGGATGATTGAATACGCCGCGCAGTAGGACATCGGCCACGACGACGGTCATCATCACAATTAACGCGATCGCGGCGATGGTCAGCATCACCCGAGACGGCAGGTCGTGTGTATTCGGTTTGGACATCAGCGCCCCCAAGAATGGTGGTGCCCCCGGCTCTGTTTCGGTCGGGGGCACAGGGTTTATCGCGTGTAGGCCGACAGGAACTCGGCGCCGGTTGCGCCCGCAGCCGCTGCGGCACCGTCGACGATTGTGGCAAACTGCGCCTCCAGCCCGGCGATCTGATCTGCGGTCATGGTCACAATGGTGACGCCTGCATCCACCATATACTGGCGGCTCTCGGCCTCGGCCGCGTCCCACATGGCCCCGAACCATTCAGCCCGATCCGGACCGGTCGTGTCGGTGATGATCTGCTGCTGCTCTGGCGTCAGACGATCCCATGCCGCATCCGACATCACCAAGGCAAAGGTGGCCGAGGCCATCCCCGGTTCCAGAGAGTATTTGGTCACCGGGGCCAGATCGAATGCCTTGGTCGCCTCGAACGGGAAGGATGCGCCATCGACGACGCCCTTGCCCATCGCATCGGCGGTTTCCGCGGGCGGAACCGGAACCGGCGAGGCGCCTAGGCTCTCGATAATCTGCTGCCAGACGGTGCCGGCATAACGGATGCGCAGGCCCGACAGGCCGGTCAGGTCGGTTGGATCGACCTTGGCAAAGTGCATTTTCAGCGGCGGCGTGACCGCCATCCACAGGATATGGGTGCCCGCATGTTCATCGGCCAGAAATTGCGGCGCGACTTCGGTCAGACGGCGCGACGCGATCGCGCTGCTATCGCCAGCGGCGGGATGGGTCAGCGGCAGACCCGCCAGTTCGGACAACGGAAAACGGCCCGGTGTGGCCGAGTGCAGGATGATCGCGATATCCGCGCCACCGGATTTCACCAGATCGAACTGGCGCGGCGGCGGTGCCAATTGCGCGGCGGGGTACATTTCGATCTGCAACTCTCCGCCAGAGGCTTCGGCGATCTCGGCGCCCCATGCCTCGATTGCCCTGTTAAACGTGTGCATCGGCGGCAGATAGCTGCTGACCTTTAGGGTTTCAGCAGACAAGGCTGCTCCGTTCACGGCCAAGGCGGCCGCGGCAACAGTGGTCCAAAGTTTCATTTTTCCTACTCCCTGTTTGCCCGAGCCATACGGGCATGTGTCCCCAGAGCCCTCTCTCTGGGCCCGAATGGGGTTAGAACCCCACCTTATCCCCGCCCTTCAGGCCAAGGATTTCCCGCGCCTCATCGGGGGTCGCGACCTCGCACCCCAGATCTTCGACGATGCGGCGAATTTTCTGCACTTGCTGCGCGTTGCTCTCGGCCAGTTTGCCACGGCTGATGAACAGGCTGTCCTCTAGCCCGACGCGGACGTTGCCGCCCATCTGGCTGGCGGTGGTGGCCAACGACATCTGCGCGCCCCCGGCCCCCAACACGGACCAGCGATAATCGTCCCCGAACAGACGGTCGGCGGTGCGCTTCATGAAAATCAGGTTGTCCACCTCGGCGCCGATCCCGCCAAGGATGCCAAAGATGAACTGGATAAAGATCGGCGCCTTGAACAGGCCGATATCCATACAGAACTTTAGGTTATAGAGATGGCCGACATCATAGCATTCATGTTCGAACTTGATCCCGTGCGGGGCCAGCTGGGTGGCGGCGTTCTTGATATCGGCAAAGGTATTGCGGAAGATGTAGGTGTCTGAATTTTCGACATAGTCCTTTTCCCAGTCGAACTTCCAATCCTGATAGCGCCCCGCCAGCGGATGAAAACTGAAGTTCATCGACCCCATGTTCATCGAGCACATTTCCGGCGAGAACCGCAGCGCCGGGGCGATACGTTCCTCAATCGTGTTCTTCAGACTACCCCCGGTCGAGATATTGATGACCGCGTCAGTGGCCTGTTTCACCCGCGGCAGGAACGCCGCAAAGGTTTCGGGGTCGATGCTGACGCCGCCATCGGTCGGGCGCCGTGCGTGCAGGTGCAGGATGGATGCCCCCGCTTCGGCCGCCGCGATGGCCTGACCGGCGATATCGTCCGGCGTATAGGGCAGCGCGTCCGACATGGTCGGCGTGTGGATCGCGCCGGTGATGGCGCAGGTGATGATGGTCTTTTGCTTGGCCATGATTAGTCTCCTTGGCCCATGACGCGGCGGGATAGCGGGAACAGTTCCAGTCCGCGTTTGCCGCGCACCAGTCCCCACAGGCCCTTGGGCGCCCTGAGCATGATGATGATTGCCACCGCGCCCAGCGCGATGAGGTAGGTCGTGCCCAGATCAGCGAGCGTTTCGCGCAGGGCAAAGAACACGAGCGTGCCGATGATCGGGCCCTCAACGGTGCCGATCCCGCCGATCACAACGATAAAGATGACAAAGGCCGTCCAGTCGTTCGCGCTAAAGGCCGCGTCGGGCGAAATCCGCAGTTTTTGCAGGAAAATCAGCGCCCCGACGAGGGATGTCAGGGCCGCCGTGGCCACATAGACCGTGAACTTGGTCCGCCAGATGTCGATGCCCAGCGATTTGGCAGCCAGTTCATTGTCGCGGATCGCGGTCAAAGCCACGCCCTGCCGGGACCGTAGCAAGAGGAACACCGCGCCAACCACAGCCACCGCCACGCCCAGCGCCAGCCAGTAGGCGACCGCTTCGCGCTGATCGCGTCCCTCGGCGAGTTGCTTGACGATGGCCGAGGGAAGCGAAGACCCCGAACCACCGCCAAGCGCTGCCACCTGAGCGAACGACAGGCGGAAGACTTCGGCCACGACCCATGTGCCAATGGCGAAATAGGCGCCGCGCAGGCGGAAGATCAGCACCGCAACAGGGGCGGAAATCACCGCGCCCAACACAAAAACGATGGGCAGCGCCGCCAGCGGCGACAGCCCCCAGAGCATCGTTGCCGCAAAGAATCCATATCCGCCCAAGCCGACAAAGGCCTGCTGGCCCACCGAAACGAGGCCCGCATAGCCAGCAAGCAGGTTCCACAGCGTCGCCAGCGATAGATACAGGAACACTTCACCCAGCAGGCGCAGCTCGGCGCGGCCCGCCCAGTACGGCGCGGCGGCCATCAGGACAACAATCAACAGCAGCACGGTCATCGCCGCACGCGACAGCGGGGTGGAACGGGATACGGTCTGCATTAGTCCATCCTCGGGAAAAGGCCACGCGGACGCACGGCAAGGATCAGAAGGAATACGATGTGGCCTGCAAGGATCTGGAAACCGGGGTGGATTTTTGCGCCAACCGTCTGCGCCACGCCAAGGATCACGCCACCGGCCAGAGTGCCCCAGAGGTTCCCCAAGCCGCCGATAATCACCGCCTCGAACCCGAAAATCAGGCGGGTGCCACCGACCGCAGGGTCAAACGAGGTCCGCATGCCCAGAAACACGCCTGCCAGCGCCGTCACCGCGAGGCAGATCGCCATCGCCAGACCAAACACATGGGCACGGTTCAGGCCCATCAGCTGCGCGATGTCCTGCCGATCCGAGGTGGCGCGGAATGCTCGCCCCAGCGCGGTGTGATAGAACATCCATTGCAGCAGGCCGATGACGCCGACAGCGGCGGCGAACACGATCACCGGCATGATGCCCACGGTCAGCGGTCCGAGCGGCACGCTGGCGGTTTCGATGGCTCCGGCGTTCAATTTCTGCGGATCAGCGGTATAGACGGTCAAGAGCGCGTTCTGGATGATGACCGACAGGCCGAATGTGACGAGGAGCGGCGGCAGGATATCGTCGCCCATGGTGCGGTTAAGGACCAGCCGTTGCAATGCGTAGCCAATCGCGGCCATCAGCGGCACAACGATCACCAGCGCCAGCATCGGGTTCAGACCCAGCCCCACCGCTACCGTCAGTGCGAGGTAAGCCGACAGGACGATCAGATCGCCATGCGCAATGTTCACCAAGCGCATCACGCCGAAAATCAGGCTCAGCCCTGCGGCGAACATCGCATAGAGCCCGCCTAGCAAAGTGCCTTGGAGAATTGCGTTCAGCCAATCCATGTCAGACTCCGAAATAGGCGCGGGAAATGGCGTCGCGGGTCACGTCGCCGGACTTGCCGGACAGGGACACGCGCCCCTCTTGCAGGCAGATGACGCGCGACGACACCGACAGCGCCTTGGCGATGTCCTGTTCGACGACGATGGCGGTCAGGCCTTCGCCAACGATGCCGGGCAGCGCCTCATAGATCTGGCGGATGATGACAGGGGCGAGGCCAAGGCTGATCTCGTCCATCATCAGCAGATCGGGGTTCGACATCAGCGCGCGGCCGATCGCGACCATCTGCTGTTGCCCACCCGACAGCGCGGTTGCAGGCACGTTGCGGCGTTCCTCGAGGATCGGGAACAGGTCATAGAGACGACGCAGGTTCCACGGCCCCTTGCGGCCCATCTGTCCGCCGATGATCAGGTTTTCCTCGACCGACAGGGACTGGAACAACAAACGGCCTTCGGGAACCAGCGCGACCCCTTGGGCGGCGACCTGATCGGCCCGCAGCGCCCCGATGGCATTGCCGCGATAGCGCACCATATCAGCCCCGTTGCGGATCAGGCCCGAGATTGACCGCATCAGCGTGGTTTTCCCCGCGCCGTTCGCGCCGATCACGGCCACGACCTCTCCGGCAGAGACGGTCATATCCACACCATAGAGCGCCTGAAAGTCGCCATAACGGGCATCGAGCCCCTTGATTTCCAATAGCTCAGGCATCGGCTTCGATCCCCAGAAAAATCTCTTTGACTTCGCGGCTGTCCATGATCGTGCGGGGGTCGCCCTCGGCGATCTTCTTGCCGAAATCGATCACGATAAGGCGGTCCACCACGGCCAAGAGCGCATGCACCACATGTTCGATCCAGACGATACTGATGCCGGTTTCGCGCAACCCCTTGATCGTTTCGATCAGCGAGTGGCATTCGCTTTCGGTCAGCCCACCTGCGATTTCATCCAGCAACAGAACCCGAGGCTTGGCACACATCGCCCGCGCCAGTTCCAGCCGTTTGCGGTCCAGCAGCGGCAGCCCGCCGGCCATCACGTTTGCCTTTTTCATCAGGCCGGTCTGCTTGAGGACCGTCAGGCAGGTCCGCTCGGCCTCGGCCCCCGACAGCCCTGCCCCTTGGGTCGCGGCGACATAAGCGTTTTCATAAATCGTCATGCCGCCAAAGGGTTGCGGCACCTGAAAGCTGCGCGCGATCCCGGCGCGGCAGCGGCGGGCGGCGGACCAGCCGGTGATATCCTGCCCGTCCAGCCGGATCGTGCCCGAATCCAAGGGCAGCGTTCCAGTGACAAGGTTGAACATCGACGTCTTGCCCGCCCCGTTCGGGCCAAGGACGCCCAGAGCCTCGCCCTGTTTCAGGGTCCAGCTCTGGTCATCCGCGACGACAACCGCCCCGAAGGCTTTCTGTACGCCGGAAAGTTCCAGAATGGTTGTCATCGTGCCTTAGCCCAGCAGTTGCAGTTCGCCCGTCGTCGGAATTTCCGGCGCGGTGGCGTTCGAGACGATCTTGAGCTCGATACCGTCGCCGTCGCGCTGCCACTGACCGGCAACCAATGGGGTCTTGGTGACGTTCCTGACCGGACCATTGGCCCAGTTCACCGGACCGACGATGGTGTTGATGTTGGTGGCGGCGATCGCTTCGGTGATGGCCATCGGGTCCTCGAGGTCGGCGGCGCGGGCGACCACATCGGCGACCACTTCGAACAGCGCATGTTTGAACCCGATCGGCTGTGTCCAAGGACGACCTGTGGCAGCGGTATAGCCATTGGCCAGATCCCCCGCCGATGCGCCGGTCAGCGAGGACGCGAACGGATGGTTCGGCGACCACCAGACCTCGGACGACAGACCGATGCCGCGATCACCCAGACCCTGGATGACCGAGGGGAACAACAGCGCCTTGCCAATCGTGACGATCTTGGGGTTAAAGCCCTGCTGCGCGGCCTGCGCCCAGAAGGTTCCGAAATCGGGCGGGATCATGTTGCCGGTGACGATCTCGCAACCGGCGGCCTTGAACGCGTTGATCTGGTTCGAGAAATCGTCGGTCATCGGTTGATAGCGACCCGGATCGATCAGGTTGTATCCGGCTGCTGCCAGCGGCTTGGGCAGACCCAGTTCCGCATCGCCCCACGCGTTACCGTCCGCATCGTTCGGGAACAGACCGCCCACGGTCTTGCCGACGCCGGAGGCATCCCACATCGACAGGAACGCGCCGATCACATCCTCCAGCCCCCAGAAGAAGTGGTAGGTGTTGGCGAACCCTTCGGCAGGGTTGCCGCCACGGCCAAAGAAATACGGCTGCCACGGGCAATCGGTGGTGATGCAGGGCACTTCGTTCAGTTCGGCCTGATCGGACACGGGGTTCACGGTGTCGGGCGTCGATGCGGCGACGATGATGTCCACCTCGTCCGACAGGATCAGTTCGCTGGCTACCTCGGCGGCGCGGTTCGGGTTCGACTGGCTATCTTTTGAGATGATCTCGATCTGCCAGGTTTTACCGTTGTTTTCGATGCCCGCACCGAATTTTTCGGTGATGGCCTGCAGGATGTAATCATCGGCCTCTGCAAAGCCGGCCAGCGGGCCGGTGCGCGGGCTGACGTGCCCGACGCGGATCACAGGCGTATCGGCGTAGGCGCGGGTTGATGTCAGAATGGCGGGCGTGGCCAGAAAACTAGCGGTTCCACGCAGGAAATGTCGGCGATTGATAGTCATGGGGTCCTCCTCCCTGATGCACGATTGCCCCTCGTGCGCGGGGTCCTAATCTTTCAGTATGGTTTCCAGTTTGCGCAGATGGGTCGTGACACGGTTGCGGACCTTGGCGGCCTCTTCGGGTGTCCAGTCACGGAACCCCTGCCCCGATTTCATCCCCAGCCGACCTTCGGCAACCAGCCGTTCCAGGTAGGGCGACGGCGCGCCGCGATCCTCGAGGTCGGCCAGAACGGTGTTATGGATATCGAGCGTCAGATCGGTGCCGACCAGATCGGCGTTTTCCAACGGGCCAAGCACCGACAGACGACGGCCAAAGCAGGATTTCACAACCGTATCGACGCTTTCGGCATCGCAAATCCCGCGTTCCACCAGCGAAATCGCCTCGCGCCAGAGCGCATGTTGCAGGCGGTTGCCGATGAAGCCGGGGACGTCTTTTTCGACCCTGACAGGCGTTTTGCCCGCATCGGCCAACAGCGCGACCATCTGGTCCATCGCGGCGGCGTCGGTCCATTCGGTGCGGATCACCTCGACCAGCGGGATCATATGCGGCGGGTTCCACCAATGGGTGCCCAAGGCGCGGTGTTTCAGCCGCAGTCCCTGCATGATCTGCGTGATCGGCATGACGCTGGTGTTCGACGCAAGGATCGCGGTTTCGGGAGCGTGCGCCTCGACCTCGGCAAAGATCGCCTGTTTCAGGGTCAGCTTTTCCGGCGCGGCCTCGAACACGGCAAAGGCATTCTGGACGGCACCTTGAATGTTGTCGAAAATCTCGATCTTTTTCAGGATTTTGACGATGCGATCGTCATCTTCACCCATCAGGCGCAGGCTCTCGGTCACCCGCTGCGGCAGGGCGGCGCGGGCCTCTGGCATGGGGTCGGTGATCGCCACGTACTGGCCTGCGCGGGCCAGAGTGAGCGCGATCCCGTGGCCCATCAGCCCCGCCCCGATCACCGCGATTTGCAGGTTCTTGTTCATCGATCAGCCCGCCGTGTAGCCGCCATCGGCATATAGAATGTGGCCGGTGTAGAAATCCGATGCCTTGGACGACAGGAACAGCAGCGGCCCCGCCAGATCCTCGGGTTCGCCCAGTCGGCCCTTGGGCACGCGGGCGAGGAAGCCGTTGCGCACCTTTTCCGCCTCGGGGGTTTCCTCGAACATCCACGCGGTCAGCGGGCTGCGGAACACGGTCGGCGCAATCGCGTTGACGGTGATGCCGGTCGGTCCCAGCTCACAGCCCAGCGCCTTGACGATGCCGTCGGTCGCCGCCTTGGACGCGCAATAGGCGGTGTAGCCGTTGGGGTGCCCCAGCAGACCACGGGCAGAGGACACCAGAACGATCTTGCCGCCTGTGCCCTGCGCCTTCATCTGTTTCGTCGCCGCACGCGCGAGCAGCCACGACTGTGTGACGTTGGCGTCCATCACCGTCAGGAACGTCTCGGGGGACATCTCATCGATCTTGGCGACCTTGTTCATGCCCGAAGCCACGACAAGGATATCCAGCGCGCCATAGGCGGCGACGGCCTTGGCGACCAGATCGTCAACTGCGGCCTCGCTGTCCGGGCGACAGTTCACCTCGGTCACATCGGCACCACCAGCGCGGCATTCACCGGCGATCTCTGCCAGAGCAGCGGCGTTGCCGGCAGCCAGAACCACTTTGCAACCGGCCCCGGCCAGAATACGGGCGGCGACCATGCCAAAGGCACCCGAAGCGCCCGTAATCAGCGCGACCTTGCCGCGCACATCGAACATGGAAACAGGATTATCCAGCATCATTTCGCCTTTGTCGGATATGGGATGACGACCAGCATCGAACAGACATGGTTCGAGCGGTTCTCGATCTTGCGCACTTCGCCGGGGGCGATGGTGCAGCTATCGTATTTGCCCAGCACGGTTTCCTGCCCGTCGATGATGACGGTCATTTCCCCCTCCAGCACCACATAGACCTTTTCGAACGGCGTGCTGTCAGGACCTGCCCCGCCGCCCGGCAGAAACTGCGACAGGCCGATCCACTGGTTTTCCGGGCCGCCCGGTTCGAACCCCTGCAGACGCAGCCCGACCACGCCAAAGTGGTTCGGGGCCTCGTAGGGCTGTGCGTCGCCAAAACGTTTAAGATGCATAGCGTCCTCCTTGAAAAATGCGGGCCACCCTGCACTGGCAGCCCGCAGGGAGAGATCCTAGAAAGCCTCGCCGGCCTCGATGCGGTACTGCTGACCCTTGTCGATCATCGCGACCAGACGGACGATACAGCCGTCGCCGCGATCCCAGTTCCACGGGAAGAACGCAAAGGTGCAGCGCTTGCCGGTGACGGCATCCAGATCGCCGCCCACGTTTTCGATGCCCATGATGCCGTTCTTGAACAGGATGTTGTGGACCGGCTCCCAATCCGGGAAGTCGTCTTTCCAGTCACGACCGCCGGACCATTCCTTGTATTCTTCGGCAAGGTGCGGAAGCAGCGGGCCATTGCGCTGCGGACCGATCGCGGTCGCCAGCGGGTGGTCGTTGGCTTGGGTGTCGTGGCCGACGACTTTGACGCCCTTTTCCACCATCCATTCGCCAGCCGACGCGACAAAGCCGGGGCAATAGGCGAAATAGTCGCCGTCTTCGTACTGCTTGTGCCAGCCGGTGTTGATGATCAGCACGTCGCCCTTGCGGATCGCGTGACCGCAAGCCTTTTCCAGATCGTCACCGGTGATCGGTTCCCATTTTTTCTTGGGCAGGCTGACAACCAGACCAGAGCCAAAGAAATGCGGCAGCGGCACTTCGTCGATGAACGGAGTGCCCTGCACCACGTGCGCCGGAGCGTCGATGTGGGTCGTGGCGTGCATCGTGGTCGTGATGCGCTGCGACAGCACGCCGGATTTGGCCATATAGTGGATACGTTCGATCTTGGTATCTTCGAAATAGGGCCAGTTGGGGTTCTGGAAACCAAAGCGATGGGACAGGTTATAGAACTCGATCCCCATCGAGTTGTCGGTGTTTCCTTCGAATTCGATCCCGCGGATCTTGACCATTTGCAATTCTCCTCCGTTCGCCAAAACCCTCTGCGGTCTGGCGCGCTGCAATTTCAGATTGTTCGGGAAGCCTCCCTACACGTCTCGCATAGTGATGCATACGCACCGCATTACGGTCAACATAATTTTCACAATACGGTTTGACTGTATCGCATTGCGGGATTAGACCGGAGTTTGACATAGAATGAAACGACACGGACAGGGGCGCTGTCCAACAAAGAAGCAAGCAAAATGACAGATACCGGTTTAGATAAATCCCAGTCGCGCAACGGAATTCAGGTGATAGGACGGGCCGCGGCCGTGCTACGGGCCTTGCGCGACAACCCCGAAGGCATGTCGCTTGGCCAGATCGCCGAGCGCGTCGATTTGGCCCGCAGTACGGTACAGCGAATCGTTGCTGCCTTGCAGGAGGAACGACTGGTCATCACGATGGGCACCGGCGGCATCCGTCTGGGACCCGAAGTCACATCGCTGGCCAATGCCGCACGCCTGAACATCGTCGAATACTGTCGCCCTCTGCTGACCGAACTGGTCCAGCGCACCGGCGAAACCGCCGATCTGTCGGTCCTTCGCGGGCAGTCGATGATCTTTCTGGACCAGATGCCGGGCATTCACCGTTTGCGCACCGTCTCGGCGGTCGGGGACATTTTCCCGCTGACGGACACGGCGAACGGGCGTGCGGTTCTGGCCAATCTGCCAACAGAACGGGCCCGGCAACTGACCATCAACGAATGGCTCAACCGCCAGATCGAAGGTGACTGGACCAGCTTTGCCAAGATGCTGGATCAGGTGCGCGACTCCGGCCTCGCCTATGACCGCGAAGAACACACGTCTGATATTTCCGCCATCGGCATCAGCTTTGCCGATTGGGCGGGCGATCTGCATGCGATCTCGGTTCCCGTCCCTGCCAGCCGCTTTCCCCGCTGCGAGGCAGCCGTTGCCCGCGCCCTGACCAATTTGCGTGGCCGGCTGGAAGAGACCTTCCGACCCTATTCGCAGACCATCTAGGCATCTAGGCTTGCCAAAGCGGGGCATTCACTGCGAAAAGCGGCAAACCTTTTCGCGGTGTTTTCCTATGCCCAAAACCACACCACCGATCGATTTCGACCTTTCTACCTTTACGCCGTACCGCATGTCGATCACGGCGCAAAAACTGTCCGAAGGGTTGGCCCGCGAATACCGTGCGCGGTTCGATATCTCGATACCGGAATGGCGCGTGCTGGCACATCTGTCGCAATCGAACGGCGTGTCGGTGCGCGACATCGAACATCGCGTGGCGATGGAAAAGTCCAAAGTCAGTCGCGCTGCCGCCCGCCTCGAAGAGGCGGGATTTATCGCCAAGACCACCAACGATCAGGACCGCCGACTGGTGCATCTGGCCCTGACCGAGAGCGGCAAAGACCTGATGGCGCAGCTCTTGCCGATCGCGCTGGCCTATGATCGCGCCCTGACCGAGGCCTTGGGCGACACCAAGGCCGGCCTGACCGCGGCCTTGGACAAACTGCTGTCGGACTGATCGGGGCCTTCAAACGCGAATACCGGCCCGATGCCGCTGTCCGCCAGAAATTGATGCTGTATCGCGCCTAGCCCCATTTCGCCAATGACGCCGCCAGTTCTGGATGGTCGTGGGCGTAATCCGCCAGTTCGACATCCTGTGCTGCGGCCTCCCAGGCCTGACGCATAGCGCGGACTCCGGCGGCCATTCCCATCGGGTGACCATGTACCCCGCCGCCGCCCAGATACATCAGATCCAGCGTCCGTCCGGTCTGCCGATAGGTATCGACCGCCTGCCCGCCCCATTGCCCCGAACAGACAACAGGCAAAGGCCGGTCCGCAGGATCGAATATCGGTGTCATCACATCGTGGAACGACCGGACAAAGCTCTCGTCCGGTTCCCAATATTTGGCGCGCACGCCATTGATCTGGAACTGATCGACCCCCAGCAGACGCCAGATTTTCTGATAGGCCCGGAATTCGAGGCCCAAGCCCGGATGGCGGGTCAAAACATCCCAGCCATTGCGATGGGCATGCAGACAGAGCGCCGACCGTTTTCGCAGAAAGCTCATCCCGCCGTGACCTATCGAATTGATGTTCACCACCGCCGCATTACCGCCCTCTGCGACAACGGTATCGTGATTGCGCAGCATCACATCAGGGTCCGCCGAGGAGATGCCAAAGGCATACATCACCCGTTTGCCGGTACGGTGTTCATGGTCCTTGATCACCCGCATGATCGCGCGGACGCGGTCAGCGAACGGGGAATAGCCGGGGCTCATCAGTTTTTCATCGTCCTTGATGAAATCCACGCCCGCCTCGCAGAGTTGGCGGACCATCCCGGCAGTTTCCTCTGGCAATAGACCCAAGGACGGCTTGATGATCGAGGCGATCATCGGCCCGCTCTCGATCCCCATCAACCGGCGGGACCCCTCGATCCCGAATTGCGGTCCGGGATGACAGGCCCATTCGGGCGGCAGGTCGATGTCCATGACGCGCACGCCGGTTGCGCCGCGCACGGCAAATACACCGCCCACTGCAATGGTCATCAGCGCGGCGATATCGGTCCCAATCGCCTCTAGCGGATAGGCAATCCGGACATCGGCCCGGTGAAACGGACCCTTTTGGCCCTCGGTTGGCCAAGACGGATGATCGACCGGGTCCAGCATCTGGATCGACAGAACCTGCGCGGCGCAGCGGGCGCGAACCTCTGCGGTTTCGCCCGGTAGCGCGGTAAACGTGCCAGTCGACTGATCCGCCGCGATTTTTGCGGCCAAGGCGGCGATATCGCCCGCCGTTTCCAATCGATAGTTTACGGTAATGACAGCGCGATCCATGGCGTCCCCCTCTAGGCTCTCGCCACGTGTAATACTGATTATACCAGTTGGCAATATCGGGCGATTGCCGTCACGCGCTATGCCGACCCAGCGCGAATATCCCTAGCCCAGTCAGGACCAGTGACAGACCACTGACCAACGTGCGGATCAGGTTCCAAACCTGCCATTGGCTAGAATAGGCCGTCCAAATTTCTTGCGCCGCTGCTTGGTCGGTGGGGACAGTGATCGCGCCCAGCGCCTCGTTCATAGGAACATTGACCGACGCGGTGACCAGAAATGCGCCCAGAAAATAGATCACCGCAGCAGAGCCAAACAGAGCCGCCGCCCCCTTGTGGCGCTGGCTAACTGCCACCAGCGCGGTGACGCCCAAAAACACCGGGGTCAGAAAAAACGCCGGGAAAAACACACCGTTGCGCACCGATGCGTTCATCGCCTGCATTGCAGTGATCGCGACGCGGGGGTCCGTCGCGTCCAGCCCCCACATCGTCGAACACACCCATGCGTAAAAGAACCCAAAGATCGCGCCAACGCTGATCAGCGACACAAAGGCCAAGCCCAGCAGACCCCGCCCCATTACGCCGCCCTCTGCGTGCTGCGGGTGGCCACAACACCAGTATGTGCGGCTGTCGCGGTCCATTTGATCCGTTTGTCGTTCGTCATGACTGCCTCCAAAACGTATTTCAAATTACGGTTGCGTATATCCGTAATTCACGTTACGGATCGTGTCAACCTTCCGGAGACGTAAATGCGCGACGATAAACGCACCCTGCGCCAACAACAGATCGAGGCCGCCGCCTATCAGGTGCTGGAGGCCAAGGGATATGGCGGAACGTCGATGTTGGGGATCGCACGGCAGGCCAAGGCCTCGAACGAGACGCTCTACAATTGGTACGGCGACAAACAGGGGCTGTTTCGCGCCCTCGTCGCCCGCAACGCCGAAGAGGTCAAACAGCACCTAGAGGACCAACTGCAAACCGACAGCGACGCGCTGACCATTCTGGAAACCCTTGGCCCGAAATTGGTCAGGTTGTTGACCGGGGACCGCGCCATCGCCCTGAACCGTGCGGCGGCGGCGGATAGCACGGGCGAGTTGGGCGCGACCCTGTCCCAATCCGGACGAGAGGCGATATTTCCCCTCCTCGAGGCGGTGTTTTTGCGCGCCCGGACAGAGGGGCAACTGACCTTTGACGACACCGGCGCGGCAATCGCGCTGTTTCTGGACCTGTTGATCGGAGACCAACAGATCCGCCGGGTGATCGGACGATTGCCCGAACCGACACCCGACGATTGCAATCACCGCGCCCGACGCGCGATGGATCATCTGTGCAAACTATTAAGGTAGCTCGGCTTTTTCCGAACAACGCGGCTCAATAAGTTTTGACGCCGTTGATCGCGAGGTAAACCGAATAGAGCGACCCCGTCCCCGCAATGAACAGGCGGTTCAGTTTGGGACCGCCGAAACACACATTCCCGACGAGTTCTGGGATGCGGATTTTGCCGATCAGGTCCCCTGCCGCATTCAGGCAATGCACGCCATCCCCTGCCGAGGTCCAGATACGCCCATCCCGGTCAAGTCGGAACCCGTCGAACAGCCCGTTCGAACATTCTGCATGGACCGCGCCACCTGACAGCGATGCACCATCCGCCGACACTGCGAACCGCCGGATATGTGCGGGTCCGTTGGGATCGTGGCTTCGGCCGGTATCCGCCACAAAGAGAGTGGTTTCATCCGCAGAAAACGCCAGCCCGTTGGGTTTGACAAAATCCGTGGCGACGGCCGTCACCTCGCCCGTATCGGGATCGACACGATAGACATGGCAGACGCCGATCTCGCTCTCGGCGGCGTCGCCTTCGTAGTCGGTGAGAATGCCGTAGGTGGGATCGGTGAACCAGATCGACCCGTCAGAGCGGACCACCACGTCATTGGGGGAATTCAGCCGCTTGCCCTGATAGCGGTCGGCAATCACGGTCACGCTGCCATCATGTTCGGTCCTTGTGACGCGGCGGGTCTGATGTTCACAACTGATCAGCCGCCCCTGACGGTCCACGGTATTGCCATTGGTGAAATGCGACGGATTGCGGAACACCGACACAGAGCCATCAGTTTCGTCCCAGCGCAGCAACCGATTGTTCGGGATATCCGACCAGACGAGATAGCGCCCCGCCGCGAACCACGCAGGCCCCTCGGACCAGCGCGCCCCGGTCCACAGACGTTCGACACGGGCATGCCCGATCAGACAGGTCTCAAAGTCGGGATCGTGGGCTTCATATCCGGTGCCTGCAATGGCGTCATACATTTGCTGTCCTTTCAAACGCGGCGGTTGATCAGCCGTCGCTACTCGCGGGTGACCATAGACCGGCTACGTCCCCATACAAGAGTGTTAGAGAACCAGCACCGCGCGAAAATCGTTGACGTTGGTCAGCGTCGGCCCCGTCTTGACCAGATCGCCCAAACGGTCAAACAGGCTATAGCTGTCATGGGCCGCCAGAAACTGCGCGGCATCCGGCGCACGCCGCAGTGTATCGGGGGTAATGATCGCGCCTGCGGCATCCTCGGTGCCGTCGATGCCGTCGGTATCCGCCGCGAGGCCGTAGATATTCTCCTGCCCGTTCAGCGCCACCGCAAGCGAGAGCAGAAATTCGGTATTCCGACCGCCCTTGCCGGGTTTGGTGTTGCCGATCGTCACGGTGGTTTCCCCGCCAGACAACAGAACCATCGGCGCGGCGGCAGGGGTGCCATGGGCCTGCGCGCCCCTCGCAATCCCGGCCATAACGATGCCGACCTCGCGGGCCTCGCCCTCTAGCGCGTCGCCCAACACCACGGGCGTTACCCCGGCCGCCCGCGCCACCTCGGCCGCAGCCAAGAGCGACATCTGCGGCGTGGCGATCATCCGGTAATCGACCGCAAAGCTCTGGACCGGAGCCGGAGCAGCCAGCAAAATATCGCGGGCTGCGGCGGGCAGATCGGGCCCCAGCCGTGCAACGAGGGGCGACAAATCCTCGGCGGCAGAGGGGTCCGGCACGGTCGGGCCAGAGGCAATCGCCGCCGGACTGTCCCCCGGCACATCCGAAATCGCGAGGGTGATCACCTGCGCCCCCTGACCGACAGCCTGCGCCAGCCGCCCGCCCTTGATCTGCGACAGACGCCGCCGGATTTTGTTCATGTCATTGATCGTCAACCCGGATTTCAGCAAGAGGCGATTGACCTGCTGTTTTTCATCCAGCGTCAGAGGCGCGACCGGCAGGGTCATCAGCGCCGATCCCCCGCCCGACATCAGCGCGATGACCAGATCCCCCGGCCCTGCCGTCGCGGCCAGTGCCAGAATTTCCGCTGCTGCCGCGGCTCCTGCGGCATCCGGCACCGGGTGAGATGCCTCTCTGACAATGATCCGTTCCGTCGGCACGCTATGGCCATAGCGCGTCACCACCACGCCTGACAGATCGACATCGGGCCACGCGACCTCTAGCGCGCGGGCCATGCTGGCGGCGGATTTCCCGGCCCCAATCACGATGCAGCGTCCCGTTGGTTTGGGCGGCAAATGACGTGCCAGAACGGTGGCCGGGTCCGCTGCGGCGATGGCGGCCTCCAACATCTGGGTCAGCAGGCGACGGGGATCTGGCTGGGTCATCTGGGTCCTCGGGCGGGTCGAGTCATTGGCCCGACCAGTCCTACCAAAACGGGAGTTCAACGCAAACAGTCCCATGACGCCGCGTTTTACACCCATGCAGGCCCAAGCTGCCCTACTCTGAGGCAGGGCGGTCCGAGGGAGGAGACTCTGACCGCTACAGCACGATCGCGCGGAGGACGACATGCTAGGCAGAATGATGCACGAGGCGCTCTTGGTCAGTGGTTTGATCAAACACGCCGCCAGATTTCATAGTGACACTGCCATCGTGTCCGTCAACACGACCGGCGGCGTTGAACGATCAACTTGGGCCGAGGTCGAACGACACGCCCGCAAATTGGCCAGTGCGCTGCGCAAACTGGGGCTGACGGACGGGGATCGCTGCGCGACCATCGCATGGAACAATCGCCGCCATCTGGAAATCTATTTCGGCGTGTCGGGCGGCGGTATGGTGTGCCATACGATCAACCCGCGACTGGCACCGGAAAACCTGATCTACATCGTCAACGACGCCGCCGACCGGGTGATGTTCATCGACGCGACCTTTGTGCCTGCGGTCGCCAAACTGCGCCCGCATCTGAAAAACCTCGAACATGTCGTTCTGATGGGGCCACATGATCAGGCGGCTGCTGACCAAATAGACGGCCTGCTATTTTTTGACGAACTGGTCGCCAGCGGGGATGATGACTACACTTGGCCCCCGTTGGAGGAAACCACGCCGTCGTCGCTGTGCTATACCTCGGGCACGACAGGCCACCCCAAGGGGGTTCTCTACACGCATCGGTCAACCGTATTGCACTCTTTGGGCGGAAACACGCCCGACGGCATGGGGCTAAGCGCCCGCGACATCGTGCTGCCGGTGGTGCCGATGTTCCACGTCAACGCGTGGGGCGTGCCCTATATCGCCGCGATGCAGGGCGCGTCGCTGGTCCTGCCCGGCCCGCAGTTGGACGGTGACAGCCTCGCACGGCTCATCGACGCGGAACGGGTGACGATAGCCTTGGGCGTTCCGACCATCTGGATGGGGCTGCTCGCCTCACTGCGCAAGGGCGTCGGCACGGCGGCCAGCATGACCCGTACCATCGTCGGCGGCTCTGCCCTGCCGCCGTCGATGATCCCAGCGTTTCGCGATGAATTTGGCGTCGAGTTGATCCATGCGTGGGGGATGACCGAAACCAGCCCCTTGGGGACGCTCAACCACCCCAAGGCCAAGCATGCCGATCTGTCCCCCGCCGAGATGGCGAAACTGCGTCGAGTTCAGGGGCGGCCGCCGTTCGGGGTGGATTTGCGGATCGTCGATGCCTCGGGCCAGATCCTGCCCAATGACGGCGTCACCACGGGAGAATTGCAGATCAAGGGACATTGGATAGTCGACACCTATTTCGGCAGCGAAACCAACCCCTTGACCATGGATGGCTGGTTTGACACCGGCGATATCGCCGTGATCAGCCCCGACGGCTATATGGAGATCAAGGACCGTTCAAAGGATGTCATCAAATCGGGCGGCGAATGGATTTCGTCGGTCGAATTGGAAAACATCGCTATCGCCCATCCCGCCGTGGCCAACGCCGCCGCCGTCGCCGCGCGTCACCCGAAATGGGACGAACGCCCGATTATCATTGTCGTCCTCGCCTCCGGTCAAACCCTGACCGAGGCCGAGATTTTGGCGTGGTACAGCGACAAGGTCCCCAGTTGGCAGGTGCCGGACCGCGCAATCTTTGTCGAGGCCCTGCCGCTGGGCGGCACCGGCAAGGTTCTGAAAACCAAACTGCGCGACGATTACGGCCATATCCTGATGGATTAGGCCGCGATCACCCGTGGCGCAGCGACTGTAAAAACCCGCGGTGCGGCAAACAGCGTTGCGCCCCGGCACGATATTCCGCAACCAGCGCCGCATGGGTCTGCGCCAGAGTCGCCGATTGCGGCCCGACCACCGCGCGGCCAGATTGCGGCGGCAGCAGCCCCAGACCGTCCAGCACCGGGGTAAAGAGCTGATCCTGCACATGCGGCAGCCCCAGCGGGAAAGGTGCGAAATCCTGCGGCTGTGGCAACCGCCCTGCCCAATCTGTCAGCCGATCCTGCAACTGGGCTGGCAAAGAGCCGCTGACATCCTGCCAAAAGACGGTATCGCGCCGTTCAGACACATAATGCAGACGAATGAAGTCGCGGAAATCATCGACCTGCTGAGCGACAGCCTGATTATAGCGCGCCCCGGCAGTCGGATCGCCCAGCCACGCCGAGAGCATCAGCAGTTGCACGATGGTTCCGTGGATCGATGTCGCCTCCAGCGGTTCGAGGAAACTGCTCGACAGGCCCAGCGCGACGCAATTGCCGATCCACGGGCGATCCAGACGCCCCGCATTGATTTTGATATCGTTGCGCGGCTCTATCGGGTGGCCCAGCGCCTGTTCGATTTCGGCCTGCGCCTGATCTGGGGACAGATGCGCGTCAGAATAGACATAGCCACAGCCATAGCGGTCCTGGGTCGGGATTTTCCACATCCAGCCGCTCTTTTGCGCCCATGCCAGCGTGACCGGGTCGATCTCTTCGCCCTCTGGAATATCGAGCCAGAACGGCATAGCCCGGTTGACGGGCAGCACGTCGCCATAACCGACCCAGGTCGCACCCAGCGCACCGATCAACGCCCGGCGAAACCCGGTGCAATCCAGAAACAGGTCGGCGCGCACCTCGCCCCCGGCCTCGAGACCGAGCGCCGTGATCCCCGCCTCGCCGGTTTCGACACGAACGACCTGATCGTCGATCACCGTGACATCCTGCGCCTGTTTGCGCAAAAACGCACCGGCCAGCGCCTGATCGAAATGATAGGCAAAATGATAGGGACCGGCAGGTACCAAACGCCCGTCGACTTGTGCAAACGGTGCCTTTTTCCCATCGATCAAGTGCTGGAACAAATGCGCCTGCGCCACGGGCAGCCCGTTTGCAACAGCATAACCATCCAGCGGCGCCCCGCGCGTCACCAACCGGGGATCGTCGATCGGCCCGTCATAGTGGTGCCCCAGCCGACGCCAATCGCGATGACGAATGCCGTATTTGATCGTCGCGCCGGTTTCGCGCAAAAACGCCAATTCGTCGATCCCCAGATGCCGCAGCATCTGGCGAAACACCGCCGTCGAGCCTTCGCCAACGCCGATGGTGCCGATTTTGGACGATTCAATGACGGTGATCCGCACAGGCCGACCGGCCCGCCGCGCCGCATCGCGCAGGATGAGGGCGGCCAGCCAACCGGCTGTGCCACCCCCGACGATCACGATGCTCTGGGGCCAGAGGGCTGTCATGCGACGGGCCGTGCCCACTCTGGCAGCCAGTCGCCATGGGCGGCCAGCAGATCGTCGGTCATCGCCCAGATCTGATCCAGATCCAGTTCTGCGCCGGTATGCGGGTCCAACATCGCGGCGTGATAGATATGGTCGCGGTTTTCCGTCAACAGCGCCTGAACGGTCAGATCCTGCACGTTGATATTGGTGCGCATCAGACCAATCAGTTGCGGCGGAATATCTTTGACCACCGTCGGCTGAAGGCCGTTGTTATCGACCAGAACCGGCACCTCGACAGCACAGCCATCCGGCAACTGCGGGATAAAGCCGGAGTTGCGGACGTTGCCATAGATCACGGACGGCTCGCCCGTCACCACGGAGTTGACGATCTGGCTGGCGTATTCATGGCTCTCTTTGACCTCGATGCGGTCGGATTTCGCCAGAATAGCCGCCTCGCGTTCCCAACGCTCGATCTGTTCGACGCAGCGCTTGGGGTATTCATCGAGGGGGATGCCAAAACGGTCGATCAGGTCCGGACGGTCCCGCTTGATGAACCAAGGGGTGTATTCGGCAAAATGTTCGCTGCTCTCGGTGACGAAATAACCCAGACGGGTCAGCATTTCGTAGCGCACCTTGTTCGGGCAGCGGGCATTCCAATGCGACGGCTTGGGGAACCGCCCGTCGCGATACCCCTGCACGAGGGCCGGGTAGAGGTTCACATAGCTGCCATCCGGCTGGCGATGTTCGAAATTCAGGTAGAACGCCATATGGTTGATGCCGCCGGCGCGGTAACGGATATCGGACACCGGAATGTCCAGATCGCGCGCCAGTTCCCACGCCGTCCCCTGCACGGAATGGCACAGGCCAACCTGCCGGATGGTGGGATATTTGGCCGAGATCGCCCAAGTGTTGATGGCCATCGGATTGACGTACTGCAGCATGATGGCCTGCGGGCAGACCTCTAGCATGTCGTCACAGATCGACCACAGATGGGGCACCGTGCGCAGACCGCGCATGATGCCGCCAATGCCCAGCGTATCGGCAATCGTCTGGCGCAGACCGTATTTCGTGGGAATGTCGAAATCGGTGACGGTGCAGGGTTCATAGCCGCCGATCTGGAAACAGACGACGACGAAATCCGCGCCGTCCAGCGCCTGCCGCTGGTTGTCGTAGACCTCGATGGTGGCCTTGCCGCCCAGCGTGTTGGCCATCTTGCCGACGATGGTCTTGGATTCAGCCAGACGTTTCGGATTGATGTCCATCAGCCGGATCGTCGATCCCGCCAAGGCGGGACGCGACAGGATATCGCCCGCGATGTTTTTGGTAAACACGGTGCTGCCCGCACCGATAAAGGTCACGACTGGATTAGTCATCGGTATCTCTTTCCTCACTGGGACCGCAACAGGCGTCCCAAATTCAATAGTCAATCTTGCAGACGACGTCCTTGCAGGACGTACATCGTGTTGGGCCATGCGACCGGCAGGTTTAATCCCATCGACATCAACGCCCGCCCCGTCAAAACCACCGGCCCGGTTTTCAGGGCGGCAGGCCCGCGCGATTGCGGCGGTGCATCGGCGGGGTTGATCAACGTCACCTCGTACCGCGCGAGCGGGTCGAGCGCGGTCAGGCGCAGCGGCCGGGGCAGGATTTGCTGCGACATCGCCCCCTGCCCTGCAAAGACGACAAACCGGTCGCCGGAGGCGCTGATCTGGATTTCAGCAGTCACCGTCGGATCATCGCTATCAATCAGATGCAGGTCCCCCGCCATCATCCAGTCGCGGTTCGCCTTATACCATGTGGTCGCCTGCGACAGCGCCTTGGCCTCTGGCTCGGGGATGACGCGCAGGTCGCTCTCAAACCCCATGTGACGGCTGGCCGCGATCCACCCGCGAAACGCCGAGGGCATTTCCCGGCCAGTGGTATGGGCATGGGCCGCGCCGATGTGGCTGCCCACGACAGAGGTCGGCAGGATCAGGGCAGCCGCAGCCTGCATTCGCAGCCGTTCCTGCGCATCGATACAGTCGGACAGCCAGACCCGGCAGGTCTGTTGCAAAATGCCATAGTCGATCCGACCGCCGCCGGAGGCGCAGGATTCAATCTCGACCCCCGGATGGGCTGCGCGCAGCCGTGCCATCAGGGTCAGGATCGCACGGCCTTGGGCGGCATCCAGCACGGGCAACAGACGGTTGTGATCCCATTTCAGATAGTCGATCTGGTGGATCTTCAGCACCTCGTCGAGGCAGGCGAACAGATAGTCCTGCACATCCTGCCGCGCGATATCCAGCGCGAACTGATTGCGACCGGGCACCTGATCGGGCAAACCCAGCGCCCAGTCTGGGTGCGCACGGTAGAGATCGCTGTTCGGGTTCACCATTTCCGGCTCGACCCACAGACCAAAGGTCATGCCGAGGCTATGGACCTTGTCGATCAGCGGGGTCAGGCCATCGGGCCATTTGCGCCGATCAATCGTCCAATCCCCGAGGGACGAGGTGTCATTGTCCCGACGCCCGAACCAGCCGTCATCGAGAACAAAGCGTTCCGCGCCCAGCGCCGCCGCCCGTTCCGCCATCTCCGACAGGACCGAAAGATCGTGGTTGAAATAGACCGCCTCCCAGCAGTTGTAATGCACAGGACGGGACCGTTTACGGTCCGGCCAAGGAACCAGCTGATCGCGCACATAGCGCTGCAACGGAACCGCGCAGCCATTTAGCCCATGATCAGACCGCGCCATCGTCAGCACCGCGGTTTCAAACCGCTGGGACGGGGCCAGTTCCGATCCGGCCGCGTGACCAAATTGCATCTGGCGGCGACCACAAGGCAACTCTTCGCAGATCATGCGGTGGCCACCCGGCCAACCATAGGCAAAGGCCACCGCCCCGCCGCCGGTGTGACGTGTCCCCGGCTGGACCAGATAGGCAAAGGGCGGGACCTCTTGGCCGCTGCGGCCGCTGCGGGCCTCGCGCAGACGGGCGCCGGGGGTCAAGGGTTGACGGGTCAGATGCAACTCGCCCAGCCACTTGCCCGAAAATTCAATGATTTCGGAATGCGAGGCCGCGATGGGCATCACGGGCGCAGCCAACCAATAGGTACGGATCGGCTGGTCCGCCTCGATGCGGGCCTGTGCATGGACCAGACCGCCGGACAGCCAGATCCGTGCGGTGTAGGTCAGACCCTGCGACGCATCGCGGGCCGTAATGGTCACAGACGGACCATCCTGCACCATCTCAGCCGCCCCGAAACGTGGCACAAAGCCCCCGCCATCGGCCCGCGACACTGTCAGGCCCGGTTGGCCCTGAAACACACCGTCCCCCAAGGGGCAAATCGTCAACGGCGCCAGCCGATCGAGCATCCCGCCGGCCAGGTCCATCGCCGTCGCCGCCGCAAGGGCCGACAGGTCCTCGGACTGCGGCAGGGGCATGCCCCAATAGGCAACCGCCGGCAGACCCTCTGTCGGGATCAGAACCAGCGTCTGCACGTTATCATCTAGCCGAAGTGGCATAGTCACGGCACGTCTCCTTAGGCGGCAATTTCGAACGCGGCCTTGACCAGCCGGCGTGTGTAGTCTGTTTGCGGATCGACCAGCACCTGCGACACCGGTCCCTGTTCCACGATACGTCCGTGCTGCATCACCATCACACGATGACACAGGGCGCGAACGACCTTGAGGTCGTGACTGATGAACAGATAGCTCAGCCCCTTTTCGCGCTGCAATTTGCGCAATAATTCAATGATTTGCGCCTGAACTGACAGGTCCAGCGCCGAGGTCGGCTCATCCAGAAGGATAAACTCCGGCTCTAGCGCGATCGCCCGCGCAATCGCCAAACGCTGCCGCTGGCCGCCGGAAAATTCATGCGGAAACCGGTTGGTGATCGTATCGGGCAGACCTGCATCGCGCAGGGCCTGCCTGACACGCTGCAACCGCTCGGCGCTATTGGCCCCGATGCCGTTGACGATCAGACCCTCTTCGATGATCTGGCGCACGGACATGCGCGGATTGAGCGAGGCAAAGGGGTCCTGAAACACGATCTGCATCCGGCTGCGCAGCGGTTTCATCTGGGCGCGGCTATGGGTTTCGATCTGCTGCCCCATGAACGACACCTGCCCGCCGTCCATATGGATCAGCCGCATCAGCGCCTGACCAAAGGTGGTTTTGCCGGACCCGCTCTCACCGACGAGGCCGAGGGTTTCACCGCGTGCCAGTTGGATATTCAGACCATCCACCGCCGTCAGTTTCACATAGCTGCCGCGAAACGCGCCGCCCTTGCGCAGGGTGAATTCGACCCGCACGCCCTGACCGTCCAGAACGGTATCGGTCGCATCGGTGATCGGATTCGCCCGCCCGGACGGTTCAGAGGCGAGTAGCCGCTGCGTGTAGGCGTGGGTCGGCGCATCGAACAGCGCAGCAGTCGGGCCGCTCTCTTTGACTTCGCCATGTTGCATCACATGGACATGATCGGCGAACTGGCGGACCACGGTCAGATCATGGGTGATCAGGATGACGCCCATGCCGTATTTATCCTTGAGGCTGTCGATCAGATGCAGAACCTGCGCCTGCACTGTCACATCCAGCGCGGTCGTCGGTTCGTCCGCAATCAGCACATCCGGCCGATTGGCCAGCGCCATGGCGATCATGACCCGCTGCCGCTGACCGCCGGACAACTGATGCGGATACTGGTTGATCCGCGCCTCGGGGTCGGGAATCTGAACCTCTGCCAAGAGTTCCAGAACGCGCGCGCGCGCCTCGGACTTGGACAGTTTGGAGTGCAGCCGCAGCACCTCGGCGATTTGTGCGCCGATAGTATAGACCGGGTTCAGCGACGACATCGGTTCCTGAAAAATCATCGAAATCCGGTTGCCGCGCAGACGGCGCATCGCGGTTTCCGACAGGCCTGCCATATCCTCTCCGTCGAACAGGATTTTGGTCTGCGCCGAAACCGTCGCCCGTTTGGACAACAGCCGCATGATGGCGCGGGCGGTCACGGATTTGCCGGACCCGCTCTCGCCCACGAGGGCTGTGGTTTCGCCGCGAAAGACCTGAAAGGACACGTCACGGACCGCCTCGACCGTGCCGCCATCGACCTTGAAGGTGACGCCGACATGCTGCGCATCAATGAGCGGGGTTTTGGTGTTTTGAGTGGTCATCGCCCTCTCCTAGTACGGGTCAATCGCATCGCGCAGACCATCGCCCAGCGCGTTGAAGGCAAAGACGGTGGCCAGCACGAACCCGACCGGCGACAGGATCCACGGATAGGACCCGATCACGCTAAAGGTCCCGCTGTCCTGCAGCATCAGCCCCCAGGAGATCAGCGGCGGTTTCACGGCAAAGCCGAGGAAGCCCAGAAAACTCTCGAGCAGGACGATCGCCGGAATGCCCAAGGTCACCGAGACGATGACGTGGCTCATCACGTTGGGCAGGATGTGCCGGGTGATGATCCGCCGATCCGAAGCCCCGATGGCCAGTGCGGCCCGCACATAGTCGAGCTGCCGCATCGACAGCGTCTTAGAGCGGACCTCTCGGCTGAGCTGTGCCCATCCCAGACCGACGATCACCGTGATGACAAAGGTCAGGAACAGGCCCGACGGCGCGGTCACCGGAATAAGTGTCGTCAGCGCGAGGTAGAGCGGCAACTGCGGAAAGGCTAAGACGATTTCCACAAACCGTTGGAACAGCATGTCGAACCGACCGCCGATATAGCCGCTGGTGATCCCCATCAGGGTGCCGATCATCGTGATCAACGAGATCGAGATCAGCGCAATCGACAGCGTAATCCGGCTGCCGATAATCCCGCGGCTGAAAATATCACGGCCAAGTTTATCCGTCCCGAGCAGGTGGAGCGGGCTACCATCAGAGGTGCCGAACAGGTGGCGGTTCATCTTTAGGCCGAACAGGCGGTAGTCCCAGCCCTTGGCGAACAGCACGATAGCGCGCGGGTTTTCATAATCCGGTCCGATCAGCGGCTGGAAGGTCACCGGGTCCAGCTCGTCACTCTCGACCATCGGGAACGACACCGGCGTCAATCGCCAGCCCGCCTCTGGCCCGTCACCGGGGACATGGAACCGGATGCGGTCGGGCGGCGCAAAGGCCGTACCGGCGGCATTCGGGTCCATCGGCGCGACAAAGGGCGCAAAGATGGCAGACAGCAGCAAAATCACCACCAACGACAGGCCCATCATCCCCGGCACCGAGCGGCGAAACCGCCGCCAGACCAAAGAGGCGTAGCTCTGGCTGACCGTAGACACCGTCGAAACGCGGCTGTCTGCGGTTTCTGTTTGTGAAAGGTCCTGCGACATCAGTTGTCCCCCACCCGAATTCGTGGATCGAGCGCTGCCAGCAGCACGTCAGAAATGATATTGCCGATGATCAGGGTCGCCCCCAGCACCAAGAGCAACGTCGAGGTCATATACACATCGCCAATGCTCATCGAGCCGACGATAGCGGGGCCGACCGTCGGCAGGGCGAACACGATGGCCACCTCGATTTCACCGGTCAGCATATAGGGCAGAACGACACCCTGATAGGCGATCAGCGGATGCAGGGCGTTCGGCACCGCATGGCGCAGGATCACGCTGCGTTCTGACAACCCCTTGGCCCGCGCGGTTTCGACATATTGCGCGTTCAGCGTATCCAGCAAGTTGCCGCGCATCACCCGCATATTGTAGGCCAGACCGCCAAAGGTCGCCACCAGAACCACCGGCCAGATATGTTCGATCAGGTTCCACAGTTTGGCCCAGTTGAAATCGAACCAGCCCAGCCAATAGGCCTGCCCGCCATATTGCGACGAATAGAAGCTACCCAGTTCCTGCACGTTCAAACGGAACGCCAGCACATAGAGGATCACCAGCGCCAGCAGGAACCGCGGCACCGTCATCCCGAGGAAGGACACAAAGCCGAGGATCGTATCGGTCCAGCTATATTGTTTTGTCGCGGCGATGATGCCGAACGAAATCCCGACCAGCGAGGCAAGGAAGTGACAAACCAGCGCCAGCATCAGCGTTTTAGGCAGTTTGTCACCAATCACATCGGCAACCGGACGGTTATAGAAATAGGAATGCCCCAGATCGCCGGTCAGCACGCCGCCAATCCAGCGGAAGTACTGGACCACCAGCGGATCGTTCAGCCCGTGATCTATCCGGTATTTTTCGGCGGCAGCATTGGCCACCTCGAATGTCGCATTGCCCTGCGACATCAAATTAGCGCGGATGTAATCCGCAAAGTCTCCGGGCGGGGCCTGAATGATCGTGAAGGTGATGACACTCATCACAAACAGGACGGGGATCGCCTGAAGGATTCGAATGCCAATAAATCGCAGCATGATCGGACCCTGAAAAGTCGTGAAATAATGAGGGGGGCAGACAGCATTCGCTCTCCGCCCCCGTCTTGGGAGGAGGTTACTCGGCGGTTACCGGACCTGCGCTACCCGGCTCACCCGGCAGGGTGTTGGGTTGCAGTTCCAGAGCGGCCTGTTGATCGGCGGGAACGTAAACCTGTTCACGCATGATGTTGTCTTCAGCCCAGTTGTACATAAAGATCGGCGCACCTTCGGGAACGTTGGCGAACCGCTTGTTCACGATCAGAGCCCCCGGGAATGCCGTCAGACCGATCTGATAGGCGTTTTCGGTGAACAGGCGCTGATAGGTCTTCATCAGTTCGACGCGCTGATCGGCATCGCGGCTGTCAACAAAGGCGTTGATGGTCGCTGCGATCTCTTGTTCGAACGGCAGCAGATCCAGTTCGCCTGCGTTGTTGGCATGGTGGCCGTTGTAGGTCAGCGGACCAACCGGAGCGAGTGCGGCGGTGTTCTGCACCACAGTGATCATATGCGCGCCCAGACGGTCGATGAACCAGTCATAGCGGCCGCTGTCGCGGGCGGCGTTCTGGTCGTTGCCGCTCTGGGTGTTCAGAACCACCTTGATCCCGGCATCCGCCATCATCGCAACGATGCCTTCGGCGAGGTTCTTTTCGGTCTGATAATCACCGTTCACCAACAGCGCGACCTGTACGTCATCGCCGCCGGGGAAGTTATAGAAGCCGTTGCCATCGCTGTCCGTCAGGCCCGCCGCCTCGAAGTGCGCCTTGGCCGAGTCGGTGCTGGTCGGATAGTAGACGGTCGAACCGGCATCATAGAAGGACGTGCCCGCCAGCAGACCACCGGGGTATTCTGCGGTGAACGGCCCCTTGACCAGGCTCTCGCCCAGACGGACGCGGTCCAGTGCCTGCGACATGCCCAGACGGAAATCGAGGTTGCGGTTCAGTTCACGCACCTTCTGGCCACGCTCGTCGGGCTCACCCCAGCCGTTCGCGGACATGTTCGGCACCAGCGAATAGCCGATGGTGCGCGGACCAAAGGCCAGACGGGCCGGCGCGGCCGGATCGGCGGCGCGGCGCAGCGATTCAACAAAGTTTTCCGGCTGTTCGAGGTTCGAGAAGTCGCCGGTGCCGGCAATCGCCTGCACGTCACGATCGCCCCACGTGGACAGGCGGAAGTGGACTTCGTTCAGGTACGGCAATTGCTGACCGTCCGAGTCGACCTTCCAGTAGTAGGGGTTGCGGCGGGTGACAACGATGTCGTCCGGGCGATGTTCGGTGACAACCCATGCGCCCATCGTCGGGAAGTTCAGGTAGTCCGCGGGAACGGAGTTCAGGAAACCCTCATAGCTCTCGCCACCAAAGGCCGGGTGATGCGGCTTGAGCGCATGTGCCGGGCCGGGGCAGAAGTTGCCGTAGGCCATCGCATAGAGAACAGCCTCGGGGAAGGCCGTGGTGAAGTGGAACACAAAGGTGTAGTCATCCAGCACCTCGAGCGTGGTGCCTTCGCCATAGGTGGCCTGGCTCGCGCCCATCAACTGGGTGACGTTCGGGTCCATGACGATATTGTCCCAGTAGAAGGCAATATCTTCGGTGTTGAACGGCACGCCGTCCGACCACTTGGCACCTTCTACCAGATGAACGGTCAAGGATTTGCCATCCTCGGACCAGTCCCAGGATTTCGCGAGGTTCGGCATCGGCTGCAGATCTTCGGCGTTGACCTGGAAGAGCGGACCCGTCCGGGTTAGACATTCAACCAGACCGATATCGATCCCGCCCCAGCCATAGGACTGGCCTGCCCAGAAGTTCCAGCCTTCGGGACGGCCACCGATCACATGGCGCATGACATCGCCATAGACGCCCGCCCCATTGGCCATCGTGGCGGTATTGAACACCAGCGGTTCCGCCGGCAGACGTTCTGCAACGGGGGGCAGCTTGCCTGCCTCGACAAAGGCCGTCACGAACTCGGGTTCGGAATAGCTCGGCAGAGCGCGGAAGTCGTAAATATCTGAACGATTTACGAAAACCGGCTCACCCTGTGCGTCAAATGCGGCTGCCTCGGGGACAGCGGTCGGGCCAACGAATTCGGCCAGCGCAGCCGTCGTCGAAAGACCCAGCAAGAGCGCCGCCGGAGCGACGCGAGACAATAAATTCATGTTTTTTCCTCCCATGGGCGCGTGGCCCGGATATCCCGAACAGCGCAAACCTTGGAAGGCATGACCGCTCGAGTGGGGATCAAAATGACAGTCACCAGACTTTACAACAATGGGGAAACCGGACAATGTTTTCCGGGTTTTTAAGATTCGGCAGAACAATGGCAACTTTAACATCCCAGACTGGCCCCTCCTCGCCGCTTTCGTCCCGGGACAGACGGTTCTACAGCACCAGTCGCGCCTTTGGCCGCTTCGGGATGCGAATCTTTACGCCGATGCTGATGAAGACCCCGCATTGGCACGGACATATCGAGTTCAACTATGTCACCGGCGCGTCGATGACCTATCAATTCGATGGAAAAACCGTTGATATTCCGCCCAATCGGCTGGTCGCCTTCTGGGCCGGCATTCCGCACCAGACCATCGGCATCACCCCGATATCCGACGAACGGCCCAGACTGGCGAATATCTACGCCCCCGTCGATGCGCTGTTGTTCATGCCGCATATCGCGCAGTTACAGGTCTCTTTGCTGGGGGGAGCGATGATCATTCTCCCTCCGGATTTGGCAGATATGTCGCTGATGCGTCGCTGGTATATGGACTATCGATCCAACGATGTAGAGCGGCTGGAGACCCTGAAAATGGAGATGAACGCGCTGCTGCGCAGGGCGCTGTTCTCGGACATCGAATACCTGCGCACGACCGAGTCGAACCCAAGCGATGACCGCGCCCTGACGGCCACGAACATCCGGCAGGTCGTCGAAATGGTGCGTTTTATCCTAGATAATTTTCATCGCCCGATCAGCAATGCCGACGTGGCTGCCGTCACCGGGCTGCATCAGAACTATGCCCTGTCCCTGTTCTCGCGGTTCATGCAGGTCCCGATGAAACGTTTTGTGATCCGCATCCGGCTGCTGCGCGCCCGCGCGATGCTGCTGGAAGGGTCCGACCCGATCAGCGTCATAGCCGAGAGCGCCGGATTTTCCTCGCTCACGCAGTTCTACGAACATTTCCGAAGCGCCTACGGCATGACCCCCAGCGATATGAGAAACGCCTTTACCTCGGCGACGCCTATTTGATCGGACATCCGTGGATCTAACCCCGCAAGGAGGCCACGATATCGCTCTTTAGAGCCAATCGAGCGGGGATCAGCGCAAGGATCAGCGCGGCACTGACGAAGCCGGCGACGAAGTGGATTTCGTGCCACCCCAGCGTCGCAGATATGTAGATATCAGTCCGGGCGGTGACGACTGCCGATAGAATTGCCGCCATGGCTATCCCGCCGCCCAGGCCGAGCAAGCACCCTGCAACCAGGAGCGCGGCGCCAAAGCTCCAGACCACGGCAAAGACAAACCGATCAGGCGCCCCGATCGCCCGCAACAGCGACAAGGTCCGGCTAAACAACCGCGTGAGGATGAACAGACTCGCCAGAACGCTCGCTGCCACCAGAATTTGCGTGACCAGCGCCATAAAGGACATCGCTTGGCGGATGTCGCCCATGATGCGGTAGAGGCTCGCCAACACCGTGCCGGGGAAAAACGCCATCATCTGGGCTTCACGGGTAAATTCAGACCGCAGGGAATAACTGGCCCAGAGCTCTTTGGGATGGACCACAATTGCCGGGGTTCCGGGGAAATACTCTGGGTCAAAGGGCGCGCCGAGTTGGGCCCCAGCCCCGAACCGATGCCCATTGGCCAGGCCATGAACCTCCCAGACGGCTTCGATGGGGATCAGGATCGCGCGATCCCACGGGGTCCCCGTCGCGGCCATGCGGCCGACGACGTGCAGGTGGTGATCCTCGTGGACGTCTTCCTCTTCGGCTTCGCCTTCGCCATGCGCCGGAGAGAACGTATCGCCGATCTCCAACGACACCAGCGCACCGACGACCGCCTCTTCGCTATCGTGCCACATGCGGCCGACAATCACCCCGTCCGACAGATAGCTCAGAAACTCGGCCGTCGTTCCCACGACAGGCGCCGAGTTATAGCTATCACCAAAGGCCAGCGGGGCGGCAAATTCGACCTTTTCGTGCGTGGCGACCGCGTTATAGGCATCGCCGTCCAGCAGCCCCATATCGCTCGGTTGCAAGTACACCGCTGCGAGCATCGCGGTAATTTCGCTACCCGGCGCGGCCACGACCAGATCGAATTTATCCGCCGCCATCGCCGTTCCGTGGCGCAGCCCCCGCTCTTGGGCCGAGAGGGCGATGCCAAGGCCGACCGAGGCCGCGATCAAGACGACAAAGACCGCGACTGTGCCGCGAAACCGCAACAAGATCGCGCGGGTCAGTCCCCAAGGAGCATAGCCGCGAAGGATATACAAACCCGCCAGCGCTCCGGGCATCACAAGCGCGAGCGTCATCAGACTATCCTGCACCGCCGCAGGGAGAGAGAACCAAAGATCCATCATTGCGTCCTCTGATCGTCACAGAGCGCGCCATCGGCAATGGTCAAGACGCGGTCCATCTGTTGAATGAAGTGGGGGTCATGACTGACGGTGATCAGGGTCTTCCCGCTCTGACGGACCAGTTGCACCAGATCGTCGGTCAGCCGATCCGCCGTCGGGCGATCAAGGCTGGCTGTTGGTTCGTCCGCCAGCAGAATGGGGCTATCCGTCGCGAGGGCGCGGGCAATCGCCACCCGCTGCCGTTCACCGCCGGAATAGCTGCCTATGGTACGCGAAGAGACATCTATCCCTAGCGCCGCGAGATGCTTGTCCGCGCGGGCCTCGATCGCCTCACGTTCGGGCCGGGGCAGAAACAGAGCTGCAATCCCGGCATTCTGGAGCGCGCCCAGTTCTTCAAAGAGATGAAAATCCTGAAAAATCATGCCGATGGACCGGGCGCGGAAACTGGCCCGCTCGCGCGGATTTAGGGCCACAATATCCGTATCGCCCCAACGTATTATTCCCTGAACGCCGCCAACCAATCCAGCAAGCGCGTAGAGAAATGTCGATTTACCGGCGCCAGACGGGCCGCGCACGCCGACCACCTCACCCGCCGAAATCGACAGGGGCGGCATAGACAGGATGGGTTTACCCTGTGCGCCATGGACGACAAACGAGGATGTCGTCAGGTTCAGGGACTTAGGCATAGGAGGCATCCGTCAACCGAACCATGCTCAGAAATCCCAAGTCCGGATCGCGATAGGCCCCGAGCTCGAGCAGGCCGTTCACCACGATCTTGACGTTGTAGGGGACGGGATTGACGATCCGCTTGGCATAGACCGCGACGATATCGTTTGGCCATTCCGCCTCGGTTTCACAAAACGGACAGACCGACATCGGTCGCCGCGTCAGCACAAAGAAGTTGGTCTCTGCCTTGAGAGGGGGAGCCATGTAACCGTCAACCGAAATTCTCTGACCTTCGGTCGCAATGGCGAACTCCGAAATGGCCTGACGGTGATAGAGATCGCGCAGCTTGATGACGCCCTCTTGGGCAAAGGCGCGTCCCCCCAAGAGGGGCATGGCCAGACTGGAAGCGAGAAAGGTTCGGCGGTTTAGCATAGTGAAAGCTCGCGAGAGAAAACAGGGACCCCGCGAAAACGGGGCCCCCGCTGAATTTCAGGTGACGGATTACTGGGCGTTAACCGCTTGGTTCATCACGTGGAAAATCAGGTTCTGTTCGATGGTGCCGTCGACCAGATGCGCCCACGGGCCCTTGGCATAGACCGCGACGTCTTCGCCCGAGTGGGTTTCCGATTCCATCGGGATCAGAGCCTGCTGCAGATAGTCGAGGTCCATCGCCTCTTCTTGGGTCACAGCCGGACGGGTGCCGGTGAACTCTTCCGAGCCTTCTGCCTGCTTGAACACCGTGCCAGAGCCGTTGGCATAGGTGATGACCGAGTAGGGCTTGCCGTCAGCAGCAAGAGCCAGCTCGTCCGAGTGGATATCGCCCGTGGTCGCGATCTCGTAGCACAGGCCCTGAATCGGGGTGCCGCGGCCGCAATATCCGTTGAACGTGATCGCGTGCTCATGGTCGGCGGTGACGATGATCAGGGTGTCTTCGTCGTTGGTCATTTCGTCGGCCAAAGCGACAGCTTCGGTCCAGATCATGCCGTCGGCGGCGGTACGGGCAAAGTTGCCGGCATGGTTGGCGTGGTCAACGCGACCGGCCTCGATTTCGAGGTAGAAGCCCTCTTCGTTCTGGCTCAGGAACTCGATCGCCGTGCGGGTCATGTCAACCAGCGACGGTTCGGTCGCAGGACGGTCAGCTTCGTAGGAGGTATGGCTGTCGGTCCACATACCGAGGATCGGCATGGATTTGTCCAGCGCGTTCAGCTCCTCGAGGTTCGAGGCATACTGAATGCCGGCATCGCGAGCCTGTGCGATCAGATCCAAGCCGTCCGGACGATGACCGGTGCCACCATTCGAGGTCGGCGCATCCTTGGGGGTAAAGTAGCGCGAACCACCACCCAATGCGATGTCGATCATGCCAGAGGTCATGCCGTTGATCATCTGGGTGGCGATATCGGCCTGAGCGGTACAGCCTTCCGGAACTTCGTCTTCCCAGTCGCGGCTGGCGGTTTTGGCGAACACAGCCGCCGGCGTGGCGTGGGTCAAACGGGCTGTCGACACGATCCCGACCGATTTGCCATTCGCGGCAACCATCTCGGCAAAGGTGGTCAGTTCGTTGCCGGCAACGGTGTTGCAATCCTCGTGGATGGCAGAGCCGCCAACGTTGATCAGATTGAAACGCTGCTTAACACCGGTGTTCATCGCACCAGCCGTCGGCGCCGAATCCGGGGTCTGAGCGTTGATGTTGTAGGTCTTTACGAGACCGTTGTAGAAATCGTTAGCTTCATAGGGCAGAACATGCTCTTCACCCATCAGGCCCAATTGCTGACCGACGTACAGGCGGGTAGCATAATTGGTGCCGACGCCGTTACCATCGGCAATCATCAGGATCACATTCTTGGCGCGACCTTCGTTACGCTCGCGAGCAATCAGCTCGGCGATGGTCTCTTGGCCTTGGGTAAACCATTCGCTCGCAGACTGTACCTGCGGCAGATCCTGCGCCATGGCAGAGGTCGAAACGGCCAGCAGCAAGGCTGACATAGAAATTGTCGATTTCATGATGTCCTCGGTGAAACGTCTAGGGGTCAGAGAGCGACCGCCCTCGCCGCGCCAAAAACCGGATTCATGTAACGATACGGTTGTGGTGATATGTCGTTTTCATGAAATTCGACCGCCTATTACGACCACGGACCGGCACAGCGAACAACCAACGCTACATCGGCAAGCCTGTCTGGTACCGATTGCGCTATGAGGTGCACCTATTTATCGTGCATCGCGCCACCACTCCTGCCGACCTGATCGCGAGGATCACAATCCGGTGCGACGCGGAGGTTGTGCATAGGCTTGAGATCGAGGGTAAGTTTTTGGAATTACTGATTTTTGCGGACAACAAAAAAGCCGCTGCCCTTTCGGGTGCGGCTTGTTCGCTAAAGCTGGTTGCGGGAGTAGGATTTGAACCTACGACCTTCAGGTTATGAGCCCATGGAAGGGCAAAACCGAATAATCATCGAAATCAGCGGCTTACAGGGCAAGCCTTTGTTCTGGCGTGATTTTCGTCCTCGCAAACATCAGCGTTCGCGCGGATTCACACGCAAGACCGGCGCGAAGCCCGCAGTCGCAGGTTGATGTGGTGTTGATGTAGCCCACGCGCCCTCCCCTGCGGATCATCATCGCAGGCATTCTTGTCGACCTTCATTTTCGATGTTCCTGAAGCCCTAGCTCGCCCCACATCCAGCCGAAATCGTACTCGGCGATGGGGCCCTCTCCATGCCCGGCGCTGCGATTTTCCAGCATCTTCAGCCAGTCGATCACCTTCTCACGTCCCGCGGTCGTCCGGACAGCCTGGCGCGGTGACTTGCCGCCCAGCGCCGGGATCGGCGCGTCCAGCGTTTCGCGGTAGTGTTTGTCGAGGTGATCCCGCAAGATCTGGTGCGCGATCTCTGGAGGGATTTCGTCGGCCGCTTCGCGTGGCCCGTCACGCCGTTGGTCGGCCCGCATCTGCTCAACCGTCCGGATCGTGGTCAAGGGTGCCCTCAGCAGATCCCCGGCGGCCGCGCCGATCAACGTCTGGACCTTGGCCGCCCGCTCGGCCGAATTGACGGTCACGAGCAGCGCCTTGCCCTTCAGTTCCACGGAGCCCAGAACCGTGGCCCCCTCCATCTGTGTGTCCAGCATGATGCCGCCGCCCGCCTTGCCGCCGCGCCCCTTCCGCGCGGCCAGCCAGTTCCAGAACTTCGGTCCCTCGGGCAGGAAGCCCTTCACACGGTCAAGCCGCTCAGCCACGGCCTTCTGCGTGACGCCGCTGGAAAGCGGGTAGCGCAGGTCGTGGAACAGCACATCATCGCCGTCTGAATTGGTGAAATGCGGTTGCGCCGTGGTGAGGGCGCGGTCGATCTCGATGAACAGCCAGGCGGAAGTGAAGATGGGTGCGCAGCCCAGGAGCTGTTCATGGGTGAGCCGCAGCGCATCTCGCTTCTTCAGCTTCAGGGCGTCGCGCAACCCGGCAAACAGGAAATCCACCGCTTCGGAGCGGAAGGGTAACAGCGCGCCGGAGATGACATGGTGATCGCGTTCGGGCACCACCCGAACGGCAATCCGGTCCCATTGCTTCAACGTGCGCGTGGCGGATTTCTCGCGCACCGTGACCGGGGCGGCATCCGACAGCAGGTCACGCAGCACCATCGATGTGCCGGGCTGGACCTCGCTAACCTCATACAGGCTGACCGGCGCATCCCGCAGCGCGCTGAAGTAGGCCCGGTTCAAGGCCGTTTCCTTCCAACCGCGCCGCTTCAGATAGAGATCGACGATGTTGCCGTCCTCATATTGCTGGCCAAGGAAATCCTCGAACCCGCAGCCCCAAAGCACGCCTGCCCACTGCTCGCCGAGCAGATCGGCCAAGCCGTCCTGGTCGATCTCGAATTCTTCCAACGCGGGCATCAGGTGTTCGGCGACCACGTCCTGCAGCCGGTCGCGCCAGTCACCTTCACGGCCGATGAAGGCCAAAAGGTCCGATATGTCATTGCGCTCGGCCATTGCCACTAACTCACGTGATCGCCTGGAACGAAGCCTCGGGATCCTGCCTGGGGCCGGAATCCCGCGGCCTCGAATCCATTTCTAGGAAAGACGCCGCTGGAGCGCCACACGATAGCTGTAGGGTGCCACTTCCTCGACCGTCACCATATCTCCGGCGCGCACACCGTGGCGCTCAAAGAATTCCCGGATCCAGCCACGCTTGCGGAAGAACTTCTTCTGGCCATCGAGATCGGTCATGACCACTGCACCACCGCCCCAGTCGACGGCAATTTCACGCTGGGCGACTGAGGCACGGTTCGATCCACCAATCGCATCTGCCGGGAACTTCTCGAAGAAGCTCCTGAGATAGATGTGGCTCTGGTTGATGTTACCCTGCGTGATTTCGGTCGTGCCGATGTGGCGCGCAGCGTGCTGGCGCGGGACGGCATTTGGAAGCATTGATGCGGCCACGGGTTCGCGGACAACCATCACGGTGTCGCCAGCATCCTCGATCAGGTCAAAATCCTCATCGTCCACAATCGCAATCCGGCCCGTCGGAACCGGAGGCCGCTTGCGAACAGGCTGAATGCCCTCGGCGCGCAGGACAACCTCTGCCGCTGCGCGGGCATCCTCGCCAGCGTCATGATGCTCAAACACGAGGCCAAGGTGCTGCTTGAGGCTCGCAAGACCATGGCTGCCATTGCCCCGCAATTCGGGCCAAGCGGCGCGGGCGACGTGGACGCTGTCGCGCCAATCCCACTCCGGGACCGCGAGGCCGCAGTTTCCACATGCAGAGGCGACGGCGCTGCGGTCAAAGCCGGAGTGCTGATAGACCGTCGCGCCGTTCAGCGCATCGCGCAGGACCGGCAGCACCTCGGCAAAGGTCGGGGCGTCCTGCACCGTGCGGGCACTGATTCCATGGAGGTAGGTGAACACCCAGCGATCCACCTGCGGATCAACATAGGTCACCCAGGTCTCGATGGAATTGTCGGGGCGCACGCAGGCGACACCGATCTGGCAAATGCTGCCACGGTCGTTGTTCGCCGTCTCGACGTCCAAAGCAAAGAAGCGGAACGGGCCCTCGGGAAAGGGTGTCACATGCCTCTGCCGGATGGCCGCGGGCTTCGGCGCTGGCGCCGCGACGGGACGAACCATCGCGGACATGAACCTCAGCCGCTGCCGTTCGATGGCCGCCTTTTCGCGGGCGCCCCAGCCAAGGCGGCGCAGCGTAGCCTCGACCAGATCGACCGGTTCGTCATAAGCCTGCATCCGGCGCCGGTTCCACGCGATGGCGTGGTCGGGTGCCAGGGAGAGGACCTCGGCCTCCAGCTGGGCAATGTCCTCCGTGTCGGGCAAGGGAAACCAAACCGCGCGGCAGTGATCAACCACGAACTCGTTCCGCAGCGCCTTGGCGATGTCGCCATCCGCCTTGGTCAGCGCATCCTTCCGGTCGCGCCACATCCGCCCGGTGTTGTACATGGCCGAGAAGTAATGGCTCATGCCTTCCGAACCGGTGCGATGGCGCTGGTGGATCCGCTCGTAGAAGGTCTGATCGGTCGAACTGGTCGAGCCGATGTAGCGAAGATCACCATGGTGATCGACGAGGCCATAAAGGCCACGTGCATCGCGCGGCGCCTGCACGGTCGGGCGGGGCGTCGCTTCGAGCAGGGCGGAAAGCAGGCTTTCGGCAGAGAAACGCATCATCACACTCCGGATCACATCGACATCAGCTGGCGGCGCTCGATGCGCTTCCAGTCGCGCCCCGAGACAATACCCCAGTTGCCCGCCTCGTTCGGACGGCGCCAGCGCGGCGTGGCCATCTTCTGCAGGGCAATCAGCGCCTCGTCGAAGGATGGATACTGAACCTCCTCGCCCTTGGCGCCGATCATGAACTTGCCGCCGCGCGCGAGACCGGGATGGAAATGGCTGCCGTCTGCGGCGACGGGGACGAAGACCACCTCGTCCGAGAAATCTGGGCTCGGTGCCTCGGGCGCCACCGCATCGGGCTGCTGCCAGATCGAGGCAAAGAATTCCTTCCGACCCTTCAGCCACGCGGCTGCGCTGACTGCCGTCACACGCTGGCCGACCTTTTCCAGACCGCCATCGCCGCTGGACAGGATGTTCCGGATCCGGCCTTCCGTGACGCCGCCGAACAGGGCGAGCGACTGCAGGTCGACCTCGCCCGCTCCGGTATCGATGGCGTGGCGCGAGAGGGCGAGGTTGAGGATCCGGGCGATCACACCCTGCGGCTCCGGATTCGCAGCCTGGCGGAACTGGTCAAGCTGCTCAGCCAGCGCATCAACCCAAGGCTTGCGGGCATCGAACGCGACCTCGGTGGGAAGCACACCGTAGAGACCGTAAATCCCCGCGTTGTCGATCAGCTTCGCGCCCGTCCAGTGCGGCGTCAGAACCGGGTCATAGGTTTCGAACGCCTCGCGCCAGGTCTCACCCTCGACATCGGGGCCATGCAGCATCGCAAACAGATGCGGCGCGACTTCCTTTGCGCCCAGGATCATCTCGATCACGCGGAAACGGGAGGCGAGAAGCTCGAGAAGTTCGGGGCCATAGTCCCAGTTCTGCCGGTAGTCGGTATTGTCGGCGCTGAAGTATCCGGCCAGTTCGCGGTGGAACCAGGTCTCACGGCGCAGTTCGGCCGTCATGGTTTCGGGGGTCAAGGCGGGCATATTCATAGTCTTCTCCTTCAAGAATGCAGGCGGCGGATCATGGCGCGGAGGTTGTGGCGCGCGCGGTGATCGGAGGGCGTGGATGCCGCGATGAGGAACCCTCTCTCGAAATGAAGAGCGTAGTGACGGCCGCGCGGCTCGATGCCGAGCAAGTCAACACCTTCAGCGTGACACAGCTGCTGATACTCTCTGACGACCTTACGCATGGGGCAATCTCCGTGAAATCATATTTGTTGCCTCACGAATATAGGCGTCCATATCGGCACATCAATACTGTGTTTTCACGATTCACCTATTTTACCTCGCCCTTCAACATGAAGCTCCGGGAGCCCGCTATAACTCTGTTATTACGCGCTTTTTACTCACACTCCTCTCCCGCACCCAGCGGTAGAAGGCGGTGATGAGCGACTTCACGCACCCATTCCCCTTATCCACAGCTTCGTGCTGGCCACCCCCTTGCCCCGAATCGAGCGCCGGTGCAGGCTTCGCGCAAGAGGAGAGCAGACCTCAACCAAAAGCATAACAGGTCAATCGGAACGACAGTCTTGGCAACGTCGCGGCGCTATGGCGCCTCTGTTTTCGTTGCTTCCGATCACTCAACCTGCGCGCACCGCGCGCGGGCGCAGGCGGTGTGAGCATTGCCATCCTCCGGTTCAGTAGAGGATGTTTCGACATGGCATTGCCGCCCCGCGTATTCTTCACCGTTCACGAAGTCACGGCCCGCTGGGGCTGCAACATCGCCGATGTCGCGGGATGGGCGGATGCGGGGCGGTTCCGCATCATCACCGGCATCGCACCAGTTCGCTGCGGCGAAGAAGTGATTTCAGGCAAGGTTGCCCTGTCGCCCTTCGATCTGCTTCCGCTGTTCCGCCGCTGCGGCACGGGCCCGAATGAGGGACAGATGCGTCGAATTCAGCCGCTGAACCGGCAGGACTGGCTGCTGATCACCGATCCGCAAGGCGGCATCACCGTCACAGTCACCGACATGATGATCCTGGCGGAGGAGGTGCACGCCTTCGCGGAAGAGAACGACATGGTGCGACGGGTGGCGGCAGGGCCGGGTGCCAGCACGCCATACGATTGGGAGGGCATGACCGTTGCGCTGGTTCAGCGCATCCATGATCGTGGCCTGCCCTCGACTCAAGCCGAGCTGATCGCAGAGATGCAGGACTGGTTTGCCGAACAGTCGGACGGCAAGAAGATGCCAGACAGCCGTTCGATCCGCCGCCGGATCACGCCGATATGGAGGGCTTTGCGGCGGGAGGAGGCGTGATGATCCGGGTCCGCGCTGGCCCGGGTCAGGCGGTCTTCCGGCCACCCTGATCGTCGGCGTCGTGGACCAGCCGGGGCTTCGGTCGGAAGGCGCTGGCCACCGCGTCGACTCCGGCACGCAGGGGCGAGTCCATCAGGTGGGCATATCGCAGGGTGGTCTGCATCTGGCTGTGACCCAAAAGCTTGCCGATCATTTCAAGCGAGGCCCCGCCGCTGACCAGCAAGGACGCAAAGGTGTGGCGCAGGTCGTGGATCCGGACGTCCTGCAGCCCGCATTGCTTCTGGACCTGCGCCCAGAACCGGCGGACCTCCTGCACCGGCTGGCCGGGCGTATCGCCGGGGAAGAGCCACGGCGATCCCTTCGGCACCAGCAGCAGGCGCTGGCGCACGATGGCGGCGGTCTCGTCCGAGATCGGGACGCGGTGGGCGCGGCGCTGTTTCGTCAAGGTGGGTGGCTTGGACCAACTCATGTGTTCGAGGTTGAACTGTTCGAAACGGGACTGCCGCACCTCGCCCAGCCGGGCGCCGGTCAGCATGCACATGCGGATGATGTCGGCGGCACGGCGATCCTCCGCGGCGTCCAGCGCCGCCGCGAGCTTGGCGATCTCGTCCTTGGAGAGGAAGCGTTCGCGGGGCGTCTCGGTGCGGCGATGGAAGCGCTGGGCGGGGTTGTCCTCGCACCAGCCCCACTGGACCGCCAGTGTGAACATCTTGCGCAGCACCTCGCCGATCCGGTTGGCGCGCACCGGCGTGGGCTTGGCACCCTGTAGCTTGCGCGCCCGGTTGTTTGGCTTTTCCTTGTGCGGTCGCGCCCTGCCGTCGGCAATCTTCGTCAGGAGCTTGTCGACATCGGTCGGCGTGATTTCCGTCACCAGCTTACGGCCCCAGACCGGTTCGACCATCTTGGTCAGTGCCGACCGCTGATCGGCCGCGCTGCGCGCTGACAGCTTCGGCAGATGCTCGGCGCAGTATCGCTCGATCAGGTCGGTTACGCGCGGGGCTTCGCGCTTCGCCTCGCGCTGGCCCAATGGATCGGCCCCGGCGTCGATCTCGCGCCGCAACTCCTTGGCCCGTTCCCTCGCTGCCGAAACCGACCATTCCGGCCAGCGCCCGAAGGTCATCCGGCGCTGCCGCCCGGCATGGCGGTAATCCAGCGTGAAGGCCCGCCCGCCACCACGGTAAATGCAGGCGGCAAAGCCTCGGACTTCAGTGTCGAAGATCTGGTAATCGCGCCCCGGCACCGGCTCGGCGTCGCGCAGCACTTTCTCGGTCAGCTTGATGCGTTCGGGCATGGCTTCGGTCCTTCTTGCATCCGACATGAGGCGTGGTTTCGCCTGGTTATCAAGGCAAGCATGGCGAGGATGGTGGCGGGGAGGCGGAGGGTGGCAGGAAGGTCGCCACCTTTGTGCCACCCCTTGTTTTCATGGCGCTTTGTCGCTGGGCGGGTCAGTCCGCGACTGGCGATCACAGTCGCATTGATGTGTCCAAGGCGGCAGGCATGATCATTGCGCCGCAAAACGAGCCTCTGGACGGGTCTGGAACGGCCAATCCTCAATGATTTCAATGGGTGGCACGGGTGCCGTGTCGGATGCCACACCCTCTTTGCCCGTCAATGCCCGTCAAACGCGGTCAATCCGGCTGTTCGCTGGTGTTTGCGGCCTTGGCGCACGTTTCGCTCACTTGGCAGGCCCGCCCCACATCACCTTGCTCAGCCCGAGCACCATCGGAAACCCTAACAAAACAAGGGGTGGCGCAAAGGGGACGTTCTTTCCGCCACCCTCCGCCTCGCCGCCACCACTCGGGCTCTGCGCTCACTGGTCCCTGCACGACGTCCCCGATCTTCGGGGCCAGGACCAGGAGACCCCGATGCCGCATCTCGGATCGATGCCAGACCCGAAGGACAAACCCCGCACGCTGCTGGTCGGCTGGATCAGCCGTCTCGACCTCGCGCTGGAACTCGGCCTTTCGGTCGACACCCTGCGCCGCTGGGAGGCGATGCGGACGGGACCACCCTGTGTCCGTGCCGGGCGCAAGGTCTACTACCGCCGCGCCGCCGTCGAGGAATGGCTGGAGGAGCAGGAACAGGCCGCCCCGCGCCGCCGTCGTACCGGAGGGCACCGGTGATGACTTTCCAACCCCGCTCTGAATGGCCCGCCGACCGCGTGGCCGAGGCGCGCGCCGTCATCGCCGATGTCGCGCATCACAGCGATCTCCTCATCCGCCTCGCCTGCAATGTGCTGGTCCAGCATGGCGAGACCCCGGGCGAGCGTGCTGATGCCCAGCGCCTGCTCGTCGTCGTCGACGCGCGACGCCCCGTTCGGCGCGCCCAGCGCGAGGACCAAGGGAGGGCCGCGCGATGATGCGCCGTGGCACCCCCGAGGCCGATCTGCAGCGCGCCGTCGTGTAGGCGCTGCGCATCGCCCTGCCCCGCACCGCCATCATCCATCACTGCGCCAACGAGGTGACCGAGGCCGGGCCCCGTGGGGCCAAGCGCCAGGCGATCCTTGTCGGCATGGGCGTCCATGCCGGGTTCGCCGATCTGATGGTGATCTGCGACGGGCGCGTCCTGTTCCTCGAGCTGAAGGCGCCGAAAGGGCGGCTGCGGCCAGCGCAGGAGGCCTTTCGCGATGCCGTCCAGGCGCAGGGGTTCTGCTGGGCGCTGGTCCGCAGTCTCGACGATGCGCTCGGCGCGCTGGCGGATCACGGATTCACCACGCGCATCGCCCCTGCCCCGCGGAGGCCCGCGCCATGAGCCATGAGGCCACCAACTGGGCCATCAAGCAGCGCGGGCTGAAGCCGACGACCAAGATCGTGCTCTGGCACCTCTGCGACCGGTTCAACCCGGACTACGGTTGCTTCCCCTCTCAGGACCGGCTTGCGCATGACTGTGAGATCAGCCGGTCCACGCTGAACGATCATCTCGGCCAGCTGGAGGCGGTGGGCCTGTTGCGGCGCGTGCCGCGGCTGGATCCTGTAACCAAACGCCAGCTGCCGACCCGCTACATCCTGGGGTTCGAGCCGGGCTTCACACCCGTGGCTGTGGTGCCGTGTCCGGAAATCGGACACGGGGAGGACAGCGGCGCGGAAATCGCCGACATGGCAGATGGTTCGCCCCTCGATGCCGCGGCCAATGCCCTGCCGTGTCCGGATTTCGGACACGGGGATGATGACGGAGCCGTGTCCGATTTTCCGGCCGACCCGTGTCCGGAAAATGCCGAAAGCCGTGTCCGGAATCCGGACACTAACCCTGTAAGGGAACCTCTAAGTAAACCAGTAAAGGAGGAGGAGGGCGCGCAGGCGCGCGAGGCGATTTCCGATCAGGTTTTCGGGAAGCTGCTCGACGCGCTGGGCCTCGATCCCGCCGCCCTGCCCGGCTGGTGGCAAGGCTGGCCGCCGCGGCTGCACGTCCAGCGCTGGCGCGACGAGCTCGGGCTGACCGAGGCCGAGATCATCGCCGCAGCGGAGGCCAGCCGCCAGGAGCATCCCGAACCGCCCGATGGCCCGAAGGCGCTCGACCGGGCGATGCAGCGCGCCGCCCAGCGCAAGGTCGAGGATGCCGGGCGCAAACGTCGAAAACCCAAGGCACCCCCTGCCCCGGCGGCCAAACCGATCACCGACCTGCCAGCCTTCTACGCCGATCTGGTCAACTCCGACCGCTACCTGCCGGTCAGCGCGATCAGCAACACGATGCGCGATGCCATGCTGGCTCGGGGCCTCGTCACGGCCGAACGCCTGCGCGAGCGCGGAGTGCGGTGAATGGCATGGTGTCACGTCCCCGGCACGGATTGTCACTCTGCGCAGGCGGCGGAGGCCTTGATCTGGGCCTCATGCTCGCCGAACCCGGCTATCACACCCGCGCCTTCGTCGAATGGGAGGACTGGCCGCGCACCGTCCTCATCGCCGCCCAGCGCGCAGGGTACTTCGCCCCGGCCCCGATCTGG
>CALMJS010000023.1 GCA_937864535.1 uncultured Paracoccaceae bacterium
TTCTAAGCAATCAACAAATCACCCGCAAGCGGAAAATGAAAAAAACTCAGAGAAACTTGCTAATAGGCGGATATTATTTGGTTTTTAACCATTTTGAGCAAGATTGTTGCCCTGACCAATGCTGCGGACGCACTTATCTTACACTGCGGCGCAGCATCGGCTGATAGCTGTCGTCCAAATGGCTACTGCACTCATCAAGAGCGTCGAATCCAGCGCGGCAATCGGAGGGCAATCAGCCCCAAAAGGACTGCCATATAGATAAAGGGCTGTGGCGGCGTGCCTTTAACCAGCCAGATGAAATGCACACCGGCCAGAATCGCGGCCGGATAGGTGAGCATGTGTAGACGACGCCACGACGCGCCCAGCGCACGGATGCTGCGGTTGTTCGACGTAACGGCCAGCGGCAAGAGCAGGACAAAAGACGCCATACCGACCATCACATAGGGACGCTTGGCAATCGCCTCCCAAACCCGCGCGAAGGTTTGCACATCGAGAACCGCCCACACGGTGAGATGGGCGACAACAAAGAAAAACGCAGAGAGGCCAATCGCCCGACGGAACCGCAGGAGATTGATGCCAGCATACGTCCGCAGGGGCGAGATGCATAGACCCGCCACCAACAGCTTGAGCGCCACCAGACCGTAGGCACGCTCAAGCGCGTTGATGGGCTCGGGGCCCATTTGCCCGGTCAGGGCACTCCAGAACAGCCAAGCGGCCCAGCCCAGCGACGCGACATAAAGGGTCCACGCCGGAATCCGGCGCAGCCCACGGTCCAGAACAGCGGTATTCATCAGAAGTACTTACCCAGATCCATACCGTCATAGAGCGAGGCGACCTCGTCATAGCCGTTGAACTTTTTGGTATCCTGACGCTCGGCAAAGAGCCCGCCGCCAATCTTGCGTTCGGTGGTCTGGCTCCAGCGCGGATGCGGCACGTAGGGGTTCACGTTGCTATAAAAGCCGTATTCGCCGGGATTGATGATGTTCCAGGTCGCTGGCGGCTGCTCTGCCACCAAACTGATGCGGACAATCGATTTGATCGATTTGAACCCGTATTTCCAAGGAACAACCAGACGAATGGGGGCGCCGTTCTGGTTCGCCATCGGCTCGCCATAGATACCCGTCGCCAAGAGGGTCAGCGGATGCATCGCCTCGTCCAGACGCAGCCCCTCGACATAGGGGAATGGGATCACGCGGCGCTGCACGCCGATCATCCGGTCCGGCTGCACGACGGTTTCAAAGGCGACGAATTTGGCATCGGACTGCACACCCAGCCGGGCCAGCACATCCGCCAGTTCGACGCCGTTCCACGGCACGACCATCGACCATGCCTCGACGCAGCGGAACCGATAGATCCGCTCTTCGACGGTCAGCCCATCCAAGAGATCGGCAAGGCTGTAGACGCCCGGATTATCCACCAGACCGTCCACGGTGATTTTCCAATCCGCGGTGTCCAGCTGATGGGCATTGCGGGCAGGGTCCTCTTTGCCGGTGCCAAATTCGTAGAAGTTGTTATAGGCGCGAATATCCTCGAGCGAATTCGGCTCCAGGTCCTGGGCCATCGCGGGCAACCCCGCGAGCCCAAGGCCGGCGGCACCGCCAAAGCCCGCCATGATCTGTCGACGATTGAGCCATGCAGCCTTGGGGGTCACATCGGCTTGGGTCAGGGTGTTTTTCCAACGAAATGCCATCGGCTCCTCCTTTTGGGTTGTCCATCAGGTAGAACAGATAACCCCCAAGACCATTACAATGGGGTCACGATGCCGATAGCAACTGAAATGAAAACGGCGCGCCACATTGGGCGCGCCGTCACTGGGTTAATGGATCACCGCGTCTTGGGCCGGTGATTTTTGGGTTGTCGTCACGCGGTTGCCGACGACCAGCCCGCCGGGGCCGGCGGTGACATGGACCGTCTGCCCGTCCATTACATCGCCCGACAGGATCATTTCGGCCAACTGGTCCTGCAAGGCGCGCTGGATCACCCGTTTCAGCGGACGCGCCCCGTACACGGGATCATAGCCCTCATCGGCCAGCCACTTGGTCGCATCCCTGTCCAGATCGAGCGTGATCTTGCGCTGCGCCAGACGTTTTTCCAAACGGGCCAGCTGGATTTTGACGATACCGTCCATATCCGCGCGTCCAAGCCGGTCAAAGATGATCATGTCGTCCAGACGGTTCAGGAATTCAGGCCGGAAATGCATCCGGACAGCCTCCATCACCGCCTGTTTGGCGGCATCGCTGGCCTCGCCATCCGGCAGCGTCGATAGAGCCTGCGTGCCGAGGTTCGAGGTCAAGACGATCAAGGTGTTCTTGAAATCGACTGTACGGCCCTGCCCATCGGTCAGACGGCCATCGTCAAACACCTGTAGCAGGACGTCGAACACCTTGGGGTGTGCCTTTTCGACTTCGTCAAACAGGACGACCTGATAGGGGCGACGACGGACGGCTTCGGTCAGGACACCGCCTTCGTCATAGCCGACATAGCCCGGAGGGGCACCGATCAACCGGGCGACCGAATGCTGTTCCTGAAACTCTGACATATCGATGCGGGTCATCGCCTGATCGTCATCAAACAGGAATTCAGCCACAGCCTTGGTCAGTTCGGTTTTCCCGACGCCGGTCGGCCCGAGGAACAGGAACGACCCCAGCGGACGATTCTCGTCGTTCAACCCAGCGCGCGCACGGCGCACCGCATTGGCGACGGCGTGGACGGCCGGCTGTTGGCCGATCACCCGCTTGTGCAGGTTATCTTCCATGTTCAGCAGCTTTTCACGCTCGCCCTCCAGCATTTTGCTGGTGGGAATGCCGGTCCACCGCTCGACCACCTCGGCGATCTGTTCGGGGCGGACGGCCTCTTCGACCATCTGATCGTTCTCCTTGTCCTCGGCAGCGGCCAACTCACGCTCCAGCTGGGGGATCACCCCATAGGACAGCTCGCCCGCCTTGGCCAGATTGCCCTCGCGCTTGGCGATTTCCAGATCGGCGCGGGCCTTTTCCAGCTTTTCCTTGATGACACGGGCGCCTTCCAGCTTGTCGCGTTCGGCCTGCCATTTGGCGGTCATCTCGGCGGACTTGTCCTGCAGATCGGCCAGTTCCTTTTCCAGCTTGGCCAGACGATCCACGGATGCGGCGTCATCCTCCTTCTTGAGAGCCTCAGCCTCGATCTGCATTTGCAGGATCTGACGGTCCAGCGCGTCCAATTCTTCGGGCTTGCTATCGACCTCCATCCGCAGACGGCTCGCGGCCTCGTCCATCAGGTCGATCGCCTTGTCCGGCAGGAAACGGTCCGTGATATAGCGGTGCGACAGCGTCGCTGCAGCCACAAGAGCCGAGTCGGTGATCCGCACCCCGTGGTGGAGTTCGTATTTTTCCTTGATCCCGCGCAGGATGCTGATCGTATCCTCGACCGTCGGTTCTTCGACGACCAGAGGCTGGAACCGGCGGGCCAGAGCGGCGTCCTTTTCGACGTACTTGCGGTATTCGTCCAAGGTCGTCGCCCCGACGCAGTGCAATTCCCCCCGCGCCAGCGCCGGTTTGATCAGGTTGGCAGCGTCCATCGCGCCATCCGTTTTCCCGGCCCCGACCAGCATATGCATTTCGTCGATGAACAGGATGATCTCGCCAGCGGCGGCCTCGATTTCCTTGAGGATCGCCTTGAGCCGTTCTTCGAATTCACCGCGATATTTTGCACCTGCAATCAAGGCACCCATATCCAGCGCCATCAACTTCTTGTTGCGCAGGCTCTCTGGCACGTCACCGTTGATGATACGCAGCGCGAGCCCTTCGGCAATCGCGGTCTTACCCACGCCCGGCTCGCCAATCAGTACGGGGTTATTTTTGCCCCGCCGCGACAAGATCTGCATCGCCCGCCGAATCTCTTCGTCGCGGCCAATGATCGGGTCGATCTTGCCCTGCTCTGCAGCCTCGGTCAGGTCACGAGCATATTTTTTCAGGGCGTCATAGCCCTCTTCGGCCGAGGCGCTATCGGCGGTGCGGCCCTTGCGAATGTCATTGATCGCGGCGTTCAGCGATTGCGGCGTGACCTTGCCAGCGGCCAGCGCATCGGCGGCCTTGGACTTGACCAAGGCCAGAGCCATCAGGATGCGTTCGACCGGGACAAAGCTGTCGCCCGCCTTGGTCGCGATTTTTTCGGCCTCGTCCAGAACCTTGCCAGTGGCACTGTCCAGATAGACCTGCGACGCATCGCCGGTGACCTTGGGGGTTTTGGCAACGGCGAGTTCTACCGCCTCGCGGACGGCTGCGGCATTCCCGCCGGATTTAGTAATCAGATTGGCGGCCAAGCCCTGATCATCATCCATCAGCGCCTTGAGCAGGTGCTCTGGCGAGAGTCGTTGATGATTTTCGCGCATGGCAATGGTTTGGGCAGCCTGCAAAAAGCCGCGCGACCGTTCCGTGAACTTTTCCATGTTCATCGGGTATCTCCTCTTGTTAAGCGCCCGGTTCCGAAACGCCCGCATCAGCAGCGCGTTCCCCTTGGGCCTCGGGATAAATGTGGGGCAGCACCTGCCCCTGCGCAAGAGCCGCAATAAAAGATTATGGTAAGTTTTTAGCGGTGCGATTTGACCTGAATCCTTGACAGCAAGGATAAGCCTGCCCATGACGCGACAACCCAGCCCAGAAAGGAATAATCCATGTCCGACGACCGCCTGATCCTCGCGCTTGACGTGCCCAATATCGTTGCTGGCCTTGAACTGGCTGATGCGTTGGGGGATGCCGTTTCGTTCTATAAAATCGGTCTGGGTATGCTGACCGGCGGCGGGCTGGCTCTGGCCAATGAGCTCAAGCAGGAACGCGGCAAGCGGATTTTTCTGGATATGAAGTTCTTTGACATTGGCAACACGGTTGAGGCCGCCGTGCGCGGAATCGCCCAGTACGACCTCGACTTCCTGACCGTTCATGGCGACCCCCATGTCGTCCGCGCCGCCAAAGAGGGCGCCGCCGGATCGAACCTGAAAATTCTGGCGGTGACGGTTCTGACCTCGCTGGATCGTAGCGATCTGGATGCCTCTTGCTACAAGGCCGGTGACGTTCAGGACATCGTCGTGGAGCGCGCCAGCCGCGCACTTGAGGCAGGAGCCGATGGCGTCATCGCCTCGCCCCAAGAGGCCGCGCTGATCCGGGCGCTACCGGTGGCGGATGGCCGCCTGATCGTGACGCCGGGCGTTCGGCCTGCTGGTGCGGATCTGGGGGACCAGAAACGGGTGATGACCCCGGCAGAGGCTATTCGCGCTGGCGTGGACCACATGGTCGTCGGTCGCCCGATCTACAAGGCTGCCGATCCCGTGGCGGTCGCCCGGTCAATCGTCGCGGATATCCGTGCGGCCAGCGCCTAACAATTACGGATAGCTACGCAATTCTTGCACGAACAGGGAACCTTTTGTGCACCGTTATGTTGTCTACTGGACAGGCAACATAGGAGGTCGCAGTGCAAAACATCAGAATGGGCGAAATCCAATACAACGATCTGATCGGCGCGTTCGAGGCGCGGGTAGACGTGGAACGCGATCACAGCGTCTATCGCTACCCCTGCCGCCTGTCCGCGCCGCGCAGTCTGGACGATGATGCCGTGCGTTTTGGCCTTGCGTGCCAAGCGCTGCGCATGTCGGACACTGTGCGAAACTAAGTCCTGCGACGGAAACTTTTTCCCTCTCCGTTTAGTAGGCAAGTGGCGCGCATGTTGTCCCGGCTCTCCCTAGTCACGCGCCACAAGGCCCCGACGATTGTCCCCCGTCGGGGCCTTAATCATAACTGCGTCAACGCCAGCCGCAGCCGGGTTTGCAGATGCGGGATGACATCGCTGCGGTCCAGAAATTCTGCCACCGGCATCAGGCGCCAGTCCTGCCCCTCTGAGCCAAGGGTGATCTGATCGACAGGCAGAGCGTCCCACAGTGCCGCAAAGAAATGTACGGGCAGGTCCTTTGGCCCGATTTGTGTGACGTGATAAAATACGCGGGTATCCGGCAGGGTAATCCCTAACTCTTCGCGCAGTTCGCGGGCTGCCGTTTCGAACGGCAGTTCAGTGCCTTCGCGCCCGCCGCCGGGCAGATCCCAGAAATTCGGCCACGGAATGTCGGGCCGGTCATCGCGCAGCAGCGTCAGAACGCAATCGCCGCGCAACACCGCCACTTTTGCTCCGTCGAAATCGCTAAACACCTATCGCCCCACTGGTCCCTCGGCCTAGACCGCGACTATACTGTCGCAAACTTGGCCCGCGCATCATGCCCGCACTTTGCACAGATTGTCTGCAACAATTCCAGACCGGCGCGCGGTGCCCCGCCTGCCGTAGTCCGCGTGTGGTCAGCCATCCCGAACTATGGGACCTGACAATCGCCCATAAGGACTGTGATGCGTTTTTTGCCAGTGTGGAAAAACGCGACAATCCAGAGCTGCGCGACAAACCGGTGATCGTCGGCGGCGGCCAGCGCGGCGTCGTTTCGACCGCCTGCTACATCGCCCGGATTCGCGGTGTGCGTTCGGCAATGCCGATGTTTCAGGCGCTCAAGCTCTGCCCGGATGCTGTTGTCGTACGACCCCGTATGGAGGCCTATGTCGCGGCCTCGCGGCAGGTGCGGGCCCTGATGGACGAACTGACCCCGGTCATCGAACCCTTATCGCTGGACGAGGCTTTCATGGACCTGACCGGCACCACACGGCTGCATGGCAAACCGCCCGCCGTGATGCTGGCGCGTCTGGTCAAACGGATGAAGGACGAATTGGGCCTCACCGGATCTATTGGGCTGTCGCATAACAAATTTCTGGCCAAGGTCGCCTCTGATCTGGATAAACCGCGGGGATTTTCGGTCATCGGACGTGCTGAAACCGTCAGTTTCCTTCGGCCCAAGCCGGTGCGGCTGATCTGGGGCATCGGCCCTGCGGCACAAGATACGTTGGACCGCGCTGGCATTCGCACCTTTGACGATTTGCTGCGTTGGGACAAAGAAGACCTGACCCGTCGCTTTGGCCATATGGGCGAACGGCTCTGGCATCTGGCCCGCGGCGAGGATTACCGCCGCGTGTCACCCAACGAGCCGGTCAAGAGCATCAGCAAAGAAACCACGTTCTTCGAGGATATCACCGACACGGACCTGCTCGACGGTCACATCTGGCGGCTGTCCGAACAGGTCAGCAGCCGGGCCAAGGCGCGGGATATGGCCGGCCGCGTGGTCACGCTGAAATTAAAAACCGCACAGTTCAAAACGCTGACCCGCCGGGTGAGCCTGCATCAGCCCACCCAATTGGCCGATACGATCTATCGGCAGGCGCGCGCCCTTTACGATCAATCGGGCCTCAGGGGACCGTTCCGCCTGATTGGGGTCGGGATCAGCGATCTGTGCGCCGCCGCCGATGCGGACCGCGAAGCAGACCTGTTGGACCCCGGCGCAGACAAACGGGCCCGCGCCGAACGGGCCACGGATGCGATCCGCGCAAAATTTGGCCATGATGCAATCGTTAAGGGTCGCGCCCTGAGATAGACCCAACACAAGGGTTGTTCGAACAGGGCAGGCCACGCATGTATAGTACCAACAGATCAGCCCAGAGTCGTGTATGACCTCCCCTGCCGACAGCCCCAAGATCGACTACACCGCACATCCGGCCGATTTCTTTTTCGTCCCGGGCGTGGATAGCGGTCTGGCCTTGCTGCGCCCCGTCAGCAAATTGTGGCGTCCGGTGCCAAGGGGGCGGATATCGGCCTTTGCCATCAGCGCCTATGACACCCACAACACGCGATTAGCCCCGGTCATCAACGACGCCGTCAGGACACGTGCCTTTTCCCATGCGGTCGAGGTCGCATCGGCCCCTGTTCTGCTGTCGGATGTGTCAATCCAGAAGAACATGATCGCCGTCGGGGGCAAGTGGCTGTTATCGGGCGCGGCCGGGACCCGCGTGCGCAATCGGCACTGGAAACATCAGGACCTCCCCCCGGAACAGATCGATACCGCAATCGACGCGGCGTTTCGCGCGCTCCAGTCCAGCGACGGACCGATGCAACCCATCGAGATCCTTTCGAAGCCAGCGGACCGCAATCTGCCCTATGTGATCGAGGCCCGGAACCTCTTTAACTACTACCACTTCCTGATCGAGACCCTGCCCCGGCTCGAACATTGCGTGGAAATCGGCCACAAGGGTCCGATCCACATTGTGTTCCATAGCGACAAAATATCGGGGTTTGTCCTCTCGTTTATCCGCACACTCTATCCGGAACTGGCCGACCGCGTGTCCTTGGTTCCCTCACCTGCGCAGTATGATCTGGTCTATTCGGACTTTTGCTTTGACCATTACTATTTCATGTCACCGGAACGGCTGATGCCCTCGGTACGTGATCTGATGCAGGAAAAAATCCGCGGCGAGGACCGCCAGACATTCCGCCACTCAAAACGCATGTTCGACGCCAACGGCTATCACGCCTGTCTGGCCAAATTGCGCAAGCGGGCCCTGCGGGCGATCAAGGGGCAGGACTTTGGCCACCTGCCGAAACGGTTTTGGGTCAGCCGCGATCCGGCCTCGCCCCGCGCACGCCCGATGAAAAACGAAGACCTGCTGCTGGAACAGTTGATCCCTATGGGTTTCGAGGTCATCCGTTTCGAAACCTACAGCCCGCTGGAGCAGATTGCACTGATGGCCAACGCCGAGGTGATGGCCTCGCATCACGGAGCCGGATTTGCCAACATGCTGTTTGCGGGTCCAAATACGCATGTCGTCGAAATTGGCCATGCCCAAACGGCCGTCGCACGCTGGAGAGATTTCTTCCCGCTCGCCCATGTATCGGGCTGCCACTACGTGAGTTTTTTCGCGGACCACAATTGGGAGACGCCGGAACTCGAACCCGAATACGAGCAGGACGGCCTGGTTGCGGTTGCCATTTCGCGCAACGGCATTCGCAGCGTCGCGCGATTCCTGTCCGCCTTGCTGGGCCAAACCCCCAGGAACAGCCCCTTGGGCGAAGTACAGCGCGCCGCCGATATGTTGGCGCAAAGTGGTTCCTGGAAACAACTCGGGCGATTTCTGGAACGGTTTGATCCGCTGGTGGCCACGTCGGCGGACCTGATGCTGCTCTATGCCCGGGTCAAGGAGGCGGAACAGAACCCCGAGGCGACATTTCACGCCCTCAGCCTTACTTTGCAATTGGATCAAACCAGATTCGGCGTCCTCGAATGGATGGTCTGGCTCACACGGCGGATTGACCGGCCGGATCTGGCCGACACCCTGATGGAAACCCATGCCGAACTCTTCCCCGAGCGGCATCAGGCATTCCGCCAGCGGCTGAAATGGTATCAGCCCGGCGCGGCCTCACTCCGCGGCCAGTGATCCCCGCCTCTGCCCCATATCACTGATCGCCGACGCGGCCTGCGAAATGGCCGACTTTACATGGTCGAAATCGGCACGCGGCTCGATCCTCGCTTCATCCATGTAGAGCGACCTGTTGATTTCGATCTGGATCGCGTGTTGGCCGCGCGACGGACGACCATAGGCGATGGTGCAATAGGCCCCGGCAAAGGGGGTGTTATGCGCAACCGTAAACCCGGCATCGCGAAACGCTCGCGCTACCTTGTCGACCATCTCGGCGCTGGCAGAGGCACCAAAACGATCCCCGATAACCACATCGGGGCGCTGGCCATGTACCCGCACACTCTCGATCGCCTCTTGGGGCATCGAATGACAGTCGATCAGGATGGAGGTCCCAAAGCGGCGCAATCCATCATCCATCAGCGCGGTCAGGGTTCTGTGATAGGGGTGCCAGTACCGGTCCAGCCGATGCTGCGCCTCGGCCAATGACAGTTTCCCACGGTAAATCGCGCGTCCCCCGGCGACGACCCGGGGGATTACGCCCAAACCGGATTGCACACGCGGATTGTGAATGACCTTGCGCACACCGTCGATCAGCGCCGAATCAAGCTCGTCCGGCCCACGATTGAGGTCCACATAGGCTCTCGGGGCCTGCGCAAGCAGAAGCGGAGCGCCGAAAGTGACCACAGAATCAAACAAATGATCGACGAAAGCATCCTCAGATGAACGAATCGTATGGGAATTTAGCAGGATTTCGCTGCCGAAAACGGCGTCATATGCCCGCCCACTATGGGGAGAGGCGAACACAACAGGGCTGGTTCGACGTACAGGGCTCAACAAAACAAAGGGTTCGAGGGTCATTCCTGCTCCTTTCCTGGAAAGATAATAGGACGAGAAACAGATTTGCCAAAAGCCCTTGATCCCCCCTGCGACTCTTTATATAGAGCCGCTCACCCGATACGGTTTACGGAACACTGCTTCGCAAGAACAGCCCGGACACCAAGGGGGGATGGGCGGTTAGCTCAGCGGTAGAGCACTACGTTGACATCGTAGTGGCCACTGGTTCGATCCCAGTACCGCCCACCATGAATTCACTGGTCCGGCAACGGGCCGAAACGCAACAGAGGCGCAATCGCCGCGCCGCGATAAGGAGAAACGACATGAAAGTCCGTAACTCGCTCCGCTCGCTCAAGCAGCGCCACCGCGATTGCCGCATCGTGCGCCGCAAGGGCCGCGTCTATGTGATCAACAAGACGCAACGCCGCTTCAAGGCTCGCCAGGGCTGAGCCGAAGCCAATCCGATAGAAGCCGCGATCATTGATCGCGGCTTTTTTCGTTTCTGGACCCCACAGTGCCCTCGGACTGGAAACCCTGACCTAGATCGGATTCCTGTAGCCGCAGCGGCAATCTGCCTTTACCCTTTGGACAAAGAACTCGATCCATTGGGGCCTCAAAATGATTCAACGTGCCGTCCAGATTAGTATCGCTGCTTTGACACTCTCGGCGGGCAGCGCCTTTGCGCAAGATCTATGCGGCGGTGTCGGCGCATCAGGGCAATGGATTGGCGGCACGCAGGAAGGGTCCGACATCAGCACAGTCAGCGATTACCAACAGCAGTTGGCGCTCGTGCTCGGAAACAACCAATATGTTGCCCTGTTCGACGTTACGACCGCCGGCGATATCCGTGTCGAGGCGCAGGGGCGCGGCACGTCTGATCCGCTGTTCGATGTTTTTGACGCCTCTGGGGCCATCGTGATCAGCGACGACGATTCGGGCGGCAATTCGGCGGCACGGGCAGAATTTTATGCCCAGCCCGGCACCTATTGCGTCGCCATGCGTGCCTTTGACAATTCTCCGCTCACCGGATTTGTCCGCGTCGGCCGTCTGGAGCACGAGCCTCTCACCTCGGGGATCAGCGACGTTCCGAATGATGGTGACGAAGGCTACGTCGAGGCCCCGATCTGCGATTCGACTACCCCGGCGCAGAGTCTCACCCTGAATACCGAGGTCACCGGCAGCGTGCAGGATAGCCCGTTCTGGCGGTTTACGCTGGATCAGCCGATGGCACTGACGATCACCGCCAAGAATGCTGACGCAGACCCCTACATCACGCTCTATGACGCCAGCGGTGTCTGGATGGGCGAGAATGACGATTTCGAAGGCCTGAATTCGCAACTGGATATCAGCTATCCGTTGGCCGCCGGTGACTATTGCATCGCAATGCAGGCGCTGTCTGACGACACTCTGCCGGTCAGCCTCTTTGTCACAGAATACGACGCCGAAGCCGCCCTGCGCGGCATGTACGACCGGGCCGAGGCCGCTCCGCCGCTGGACGGCAGCTATCCCGTCGAAGCCTTGGGCGTTCTGGGCACCAAACTGCGCAAGGATCTGACAAACACGCCGGTCGCCACGTGGTACAGCCTCGACATGCCCGAGGCGGGCGTGATCATGGTCGACGCAATTTCCACGGGCGGGATGGGCGATCCGTTCCTCGCGCTCTATGACGAACTTGGCCGACAGGTCGCCTATAATGACGACGCAGCGGAGTCGTTCGATTCCATGCTGGCAGCCCGCGTGATGGCGGGCACCTATCTGCTGGCCGTGGGGGAAATGAACGTGGATACCTCTGGTCCAGTTCGCATGATGATCGAACGCTACGTCCCTGCAAAATAACGGGCGATCCTTCGGGGCGCAGGTCAGCGCCCCGAAATGTCGTTCACCGCATCGGCGAGCAACCGGACCACGGTTGCCTCGTCCAGATACCCGGTCACCGGGATGCCACTTGATTCCTGATAGCGGCGGATGGCACGGCGGGTGGCGTCGTCAAACACGCCATCAACCTCGCCCGGCTCTAGCTCCATCTGCGACAGACGGGATTCGATCAACCGCCGCGAAATCGTATTGAGGCCCAGCGCCTCTTCTTGGGCCTCTGCTGCGGCCAGTTCCGGAGCGTCCTCTTGTTCGGCGATCAGCGTGGCAATGCGCGCCTGTGCGTCCGACACGAAATCCCCCTCCGGATAAAGGCTGAGATAGTCCTGATAGCTGGCGACGGTATCGCCGCTACGGGCGTTATCCCAAGCGGACCGATCCTCGGCCTGCGCCGCTTCACGCTTGGCATCCTCGATCTTGGCCAGACGTTCCGTCGCCAGTTCTGCAAAAATACCGTCGGGATAGCGTTCAATGTAGGTCCGCAAGCCGGGTTCATCGCCCTTGGCACCGGTTTCCTCCCAATAGGCGCGGTCGATCTGGGCGACCTCGCGACGACGACGCTCTGCCTCTGCCTCGAGTTCAGCCGCGCGACGGGCCGCCTGCGCCTCTAGGCGGGTGATCTGTTCCGCAGTCAGATAAGAGGTCTGGGAATAGCCATTCTGCTGCTGCCAATTGAGGATCGCAGACCGCGTGCCAGAGCCGAAAATACCGTCAATCCCGCGGGTATTATAATCCAGAATTGTCAAATGCCGCTGGATTTCGCGCCGCTGGTCGCGGGACAGGCTCAGGGCGTCTTCGATCATCCGGTCCGGGCGATTGGGTTCGGCCAGAATATCCGCAATGAGCTGTTCCGCCTTGGCCGCATGGAGCCCGTTGGGGAACCGGCTGATGTAGTTGCGATAGGCCTCGACAGTGTCCAGCGCGCTCGCCCCTTGCCAAAGGGCATCATCCTCTGACGTATCGACTGGCGGCGCAGCCGGCGCTGGCACCACCGATGGCCGCTGCGGCATCAACACCAACGATTTGGGCGCATAGCCCGATACCGCCAACCCGTATTCGGCAAAATACGGCATGATGTCGATCTGCGGCTGACTTAGGACTTCATCAGCAAAGGCGGCCACATCACGCGGCGATCCAACCGCGACGGTCACCCCCTGCGCGATCTCCGGCAACACCAGCCCCGAGCGTAACCAAGGTCCAAGGACATCAGCCCCGCTATCCGTCCCGATCAGCAACAGCGATTGCCCCGGCGCGTCACCCAAGATGCGCATGATAGATGCCAGATCGACCGAGGTCCGCCCGATCGTCAGCACATCGGGGTCTTTGGTTTCCGAGGTCAGATACCACGATTGACTGCCGTCCGTTGCAAAGCGGCCCGACAGGATCACCAACCGCCGCTCGGCCTGCTCGACTTGCCGTACAAAGTCGCGCAGCACCGTCGCCGAGGTGTCAGCCCGCCCGTTGCGCAGCGCGGCCACGTCGAACCCCAGCCCGGACAGACCCTCTTGTGCGCTCAGCACAGCCGCGCCACGGTCCAGCCGGCCCAAGACCTCGTAGCTGTCCGTCCCCAGGATCAGCGCAACATCGCCCGCCTGAACCGCCGATGACAAAGCCATAACCGAACAAAGCGAAATCAATCCAAGACGCATGGTGCCTCCGTTATTTGCCGCATGACATCAAACGCATGACATGCGCACCTGTTCCCCTTCCCGACATCAGGATTGCCGTCGCTGCCGATCGTCTGCTGGTGTCATCGGAGTATTTGGTTCATCCTCACCCGATCACATCGTGTTATTCAATAACGCAGTTGGATGACCCATCGGCATGTCGCGCCACCTCGCAAACCAGGAGCCCTGATGAAACAGCAATTTCCGGCCATCGGCCCTGATTTCACCACCACCGCTCTCGATGGGCGGATCCAGTTGCACGAGGCGTCGATGATCTGCGAACTCAGCTACGCCGGACTGTATTTCCACACCTCGGGCGAGGCGAATGCCTTTTTCGACCGCGTCGAAGAACGCATCAACGAGACCGGCGAACATCTGTGGTTCTTCTTGGTGAATACGACCGAATACCGGATCGACGGCGAGGCGTGGTTCGCCTTTACCAAGCGCGGCACCGATCTGCGGGAATACCACGCCATGGGGCTGGCCCACTTTGACAGCTCGGACTTTAACGTGGCCTTTGTCGCCCAGCACAAGGGTACCGACCAACACGATCCGACCAACTTTACCACTCGGGCAGAGGCGCTCGACTATTTGCGGACCCTGCCCAGCAAACGCCGAGAGCGGGTTTTCCACACACCCAACCACATCAAATCCGACATTCAGCGCCGCGTGCGGTTCGACCGCGCCCACGACATCTGCGAAATCGACCTGACCGGGATCAGCTATGAACATTCCCGCGACGTGAACGATATTTTCAACTGGATCGAAGAGCTGATCAGACCAACCCGCCAAAAATGGTGGTTTCTTCTCAATTACAACGGCACGCGGATTCAGTCCCCGGCATGGGTCCAGTTCGACGCCCGCCGCCGCGCTTTCAATCACAGCTTTGCGCTGGGATCAGTCCGTTATGCGATGGGCAGTGAAACCGAAACCGACATTCGCCTTCGCCACGAGAGCCGGGGGACCAGACCCAATATCCGCAACACACGGGACGAGGCCCTGTCGCGGCTGGTGGAAATGCAGACCGAACCGGCGGTGTAATCAGGCTTCGCCGATACGATGATGCTCGCGGGGGACTTGATTGCTCTTTTTGGCATAGCCGGACTGTTCGGCATGCCGAACCAGCCAGAAATAGGCGACAATCCCCACCGCCGCGCCCGCAAAGGCCAAAAGCGCCGCCACCACCATGCTGGACTGATCCGTCATATCGGAGGTCAGCGCCAGATAGCCAAAGGCCCAGAAGCCGGACCACGCCACGACATTCACCACAGCGATAATTTTTTGCATCATACCTCCCAATATGGCTGCATCCGCCCGCCTCGGTCTCTCTCCCGGTAGGCGCTAGACGAATTGTGCGACTGCATCATTCGTCCGTCAATTATTTTTCTGAACATGTGTTCAGTTCATTTGGGACCGGGATGGGCTTTCGGCGTTGCACTCCTCACGCGGCAGTCCTACCCATATGCCGCAAGCAGGAGACCGTTATGGGCACCATTACCTTTGTTCGCCACGGCCAAGCCAATTCACATGCCAGATCCGAAGCGGATTATGACCGACTCTCGGACCTCGGACATCAACAGGCTGAATGGCTGGGCGACTGGATATCGCAACAGGGCCACAGGTTTGACGCGGTGCTGTCCGGCAGCCTGCGTCGGCACCAAGAAACCGCTGCCGGGATGGGATATCAGGCTCCGACGATCGATCCGCGGCTCAACGAAATGGACTATTTCAACCTTGGGCGCGCGATGGAGCAGGTCCACGGAATTCCGATGCCCGATGGAAACGGCTTTGCCGCCCATGTGCCTTTGGTGATGGAGGCATGGCACCGCGCTGAAATCATGGGGAATGAAACCTTCCGCTCGTTTGAAACCCGCGTCAGCGGCGTGCTGCAAGAGGCGCTGCAACCCGGTCGCGATGTGCTCTGCATCACCTCCGGCGGCGTGATCGCGATGATCGTCCGGCACCTGTTGGACCTCGACCCGCGCCGGATGGCCCATATGACCCTGCCGATCTTCAATACCTCGCTTCACCGGGTCCACGTCTCTCCGGTAGGGCCAATTCTCGCCGGCTTTAACGCCATTCCCCACCTTGAAACACAGGACCGCGCTCATGCTAGAACCCACTTCTAATCCCCACCTCTGGGTCCGCGCCGAAGAGCGGCCCAACGAAGAGCGCGTCGGCCTGATGCCCGAAGGCGCGGCCCAACTCATCGCCCAAGGGTTCCGCATCACTGTCGAGGACAGCGACCAGCGCTCTATCCCTCTTGCAGAGTACATCGCTGCTGGCTGCGAAACCGCGCCTCAGTCCGGTTGGGTCAATGCGCCGGACGATGCCATCATTTTCGGCCTCAAGGAATTGCCGGAAACCGATAGCCCCCTGCGCCATCGCCACATCATGTTTGGCCACGCCTACAAGGGCCAGCCGGCCGGCCGTCGTCTCCTTGACCGGTTTGCCGCAGGCGGCGGCACGCTCTATGATCTGGAGTATCTGACCGATGACACCGGCCGCCGCGTTGCCGCCTTCGGGTATTGGGCTGGCTACGCAGGCGCTGCCGTCTCGGCCCTCGCATGGGCGGCACAGGCACGCGGCGACATCTGCCCTCCGGTGGATACCTTCGCCAGCGCCGCGCAACTCGCGGACCATCTGCGGGGAAACCTCGCTGGCGCAGCGCCCCGCGCCTTGATCATCGGCGCCTTGGGCCGCGTTGGAACGGGCGCTGCCGATCTGTGCACCGCAGCGGGCATCGCTGTCACCCGCTGGGATATGGCCGAAACCGCCAGCGGTGGGCCATTCCCTCAGATCCTCGAGCACGACATTTTCCTCAACTGCATCCTTGCGGGTCCCGGATGTCCGGTCTTTGTCCCGGCGACCGCCCCGACAGACGCCCGCACCCTGCGCGTGATCGGCGACATCGCCTGCGATCCGACCAGTGATTTTTCACCGATCAAGGTTTATGATCGCACGACCGATTGGTTGTCCCCGGTCCTTAGGGTCCATGCAACTCCACCGCTGGACGTGATGGCAATCGACAATCTTCCGTCGCTTCTCCCCAGAGAGAGCTCGGCCGACTTTGCTGCGCAACTCTTGCCGCATCTCGCGTGCCTGTCCAGCCTCTCGACCGGCGTCTGGGGCCGCGCTGCGGACACGTTCCGCGCGCATCTCTAATTCATCTTTCTGAAAATACCTCGGGGGTAGGCCCGTCAGGGCCAAGGGGGCAGCGCCCCCTCTCCTACCCAAAACAGCGCGGGGGCCATTTGGCCCCCGCTCGTTTTTACATCGCCGCCTTGATCGCCTCTTCCAGAGTATCCAGCGCCTCTGCGAAAATCTCGTTCTGGATCGTGATCGGCGCGAGGAAACGGATGACGTTGCCATAGACACCACAGGTCAACAGGATCAGGTGCCGCTTTTGCGCCTCTTCCCGCACACGGCCCGCAAAGCCCGCATCGGGGGCCTTTCCGTCCGGCGTGTTGAATTCTACCGCCACCATAAAACCGGGGCCGCGAATGTCCGCGATCTGCGGGCACCATTCCCGGAACCCTTCCAGACGTTGCCGCAGCTTGGAGCCCAGTTCATTGGCGCGGTTACACAGATCCTCTTCCTCGATCACGTCTAGAACGGCGTTCGCCGCAGCGATCCCCAACGGGTTGCCGCCATAGGTGCCACCCAGACCGCCCGGATTGGCTGTGTCCATCACGTCCGCGCGCCCCGTCACCGCTGCCAGCGGCAAACCACCCGCCAGACCCTTGGCCATCGTGGTGATATCGGCGGCGACGTCATAATGCTCCATGGCGAACAAACGGCCCGTGCGGGCAAAGCCCGTTTGCACTTCATCGGCAATCATCAGCGCACCGATTTCATCGCAGAGCGCACGGACGCCCTTCATCAGTTCGGCCGGCGCCGGATAGAAACCGCCTTCGCCCTGAACCGGCTCGAGGATGATCGCCGCGACGCGGGCCGGATCGAGGTCGGACTTGAACAGGGCGCGAATGGCGTCGATCGACTCGGCCACGCTGCCACCATGCAGTTCGACCGGGAACGGAACGTGGAAAATATCCGGCATCATGCCGCCAAAGCCGGCCTTGTAGGGCTGGACTTTGCCGGTCAGCGACATGCCCATGAAGGTCCGGCCGTGGAAGGCCCCGCCAAAGGCGATAACGGCCTGACGCTTGGTCGCGGCGCGGGCAATCTTGACCGCGTTTTCGACAGCCTCGGCGCCCGTGGTGACAAAAATCGTCTTTTTCTCGAAATCACCCGGAACGGCGGCATTCAGACGCTCGGCCAGCCGGATGTAGTTCTCGTAGGGCATGACCTGATGACAGGTATGGGTAAAGCGGTTCAGCTGATCTTCGACAGCAGCCATCACCTTGGGGTGGCGATGGCCCGTATTCACCACGGCGATCCCGGCGGCAAAGTCGATATAGCGTGTCCCCTCAACGTCCCAGACCTCAGAGTTCTGGGCACGATCCACGTAAATCTGGGTCATCATTCCGACGCCCCGCGCAATAGCAGAGGTGCGACGTTCGGCAATTTCGGCGTTTTTCATTTCTGTCATCCCAAAATCAGGCCCGAAACAGGCATTTTGCAGTAGGATACACTGGGTTTTGCGCCACACCAGAGAAAAATGATCAAATTCTGTCGCAGGACTATTCTAACGAGTCGCAACTGAACACTTGACCGCGATTCGCCCGATTCGTAGATTCGGGCAACAGTTTTCGCCGGGGTGATTTGCGCCTCTGGCATCCGGTCCAGGCAGGGCGGGGAGGCGGGCCAATTTGGCTCGTCTTTCTGTTTCTACCCTGCCGTTTTGCTAGTCTTCGCGACCCCAACTGGCATCCTGCATTTCGCGCAAACGACTGGCGGTGCGTTCAAACTCGAACACGCCTTCCCCTTCGATATAGAGGCTTTCGGGTTCATCCGCAGCGGAACAGATCAGGCGGACCTTGGCCTCGTAGAGGGCGTCGATCAGGGTCACGAACCGTTTCGCCTCGTTGAAATTGGACCGTCCCAGACGCGGAATATCCTCGAGGATCAGAACCCGAACAGCCTCTGCCAAGGTCAGATAATCGGCGGCCCCCAACGGCTTTGCGCAGAGATCGTAAAAGCTCGCCCGACCGACCCCGTTGAAATAGCCGGGGATTTCGACATCACGACCCTTGACCTTGAGAACCAGAGGCTCGGCGCGGCCCTGACTGAAGTCCTCCCAGATTGCACGGATCGTCTGGCGGGCGGCGGAATTGACCGGCGCAAAATAGCGCTGCTCTCCGGCCAGTCGCCCCTGACGGTGATCTGTCGGGCTGACCAGTTCGCGCACCTCGAGCTGCTCTTTGATCAGTGCGATGAACGGCAGAAACAATTGCCGGTTCAGACCGTTTTTATACAGATCGTCCGGCACCCTGTTCGAGGTCGTGACAACGGTGACACCGGCAGCGAACAGCTTTTCAAACAGCCGACCGACGATCATCGCATCGGTAATGTCGGTGATTTGCATTTCGTCAAAGGCCAGAAACCGGACCTCTTTGACCAGTTCCTCTGCCACGGGGGCGATCGCGTCATCGACGCCACGCGCCCGCGCCCGCCCCATTTCGGCGTGCACCCACTGCATGAACGCGTGGAAATGCGCACGGCGTTTGGGCACCTCGACCATCGAATAGAGCAGGTCCATCAGCATGGATTTGCCGCGACCAACCCCGCCCCACAGATAGAGCCCGCGGACAGGTGCGGGGGTCGCGCGTCGGAAAAACGTCTTTTTGACAGGTCGTGACAGGTCTTCGCGAATACGTTCCAACGCGTCCAGGACGCCTTCCTGGGCGGGATCGGGGCGAAGAGTGCCTGCCTCGACGGCGGCGCGATAGGCTTGGGTCACTGTTGTCATACGATGCTCTTAGCGCTGCAACGCGCCCAAGAAAACGGCCCCTGCACCAATGCCCCTGCCTTCAGACGGATGATGCGGCAGCGCAGCGACACAATATCACAAAATTTCATGATAGCGCCCCATTGGATGAATTGACGTGAAGAACTTGGGTTATCAATGTACACGCATGACACGCAACGCCCCCCTTTTCACCCCCGTTCTGATCATTGGCAGCCTGATCGTCATGGTCGGCTTTGCTATTCGCGCCTCTTTCGGGGTGTTTCAAATTCCGATTGCGACCGAATTCGGCTGGCCGCGGGCCGAATTCAGCCTCGCGATCGCGATCCAGAACCTCGCTTGGGGGATTGGACAGCCGATTTTTGGCGCGATTGCCGAAAAAATCGGCGACCGCAAGGCGATCATCCTCGGCGCGATTTCCTACGCCATCGGGCTGGTTCTCTCGGCCGGGGCGACCCTGCCTATCCAGCACCAGCTCTATGAGGTGCTGGTTGGCTTTGGCGTGGCGGGAACCGGTTTCGGTGTGATTTTGGCGGTCGTTGGGCGGGCCAGCTCTGCCGAAAACCGGTCCATGAGCCTCGCCATTGCGACGGCTGCCGGCTCTGCCGGGCAGGTGATCGGCGCCCCGATTTCCGAGGCGCTGTTGCAAATCATGTCCTGGCAGCAGGTCTTCATCGGCTTTGCGGCGACGATCATCCTCGTGCTGGCGCTCTTGCCGATGATGCGCGCCCCCGCCGCCGCGTCCAAGGCAGAGCTGGAAGAGACCATGGGTCAAATCCTGCGCAAGGCGTTCCGCGATCCGTCCTACACGATGATTTTCCTCGGCTTTTTCTCCTGCGGCTATCAGCTCGCCTTTGTCACAGCGCATTTTCCGGCCTTTGTCGCAGAAAGCTGTAGCCCCATCGCGGGCGGCGGGATGTTGTCGGGTCTGGGGATCACCTCGACCTCTGCACTTGGCGCTGCGGCGATTTCGCTGATCGGGTTGGCCAATATCGTTGGTACCCTGACGGCAGGATGGTTGGGCAAACGTTATTCCAAGAAATACCTGCTGTCCGGCATCTATCTGGCGCGTACCATTGTCGCCGCGTGGTTCATCTTGACTCCGATGACGCCGTTTACGGTGATCGTGTTCTCGGTCGTGATGGGCAGCCTGTGGCTGGCGACGGTTCCGCTGACCTCTGGCCTTGTCGCGCATCTCTATGGTCTGCGCTACATGGGCACGCTCTATGGCATCGTGTTCTTTAGCCACCAGTTGGGCAGTTTCCTTGGCGTGTGGCTGGGCGGTAAACTCTACGATATCTACGGCACCTATTCCTACGTCTGGTGGGTCGGCGTCGGGGTCGGTGCGTTTTCGGCGCTGGTTCATCTGCCCATCCGGGAAAACCGCAGCGTAGCAACGGCCTAGGTCTAGGCCTGCCAACGATCCAGAATATAGGCGGCGGTCATCAAGTCCAGATGCGCGCCACCGCCGTTTTTAAACAGCGTGATATCGTCCGGCTGCCGGATGAACCGGTCCAACTGATAGTAATCGGCGACGATCCGGTCAGGATCGTATTCGCCCGCCTCGATAGGGATCTTCAGCTCGCCTATGTGGTGGATCACCGTATCGCGGCTGTCCAAGAACACGCGCGAGCGATGGAGCGCTGCAGTGTCCGCCTCTCTCAGATCAGGCCGGAACGCCCCGATGAGATCGACGTGCTGCCCGGCGTGCAGCCATTCGCCCTGAACGACGATTTGCCGGGCTGGCGTGGCGCAGGTGATGATATCGGCCTGCCGAACCGCCATCTCTGGATCGGTGCTGGCAACGGTATTGGGAAACTGCGCGGCCAGTGCGGCGGCGCTGTCCAATGTCCTGCTGACCACGGTAAAATCGGCCTGCGGAAACAATGCGCCATAGGCCTGCCGCAGGGAATGGGCCACGGTTCCGGCCCCGATGATGGTGATCCTCTGCGACTCGGGTCGCGCCAGTCGCCGGGCCGCCAGCAGGCTATCGCCTGCGGTTTTCCATTTGGTGACAAGGCCAAAGTCGATCACAGCCGACAACTCGCCCGTTGTGTCATTAATCAGGTTCATCGCCCCATTGACCGACCGCAGCCCCTGCGCGCCGTTGTTCGGGAAAATCGTCGCTGCCTTAACCGCTATGCCCAGCCCGTCGATCCACGCGCTGCGCGTGAGCAGCGTATCGGACCCACGGTACAAAAATGTATCGGATATGTTTGCCTTGGGCCGCTGGTGGCCGGCTGCGATGGCATCGGTCAGACCCAACCAATCCAGCCGCGCTTCTCCGGCGTCAAAGGGGATGATCTCGACCATCAGGTCGCCTCTTGCTCGGTCAGTAAACCTTCGGCCACCAGACGGGCGGCCCAGCCCTGCGGCCCGTCAAACAGATGGGTTTGCCACCCGCGCGCGGACGCGGCGTTGATATTGTCCAAACGATCATCTGCGAACAACAGCGTCTCGGGCGGCAGCCCGCAGTCCTGTTCAACCATTTCATAAATACGTGCGTCCGGTTTGATCACGCCCATGTGGCCAGACACATATCGCCGGTCAAATTCCTTGAGGAACGGATAGGCCGCCTCTCCCATCTCAAAGGTCTGGATACCGAAATTCGTCAGGGCAAAGACCGGCACGCCCTTGGCCCGCAGCGCCTGCAGCAGCCGAACCGAATGCGGGATAGCCGGGGCTGCCATATCCAGCCAGCGATCGTGCCACATCATGATTTCATCGTGCCATTCGGGATAGGCTGCGGCGGTCGCAGTCACGCTATCGCGGAAATGCGCGCCACGATCGACCCCGTCGTTCATTCCGTGCAGGTCAACCGCCGCGAACATCGCCTTGCGTCGATCCGGGCCGATCACCTCATCATAGAGCCGTTCGGGCACCCATTCGATCAGCACGTTGCCAATGTCGAAAATAACGGCGTTGATCATATCACCCTCGCTTTGCGCGCTGAATTTCCCGCTCTAGCGCCTCCAGAAAGCGGGAGCGGTCTGTTTTGGAAAACGGTTTTCCGCCGCCCTGACGAAACGGATCGGCCGAGCGCAGGTCAGCCATCAGGTCCCGCACCGCGAGCGCATTCCCGATATTGGCCTCCGTCAACGCCTCGCCATTGTGTTTGAGCACCCGCGCCCCCGCTGCGACGCATTTTGCCGCCAAGGGAATATCGCCGGTGATCACCACATCGCCCAGTGTCGCACGGTCGGCAATCCACATATCCGCGATGTCCGGTCCCTCTGGAACGATCACCGTTTCAATCAGCGGATTGGGCGAGGGGCGAATGCCGCCGTTCGACACGATGTAGGTTTTCAGGCCGTGCCGGGTTGCGACCCGTTCAACCTCGGCCTTGACCGGACAGGCATCGGCATCAACGTAGATCACGCCCAGAGAGCCTCTGCATGGAAATCAATGTGATCCTCCATAAAGGTCGACACAAAGAAGTAGCTGTGGTCATAGCCCTTGTGCAGCCGGAAGGTCGCCGGAACACGGCGGGCCAGCGCCGCCTCGGCCAGTTTTTCAGTCATCAGATGTTCGGAAAATTGATCGCTGGCACCAGTATCGACCAACAGCGGAATATCCAGACCCCAGTTTTTCATCAGCAGCGTCGCATCATGTGCCGCCCAGCGGGATTCGTCCGCGCCAAGGTAGGCGGTGAACTGTTTACGGCCCCATGTGCTGGTGGTCGGGTGACAGATCGGGGCAAAGGCCGACACTGACCGGAACCGCCCCGGCAACGACATCGCAAGGGTCAGCGCCCCATGCCCGCCCATCGAGTGGCCGGTGATCGACTGGCGCTCTTCGTCGACGGAAAAGTTCGCGGTGACAATGCGCGGCAATTCATCGGCGATATAGTCCCACATCCGGAAATGTTTCGCCCAGGGCTGCTGCGTGGCGTTCACATAGAACCCGGCGCCCTGCCCCAGATCATAGGCGGCGTCATCGGCCACGCCCTCGCCGCGCGGCGAGGTATCGGGGAACACGATCGCCAGCCCCTGTTCGGCGGCCCAGGCTTGCGCTCCGGCCTTGATCATGGCGTTTTCATGCGTGCAGGTCAGGCCCGACAGATACCACAACACAGGGACAGGGCCTTCTTCGGCTTCGGCGGGCATGAACACCCCAAAGGTCATGTCGCAGCCCGTCACCGCGGACTCGTGACGATAGACGCCTTGGGTGCCACCAAAGCAGCGGTTTTCAGAAATCGTTTCCATCGAGGTCTCCAATCAGACTTGGACCCATGCGATCACCGCCGAAACGGTGAACACACTCAGTGCGGTTGAAATGAGGATTGAGGCAGAGACCCGCATCGGCGCGACGCCGTAATGCTGGGCCAGAATGAACACGTTGCCCGCCACAGGCAGCGATGCCGCCGCGACCATGACAGAGGCCGGATAGGCGGGAATGTGAAACAGGCCATAGGCCGCAAAGGCCACGGCCGCAGGATGCAAAACCAGTTTTGACAGGCTCAGCCAGCCCGCGACAGCGATCCGTTCGGCGGATTTGCTGGCCAAGGACGCCCCGATTGCAAACAGCGCCCCCGGCGTCGCAGCCGCCCCCAGAATCGTCAGGAACGAATTGACCGGCGCAGGCAGAGGCAGCCCCAGTGCAGTAATCGTGATCCCGAGCGTGATCGACACGATCATCGGGTTTTTCACGAGCCCCAGCGCCACGGTATTCAAAACCCGCCAAGAAACGCGCCCGTCCCGGCTGCCGGTGATCAAGATCACGATGAGCGATGAAAACACGATCAGATCGACGACCAGCACCATCATCACTGGTCCAATCGCCCCTTCGCCCAAGAGCATGACCAACATCGGGATGCCCAGAAAACCGACGTTGCCAATCACGCCGGTCTGCGCCTCGACTGCCGCCTCTGCGACCGACAATCGCCGGACCATCGCAACCGCCGTCACCAGCAGATAGACGACCACGGTGCCCGACAAATAGGCCCCCATAAACGGCCAACTGATCAGATCGCCAATCGACAGGTTCGCCGAAAACCGCACCAGCATCGCAGAGAGCGCGAAATAGAACACGAATTTGGTGAGATAGGCCGTCGCCTCGGACGAGAAAAAGCCCGTTCGTCCCGACCCGTAGCCAAGGCCGATCAGGGCAAAAAACGGAAGTGTCTGAAGCAGGATGTCCCACATGGGCCAAGGGCTAGCATGCAGATGATACGAAAGAAACCCGATAGTTGGACATAATCGGCAGTTCCGGTTGCCCTCGCACACAGGCCCGATTACCCTTGGACAAAAGCCCAAGGAAACCCTGATGAAAGCGATCTGCCACGTTGGTTTGCCCAAAACCGGTTCGACATCTTTGCAGCAGTATCTGGCGCAAAACAAGACCGCGCTGGCCGCCGATCACATCGGTTATGAACGGTTCGGCGAACGACTGATCAACCAGCCCGAATATCTCTATCTAGGCCTCGACCGACTGGGACAAACGCGGGGTAGCGACGATTTCCGCTGGTTTCATGGAATTTCCGATCGCGCGGCGCTGGCGCAAAGGGCGCACACCGTGCGGGACTGGCTGAAACAGAAACTCTCCACCTCCGACGCCAAGACGTGGATCATCAGCTCCGAACTGTTGACCGTATTTTTCAATACAGTCGATGACATTGCGACGCTGAATGCCGTATTGCGCGAATTTTTCGACGAGGTGGATTATGTGATCTACGTCCGTCGTCAGGATCATTGGCTGGTCAGCGAATATTCCGAACGGCTGCGCAATGGTCTGGTCGATACACTCGATCAGTTTCTGGCAGATGTGCCGCCGACCGACCTCTCGGCGCTGGTGGACATGTGGGTGCGGACTGTGGGCCGGTCGCGCGTTACGGTGCGGGCCTATGGCGCGACATCCGACTTCGACCTGATCACCGACTTTTTCACGGCGATGAACCTCACTTTGCCCAGCCCGGTGAAACCCGTCGCCAATCGGGCACTGACACAATCCGGCGCGCAGCTCTTGCAGCGTGGCAATCAGGTCCTGATGCGGCTGAATTTGAAATCCAAGATGGCCCGCCTTTGGACAAGGCGGGCGTTGAAGCTGACCGCTGCAAAAATCGGCGGGGCACCAATCACCTGTTCGGCAGACCAACGCGAACAAATCCTATCACAGGTTCGCGCCAGCAATCACCGGATGTGTCACCGCTATATGCCTGAACACAAAGATTATTTTGTCGGGCTTGAGGTTGGCGCCTCAGACGCGATGATACGGGCCGCCTGACAGGATCGAGGCCGCGCGGTAGAGCTGTTCAGACAGCATGACCCGCACCATCATATGCGGCCATACCATTTTGCCGAACGATAGCGCGGCATCGGCACGCTCCCGAAACGCGGGGTCCAAACCGTCCGCGCCCCCGATGACAAAGGCGACATCCTGCCGCCCTTTGTCGCGCCAATCAGCCAAGGTGTCGGCAAATTGCGGCGAGGTCATCAGTTTGCCGCGTTCATCCATGATACAGACCAACGCGCCAGAGGGGATGGCGCGCTCAATCAACGCGGCCTCTGCCCCCATCCCGGCGTTCTTTTTATCCTCGACCTCAATGGCGTTCGCGGGGCCAAGCGCAAGCGCCCGCCCCGTTCGATCAAACCGAGTCAGATAATCTGTAATCAGGTCCAGCTCCGGGCCCGCGCGCAGGCGACCCACAGCAACGATATGAACGCGCATTAGTTCGGCAGAGTGGTCGGCGTGGCACCTGACGGCAGCCACATCTTCTCCAACTGATAGAACTCGCGAACTTCGGGACGGAACACGTGGACGATCACATCGCCCGCGTCGATCAGCACCCAATCACCGACCTCTGCGCCTTCGATTTTGCACAAAACGCCCAATTCGGCCTTGAGCCGTTCCATCAGCTTTTGCGAAATCGCAGCGACCTGACGGGTCGAACGGCCAGAAGCAACGACCATATGGTCCGCCATCTGCGTTTTTCCGCGCAGGGGGATCTGAACCACGTCTTCGGCCTTGTCATCGTCGAGGGACGCCAGAACAGCGGCGAGGATCGCATCGCTGGTAGCTTTTTTCAGGTCAGCCGTCATGACGTGACCTGCAGTGACAGCAGTGGCTGTCGATACATTGAAAGACAGATCATTGTCCTCCGGGGTTGCGCGCCGCCCATGCACCCCGGCGCTGAGTGTACCGGCGACGGTATCAGCCACAGGCCGGATTTTCAACCTATTCACCTGCACTCTTTCATCGACCGGACGACGTTGCCCGGCAAACTGCAGTTGTCCAGTGGGACAGTCTCGCGGTTTCCCGACCAGATTTGGGGTGCAGCTGACCAAAAATATAATTATATCAATTATTTATGCACACAGCATCCTTGGCGGGGCCCTATTCCGAAGAGCAAGGCGCCGACTGTTGCGGTGATCCACAGCTGGAAAAGGGCATCCATGATGGGTCCGAAGGGGACATCCGATGATTCGAACCAAGCTCAGCAGAGTTTCCTTGATAGACTCACGCAAAACGCTTATGTGCGCGGCATGACACGTATCTTTGACATGGATGACCGTGCGCGTTTGCGTGAACGGTTTTACGGCGAAGCCCGTTCGATCCTAGCCCGACTGTGATGTCGCGCGGGGCGCTTTGCCATGCGCCCGTCCATGTACGATCTGAAATTCCATCACCACAAAGGTAAGAGCCATGTCGCCCAAGACGCTCTATGATAAAATCTGGGACGCGCACGTCGCCCATGAATCCGAAGACGGCACCTGTCTGCTGTACATCGACCGCCACCTTGTCCACGAAGTAACCTCGCCACAGGCCTTTGAGGGATTGCGGATGGCTGGCCGCAGGGTTCGTGCGCCGGAAAAAACCATCGCCGTTCCGGATCACAACGTTCCCACCACGCTGGACCGCGCCAACGCCTCGACCATGACCGAAGAGTCGCGCATCCAGGTCGAAGCTCTGGACAAGAACGCCAAGGATTTCGGCATCAACTATTACCCGGTGTCTGACGTCCGTCAGGGCATCGTGCACATCGTTGGTCCGGAACAGGGCTGGACCCTGCCGGGCATGACCGTTGTCTGCGGCGACAGCCACACCGCGACCCACGGCGCATTCGGCGCATTGGCGCACGGCATCGGCACGTCCGAAGTGGAACACGTTCTGGCCACCCAGACCCTGATCCAGAAAAAGTCCAAGAACATGAAGGTGGAAATCACCGGCAAGCTGAAGCCGGGCGTTACCGCCAAGGACATCACGCTGGCCGTGATCGGCGCGACCGGCACCGCTGGCGGCACCGGCTATGTCATCGAATA
>CALMJS010000024.1 GCA_937864535.1 uncultured Paracoccaceae bacterium
GGATTAGTAGGTAGCGGCTTGCTGGACCGACAGGGCGGTCGACATCTTGTCGCCCATGGCGGTGGAGCCGCCCGAGATCGACGAGATGATTGCGACAGCGATACCGACCATGGCAGCGGTCAGAACGACCCAGTCAACGGTCACGGCGCCATCTTCGTCACGACGGAAGTTTTTGATGAAATTCAGCATTTGGTGTCCCTCCTCAGGGGTTTAGATCGCTCTTAATCTTCCTATCGGAGCCTGCTCACCGGCCTCATTTGGTGTGCTGTCCGCTTCGGATGAGTTGATATAGCCGTCTGAATGGGGCCGGATTGGGGCAGGTTTCGTGCATCTTTGGCGCAAACGGATTTTTAGATATACTTTAGTATAAATCATTGAAAATTTTGGGTAAAAAAATCCAACGCGCTGTTTCGAGGCCTCTTTGGTGCCGATCTGTCCCCCGAAATGGGACGAAACGGTCGCATTGTGGCAGCGGAGAGTGGTCAGATGCCTAAATTTCTGCGATAATTTTCGCAGGCAGAGGCAGGTTAGAACCGCATGAAGCGGCGCTTGGCGATCATTTTTACTCTGGCGGCCTTATCCGCCGACTCGGTTTTTGCCGAGTCGAACGTCGTGCAAGCCGATTTTACCTATAAGAGGGTCGGTCTCCCGGCGCCCGGCGCGACGAATCGTATTACGGTTCAAATTGATCCGGCCGCGATTCCCGTCCCCGCTGCGCCCGAACCCAGTGCACCTGTGCCCGGCGCCAGCCCATCGGGGGGGGATCTGGACTGGTTTTGGGGCCTGATTTCCCCGGACGCCGCCGCGACAGGGCCCGGTCGGCTGGCGACTGCTCTGTCCGCTCTTGAACAACCGCCCGAAGGGAAAGCGCTGGTCCAACCCCGGCTAGAGGCACTGCAACGCATCGTCCAGAGCTATGGCCGCGACATCATGATGGAAACGATCGGCACCCAGGTGTCGCCCGCTCTGGTTCTGGCGGTGATCTCTGTCGAGAGCGCGGGCAATCCTCGCGCGATCAGCCGGACGGGGGCGCAGGGGCTCATGCAGTTGATGCCGGGGACCGCGGAACGCTTTGATGTCGCGAATGCGATGGATGCCTCACAGAACATTGCCGGGGGCGTTGCCTACCTCGACTGGCTGATTAACGATTTCGACCGTGATCCCATCCTCTATATCGCCGCCTATAACGCAGGCGAGGGAGCGATTCGGGATAACAACGGTGTTCCCAACTATGCCGAAACCCGCGATTACGTGCCAAAGGTTCTCTCTGCTTGGACTGTGGCGCGTGCTCTTTGCGTGACGCCGCCAGAGCTGATGACCGACGGTTGCGTCTTTTCCTTAAACGGAGACTGAATATTGACCCATTCTCAGCCGCTTGTTCTCGATGTGGACGGTACGTTTCTGCGCACGGATTTGTTGTATGAAACCTTTTGGGCGGGCCTAGGCCGTGCGCCGATCACGACGATCAGGGCGGCGTTTCGATTTTGGCGTGATCCCGCGCGGCTCAAGTCCGAACTGCGTCAGATCGCGCCGCTGCGGCTGGATCTTTTGCCGGTCAACGACCAGATCGCCCAGATGGCAAGGGACGCGCAGGCCGAAGGCCGGGAGGTCGTCCTCGCCTCGGCTTCTGATCGGCATCTGGTTCAGGATCTGGCGACGCTGCATGGATTTGATGCCGCCTTGGGGTCTGAACCCGGACACAACCTCAAAGGTGCGCACAAGGCGCGGGCGCTGGTCGCAGAGTACGGCGACAAGGGCTTTATCTACGCTGGCGATGACAAATCCGATGCCGCCATCTGGGCGCGTGCCAGCCATTCTATCGTTGTGGGGCGCGCTGGCGGGGCAGGGGAGAAACTCCCCGTCGCTCAGAAAACGCAACTGCCGGGTGGCTGGTCCTGGTCTGCCTTAACCAAGGCGATCCGTCCGCATCAATGGGTCAAGAACGTTCTGCTGTTTCTGCCGATGATTGCGGCGCATCAGTTCGACCTGATGACCGCGTTCTTGGTGGTGCTGGGTATCGCGGCATTCTCGGCGGCGGCTTCGTCGATCTACGTGGTGAATGACCTGCTCGACCTCGAGGCGGATCGCCTGCACCGCACCAAGTGCAAGCGCCCTTTTGCGGCCGGCACCGTTCCGATCAAGGTCGGGATGATCGCCTGCGGCGGTCTGGCGGCGATTGCTCTGGGGCTCGGGGCTGTGTTGGGCATCGCGTTCCTGGGTGTTGTGGTGCTCTATATGATCTTGTCGCTGGCCTATTCGCTCAAGCTCAAACGGATGCGCTGGATCGACATTTTCACCCTCGCGGCTCTTTATACCATCCGGGTGGTGGCAGGGGCCGCGGCGAGTCAGGTCGATGCTTCGGTGTTTATGCTGATCTTTATCTTTCCGATTTTTGTCACGCTGGGCTGCGTCAAACGATTGACCGAATTGACGCTCGCGACGAACGATGACCCGTTGCCCGGTCGTGGCTATGGACGCCTGGACCGTCCGGATTTGTTGAACGTGGCGATACTGGGGATGGTCGGGGCCTTGGTGATCTTTTTCCTGTATTCCTTTAGCGAACAGGCGCGGGTTCTCTATCCGTCGCAGTGGCTGCTCTGGGTGGCCTTGATCCCGATTGCTGCATGGCTCAATCGCATGGTGCGACTGGGCTGGTTCGGGCAGCAGGATTACGATCCCATCGTTTTCGCGCTCAAGGACAAGCGGGGCATCGGGCTGTTGCTGATCACTTTGTCGCTAATGTTCTATTCTGCCGGGCTCTGGCAGCAATGGTTCGGGTTCTAATGTTCCAAATAGACAAGGGCGCCAGATGGCGCCCTTTGTTCAGATCGACAGCTTTTTAAAGATCGGCTCGGGGATCAGGCGGATTATTGTCATGACCAAGAGCCAAAGGCGTTTTGTATATACCGTGTTCCGCTGGCTCTTGAGGCCCGCGATGATGTCCTTGGCGACCGCATCCGGTGTAGCCATGAACGGCAACTGGCTGCCCCATGTCATCGCCGTATCTACCGGCCCGGGTTTCACGGTCATCACATGAATGCCCTTGCGTCCCAATCGATTGCGCAGGCCTGATAGATAGGTCGAGAACCCGGCCTTGGCCGCGCCATAGACATAGTTGCCGAGCCGCCCGCGATCTCCGGCAACAGAGCTGACACCGACGATTTCGCCCGCTTCGCGCTCTTCCATCAGGGGGGCAAGAGCGGTCAGGAACTGCGCCGGTCCGGTAAAACTATCGATGACAACACCGGGGATCAGGCCCGGATCAGCGTCAATTTCCGATTGCTCCGGCATTGATCCGACGAAAACCGCACAGCAAATTGTCCCGCTGATGGTTTGCAGTCGCGCGAGCACCGGTGCGAAACTGTCGGCATCGCGCATATCGATTGCACAGACCTCGGCCGCAGCTGCGCCGCGATGTCTGGCATCGGCGGCGGTAACCAACATGTCGTTTTGATCCCGACCGCAGAGCAGGAAACCCGCGCCAGTGTCGGCCTCTTGCCGGATAAAGGCGCGTGCGATGGCACTGGTCGCCCCTAGAATGACCCAAGTTTTCATATCGCAGTCCTTAGGGCCAATCGCCGCGTCAGGTCGGTTTCGAGCCGTCTTTCCGGGTCGATATCGTTCACCGTGGCGGCCCATTCCGGCAAATGGGTGTACATCGCCCTGGCCTGCGCCGCCGTCGACAGGCTGTCCTTGGCCAGATAGACCCTGCCGTTCGCCTCGATGGTCTGGGCGATCAAATGCGCAATCAGTTCTGGCGTCGCGCCGCGATTGGGGAAATCAACGGCGAGCGTAAAGCCCTCTTTTGCAAAGGAAAGATGCCCGGACTCTGCAGGGCCCATACGTTTGAGCACGGCAAGAGGCGAGGCGGCACCAGCCTCGGCGATGGCCCCCAGCATGCCTCGTAGCGCGTAGCGTTCATTTGTCGGTACGACGCACTGGAACTGATGGAACCCGGTTTTGCCATAGAGCCGATTCCAGTCGTGAACGCGGTCGAGCGGGAAAAAGAAATCCTCGATCGGGCGAATGACGAATTGGCCGTCCGCCGGTACGCGTCGATAATAGAGCGTGTTAAACATCCGGACCATCGGCGCCGAAAGGGCAAATCCCGGCGCATCGAAGGGGATCGTGCGGGTCTTGGTCCGATGTTTCGCTTCTGCGCCGCTGGTTTCCGCCTCTTCGACAATTCCGCGTCCGAGCGACGCGCCGGTGGCAGCGGCATCGACCCAACCGACACAGAACGTTGCCTGCGAGGCATCCAGCATCGCAATATGTTCGTCAAAGTTTTCGGCCCGCCGTTCGTGCACCTTCATCGTGCGCCCGGGGACGGCCATCAGCGACAGTCGCGCCGAAGCGATCACCCCGGTTTGACCGAGACCACCGATTGTCGCCCGCCAAATACTGGTGTCATCCGGAGCGATCACCCGTGGTCCATCGGGGGTCAGCAAAGTGATTTCGCGGACGTGACCGCCGAAAGATCCGGCATGATGGTGGTTCTTGCCGTGCACATCCATCGCGATACAGCCGCCAACCGTCGCAAAGCCGGTACCGGGCATCACACGTGGCAGCCAGCCCCTGGTTGGCAGTACCCGTGCCAGATCGCCGATCGTGCAGCCAGCCTCGACGTGGATGTCACCCGTTCTGGTGTCGAACTCCAGAATTCGGTCGAGCCGCGTCATATCCATCGCCCGCCCGCCCGAATTCAGTGCAGCGTCGCCATAACTCCGACGATTGCCGATTGCCGGAGCGGTCGGGGTCACTTGGGACTGACGCTCTGGCCGGGCAAGCTGTCCAGAAGCGGTTAAGGCTCGGCCCCAACCCGAGTAGGTATTTGTTTTCCAGCGCATGTCAGTGGCTCTTTGTCGATTTGCGTTCTGCAAAGGGGAAGAGGATCAGGCCCAGTCCAATGGCAAACCACAGGGTTGTCACCCGAATAATGGCCGTGGCAGGCAGGGAAGTTTCCAGCGGAACCCCCTGCAACGAAAGGAGCGCGATCATCGCCGCCTCTGCGCCGCCAACGCCGCCCGGCGCTCCTGTTAATCCTCCGGCAAGGGTTGCGAATGTAAAGATGGTGGTAGCGGTCCAGAATCCGACGTCTGCGCCCATCCAATTTAGCAGCAGGTAAAACGATGCGCCTTCGGCGAACCAGCCCAAGATACCCAGCGCGAGCGAGGCAGTGATGGTTGCTGGCGTAGAGAACATGGCCAAAGAGCGCGAGGCGCGGCGGAGCTTTGCAAATAGCCGGGCAAAGCGACCGGTCAGGCGAAAGGCGAGTTCTGCCAGTCCGGACAAGAGTTGCGGCCGCGTCGCGACAAAGGCCGCAGCAAGTGCCACCGTCGCGACGGGCAGACCAAAACGCACGCCGCCGGTGCTGAATGATAGTCCCAGGGCCAAGAGAATCGCCATCGCGGCCAAGTCCCCCGCTCTGTCCATCAGGGCCAGCGGCGCGGTCCGTTCAAAGGACCAGCCGGTTTCGCGGCGGAGCCAACGCATGCGGACCAGTTCCCCGACGCGGCCGGGGGTCACTGACATCGCAAAACCGCCGAGGAAATGGCGGTAATTCTGCGTTATTGTCGTCGGCAGGCCAAGCCGCCGAGCGAACAGATGCCAACGACCCCCTCTCAGGGCATAGTTCAGGAGGCTGAGACCCAAGAGCGCAGCGAACTGTCCGACGTCCAACAGCGAGAGTTGATCGATGGTTTCCTGCCATCCTGTTGCTGCGGCCAGACCACTCAGGCCGACCACCACAAATCCGATGAGCCCGATCGTGATCATCAGATCGCGCCTGCGCCCCCTGGGCAGGGGCGTCCCGTACGATAACGGCGATGTAGCGCGAAGGTTTGTCATGGGTCCCCATCCGTTTGTCGCCGATCTAGCGACAAATTGGGGCAGGAATATGATGACGCTGCGGTTCGCGAAACAGTTTTTGCCCGCATCCGAGCCCAATAGATTCGATGCGGCCAACATGCGCAGGCCGCTTTGGTCGCGTTTCGAAGGTCAGGTTCAGAAAAGCCCGACGTATTCAGGCGGAAGCCGTAGGATCTGACGCTTGGTTGTCGGGCTGCGCACATAGATGCCGTTCTTGACCTTGCGCAGTTTATACGAGGCACGGTTCAGCTGTGGTGCGTTCAACTGTTCCGCGGTTTTGATTGTCCCAAGCCTGAATTCGTCCAGATAGTCGGCCTCGGTCCGCCAGGTTTTTCCACCCAGGTTCGGAAAGGGTTTGCCGGTGGCCGGATCGATAATCATCGAATACCGCGCCGCGCGCCGCTCTTGGAACTGGCGGTTATCAAACAACCGTAAATGAAACAGCGTCAGATTGGGGTCGATGACATAGTTTTCCTGGTCGCAATAGTGACCTCCCGATCCCCATCGAATGGCGTGCCGGGTGATCGCGGGCTTTGAATACCAGCTGTTGTGGACAAAGTGTCGACGTTGGCCGAGTACCGGCAGCGTGGGGTCGTAATCGTTCGGTTCCTGATCCGGGACATGGACGATGTCGATGCCCGTCGGAGCTACCACCGGATCGGGGTGATCCAGGATATACTCGACCGGATTTGTGCCAACCTTCGGATCTAGAACAATAATCTCATCGACATCTGTATAGATGGCCCGGTCGAACATGTAGCAGGCCCCGGAGACAAAGTGAGAGATCATCGACCAGCGATCCCTCTCGCTGTTGTCGTGAACGGCTGGCCTGTTGATCCGCAGGGTATTGCAGCCCTTGGCCAAGGCTTCGTAGCGATCGTAATTTGCGTGCATCAGAACAAAGATATTCTCGCGCGGCAGGAACCGTGTCCAATACCGCAAGAAGATGTCCAAATAGACATCATCGTCGTAGACCATCGTGAAGAGGGCGAGTTGCTTAGACACGAGAATTCCTCTTGAACACCATCACGCGCGGGCGTTCCATCGCGGCGAGGTCGGGATAAAGGCCTGCAGTCATCAAAACATGAAACAACCTGGACTGACGCGCAAGATCTGTGGTGTCGGGATGGAGTTCGGCAACCACGAGGTCGATCTGCCTCCAGTCGATGTCGGGAAAGAGCGTATACTCGGCCCCTTCGATGTCGCAGACCAAAACATTCGCACCCGTATTGCGGAGCAGTTCATTGACGTCGAGCGTGTCGATTTCAACGCTACGCGCGATATCCGGCGTATCCGGCGACAGTGAAGATGCCCAAAAATCGCTGGAAATATAAAAGGTTGCCTTGCCGTCTGCCGCGCCGACCAGCGCATTGATGACGGTGATCCCCGTGACGCCATTGCAGGCATGGGTATGCGCGATAATCGGCAACAGATCAGGGTTCGCCTCGACAGAGGTGACCTGCGAAGGGGCGCTGGCGCGGGCCAGACATGTGCCGATCACGCCGCATCCGGCGCCAAGTTCCACGATGCGATCCGATGGCCGTACCGCGGCGGCAATCGCTCGACGCTCCATCAACTCATAACGGTCGTCCTTCAGGGCCCGTTTCAGCGAGTTGCTAAAGTTCTGTTCGATATCTTCGACAACGATGCCGCCGGACAGTTCAAAGGATTTTATGGCCATGAAAGATCTAGGATTGCTCTATAGGTGCAGGTTAAGGGTCCATCGGTAGCTTGGCAATGCGGCTAAGGTTTGACATGACCACAGTCTATCGCTGAATCTGCGTAAAATTGGTTTCGTGTATGAAGAATGACCGCACTTTAGATCGTCAATTGGCAAAACATCCCGCTGTCGGGTCCGAGCCAAAGCGATTTTACCTCTGGGGGCGTGTGCACCCGCATCGTGCCCGCCTGCGCAATCTGCCGATGGAGGTGCGGGTTTACCTGAACGCCCTGCGCCGGAGGGCGCGGCCCAAGGGCTTTATCCTCTATGGGCGTCCGCGATCTGGCACGACATTGCTGATGGATTTGCTGGGACAGGTTCCTGGCGTTCAGTCCAGCGGCGAACTTTACCACTCGTTCCTGCTGTTCCCGCGCGGGTTTTTAGCCGCGCTCTTGCCTGCCGCCAAGGAGCCGGTATTCGGCTTTAAACTGTTGTCCTACCAATTGTGCGAAGTGCACAAAATCCGCAAACCTATTGCGTTCTTCCGGCGCGCAGAGGCCAAAGGATTTCGGTTGATCTACATTCGTCGGGGGACATTCGCGCAGACCCTTTCCTTGGCCAAGGCGCAGGCGACGGGCGTCTATTTCGTCGATGGCGACGTGAGGCAGCATGTCCGCATCGACCCCGACTATTTTGTCGAGCTGTTGATCTGGAACGACAAAATGCTGTCCTACGAGGCCGAAGTGGTCCGCGCGCTTGATCATGTCGAGGTCGACTATGAACGCGATCTGCGCGATCCGGCGGGCCATCAGGCGTTGATTGACCGACTCTGCGCGGATCTGGGCATAGCCTCGTTCCCGGTCGCGGCTCGGCTGCGGCGGACCGGCGGCGAGGACGGTGCGATCGTCCTCGACAATCTGCCAGAACTCCGGGCGGCCACGCAGGCGGCAGGGCTCGCGCATTTGCTGCCCTGACCGCGTGTTTTACGCCTCGTCGGCCTTCTTGGCGGATTTCTTGGGCGCAGCTTTCTTGGCGGGTGTTTTCTTGGCTGCCGGGGCCTTCTTGGTCGGGCTTGCCTTTTTCTTGGTGGTCTTGCTACCGGCCTTGGCGTTTACCAATTCGATCGCCATTTCTGGCGTGACGGACTCCGGCTCCACATCCTTGGGCAGGGTCGCATTCACCTTTTCCCACTTGATGTAGGGACCGTAGCGGCCGGACATCACTGCCATTGCGCCACCGCTCGGGTGATCGCCCAGTTCCTTGAGCGGCTTGGCAGCGGTCCGCCCGGCGCGGCCAGCAGCCTTTTGCGCCAGAATTTCGACCGCGCGGTTCATACCGACCTCAAAGACCTCATCCACCTCCTTGAGGTTGGCGTAGGTCGTGCCGTGTTTGACAAAGGGGCCAAAGCGACCGATTCCGGCCTCGATCATGACGCCATCCTCGGGATGGGGGCCGACTTGGCGCGGAAGGTTGAGCAACATCAGGGCCTTGTCCAGATCAACACTCTCGGGAGCCCAACCCTTGGGCAGGCTCGAACGTGGCGGTTTGGGGGTGTCCTCGGTCACTTCGCCACGCTGCACATAGGGGCCGAAACGGCCGTCCCGCAGACTGATCGGATCGCCGTCGTCGTGCCCCAAGAGTTTCCCGTCGGGGCCGATCCCCGATTCTTCGGTCCCCGGAGGGCCAAATGGGCGCGTGTAGCGACATTCGGGATAGTTGGAGCAGCCAATAAACGCCCCGCCGGACCGGGCGGTCCGCATCGACAGCCGTCCCTGTCCACAGTTGGGACAGGCCCGCGGATCGCCGCCATCGGCGGTCGGCGGGAACAGATGCGGTTCGAGCACTTCGTTGATCTTGTCCAGAACCTCGGTGATCCGCAGCTCGGACGTTTCGGCCAATGCCGCCGAGAAGTCCCGCCAGAACCGATTGAGCACGGCCTTATAATCCGCCTCGCCCGCAGAGACCTCGTCCAGTTCGTTTTCCAAACCGGCGGTAAAGTCGTATTCGACGTATTTGCGGAAGTAATTGGACAGGAAAACCGTAACCAGTCGCCCCTTATCCTGCGGGATCAGGCGGCCTTTGTCCTTGGCGACATAGTCGCGGTCCTGAATGGTGGTGACTATCGAGGCATAGGTCGACGGGCGACCGATGCCCAATTCTTCCATCCGTTTGACGAGCGTCGCCTCGGTGTAGCGCGGCGGCGGCTGGGTAAAATGCTGTTCCGGCTGGACAGATTTCTTGTCGGTCTTATCGCCGACATGCAAAACCGGCAGGCGGCCATCTTCGTCATCGACGACACTATCGTCGCGGCCTTCTTCGTAGATGGCGATAAAACCTTCAAACAGAACCACTTGGCCGGTTGCACGCAGATTGACCTGTCCGTCGGCGCTGGCAATGTCGACGGTCGTCCGCTCCATCTGCGCGGCGGCCATTTGGCTGGCGATGGTGCGTTTGTAGATCAGGTCGTACAGTTTGCGCTGATCATCGTCTGCGATTCTGGCCTTCTCGGTCGACATGAACATATCCGTCGGGCGGATACATTCGTGTGCTTCCTGCGCATTCTTGGCCTTGTTTTTATACATCCGCGGGCTGCTAGGCAGGTATTGTTCGCCAAACTTTGCCTTGATCGCGTCGCGGGCAGACATCACGGCCTCTGGTGCCATGTCGATACCGTCGGTCCGCATATAGGTGATCAGGCCCGCCTCGTAGAGCCGCTGCGCCGCGCTCATGGTTTGGCGGGCGCCCATGCCGAATTTGCGGCTGGCCTCTTGTTGTAGAGTCGAGGTCATAAAGGGCGGCGAGGGGTTCCGGCTGGCGGGTTTTGCCTCGACCGATTGCACGGTCAGGTCACGATGTTCGATCGCGGCGGCGGCCATTTCAGCATGCGTCGCGGTGGCGATGTCGAATTTGTCCAGCTTCTTACCGGCAAAGGCGGTCAGACGCGCTTCGAATTCCTGACCGCGCGGGGTCGAGAGGACTGCCTTGATTGTCCAGTATTCCTGCGGGCGAAAGGACTCGATTTCCATTTCCCGTTCGACGATCAGCCGCAGACAGACCGACTGAACACGTCCTGCCGATTTCGCACCCGGCAATTTGCGCCACAGAACCGGCGACAGGTTAAAGCCCACCAGATAGTCCAGCGCGCGGCGCGCCAGATAGGCCTCGACCAGATGCGTGTCGACCTGACGCGGCGCCTTCATCGCTTCGGTCACGGCAGATTTGGTGATCGCGTTAAAGGTGACGCGGCTAACCTGCGTGTCCTTCTTGATCGCCTTGCGGTCGGTCAGAGCCTGCTGCAAGTGCCAGCTGATCGCCTCGCCTTCGCGATCAGGGTCGGTTGCGAGGATCAGGTTAGGATCATCTTTGAGGGCGTCGGCAATCGCCTTGACGTGCTTTTTGCTGTCATTGGCGATTTCCCATTTCATGTCGAAATCGCTGTCAGGGTCGACCGACCCATCCTTGGCCGGCAGGTCGCGGACGTGACCAAAGGAGGCCAGGACCGTGTAATCGGAGCCCAGATACTTGTTGATTGTCTTTGCCTTGGCTGGGGATTCGACAACAACAACTGGCATGGGAACTCCTGCGTTCTACGGCCTCAAGGGTGGCGGCGTAGATTGGCCGCACGATGGTTCCCCTGTCAATGCGCCATCCGTCGCAGAAGTTTCAAGTCCCCCTATCCAGCATTTCCCCATCATTTTAGACGCAAAGTGCCAATAGGCCCCCGGCTTGGCGTAAAATTTGACCATCGAGTTCGAGTTCGACCAACGCTGGCGCGATCAGGTGGGTCGGCAGCCCCAAATCGCGGGTCAATTGATCCTCTGGCACCGGCGACGGCCCCAAACACGAGAGAATCTGTTGGTGGAGCGCGGCGGTTTCCTGAAATCCGCGCTGCGGCAGACCAGTGGATCGCGCGGGTTTCGGGGCAGGGGGCGGGGCGCTGACCGGAGGCGCCTGTACAATCGACAGGACATCCTCTGCGGTGCGGATCAATGTTGCCCCATCGCGGAGCAGGGCGTTGCACCCGCCCGCCCTGCCGTCGAACGGATGACCGGGCACAGCGCCGACCTCGCGCCCGAGACTGAGCGCGGCATCTGCGGTAATCAGGCTGCCGGATTTGAGTGCGGCCTCGATAATAATGACCGACCGGGCCAGACCGGCGATGATCCGGTTGCGCACCGGGAAATGACGGGCCTGCGGTTGCAGACCGATCGGCTGTTCCGAGAGACGTAGGCCCTTTTGCCCGATGTCATTGAAGATCTGTGTATTTTCGGCGGGATAGATGATGTCGACCCCGCCTGCGAGGACAGCAATCGTCCCTCCCTGCAGGCTGGCGGTATGGGCGGCTGCGTCGATCCCGCGGGCGAGGCCGGACACGATCACGAAACCCTGCTCTGACAGATCCGAGGCGAGCTTGCGTGCCATGCGTAGACCGAGGGAAGACGCGCTGCGGGCGCCAACCATGGCGATGGCAGGGCGCTGCATCAGGGCCAAGTCCCCGACGCACCAGAGCATCGGCGGCGGGTCGGACAGATCGTCCAGCCCGATCGGCCATTCGGGCGAGCCGCGCCATATCAGCCGTGCCCCTGCATCGCGTCCAGAACGCAATTCAGCCAGCGCGACGGGTTCCGGACATGGGGTGTAGTCATTGATCCCGGCCTGCCTGGCTATTTCAGGCAGAGCCTCGAACGCGGCGCGGGCGGTTTTGTGTTCCGCCATCAGTCGGTAGTAGGTCGCTATGCCGACCCTGCGAGAGCGCAACAGACGAAGCCGATAGAGCCGTTCGTCCTCCGTGGTGGGTGGGAGTGGGGGGTGAGTAGAAGAAACGATATCCTCGGTCATCCGACGCTCCGTCTGTTGCAAGACCGTTCTAGCGCCAGAAGAGTTAACCGCCGGTAAACGCCGAAAAAAATCTGCGGTTTTTCGCAAAAATTTTTCGGCGGGCGGGCCTTGGAGGTTCAGATCAGGCCGAACCACCCACCGTCAGACCACCAAGCATCAACGTCGGTTGTCCCACGCCGACCGGAACGGATTGCCCCGCCTTGCCGCAGACGCCGATGCCGGGGTCCAGCGCCATATCGTTGCCCAGGGCCCTGATCTGGCTCATCGCCTCGGGGCCGTCGCCGATCAGGGTCGCACCCTTGACCGGGGCACCGACGACGCCGTTTTTCACACGGTAGGCCTCGGTGCAGGAAAACACGAATTTGCCGTTGGTGATGTCGACCTGACCGCCGCTAAAGCCGACGGCGTAAATGCCATCCTTGAGGTCGGTCAGAATCGAGGCCGGATCAGCGGTTCCGCCGGTCAGGTAGGTGTTTGTCATCCGCGGCATCGGCAGGTGGGCATAGCTCTCGCGGCGCCCGTTGCCTGTCGGTGCGACGCCCATCAGCCGGGCATTCTGGCGGTCCTGCATGTAGCCGACCAGAATGCCGTCCTCGATCAGCACGTTTTTGCCCGATGCCGTGCCTTCGTCGTCGACATTGAGCGATCCGCGCCGGCCCGGAATGGTGCCGTCGTCCAATACAGTCACACCCCGAGAGGCGACCTGTTGGCCGATCCGCCCCGAAAACGCGCTGGTGCCTTTGCGGTTAAAGTCGCCCTCAAGCCCGTGACCGACGGCCTCGTGCAGCAGAACGCCCGGCCAACCCGGCCCCAGAACCACGTCCATCACGCCTGCGGGGGCATCGACGGCCTCTAGGTTAACCAATGCGATGCGCAGGGCCTCCTTGACGGCGGGTTCCCAATTGTCGCGGCTGATCACGCCGATCAGCCCCTCGCGCCCGCCACCGCCATGCGATCCGGATTCGCGGCGACCATTCGCGTCCTCGACGATGACAGCCACGTTCAGACGGCTCATCGGGCGGGAATCGCTGACCAGATGGCCGTCAGGGCGTAGAACCACGACCTCCTGTAGTTCCGCCGACAGAGAGGCGGACACCTGCACCACCCGGCGGTCGAGGTCGCGCGCATAGCTGTCGATTTCACGCAAGAGTTCGATCTTGCCCGGGAAACTGGCCTCGGCAATGGGATCGGAATCGCCATAGAGCCGCACATTCGTCGGCTGAGGCCCGACGGCGAGCGTGCCGCCACCTTCCCCGACCGCCAGACGCGCGGTCGCCACGGCCCGGCGCAGCGCCTGTTCGTCTATGGTGCTGGAATGGGCGTAACCAGCCGTTTCGCCTAAAACCGCGCGCAGGCCAAAGCCTTCGGAGGCGTTGTAGCTGGCGGTTTTGATCCGACCATCGTCCAGGGTCAAAAATTCTGACCGGCGTCGTTCGAGAAATAATTCCCCGTCATCCGCCCCGTGAGTCGCCTCCTGGAGCATCAAAAGGGCGTTATCGCGGTCCAGATTGGTCTCAAATGGGCGGAAACGATCGTCAGTCATGTCTGTATTTTCCCGTGGCGGCCTTGATTTGGATCAAAAAGCGTCCTTCTGCCGCAATCGCAGTTCTTGAGTTGTGGCTCAGGATATGTGACATGCAACCCCGGAGACAACGGGATTCCGTCCGTTTGTGCCCCGATGGGTGCTGGGCAGGGTCTATTGGGGGCGTTCCTGCGCCCCGATCAGAACAGGGTATGACATGCGACTGACCAATTTCGTCACCAAGCTTTCGGCTACGGCCGTTATGGCTCTTGCCAGTGCCGCTGCGACTGCGCAGCAGGTGGGCCAAGACCTGCAAGTAGTCGGCGCGCCGGTTGCCGGTGCGACGGGCTTCCAGCCTGCCTCTTCGGAACTGGCCCGTGACCTGCAATGGCTGGACGGCATGATCATGGTGATCATCACCGCCATCACCATTTTCGTCGTGGCGCTGCTGGGCTATGTGATCGTGCGCTACAACCAGCGCGCAAACCCCAAGCCCGCGACCTTTACGCACAATTCGCCGCTGGAAATCGCCTGGACGATCGTGCCGATCCTGATCCTGGTGTTCATCGGTGCGTTCTCGCTGCCGACTCTGTTCAAGCAGCAGGAAATTCCGGACGGCGATGTGGTGATCAAGGTCACTGGCCACCAGTGGTACTGGACCTATGAATACGTCGATGACGCGGTTCTGTTCGACAGCTACATGATCGGCCAGCCGTCGACCCTGTCGGGCGAAGATGAAACCGCTGGCGCACAGGCCTATGTCCGCAGCGAGGCGATGAACGCCGTTCTGGCCCGCTATGGCTATGATAGCGACCACTTCCTGCTGGCGACGGATAATGCCGTTGTTGTGCCGGTCGGTGCGGTTGTCGTGATGCAGGTGACGGCCGATGACGTGATCCACTCGTGGGCTCTGCCTGCCATGGGCGTCAAGCAGGATGGCGTCCCGGGCCGTCTGGCCCAGCTGTGGTTCGCTGCTGAACAAGAAGGCGTGTTCTTTGGTCAGTGTTCGGAACTGTGTGGCAAGGACCACGCCTATATGCCGATCACCGTCAAGGTCGTGAGCCAAGAAGCCTATGACGCTTGGCTGGCCGCTGCCAAGGAAGAATTCCCGGCCTAATTGGACGGGCAGGGGGCCAAGCGCCGCCTGATTTCAAACAGAGGGGCGGGCTGCCGCCCCTTATACTAACAGCGAGAAAAAGATGGCTGACGTATCTATGCAGGACACGACACGCGAAGCGGGGATGGGCGATTATTTTGCCCTGCTCAAGCCGCGCGTTATGTCGCTGGTCATCTTTACCGCGCTGGTGGGGCTGATTGTGGCCCCGGTCCATGTCCACCCGTTCATCGCCTTTGTCGGCATTCTCTGTGTTGCGGTCGGCGCGGGTGCGTCCGGTGCGCTGAACATGTGGTGGGATGCCGACATCGACCGAATCATGAAGCGGACCTCTGGACGCCCGATCCCATCGGGTCGTGTCCAACCCGAAGAGGCGCTGGCCATCGGTTTGGCGCTGTCGGGGTTTGCCGTCGTTCTGCTGGCTCTGGCGACGAACGTGTTGGCCGCCGGTCTGCTGGCCTTTACCATCTTCTTTTATGCCGTCGTCTATTCGATGTGGCTCAAACGCTCCACCCCGCAGAACATCGTGATCGGTGGCCTGTCGGGTGCGCTGCCGCCGATGATCGGTTGGGCGGTCGCCACAGGCGGGGTCAGCCTCGAGTCGGTCCTGATGACTGCGCTGATCTTTATGTGGACGCCGCCGCATTTCTGGTCGCTGGCGATTTTCGTCAAGTCTGACTACGGCCGCGCCGGTGTGCCGATGTTGACCGAAACCCACGGTCGCCGCGTCACCCGCAATCACATCATGGCCTATATGGTCGCGCTGGTCCCGGTGTCCTTGGCGATTGCCTTTACCTCGATCGGTGGCTGGACCTATCTGGCGACGGCGATCGTGATGAACATCTGGTTCCTCAAATCGTGCTACGCCGTCTGGCGCCGCGACGAGGACGCTGCTGAGGCCGACAACTTTGCCGCAGAGAAAACCGCGTTCAAGGTTTCGCTGGCCTATCTGTTCCTGCACTTTGCGGCGCTGATGATCGACGCCGCACTGCGCGCTGCTGGCATGGGGATCTGGTAATGGCAATCAAGGTTGAACACGAACTCCATAGCCGTCGCAACGGTCGCAATTATGGCGTGCTGATCCTCTTGGGGGCTTTTGTTGCCCTCGTTTTCCTGCTGACCATCGTCAAGGTCACGCAGCTCGGCGACGCGCGCAAGTTCGAGGCCAATGACCATGTGATCCGTCCGGCCTTGGCGGAACCGGTTGCAACGACACCGGCGGGGCAATGATGCGTTTGTCCGGTCCCACAAAAACGGTTGTTCGTCTCGTCGGCGTTGTCGGCGTGATGGGTGCGCTGTCCTGGGCCTCTGTGCCGTTTTATAGCTGGTTCTGTCAGGTCACCGGCTTTGGCGGCACGACCAATATCGCAGAGGCTGGCAGCGACGTGATCCTCGACCGCGAGATTACGGTGCGTTTCGATGCGACCGTCGACTCCGCGATGCCTTGGACATTCAAACCGGTCCAGCGCGAAATGACGCTGAAGATCGGGCAGACCGCTCTCGCCTTTTACGAGGCGCATAACCCGACCGACCATCCGGTTGCCGGGCAGGCGACCTACAACGTCGTCCCCTATGAGGCGGGCGGTTATTTCGACAAAATCGAATGCTTCTGTTTCACGGAACAGGTGCTTCAGCCGGGCGAAACCGTGACCATGCCGGTCAGTTTCTATGTTGACCCGGCAATGGTTGAGGATCGCGATGCAAAGTTTACGCATACGATCACTCTCAGCTATACCTTCTACCAAATCCCGCTGCCTGATACTCAGGCAGCCTTGACTGACACGGCGCCTGTCGCCACTCAAACAAACTAAAGACCAGCCGCAGGGAAGACCGATATGGCTCATACCAAGAACCACGATTACCACATTCTAGCCCCCTCTGTCTGGCCGTTCCTTTCGGCCGTTGGCGCGTTCATCATGCTGTTCGGTGCTGTCCAGTGGATGGCAAACGGCATGCCGTGGATGTTCTGGATCGGTCTGGTGGCCGTTCTCTACACTTCCGGCGCGTGGTGGGCTGACACCATCAAGGAAAACAAGGCAGGCGATCACACTGCGGTCGTTCGCATCGGTCTGCGCTATGGCGTGATCATGTTCATCATGTCCGAAGTCATGTTCTTTGCGGCGTGGTTCTGGGCCTTCTTCAAGACCCACATGTATCCGATGTGGACCTACGCTGGCACCAGCTACCAGCAGCCGGAAATCATCCCGGTTCACGCCTTTGAACTGCCGCTGATCAACACGCTGATCCTGCTGTGTTCGGGCGCTGCCGTTACCTGGGCGCACCACGCTCTGGTCCATGAAAACAACCGCAAGGACCTGATCCAGGGCCTGACCGTCGGTATCCTGCTGGGCCTGCTGTTCACCGTGTTCCAGGCTGTGGAATATATCGAACTGGTCAAGCACGAAGGCTATACGCTGGGCGGCGATGTGTTCTTTGGCACGTTCTTCATGGCGACCGGGTTCCACGGGTTCCACGTGATCATCGGGACGATCTTCCTGTTCGTCTGTCTGATCCGTGCGCTGCGCGGCCACTTTACCCCGGAATCGCACGTCGGCTTTGAGGCCGCCGCTTGGTACTGGCACTTTGTGGACGTCGTCTGGCTGTTCCTCTTTGCCGCTGTCTACATTTGGGGCATGGCCGGAATGTAATCGCATCCGGCACTTGACCGGAGGCGTATGACACGACATTGAACCGCGCGGGGACCTCTCCGCGCGTTTCCATTTAGAGGGCAACATATGCGTCGCATCCTGTTTCTGCTGACCTTTGGCCTGGGTGGCGTCGCTATCCTGCTGTCGCTCTGTTTCTGGCAGGTGCAGCGGTTGGATTGGAAACGCGGTATCCTGGCCGAGATCGAGGCCAAGCTGGCAGAGCCAGAGGTGCCGCTGATGGTCGCGCCCGTGGCTGGCGTCGATGACTATCGCCCCGTGACCCTGACCGGCACCCCCTCTGGCCAAGAGTTGCACGTGCTGTCCTCTGGCACCGTCGCGGGAACGGGCTATCGCGTGATTTCCCGTTGGCTGACCGATGACGGGCGTGCGGTGATGGTCGATATGGGAGTTATGCCGCTCGATCTGGAAAACGCCGCGCCTGCGTTGGATGTTCAGACCATCAGTGGCAATATCGCGTGGCCTGATGATGCCGCTGCGTCCTCTCCGCCGCCCGATGCGAACCGGAACCTTTGGTATGCCCGCGATACCGATGCGATGGCAGCCGTTCTTCAGGCAGAGCCGTTTATGGTTGTTTTGCGGTCCTCCACCGCGCCGGACCCGCGTCTGGTCCCGGTGCCCGTTGACACCTCGGGGATTAAGAACGATCACCGCGAATACGCAATCACCTGGTTCTTGCTGGCTGTTGTATGGGCCGCAATGACCGCCTATTTTATTTTCCGCCCCGCCGCCAAAAAGGACTGACCGATGCGCTATATTTCGACCCGTGGAACGGCCCCTGTTTTGACCTTTGAAGAGGCCATGATGACCGGGCTGGCGCGCGACGGCGGCCTCTACGTGCCCGAGAGCTTTCCACAGTTTAGCGCCGATGACATCGCGTCCATGGCTGGGCTGACCTATGAGGACATCGCCTTTCGCGTGATGAAGCCGTTTATCGGCGAGACCTTTACCGACCAAGAGTTCAAGTCTCTGATCGCCAAGGCCTATGCAGGGTTCGGCCATGCTGCCCGCGCGCCGCTGGTGCAACTGGCTCCGAACCATTTTCTGCTGGAATTGTTCCACGGTCCGACCTTGGCGTTCAAGGATTTCGCCATGCAGCTCATCGGCCAGATGATGCAAGCCGCGCTGGCGCGGTCGGGCAAGCGGATCACCATTGTGGGCGCGACCTCGGGCGATACCGGATCGGCGGCGATGGAGGCCTTCCGCGGGCTGTCGAATGTCGATGTGTTCATCCTCTTCCCGCATGGCCGGGTGTCCGAGGTCCAGCGTCGTCAAATGACCACGCCCGCCGATGCCAATGTGCATGCGCTGGCGGTCGATGGGGATTTTGACGACTGTCAGGCCGCGCTCAAGGATATGTTCAACGACTTCGACTTCCGCGATGAGGTCCATCTGGCGGGGGTGAACTCGATCAACTGGGGCCGCGTTTTGGCGCAGGTCGTCTATTTCTTCTCTTCGGCGGTCTCGCTGGGCGCACCGCATCGCAAGGTGTCGTTTACCGTCCCGACGGGCAATTTCGGCGATATTTTCGCCGGTTATGTCGCCAAGAAGATGGGTCTGCCGATTGAACGGCTGGTGGTCGCGACCAACCAGAACGACATCTTGCATCGTACCCTCGAAACCGGTGTCCAGCAAAAGCAGGGCGTGACCCCGTCGATCAGCCCGTCGATGGACATTCAGGTGTCGTCGAATTTCGAGCGGGCGCTGTTTGATGCCTACGGTCGCGACGGCGCTGTGACCGCGCAGGCGATGGCGGACCTCAAGGACAAGGGCGTGTTCACGATTTCGCAGGGAGCCTATGATTTCCTGAAGGACACGTTCAACTCTGGCCGCGCTTCTGAGGAAGAAACGCTTGCCACAATCGGCGGGCAATTGGATATCTGCGGCGAATTGCTTTGCCCGCATTCGGCCGTTGGTGTCAAAGTAGCACAGGACTTCCTGGGCGAAACCCCGATGATTACGCTTGCTACCGCACATCCGGCCAAGTTCCCCGATGCCGTCGAACAGGCTTCGGGCATCCGTCCGCCTCTTCCCCCGCGCATGGCTGATCTATATGACCGTGACGAACGGGTGACGCGGGTTGCCAATGATCTACCGGCCATTCAGGCCATTATTCGGGAGCGTCGCGCGCAGTGACCATTCGCACTCACACTCTGCCGAACGGCTTTCGTATTGCGACCGAAGAGATGCCCGGTCTGAAGTCAGCCTCAGTCGGTGTCTGGGTCATGGCAGGGGCCCGCAATGAGCGGGTCGAGCAGAACGGAATTGCGCATTTCCTTGAACATATGGCGTTCAAGGGCACCAAGCGTCGCACGGCATTGCAAATCGCCGAGGCGATCGAAGATGTGGGCGGCTATATCAACGCCTACACCAGCCGCGAGGCGACGGCCTATTACGCGCGGGTTCTGGAACAGGATGTGGCGCTGGGGCTCGATATCATTGGCGATATCCTGATCAATCCGGTGTTCAATCCGGCGGATATCGACGTTGAACGGCATGTCATCTTGCAAGAAATCGGGCTGGCCTATGACACGCCGGACGATATCGTATTCGACTGGCTGCAAGAGGCTGCCTATCCCGACCAACCCATCGGCCGCACCATTCTGGGGCCCACTGAACGGGTGTCTGCCTTTGGCGGTGACGACCTGCGCTTGTTCATGGGCGAAAACTATGCGCCCGAGAACATGGTGCTGGCGGCGGCAGGGGCGGTGGATCACGACGCTATCGTCGCGCAGGCGATCGAGATTTTTGGCGGGCTGTCCCGTCGGTCCTCGGTGATCCCCTATTTGCCGGCGCGGTTCACGGGCGGCGAAAAGCGCGAGCTGAAAAAGCTCGAGCAGGTTCATTTCACGCTCGGGTTTGAAGGGCCGGACTATCTGAGCGACGACATTTACACGGCGCAGATCTATTCGTCGGCCCTGGGTGGCGGGATTTCCAGCCGCCTGTTCCAGGAGATCCGGGAAAACCGGGGGCTGTGCTATTCGATCTTTGCCCAGACCGGCGCCTATGCCGACACCGGCATGATGACGATCTATGCAGGGACCTCGTCTCAGGATATCGCGCAACTGGTGTCGCTGACCGTGGACGAGCTCAAGCGCGCCGCCGATGACATGTCCGAGGCAGAGGTTGCCCGCGCCCGTGCCCAGATGAAGGCCGGTTTGCTGATGGGGCTCGAGAGCCCGTCGAGTCGCGCCGAACGGTTGTCCCACATGATCCATAGCAAGGGCCGGATCATTGATCTGGAGGAAACCATTGCGCTGATCGACGATGTGTCGGTGCAAAAAGTTCGCGATTTTGCCGCGCAGATGGCGGGCGGCGCTGAAATGGCCCTCGCGATTTATGGTCCCGGACAGAAGTCTCCTGATCTGGGGGCGATCAAGGCACGGTTGGCAGCCTGATGCTTGGGCGGCGGCGTAAGGTACGGCTCGAAACCGAGCGGTTGACCCTGCGACCGCCGGAGCATGGCGATTGGCGGGCTTGGGCTGACCTGCGCCATCAGAGCCGCGAGTTCCTGATTCCATGGGAGCCGACCTGGGCCGAGGATCACCTGTCGCGCAAGGCCTTTACCAATCGGGTCTATTGGGCGCAGAGGTCGATCGCCACCGGAACAGCCGTGCCGCTGTTCCTGATCCGTCGCAGCGACCAGATGCTGATGGGAGCGATTACCCTCGACAACATTCGCCGTGGTCCGGCCCAGTCCGGCACGACCGGGTATTGGATCGGGCAACCCTATGCGCGGCAGGGATATATGCGCGAAGCTGTCATTGCGTTGGTCCACTACGCCTTTGTCGATCTGGACCTGAGCCGGATCGAGGCGGGGTGTTTGCCCGAAAACACGCCATCGCGCAAACTGCTGGAAAATTGTGGTTACAAGTACGAAGGCGTGGCGCAGAGCTATCTGCAGATCAACGGGCGTTGGCGCAGCCATGTGCTCTATGCGAGTCTGCGCGCGGATCGTCGCGGGAAAACCGATGTAGGATAGGGGGCTCTGCCCCCTCGGCCCGATGGGCCTCCCCCCGGGATATTTTTGGCACAAAGGCAAGGGTATGGTTCAGAGCGTTGACGACAAATTCGTTGCTGGTTTGGTGGCCTCTCATGGAGAGACTTTGCTGCGCGAGAGCAGCGCCGGCTATTTGACCGAGCCGCGCGGCCGCTGGAAGGGGCAAGGGGTCGTTGTGGCCCCGCGTACAACCCAAGAAGTTGCGGATATTGTCCGTCAATGTGCGGCTGCCGACGTCGGGATCGTTCCCTACGCGGGAGGGACGGGGCTGGTTTCGGGGCAGATCAAGGGCGATGGGGCTGTACCGTTGGTGGTCAGTCTAGAGCGGATGACCGCGATCCGCGCGGTTTATCCGGATGAAAACGTGCTGGTTTGTGACGCTGGCTGTATCTTGGCACAGGTCCAAGAGGCTGCCGAGGCTGCCGGGCGGATGTTCCCACTGTCACTCGCCTCTGAAGGGACGGCGCGGATCGGCGGGTTGCTCGGGACCAATGCGGGCGGGGTCAATGTCCTGCGCTATGGCAATGCGCGGGCACAGGTTCTGGGTCTGGAGGTCGTGACAGCGCAGGGGCAGATCTGGCACGGGCTGACACGTCTGCGAAAGGATAACACCGGCTATGATCTGCGCGATCTGATGATCGGCTCCGAGGGGACCTTGGGCATCATTACTGCGGCGGCTCTGAAACTGGTGCCGCGCCCGGCGATCGAGGCGGCCGCGCTATTGGTTGTGCCGTCGCCGCGGGCTGCTCTCGATCTGCTATCGCTGGCGCAGGGACAGATTGGCGAGGGGATTTCCGCTTTTGAACTCATCCATCGGCAAGGTTGGGAGTTTCTGGCCGAAACCGGTGTGCCGCATGCCAAACCGTTTGGCGAAATTCCGGAGTGGTCAGTGTTGATCGATCTGGGGCTGGGAGCAGGGCAGTCGCCGCAGGCCGCGCTGGAACATCTGTTTGAGGTTGCGCTGGACGCGGGGCTGGTGAGTGATGGGGTCATTGCCCAATCCGAGGCCCAGCGGCAGGCGTTCTGGTCGATCCGTGAAAGCATCCCGGAGGGTAACAAACGCATCGGATCGATTTCTTCGCATGATATCGGGATTCCGCTCTCTCGCATTCCGGAGTTTATCGACGTGGCTCCGGCAGAATTGGCCAAGGTTGCCGATGTGCGGATCAACTGCTTTGGCCATTTGGGCGATGGCAACCTGCACTACAACGTGTTTCCGGCAAAGGGTCGCGACCGCAAGGACTATGACCATGTCAAAGCAGCGGTGCAGGAGGTCATTCACGACCTCGTGGTTCAGTTCGAGGGGTCGATCAGTGCGGAACATGGCATTGGCCGCCACAAGGTTGCGGATCTGGAGCGTTATGCCGATCCGCAAAAACTGGTGATGATGCGGGCGATCAAGGCCGCCTTGGACCCGCAGGGGATCATGAATCCGGGGGCTGTTCTGGCGGTTTGATCAGTGACCTGAAAAATCGCACAGGCAATGCACAAAAAGCCCGAGCTCGGTCAGAACACTACGACCTCCAAGGTCAGGCAGATCGACCACAAAGGCGGTTCCGGCTACCTCGGCCCCGAGGCGTTCGATCAATTTGACGCCCGCGCGGGCGGTGCCTCCGGTTGCCAGAAGATCGTCAACCAAGAGGACCCGCTCGCCAGCCTCTAGCGCGTCCTGATGAATTTCGACGGTCGCCTGACCGTATTCGAGGCTATAGTCCTGCGCATAGGTCGCGGCAGGCAATTTGCCCTTTTTGCGGATCGGGACAAAGCCGACGCCAAGCTGATGCGCGACCGCGCCGCCCAGAATAAAGCCGCGTGCCTCGAGGCCAACGACCTTGTCGATGCGTTGATCCAGAAACGGATAGATCAGCTGATCGACAGCCATCCGGAACCCGCGCGGGTCCGCGAAAAGCGTTGTGACATCGCGGAACATGATCCCCTCGTTCGGGAAATCGGGGATGGTGCGGATGTAGTCTTGGACGGGTTTCATCGGCGGGACTCTGTTTTTGGCACTGCTGCCGGATTACGCGGTCAAGACGCGGCCGGCAATGGTTCGGAGCTGTTCTATCATCAACGGGTCCCTCTTGTCCGGGGCAGTCATGATCGCAAATTCGAGCGCACGATCGCAGCCGCAGGGGCAGGGCAACCGATCCGGCTGGAGCAGCCGGGGGAGGGCGGCGACCGTCTGTTTGGCCTTGGCGGTGTTCCCATGCATGGTGCGGATGACATCCGCGACCTGAACCGCGCCGTGGTCCGGGTGCCAGCAATCGTAGTCGGTGACCATCGCGATCGAGGCATAACACAGCTCTGCTTCGCGGGCGAGTTTCGCCTCTGGCATGTTGGTCATGCCGATCACATCGCAGCCCCATGATTTGTACATCAGGCTCTCTGCCATCGAGGAGAACTGCGGTCCCTCCATCGCGAGGTAGGTCCCACCCCGATGAACCGTGACGCCGGTCGCGCGGGCGGCGGTTTCGATATGATCCATCAGTCGGGAACACGTCGGATGGGCCACGCTGACATGCGCGACGAGGCCGGGACCAAAAAACGATTTTTCTCGGGCAAAGGTGCGGTCGATGAATTGATCTACAACGACAAAATCGCCGGGGGCCATGTGGTCATGGAAACTGCCACAGGCGGACAGGCTGATGACATCCGTCACGCCGACTTGCTTGAGCGCGGCTATATTGGCCCGATAGTTGATCGAGCTGGGCGTTTGCACATGCCCCCGACCGTGTCGCGGCAGGAAGACCATGTCTACGCCGTCAAGTTGACCTGTCAATACGGCATCGGATGGCGGCCCCCATGGCGTTTCGACCGGGATCCACTGACGTTCGGTCAATCCGTCGATATCATAGAGCCCCGATCCACCAATGATGCCGATTTTGGTCTTCATGCCGTTGATTCCTTGTGGGTTTGCAGAGGCATGGTGGACCTGAACGGGTCAGAGATCAACACAACCTAAAGAAGATAATCTTTTGTCGGTTCTTAACTTTTCGGGTTTAGAGTCGGCGAGAGGATTGGAGGTAGATCAAGGTAACAACGGAAAAACAGCTTCGCGGGTTTCGTCCTGCGCCGTATCGGGTTAAGGGGTGTGCAAGCGAACAGGAACAGGAATTGAGATGCCCGAGGTCTCTTTGGCGGCATTTGCGCGCCGTATTGCAATTGCCGATAAAAACGAACTGACGCCCGCGCAGATCAGGACCGACGTGCTGTCTGGCCTGACGGTTGCGCTTGCCCTCGTGCCAGAGGCGGTTGCCTTTGCCTTTGTGGCGCAGGTGCATCCGCTGGTCGGGCTCTACGCCGCGTTTATCATAGGGCTGGTGACGGCAGTGCTCGGCGGGCGACCGGGCATGATTTCTGGGGCAACCGGGGCCTTGGCCGTGGTGATGGTCGCCTTGGTCGCCGAGCATGGGGTGGAATATCTGTTTGCGACGGTTGTGCTGATGGGCCTCATTCAGGTCACAGTCGGTTTGTTGCGCTGGGGGAAATTTATCCGCCTTGTGCCGCATCCTGTGATGCTTGGTTTTGTAAATGGTCTGGCGGTCGTGATTTTCCTCGCCCAGCTTGGTCAGTTCAAGGCGCCGGGGAGCGAGGCGACGGGGCAGGGGATGTCGGGCGCGGTCTGGCTCAGCGGGGCGCCGATGGTATGGATGCTGGCGCTCACCGGCCTGACGATGCTGGTCATCTGGCTTTTGCCCAAGGTGACGACGGTCATCCCCGCCCCCTTGGCTGGAATTGTGATCACGGCGCTGATCGTTGTTGTCTTTGGCATTGATGTGCCCCGTGTGGGCGACATGGCCGAGATCCAGGGCGGTCTGCCGGTGTTCCACATCCCGATGGTTCCTCTCACGTTTGAAACACTGCAGATCATTTTGCCCTATGCGATCATTTGCGCGGCTGTCGGCCTGATCGAGAGCCTGCTGACGCTGAACCTTGTCGGCGAGATGACCGGCAAACGGGGCGGAGCCAGTCAGGAATGTATCGCGCAGGGGTCCGCGAACCTGATTGCCGGGTTTTTCGGAACCATGGGGGGCTGCGCGATGATCGGCCAGTCGATGATCAACGTCAAATCCGGTGGCCGGACCCGCGTTGCCGGTGTGACTGCCGCGCTGTTTTTGCTGGCCTTTATTGTTGTGGCCAGTCCGCTGATCGAACAGATTCCGCTGGCTGCGCTGGTCGGGGTGATGTTCATGGTGGTCATCGGGACCTTTGCCTGGAATAGCTTGCGCATCCTGACCAAGGTTCCGCTGACCGATGCCTTTGTCATTATCCTTGTCACTGTTGTGACCGTGGCGACCGACCTCGCAACCGCTGTTGTGGTCGGGGTGATCGTTTCCGCGCTGTCCTACGCGTGGACCAATGCGCGACGCATCCACGCCAAGGTCTATACCACCCCGGAAGGTGCTAAAGTGTATCAGGTGCAGGGGCCGCTGTTCTTTGGGTCGACCGATGGCTTTAACGAACTGTTCGATCCCGCGACTGACCCCGCGCTCGTGATCGTGGATTTTGCGGACAGCCGCGTCGCCGATCAATCCGCGCTGCAAGCCATTGAGGCCGTCGCTGCCAAATATGAGGCGGAGGGCAAGCAGATTCAGTTGCGCCACCTGAGCCGGGACTGTCATCAGTTGCTCAAGAAAGCCGGGCATTTGATGATCGATAGCGACGATGACCCCGATTATCAGATCGCCGTCGATTACAGCGTGCGCACCGGCATTTTGGGCAGTCACTAGTCTGTCGGACTGGCCCGGGTGACAGTATTGGATCAAAGGGCGCGGCGCGAGTCGCGCCCTTTTTCTGACTAAAACTGTAATGAATTACATTGTGATCACAGCGCAAATTCTTGTGATCACAATGCACTGTTTTAACGATAACAGTGATATAATTTCACGAAAATAAGGATAGGGCATGCGTGACAGCCGCCGGTTTTTCGGTCAAAACAGTCACCGAAAGCCCTATCCTGTCAGAGATCGGGGCCGAACCGATAGAGGGGACCGTCATGGCTGGAGAAACCAAGGGCGTGCAGCGCCCGCTTTCGCCGCACCTGCAAATCTACCGCTGGCATATTCCGATGCTGACCTCGATCCTCACACGGGTCACCGGGAATGCGTTGATTGCATCGGCGTTGTTGATCGTTTGGTGGCTGATCGCCGCCGCGACGAGTGAATCCTATTTCAATCTGGCCAATGGCCTGCTGACCTCCTTTGTGGGGGATGTGGTGATGTCGCTGTCGCTCTTGGGTGTGTGGTATCACTTCCTCGCCGGTCTGCGTCACCTCTATTATGATGCCGGCAAGGGGCTCGACATCCCGACCGCCGAGAAACTTGGCATGGCATGCCTCATCGGTTCGGTCGTTCTGACCGTTCTGACCATCGTGATCATCTAAGGGGGATAGGATGCGTTATCTGACCGCCCGCAAACGTGCCGAGGGCAAAGGCGCCTCGCACACTGGTACCGAACATCATTGGTTCATGACCGTCAGCGCCGTCGGGCTCGCGCTGATTATTCCGGTGTGGCTGTTTATCATCGGTCGCGCCTTGGGCAGCGATTTTGCCACCGTTCAGGCGACCTTTGCCCGGCCGATCCCCGCGATCACGACCGCGCTGGTTCTGGTGGCTGGCCTGCAGCATTTTAACAAGGGGTTCCAGATCATGATCGAGGACTACACGCATGGCACCACGCGCAAGGCCTTTGTGACCCTGATGACCGCATTCACCTACGGCCTGATGGCGACCGGCCTGTTCGCTCTCGCCAAGATGGCTCTGTAAGGAAGACGACCGATGGCATCCTATACCTACGAAACACACGAATATGACGTCGTGGTGATCGGCGCCGGCGGTGCTGGTCTTCGCGCGACGCTGGGCATGGCCGAACAGGGTCTGCGCACCGCCTGTATCTCCAAGGTGTTCCCGACCCGGTCGCACACGGTTGCCGCGCAGGGCGGTATCGCCGCCTCGCTGGGCAATATGGGGCCCGATAGCTGGCAGTGGCATATGTACGACACCGTCAAGGGGTCGGACTGGCTGGGCGATACGGACGCGATGGAATACCTCGCCCGTGAAGCGCCCAAGGCCGTGTACGAACTGGAACACTATGGTGTGCCGTTCAGCCGGACCGAAGAAGGCAAGATCTACCAGCGTCCGTTTGGTGGCCACACCACCGAATTCGGTGAAGGCCCGCCCGTTCAGCGCACCTGTGCTGCCGCCGACCGCACCGGCCATGCCATTTTGCACACGCTCTATGGTCAGTCGCTGAAACAGCAGGCCGAATTCTATATCGAATATTTCGCCCTTGACCTGATCATGGGCGAGGACGGTACCTGTCAGGGCGTCGTTTGCTGGAAGCTAGATGACGGCACTTTCCACGTGTTCAGCGCCAAGATGGTCGTTCTGGCCACCGGCGGCTATGGCCGCGCGTATTTCTCGGCGACATCGGCCCATACCTGCACCGGTGACGGCGGCGGTATGGTGGCACGCGCTGGTCTGCCGCTGCAGGATATGGAATTCGTGCAGTTCCACCCGACCGGCATCTATGGTTCGGGCTGTCTGATCACCGAAGGCGCACGCGGCGAAGGCGGGTATCTGACCAACAGCCAGGGCGAGCGGTTCATGGAGCGTTACGCGCCGCACTACAAGGACCTCGCGCCGCGTGACTATGTGTCCCGCTGTATGACGATGGAAATCCGCGAAGGTCGTGGCGTAGGCAAGGATGGCGATCACATCCACCTGCACCTGAACCACCTGCCGGCCGAAGCACTGGCAGAACGTCTGCCGGGCATTTCGGAATCGGCCAAGATCTTTGCCGGCGTGGATGTCACCAAGGAGCCGATCCCGGTTCTGCCGACGGTGCACTACAACATGGGCGGCATTCCGACCAACTACTGGGGCGAGGCCCTGAACCCGACCGCCGAAAACCCGAACGCCATCGTTCCGGGCCTGATGGCTGTGGGCGAGGCAGGCTGCGCATCGGTCCACGGCGCGAACCGTCTGGGTTCGAACTCGTTGATCGACCTCGTGGTGTTTGGCCGCGCTGCCGCGATCCGCGCCGGTCAGGTCGTCGACCGCACCAAGGGCAACCCGGCGCTGAACAAGGCCGCGATTGCCAAGTGCTTTGATCGGTTCGACGGGCTGCGCTATGCGCAGGGCGGCATCCCGACGGCGGACCTGCGTCTGGAGATGCAAAAGACCATGCAGGCAGACGCCGCTGTGTTCCGCACCGCCAAGACGATGGCCGAAGGCAAGGACAAGATGACCGCTATCGCCGCCAAACTGGGCGATCTCAAGGTCACCGATACCTCGCTGGTCTGGAACTCGGACCTGATGGAAACGCTGGAGCTGACGAACCTGATGCCGAACGCGCTGGCGACTATCGTCGGTGCAGAAGCCCGCAAGGAATCGCGCGGCGCCCATGCCCACGAAGATTTCGCAACGCGTGACGATGCGAACTGGCGTGTGCACACCATCAGCCGCGTCGATGGCAATCAGGTTGACCTGACCTATCGTCCGGTGGTGGTTGATCCGCTGACGACTGAAGTCGAAGGCGGTATCAGCCTCGCCAAGATCGCGCCCAAGGCCCGCACGTTCTAATGCGGCGTCGCGCACTCTTCCTTCCGGCCCTCGGGGCGGCGGTTCTGGGACTATCGGGCTGTACCGGTGTGTCCCAGACCGATGCAGGTGCCATGTGCCTGCAAGAACAAGGTCAAACGCTGCAGTCCTACTTTTACGAGGTGCGCGGCGATCAACTGGCCTTTGTTCCGCGTGAGGGAGGATCGCAAGAGGTCGCGAATGCCCTGACAGCCTGTCTACAGGCCAAGGTGGCAGGACGCACGACGCCGTCCCAAAACCTGTCGGCTGTGGCGGCGATGTCCGCCTCGACCGTTGATCTGCGGGCACAGAACTGTTCGCGGTATGGCGCGCCGCTCCGTGGAGGGTCGGGGTATTGTATCGGGCAGTGATGGTCCTTCCTGTGGCCCTGCTGCTGGTAGGGTGCGGCCCGGTCTCACCGGAACGGGCAGCCCAGATTTGTGAAGATCGTGCGCGGCAGGCGCAGGCGCCTTTTGGCAACGTCACGATCGGCACGAATTCGCGAACGGGGGGCTTTGCCTCTGCTGAACTGGGTGTTTCGCTGGACTACCTGCGGGGCGCCGATCCAATGGTGGTCTACGAACGCTGTGTCGTGGATCTGACGGGGCAGGGGCCAATTCGCCCGCCTGCGCTGCGCTAAGGGGAGTGAAGGCTTGAAACGGACTGTAAGTGCCCTGTTCGGACTGGTTGGACTGGCGGCCTGCGTGGCGCCAGAGGTGCCGAGCCTCGATCCAACGGTTTCTGCCCGTGCGGTGATCATTCCGATCATGCTGCAAACGGAACTGCCCGGGATTGGTGCGATCCCCGAACCCATCGCTGTCAAAATGGCCGACTGCATCGTCGATCATGCGACGGACACCGAACTCAATTCGCTCGCGCTGGCTGCTGTCACCGGGCCGAACGCCGATACCACCTACATGGTGGGCAACATTCTCAAGCGTCCTGAAACCACCAGCTGCGTCTCTCGGGCGCTGACCGCTGGTGGCCAAGGGGCCTGATCAACCGCAGGAGCCTGATAGATGGTCCAATTTTCTCTTCCCAAGAATAGCCGCATGACGGTGGGCAAGACCTGGCCCAAGCCCGAAGGGGCAACCAACCTGCGGAAATTCCAGATTTATCGCTGGAACCCCGACGATGGGAAAAACCCGCGTCTGGACACCTATTTCGTCGATATGGACGATTGCGGACCGATGGTTCTGGATGGTCTGATCTACATCAAGAACAAGATCGACGCCACGCTGACCTTCCGCCGGTCCTGCCGCGAAGGGATTTGCGGGTCCTGTGCGATGAACATCGACGGGCAAAATACGCTGGCCTGTATCTATGGTCTCGACGAGATCAAGGGCGACGTGAAAATCTATCCGTTGCCGCACATGCCCGTGGTCAAGGACCTCGTGCCGGATCTGACGCACTTCTACGCGCAGCACGCCAGCATCATGCCGTGGCTGGAAACCAAGACGAACCGCCCGGAAAAAGAATGGCGCCAGTCGATCGAAGACCGCAAGAAACTGGACGGTCTGTATGAATGCGTGATGTGCGCCTCCTGTTCGACCTCTTGCCCCAGCTACTGGTGGAACTCTGATCGTTATCTCGGGCCGGCTGCGCTGCTGCATGCCTACCGCTGGATCATCGACAGCCGCGACGAAGCCACCGGCGAGCGTCTGGACAGCCTCGAAGATCCGTTCAAGCTGTATCGCTGCCACACCATCATGAACTGTGCGAAAACCTGCCCCAAGGGCCTGAACCCCGCCAAGGCCATCGCCCATATCAAGAAAATGATGGTCGAACGTCAGGTGTAAATCCGACTTTCGAGTGAAACAAAGCCCCGCCATGGCGGGGCTTTTTGCGTTTCAGGCCTGTGCGAGGTCGCTATAGGTCTCTGCGTTGGGGCAGAAATCGCAGTTATCGGCTGTTGGATGATCCGCCAGGGTGCGGCGGCATTGCCCCTGTTCGCTGCAATTGGCGCAGCGCGACGCGACTAGAATCTGTTCGCCGGAACGGCGCACCGCCTCCATCGAGGCACCAAAGACCCGCGCCATTTTTTCCATACGATCGATTTGTTCCTGCGGCATATGGGCGATACGGCGGAATTCGGCGCGGCTGAGGCCAAGCGCCTCGAGTTCAGAGGCGGGGAAGGTGTCAACCTCGGCGTCGACACGGTTTTCCATTTTCCAATGGGCGATAATTGAGGACAAGAAGGACATAACACTTGCTCCGGATTAGGTCTGGACCAAATATCCCTCGAATGGCCTCGTGATTTATTTGATCTGGGTCAATCCTAGGGAGAATAACTTGATCGATTCACATCAATCCGAACCTGAGAACGCGGCTGCCCTGCGTGCGATCGCCCCGGTCATCTGTTATCCGGTCGAAACCCTGCCAGCGCCAGACCTCGCGATGTATCGATGTGCCCGCGAAAATGCCGAACAGATCGCGCGAGTGGTGGTCCCAGCCCGCGATGCGTCCAGTGTGTTTGTTCCCGCAGGGAGCTTTCTGCGCATCCTGTGCCCCGAAGGCCCGCAGGTCGGCGATCTGAATCTGTTCAATGCCCACGACCTGAGCGAACGTTTCTATTCCGGCAAAACCCGGGCGTTGCACGGAACACATGTGTCGGTCGGCGATCGTCTTTGGTCGAATTTCCCGTCCCTGCGTCCAATGGCGACGATCACCGAGGATACATTGGCATGGTACGGGATGGATCAGTTCGGCGGCTCTGTGCACGACGTTATTGGGACGCGCTGCGATCCCTATACCGCGCAATTGCTCAGCGGCCACCACTATCATAATTGCTGTCATTCCAATTTGACGCGGGCCTTGGCCGATGCGCAAAACTTGGATTTGTGCCAGTCAGAGCCATTGGTTCACGATGTGCTGAACGTATTTATGTGCACAGGATTTACCCGCGATACCGGGCAATATTTCATGAAGGCCAGTCCCGTCCGTGCCGGCGACTATTTGGAACTCTTTGCGGAATTTGATCTCTTGGCCGTGCTCAGCGCCTGCCCAGGCGGCGATTGTAGCGCGGAACATTCGTCGGATGTGGCGCGATGCTATCCGTTGGAAATGATTGTTTTCAAATCGACAAACGATGCGCTGGGCAATTGGACTTCGCCGCCGCCGAATGCCTATGATCGCAGTCATGGTCGATAAATAAAAAAGGGGCATTAGCGCCCCTTTTTCAAAACTCGAGCTCGTTAATTAGATCGCAAACGAGGCGATATCGGTCCCGGCGGACTCGGCGTCTTTGATCCACTGCGGCTTGCGACCGCGACCAGACCAGGTTTGGCTCTCATCGGCGGGGTTGCGATACTTGGCGTCGGCTTTCGCCTTGGTTTTGCCCTTGGCGCTGCCGTCCATCACTTCGGCGAGGCTGAAGCCGAATTCGCGGGCTGCTCTTTCCACGGCTTCACGGGCGGCCTGCAATTCGCGTGCGCCGACGCGCTGCAACGCGCGGTCCACGTCAGCACGAAGTTTTTCCAGATCTTTGCGGGACATCTGGTCCAGGTCGATGTTCATTTTCTCTCCTTGACGCTGGCAATTAGCCAATCTGCGAAAAAAATGCCTCGAATTGCGAAAAAACGCAATCCGAGACTTCAGGAGAGGTCCAATTACTCTGCGGCAATCGTCTTGGGGTCTGCCAGATCCACGATATCCGCCATTATGCGGTTCAATTCGAAATCTTTGGGGGTGTAGACCTTGGAAACGCCCATATCGCGTAATTTTTTGGCGTCTTCGTCCGGAATGATGCCGCCTGCAACAACTGGAATATGTGACAGGCCGGCATTTTCGAGCTTTTCCAAAACTTCGGCAATCAATGGCAAATGGGATCCAGATAGGATCGACAATCCGATCACATGTGCTTGATCGCGTCCGGCGGCTTCGACAATTTCATCCGGAGTGAGACGAATTCCCTCGTAGGTAATGTCCATTCCACAATCCCGGGCGCGCGCTGCAATTTGCTCGGCACCATTCGAATGGCCGTCGAGGCCGGGTTTGCCGACAAGGAATTTGAGAGGCCGACCCAGTTTTGCCGAAACCGCTGCCACCTGATCGCGGATCGGGTCGAGCCCCTCTGTCCGGTTGCTGGGGTTTTTCGACACGCCAGTGGGGGCACGGTACTGGCCAAATGCGGTGCGGATCTCCTCGGCCCATTCGCCGGTGGTGACGCCTGCCTTGGCGGCGGCAATCGACGGGATCATGATGTTTGTCCCACCGAGAGCCGCCGCGCGCAGATCGGCCAGCGCCTGCGCGACGGCGGCTGCATCGCGCGCTGATTTCCAACCGTTGAGGCGGTCGATCTGTTCGGCCTCGACGGCGGGGTCCACCACCATGATTGCATCATCGCCCGAGGTCAGCGGCGAGGCCTCGCCCTTTTCCCAACGGTTCACGCCGACGACGATGGTCTCTCCGGCCTCGATATTGCCGATCCGGCGGGCGTTCGACTCGACGAGTCGCGACTTCATGTACTCTATCGCCTGCACCGCGCCGCCCATGCCGTCGATGGTGGCGAGTTCCTCGCGCGCACCGGCCTTGAGTGCCTCGACCTTGGCGGTGACGGCGGGGTTGCCGTCAAACAGATCGCCGTATTCCAGCAGGTCGGTTTCATAGGCCATGATCTGCTGCATGCGCAGCGACCACTGCTGGTCCCACGGGCGGGGCAGGCCAAGGGCTTCGTTCCACGCCGGGAGCTGCACCGCGCGGGCGCGGGCGTTTTTCGACAGGGTGACGGCCAGCATCTCGATCAGGATGCGATAGACGTTGTTTTCCGGTTGCTGTTCGGTCAGGCCGAGGCTGTTCACCTGCACGCCATAGCGGAACCGACGGTATTTCGCGTCCTGCACGCCATAGCGTTCGAGACAGATTTCATCCCACAGTTCGACGAATGCGCGCATTTTGCACATCTCGGTCACAAAGCGGATGCCCGCATTCACAAAGAACGAAATCCGGCCAACCATTTCCGGGAAATCGGCCTCGGCAACCTTGCCCTGTAGGTCGTCCAGCACCGCCGTCGCGGTGGCCAGCGCAAAGGCCAGTTCCTCTTCGGGTGTCGCGCCGGCCTCTTGGAGGTGGTAGGAACACACGTTCATCGGGTTCCATTTTGGTAAATGTTCACGCGTATAGGCAGCCACGTCGGTAATCATCCGCAGCGAGGGTTTCGGCGGGCAAATATAGGTGCCGCGCGACAGGTATTCCTTGATGATGTCGTTCTGGACGGTCCCTTGCAGGGCGGACACATCCGCGCCCTGTTCTTCGGCCACAGCAATATAGAGCGACAACAGCCACGGCGCAGTGGCATTGATCGTCATCGAGGTGTTCATCTGCTCCAGCGGGATGTCGTCAAACAGGGCGCGCATGTCCCCCAGATGACAAACGGGAACGCCGACCTTGCCGACCTCGCCGCGCGCCAGACGATGATCCGAGTCATAGCCGGTTTGCGTCGGCAGGTCGAAGGCCACGGAAAGACCCGTCTGGCCCTTGGCCAAATTGCTGCGATACAGCGCATTCGACGCCTTGGCGGTGGAATGGCCCGCATAGGTGCGAAACAGCCAAGGTTTATCTTTCTGCGTTTGCGACATAATGGCCTCCAGAGAATCCGGCAGAGTAATTTTATTTCGTTGTGGAAGGGATAGCGGAAAGATTGCATCCCTGTCAATTCGCCGCGTTGCAGCGTGAGCCTATTGTCGAATATCGCTTTTCGGTCCAAAGTCCCGCCATGACTGCGCCCGTGACCCTGCCGCTTTGGCTGTTGATCGTAATCCTGCTATTCGCGGCTGTGACCTTTGCGTCGCACTTTCTGTTTCCGTCTGTCCGGTGGTTTTTCCGCAAGCGGATGGAGAGGGCGGTCGCCAAGCTGAACCGCCGCCTGACCCGTCCCATCGAGCCGTTCAAGCTTGCGCTCCGCTACGACACGATCCAGCGACTGATCTACGATCCCATGGTGGCGCAGGCCGTGCAAAAGGCATCGCGGACCGACGGAATTCCCGAAAACGTTGCCTTTGAAAAGGCGCGTCGTTTTGCACGCGAAATCGTGCCATCGTTTTCGGCCTCGGTCTATTTCGGCTTTGGCGCGCGTTTGGCACGTTGGCTGACCCGCAAGATTTATCGCGTGCGACTGGGCGCAGGGGATGTCTCTCCCTTGGACCGGATCGATGCCGATGCCTCAGTGGTGTTTGTGATCAACCATCGCAGCAACATGGATTATGTGCTGCTGATGCATCTGATCAGCCGGACCGGTACGGTGTCCTACGCCGTGGGGGAATGGGCGCGGGTTTGGCCGCTGTCATGGCTGGTTCGGGCGATGGGGGCCTATTTCATCCGGCGTGGCACCAGTGGGCAACTCTATCGTGCGGTTCTGGCGCGCTATGTGCAAATGACCACCGCCGAGGGCGTGACGCAGGCGTTTTTCCCCGAAGGTCGGCTCAGCGTCACAGGCGCACTGCAAGAGCCGCGCATGGGTCTGCTCAGTTATATGGTGCAGGGCTGGCAACCGGGCGGGCGCGACGTGGTGTTTGTGCCGGTCGCCCTGAATTATGATCGCGTCCTCGAAGATACGCTGCTGGTCCGTGCCGGTCAAACCGGCGAGAGACGGTTCCGCCCGTCGCTATGGTCTGTCGTCCGTGCGCTACCGCTGTTCTTGTGGCGGGCGGTCCGGCTGAAGTTTCCGCCCGCGGGCACTGCCTCGGTCGGGTTCGGGGCGACGTTGACGCTATCCGAATTTATGCGCGATGCGCCCGACACCTCGGTCGAGGCGCTGGGGCAAACGTTGATGGGACGGATCGCGTCGGCCATGCCCTTGGTCGCGGTGCCGATGGTGGCGCGGGCGCTATTGGCAGGGGCGCGGTCGCGGCCTGATCTGGAACGCGCCATCGCCAAGGATCTGGCCTATGCCGCCAGCAAAACCCTGCCGCTGCCACGCAGAGATGCGGCCGATCTGGTACAGGATGCGCTGACTCTCTTGGCGCAGCGCCGGTTTGTAACTCTCGTGGGGGATAAGGTGGGCGTCGTGCCCGAAGTCGAACCTCTGCTGCTCTATTATGCCGCAACCATTTCTCATCATTTCGCAGATGCGGCGTGAAATAATATTTCCCGAACGTCAATTCTAGGCGTAGCCTCACGGTTGCGTGACCAGCCGAGGCGGTCCGTATTACTGGAGAAATTGGAATGATGAACTTTAGGATTTTGGCGGTCGCGGCCGTGGTCGGCGCGACTCTGGCTGGCTGTGTCGATACGACGAGCGGGGGCTATGCCGTCGATAGCTACGATCGCAATGTGACAATCGCGAACCAGACCGGGCGAACGGTCTATCGGTTCTACGGCTCGAACGTCGGTACATCTTCTTGGGAAGAGGACATTCTGGGCAGCAACGTACTGGGGCCCTACAGCTCGGTGAACATCAATTTCAATGATGGCACCGGGCATTGCAACTTTGACTTTAAGATCGAGTTCGCGGACGGCGGCACCTACACGGATTACGACATCAACGTTTGCCAGATCACGACCTATACGATCCGGTAACGCCTAAAGAATAGGCTTGCGCGAGGCGCTGCATCGCAGAAGAAAGAAAATTACAAATTTCTACCTTCTGACAATTGCAATGTTTCGCGCAAGATTATATCTCTCCCTTAAGCGCCGATTCTGCGGCGCGGCGAAACGCACATTGCATTGCCGATGGAGAGACTGATGGCCCTTGATTATACCGCCCCGAAAAAGGACCTATACGAGATCGGAGAGATCCCGCCTCTGGGTCATGTTCCCGAAAAGATGTACGCTTGGGCGATCCGTCGTGAACGCCACGGCGATCCGGAAAAGTCGTTTCAGGTCGAGGTCGTCGAGACCCCCAAACTGGACAGCCACGAGGTTCTGGTTCTGGTGATGGCCGCAGGCGTCAACTATAATGGCATTTGGGCCGGTCTCGGCGTGCCGATTTCGCCCTTCGACGGCCATGGCGCAGAGTATCACATCGCGGGGTCGGACGCCTCGGGCATCATCTGGGCCGTTGGTGATAAGGTCAAAAATTGGAAGGTTGGCGACGAAGTTGTCATCCACTGCAATCAAGACGACGGCGACGACGAAGAGTGCAACGGCGGCGATCCGATGTTTTCGACCTCGCAGCGGATTTGGGGCTATGAAACCCCTGACGGGTCGTTTGCGCAGTTCACCCGTGTGCAGGCGCAGCAATTGCTGCCGCGTCCCAAGCATCTGACCTGGGAAGAATCCGCCTGTTACACGCTGACCCTCGCGACGGCTTATCGCATGCTGTTCGGCCATGCGCCGCATGATATCAAACCGGGCCAGCACGTTCTGGTTTGGGGCGCATCGGGCGGTCTGGGGTCGTTTGCGATCCAGCTGGCCAAGGCTGCGGGCGCCCATGCCATCGGGGTGATCTCTGATGAATCCAAGCGCGATTTCGTTATGGGTCTGGGCGCAAAAGGCGTCATCAACCGCAATGACTTCAAATGCTGGGGCCAATTGCCCAAGGTTAACACGCCCGAATACAAAGCCTGGTTCGATGAGGCCCGCCGGTTCGGCAAGGCGATCTGGGAATTCACCGGCAAGGGCAAGAACGTCGATATGGTGTTCGAACATCCCGGGGAGGCCACGTTCCCGGTATCGTCCTTCGTCTGTAAAAAGGGCGGCATGGTCGTGATCTGCGCCGGGACCTCGGGCTTTAACTGTACGTTCGACGTGCGCTACGTCTGGATGCACCAAAAGCGTTTGCAGGGCTCGCACTTTGCCCACCTCAAGCAGGCCGCCGCGGCCAACCGCCTGATGTGTGAGGGCAAAATTGATCCCTGCATGTCAGAGGTCTTAGGCTGGGGTGAAATCCCCGCCGCGCATACCAAAATGCTCCGGAACCTGCATAAACCCGGCAATATGGCGGTTCTGGTTCAGGCGCAAACGACCGGCCTGAAGACCTTTGAAGAGGTTCTCGCACGGTCGGGCCAATAGGGCGCGATTCGTTGACGTAGTGATGACGCCGGCCCATAGCGGGTCGGCGTTTTCGTTTTAGCCGCCAAAAATTGCAATGACTTAGGATTTTACCCCTTCACCATTTTGGGGGAGGGCAAAGCGGTGAATAATTTGTTCAGATTTGCCGTGTTACGATGGGTCGTTAAGATTCCGTTAACCATTTGTGGACGAGGCTGTCGATGAAAGACACGTGGATTATTGACGTCCTGGGGGATCTTCGCACTTTTGCTCAGCTCAATGGGCTCAACCATCTCGCGGATGAGTTGGACCGGACGGCACAGGTTGCGCGGATTGAACTGGCGGCGCAAATCGGGGCGACATCGTCGATGTCGATGGTGAATGGCGCGGGAACTGGAGACACTTCTTGGTCAGCTGCAGCTGGCAGGCAATCTTGAGGATATTCAAAACCTTATCGTAGATCTGCGGAACTACTTCGGTGTTGATCACGCCGTTTATCATTGGGTGAGTTCCGATGGTGAACAATATGGCTGCGGCACATACCCGACGGAATGGGTGCAGCACTATGTCGACCACGATTATATTCGCATCGACCCTGTGGTTCTGGGATGTTTCCAACGGTTTCATCCGGTAGATTGGAAACGGCTGGACTGGTCGTCCAAACCGGCCAGGCATCTGCGGCAAGAGGCACAGCGGTTTGGCATCGGCAATCAGGGGCTTTCGGTGCCCATCCGCGGGCCGAATGGCCAATTCGCATTGTTCACGCTGTCCCATCATTGCGACGATGCCGAATGGTCGGTCTTGATGGACATGCATCAGCGGGATCTGATCGTTATTGCCCACTATTTTAATCAAAAGGCACTGGAAATTGCCGCTGGCCGGGCGCCAGAGCCGACCAAGCCGCTCTCTCCCAGAGAGATCGATGCCCTCACCTATCTGGCGATGGGATATGGTCGCGGTCAGGTCGCTGATCTGCTGTCGATCAGCGAGCACACCTTACGGGTCTATATCGAAAGTGCGCGTTTCAAACTGGGGGCCGCCAATACAACCCATGCCGTCGCTCGGGCGTTGAGCGAGGGGTTGATTATCGTCGGGGCCGCCGCGCGGGGATCGCTGGGGGATTGGCCGGGAAAACGGCAAACTGCGGACTAACGTGCGGTACATAAGGAGAACATTAACCGGTGTCGGTCATGCTGCGACTCAGGAACAGTCAAGGGATGATCCATGCTGCGCTATCTTTATGCTTCTGAACTCGCGCTCTTTCCGCGCTTGCAGGCGTCTATGTTTCGCGATCGGGCCGAGCAATTTCAAAAACGGTTGCGTTGGGCGGTGACGGTTGATGACCGTGGCTGGGAACGGGACGAATACGACGATCTGGATCCGCTCTATGTGATCTGGGAACGACCGGATGGCAGCCATGGCGGATCGATGCGATTTCTGCCGACAACCGGCAGGACGATGGTCAATGAACACTTCCTGACGCTTCTTGATGGGGTAGAGGTGCGGAGCCCGCTGATATGGGAATGTACCCGGTTCTGTCTGACGCCAGAGGCTGACTCCCGGGTCGCGGCAGGCTTGATGCTTGGCGGCGGAGAACTGATGCGCGCATTTGGCCTTCGGCATTTTGTCGGCGTGTTCGATGCACGCATGGTCCGCATCTATCGGATGATCGGTTCTTCGCCCGAGGTTCTGGGGAGCAGTGGCGATGGCAAGGAAACCATCAGCGTCGGTCTGTGGGACTATAGCCCGGTGGCGCGTGCGCGGGTCATGGCGAGGGCACAAATTTCCTCCGAGATGTCAGAGGCTTGGTTCGAACAGTCGTTCGGATATCGGCCTGAATTGCGAATGACTGCCTGACGGCTCTGGCACAGTCAGCGCAGGACGGGTAGGGTCCTGCCATGACATCCGCCGCACTTACATTTTCAGACGATCAGGCCGCAGCCTGGGACGCTATTGCTGACCTTTTGGCAGAGGCAGGCGTCAACTTGACCGATACGCTTTTGACCCCGAGCGTTAGCGATGTTTCGGCGGTCGTTGCGGTGATCGGCAAGGCAGGATCAGGCAAGACCTTGCTACTCGCGGAAATGACCAAAGCCCTCAAGGAAGCCGGGATCACCATCATTTCGGGCGATTGGGAAGGAAAAAAGCGTAAGGATCGTAGAACCTTGGCCGTATTGGCCCCCACGAACAAGGCCGCTGCCGTCTTGCGAAATCGCGGCGTGCCGGCAACTACAATTCACCGCATCCTGTATACGCCGGTTTACGATCCGCAGTTTGAGTTGATCGCGGAATGGCTCGCGGGCGAGGCCGAACGGCCCGCTGCGGGGACGTTAACCGATGTGGCCCTAGATCGGGCCTATGCGTCCTATCAGGTTAATGCCTCGATCCCTGCGGCCCTTGCGGCGGCGGGCCTCAGGGGGTCGGATTTCATCACGGGCTGGAAACGACGGGAAGAGCCTCTCGATATCGGATTCATCGACGAGAGTTCGATGTTGGACCAGCGCCAGTTGGACGATCTCAAGGAGATTTTTCCGACGCTGGTGTTGTTTGGCGACCCTGCGCAATTGCCCCCTGTTCAGGGCGTAGGCGGTATGGTGTTCGAACAGCTGCCAGAGGCGAACAAGCTGATCCTGAATCGGATTCACCGCCAAGACGCCGACAACCCGATTTTGGATCTGGCCCACGCCTTGGCGGATCCCTATGTCGATTTCTATGCATTCGAACGTCTGGTGGAAGAAGCCTCCAAAAGGGATGAGCGGGTCGTCTGGGCCCAGCGGGTCGAGGCAGAGTTGATGGCGCGCTCCCCCGCTTTGGTCTGGCGAAATGCGACCCGGATTCGGCTGATCCATGCATTTCGGGCGGCATTTGATGCGCCAGCGGACCAACTGATACCGGGTGAGCCGCTGATTTGTGACGGCATCGAATTGCCGATGAAACACCGGAAAAAGCGTCTCGACCTCGAGGCGAGAGGGCTGATCAAAGGCGCGCAGGTCATCTACAGAGGCCCCGGTAACCGGCCGGGCTTTTCCCGACTTTGGGTGATGGGCGCAGAAGAACCGCAATTGAGCGCCGCAAGTATCGTGAAAATCGAAAAAGAGGGCGAGCAAGAGCCGTTCATCCCCTATGCCGCGCGCATGGGGGCCACGTTCTTGCACGGGGCCGCGGTTACCATCCACAAGGCGCAAGGCAGCCAATGGGATACCGTTCAGGTTTTTGCGCCCGATATTTATGCTGCCGCGCAAATGGGACGCAATGAGGCGGGGCAACCGCTTTGGAAACGGCTCGCCTATGTCGCGATTACCCGCGCCGAACGGGAACTGCGCTGGGTGGTTCGCAATCGGCTAGGACGCCCCTCCGCACCGCTCGGGATTGAGGATCTGGTCGCGCCGGCGGCAGAGTTGCGCCTGAGCGCCCTGGAGGCCGAAGATTAACGGCGGAGCGCCGCAAACGCGGCATTAGCAGCCCAGCCGGCCACAACCGCAATCACCAAAGAAAGCAGACCATAGAGGGCGGCGTAGCTCTGGCTGAGATTGTACAGCCAGCGTTCGATCCCGACCTTGAACACGGGAATGATCGTGTCGAAATGATCGACAACCTGCCCGTTGCGGGTCAGGAAAATTCGCGTGCGATAATTGCCCTCGGTCAAATTCGACGGAAGGCTGATCGAGGTATGGAATAGGGTATCTTGGTCAATTATAACCGCATTTTCAATGACTTGAAAAAGTCTGTTGCGCTCTTTCAACCGGATAAAGGCCTCTGTAAACTCGTTGCTGTCAAAGGCGGTCTGCCCCTCGGCGCGCACAATCCGATCTGCCGACACCGCATGTTGATAGTTTTCGAGGGGTAGGAGCACTTCGTCCAAGGGGGCAGAGGTCGCCACAGCGTAAAAACTGGGCGCGATATCCATATTTACGGTTTCACTATTCACCCACAGCCCCGCCACACGTTCCTTGCGGCGGACCGCGGCCGGCGCATTGGGCCCCGCGACAGCAATGATGACCCCCAATTCAGAGTTCGCCGGAGCAGGCGTTTCGCGGCGGATCGCCCCGAAGATGAGGATTTCCGAACCGGTAAAGCTCGCGGTGATTGCGACCTCGTCCTGTGACAGGCCAAGCACGATCGACTCTTGGGCCTTGGCCGTCAGTCCCAGGGTCAAAAAGACCAGCAGGCACAATAGATGGATCACATCAAATCCCCCAGTGAAAACAGTTCCCCCGGCCTCAGCAGCAGGTCCGCCGCGAGCTTGAGGCACACGGCCAGCACCAAGCCCGCCAAAAGAATGCGCAACTGCTCGGCCTTCATGCGGGTGCCGATGCGGGTGCCGAACTGGGCGCCGATGACGCCGCCAATCAGCAAGAGCATCGCCAGTACGATATCAACCGTATGATTGGTGATCGCGTGCATCATCGTGGTAAATGCGGCGACAAAAATGATCTGGAACAACGAGGTGCCGATCACAACCTTGGTCGGCATGCCCAGCAGATAGATCATCGCAGGCACCATGATAAAGCCGCCGCCGACGCCCATGATTGCCCCCAGCACCCCAACGGACATCCCGACGAGGATTGGTGGAATGATCGAGATATAGAGGCCTGAGACGCGGAATTTCACCTTGAGCGGCAGATTGTGGACCCAGTTGTGCCGCCGTCGTTTAGGCGGAGCCGACTTGGACCGGGTGAGGGCGCGCAGGCTCTCCACCATCATCAGGCCGCCGACAATGCCCAGAAACACCACGTAGCACAGGTTGACCAATAGATCGACCTGCCCCAGTGATTTCAAGAGGTTAAATATCTGGACCCCAATAGCGGACCCCACCAAACCGCCGATCAACAGGACCGAGCCCATCCAGTAATCGACGCCGCGCCGTTTGATATGGCCCAAGAGCGCCGAGACCGACGAGGCGACGATCTGGTTGGCCGATGTTGCCACCGCAACCGCTGGCGGAATGCCGACAAAGAACAACAGCGGGGTGATCAGAAACCCGCCGCCGACGCCGAACATGCCCGAGAGCACGCCCACGAGCCCGCCAATGCCCAAGAGCAGGTAGGCGTTCACTGAAATTTCCGCAATCGGTAGGTAGATCTGCATCGGTGCGCCGGGGCATAGGGACCGTTTGCCCTAGGTGACGCAGTTTCTGCTACAGTGTCAAACCCAACACGCCGGTTTTGAGGTGTTTTCCGACCAAGTTGTTGTGGCCACCCGGTTTCGGGCGGCCAATCGATCAGAGATCGCGCAGGAAACGGCGTAGTACCTTTTCCAGTTTCGCCGCCCCCAGTGGCGCCATCGCCTTGGTATGTTCGTGACTGATTGCCTCATCGCTCATACCGGCAGCCATGTTGGTGATCGTGGAAATCGCCGCCGCGCGCAGTCCCAGGAACCGGGCGAGGATAACCTCGGGGACGGTGGACATGCCGACCGCATCGGCGCCCAGCGTGCGAATGGCGCGAATTTCCGCAGGAGTTTCAAATGACGGACCCGAGTACCATGCGTAAATCCCCTGCTGCATCGGGACGCCTTCTGACTTGGCGGCTGCAAGCAGTTTGTTGCGCAACTCCGGCTCGTAGGCATCCATCATCGGCACAAAGCGGCGGTCCGTGGGTTCCCCGATCAACGGGTTCAGCCCGCTGAAATTGATGTGGTCTGTCAACGCCATGATCGATCCGGTCGGCATGTCAGGCCGTAATGACCCTGCCGCATTGGTGGCGATCACGGTATCGGCGCCCAGTTCGCACAGAACCTCCAGCGGCAGGCGCATGACCGCGCTATTGCCGCTCTCGTAATAATGGGCGCGGCCGCCAAACACCGCGACACGAACCCCTTCGAGTGTTCCGATCACGAGGTTCGGATTATGCCCCGACACCCCGGCGTGAGGAAAGCCCGGAAGCTCGGAGTAGGGGATCGCGATCCCCTCGACCGCGCCCGCCAGATGGCCCAGACCCGACCCGAGGATCAGACCCAGTTTGACAGGCGCGTCGCCAGCGATGTCACGGATGTGCGCGGCCAGTTCGGATGCTGTCGCCATGATTTATTCCTTAACATAGGGTTTGCCGTCAGCGGCGGGCGCACGCGCCTTGCCGATCAGGCCCGCGACCACAACGATAGTCGCGATATAGGGGGCCATGGCCAGAAATTCCGACGGGATCGGCGTGTTCAGCAGGGCCATCTTTTGCTGGAGAGAGTCCGCAAACCCGAACACCAGCGCCGCAGCCAATGCGCCCACCGGATGCCAGCGGCCAAAGATCATCGCTGCGAGGCCGATAAAACCGCGCCCGCCGGTCATGTTTTCGTCGAACCTGCCAACAGAGCCCAGAGTGAACCATGCTCCGCCGAACCCGGCGACCATACCTGCCATGATCACATGGACATAGCGGGTCCGGTAGACGTCGATGCCCAACGTATCCGCAGCACGCGGATGTTCGCCCACCGCGCGGGCGCGCAGGCCAGAGCGGGTAAAGAACAGGTAATAGGTCGCCATACCCACCAAAATCAGTGCCCCGTAGACAAAGATATTCTGGTTGAACAGCATCGGCCCGATGACGGGAATGTCGCTGAGATAGGGAATGGCCCAGGATCGAAATACCGGCGCGTTGTTGAGGGCGCGATAGTTCGAAAACACTTGGCTAGAGACATAACTGGTGACCCCGAGCACAAAGAGGTTGATCACCGTTCCGGCGATGATCTGATCCATGCGATAGGTCACAACCAGTGCGGCCAGAATGAATCCAAAGGCTCCGCCGATGATCATCGCCGCCACCAGACCGCCCCAGCCCCCCAGCAAGGACCCCATCAGCGCCCCGGTAAAGGCCCCGGCCAGCAGCATGCCCTCGATGGCGATGTTCACCACGGCCACGCGTTCGGACAGCACACCCGCCAGCCCGCCCAGCGCGATCGGAACCGCGCGGACCACCGTGGCCTGCAACATCCCGGTCAGCGAGAACGACTTGCCCGTCGTGGCCCAGATCAGAAACGCCAACACGAGGATCGCAAACCCGATACCCAGTGACAGCGAGGTCCAGCGGCCACCGCCGCGCAGGAACTGCCGCACCCCGAGGAACGCCAGAATGCCCGCAGCAACCAGGTTGAACGGACCGCCGGGGACAACCAGATCGCCCAAGGGAATGGCGTCGGTTGGACGCGACAGCTTGAACGTTGCCACCGAGCCCATTGGCACATCGAGGACGAACAGCACCAGCAGCGCCAAAAGGATCAAAATCACGCCGCCGACCCGTGTTTGCCGCGCCTTGGACAAATCGATCTTGTCGGAATGTGTCATGGTCATGTCGGTCATTCTGCCGCTCCCTTTCCGTCCTTGCGGAAGCCCCACGGGAAGATGGCCCGCACGAGGAGGGGGGCCGCGATAAAGACGACGATCAGCGCCTGAATGATGCCGATCAGGTCAATGGACACGCCTGCATCCACCTGCATTTGCCGTCCGCCAGCCTCGAGCCCGCCGAAGAGGATGCCTGCAAACAGGATCCCCACCGGGTGCGAACGGCCCAGCAATGCCACGGCAATCGCGTCAAAGCCCAGACCGGCCGAGAAACCGGGGCTTGCCCGCTCCAGAACGCCCAGCACCTGCGCACCGCCCGCCAGACCGGCCAGACCGCCAGCCGTTGCCATCGCCAGAACGATGATCAGACCGGACGGCATGCCCGCGTATTTGGCCGCGTCGGGGTTTTCGCCACTCGCGCGGAAGGCAAAGCCGATTTTCGACCGGAACAGCAGCCACCAGACAAACAGCACCATCGCCAGCATCAGGAACAGTCCGGCATGGAGGCGGAGGTTGGGGTCAATCCAGTCCAGCAGTTTCGGCAGTTGGGCGGCGTCGGGGACCGACTTGGAAATCGGGTCCGAGCGCCCCTCTTTCTGGACAAAGGGTTGACGCAGCGCGTAGTCCAAAATCCGGTAGCTGATCAGGTTGAGCATGATGGTCGAAATCACCTCGTGCGCACCGGTCAGGGCGCGCAGCGCCCCAGCAATCGCCGCATAGGCGGCACCGACCAGCATCGCGACGATCAGGGTCAACGGCATCAGAATGGCAAAGGGCAGGTGGTCAAAGCTAAAGCCAAAGATCACAGCCGCGAGGCCGCCCATCAGAATTTGCCCCTCGGCCCCGATGTTGAACAGGCCAGCCCGAAACCCCAGCCCCAGTCCCAGACCGGCCAGAACCACCGGAATCGCGGCGGTCAGCGTCTCGGAGACCGCGTTGAGCGATCCAAAGGCCCCCTTGGCCAGAGCGACAAAGGCCCGTCCGATGGTGCCGATATCGACGCCGGTCGCCAACATGACGACCATCCCGAACAGCAGGGCAATGACCACGGCAATCAAGGGAACGACGACGAGGTCCTCGAATTCCTGACGGCCACGGCCCAAGGGACGAAGCAGCGCCTTTTGCAGGTCTTGGTTTGAAAGGCTCATGCCATAGCTCCTGTCGTCGCGCCCGCCATGGCCAGACCAATGGCGTTGCGATCGGCCTTGCCGCCGGTATTGTCAAATTCCGCGACGATCCGGCCTTCGAACATCACGAGGATGCGGTCAGAAAGTCCCATGATTTCATCTAGTTCGGACGAAACGATCAGCACGCCGTCGCCTTCGTCGCGGGCACGGATCAACCGTTCGTGGATGTATTCGATAGCCCCCACGTCGACCCCGCGAGTCGGTTGCGAGGCAATCACCAAACGGGTTTGCCGTTCCAGTTCGCGGGCGACGACCATCTTTTGCTGGTTGCCACCGGACAGGCTTCCGCCGCGCAGAAAAACCGAGGGCGTCCGGACGTCGAATTCAACGCAGTAGCGGGCGGCGGTTTCATGCACCTTGGGCCAGTCGATCGAGAGGGGGCCGGAAAACTCGCTGTCGTAATAGCTGTTGAGGACCATGTTCTCTGCGATGGTGAAATTATCGACCATGCCGGATTTGTGGCGATCCTCCGGGATATGGGCCATGCCGGCCATGTGGCGCGCCCGAACCGAGGCGCGGGTGATGTCCTGACCGTCGAACTTGACCTTGCCACGGCCGGGCCGTGTCAGGCCGGTGATGACCTCGACCAACTCGGTCTGCCCGTTGCCCTGAACGCCTGCGATACCGACAACCTCGCCGGAACGGACGGTCATCGTCACATTGTCCAGCGCGGTTTCGCCTCTGTCGCTGATCATGCTGACGCCGGTCAGGGTCAAACGATCCTCGCCGGGTTGTGCCGGAGATTTGCTGACGGCAAATGTCACCGGACGGCCCACCATCATTTCGGCCAGCTGCTCTTCGTTCAGCTGTTTGGGATCGCCCTCGCCAACGATGCGCCCCTGACGCAAAACGTTGATGCGGTCTGCGACCTCCAGAATTTCGTGCAGTTTATGGGTGATGAACACGATGGCCTTGCCCGCGTCGCGCAGCGCACGGACGATGCCAAAGAAGTCCTGCACCTCTTGCGGTGTCAACACCGCCGTCGGCTCGTCCAGGATCAGCACGTCAGCCTTGCGGAACAGCACCTTGAGGATTTCGACGCGCTGCTGGATGCCGACAGGCAGATCCTCGATCAACTCGTCGGGCGGCACCTCCAGCCCGTATTGGTCATTGATCGCGCGGACCTGCGCGCGGGCCCTTTTCAGGTCCAGATAGTCGAATTTCCCGGTCGGCTCGACGCCGAGCACCACGTTTTCCGCGACGGTGAACACAGGAACCAACATGAAATGCTGATGGACCATCCCGATCCCGGCAGCGATCCCGTCACCGGGGCCCTCAAACTGCACGGGTTTGCCGTCGATTAAAATCTCGCCTTCGTCCGGGGAATAGAGCCCGGACAGAATGTTCATCATTGTGGATTTGCCAGCGCCGTTTTCGCCCAAAAGCCCCAGCACCTCGCCCCCGCGGATCACAAGGTTCACCTTGTCATTGGCCACTACAGGGCCAAACCGCTTGGTCACGCCGCGAAGTTCGACATCCATGCCCAATCTCCGAATAAAGAAAACCCGCCGCAGGTTGAAAACCTGCGACGGGCGATCGTTAGATTACATGCCGACCTTGATCGAGCCGTCGATGATGCCAGCGCGGACAGCGTCCAGTTCGGCCTTCAGTTCGGCCGGAACAGCGTCTTCGAACGCATGGAACGGGGCAAGGCCAACACCATCGTTTTCCAGCGTGCCAACGGTCAGACCGCCAGCAAAGGTGCCGTCAGCAGCGGCCGCAATCGCGGCACCAACGGTCGAGTCCATACGCTTGAGAACCGAGGTCAGGTAGATCGCTTCGTGATCGGGGTCGGTTGCCACTTGGTCCGCGTCAACACCGATGATCTTGAGCGCGTCAGCACCCAGTTCCGACGCCAGAGCGGCCGAACCTAGACCCACCGGACCGGCGACCGGCATCACAATGTCAGCGCCTTCGTCATAGAGGTTCTGTGCAAAGGCGCGGCCATCGTCCAGCGATTCAAAGTTGTTGGTGAACAGGCCTTCCTTGGCTGCCGGGTCCCAACCCAGAACGGAAACCGAGGTGCCGTGCTGGCTGTTGTAATGGTTCACACCATAGACAAAGCCGTCCATGAACGCGGTGACCGGCGGAATGTTCAGGCCGCCAAAGGTGCCGACAACGCCCGACTTGGACATGCCAGCCGCCAGATACCCCGCGAGGAAGGCAGCCTGATCGGTCGCGAACACCTGACCCAGAACGTTCGGAATGGTCGGGTCATAGGCAAAGTCGACGATCGAATACTTCTGGTTCGGGTTGGCCTCGGCCGCAGCCTTGGTCGCGTCGCCCATCAAGAAGCCAACGGTCACGATAATGTCGCAGGACCCGTCGTTCAGCGAGTTCAGGTTCGCGGCATAATCGGTTTCAGCCTGCGATTCCAAAAAGCGGCCTTCGATGCCCATCGCGGCCTTGGCGTCTTCGACACCTTTCCACGCGGTTTGGTTAAAACCGGCGTCATCAATACCGCCTACGTCGGTGACCTGACAGGCCGTAAAGGCGTTTGCAGCCGTCATCGAGCCAGCGACAAGAGCCGCAGCCAGACCGATTTTGCTCAGAAATTTCATTAGAACCTCCATGTCGGACCGCGAACAATCGTTGTGTCGCGGACAGTTAAAGGGCCACCGAGGCGAAAAGAGCACCGTTTATTCGGCGCGATTCTCGGCAGCAGCCACGGCGCAGATTAACACGCACGCCAGCGAGTGTACTGTTTGAAATGGTAATTTAGCTAGATTTTGACCCAACGTTCAAAAAAGTGGCGTTAGGTGACCCTGACGTCAGGAAACCGGGCGGGCCATGATCAGCGCGTCGACCACTTTCCCGTCCGGGTGGTGGTAATAGCCCTTGCGTCGCCCGGTTTGTTCAAAGCCCGCGTTTTGATAGAGCGCGATCGCGGCAGCATTGTCTGCGGCGACCTCTAGGAACGCGGTCTGTGCGCCGCGCGCGCGCGCGGTTGCCAGAAAGCGGGCCAGCAACGCGCGGCCTTGGCCCTGTTTGCGCTGGGCGGGGTGCACCGCGATGGTCAGCAGTTCAGCCTCGTCCACGATCACCCGCCCGACTGCAAGGGCATCAGGGGTTTCTTCGATGAAGCAGAACCGGTCTTGGCTCAGGTCGCGAAACTCGGCCTCGCTCCACGGACGTGGAGAGACAAAGCAGGCGGCATGCAACAGGGCGCGTTCCGCGTCGGTCACGGGAGGATGACCGGAGCGGGATCGCGGGGCGGCGCGGCATCTGCGGCCCGCACATAGAGCGGGGCAGGGCGCGGCGGCTGGCAGTCTGCCCGGTCGGCGGTGATCAGCGCGATGCGGCGAGCGACCTCTTGGCCGGGCAGGGCCGGATCAGGCGCGTCGCACTCGGTCAGAAACGGGTCCGTCGCGCCGGTTTCGGTCAGGGTGCGGACATAGGCCTGACCACGCGGCGCGGCGATGCGCACGGTCACCGGGCGGGGGCTGTTGTAGGCCAGGACTTCAAATCCATCGACGCCTACGGACGGAATATTCAGTGCTAGCGCCAGCCCGCGGGCTGCGGACACCGCGATCCGGATACCGGTAAAATTGCCGGGTCCGATCCCGACACCGATCGCCGTGAGGTCGGACCAAGTTATCCCGTTGTCGGACAACAGCCGCGACAGCATCGGCATCAGGTGTTCTGCCTGACCTTTGGACATCTCGTCCACATGTGTCACAATCCGCCCGCCCATCAACAAAGCGGCGGCGCAATGCGCCGCCGAGGTGTCAAATGCCAGAATGATCGGCTCAGGCCGCAACGGGACGAACCTCTAGCACTTCGGGGATGTAGTGACGCAGCAGGTTTTCGATGCCCATTTTCAGGGTCAGCGTCGACGACGGACAGCCCGCGCAGGCGCCCTTCATGTGCAGGTAGACGACGCCGCGATCAAAGCCGTGGAACGTGATATCGCCGCCATCCTGAGCGACGGCAGGGCGCACGCGGGTGTCCAGCAGATCCTTGATCTGACGGACAACATCGGCGTCTTCCTCGCTGGCATGTTCCTTGTGTGCGGCTGCGCCTTCACCCTCGACGGCAGCGGCGCCCGACTGATAGTGTTCCATGATCGCGCCCAAAATTGCGGGCTTGATATGATCCCATTCGGTGTCATCCGATTTCGTCACGGTGACAAAATCGGTGCCAAAGAAAACGCCGGACACACCGCTGACGGCGAAAATCCGGCGCGCCAGCGGAGACGATGCCGCAGAGTCGGCTGTGGGGAAATCGGCGGTCCCAACCTCGAGCACGGACTGGCCGGGCAGGAATTTCAGCGTCGCCGGGTTCGGCGTGGATTCGGTCTGAATAAACATGGGAAGCCAACCTTTTCTGTCAGACTTCAGATATGCGCTCTGATGGGTCTCGAGTCAAGGTTTAGAACCATTCCAAACCACGGACAATGCCCTATGAAACAAGACAGGCCGCCCACGGATGGGCGGCCTGGGTGCAACCTGTCGAGGTTGATTACGAAGAGGACTTCACCAGCAGAACTTCGGAGGCCAGCGGCTGGCCATCAACGGTCAGAACTGCCAGAACTTTGTCGTTGCTGATGTTCGGGAAGTCGATCGAGGTGTTGATGTTGCCGCCAGCGGTCACGTCAGCCGAACCCAGCAGTTGGCCCTGAACGCTGCCGGTATAGTCATAGAGTTCGATGGTGCCATCGGCCGGCGCAACAACGTAGTTGATGGTCACTTCGCCCTGCGAACGTTCCAGATTGCTCTGCACGCCGAAATACGCATCGGCATCAACAGCAGAGGCAGCGCCAGCACCCAGCGAAGCAACGAGAGCAACAGCAGCGATCAGTTTGGATTTAAAGGTCATTTTCAGTCTCCGTTTGGTTTGTTTTCGCGCCGGTCATCTTGGCCGGTCGCTGATAGAACGGTAGTTATGGCCCCATCCGTCGCTGGAAAAGTCATTGATAAGTCACAAAAAAATGACGATCACTTTCGACGGAGACACCTTGTTTCTGCGTTGCGGCAAAAACTGGCCGACGACGGTTCGTCAGTGCAAAACCCTCTGTGCGAGGATGCAAAAACAGAGGGCCACATTGCACAGAAGTCGGGTGGCGTCTGACATTTTTGCACAAAGGGTCAGAACGCAAAAAATCGACCCGTCGCGTGTCTGTCACGCGTCTGTTACCAGAATATGTGTCGGACCATGAAAAAGGCGCCCAAAGGCGCCGATCTTAGGTGATGGCTTCTAGCTTTTCTTTGCTCAGATCGCCCGGAACGATGGTGATCGGGATCGGGAGACTGCCAGACTGGCGCGTCAATTGCGTCACCAAGGGGCCCGGTCCCTTTTTATCGGTACCTGCGCCCAGCACCAGAACGCCGATTTCCGGATTGGTCTGGATCACATCGAGGATTTGATCGACCGCTTCGCCCTCTCGGACGATCAATTCGGGGTCGACCCCCTGTTTATCGCGCATCCATTTGGCAAAGACTTCGAAATGGGCGTGAATGCGTTCGCGAGCCTCTTCGCGCATGATTTCCCCGACACCGATCCAATGGTTGAACTCTTCGGGCCTGATCACCGATAGGATCGCCACGCCTGCCCCGGTGTGGGCAGCACGCATCGCGGCAAAGCGCATCGCGTTCAGACATTCGCGGCTGTCGTCGAGTACCACTAGAAACTTGCGCATGGGGGCTCCGTCTTTTGGCCGATATTGGCCGAACGGTGGCCAACTGGCAATCGCTGCGTTGGGCCGGGGCAGGGGTGGATAAAGAACGCCCCCGGCGGGGAACCGAGGGCGCGAGTCTGCCGGAGGGACGCCCGGCCAGTCAGATGCCAGAGCGGACAGCTTGGCTACCCAGACGATGGGGCGCCAATGTATCAGTCGTGTGTCAGCTGCGCAGCAGGCCCACAATTTCGTAGGTTTGTTTTAGAATGGGCTGTGCAATCTCGCGCGCCCGTTCCGCACCGCGGCCCAGCAGGCGGTCGATTTCCGCCGGATCGTTCATCAGGCGCTTCATGTCGTCCGAAATCGGCGCCAGCTTGGCGACGGCCAGATCGGCCAGCGCGGGTTTGAACCTGCCCCATCCGGCGCCCGCGTATTCGGTGATGACCTGTTCGTTGGTCATATCGTTCAGCGCGGCATAGATGTTGACCAGATTGCGCGCTTCGGGGCGATCTGCCAACCCCTCGAGGGTTTCAGGCAAGGGCTCGGGGTCGGTCTTGGCCTTTTTGAACTTTTTGGAAATCGTGTCGGCATCGTCGGTCATGTTGATCCGTTCCATGTCGGACTCGCCCGACTTGGACATCTTTTTCGACCCGTCGCGCAGGTTCATCACGCGCATGGCGGGGCCTTCGATCACCGGGGTGGTCTCGGGGAAGAAATCGACCTTGAAGTCATGGTTAAACTTTTTCGCGATATCGCGAGTCAATTCGACGTGCTGTTTCTGGTCCTCGCCCACGGGCACATGGGTGGCGTGGTACAGCAGGATATCGGCGGCCATCAGCGACGGATAGGCATACAGACCCAGCGAGGCCTTTTCAGCGTCCTTGCCCGAACCGGCCTTGTCTTTGAACTGCGTCATGCGGTTCATCCAGCCGACACGTGCGACACAGTTGAAAATCCAGCCCAGTTCGGCGTGCTCTGCGACCTGCGCCTGATTGAACAGGATCGACTTTTCCGGATCGATGCCCGAGGCAAGATAGCCAGCCGCAACTTCGCGCGTTGCATTCGCCAGTTCCTTGGGGTCCTGCCAGACGGTGATCGCGTGGAGGTCCACCACGCAATAGATCGTCTCGAACTGGCCGCCCTGCATGTCTACGAAACGCTTTATCGCGCCGAGATAGTTGCCAAGGGTCAACCCGCCCGAGGGTTTGATGCCAGAGAACACACGCGGTGTGAATTTGGTATCGGTCATCGTCAAACCTTCCGGGGCTGGATTAAAAGTCGGCGAAGGCTTACCGAGGGGGGCAAGTCCCGTCAATGCGAAGCGGGCAGATAGAGGCAAGGAAGACAGAGATATGGAACGCGAAAGCCTGTTGAACGACATTCCGAACACCGCTGCAGTGCTGGCGTTGTTGATCGCTGGCGTGGAAATCCTGATGCAATTGGCAGGGTCGGGGGTCTTAGCGGGGGCGGCTGGGATCGGCTGGCGGGCGGATACAGTCACAGATTTCGGGTTCTTCCCTGCCGTTCAGCACGAGATGTTTGCGCGTGGGCTATTCGTGCCTGAGTTCCTCTGGCGCTACGTGACCTATCCCTTCATCCATTCAGGCTTCACTCACGCGTTTTTCGCGATGGCGATCGTATTGGCCTTGGGCAAATTTGTCGGCGAACGCTGGCATTGGGCGTCGATGTTGTCTGTGTTCGTCGTTCCCAGTATCGTGGCCGCGATGGTGTTTGGCGCTGTGGCCCCTGAAAACTGGCCGCTCTATGGCGCTTACCCTCCGATCTACGGGCTGATCGGCGCATTTTCCTACATGATGTGGATGCGGCTCGGCCAAACGGGGCAAAACCGTTGGCGAGCGTTTTCGATGATCGGCATGCTTTTGATCATTCAGGTCATGTGGGGCCTGATGCTCAAGATTTTCGCCGTTTTGGGCATGGGTGGGGACGCCACGCCGATGGTGTTTTATGTGGGCGTGGCCGATATGGCGGGGTTCTTTGCGGGGCTTTTGTTGTCGCCGCTCGTCGGGCCGGGGGGATGGGCCGCATTCGTAAACCGCATCCGCCAGCGCAGCGATTAACCGCGTTTCATCGCGCGTTTGAACTCTGACAGCTTGAACGCGCCTATCATTTGGCCGCTGACGAAATAGGCGGCCATGCCGAGGATCGTCGGCACAAGGACGATCACGGCGAGCCAGGTGGGCCGGCCCGCTTCGGCGAGGCGGCGCATGTGCGCTGAAAAGGAGGTGAAATCGGTGATGAAGGTGAAGACTGCGAAGGGAACCAGCAAGGCCGGCACGGTGAACATCGCGATGTCCACGGGCGTGTTCAGGAAGCCGGTCTTGACGCCGGCGATGCCCAGGATGGCCGCCGTGAAG
>CALMJS010000025.1 GCA_937864535.1 uncultured Paracoccaceae bacterium
CGGCCCAAATGGCCGGACACACCTCCATGGAAGGCTAGTTAGGTATATAGGCCCCAAACTTTTACTGGCGGGATGTCACAATCTCGCCTTTTTTCATCAAAATAACACCATATTTCATTCGTATCGAAAAACTGCCGAACGGGTACAAAAACCTAGGCTAACGAATGGGTCGGTTAGCCAAGCAGAAAAATAGGCAGTCATGGCAACCGGTTATCTGATCAACCTGGGCAACAGCAGACTCGGCTCGGGTGATTCCGGATCGACGTCGTCCAGCAGCTTTACCCAGGCGGCAACGCTGGGAAGCGGCACGATCAGCTATTCCTACCGGTCCGGTCGCTGGAGCACGTCAACCGCGTCGATTTCCGGCGACTACGTTCTGGGCACCGACGGAAACGTCTATTTCGTCCCCTCCGGCAGCTTTAGCGGCACCCCGACCAGCATCAGCGTGGCCTCTGCACCCGACGTCGGCGTGGTCATGGGCACCACCGGCAGCGATGGCAGCCTGACCGGGACTGCGACGGGCGACTATATCTATGACACCACGACGACGACAGCGACCAGTGGCACCGGCAACGACACGCTCTACGGCGGTGCGGGCAACGATACGATCGTCGCCAACGACGGCAATGATGTCCTCTATGGCGGCACAGGGAACGACCTCGCCTATGGCGGCGCAGGGAACGACAGCCTCGACGGCGGCAGCGGGAACGACACGCTCTATGGCGGTGCCGGAAATGACACCCTCGATGGCGGCGCGGGGAACGACAGCCTGTATGGCGGTGACGGCAGCGATTCGATGGCGGGGAACCTCGGGTCGGACACCATCGACGGTGGTAGCGGTGACGATATCATCCACGGCGACGCCGGAGCGACTGTCGCCGGCAATGCCGAATACCTGAGCTGGACCAACTATGGCGGCTGGGCAAATGGCACCGAACTGGGCGGCGGCTTTACCCAGGACACCGGCGGCATGTCCGTCACCTTTAGCCAGCACGACGATGGCGCGCTGACCAAGACCACCACCAATACCAGCGAAACGATCTACACCACCTCGGGCGAGCCGTTTGCCACCACGACCAGCCTCTATATCGAAGGCGATGGCGGCGCGAATATCTCGACCTCGACCCTCGTGTTCAATGCAGAGACCGGCAGCGGTTTGACGAACGAGGTCGAAAACCTCAACTTCCGCATCAGCGACATCGACGCCAGTTCATGGCACGACCGCGTTACCGTCCGCGCCTACAATGCCGCGGGCCAAGAGATTTCGGTCACCATCACCGTGGCCGGCAACGAGACCGTCAGCGGCAATACCGTAACGGCGGGAACCGGCAACGGGAACGAAAACCCGTGGGAAAGCACCAGTTCCGTGCTGTTCACGGTGGCTGGTCCGGTCCATTCCGTCACCATCGAATTTGACAACCTGTCGACTGCCGTCAACCGGATCAACGTCTCCGACATCCACTTTACCACCATCTACGACACGACAGGGTCCGCCGACACGATCTATGGCGGCGATGGCAACGACCAGATCTGGGGCGAAGACGGCGACGACCGGATTTTCGGCGGCAATGGCGCGGACACGATCTATGGCGGCGATGGCAACGATTATATCGAATACGGCGAAGGCGCCGACCTCGTCTACGGCGCATACGATATCATCGACGATATCGGCAACACCGCTTACACGATCGGGTCGACCATCGATGCGGGCGCGGGCAACGACATCGTCTGGGGCACATCCGGCGCGGATTCGATCTCGGGCGGATCGGGCGACGACACCCTGTCGGGCGAGGTCGGCGCGGACACGCTCGACGGGGGCGCGGGCCACGACACACTCTACGGCGGGTCCGAGGATGATGTCCTCTATGGCAGCACCGGCAATGACCTGCTCGAAGGCGATAGCGGCAACGACAGCCTGTTTGGCGGTGGCGACGACGACACGCTCCGCGGCGGCGACGGCGAGGATTTCCTCGACGGCGGCCTGGGTGCCGATACGCTTGAGAGCGGCGCGGGCAACGATACGATCCTGATTGCCCAAGGCGACACCGCCGACGCGGGCGATGGCGACGACGTGTTTACGGTGATGTCCTACGGCGAGGATCCGACCGACATCACGATCAACGGCGGCAATACCGGCGAAAGCACCGGCCTTGGCGATACGCTCGAACTGGGCAAATGGGCCGACCTGAGCACGCTGAACGCCACCGACGATGGCACGGGCAGCTATTCCGGGACGGTGATGCTCAAGGACGGATCGGTCCTGACCTTTACCGATATCGAACACATCATCTGTTTCACCCCCGGCACGCGGATCGTCACGCCGCGCGGGATGCGGGCGATTGAAACACTGGCGGTCGGTGATCTGGTCATGACGCGTGACAATGGCATGCAGCCGATCCGCTGGATTCAGTCGCGCACCGTTCCGGCCGTGGACAATTTTGCGCCGATCCGCATCCGCAAGGGTGTCATTCGCGGGCTGGACGCCGATTTGCTGGTATCCCCGCAACACCGGATGCTGTTCACCGGCTATCAGGCAGACCTGCTGTTCGGCGATAACGAGGTACTGGTCTCGGCCAAGCATCTGGTCGACGGTCTGGACGTGACCGAAGAGCCCGGCGGCATGGTGACCTATATCCATATGCTGTTTGACCAACATGAAATCGTGTTTGCCGAAGGCGCTCCGTCCGAGAGTTTCCATCCCGGCGGCATTGGGCTGGCCGCCCTGTCGGACCCCGCCCGCGAAGAACTCTTTGCCCTCTTTCCGGATTTGCGGTCCCTGCCCGAGTCCTATGGCCGGACGGCGCGGCGGTGTCTCAAGCGGCACGAAGCCCGGCTCTTGACGCTTTGACGGCACATCGCCACCCCGAAGATGAAAGAAAGTTGCGAGAAATCCGTTCGCTGCGACATTTTCTCCAAACAGACGGGTTGACGCCCCTTTCGGCCCGTGCATAAGGTCGCGTCGTAATCGAAAGGCCTCCAGATGTTGAATCTAGTCGTACTTGTGGGGAAATGGCGCATGGGCCGGTAACGGTAGACCATAACGGTTCCCCATGCGCCCCCGAACTCCGGGGGCTTTTTTTTATCAAAACGACGACGCAGGATAAGGAAAACGCAGATGTCTCGTCAGATGACCGGCGCGAAAATGGTGGTTCAGGCTCTGAAGGATCAGGGTGTGGACACGGTATTCGGATACCCCGGCGGCGCAGTGCTACCGATCTATGACGAAATCTTTCAGCAAAACGACATCAAGCATATTCTGGTGCGTCACGAACAGGCCGCGATCCACGCTGCCGAAGGCTATGCCCGTTCGACCGGCAAGGTCGGCGTGGCTCTCGTGACCTCTGGGCCCGGCGCGACAAACGCCGTGACCGGCTTGACCGACGCGCTGATGGATTCGATCCCGCTTGTGGTGTTCTCGGGTCAGGTTCCGACGTTTATGATCGGCTCGGACGCGTTCCAAGAGGCTGACACTGTCGGCATTACCCGCCCCTGCACCAAACACAACTGGCTGGTCAAAGACACCAGCGAGCTGTCGGGCCGCATCCATGAGGCGTTCCATATCGCGACCTCGGGCCGTCCGGGTCCGGTGCTGATCGACATCCCCAAGGACGTCCAGTTCGCCACCGCCGACTACACCGAGAAAACCAAGGTCAAGTCGCGCTACCAGCCGACCGTCAAGGGTGACATCGAGGGCATCAACGATCTGGTCAAGCTGATGGAAAAGGCCAAGCGTCCGGTGTTCTACACCGGCGGCGGCGTCATCAACTCTGGTACTGCGGCCTCGCAATTGCTGCGCGAACTGGTCGAGGCCACCGGCTTTCCGATCACCTCGACCCTGATGGGTCTGGGCGCCTATCCGGCGTCGGGCGACAAATGGCTGGGGATGCTGGGTATGCATGGTCTCTACGAGGCCAACATGGCGATGCACGACTGTGACCTGATGATCAACGTCGGGGCGCGTTTCGACGACCGGATCACCGGCCGCGTCGATGCGTTCTCGCCGAAATCGAAAAAGGCCCATATCGACATCGACCCGTCCTCGATCAACAAGATCATCCATGTCGACCTGCCGATCGTTGGCGATGTGGCGCATGTTCTCGAAGACCTGCTCAAGGTCTGGAAATCCCGTGGCCGCGTCACCGACAAGGAAGGTCTGGCCAAGTGGTGGAAGCAGATCAACGAATGGCGCGCCGTTCGCTGCCTGAGCTACAAGAACTCGGAAACCACGATCAAACCGCAGTACGCGCTGGAACGGCTCGAAGCGCTGACCAAGGGCATGGACCGCTACATCACGACCGAGGTCGGCCAGCACCAGATGTGGGCGGCGCAGTTCCTCGGCTTTGAGGACCCGAACCGCTGGATGACTTCGGGCGGTCTGGGCACTATGGGCTATGGCTTCCCGGCGTCGATCGGCGTGCAGCTGGCCCATCCGGACGCGCTGGTGATCAACGTCGCGGGCGAAGCGTCGTGGCTGATGAACATGCAGGAAATGGGCACCGCAATGCAGTATCGCCTGCCGGTGAAACAGTTCATCCTGAACAACGAACGTCTGGGCATGGTCCGTCAGTGGCAGCAGTTGCTGCACGGCGAACGCTATTCGTCGTCATGGTCGGAATCGCTGCCGGACTTTGTGAAACTGGCCGAGGCCTTTGGGGCCAAGGGCATCCTGTGCAACGACCCCAAGGATCTGGACGACGCGATCATGGAAATGATCAAGTACGACGGCCCGGTGATCTTTGATTGCCTCGTTGAAAAGCACGAAAACTGCTTCCCGATGATCCCGTCGGGCAAGCCGCACAATGAAATGCTGCTCTCTGCCGACGCCGACGCCTTTAAGGCTGGCGCACAGCTAGTCTGAGCCGGAGGAAAGACACATGTCCCCGCTAAACATCAAAAAAGGCTCCACCAGCCACTCTGCCTATAACCTGCGCGCCTCTTACGGTGAAACCGATGAACGCCACACGCTGGCCGTCACGGTGATCAACGAACCGGGTGTTCTGGCGCGTGTGATCGGCCTGTTTGCTGGCCGTGGCTACAACATCGAGAGCCTGACTGTCGCCGAAGTCGACCATCAGGGTCACAAATCGCGCATCACCATCGTCACCAGCGGCACGCCGCAGGTGATCGAGCAGATCAAGGCGCAACTGGGCCGCATCGTTCCGGTTCTGGACGTCCACGACCTCACGGTCGAGGGTCCCAGCGTCGAGCGCGAACTGGGTCTGTTCAAGGTGTCCGGCAAGGGCGAACACCGGGTCGAGGCGCTGCGGCTGGCCGATATTTTCCGCGCCAGCGTGGTCGATACGACGCTCGAGAGCTTTATCTTCGAACTGACCGGCACCCCCGACAAGATCGACGCCTTTGCCGACCTGATGCGCCCCTTGGGGCTGGTCGAGGTTGCCCGCACCGGCGTTGCAGCGCTGTCGCGCGGCGCTAAATAATGCGACGCACATCGACACCAAAGGGGCGGGCCTCGGTCCGCCTCTTTGCGTTTAAGGCCCGTCCAGATTTCAACCATTGCGGTCCCTGACCTGCGCCGCGCATACTCGGCAACGGTGCGGCTGGGGTATGCAGGTGGGGCGGCGGTGGCAAATCTTGTTCTAGGCTGGGAATTGGGCGGCAACAGTGGCCACGTCCACCGGATCATCGCCCTGTCCAAGGCTTTGGTTGCAGCCGGACACCGCGTACATCTGGCAGTTCAGCGCCCGTCGGCATTTTACAACATCGTCGGCGTTTCTTCGGTTTGGCAGGCGCCGATCTGGCCGGGACTGCTGAAATTCGGCGGGGTGGCCCCTCTCGGCCCGCCCGCCAGCTATGGCGATCTGCTGGTCAATCTCGGACTTCGCAGCGCGTCAGAGGTGGTCGGGATCGTCCGCGCATGGGATGCGATCCTGACCGCGCTGCGCCCCGATGCGGTCATCGGTGATTTCGCGCCGGGTCTGATGCTGGCCAGTGCCGGACGGATGCCCCGGTTTACTATCGGTACCGGCTTCACCGTCCCGCCCGTGCATCTGGATCTGTTTCCCACCCTGCCAAGACCGGACTGGACCACGACCGGCCATGCCCCGCTGGTCGAGGCAGAGGTCATTTCGACCCTGATCGCAGCGGCCTTTGACCGGATGGGTCGCCCTATCAGCGGGCCTGTGCCGCCCCTCTTGGGCGGGGATCATGCATTGCCAGCCGTCTTTGCGCCCTTGGACCCCTATGCGGACCACCGAGAGTCTGCGCCGTTGTCGCCGTTTCTGGCAGACGGGCTGCCAGACCTGATCCCGTCGGCACCAGCTGGGCTGTTTGTCTATCTACCTGCCAGCGATCTGCGGGCTGAACAGATCGACCTGATTTGCCGGGTTGCTCAGACCTGCCCCGTCACCGGCTACCTGCCTGGCGCGCCCAATGAGGTGCTACATTGCCTGTCCACCGCCGGGGTGCGCCTGTCGCCAAAGCCGCTGTCATGGCATGAGATCGCCAGCACCTGCACCGCCGCGCTGTGTAACGGTGGCATGGGAACGGTCAGTGCGGCACTTTTGGCCAATCGGAATTTGATCGTTGCACCCGGCGGCATCGAACAGCGACACACCGCGCAGGCGCTGCGCAGCCATGATCTGGGTCTGTCGCTGTTGCACACCGCCCCAGAGGCCCAACTGGACGCCGTCCTCGACCAGATAAGCCAGTCGCCAGACATAGCCCGAACCATGTCGCTACGGTCAGGATTTTCCGACCCCTGCCCCGTCATTGAACAGGCGGTGACGGCCACCTGTCATTAGTGACAGTAGCGCAGCCTATCAAACCAGCGTTTACCTGATGCAAGGTCACGGGGGGGCGTGAACAAGTGTCCAAGTCGGTCAAGGCTCGCATATTTCGCGGACCGGCGACTGACAGCTTTGTGTAGATTTCAAACTCCGCTGACAGTCCACGCGCCGCATAAACCGGTCTATTTTTCTACATTTTGGGAGGTCGAGATGACCGCGCCTTTGGATATTCGGTTCAACGGGTCTGTCCTGAACGGATCGACGATTAACGCCAACCTGTCGGAAGTGATCGGTTCTGGGGAATTGATCGGCCGTCTGAGCGCAACGGACCCCGACAGCGGCGACAGCGCGACCTTTGAGCTGCTGTCTGATGCGGGTGGCGCGGTGTTTCTGGACGGCGACCTGCTACGCGCAACCGAAGGCGCGGTATTCGACGCCGGAACAGCCCCGTCCCTGACGATCTCTGTGCGGGTCACGGACGGAACGGGCAATACGCTGACCCGGACCCTCGTGCTGGGCGTCACCAATGAGACCTGAAAAGGAAGGCATTAAGTTTCCACTCCCTGTCAAAAAAACCAATAAAATAAGGGTTTCATCGACTGCTGTGCAAGGCTGTATTTCCACAATGTGCGGTATAACATTTCCACAAAAAAGTTTTATGGCGCAAAGAAAAACCGCCTAAAAAGGCGGTTTTTAAGCTTCAGAATTTCAACTCGGATTGGAGCTTAATCCCCCCGCCGATACCAGATCCGCCCCAGCTCATACTTCGGCGCGATCGGCACCGCACCACGTCCGTCCATCTTCAACTTCATGACTTTGACCGAAAAACGCTCCGTTTCCGCAAGCTCGCTCAGTGAGATGTGATGGTCCAAAAACCATTGAAGATCTTCGACGGCGAAGAGCCGGGTCTGCGTTCCCTTAGCATTGCTTACGAAGTGCTCTGCAAAATATGGCGCGCCGCAAGGCTTGCGGATCTTCGAAACCCAAGAAATGCCATGAGTGGGCATCCCAACGATCCGAGCCGCTTCTCGTAGAGTGACACGCCCCTCAGCCTTTTCGCGGGCAAGCACCTCACGAACCTCGACCGGGTCTACCAGGACACCTTTGAATTTCAGGCTGGGGTCTGCGAGTTCGACAGTACCAAAGAGACCTCCCAGAATTCCGTTAACAATATCGACGACAGGCCACCGCGAAATCTCCGCCGCGGACAAGACATCCATGACACCCTTTGAGGGCCTATCGACACGCGTCGCTGCGCCCATGAAATTGGACAGAAACGCATCGGCATCTTCTCGGGCGACCTGCTTCAAGACACCGTTTACATTTTCCTCATCAGGAATGAGACGTGGGATGATGCCCGTGCGCACCAGTTGTTCACCCTGCACACGATTGCAATTGAGATAAGCCGTCAGCTCTCTTTGGGTGATTGAAGTCCGGATCCGCTCCACCAGTGCCTCGCCCTTCACCGCGTCGAATACCTTTGTAGACGAAGGGCGACTTGGATCGCCGTCAACGAGCCCCGTCAACACCGCCGCACGGAAAATCGTCTTGTAATGGGCGCCCGTTTTTTCCGAAAGAGAATATGCCGTGTGAACGCGCTGACGATCGACGGGCTGCCCGAAGAGGTCTGTGCCTTCAGAAATGGGAAACTGATCGAGGATGAAATCGCGAACTACGTCACGAATAGGGCCGGTGTCCTTATAGTTCTCGCTGAACTGAAGCCACTGATAAAGGCGTCCAAGGACCTTCTGCGGCCCCCCTCTCAAACCCTTCGCCTCAAAGCGGTCAAAGGCCTCTTGCAGTGCCTCCCTGATGCCTTCCTCGCCGCGACTGGCGTAGCTGAATCCGATATGGCCAGCTTCGCACCACGCCGCGGCAGGCAGCGTTTTGAGATTGACATGTGTGCCTGCCGTCAGAATGACACCGAGCATTTCGCAGGCCCGCGCCGCCAGATCGACTGGCTGACTGTCCAGCCATTCTGGCCCATTCTGTCCGGACAACCGTGACAGCACCCATTTGGAAAGATCTGACGGCAAACGGCAGTCTGCCTCATTCACCATGCGTTCAAGCTCTTTGTCAGAGGGGCCTACCTCATCCATGAGCTGGAACTTTTCGGCGTGACTGGTATTGCGGCGCCGATGAAGAAGGATGCCATGCTTTTGACAATCCCGAACAGGCTCCAGCTGCCAGATCGACCGGCCAACGCGGAGCCCCCCAGAAGCACTATCCGTCTTGCGATCTTCCAGAAGGCAAGCGGGACAAAAGCTCGTGTTGTTCAAGTTCCCGAATTCCGCGTGTACCGTTTCACCCCGGAAGCTCCGCATGCGCGAGCCCTCTCGTAAGAAAGTCATGGTTTTCAGATGGTCAACAGAGGTGCCAGTCAGGCGCGACATGCGCGCCAGACTTGCCTCATCCGGTACCAGAACACTTTGCTGCGACAACTCGATATCCGAGAGGACATCCCGGACGCCGCGGCGGAAATGAAACGCTGAGACGCGGCTCAAGTAGGAGGTGAGGCTTTCATCCTCGAGGGCGGGAAGGACAGGCAAAAGGGTCATGTTCAGGCCGCCTTCTTACGCTTGCGGGCCTTCTTGGACGGGCTTTCGGCAGGCGCCTCGCGCATGTCATCAAGGCCGACGTCAATCGACAGGAAATCTTCGACCAGGAACACGTTTTGCATGATCTCGCAGCCTTCACGGCGACCCCAGCTTTCTGCGAAGTGATTCACGGTCAATGCGATATCTCCCGCATAGAGCGCCATCTCGATTGCCTCGACCAAGGTCACGATAACGCGGCCAAACCGGAAACGGGCCCCATAAATAAGCCGGTTGATCAGACCGGGATCGATGTCCACCTCGAGGCCGGCAAGCCGGGCGTAGCTTTCGACCAACATCTGGACCTGATCATTGTCCGCCCCGAAAGCAAGATCCGTCGGACGGACCTTCAGGAAACGGCGATCCACTTGGGGATCAATGCTCGTCATACGTCCAAGACGTTCGGTGCCGCTGAGGATCAGCACAACAGGGTTGTCACCCTGCATCAGCCCCTTCAGCATCCGAAACACTGTGTCGCTCTCTTCCGGGGTGGTGGCGCGGAACAAGTCCTGTGCTTCATCGATCCAGACCAAGGTGACGCCGAGGACTTCCAGCCGCGTGCGGACCATGCTCCAGATGTCATAGACCTTGGCCCGATCGGAAATATGGTCGACCCCAAGCTGACGCAAGAAGCTGATGCCAACGCTGCGCAGGGTGGCCGGCGCCTCAACCTTGACATGGATCCGGCGCGGCGCTCCGGTCTCAGGGTTCTTTGCAAGGGGGGCAAAACCCTCGAGAACCTTGAAGATGGCGGTGGTTTTTCCGCCGCCGGAGCCCTCGATGAAGGCAATGCCATTCGTTTCCTGTCCGGCAGTGAACCGGACCGGTTCATGGGTGATAATCCCGTCCTCTCCGACTTCAAAGAGGCGATGAAGGGCCGTCTGCAGCTCCTCATCCCGCTCGGTACGAACGTGGCGGTTGCGCAACTTGCGCATGATCTGTGCGATCTCAATAGTGCGATTGGTCATCTTTGGGTCCTTTCAGGATTGGGGGGGGGGTCAGTCTTCGATCGTCCAGTGGCGCGTCACGGGGAGCTGTTTTTCGGCGTGTTCAAAAGCCTGCTTCGCCACCGACTTGTGCTCGGGTTCTTGAGGCTTGATCGACTGGCCATAGCCATCATCGGAAGGCGTGGTCTTGTCCGTGGTCAGGGTGATCTGGAAGTTGGAGCTGGCGTGATCCGTCACAGCCTGCAGCGCCTCTGCCGACCATCCATGATCCATGATGTGATAGGCAGCCATTCGATTGGCATTGAGTGCATCGATGTCAGACAAGGCCTTTGCGACCACATGCTCTTCCCATTCCTTGCGCTTGGGGTCCTTGGCAAACAGCGCGCGGCGCGCGGCGGCCCAGGTGGTGGCGTCAATATCTTTCACGGCCGAGGTAGCGGCAGGCACTTCATACCAGGCTCCGTCGAGCTTGACCTCGATGGAGCCGATGTTCTCATCAAACCAGCGGACGTCTACCACCTGATCGCCATTTGCGAGGTACCATTCCGCAAGCCGGGCGGAGCGATAATGAACGTTCATGACGACGATACCATCCTTGCGCACATGACGCTCCAGAGGCAGACCCAAGGCGATCCGCTTTTTGCGGATGCTGGGAGCTGCAAGAAGCGGGTAGTTCCCGTCCTTGTGATCTGCCTCCCATTGGTCCAATGGGGTGCGACCACCGAGGCCGCTATGGGCAGTGGTGTGATAGACATCGACAGCATAGCGCACGAGGATCGTCGCCAAGGTTTCGACATCATGGCAGGCGCGCTTTTCAGACGGATGGTTGCCACGTTCGATAACATTGCCATAGGTGCGGCCGGAAAGGCGCGGCATGAGGGTCACAGCGAAGGAATTAAAGACACTCTCGATATGGCCACGCATGGATGCCATTCCTGCAATCGTCTGGACTTTTTGAATTCCGAGATCCCCGCAGGCATCCGTGAACAAAGCGGAGGCAAGGGCGCTGCCGTTGTCGACAAAAATTGCCTCAGGCGTACCAAACATGGACCAAGGGTTCAGGGCACCGATCTTATCTGCGAACTGACCTTTGTCGCTGACGATCATGCGCAGGCATTTGAGCGCCGCGGTCGCTGTCGGATTGGCGGTCAGGACCATGCCAAGAATAACACGGGTTCGGCAGTCGATCGCCATAACCAGCCACCAACGGCGTTTTTTGTCATCGAGACCAAGACGTTCACGCTCTTCGGGCGCGAACATCTCGACGAATCCGCTTCTGACGAGGATCGTCAGAAGGTCAATCTTCCATTCATCAATCTCGACACGTTCCAAGGGGCGCGAAACTTCAACCCCCGTGCTCACGGGGCGCATCTTGTTCATCGCGGCCTGTTGGCCTTCACGCGCCACCAAAACATGAAACGTGTTTAGTCGTTGAATAAATTTGCTGACGGCGGTCCGGCTCGGAAAACGCAGTGGCTGCTTGCCCTCATCAAAGCGTTTCTCGTTCTCCGTCTTGATGGCTTTGTGAAGCTCTCTCGTCACACCAACGATAGTCTTTCCTTGAATCTTGAGGTAATGCTCCTTGACCGCCTTGGCGATCATGCTCATTTCATCGGCTGTGAAATAGCTGTTGACGTTGCCGCGCTTCTTACAGTTGTCGACGAGCGCGCGAATTCCGCCTTGGCGATATTTCTTTACCCAAGCGCGGAGCTGTCGCGGGCAAACATTGTCAGGTTGAGCAACAGTATTTTTAGTCTGGGGCTTGCGGCCCTCTCCTTCACGCCACGCGCGCAACTTGGCTTTGTGCTCGATATCAAATTCCGCAAGGATTTCTGCGGCAGTTTCCCGGATCATCGGCATTGCAGCTTTGATTTGATCGTCCTGGACCTTGAAGTCACCACGCGCGCGGTGATCCTCATAGGCAAGGACCAAGGCGCGGCGCATGTGAGCGCGCTTGCGGCTCGCGGGATCAAGACCCGCCATAGTGGTCTCGTCGTCGCTCCGGTACGGTGCCGGGCGCATTTCCTCAGGCAAAAGTCCGAAAGGCACCATTTCGATCTTCCCGGCTGCGTTCAGCCGGTTGAGGGTGCCGATTTCATAGGTTGCTTTGCGATGCGGATCTGCGATCGAGGAGAGGGTTACAGTGTCCTTGGTGCGATAGACGAAGCGCCAATCGGTGCTGTCCACTTTGTAGAGGTGGTTGGTTTCCAGGGAAAACGTGGGAAGGACAGTATTCGTCATAGGATCTCCAATCTTGGATGACAGCGGGCATAGGGAGGCCAGTCCCGAGCGGTGATTTCGCTCGGGTCAGGCGGGGTTTCGTTCGGGGGAAGATCAGCGGCCGGTGACGGTCACGATCGATTTGGGCGAGATGATTTCGCGCGCGATGCAACGCAGTTCACCTTTGCGCATCAAATGCAGGAGTGCTCGGTACGCTTCTGCACTGGCGCCGGCGTCGAGCGTCAGGTCACGCAGGCTACGGCCGCTACCTTCGGGCATTTCCGAAACGACCTTTCGCGCTGCATCCAATGCATCCTGATCAACTTGACGCACCCGGTTGAAAATCTCCGCGTTCCGAAGGTCGATGGGGTCGATGTCGGATTTGGTGATGAGACGGACGTCATCGTATTCTTGGGTCTTTTCGACCGCCCACCAGGAAATCTCGCGCATCTTCTCAAGAAACGTGCGGTGATCGAGGATGCGCCCATCGGCTCCGCGGAGCTTGGATGCCCGGTGGACGAAAGGCTGCGGCTTCACCGTGTAGGCGATCCGGGCACCATCCGACATAGACGCGACCACATCGAAGAAATGTGTCTTCATGGTCGCCTGTGTCCATCCGTAATGGAAGGCTTCCTGTTCCTTGAGGGCCACGACATCCAGACGGGCGTTCAAGGTATTCAGGTTGCAGAGTTCAAGCCAGCTTTCCGCCTGAACGAGGGTTCCTTCACCTTCACCAAGGACGGCGTAGCCGGTGCAATGACCAGCGGAGGACCGCTGAACGTTACGATCCCCGCGGGATCTTGCGGGCAATACAATGCCCTCAGGGTCTTGATACATGAAATGCTCCTCTTGCATGGCCCGACCCCTGAAAGAGCCGAGCGGAAATACGCGAAGGGCCGCGGGAGGCGGCAGATCAGTCGCGTATGAGCTGCAAGAGGATGAGAGTGTCGGAGGAAGAGGCACACACAGATGCCGAGCTCGACAGGCAGGTCGGCATCAGATGTTCAGGACGGGAGAAGGATGTCAGCATAGAAACACCTGTCATACGATTCAGAGAGACCGCCGGGGCGGTCGCGGAGCCTGGGTCAGGCTATTCGTATGAGGTGGTGTGCTGTGTTTTCCATGAATTAGAAGATTGGAGGCAGTACGACATTTCTCAAGATGGAAATTTTATCCTTCGTCAGCTCAAGTCAGCACGAAATCTGCGAAAAATTTCTCCTTCCTGACATTTAAGCAAACAAACTCAGTGAGTTTCTCCAATAAAATCAATGAGGGCCAACCTGAGAGTCAGGATGCGAGGAAACTGCGAACTGTTGTTTTCCTTGCAACAGCCAACCTAAAGAAGACCGTAAATTCGCTCCCTAAATGACGCTCTTCATAAAAAGTATTATCCTGCCTTTGATATTTTATATTGACATGATCGGTCGACCATGCCTATATGGACGTATGAACCTCGGAGACACACAATGAACATAACCCACCATTTCGATGTCCGAGCCAACCAACGCGGCATCAGGAAAGACCTCATCGACCTCACCCTCGATCTCGGTGACTTCGATGGCGACAAGATCACCCTCACATCGAAAATCATCGACGCCGAAATGAAGGACTTGCAGCGCAGAATGAAACTGCTCTCCGAGGCACGTAAAAAAGGTGGCGTTGTTGTGATTGCAGAAGGTGACAACTTGATTACCACCTACCGCCAAAGCAGCTTCAACGCTAAGCTTGCAAAAAATAATTAAACCCTGACTTTGGGATCACCATGAAAATCGAAGATCTACTCCACCAAACACGCGGCACGTTGAGGCCTGACGAGGCATTCCCACTTCTGCTCGAAGTTGCCGCCAAGATGAAGCGGGGCAATTTTGCCCTCGAAAACCTGCGCGAGCCGCAAAAGGCTCAAGCGCCAGGTCTGCTTCCGGCTCTTGAGGGATCGGCAAAGATCCTACTTTCGGCTGAACCTGATGGGCGCATGAGCGTCATCGAGAGGTTCATGACCGAGGGCAATCGCGCGTCGAGTGGGTTAGGTGTCATTCATGAAGATGCTTCCGAGCAGCTTCTTGGGCTGATCGATGGTGCAGAAAGCGTCAGGTTTAGCTTCAGCTCGAGTCTGCTTCCCTGCCTTATCTATGCTCGTCGCCTCGTATCAGAAGGCAAATCACCTAGACTTACATTCTGTTCTTTTCTGAAGCACGAGTGTCTGTTCATGGAAGATGCGGCGGAAGTCCTCGACCTTGAGGACGTCATCACCGTCGAATGCCAGTTCCCTTGGTCTCGACAAAGCCTCAGCGAAGCCGCCGTTGAAGTCATTATGCCGCCCTTCGGCATGGACATCCGCGATATCGAGACGGTCCCTGCACGCACCCTTGCACTCCTTGGAATTGGGGAAGGTCGCATGGCACGCGCCCAAGGCGAGACAATTTCCATTGCAGACGCGATGGAGAACACACGCGGCCGGGTCATCATTGCTGTAAGCGAGGGCGAGCTTTTCCGCATGGTTGGCGCTGAACCGGTTGCGCGCCGGGCCCTTATCGAAAGCGGCCGCCTTAGAGCCGTTCTTGGAGTGCCTTCGGGCATGATGTTCGCAAATACTTTCATCAAGACGAGCCTGATCGTCATGTCGTCATCCCTTTCGCCATCAAAAGAGGTGCGCTTCATCGACCTCGGCCATAAATCCCTCGCCCGGAAAGGGCGTCGGGGCCGCTCTGAAGTCTTGCAAGGTGTATCTTGGAAAGATGCAATTAGTAGCCCTGCACCCGCTGATCGAACCTTGGCGCGCGATGTGGCCCAAGAAGAGATCGGAGAAAACAACTTCGTTCTTGTGAGCGATCGTTACCTCAACATCGGCACACGCGAACGGATCGATGACCTTCTGGCACAATCTGATGTTGCGCCTCTCGAGGATATTGTCGAGCTAGTCCGATCAGTGACGGTCCCTGCAGACAACGATGGGGAATATACCCTCCTCGAGTGCGCGCCGGGCGATGTGAACGAACGCGGCTACGTGGGTGAGCCCAAACGGGAGATCACGGTGGACCGCGCAATGTACAATAAGGCGTTCAATCAGCAGCTTCGTCCAGGCGACGTACTTCTATCGATCAAAGGCACCATCGGTGTCGTAGCCCTCGTGCCCGACGATGTGCCGGGCGAAGGCGAACGCAGAATTTGGACAGCCGGGCAATCGATGATGATCCTGCGCCCCAAAAAACGTATCAAGATGAGCAGCCTTGCGCTCTACGAGTACCTCTCGAACGACACCGTTCAGGATTTCATCAAGTCGATTGCGGGCGGCGCAGCCATTCAGACGATCGCGATGAAGGACCTCAAAGGTTTTGCGATCCCTATGCCGGATGAAGAAACTGTACGGGCCATCCAGGATGGATTTGCAGAACGGCAGGCGATCTTCGACGAAATTGAGCAACTCAAGATGAAACTTGAGGATGTGCGAAGCCGAAATTGGCCGCATGACCTCCTAAAGACAGCGAACTGAATAAAAGGTTCATAATCCACAGTTTTTCGGCAAAAAAGTATTTCCACCTATAGGGGTGTACCCCTACATTGATTTGGAAAGCCGGACAGTGGATTTGCGCCGAGCCAAATTATTGATGAATGAAAGACAGTTAGAGAAAAATGGCTGACACAATTGAAAAGACACTCTTCTCCGCAGCCGACAAAATGCGCGGGGCCATGGATCCGGGCGAATATAAGCACGTAGCCCTTGGTCTGATCTTCCTGCGTTACGTATCTGCTGCCTTCGAGGCCAAGCGCGCAGAATTCGCAAAGGAAGAATATATCGACCTTGAAGATCCCGAGGAATACGCCGCCGAGAACATTTTCTGGGTTCCAGAGAAGGCTCGTTGGTCCCGTTTGGCCGCCAATGCCAAAGCCAATGACATTGGTGTTCAGGTCGATGACGCGATGCGCGAGATCGAGAAATCCAACACGACTTTGAAAGATGCTCTTCCAAAGGTCTACGGCAAGGCCGATCTGGACCGCTCGATCGTCACCGGCCTTATCGAAATGTTCACAAACCTTGAACTACACGGCACCCGTTCAGACTTCGACCTGATCGGACGCATCTACGAATATTTCATCGGCGAATTCGCGACATCAGAAGGTAAGCGGGGCGGTGAATTCTACACGCCGCAGTCCATCGTGTCTGTCATGGTCGAGATGATGGAGCCAACCCATGGCCGGGTCTATGACCCTTGCTGCGGCTCTGGCGGCTTCTTTGTGCAATCCGAGAAGTTCATCGCTGCCCATCAGGGCCGCGTGGACGACATCGCGGTATATGGTCAAGAGCGCAACCCCGCCACCTTCCGCCTTGCTCGTATGAACCTCGCAATTCGCGGGATCTTCGGCGATATCCGCTGGAACCCTGAGGGTACGCTTCTCAAGAACGCCTTCCCTGATGACCGTTTTGAATTCATCCTTGCCAACCCGCCGTTCAATATTTCGGACTGGAACGGCGAGATGCTGCGCGAAGATCAGCGTTGGGCCTTTGGCGCTCCGCCAGTTGGCAACGCCAACTTTGCCTGGATGGCGCATATCCACCACCACCTGTCGGCCAATGGCATCGGCGGCGTGGTGATGGCCAATGGCTCGATGTCATCGATGCAGTCGGGCGAAGGCGAGATCCGCGAGGCAATGGTGCGAGGCGATGCGGTAGATGCGGTGGTGGCCTTACCGGGGCAGCTCTTCTTCGGAACGCAAATCCCCGCCTGCATTTGGATCTTGGCCAAAGACAAATCAAACGGCACGGCCAATGGCGAGAAGCTGCGCGACAGGCGCGGCGAGGTGCTGTTCATCGACGCCCGCAAGATGGGTGCATTGGTGCCGGGATCGCGTAAGCAGAAAGAGCTGTCTTCCGAAGAGATCAAGAAGATCGCCGATACCTACCATGCGTGGCGGGGTGAAACCTCAGCGGGGATGTATGTGGATGAAGCGGGCTTCTGTGCCTCGGCCAGCCTTGAGGAAATCGAGAAGCATAACTTTGTCATGACGCCAGGCCGCTATGTCGGCGCGGGGGCGGTCGAGGATGACGGCGAACCGTTCGAGGAGAAGTTCGAACGCCTGATGGGCGATCTGCGCGAGCAATTCGCCGAAGGACGGCGGCTGGAGGCCGAGATCGAGGCAAAGCTGGGGGCGTTGGTATGATTTGGTCCACGTTCGCCACTTCTGAGCTGATTTCCGATGGCCATTTGGAGATTGGTGATGGCTACCGCGCCAAGAACTCGGAAATGGCCGAAGAAGGGGTACCTTTCGTAAGAGCAGGTGACGTTGACGGACGAGTAAACACGATCTCGGCAGACCTCCTATCTCCAGCCAGTGTCGAGAAGGTTGGCCGCAAACGCTCAATGCCCGGCGATGTCGTAATCACTACCAAAGGAACGATAGGGCGTTTGGCGTTCGTGAAGTCAGGAGACCCAGAATTCATCTATTCTCCGCAGTTGTGTTTTTGGCGCAGCTTGCAGCTGGATCTGATTGATCCACGCTGGCTCTTCTTCGCGATGAGATCACAGGAGATGCTTAATCAGATTTCATGGTCGGCAGGGCAGACCGACATGGCGCCTTATGTTTCACTGACAGACCAAAGAACCGCGTTCAAGATCACTCTGCCACCCATCAACGAACAACGTGAAATCTCCTCCATCCTCGGCGCCCTCGACGACAAGATCGAGTTGAACCGGCGGATGGCGGCGACGTTGGAGGAGATGGCGCGGAGCCTTTATCGGTCGTGGTTTGTCGATTTCGATCCCGTGCGCGCCAAGATGGAAGGCCGCCAGCCCGCCTTCATGGACGACACCACCGCCGCGCTCTTCCCTGATCGGTTCGGGGATAACGGGCTGCCGGAGGGGTGGGAATCCAAAGGTCTTTCGGAAGTTGCAACATTTCTAAATGGAGCGGCCCTTCAGAAATATCCGGCGCGCGATGGCGAGGAAAGCCTTCCGGTGATCAAGATCGCCGAGCTCAGAAATGGCGTAACACCGAAGAGCGGTCGCGCTACGGTCGAGCTGCCACCCAAATATTTCGTTCGCAACGGTGATGTCCTTTTTTCATGGTCGGGATCGTTGCTCCAAAAGGTATGGACTGAAGGCGATGGCGCATTGAACCAACACCTTTTCAAGGTCAGCTCCGACGTCGTGCCGAAATGGTATCACTACTTCGCTGTTGATCAGCACATGGAAGAATTCCAAGCGATCGCGCAGTCAAAGGCGACAACGATGGGTCACATCCAGAGGCACCATCTCGACGAAGCAATCGTCATCCTCCCCGATGAGGAGGTGCTGAAGACAGCTGACGAGATAATTTCTCCGATCTTTGACAAAGCCGTTGCAGTGCAACTGGAAAACCAAACCCTCGCTGCCCTCCGCGACAGCCTCCTGCCCAAACTCATGTCCGGCGAACTCCGCGTCGGCGAGGCTCAGGACCAAGTCGCAGAGCTTGCCTGATCCATGACGACAGGGACCAGCAACGACACCGTACCAAAGGAAGACATGTAATGGCCTTTGCCTCTGAAGATGACCTCGAACAATGGGCTCTTGGTGAGCTGCAAAGCCTTGGCTTTACCTACCTGCACGGCTCGGCTCTCTCGCCCGAGGCCCATGACCCCGTCCGCGAAAGCTTCCACGACGTCTTGATCCTTGGCCGTCTGGAAGACGCTATCCGAAAGCTGAATCCGCATCTGCCCGACGACGCTGTCCGTACGGCGATCAACGCAATCCGCGACACCAAGTTCGCCGGCGATCTTCTGTCCGAAAACCGCCGCATCCATGACGTGATCATCGGAGGCGTACCCGTATCTTGGTTCGAAGGGGGAGAGCAGAAGAACGACATCGCGCGTATCGTCGACTGGGAAAACAAGGACAATGACTGGCTTGTCGTGAACCAGTTCGAGGTCGTCGGCAAGTCGGCCCGCCGGCCCGACGTGATCATCTTCCTCAACGGCCTGCCGATCATCGTGATCGAGTTGAAGGGAACCGAGACCGGAAGCCTAAAGGGTGCGTACAATCAGATCGAAACCTACAAATCCCAGGTTCCGGATCTCTTCAGGACCAATGCGTTCAACGTCATTTCTGAAGGGGTAACTGCGCGATACGCCTCGCTTTCAGCCAACTTTGATCGCTTCATGCGCTGGCGCACCGTGGACGGCGAAACGTTGGTTGAAGATGGAACAGCGCTTGCCCTTCAAACCCTGATGGAAGGACTGCTGAACCAGGACGTCATTCTGGAAATGATGAAGTTTTGCACGGTCTTCGAGGATGAAGGCAAAGGCCCAATCAAAAAGATCGCTGGCTACCATCAATTCCACGCTGTCAGAAAGGGCGTCAAAGCCGTTCTCGACGCTCGGGGCGAAGATGGGCGCGGCGGCGTCATGTGGCACACGCAGGGCTCTGGTAAATCGCTCCTGATGTCTTTCCTAGCCGGTCGTCTGATGCGCGATCCGCGAATGGAGAACCCGACACTCGTTGTCATCACGGACAGAAACGATCTCGACAATCAGCTTTTTGCAACCTTCGCACGTTGCGCTGCACTATTTGGTGAAGTGCCGGTTCAGGCCGAAGATGTACCTGACCTGAAAGTGAAACTCGCCAACCGTAAAGTGGGCGGGGTGATCTTTGCCACGATCCAAAAATTCCGACCGCCTAAAGGGGAAGTCGATTTCGGTGAGTTAACGGACCGCTCCAACGTCGTGGTTTTTGCCGACGAAGCGCACCGTTCCCAGTACGGGTTTGACGCAAAGATCAACAAGGACACCGGCGAGACAAAATACGGGTTTGCTCACCACCTGCGGACTGCTTTGCCAAATGCGGTTTATGTTGGCTTCACAGGGACACCGATCGAGCTGGTCGGAGCTGATACGCAGGCCGTCTTTGGTGATTACATCGATGTTTATGACATCGCGCAGGCTGTCTCTGATGGCGCCACAGTTCCGATCTATTATGAGGGACGCGTTGCGAAAATCGAGCTTGCCGAAGACATTGGCGAGATGGTCGATGCCGAATTCAACGAAATCATCGAGGATGCCGAGGCAGATGGCGTCGAGTTTGACGAAGACAGCAAAGGCGCAATGTCGTCCAAGTGGACACAGCTTGAAAAGCTGGTTGGCGCTGAGCCACGTCTCGATGCTGTTGTCGAGGATATCCTGACGCATTTCGATGCGCGGATCGAAGCTATGGATGGCGGCAAAGCCATGATCGTCTGCATGTCCCGCCGGATCTGCGTGGAGGTCTATGAGCGCATTATTGCGGCTCGCCCTGACTGGCATTCCGATGAAGATGCCAAAGGCTCGGTTAAAGTCGTGATGACAGGTGCGGCGCAGGATCCAGCCGAATTCCAACCCCATATTCGTTCCAAATCCCGACAGGAAACCTTGCGGACCCGCTATCGCGATCCTTCCGATGAACTGAAACTGGTCATTGTTCGGGACATGTGGCTGACAGGCTTTGACGCGCCCTGCATGCATACCCTTTACGTGGATAAGCCTATGAAGGGCCATGGTCTTATGCAGGCCATCACCCGGATCAACAGGGTCTTTGGCGCAAAACCCGCAGGCCTTGTCGTCGATTACATCGGCCTTGCTGCAGACCTTAAGGCCGCACTGAAACACTATTCGAACGCGGATCAGAAGCAGACCGGCGTGAATCAAGATGAAGCTGTCCATGCTTTACGCACGCAGGTCGAGATCATGAGAGGAATGTTCTTCGGCGTGCCATACATGGATGCCGTGACCGGCACTGCTACAGATCGGATCAAGATCTTGCCGGTTGCTATTGAACATGCCCTGACTTTGAAGGTCGACGGCAAAGAAGCCATGAACCGTGAAGACTCCAAGAAGCGTTTCATGAAAGCTGTCGCGGGCCTCGTGAAGGCATTCCGGATTGCCGCAGGCACGGCTGAAGCCTCCATAGTTAAGGATGAAGTTGGCTTCTTCGTCGCGGTCCAGTCCGCGATCAGGAAAATGGACGCTTCCACACGCACCGCCCGCACCGCAGAGGATGCAGAGCTTGCGATTGCGCAGCTACTCAATCGTGCCGTGGCCTCGACCGAAGTCATCGACATTCTCGAGGCTGCCGGCATCGACAAGCCTGACATCAGCGTCCTGTCAGAAGACTTCCTTCTTGGCCTGCAGAATACTCCGCACAAGAACTTGGCTGTGGAAGCACTCAAGAAGCTCCTGAATGGGGAAATCAGGTCAAGGACACGGACAAACCGGACTCAGAACGAAGCCTTCTCCAAACGGCTCCTGGACGCTATGGCGAGGTACCACAACAGAAGCATTGACGCTGTTCAGGTCATCAAAGAGATGATCGAGATGGCGAAAGAGCTGCAGCAGCAGCCCGAAGACGGCTTCACACCGGAAGAAATCGCTTTCTATGATGCACTGGCGCAAAACGAGAGTGCGCGCGACCTCATGGGCAATGAGGAATTGCGGGTGATTGCCCAGGAACTGGTGAACGCCGTGCAGGCGACATCATCGGTCGACTGGTGGCGCAAGCAGAATGTTAGGACGAAGATGCGGGTCACGATCCGCAGGATCCTCAAGAAACACGGATTCCCGCCTGATCTGCAGGCAGAATCCGTGAAAAAGGTTCTGCAGCAGGCGGAAGTGTTGGCGCAAGAGGTCTCGAAGTGATGAAGCTGGGCGCATGGGGTGGGAGAGCTGATCCTCGTTCAGATTTTTTAGCGTATAGCTGACACTCGACACAATCGATCCGACAAGCTTTTTTATGGCCCTAATGGGTTCCTTCTGGAGATCGGGCAAGAAACATGAAGGAGCAACCTCGACTGAAATCGTGGCTACTGAAAGATATGACCTCTATGCGCATTGCTATGAAAAATAGTGACACCTGGCCAAAAGCTGCACTTCAACTGCAGAGCATGTCAGGAGATGACCAACTAAAACAAATGCTGCTCACGAATGGCTTCCAGGAAACGAGTCCCGTTTTTTACTGATCGCGGCAATGGTGGTCGACAAGTGGCAGCTCTAACGAAAGTTGAATTATCTATGAATCTCACCAGCAAAAAGCGACATATCTCAACTGCCCAGAGTTACATGACCCCCATTTTCAAGCGGGTCTCTTCTGGCCTGAAAATTCTACGAATTTTCTTCAATGGTATCGGGGTTGCGGCAATTGCCCTAGGTCAGGCGTGGCAAGTCAGTGAGATTGATTGGCAAGTCGCGGCCTCCAGCTACATATTTTGGTCGGGGTTGCTACTGATCATTGCTTCGGCAATATCTCTACTATTCACCGAAAGGGATGACGTAACCCTGATTGTTGCTCTTGCCGATGCAGAAACAGATATTTCTGATCTGAAATCGAGAGTAGACTACATTGAGACAAGAGAGAAATTTTTCAGGTCTTCACAGTCCGCAAATAGAATTCTCTCTGAACTTCTTGATCAAGCCATACTTCACTCGAAAGATTCGGAAGAATTTCGAACCCAAATTTTTGACTCTGCAGTCGAGTGCATCAGTCAGTATAGAGATGAGCTTTTCGGAATTGGATCCGAATACTGCAACATTTCAATCTATGGATTGAATCAGGGTACCGGGCTTTTGGACTGCATCTCTTGTTTCCGTTCGGTTCCTTCCGATGCGATCGGCCCTCATCGCTCTTGGGGGATCGGAGAAGGCCACGTAGGCAAAGCATACCAATTGAAGCGTGAACTGATCTGCGGAGACGCTCTTCAGCCCGACATCCGTCCATGGATATCTGCACCGCCAGAAAAGGTTGAAACGGACGATGAGGAGCGCTACGTCTCTCTTGCAGCGGTCCCTCTTGGCCTCAATTTTGATGAGCCTTTCGGCGTTCTGATCATAACAAGCAGTATCGCACTTCGTTTCGGGAACTCTGATGACAACAGAAATGGTGATAATGCTGCCGAGGTCCGGCGTCTAAGAACTGCTGTGGTACAAGATTTTGCTACCCAAATTTCACAAATGATGGCTATACTTGGTCCAAATCAGGCCGAGCCGGCTGAGGAGAGAGAGCATGAGTGAAGGCACTGTCAAAAAGACGATTCAGCAAGGATTTGTGGCGTCGACTCGCGTTGGCACCATCAATCGGCAAATCGAGAATGGTATCGCCGTGGCTGTGAGCGGCGGACGAGGCGGCATGAGCCAAGCTCTGAAATTTGCAAAGGAGCGCGAGAAGCTACTCGCTCCTCGCCCTTTCAAGCTACGTGAGCATGTCTGACAACACCAGCCTGCTTGATGTTATATGAAATATGATGGGGGCTTAGCCCCCATTTTAACTTACTGCAACCGCCCTAGACAAATTCCAAAATGAAAGAAAGAGGCCCGGAGGCCTCTTTGTCTTCATGCGAGTGTGCATTGCCGTGGCGTACCGACCTTCAAGAGGTACACATGCAACAGCGTCCGTCAGGAAGCCCCGCTGTCTGCTGCTGAGTCATGGATAGCGCTTCCTGTGATAAATCGCAAGTTTTTTTCATATATCCCACCTGGTCAGCAGAGTCTCACACAACGCTCACAACCTCCCCCACCACGATGACAGTCTCCAGCTCCACATTGTGCCAAGCAAACCTCAGGATACCGTGAAAAGAGCACCTTCGCCAACTATACAGGTGAGCCATGTGTACCGCCCACCGGAAACCTCGATGCAAAAACAAAAAGAGAACAAATAGCACTCATGGTATTGATCGAAGGGAAGAGACACTATATATTGTAATCAGGATCGATTGAGGGAGGCAATCGGAAACGGGCCATTAAAGGAGTTATCCATGCCCCTTGATCACACGTCCCCCGGGCTCGACGCCCTTCTGATTGCGAGCGTTCTCCAGATGGAGCTAAGTCCCCGCGACAACAGGGTGGCTGAGAAGCGCTACAAGAACATCCCGTCACATCTTGAACGCAAAGGCAGTCCTTTGCGCTTCCACGTCAATAATGCCTTGGTCTACGCACAGGGCTCCAGAGCGATTGGAACCACGATCGTCCACGGCGCGGATGAGGATCGCTTTGATCTGGATGCCATTCTCGAGTTCGGCACGCCCTCCGGCTGGACCCCGCGCCGGGTCTTGGATGAACTCTTCAAGGCCTTCCAGGGCTTCCCGGACGTGCAGGAGATCGAACGTTGCACGCGATGCATTCAGCTTCGCTTCGCCTTCATGCATCTGGATGTGACGCCTATGGATCCTGCGCCGAAGCCGCGGCCAGAACGGGTCGGCGACATCTACCACAGCCCAGACGAAGGTCACGACGAACGCCACAAGGTGAACCCTTATGGATTTGCGGAATGGTTCAAAGGGCAAATTTCCCTTCCCAGCCAGATGTTCCTGGCTCAGGTTCGCAGCCTGCGCAACCAGCTTGAGATCAAGGACCGGCTTCTGCCCGGCATCATCGTCGCCGATGCAGATATCGACGAGTTGCCCGAGACTGTTGACCCCATTCAAGATGCGCCGCAGGTGCTCGCCCTGAAGCTGATGAAACGCTACCTGAACCTCAGGTATGTCAACAGAAACGAGAAACGCCCCATCTCGGTCTATCTGTCAAAAGTTGCCGCGCAAATCCCCCCAAACTCGTTCGGGATCTGCGCCCAGCTTGAAGATCTTGCAGCTGAACTCGATCGTCGAATGAAATATGCTCTCGAGACCGGCCGTCGTCCGGAAGAGCGCAATCCGGCATTTCTCCAAGAAAATTTCAACGATCGCTGGCCTCAGAATACGCGCCAGATGGAAATGTTCCGCGGGGACCTGAGGCATCTCTTTGCCGAGCTTCAACGAGCTCGAACCTCCGAGGTCGGGCAGATCCAAAAGATCTTCGATGGATTGTTCGGCGAACGGATCAGCGGCAACGCCGTCAGGACATACATGGACAGCCTGTCCAATTCTCCGCAGAAAAGCGCATATGAGCTCGGGAAGGGCTTCGTCGCAACACCCGCACTCCTGACACCGGGAGCCGCGCGCGCAGCCGCGATCTCCAAGGCACCTGCACACAATTTTCATGCGGGTGAGCTGCGGAAGAAATGAAGCGGTCCAAGCCCAGATCAGCAGAATCCCAGGTTCAGCGGATGGCCCATCGGTGGCCCACCCTGAAGATGCGCGTGTACCGGCCGATGATGTCCGGTGCGGCGCCATCAATCCAGTGGATCGGACCAATCCGGGGCTTTCAGAGAGAGTATCGCATACTTGCCCACTGGAGCTGGCTGGAAGCAGTTGCAGTCCCGTACGTCTTCTTGCTCGACCCAACTTTGAAGCCTCGGGACGGCGAGGACTATATCGACATCCCCCACCTCATCCTCGACGGCGAAACACCCGAAAACTCCGCGCTCTGCCTGTTCGACCCTGACGAGGGCCAATGGGATAACACAATGTGGATTTCGGACACGATCATCCCCTGGGCATCGGAATGGCTTCACCACTACGAGTTCTGGCACGTCGATGGCGTCTGGCGGGGAGCCAATGCACCCGGCCCGATCAACATTCGTGAAATGCGTCGCCTTGCCGAAGGAGGTCAAGATGTCCCGAGGAGCTAAGCCAGACAACAAGACGCGGATGCTTGTCTGGGGACGTGCTGCGGGCCACTGCCAGTATCCAGGCTGTTCCAAACGCCTCGACGAAGACTTGGTGGCGGGCGACTTGCGTAAGAACAATGCCTATCTTGCCCATATCATCGCTTCCGACCCTGGCGGAGAGCGTGGCGACCCAGCATTATCACATGAGCTTTCCAACAATCCAGACAACATCATGCTGATGTGCGATCCGCATCATCGTGAGATCGATGATCCGAAAAAGAAGGACCGCTACACCGTTCGCGCCTTACGGCAGATGAAACAGCAGCACGAGGATAGGGTCGCACACCTGTTCTCCAATCCGTTAATTAAACCTGCCCATGTCCTGCGGGTCGCGGCTTCCATCGGAGAGAATGAAACCAGCATCCCGCTGTCGGATTGCATCGAGGCAATGGGGAATGAATTCTATCTTGCGGATCGCCGCCCGATCGACATCCAGATGCGTGACATCGCAACCAAGGACAGCGATCCCGATTACTATCCAACGGTGCTGAAACTCCTGCGTTCGAAATATGACCGTGAAATCAAGGGAAGGTTCGAAGAAGGTGAGCTGCAGCATCTGGCGATCTTTGGCTTTGCGCCGATGCCTGTCTTGATGGAACTGGGCAGGCTGCTTTCCGATCTTTCGGCTGTCACCATCTATGGTAAGCACCGAGAACCCAAGCCAAGTTGGGCCTGGCCAAACGATCAAGCCCCACTCGGTTTCTCGGTGCTCCAGGGCAACCCCGGACCAAAGAAGGTTGCACTGAAGCTTGCTGTCTCGGCCGAAATTACCGACGAGCGTGTTCTCGCGGCCTGTGAGGACGACAATGTTTCCATATGGGAAATTCGGAGTGATCGGCTGGGCACATCGGAGTTGAGAAACCAGAGCGACCTGTCAGTTTTTCGCCAGGTTGTCGGCAAGACATTTGACGCGATTAAGGATCAGCACGGAATGGACGTTGAACTATGCGTCTTCCCTGCTGTCCCTGCAGCCTGTGCTATCGAGTTCGGTCGAACATGGCAGTCAAAAGCCCATCCAGCGTTCAAAATTTTTGACCAAGTTCCTGGTCAAGGTTTCATCCAACGTCATTCGATTAAGTAGATCTGCAGCATCAGATGCTCGAAGACTCGCGTTCGGAAGCCCTCACCGAGTAGGATTTCCAACCTAGTGTTCATCACCAAACGCCGTCAAATCGACTATGTAACATAAACCGATGTCCAAAGCAGTTTTAATCTAAGCATAATCCTTTAGATTTGAACAATTTTTTACTGCACACGCGGCCTCGCTTCCAGCACCTCCGCTCGCTCGACCATCCGCACAACATCCCGCAGGCTGATCCGGTGCCCTGACACGCGCGACGCCTGCTGGATGGCCTCAAGAACGGCTTCCATGGCATCCTCACCAATACCAGCATTCCTGCATTGTCGGCGCGCAAATGCGATCAACTGTTCATCGGTGATGTCCGGGATCTCGATCACCTGACACCGGCTGCGAACGGGTTCGGGCACCTTCCACAAGGTATTCGACGTTAGCACCCAAGAGATGTGCGACATATCAAATTTCAGGCGAAAATGCGGGCAATCCCAAACCTTTGCGGTTCCCGCCTCTAGTAGGGACAGAAGGGCATCGGCAAAGGCATGTACGCTGCCCCTGGTGCTGATGGTCGCATGCGCTTTGCAGATTTCATCAACAACCACGACTGGATTGGCGATACGCCGGATCAGGATCGTATCGAGGGGCAAACCGGGCAACGTAGTCGACCATCCTCGCTCTACGCCCACAAGGGCGTTGCCAGAGCCACCCTTGCTTGCATCCAAGTCGACCATGGGCACGCGCAGGTATTTTGCGAGACTTCGTGCCCAGACGGTCTTGCCGATGCCCGGCGCCCCATTCAGGAGCATAGGCCCAATCTGAGCCGCCTCTCCGCGGCGTGCGGCGCGGCGCAACTGATGCCAGGCATGTTCCGTGGCAGGCGCCATCCAGGGCATATCCTCATGGATTGCAGCAGCCACCTCATCTGCCCAATGCTCATCACGCGCCATGACGAGCTCTACGCCATTCAACACCGGGCGCAGGCGCTCCATCTCTTCCTTTTTAAGGTGGCTAATGCCGGATGCGGCCGCACGGCATTTCGCGAGGCGATCGGCGCGGACGGAAATACGATGTTCATCGTACGCGGTCAGTTCCTGGCCATTGGACAGCTCGTCCGCAAAGGCATCGAAATCGGAAACGTCGAATTCCTTGGAACGATCGTCGTCGCCGATCAAATCTCGGGCAATGGATCTCTTGCGGATCTTCAGGAGAGATGCGCGCAGACGGCTCTCGATGGCTCTTGCGTTGGTGTAGTATCCGGGCAGGTCGATGATCTTGATGCGCATGGCGGTCTCATATCCGTGGTCTCATGTAAAACAGCGCCGGAGGCCCTTTGTGGCCGCCGGGCAGTGAAGCTCTCAGTTGGAGCGCCGTATGAGTCGGATATGGAGTGCGGTGTTCATGCTCGGAGATTGAACGATTTTTCGCAGCAGGGTCAAGCCCGCCCCCGGCCAATGAAAAGGCGCCGATCCTCGCGGATCGGCGCCTTTTCAGCTTTCAATGATTTCAGGCACTTAGCGCCCGGTGGAAATTTTAGACCCCGAAAATGGAAATCTTCCTACCCCCATTGGAAACTTTATGCCTTCATTATCAAGACCTATCACGAAGTGACCTATGGGACGTCCGGCAATGACACCATCGACACCTCGGGCAATTTCAACACCTCAATTCTCGCCGATGCGGGCGACGATAACCTGACGATCAATCAGCAAAACCGCGTCGTCTATAGCGGCAACCGCGCCGACTATCAGATTACCGTGTCGACCATCGGCGGCGACCCCTATGGCGGCGGCGATCCCTACGGTGGCGACTCCTACGGCGGCGGTGGCAGCGGTCCCAACCTGCAAATCACCGTCGCGGACCTGCGCTCTGGCGGGCCGGATGGGACCGATACCATCCTGACCCAGGACTTTGCCCTGTTCCGTTTCGCGGACGGCGACTATTCGCTGGACCAAACCCAGGCCAGCGGCCCGACCGGCCTGCAACTGGATGGCCGCACTCTCAGCTTTGACGCCTATATCGACGAAAACCAAGACGCCGGAACGGTGATTGGCCAACTGTCGATGCGGGGCCTCGCGCCGGGCGAAGTACCGGTGATCACCAGCATGACCGTTCTGGGGTTCAATCTGGCAGGCAATGCCGCCACGCAGTTGACCGGAGAGGACAACCCGTTCACCATTGATGCGAACGGCGTCATTCGCACGACGATGGCGTTCAATTTTGAGGCCCAGAACCTCTATAGCATCGGCCTGATCTACGAGGACAGCAACGGCAACGCCGCCAACGATACGATCCGTATTCAGGTGCTGGACATTGACGAGGTCCCGACCGTCTTTGCGCCCGGCCAGTTTGGCAGACTCTATGTCGACCTTGACAGTAACCCCGGCGGCGACATCGATCTGGGCTCTGTGACGATCAGCGACCCCGATCAGGTCATCGGCACGCAGGTGATCACACTGGGCGGTGCCGATGCCGACATGTTCTATGTCGATGGTGGGCGTCTGTACCTGCGGCGGGCGGACCTCGCCAATGTTGCGGCGGATCACGCGTTCGACCTGACGATTTCTGTCTTGGACACCGGAGCCACTGCCCCCGCTGCACCTGCTGCCGATCTCGATATTGTGCTGCCCGACCTGCTGAGTTCAATTGACGGGTCCAGCTATACCTCGCCCTCGACGCTGAATATTTTCCTCACTCCGGCTAACATGACCGGGGACGAGGTGGATGCCTATGGCGGCGCGTTCAGCTTTACCAGCACCGGATGGTCCGCCGAACGCGAAGCGAACCTGCGTGGCGTATTTGACTCGATCGCCAGCGTCGCCAACCTGTCGTTCAACTATGTCACGGATCTGTCCCAGGCTGATTGGGTCATTACCCTTGGTGATGGGGCTGTGCCGGAATACGCCCACTTTATGGTTGGCGGGACCGATATTGGCGGCGAACTGACGCTCAACGGCAGCCAGCCCGCCCTAGACGGCTGGGCCTATTTTGACATGACCGACCCAGAGTTCGCGGGCGATTTCGATCCCGGCAGCTTTGGCTATTATGTGATGTTGCACGAATTCGGCCACGGGCTGTCGCTGATGCACCCCCATGACACGGGCTATGGCTCGACCGTCATGCAGGGCGTCACGAATGCCTATGCGGATGGCGGGCTGTTTGACCTCAATCAGGCGATTTACACCGTTGAATCCTATCGCCAAGGCTGGGCTGACCATCCCGGAGACGTGCCGGGGCGGACCGATTTGACCGGACACATGGCCTCGATGGGGGCGCTGGATATCGCTGTCCTGCAGGAAAAATACGGCGCGAATGCCACGACTGGCAGCGGCAACACGACCTATGTCCTGCCGGATGGAGCCGTCGGAACGCAGGCCTATCAGGCGATCTGGGACACCGGCGGGCGCGACCAGATCGTCTACCGCGGGAGCAGCAACGCGGTTATCTCGCTCGTCGCGGCGACGCTGGACTATAGCGCGACGGGCGGCGGCGTCATGTCCTATGCCAGCGGCGTGGTCGGCGGGTATCTGATCGCGGCTGGCGTTGTGATCGAGGACGCCACCGGCGGCAGTGGCAATGACCAGATCACCGGCAACGAGGCCGCCAACAAGCTGAACGGCGGGTCCGGCAACGACACGATCTTTGGCGGGGACGGCAAAGATGTCCTGCGCGGCGATGCGGGTAACGACAGCCTCTTTGGCGGGTCGGGAGACGACGTTCTCTACGCCGACGGCGGAGCCGACCGGATCGATGGTGGCGAGGGGTATGACCGGTTGATCTACTGGCAATCGGGCACAGCTATCACCGTGGACGCAGGGGCCGGAACAGTTACAGGCGGCTTTGGCACGGGCGATCAGTTGTTCAGCATCGAACGCATCGATGGCACGATCCATAACGACACCTATAACGGCAGCAGTGGCAACGACACGTTCTTTGGCAACCGTGGCAACGACCGTATCTTTGGCGGTGCCGGAGACGATGCGCTGCGCGGCCAAGAGGGTGACGATTCCATCCACGGCGGGCTGGGCAACGACGTGATCGAGGGTGGCAGCGGAGCCGACCGGATCGTCGGTGGCAGCGGTGTCGACAAAATATCCTACGCGGCCTCGGACGCTGCGGTGACGGTCAATCTCGATTCCAACGTCAACACCGGCGGCGATGCCGAGGGTGATATCCTGCTGAGCGTCGAACGCCTGACCGGCTCGAACTTTGACGACAGTCTGACCGGAACAGAACGCAACCAATCGCTCTATGGCGGTATCGGCAACGATACGCTGTCAGGTCTGACCGGCAATGACCGGCTCTACGGCGGCGGCGGCGCGGATACCTTTGTCTTTGGCCTTGGCGATGACCGCGACCGGATCTCTGATTTCAACCTGTCGCAGGGGGACAGGGTTTCTCTTTCATCCGCGCTATGGTCGGGCAGTCTGACCGCCGCGCAGATCGTGTCGACCTTTGCCGCGACACAAGGCTCGCTCCACGGCTTTGACTTTGGCGGCGGGGATAGCCTGATGTTTGATGGCATCAGCGATCTGACCGTGCTGATCAGTCAGATCGACATTGTGTGACCGGTCCCGGTGGCGGCTACTCGGCGTAGCGGCCACCGCCCGAAATCATCAGGGCAATTTCGGCCAAGGCCTTGACCGGCAGGACACCGGGGGGCAGCACGACATAGCGCGGCTGCCATTCGGGGCGGAATTTGTTTTTGAACGCACGCAGGCCTTCGAAATTGTAGAACGCCCCGCCATGGCGGAAAATCATCCGCCCGATCCCGTTCCAGAGCTGTGCCGTCGGGCGACTGGTCAACCCAGACAGCGGCGCAACGCCGAGGCTGAATTCCTCGGCCCCCGCTTCGCGATAGTGTTGCAGCAGCGACAGGAACAGAAACTCCATGATCCCCTGCCCGCCTTCGGGCGTATAGCGCATCAGGTCGATCGCGACCTTGCGCCCTTCGGCAGCCAGCAACACGTTGGCAAAGGCAATCGCCTCGCCTTTGCGGCGCACCACGGCCAAGGGGCCATGGTTCAGATAGTCCCGATCAAAGGCGCCGACAGAAAATCCCTTTTCCTTGCCGGTTTTGTCGGCCAGCCACGCGTCGGAAATACCGCGCAATTCGGCAATCAGGTCCGGCGCATGGGGCGGCAACAGTACATCGCAGGTCAGGCCGGATTTCTGACACTTGTTGAACGACGCCCGCATGGTCTTGAATTTCGCCCCCGAGAGCGAAAAGTCCGGCAGATGCACGATGGCCTCTTCGCCGATCTTATGCAGCGACATGCCCATTTCGATCCAGATCGGCAGGTTTTCGGTGCCGACCTCGTAGAAAATCGGCTGGCCATTGGCGCGGCGCGCCTGATCGAAAAACTCCCAGACCAAGGGGTCGGCGCAGCCACTCGGCCCGACAGGATCACCCAGCGCAACCCAGAGCGATTTGCGGCGGCCATACATGATAAAGCCGCTGTTATCGTCGCTGAAGAGCAGGGTTTTGTCACCGGTCAGGGCCAGTCCGGCGCTCGGCCTGCCGTGGGCAGCGATGATCTGCGCCGCCCTGACCAGTTGATCAGCAGGCAGTACTGCCGGACGGGGCCGAACCGGGCGCAGCGACAGGTAGACGCTGAACGACAACAACAGCGCCGAAGCCAGGAGTCCCGCCCGCAGCGCCCGCGGTGTCGCGGCATCCCGGCTGAAATCGAGGATCAGATCATTGGACCACGGCGTAGCGGCATGGACAAAGAAAAAGAACGACACGCCGCCCACCAGCACCGCCGCCATCAGCGCGAACCACGCGGGGGAAAATACGCCTTCGGTCAGTTTGGCATGGCGATAGAACGCCCCCCGAAACGGCAACATGCAGGCCCCGCCGAGGGTCAGGATCACCGCGCTCTCGATATTGGCCTCGTTCAAGAGCGAGGCGATGACCCCTGCCCCGATGGTCGCGATGGTCAGCCAGAACGCCGCTTCGACCCGGCGCAGCAACCCGTGCGACAGGATTAGCAGAACGACGCCCGCCACAGCGGCGACGACGGTGCCGCCCTCGGTGAGGATCGTGCCGATCAGATCGCCCTCGGACAGGGCATCGGCGCGCAGTACCGGAACCAGCGCCACCGCAATCAGCAGCAGACCCGCGCCAAAGGCGACCGCCGCGACCATCGCGGGTGCCACCCCGCGCAGCGCCCCATAAACCGGGCGCAGCGGCACCTCGACCCCGCGACGGCCCCACAGACGCGCCACCGCCCCGCCTGCACTGCGGGCCTCGTTGAGGGACACCATCACAAAGGCCAGCGCAAAGGGCAGCAGGAAGTAGATCGCCCGGAACAACAGCAGCGCCGCCGCCGTATCGCTGGGCGAGGCGCTAGGCGGCATCGCGGCGAGAACGGCGGTTTCAAACACACCAACCCCGCCCGGAACGTGGCTGATGACGCCAACCATCGTCGCCGCGGCATAGATCGCGACAAAGACCGGGAAATCCGGGCGCCCTTCGGGCAGCAACAGCCAGAGCGTCATCGACGCCGCAAGGATGTCGAGGACGTTAAACCCGAATTGCGCGGTCAGAATCTTGGGCGAAGGCAGGTTGAACTGATAGCCGCGGAACCGGACATCGCGACCGGTCCATGCATAGCCATAGAGCAGGACCAGCCAGAACAGGAGCGACACCCCGGCAATCAGCTGGATCCAGACCGCCGGCAGGGGCAGCAGATGCCCGAGGGCGGTGGGATGCAGGGTCAGCGCCGCCAACCCGATCAGCGTCAGACCGATCCCCATCGCCACTGCAATATAGGACGACAGCGCAGCAACTTCGAACGCGGCGAGACCGAGCGCGGAATAGATGCGATAGCGCACCGCGCCGCCAGAAATAAAGCTGACCCCGATGGTATTGCCAAAGGCGCAGCCCAGAAAACTGCCAAGCGCGACCACGCCCGCAGGCAATCGGCGACCGATGAACCGCAGGCCCCACCAGTCGTAGCCCATCAGCGCGAAATACCCGACCGCCGTCGAGAGCATTGCCAATATCAGGTTCGTCCGCGGTGTTTCGCGCAACTGCGTCCGCACATCCGCGAAATTGACCCGCTCCAGCATATGGACCAGCGCATAGGCGCCCATGCCAAACAGGGCGAGTGCCAACAGCACGGTGAGAGCCTGTCGCGTTCGGCTGGGTGACGGTGTCGATACGCTCATTGGGCCTGCAACTCTGATTTGCGACCTACATAGCGGGCGCTGGCCTAAAAACAAGCGGGGCTAACGCGGGATCGACAGATGTTCAGAACGGAACGTCATTGGCCTGCGCGGAGGGAACGACAAACTTGGCGACGATTTTCTTGGAGCCGGCCTTGTCGAACTCGATATCCAGCTTGTCGCCTTCGATCTCCATCACCTCGCCATAGCCGAATTTCTGATGGAACACCCGATCCCCGACCGTAAACGACGACACAGCCGTGGCATTGATCACCAGCCCGCGGGCCTCGTTGGGGCGCACGCCATAGCCGCGCTGCTGTACGCTGCGGTCCTGCATCCGTTTCCAGCCCGGCGAGTTATAGACATCCGCCTTGGCCACGCGCTCATTGATCGTTGCATGCTGCGCCATGCCATAGGCGGGCGAGGCAGAGACCCCCATCCCCGCAGCGCCATAGCCGCCGCCGTGCAGCCCCGGCGGGGTCAGGACCTCGACATGGTCCTGAGGCAGTTCGTCGATAAACCGGCTGGGCAACTGGCTCTGCCATTGTCCGTAGACCCGGCGATTGGCGGCAAAGGAAATCGTGCACAGCTCTTCGGCGCGGGTGATACCGACATAGGCCAGCCGCCGCTCTTCCTCTAGGCCCTTGAGGCCGACCTCGTCCATGGACCGCTGCGACGGGAACAGCCCATCCTCCCATCCCGGCAGGAACACGGCGGGGAATTCCAGCCCCTTGGCCGCGTGCAGCGTCATCAGCGTGACCTTTTCCTCGCTGTCCTCGGATTCATTGTCCATGATCAGCGCGACGTGTTCCAAAAACCCTTGCAGGTTTTCGAAATTTTCCAGCGCCTTGATCAATTCCTTGAGGTTTTCCAGCCGTCCTGCCGCCTCTGGGGTTTTGTCGTTCTGCCACATGATCGTATAGCCGGATTCGTCCAGAATCATCTCGGCCGTTTCGATGTGGGTATCCGGCTCTGCCACCACCAGCGCGTGCCAGCGGTCCAGATCGCGCACCAATTGACCCAGCGCCGCGCCGCCCTTGCCCTTGATTTCCTTGTCATCGACGGCCAACCGCGCCCCTTCGACCAAGGACACCCCATTGTGCCGCGCGATGCGCTGGATCGTCTGGATCGCCTTATCCCCAAGACCCCGTTTCGGCGTGTTCACGATCCGCTCAAAGGCCAGATCGTCGTCCAGCGACACGGCGAGGCGGAAATAGGCCATCGCGTCGCGGATTTCCAACCGCTCATAGAAACGCGGGCCGCCGATCACACGATAGGGCAACCCGATCGTCAAAAAACGATCTTCGAACGCCCGCATCTGATGCGAGGCGCGCACGAGAATCGCCACGTCCTCTAGGCTACGGGGGGCCAGCCCCCGCGTGCCGCGTTGCAGCGCCTCGATCTCTTCGCCGATCCAGCGGGCCTCTTCCTCGCCGTCCCAATGGCCGATCAGTCGGACCTTTTCTCCGGTCTCCGCCTCGGTCCAGAGTGTTTTGCCCAGCCGCTCGGCATTGCCGGAGATCACCCGCGACGCCGCCGCGAGGATATGCGGGGTCGAGCGGTAGTTCTGTTCCAACCGGACGACATTCGCGCCGGGAAAATCCTTTTCGAACCGCAGGATATTGCCCACCTCTGCCCCGCGCCAGCCATAGATCGACTGGTCATCATCCCCGACGCAGCAGATGTTTTTATGCCCGCCCGCGAGCAGCCGCAGCCACAGATACTGCGCGACGTTGGTATCCTGATACTCGTCAACGAGGATGTATTTGAACCGCCGTTGGTACTCGGCCAGCACATCGGGGTGGCGCTGGAAAATCGTGACGACATGCAGCAGCAGATCACCGAAATCCACACAGTTCAGATCGCGCAGCCGTCCCTGATATTCGGCATAGAGCCGCAGACCGTGCCGATCAAAGCCAGAGGCCTCTTCGGTCGGGACCTGTTGCGGGGTCCAGGCGCGGTTTTTCCAATTGTCGATCATCCCGGCCAACTGCCGTGCGGGCCAGCGTTTTTCATCCATCCCCGCCGCGACGATCAACTGTTTCAGCAGCCGCAGTTGGTCGTCGGTGTCGAGGATGGTGAAATTCGGCTTGAGCCCGACCAGTTCGGCATGACGGCGCAGCAATTTCACGCAGATGGAATGGAACGTCCCCAGCCAAGGCATCCCCTCGACCGTTTCGCCCATCAGCGCGCCAACCCGCTGTTTCATCTCGCGGGCGGCCTTGTTGGTAAAGGTGACCGACAGGATTTCGAACGGTTGCGCCCGCCCGGTGTTCAGCAAATGCGCAATCCGGGAGGTCAGCGCCTTGGTTTTACCGGTGCCAGCGCCGGCCAGCATCAGCACCGGACCATCCAGCGCCTCGACCGCGGCACGCTGCGCCGGGTTCAGGTCATCCAGATAGGCGGTATTCGCCCGGGGCCGCGCCGACATCATCGCGCGCTGGGACAGGGTCAGGTCGGTGGCCGAAGTGGCGTCATCATCGAAATAGCTGCTCATGCCCCCTAAATAGCGCGGGCGGGCAGCCAAGGAAAGCGTCTGTTCGGGTTATGTTCTAATTGTTTTCGGATCGCTAACTGCGCCGGATGCCGTCCATATATTTGCCGACCAGACGGGCAAAGCAGCTGATCTCTTCGCTGGTCCACGTGGAATACATCGCGATCAGCTTTTCCCATTTGCGAATACGGAACTGATCGAACAGATCTCGCGCCTTGTCGGTCATCACCAGAATCGACTTGCGCCCGTCCTCCTGGGCGGCGTCGCGGCGCAAATAACCCCGGGCAATCAGGTCACTGGCCACACGGCTGGCCCGCGACGGGTCGATGTTCATTTCCTCGGCCAGCAGGCCGATGGTCGGCTGTTCGGGCGCATCGCGGCCAATACCGAACACAATTCGCGTCACAGCCGTCAGCGCATGAAATTGTCCCAGTTCCAGATCGGTGTCCATCTGAGCCAAGATCTGTCCCGGAAATTCCCCCTTGAGCGCCATGCGGTTCCACTGGAACAACGCCGAATCCAAATCCATCAGGGCCGACGTGGCCATGTCGTCGAATCCGGCCGACGTCAGCATGAGCTGAACCTTTTCCTGATAGTTTGGGGGCAATGACGGTTTCATGACATCCACATGGCGCACATATATGAACAAGTCAACTACGTGCTGCGCACAATTATGTGCTGTTGACACATAATTGCCGAACACATACGGTTAGGCATGATCCGGGGGTGCTGCGCCCCCTTTTATGCATTGGAGTCCCTATGTCTTCCGCTCCTTCGGTTGCTCCCCCTTCAGAGGAAACCGGCTCGACCCGCCTGATTATCGGGTCGATCGGTACGCTTCTCCTGCTCGCCTCACTTGACCAAACGATCGTTTCGACCGCCCTGCCCACAATTGTGGCCGACCTTGGCGGGCTCGAACATCTGTCATGGGTCGTGACGGCCTATATCCTTGCCTCGACCATCGTGGCCCCGCTCTATGGGAAAATCGGTGACCTCTACGGCCGCCGGAACACGATTTTTGTGTCTGTGGGCCTGTTCCTGCTGGGGTCCGCGCTCTGCGGCCTCGCCAATTCGATGACCTTCCTCATCCTTGCCCGCGCCCTCCAGGGGTTGGGCGGCGGTGGTCTGTTCGTCCTCGCGCTATCGGTGGTGGGAGACGTGATCCCTGCCAAGGATCGCGGCAAGGTTCAGGGCATCTTTGCCGCCGTATTCTCGGTCAGCTCGGTCATCGGGCCGCTGATCGGCGGCTGGTTCGTCGAAGCCTTTAGCTGGCACTGGATTTTCTACATCAACATCCCGCTGGGCGCGCTGGCCGTGTTGGGCTTTGGCATCGCGTTCAAACCGACAGGCCGCCGGGTCAAACATGCCATCGACTGGTGGGGCGCGCTGGCTCTGTCGGTCGCCTTGGCGACGCTGACCCTCGTAACCTCGCTGGGCGGTAGCAGCTTTGACTGGGCTTCGCCCGAGATCCTCGGGCTGGCAGCCCTGTCACTGGCCAGCTTTGCCCTGTTCGTCTTTATCGAAACCAAGGCCAGCGAACCGATCCTGCCCTTGGGCCTGTTCAAAATGAACGTGTTCTGGGCCACCAGCCTGATCGGCTTTGCCGTCGGCGCGGCGATGTTCGGCGCAATCACCTTCTTGCCGATCTATCTGCAAATCGCCAAGGGCGTGACGCCGACGGTCTCTGGCCTGATGCTGATCCCGATGACCTTTGGCATCCTGACCTCCTCGACGGTGGCGGGCCGCTATATGGGCAAAACCGGCAAATATCGCCTGCTGCCGATCATCGGCACCAGCTTTATGGCGCTGGGAATGGTGCTGATGTCGACCATCGACACCCAGACCCATGCCGCCCTGTTCAGCGCCTACCTCGCCACCTTTGGCTTTGGCATGGGCTGCATTTTCCCGGTGGTGACCACAGCGGTGCAAAACGCCGTGCCGCGCGAACAACTGGGCACCGCGACCGCAGCGGGCCTGCTGTTCCGGCAGGTCGGCGGATCGCTGGCGGTGGCGGCATTCGGCGCGCTATTCACCTCGCGACTCGGCGCAGCGATCGGTGGATCGGTAGAATACTCCGGCGAGATCGGCCCGCAGATGCTGCACGGCCTGCCCGAAGAGGCGAAAACCATGATTGCCGGGGCGGTTGTGAACGCAATTCATCCCATTTTTTGGGCAGCCGCCGGTCTGGCTGTCTTTGGTTTGATCATTTCGCTGATCCTCGAAGAAATCCCGCTGATCAATCGGACCGTGCCAAAAGGCGAATGATGGCGCAAACAAACGGAAACAGGCCGACTTTGCGTCGGCCTGTTTGCAAATTTGCAATCCAGTAAATTGTATAGTTTTCGTGTTAGCGCAAACAATAGCTGAAAATAAGCAGTTTACGCCGTCACAGAAACTTCATACACCTTTGCTGCGAATGCAAAGGGGAGCCGTCAGATCATGGCCGATTTCAAGAAAATTCTTGTTGCCAACCGGGGTGAAATCGCCATCCGCATCATGCGGGCCGCGAACGAGATGGGGAAGAAAACCGTCGCCGTCTACGCCGAAGAGGACAAGTTGGGTCTTCACCGCTTTAAGGCAGACGAAGCCTATCGCATCGGCGAAGGCATGGGTCCTGTGGCCGCCTATCTCAGCATTCCAGAGATTATCCGCGTCGCCAAAATGTCCGGCGCTGACGCGATCCACCCCGGCTATGGCCTCCTGTCGGAGAACCCCGACTTTGTGGATGCCTGTGACGCTGCGGGCATCACCTTTATCGGCCCCAAGGCCAAAACCATGCGCGAACTGGGCGACAAGGCCAGCGCCCGCAAGGTCGCGATTGCCGCTGGCGTTCCGGTCATTCCCGCGACCGAGGTTCTGGGCGACGACATGGATGCGATCCGCGCCGAGGCTGCCGAAATCGGCTATCCGCTGATGCTCAAGGCATCGTGGGGCGGCGGTGGTCGCGGCATGCGCCCGATCCAGAACGAGGCCGAGCTGGAAACCAAGGTACTCGAAGGTCGCCGCGAGGCAGAGGCAGCCTTTGGCAATGGCGAAGGCTATCTGGAAAAGATGATCCTGCGCGCCCGTCACGTCGAGGTGCAGATCCTTGGCGACAAGCACGGCACGATTTACCACCTGTGGGAACGCGACTGCTCGGTTCAGCGCCGCAACCAAAAGGTCGTCGAGCGCGCCCCTGCGCCCTACCTGTCGGAAACCCAGCGCGAACGCATTTGCAATCTGGGCAAGAAGATTTGCGAACACGTCAACTATGAATGCGCCGGGACGGTCGAATTCCTCATGGATATGGACTCGGGCGAGTTCTATTTCATCGAGGTTAACCCCCGCGTTCAGGTCGAACACACCGTCACCGAAGAGGTCACGGGTATCGACATCGTCCGCGCCCAGATCATGATTGCCGAAGGCAAGTCCATCGTCGAAGCCACCGGCTGTCCGTCGCAGTACGACGTGAAACTGGATGGCCACGCGCTGCAATGCCGCGTCACGACCGAGGACCCGACCAACAACTTTATCCCCGACTATGGCCGCATCCAGACCTATCGTTCGGCCACCGGCCCGGGCATCCGTCTCGATGGTGGCACCGCCTATTCCGGCGCTGTGATCACCCGCTATTACGATTCGCTGCTAACCAAGGTCACTGCCCGCGCCCCCACGCCGGAAATGGCAATCGCCCGTATGGACCGCGCCCTACGCGAATTCCGAATCCGCGGCGTGAACACCAACATCGACTTTGTGATCAACCTGCTGAAACACCCGGTGTTCCTGTCGAACCAATACACCACCAAGTTCATCGACACGACGCCGGACCTGTTCAATTTCAAGCGTCGCAAGGACCGCGCGACCAAGATCCTGACCTATATCGCGGATATCACCGTGAACGGGCATCCTGAAACCGCTGGTCGCCCCCTGCCCGCCGCCGATGCCAAGCAGCCCAAGGCGCCCGTGCTCAAGGGCAGCTTTGTCCCGCCGCAGGGGACGCGCAACATCCTTGATACTCTGGGACCGGCCGCCGTCGTCAAATGGATGAAGCAGCAAAACCAGTTGCTGATCACCGACACCACCATGCGCGATGGTCACCAGTCGTTGTTGGCAACCCGGATGCGCTCGATCGACATGATCCGCGTGGCCCCTGCCTATGCGCAGAAAATGTCGGGCCTGTTCTCGGTGGAGTGCTGGGGCGGCGCGACCTTTGACGTGGCCTATCGGTTCTTGCAGGAATGCCCGTGGCAGCGCCTGCGCGACATCCGCGAGTCGATGCCCAATATCATGACGCAGATGCTCCTGCGGGCCTCGAACGGGGTTGGCTATACCAACTACCCCGACAACGTGGTGCGGGAATTCGTGCGTCAGGCCGCGGCCTCTGGCGTCGACGTGTTCCGCGTGTTCGACAGCCTCAACTGGGTTGAAAACATGCGCGTTGCGATGGACGCCGTCGTTGACAGCGGCAAGCTGTGCGAAGGCACGATCTGCTACACCGGCGACATGCTGGACCCGTCGCGCGCCAAGTACGACCTGAAATACTATGTCGGCATGGCCAAGGAACTGGAAAAGGCCGGCGCGCATATCCTCGGCCTCAAGGACATGGCGGGCCTCCTGAAACCCGGCGCTGCCAGCAAACTGGTCAAGGCGCTGAAGGAAGAGGTTGGCCTGCCGATCCACTTCCACACCCATGACACCTCGGGCGCCTCGATCGCGACGATCCTCGCGGCCTCTGCTGCGGGCGTCGATGTCGTCGATGCGGCGATGGATGCGCTCTCGGGCAATACCTCGCAGCCGACCTTGGGCTCGATCGTCGAATCCCTGCGCGGCGATGACCGTGACACCGGCCTCGACATCGCGGCGATCCGCGAGATCAGCAACTATTGGGAACAGGTGCGCGGTCAGTACACCGCCTTTGAGTCGGGCCTGCAATCCCCCGCCTCCGAGGTCTACCTGCACGAAATGCCGGGCGGCCAGTTCACCAACCTCAAGGCGCAGGCCCGCTCGCTGGGCCTCGAAGATCGCTGGCACGAGGTCGCGCAGGCCTACGCCGATGTGAACATGATGTTCGGCGACATCGTCAAGGTTACCCCCTCGTCCAAGGTCGTCGGCGATATGGCCCTGATGATGGTCAGCCAGAACCTGACCCGCGCTCAGGTCGAGGACCCGAAAACCGACGTCGTCTTCCCGGATTCGGTCGTCGACATGATGAAGGGCAGCCTCGGCCAACCGCCGGGCGGCTGGCCCAAGGCGATCCAGGCCAAGGCGCTCAAGGGCGAGAAACCCATCACCGACCGTCCGGGCAAACACCTGCCCCCCGTCGACCTCGAGGCGACCCGCGCCGACCTGTCCAGACAGATGGATGGCAAGTCGGTCGATGACGAGGACCTGAACGGCTACCTCATGTACCCCAAGGTGTTCCTCGACTACATGGGCCGTCATCGCACCTATGGCCCCGTCCGCACGCTGCCGACCCGCACGTTCTTCTACGGGATGGACGCGGGCGAAGAGATCAGCGCCGAAATCGACCCCGGCAAGACGCTGGAGATCCGCCTTCAGGCCGTCGGCGACATGGATGAAAACGGCGAGGTCAAAGTGTTCTTTGAACTCAACGGCCAGCCGCGCACCATCCGCGTACCGAACCGCGCCGCCGTCGGGTCCAAGGCCGTCCGGCCCAAGGCCGAGGCGGGCAACGCCAAGCACATCGGCGCCCCGATGCCCGGCGTCATCGCCACCGTCGCGGCCCTCGTCGGCAAAGAGGTCAAGGCAGGCGATCTGCTGCTGACCATCGAAGCGATGAAGATGGAAACCGGCATCCACGCCGACCGCGACGCCACCATCAAGGCCGTCCACGTCACCCCCGGCGCCCAGATCGACGCCAAAGACCTGCTGGTCGAATTCGAATAACCGGCAACTGGTTTGTCAGAAATGAAAAAGCGGAGGGAAACCTCCGCTTTTTTTCTCTGGGTCAATTCGACTGACTCCAAGCCAGAAAATCGAAACCATCGGCCAGAACCAAGGAGCATGCCGCTAGCGATATCGGCAAAAAGAGATGCCAGATATATACAAAGAAGAAGCTGTATATATTGAATTTATTTACAGAGGGCTGCATCGAGGCCATTTGTTTACTGATCATTTCAATCGCCTCAAGCATTCTCTCCGGATTGTTGGAGCCAAAATTGACATTGTTCTTCCAAAAGTCGACAAACTCCTCGACATCCTCGGAAACTTTTTCAATCCTCGTCAAAATTTCAGCACCTGCGCTTAATCGAGCTAACCCATTGACTCGATCCTTTGCGTTCCAACTCGCCGACGAAAACAAGTCACCTAACCAATTTACGAAATGATTCAGTGTCTGCAGCCCGACGACAATTGGAATTGATCCTGCAACGGCTGATGAATCGATCCGCACCCCCAGCAGGTCTAAGTCTGCGGGCAGAACACCGAACGATTTTGCCAGAATTACGATGACCGCGGTAGACAATAGCGCCTTTGACGATTTTTGAGTCGACAGCGATATCAAATCTTTACCCTGCAAATGCACTCAACACCTACCTTCACACTATGAACATCTAGCTCGGATTTCAAAACTCGATCCAAGCTGCTACCAAATTCAGTCCACGTTGAGAGCATGTAATTCAAATTTCAAGGTAAGACAGACAGTTATACACACTCTAATCCCCCAAACAAAAAGGGCCGCCGTGTTTCCACGACAGCCCACGTCCCGCGAGGCGGTCCGTTCGGAACATCAGGCCATTAGGCCGGGATGTTGCCTGCAGCCTGAGCAGCAGCCAGTTCTTCAGCCGACAGGGCGCCGTCTGCGTCTGCGTCAGCAGCCGCGAACACTTCCTGGGTCAGCTCCGGGAACGCAACAACCAGTTCTTCGAACGAGTAAACGCCGTTGCCGTCGGTGTCTTCGACGACGGTCTGGGCCTGAGCAACACCAGCGATCAGTGCGGAAACGGTGCCGAGAGCCAGAACAAACTTCTTCATTTTTTATCTCCAGAGATGCGGCCAATCCAGCCGCGAAGCAGAAGCAAAGCGCTTCCGAGTGGCGATCTAGCGATGAACAAACGCCTTGAAAAGCCGAGTCGATGTTGCGCTGCAGCGAAATCACAAAGCGTTGAAAACAGGCGATTTTCGGCAATTGTCCGCCGATGTTGAGGCAAGGATGATCTGCGACCGGCCTGTGTCGGGATTCTACAATTCAGGCCCCGATCGACGCTCCATCTACGGGACCTACATGGCGCTGCGGCGCCGGTCGCGCGGGTCTGGACCACCTGTCCCTCCTGCCCCCTTTCCCTCGCCGGACCGCGTCTCGAAAACTTTTTTGGCGCTGGCGCATTTTTCCGCTTGCAGCCGCCGCTGCCATTTCATATCTCACCCCCACCAAAACGGAAGCGGGCGTAGCTCAGGGGTAGAGCATAACCTTGCCAAGGTTAGGGTCGGGCGTTCGAATCGCCTCGCCCGCTCCAATTTGGTCGACACGGAAGCGGGCGTAGCTCAGGGGTAGAGCATAACCTTGCCAAGGTTAGGGTCGGGCGTTCGAATCGCCTCGCCCGCTCCAAGTCGACCAGCCGGGCGCCCGATGGGCGCCTTTTTTGTTTTCCCCGTCCGGCACACCACCATCGCCCTCGCGGATCAGCCTGCCCTCTGTCGCACCGCCGATGCCACCGGTCGTAAAAAATATTTCAACGCCAAGCCTCTAATCCATCTTGCGCCCACCGCCCGTTCGGCTTAAACGCCCCCTTACGGAAGCGGGCGTAGCTCAGGGGTAGAGCATAACCTTGCCAAGGTTAGGGTCGGGCGTTCGAATCGCCTCGCCCGCTCCAATAAAAATACGGCGCCTCGGGGCGCCGTTTTTTTGTTTCCGGGCGCCCTCCCCTTTCATCTTTCTGAAAATACCTCGGGGTGAATGGCCGCAGGCCAGAGGGGCGGAGCCCCTCCTAAACGCTTGGCCTTTCAAGCGCCCCGCCCTATAAGCCAAGCCGTAATTAACGGAGGCCCCATGCGCACCGCCAAGATCACGCGTTCCACCGCCGAAACCTCGATCGAGGTCGAGCTGAACCTCGACGGCACCGGCACCTACGACAACCAGACCGGCGTCGGGTTCTTTGACCACATGCTGGACCAACTGTCGCGCCACTCGCTGATCGACATGACCATCCGCGCCAAGGGCGATTACCACATCGATGACCACCACACGGTCGAGGATACCGGCATCGCCATCGGCCAGGCACTGGTCAAGGCTCTGGGCGACAAAAAGGGCATCAACCGTTACGGTCATTTCGCGCTGGCGATGGATGACACGCAGGTGCGCTGTGCGCTCGATCTCTCGGGACGCTCATATCTGGTGTGGAACTGCCCCTTTACGGCCGAAAAAATCGGCACCTTCGACACCGAACTGGTGCGCGAATTTTTTCAGGCCATCAGCCTGCACGGCGGCATCACCCTGCACGTCGATCTGGTGCACGGCGTGAACAGCCACCACATCGCCGAAGCCGCGTTCAAGGCGCTGGCCAAATCGCTGCGCATGGCGGTAGAGACCGATCCCCGCATGTCGCAATCGCTCCCCTCGACCAAGGGCGCCCTATGAGCCTGATCGCGCTTATCGACTACGACAGCGGCAACCTGCACTCGGCGCAAAAGGCCTTTGAACGTATGGCCCATGAAACCGGCCACGGCTCGGTGGTTGTCACCTCCGAGCCCGACGTGGTTGCCAAGGCAGATCGCATCGTTCTGCCCGGAGACGGCGCCTTCCCCTCTTGCCGCAGGGCGCTGCAGGCGGTCGATGGCCTCGCCGAAGCGATCTTTGAAGCGGTCGAGACGCGGGGCAAACCCTTCCTCGGGATTTGCGTCGGGATGCAGATGCTGGCCACCCGCGGCTTTGAATATGAGGAAACTGCCGGATTTGGCTGGATCGACGGTGAAATTCACCGCATCGCTCCCGCCGACAGCCGCCTGAAAATCCCGCATATGGGCTGGAACGATCTGGTGATCGAACAGCCGCACCCGGTGCTGGCCGGGATCAAAACCGGCGATCATGCCTATTTCGTACATAGTTACCAGATGCAGATGACATCGCCGGCACAACGGTTGGCCCATGCCGATTACGCAAGCGACATCACCGCCATCGTCGGGCGCGATACGATCGTCGGCACGCAGTTCCACCCGGAAAAGAGCCAGGAAACCGGCTTGCGCCTGATCGCCAATTTCTTGACCTGGCGTCCATAAGTCGTTGCAACGAATCCCTCCCGGTGCGACCGTTTTGCATCACGGGAGGAACGCTATGTCTGAGATCGAAATTTTGGCCTATCGGGCCAAACCGGGAATGCGTGCCAAACTCGCGGACCTGTCCGCCCTGCACGGCCCGCTGTTGCGTCGTCTGGGCTATGTGACCGCTGGTCCCGATCATGTCCTCTGGACCAGCGATGATACCCTGCTGCGGCTGGTCAAATGGACCGAGGGCGCCAAGGCCAAGGCTGCCCGCCACCCCGACCTTCGGGCGATGGGCTGGGATCTGGACGCCGTCGCCGACCGGATCGACGCGGACGCGGTGCCAGAGGCGGCCGACCTCCTGTCGAAGGTCAGCCATTAGCGGGATTATTCCACGCGGGTCCAGGCTTGGGCCGCACAGAACAGACCACCGGCAACACAGCCTTTGAGGGTCATGTTGTCGCCATCGAGCGTGATCTTGCCCAGATAGACCTTGTCATTTGAAGGACGCCAGACCTTGCCCTCATAGGCATTGCCACCCTTGGACACCATATCGATCACCAGCATCTTGCCGTGGTTTTCGGACTGATACGGACCATCGGCGTTAAAGCTCTGCTCGATCGTGCCGCAATAGGCATCCGCACAGGGCGCAATCCGGATATGCGCATAGGCGCCGTCATCCGGCTCGGTCTGCCACAGACCTTCGATAGGATCGGCGGCGGCCAGTCCCCCGACCAAGGCCAGCAGGGCCCCGAGGGCAAATGTCTTCATGGTAGGTTCCTCCCTGTTTGTGCCGCCAAATTGCGCCGCTCCACCGATTCCGTTCAAGCGTGACGTTGGGTTTCATTGCATTCGGGCGCGTGCCGTGCATAACGGCGGCAACTGACCAAAGGTGGCGCTTATGATCCTCTATCCTGCAATCGACCTGAAGGACGGCCAGGCTGTCCGCCTGTTCAAGGGCGAAATGACCCAGGCAACCGTCTTTAACGACAATCCTGCCGCACAGGCGATGGAATTCGTCAACGCCGGCTGCGAATGGTTGCACCTTGTCGATCTGAACGGTGCCTTTGCAGGCGAGCCGGTCAACGCCGCCCCGGTAGAGGCTATTCTCGCCCAGACCAAGGTCCCCGCACAGCTCGGCGGCGGCATCCGCGACATGGCCACCATCGAACGCTGGCTGTCCAAGGGCCTCGCCCGCGTTATCCTCGGTACCGTTGCGGTCGAAAATCCGGCTCTCGTGCGCGAAGCCTGCCGCGCCTTCCCCGGTCAGGTCGCCGTCGGTATCGACGCCCGCAACGGCAAAGTCGCCACCAAAGGCTGGGCCGAAGAAACCAACGTCATGGTCACCGACCTCGCCCGCTCTTATGAGGACGCTGGCGTCGCCGCGATCATCTATACCGACATCAACCGCGATGGCGCCATGCAGGGCCCGAACATCGAGGCTACGGCGGACCTCGCCCGCGCGGTGACCATTCCGGTGATCGCCTCGGGCGGTGTCTCGTCCCTGTCCGATCTGATCGCCCTTCGCGACTCCGGCGTGATTTCCGGTGCGATTTCCGGCCGCGCCCTCTACGATGGCGCCATCAACCTGACCGAGGCTCTGGCGGCATTGCGCGCCTGATCCTTCATCTTTCCGAAAATACCTCGGGGGAGTCGGCCCGGCGGGCCGACGGGGGCAGCGCCCCCTCCTCCGCCGAACCCTCGCTCACAGCCCTCAGGGAAACCGCAAAGGAGCCCGCCATGCTGAAAACCCGCATTATCCCCTGCCTCGACGTGGCAGATGGCCGCGTCGTCAAGGGTGTCAACTTTGTCGACCTGATCGATGCAGGCGATCCGGTCGAGGCCGCCAAGGCCTATGACGCGGCGGGTGCGGATGAGCTGTGCTTTCTAGACATCCATGCCACCCATGAAAACCGCGGTACGATGTTCGATCTGGTCACCCGCACCGCCGAGGCGTGCTTTATGCCCCTCACGGTCGGCGGCGGGGTGCGCACCCATCACGACGTGCGCAACCTCTTGCTGGCAGGCGCTGACAAGGTCAGTTTTAACTCGGCCGCAGTTGCCGACCCCAATGTCCTGACCGAGGCCGCGCTGCGGTTTGGCAGCCAGTGCATCGTCTGCGCCATCGACGCCAAGACGGTCGAACCCGGCCGTTGGGAGATTTTCACCCACGGCGGACGCAAACCGACCGGGATCGACGCGATCGAATTTGCCCGCACCGCCGCGGCCAAGGGCGCGGGTGAAATTTTGCTGACCTCGATGGACCGGGACGGGACCAAGGGCGGCTATAACCTAGCCCTGACCCGCGCCATTGCCGACGCGGTCGATATTCCGGTGATCGCCTCGGGCGGCGTCGGCACGCTGGATCACCTGGTCGAAGGCGTGACCAAGGGCGGCGCCTCTGCGGTTCTGGCGGCGTCGATTTTCCACTTTGGCACCTACACCATCGGCGAGGCCAAGGCCCATATGGCCGCCGCCGGCATTCCCGTGAGGCTGTGATGTCTATTTACGATCTGGACAAGACCATCCAATCCCGCAAGTCCGCCGATCCCGAGAGCAGCTGGACCGCGAAACTCTTGGCCAAGGGGCCAGAGAAATGCGCGGAAAAATTCGGCGAGGAATCGATCGAGGCGATCATCGAAGCCGTCAAAGGCGACCGCGCCGCGCTGATCAGCGAAGCCGCCGATAGTCTCTACCATTTGCTGGTGATGTGTGCAGCGCGAGACGTCACTCTCGCCGACATCGAGGCGGAACTCGATCGCCGCACCCATCAATCAGGGATCGCGGAAAAAGCCTCCCGCTAGGAATTCGGCTTTGCGCTGCAAAGCCGATGCCTCCGGCGGAGGTATTTGGAGAAAGATGAAAGGCGCGGGTCTCAGTCCGCGACTTTTTTCACGAATTGGCTCTTGAGGCCGATCTGGCCAAAGCCGGGCACGGTGCAGTCGATGTCGTGATCCCCGGGCACGAGGCGGATGCCTTTGACCTTGGTACCGACCTTGATCACCGAAGACGAGCCTTTGAGTTTCAGGTCCTTGATCACTGTGACGGTATCGCCGTCCGACAGGACGTTTCCGACGCTGTCACGAATGACATCGCCCGCCCCGGACGGGGCGTCTGCGGACCATTCATGGCCGCACTCAGGACAAATCAACAGGGCATCCACCTGATAAGTGAAGGCCGACGCACAATCGGGGCACGGGGGCAAAGTATCGGTCATGCCTTGGGTTTAGGACCGGAATCGTCGGAAAACCAGCGCAAAATCAGCGCATCCACAGGCCTTCGGATTTTATCTTGTTGCGGATTTGCTGTTCGCGCCGTGGCAGGTCGTTGCGATCAAAGAGCGCGCGGACCTTTTTGCCGCGTCCCTGATAGATCAGCCGCTTGATGGGCTCATATTGTTTGAGGTGTTTCTTGACCTTGTTCGGTGCGCAAATGTCTTCGAGCAATCGCACCACGGCATCGGATTCGCGGGCATAGAGCAGCGGGAAGGTGCGATAGTGACAGGTCATATCGCCATCGAGACCGGCGAGGTCCGGCCCCGGGCGCCCGCCCCCGAAGGAATGGATCACCAAGGGGAGCACCACCTGGTCAAGCCAAGGGTCCAGCGATTGCACCTCGAGTTCGGCGGGGCGATTGTCGCGAACCGATATGGCCCAGTCGGTGAATCGCTGCCCGAAGGCGGCGGGATCCTTGTAAAAGAACCAACCGGCATTGAAATAGAGATACCGCTGCCAGTATTCGTCGGGCTGGCTGAGGTCGAGCGAACTGGCATAATCCAGACCAAAGCGGTCATAGAGCGATTTCCAGATCACACCGTAACCCGGCCAGTAGAGTTCCTCTTGCGGCCAGGTGCCTTCGCGCCGCATCGAGGCGGAGGGACGGTCGAAATCGAAGGCGATCTGTGAAATATCGTTCAGGATCAGCGTGTCGGTATCAAAGAACACAAAGGGCTCGCCCGCGGGCAAGGCCGCGAGCGCCTCGATTTTGTTGCCGTAGGGATAGGACTCGCCGAAATGCTGCGATTCGAACGGCAGGATGGTCGCGCCGAGGTCGATCAGCGCCTCTTTGATCGGATCGGACATCCGCGGATCGCGTGACCATTTCGGACCGGGCTGCGGCTCTGCCACAAAAAACGTCCCGTCAAAGCCGGAGGCGCTTGCCCGCAGGGATGCGGCAAACAACAGGGCTTCGTACTGGAGACGTCCAGATTGGCCGATGATCACGATGTTAAACATAAAAGATCCGAACAGGTTTCTTGGGAATACAAACGGCAGGAAACAGACTGGTCGGACTATAGAGGGTGACATCGGAACGCAAAAGCCTGACCTGCATCAGATTTCGCATTTAGAGCCAATTGATCACGGACATGGGTAAAGACTGGGCACTTGCCCTAGCCACCACTTTGATTTGTAAGGTAAAGTGGTGGGCGACCCTGGAATCGAACCAGGCATGGGTCTCCCCGGCGGAGTTACAGTCCGCTGCCGCACCTTGCAGCTCGTCGCCCTAGCGGGGTGAGTGCCGTTCGGCGCCCCGTTGGTGAGCGGCTGTCTAAGCGGACCTGCGGGGGGCGTCAACAGGAAAAATCACCAAAAAGACATCGGACTTGTGCCTTGGGCCGCTTCGGCGCATGTAGGGGCAGAAATCATGGGGTTATGACATGAAAAAGCCGAAGTGGGTGATCGAAAAGGAAAAGTCGCGCAAGGCCGCGGAGAGTGAAACCGTCTGGCTGTTCGGCCTGCATGCGGTGCGTGACGCCCTGATGAACCCGCGTCGCGAACGACTACGGCTGATTGTGACCGCCAATGCCAAGGACAAGCTGATCGACGCCATTGCTGCCAGCGGCATGGAGCCGGAGATCAGCGATGCGCGCAAATTTGCCGCGCCGCTCGACCTGGACTCGGTGCATCAGGGTGCCGCGCTCGAGGTTAAACCTCTGAACTGGGGTTCGCTCGAAGAGGTCGCGATGGGTCCGGGGCACGACCCTGCCCGCCTGATCCTGCTGGACCGCGTGACCGACCCGCACAACGTCGGCGCGATTCTGCGCTCGGCCGAGGTGTTCGGCGCGCGGGCGGTGATCGGGGTGCAGCGGCATTCCGCGCCAGAAACCGGCGCCTTGGCGAAAACTGCCAGCGGTGCGCTGGAACGTCAGCCCTATGTCCGCATTCGCAACCTGTCCGAGGCGATGGAAGAGCTAAAGGCGCTGGGGTACATCATCCTCGGCCTCGCGGGTGAGGCCGATCAGACGATCGAACAGGCGCTGGAGGGACGTCGCAACCGTCCCGTGGCTCTGGTGATGGGGGCCGAAGGTCCGGGGCTGCGCGAAAAGACCCGCGAAACCTGTGATGCGCTGGTGCGGATCGACTATCCCGGTGCCTTTGGATCGCTGAACGTGTCGAACGCGGCGGCTGTCGCGCTCTATGCAGCCAAGGGCTGAGCCGATCACTTGGTGATCACGTTTTGCGGAGCGGGACTAGCGAGACAGCATTCGGGGGTTATCTTTGAAGCATCGCGGGGCTTGGAACACCTCGCCAATGACTCACTGTCCCTCGTTCCACACCTAGCGCCCGGCTTGCCCCGGGCGCTTTTTTATGGTGCCAAATCTAACGGAGACGGACAGGAGGATTCTCATGGACTATTCGTTGACCCTGCTCAAACGCGTACTGACCGAGGCCAAGACCGTTGCCGTCGTGGGCGTATCGTCCAATCCGGTGCGTCCCAGCTATTTTGTGGCGCGGTATCTGCGGCTCAAGGGGTTTCGGGTGATCCCGGTCAATCCCGGCCTCGCGGGGCAAGAGTTGTTTGGCGAAACCGTCTATCCTGATCTCAAGTCCATCCCGTTTGACGTGGACATGGTGGATATATTTCGCCGGTCTGAGGCTGTCCCGCCATTGGTGGACGAGGCGTTGGAACGTTGGCCGAGCCTGAAAACGATCTGGATGCAGATCGGTGTGGAGCACACCGAGGCCGCAGCCAAGGCGGAGGCGCGCGGGGTAACCGTCATTCAAAACCGCTGCCCCAAGATCGAATATCAACGTATTTTCGGAGAGTTGCGCATGGGTGGCTTTAACACCGGAATTCTGTCCTCGAAGCTTTGAAACACCCGCGTTGCGGCTTGAGAGGGCGCGGACTCTCGCCTAACCTCCGGTCAACTTGATCAGGAGGAACAACATGACCAAGACCTATGGATTCGACACGCTGCAAGTTCACGCCGGAGCACGGCCCGATCCGGCCACCGGTGCGCGGCAGGTGCCGATCTATCAGACCACAGCCTATGTGTTTCGCGATGCCGAACATGCGGCTGCGCTGTTTAACCTCCAAGAGGTAGGCTACATCTATTCGCGCCTGACAAACCCGACGGTTGCCGCGCTACAGGAACGGATCGCGACCCTAGAGGGCGGCGTTGGCGCGGTCTGCTGTTCGTCGGGCCATGCGGCACAAATCATGGCACTGTTCCCGCTGATGGCACCGGGCCGCAACGTTGTGGCATCGAACCGGCTGTACGGCGGCACGATCACCCAGTTCAGCCAGACGATCAAACGCTTTGGCTGGTCGGCAAAATTCGTCGACATGGACGACCTAGAGGCGGTCAAGGCCGCCGTCGATGACGACACCCGCGCGATTTTCTGTGAAACCATCGCCAACCCCGGCGGCTATGTCACCGATCTGCGGGCGATTGCGGATATCGCCGATGCGGCGCAGATCCCGCTGGTGGTCGATAACACCACCGCGACGCCCTATCTGTGCCGCCCGTTTGAACACGGCGCATCGCTCGTGGTGCATTCGACCACGAAATATCTGACCGGCAACGGCACCGTGACGGGCGGCTGCGTGGTGGATTCGGGGAACTTTGACTGGACCGCCTCGGGCAAGTTCCCATCGCTGTCTGAGCCGGAGCCGGCCTACCACGGGCTGAAGTTCCACGAAACCTTTGGCGCCTTGGCCTATACGTTCCACGGCATCGCCATCGGTCTGCGCGATCTGGGCATGACGATGAACCCGCAGGCAGCGCATTACACGCTGATGGGCATCGAAACCCTGTCGCTCCGGATGGAGCGCCATGTGGCAAACGCGCAAAAGATCGCGAATTGGCTGGAAAATGACCCGCGGATTGATTTCGTGACCTATCCCGGCCTCGACAGCAGCCCCTATAAGGATCGCGCCGCCACCTATTGCCCCAAGGGCGCGGGTGCGCTGTTCACCTTTGCGGTCAAGGGCGGCTATGGCGCCTGCGTGAAACTGGTCGATAGCCTGGAGCTGTTCAGCCATGTCGCCAACCTCGGCGATGCGCGGTCGCTGATCATCCACTCGGCCAGCACCACCCACCGCCAGTTGACCGAAGAGCAACAGCGCAAGGCAGGCGCCGCGCCCGAAGTCGTCCGCGTCTCGATCGGGATCGAAGATGCCGACGATCTGATCGCGGATCTGGATCAGGCGCTGACCAAGGCAACCGCCTGATCGTCACAAGAGGGGCGCGGCGTCCTGCGCCCCTCTCATTCCTCGATTTACTCAGCTAGCGCCCAGACGATACTGACCGAGGCCGTGACGTCGATATTCGACGGAGCCAATGGCACGTCATATTTGACCGCAGCCTCATCGCTGCGCATCATCGGTTCGGACATCACCGCGTAGAACCCGCCGCCCCCCATTTCGGTCATCGACATGACCGATCCAAGGCTTTCGCCTGCGGCCTGTGCGTAAACCTCGGCTGCGTGTTTTGCCTTGTTCACGGCGTCGATTCGCGCCTGATCCACCAGCGCCTCATGGTCCGCCAGCCCAAAGGTCACGCCATCAATCGTGTTGGCCCCAGCCTCGACCGCATCGGCCAGCAGCCCGCCCAAAAGGGACAGGTCATAGACATCGACGGCGATGGAATTGGTTGACGTGTACCCTTCGATCTTCGAATAATCGATATTTCCCAGCACATTGGCACCATAGCGCGGAACCAGACCCACGCCTGTCGTACGCATATCGTCCCGTTTGATGCCAGCCGTTTCAAGCGCCTCGAGAATCGCGGCGGTCGCCACGCTGGTCGCATCCAAGGCTTCGGCGGTCGTCGCGCCCTCGTGTTGAACCCCGATGCGAATGGTTGCCATGTCGGCGGGTGCGGTCACTCGCCCTTCTCCCGAGACGGTGATCGTCGGCGCGGCGCCCTCGGCAATCCCCATGGCTGGCACGGCCATCAAACCGGCGGCCAAGATCAGCGCGACATGACCCGTGTGGCGTAAATTCATTTTGACCTCTGCAAGAAAGATATTTGCGGTCAGAGTGACCATTTTGGGCCAAATGTGGAAAGCCACTTCTTCGTCAACTCTTTGTCATGCGCGAGAACCTGCTATGGTACGCCCCGGATGACGGATCAGCATTCCGTCGCCATTCAAACAATGTTAGCCGAGCCTCATGACTCCGAATTTCGCACTCTCACTCTCGTTTGAAGGTATCCGCCTGCTGCACCGTGTTACGGGTGGCTGGGAACTGGTTGGCGAGGTGGCCCTCGATGACCCGGATATGGCTGTGGTTCTCGACGACCTGAAAACCAAGGCGGCAATCCTGGACGAGCGCCCGCTGCGCACCAAGGTGCTGATCCCCAACGACCAGATCAAATACCTCGCGCTGGACGATCTGCGCGCCGGAGAGGACGAGGTTCACGCCGCGCTAGAGGGCGCAACGCCCTATAGTCTCGATGAGCTGCAGATCGATTTTTGCCGGGGGCCAGAGCAGACCTTTGTCGCCGCCGTGGCCAAGGAAACCCTGCAAGAGGCCGAGGCCTTTGCCGACACCTACGGGTTCAACCCGGTCTGTTTCGCCGCTGTCCCCGCTGCCGGCACCTATGTGGGCGAGCCGTTTTTTGGCCGTACCGATGTCGCGCTCGAAATACTAGGCAAGGGCCATCCGGTCGAACGCGATTCCCAGCCGGTGCAGGTGATCGGTCTGGCGCAGTTTCCCGAGCCCAAGCCGGTCGAAGAGGCCGCCGCAGATCAGGCAGTGCCGCAGCCCCTGCCCGACGCCAGCCCCGACATTCCCGCCCCCGAGGCCGACCCGGAGCCCGTGGCGGGCCTGACGACAACCGACGCCCCCGCGCCGGTCTTCTCCAGCCGCGCCAGGGCGACGCTAACCGCGCGGGCCGAGCCGGTCCTCGATCGCGCCGCTGTCATGCCCAAGCTGACCGCGACCTCGCGGATCACGCCGATTGTGCAATCGCCGCAAACCCGCGACTCGCTCGCCGCGCTGGTACCACAACAGCCGGTCGCAACCCCGTCTGAGGCAAAAGCCACGCCGCGGATCGACGGCCTGCTGCGCCCGCAACCGCCCGAGCCAGAGTTTGCCAAGGACGACGCATCGCCAGCCCTGACCATCAAACTGGCCCCCGGCACGCAACCTCCGGCACAGCCTCCCGCGCCTGTGCCGACCAAAACCACCGTTGCGCTGGATCAACAGTCCAGTCAGGTGGCGCAGACCCTGACGGCCGCTGCCAGCGAGCAGGACCGCATGACGGTCTTTGGCGCGCGCAAGACCGGCACTCCGTGGCGCCCGAAATATCTGGGGCTGATCCTGACGGCGGCTCTGATCCTGTTCATGCTGGCCGTGGCGGCGCTGGCGATCTCGGGCAACGGTCTGGCCTGGCTCTTTGGCGGCAGTCAGGACACGCAGGTCGCCCTCGAGGCCCCCGCGACCGACCTGGCCGCCCCCGAGGAAGAGGCCGCCGCAGATCTGGCCGAAGTCGAGGGATTTGACGCCGCACTGGTCGAGTCGGGGGTCATTGACCCGGCCAACGGGCTGGCGATTTTGCCACCTGCCACTGAAACGCCGGTCGAAACGGCTGTTGCTCCGACACAGGCGGCCCCCCTTGGGCAGGTGCTGACACCGGCCGAGGCAGAGCGCCTCTATGCGGCAACCGGCGTCTGGCAACGTGCGCCGCGTTTACCCATCATGCCCCGCGTCGAGAGCGCGGATGACATCACCATCGCCGCTATTGATCCCGTCACGACGGGGACAGATGCGGTTGCCTTGCCCGGCACAGAGGCAATGCAACCCGATCTGTCCATTCCCTTGCAGGTGCCACCGCCCGCCGCCGGCATCGTCTACCCAAAGGACGAACGCGGCTTTATCCTCGCGACGCCCGAAGGCACGCTGCTGCCCAACGGGGTGACTGTCTATCTGGCGCGGGCGGAATCGGCGCCGCCCCTCCGGCCGGGCAGCGAAAACCCGGCGGTTGCCCCCGACCCTGCCGACCGCCCCGACGGGGCCGAAGATACCACCTTGTCGGTCGCGCCAACCCCATTTGACGGACTGAGACCGCGGTTCAGGCCCGATGACATGCAGACGCAGATCGAGCGGTCCTTGCTGGGGGGGCGGACCCTGTCCGAACTTGCCAACCGGCCGCCGCGCAGTCGCCCCGATGATCTGGCCCCGCCTACCCCGCCTGTGGATACCAGCGCGATTGACGCCGCCGTGGCCGCCGCCGCCAGCAGTGGCGCATCGCTGGCCAACGGGCTGGTGACACCGACCCCAGCCGCGCGCCCCGGCGATTTCGAACAGCTCGTCGGCGCCGCCCAGAGTGCATCCATCCAGCCAAGCGCTGTGGCCGAACCGGAACCCGAAGCCGATGCGGAACCCGAACCCACCTTTACCGCACCGGCCGGAAACGTACCCGGTGGCGTCGCCGAGGCGGCCACCGACAAAAACGTGATCGCCATGCGCGACGTTTCGCTCTTGGGATTGGCCGGCGGAGCTAACAACCCTGTGGCAATTGTGCGAATGGGCAACGGACGGGTTGTCACCGTGCGGGTAGGCGATACTCTGGACGGGGGACAGGTGTCCGCAATCGGGCAAGGTGGCCTGACCTACGTCAAACGGGGTCGCACCATTCAACTGCGGATGCCATAGACACCCCTTGGGGAGACGCGACAGGCCGGACCAGGCCGTAGGGGCATGTGATGGAAAGTTTCTTGTTTCAGGCCACGATTTACCTAGGGGCTGCGGTCATCGCCGTGCCTTTGGCGTCGCGACTGGGGCTGGGGTCTGTTCTCGGCTACCTCTTGGCGGGCATCGTGATTGGCCCGGTCACCGGATTGGTGGGCAGCGAATCCAAGGACCTACAGCATTTTGCCGAATTCGGCGTGGTGATGATGCTGTTCCTGATCGGTCTCGAACTGGAACCGCGTGTCCTCTGGGCCATGCGCAAGAAACTCATCGGGCTTGGCGGGTTGCAGGTCATTCTGTCGGGCGCCGCGATTGCTGTGCTCGCATGGCTGATGAATGAGACCGCCTTTGACGCGATTGCTATCGGGATGATCCTCGCGCTGTCCTCGACCGCGATCGTACTGCAAACCCTGACCGAAAAGGGGTTGGTGCAGACCGCAGGGGGTCGAAATGTGTTTTCCGTCCTGCTGACCCAGGACATCGCGGTGATCCCGATTCTGGCGGTGCTGCCAATTCTGGCGGTCAAAACACTGGTCACGCTCGCGCCGGATGGCTCGCTCCTGCGGGGGTCCCAGGATGCCCAGCACGCTGAACACACGATTTCGCTGGTCGAGGGGCTGCCGGGCTGGGGCGTCACGCTGGTCACTCTCGGCGCTGTAGTTGCGATCATTCTGGCCGGAGTGTTTCTGGCCCGCCCAGTGTTTCGCTACATCCATCAGGCCCGCCTGCCTGAAATGTATACCGCTCTGGCCCTGCTGATTGTGGTCGGGATCGCGGTGCTGATGGAAATGGTCGGCCTGTCGCCCGCTCTGGGCACCTTTCTGGCGGGCGTGGTTCTGGCCAACTCGGAATTCCGGCATGAACTCGAATCCGACCTCGAACCGTTCAAGGGCCTGCTGTTAGGCCTGTTCTTTATCACCGTTGGCGCGGGCTTTGACTTTGAAGCCTTCTTCAAGGACCCGGTCCGCATCCTGATGCTGACCTTCCTGCTGATCGCGGTAAAGGGACTGATCCTGTATGCTTTGGCGCGGTTTTGGCGGCTGAAACCGCATGATCGCTGGTTGTTTACGCTCAGTCTGGCGCAGGCAGGCGAATTCGGTTTTGTGCTGGTGTCCTTTGCCTTGGGCACCGGAGTGTTATCGCCGGGTCTGGGTCAAAAACTGGTGCTGATCATCGCCTTGTCGATGTTGATCACGCCGCTTCTGTTCATCGCCTATGAATGGCGCGCACGCCGCATGGCCATGCACAGCGCGGACGAACCCGAAGAGGCCGAGGAAATCGACGAACAGGGCGCTGTCATCATTGCGGGCATTGGCCGGTTCGGTCAGATCGTCAACCGGCTGATCCGCAGTTCCGGATTTTCCACGGTTATTCTGGACGCCAATCTGGAAACGGTTCAGACCATGCGCAAATTCGGGTTCAAGGGATTCTTTGGCGACCCGACACGCCCTGACCTGCTCACGGCTGCCGGATTGGACACCGCCAAGGTGCTGGTCGTCGCGCTGGATGGTCGGGAAAAGGCGGTAAAACTCGTGACCTTTGCCCGCAAACAGCGACCTGACATCCATATTATCGCCCGCGCCCGCGACCGTCAGCATGTCTACGAACTCTACGCCGCAGGGGCGGACGACATCGTGCGCGAACTGTTTGACAGCTCGCTGCGGGCAGGTCGTTACGCGCTCGAAAACCTCGGGCTGTCGGAATACGAGGCGGCAGAGGCTGAAACGCTGTTCTATCACCATGATCGCGGCATGATGAAGGAACTGGCCGAACTGTGGCAACCCGGTGTTGCGCCGGCCGACAACGCCGCCTACCTCGCCCGCGCCAAGGAACTCAATTCCGATCTGGAGCTGTCTCTGGCCAGCCGCGAAGAGGCCAAGGCCGAAGCAGAACGGACCGGCGGGATCGGGCGCCGCCGCAGTGACAGCGCCCTTTTGCCCAAGGGGGACGGTTAACCTTCGCTCACCCCGGCTTCGGCAAAGCTGGCCATGCCGGAATGGCAGGCGACTGCGCCCTTGAGCACGCCAATCGCCAGCGCCGCCCCCGACCCTTCGCCCAGACGCAGGCCAAGGTTCAGCAGCGGCTGCTTGTTCAATTTTGCCAGCAGCATGGCATGTGCGCCTTCGGCGCTGACATGACCGGCCACACAGTGATCCAGCCCGCCGGGCACCGCGAGTTCGAGGACCGCCGCCGAGGCCGTGCAGATAAACCCGTCCAGAATCACCGGGATACGCAGGCTGCGGGCGCGGGCAATGGCCCCTGCCATCGCCGCCAGTTCCCGCCCGCCCAGACAGCGCAGCGCCTCGAGAGGGTCCGACAGAGCCTGCGGGTTGGCGGCCAATCCCTCGGCCACGACGGTGGTTTTGCGGGCCAGACCGGCATCATCCACGCCGGTGCCACGGCCAGTCCAATCAGACGGCGCACCGCCGAACAGGGCCGCCGACACCGCCGCCGCAGCGGTCGTGTTACCGATTCCCATTTCGCCGACCACCAACAGATCGCTCTCGGGGTTCACCGCTGACCAACCGGCGCTCAGCGCCTCGACCACCTCGGCCTCGGACATCGCCGGGCCAGCGGTGAAATCGGCCGTCGGCCGATCCAGCGACAACGGCACAACCGACATCGCCGCGCCAAAGGCCTTGGACAACTGGTTAATCGCCGCGCCGCCCTGTTCAAAGTTGGCCACCATTTGCACAGTGACCTCCGGCGGGAAAGCCGACACGCCACGCGCGCAAACGCCATGGTTTCCGGCAAAGATGATGACCTGCGGACGGTCCAGCGACGGGCGGGCCGTGCCGCGCCAGCCCGCATACCAGATCGCCAAATCCTCAAGCCGTCCCAGCGCCGCAGGCGGCTTGGTCAGGGTTGCGTTCCGCGCTTGGGCAGCAGCAAATGCCGCACCGTCTGCCATCGGCGCCGCCGACAAAATACCACGGAAATCATCGAGCGAAGAAAAAGGGCTGGTCATACCGTCCTCATTGTAATTTGGTGCCCCCTGCATAACCCCAACGACACAGAATGAAAGGTCAGAAAGGTCGCACCAATGCCCATTGACGACATCAGGTCCCTTCGCCTCGCTGATATTCGAATTGCTCTGGGGCTTTTGTCGCGGCTACCTGTCCGGGTGTCGGATGACGAATACAGCCGTGCCGCTGCGGCCTCTTGGGCGTTTCCGGTTGCCGGTGCGGTGATAGCATGCCTCGTCGCGGGTCTGGCATCGCTGCTCTTGGTGTTGGATGTCCCTGCCCCTGTGGCGGCGGCCTTGGCTCTGGCATCGCAGATCATCATGACCGGCGCCATGCACGAAGACGGACTGGCAGATAGTGCCGATGGCCTCTGGGGGGGATGGACCACCGAACGCCGTCTGGAAATCATGAAGGACAGCCATATCGGCAGTTACGGCGTGCTGGCCCTCGGGCTCAGCCTGCTCATCCGGTTCAGCGCCCTCTCTGCCCTCTTTGCGGCAGGGCATGTCTGGGCGCCCCTGCTGATCGGAGCCGCCGCCAGCCGCGTCCCCATGGTCGTACTGATGCATTGGCTGGATCACGCCCGCAAAAACGGTCTGTCGCATAGTGTTGGACGCCCGGGCAAACATCCGGTCGGTTTGGCACTAGGAATCGCGGTGATCCTAGCCTTTGCCCTCACCGGTGTGGTGGCGTTCGTGCTGTTTATCCTGCTCTGCCTGACGACCTTTGCCTGTAGTGCCATCGCCAGTGCCCGCATTGGCGGTCAGACGGGCGATATCCTTGGCGCGACGCAGCAAGTGTCTGAAATCACTATCTTGGTCGTCTTGGCCGCCTGCTGCCTGTGATCATTCGCATTCGAGCGCGGCAGCCATCGCCTCGGGGGTGTAGGCGCCGATGTCGGTGACGGCATAAGCCTCGCCGTCATAGCCCACGCGGTAGAGGCGGCTCCAGTCCACCCCCGCGAGGATCAGTTGCGGCTCGGGGCATTGGCGCAGCCCGCCCTCGATCTCGGCCGATCCCAAATGGTGATTGGTCAGACCGTAAATTGTCCCGTCGGGCATCACGGACCAAGTATTGCCCTCCCCGCGCACCTCGACCAGACGCAGGATCTGCGCCAGATGCGGGCGGTCGACATAGGCAATTTCGACCCGCCCATCGTGGTCAAAATCCGCAATGCCCGCAATGGCGATCCAGCGAAAGCGCTGCCCCACCACATCGAGGATCAGGCGCGGTAGCACCTCGCCCGAGTCGGTTTCGCCGAAAATCGCCAAGGAGGCTCCGGTGTCAAAGCTGGACAGCACGGTGACGACCTCGGGGTTGCCATCGCCATCGAGGTCCGCAAGACGCGGCGCCGTATCTTCGAACACGGCGTTGACATAGAGAAACTGGAACGAACGCTGGTCCGTATCAATTTCCAACATACTGTATTCGCCATTGGCCACCGCCCCGTGACCGTAGTCCCTGGTCGGCTCCAGCAGGCGACTATCCGTCACCTCGGCAAATGCAGCCAAAGGCCACAGCAACAAACCTGCGGTGGCCCAGTTTTTCATGTTAGATTTGACGCTCCGGCATGCGCACGACCAAGCCGTCAAGGGCATCGGTCACCTTGATCTGACAGGACAAACGCGACGATGCCTGATCCACGTTATACGCGAAATCGAGCATGTCTTCTTCCATCGGGTCGATCGCCGGAACCCGCTCGACCCAGCCAGCATCGACATAGACGTGACAGGTCGAACAGGCGCAGGCCCCGCCGCAGTCCGCCTCGATTCCGGGGATGCCGTTGTCGCGGGCCCCTTCCATCACGGTCATGCCGTTGCGAACCTCGACAACATGCTCTTTGCCGCTGTGTTCGATATAGGTAATCTTAGCCATTTCGCCCTCTAACACGTCTCTGCCCAGCCTATTTATGTCAGGCAACCTGATGCCGCCAGTCCCCACACCGATATAGGCAACGGTATCAGGCGGAAAAATTGCATTCCGCCGGCGCTTTGGGCTAAGCTACGCGAAACAAAAGCCAAAGCAGCCCCAATATGATCCGGTCCTTCTCCTCTGCTGCCCTGATGGGGATGATCCTGACCGCCTGTGCGGAGGGCATCCCGCCCTATTCGAACCCACCTGCCTTTGCCGATGCGCAGATCGCCCACGATGCCGACGGTCGCTGCTATGGACGGGTCGTCACCCCCGCGCTGATCCAGACGGTCACCGATCAGGTGATGGTTCAGCCGCCCGAAGTGCTGTCGGATGGCACTGTGACGGCGCCGGCAGCCTTTCGGACGGTGACGCGGCAGGAAATCGTCCGTGAACGTCGCGAAGTCGAATTCGAGGCGGTCTGCCCCGCCGACATGACGCCAGAGTTCATTGCCTCGCTCCAGCGTGCCCTCACGGTTCGGGGGTATTATTCGGGATCGATCACCGGGATCCTGGACAGTCGGACCCGGCGGGCGATTCAGGCCTTCCAGGGCCAGGCGGGGATGACCAGTCACCTGCTGGATATTCGCACCGCGCGGGAACTGGGCCTGATCGAGCGGACGGCTGCCGAATTGGGACTGGCCACCGTCGGGGAAAACTAAGGGGCGCCAGAGCGCCCCTTTTGATTTAGTCCACCAGCTTGAGTGCCATGAACCGTGTCATCCCGCCCCGATTGACGAGGATCAGTAGAGACTTGCGCCCTGCGGTCTTGGCCTCATCCAGCCGCGACTGGAATTCAGCCAAGGTCGCGAGCGGTTGCTGCCCCGCCTCCACGATCACATCGCCCGGCTGCAACCCGGTTTGCGAGGCATCGGACATGGGATCGATCTGGGTAATCACCAGACCGGTCATATTCGGTGCCAGACCGAATTGCGCGATCATCTCCTTGGACAATTCCGACAGGGACAGGCCGAGGATCTGCGCAGACGACGGCTCGGCAGGTGCCTCCGGCGTAGTCTGCGGCAGCGCGCTGGCCTCAGCGGTTTCGCGGCGACCCAGCGTCACAGTCAGCTCGACCATTTCGCCGTTCCTCAACACGTTCATAAGGACCTGGGCCCCCACGGGACTATCCGCCACCATCCGCACCAGCGCACGTGTGTCGGCGACTTCGCGTCCGTCAAAGGTCAGAATGACATCACCAGCCAGAATACCCGCATCCATCGCCGGCCCCTCAGGAACCGAGGACACCAGCGCGCCGGCGGCGACAGTCAGGCCATCGATCGATTCGACCATATCCGGCGACACGTCCTGAATGCGCACGCCCAGCCAACCCCGGCGGGTCTCACCGAAGTCACGCAGCTGCTCGACCACACCCTTGACCACGTTCGAGGCCATCGAAAACCCGATGCCAATCGATCCACCGGTCGGCGACAGGATCGCGGTATTCACGCCGATCACATCCCCGTTCAGATCGAACAACGGACCGCCAGAGTTGCCGCGGTTGATCGCAGCGTCTGTCTGGATGTAGTCGTCGTATGTACCTGACAGCGCGCGGTTTCGCGCCGAAACGATCCCTGCAGAGACCGAGAACCCCTGTCCCAGCGGATTGCCGACGGCCATCACCCAATCGCCGACCCGTGCGGTATCGCTATCGCCGAAAGTCACGTAAGGCAGATCGGTCATATCGACCTTGAGCAGGGCGATATCGGTGTTGGGATCGGTCCCCACCAGTTGCGCCGTTACCGGGGCGCCGCCGCCGGGGAAAAACTCGATCTGGATTTCGTCGGCATCCTCGATCACGTGGTTGTTCGTGACGATAAACCCATCGGGCGAGATCACGAAGCCCGACCCCAAGGCGGTGGAGCGGCGCGGCCCCTGATCCTCGAAGTTCTTGAAAAAATCCTCGAACGGTGATCCGGGCGGCACCATGCCATTCGGGCTGGCGGGGCTGGTTACGACGGTTGAGGTCGTAATATTGACGACGGCGGGGCTGACCTTTTCGGCCAGGTCCGCAAATGTGACGGGCCTGTCCTGCGCCTGCGCAGCAAAGGTCTGGGCCATAAGGAAAAGAACCGACAGGGCCAGCGCCATGAGGCCACCTGTCCTTCCCACCTGTCGATGTGCAGCGACTGCAATGCTCTTCACGGGACTCTCCTTGTCCTTATCGGGGCATCCTACGCCCCAAAGATGAACAGACATTAAACGTGCGCTCGGGTCAGGCAAGCCATTGAAACGCCACCTCAACAGGGTGTGAAAATGGATCGCGACCCCGTGCGCATGCCGCAGCCCTGCAATGTCCGGGCCGTTATCGCCATGTGAAAGCCTGTGAATATGCGCGAAAAAATCAAAAGCCGGCACATCGGCCGGCTTTTGCATTATTCGTTGCCTGCGGGCGAGTTCAGATACCTGAAGAAATCGCTGTCCGGACTCAGCACCAAAGAGGTGTTGCCGGTTTCCAGCGCCGACCGATAGGCGTTCATCGAACGATAGAATTCGAAGAATTCGGGATCGGCGCCATAGGCGTCGGCGAAAATCCGGTTCCGCTCGGCGTCGGCCTCACCGCGGATGATTTCGGCCTGCCGTTCCGCGTCCGAGGTCAACTCGGTCACGGTTCGCTGGGCTTGGGCGCGGATGCGCTGCGCGGCTTCGTTCCCGCGGGCGACCTCGTCGGCGGCCTCGCGTTCACGTTCCGCGACCATGCGGTTGTACGTCGCCTCAAGGTTTTCCTGCGGCAGGTCGGTCCGTTTCAGACGCACGTCGATGACTTGCAGGCCAAGCGCCCGCGCCTCGTCGATCGCGCCATTTCGGATTTGCAACATCAGTGCGGCGCGGTCAGACGACAGGATCGTATTCGACGATACCGAGCCCAGAACCTCGCGCGTGGTGGCGCGCAAAATGTTGTCCAGACGCGACGCGGCAGTTGCTTCGTTACCCTGACCGACGGCGCGGCGGAACACCTCGACATCGACGATGCGATAGCGGGCAAAGGCGTCGACCACGATGCGGCGGTCATCCGATGCGGTCACCTCGAGAGAGGTCGTGTCGCGGCTGAGAATCCGGTCATCATAGGTCACAACCTGCTGAATAAACGGGATTTTAAACCCGATACCGGGATCCTCTTTGACCTTGACGATCTGGCCGAACTGGAGAACCAGCGCCTTTTCGCGTTCGTCGACGATGAACACCGACGACAGGCCCAAGAAGGCAAGAGCAGCGACGCCACCCAGAAGGATTGCCGATTTTTGCATCAGTTGCCTCCCTCGGTGGTCATGCGACGCGGTTCATTGAGCGGCAGATAGGGCACCACGCCCGATCCTTCGACGCCGCCATCGAGAATGGTCAGGTCAACCTTGCCCAACACTTCTTCCATGGTTTCCAGATAGAGACGCTGGCGCGTGACCTCTGGCGCGGCGCGATATTCGTTCAGGATCGCCGTGAAACGGCTGGCCTCACCCTTGGCCTGGTTGACGACAAAGGCGCGATAGGCCTCTGCCTCTTCGAGGGTCTGGGCAACCTGCCCGCGGGCCGCCGCGGTCACGCGGTTTGCGTCAGCATCGGCCAGCGATTGCAGACGGTCGCGTTCCTGTTCGGCGTCCTGCACCTTGCGGAACGAGTCGATAACCGGCGCAGGCGGATCGGCGCGGTCAAAGTTGATGCGCACGATGTTCACGCCGCTGTCATAGCTGTTCAGCGTCGTTTGCACCAATTCGGTCAGTTGCGAGGCAATGCCCGCACGGCTGACGTTCAGGATCGGCGCGAGTTCCGACTGCGCGATAATTTCGCGCATCGCGGATTCCGACACCGCCGCAATCGTGGCAGCCGGATCAGCAAGGTTGAACAGGAATTTCTGCGGATCGTTGATATTCCACACAACCTGGAAGTCGATATCGACAATGTTCTCATCGCCCGTCAGCATCAGGCCAGCCTCTGTTCCAGAGGCCGAGGTGCCGATTTCCAGCGTCCGTTCGGTCGTGACAGGCAGCACCTCACGCGTGACCAAGGGCCACGGCGCAAAGTTCAGACCGGGATTGCCGACCTTGAGGAATTTGCCCAGAAACAGTTCGACCGACTGCTCTTCCGGCTTTACGGTATAGACAGAGGCCGCGCCCCACAGAACCACCGCGATCAGGGCACCGAGGCCCACCATCCCGCGCGTGATCTGCGGGCCGCCGTCAAAGCCGCCACCGCCAGACCCGCCGGTCCGACCGCCGTTCCCGCCGCCCATCAAAACGCGCAGTTGTTCGCGCCCCTTGTTGACGAACTGATCCAGTTCCGGGATCTGAACTTGGGCAGGTTTGCGCCCGCCCTCCGGTTTGTTGCGGTCGTCATCATCCGATCCGCCCCTGTTGCCGCCACCGCCCCAAGGGCCTCCGTTGTTGCCAGCCATCAGCCTGTCTTTATCCCTGTTTTGCCACCCGTTACGGGCCGTTGAGGTTAATTTGGGTAGATCTGCCCGAATTTCAAGCGGTCCTGACCGGAGTCTTCATTGTCACCAACTCTTCGGCCATGGTCGGGTGCACGGCGCAGACGCGATCAAAATCCTCTTTGGTTGCGCCCATTTTGACCGCGATGCCGACCATCTGGATCATTTCACCCGCCTGCGGAGCGACAATGTGACATCCCAGAACCTTGCGCGTGGCCTGCGACACGATGAGTTTCATCATCACGCGGTCCTCGCGCCCGGCAAAGAGGGTCTGCATCGGCCGGAAAGAGGTGGAATAGACCTCGATAGGCTCTTTGTCGCGGGCCTGCTCTTCGGTCAGGCCAACGGTGCCGAATTCCGGCTGGGTGAATACGGCCGAGGGGATCAGTTCGTGATCGACCTTGGTCGGGTTGCCCTTGAACACGGTTTCGACAAAGGCCATCGCCTCGCGGATCGCGACGGGGGTCAATTGCACGCGGTCGGTGACGTCGCCAATCGCAAAGATCGACGGCACGTTGGTCTGGCTGTAGTCGTCGACGACAATCTCGCCGCGACGCCCGATGGTCACCCCGGCCTGTTCCAGACCCAGACCATCGACATTCGGGCTCCGGCCGGTAGCGAACATCACCTGATCGAACAGGTGTTCGGCCCCGGTGGTCGAGCGGACCCAGATGCCGCCGCCCCGCTGTTCCATCGCCTCGATATTGGTGCCGCAATGCAGATCGACGCCCTTGGCCCGCATCTGATCGGCGATCAGCCCGCGCGCCTCGTCATCAAAGCCGCGCAGAATTTGCGCCCCGCGATAATACTGGGTCACTTCGACGCCCAGACCGTTCAGGATGCCGGCAAATTCACACGCGATATACCCACCGCCCACAATCAGGATTTTCTTGGGCATCTGGTCCAGCAGGAACACCTCGTTCGAGGTGATCCCAAGATCGGCATTCGGCATATCCGGCACCGCAGGACGCCCGCCCGTCGCGATCAGGATATGTTTCGCCGTGATCGTCTCGCCCGTCGACAGCGCCACGGTATGGGGATCGACCAGCGTCGCCCGCGCGTCATAGGCCGTCACGCCGGACCCATCCAGCAAACGGCGATAGATCCCTTCCAGACGGTCGAGTTCGGCGTGCATTTTCGTGCGGAAATTCGACCAGTCGAACCCGCCAGCGGTCACATCCCAGCCATAGGCGCGCGCATCGGCGATCGCATCCGGAAATTCGCTGGCAAACACCATCAGCTTTTTCGGCACGCAGCCACGGATCACACAGGTACCGCCCATGCGGTATTCTTCGGCCAGCGCCACCTTGGCCCCGGTGGCCGCCGTCACGCGGGCTGCACGCACGCCGCCAGAGCCGCCCCCGATGACAAAAAGATCATAATCAAAGGACATGGCTCGCCTCTTGTATGTTGGTATCATTGGAGGATGTGCGGTCTGCGCAGACCGGGTTCAACCTCAGCCGGCGCACAGGTCAGTGTTCAGTCACCAACCTTGCCGAAAATATTATCCTCACCGAGGAAATCGAATTTGGTTTCTTCGACGCTACCTGCGTTGATGTCGCGCACCTCGACACGGCCATCGCCGTAACCGATCACCACGGCGTCACAGATATCGATGAACAGGCCGTTCTCGACCACGCCCGGAATCTGGTTCATCACAAGGCTCAACTGACGGGCATTGCCGATCCGCTTGAGGTGGAGGTCCAGAATGTGGTTGCCTTCGTCGGTGATGTAGGGGGCATCACCGTTCATCCGCAGGGTCACATCGCGGCCCATCACGTCCATGCCGATCAGCGCCTCCTCGACGATGGTTTTCGTGGTTTGCCAGCCAAAGGGGATCACTTCGAGAGGTAGCGGGAACGCGCCCAGCATCTCGACCGACTTGGAGGCATCGGTGATCACGACCATCTGGTCACTGGCGGTCGCGACGATCTTTTCCTGAAGATGCGCACCGCCGCCGCCCTTGATCAGGTTGAGGTAGGGGTCGAATTCATCGGCCCCGTCGATGGTCACGTCCAGCCATTTCGCCTCATCGAGGCTGATCACCTCGATCCCGACCTCGCGGGCCAGCGCGGCGGTCCGGCTCGATGTCGGCACGCCCTTGATCTTGAGCCCTTCGTTACGCACCATTTCGCCCAGACATTTGACCAGCCATGCGGCGGTCGATCCGGTGCCCAGACCGACCTTCATCCCGCTCTGGACGTATTGGGTGGCGCGTTTGGCAGCGACGAATTTCGCTTTGTCGACGGGGTTCAGATCGATAGGCATAGCGGCAGCTCCTGTGGATTCAACGCGCTTATAGTCAAGTCGCGCCAAGGTGACGAGAGGCAGCGCCCGAAAAACCTGCGGCCCAAGGCCGCTAATTCCGCGATCGTGGTCGCAATCGTACCAGTGCCCGGCAAAGAGGCAGATAGAGTGATCCCATGACCACGCCCTATCGCCTCCATTATGCGCCCGACAACGCCTCGCTCTGTGTGCGGCTGGTGCTGGAGCATTTGGCGGTCCCCTATGAGACCACGCTGGTTGACCGGCGTGCAAATGCCCAGCGCAACCCGGACTATCTGGCGCTCAATCCCAACGGGCTGATCCCGGTTCTGGAAACTCCAGAGGGCGCAATGTTCGAAACCGCCGCGATACTGCTGTGGCTGGCCGATCGCCATGGTGGCCTCGCGCCCGCGCCCGATAGTCCCGAGCGCGGCGATTTTCTGAAATGGCTGTTCTGGCTGTCGAATACGCTGCATCCTGCCCTCAGGATGCTGTTCTACCCTGAAAAATATGCGGTACACGCCGCAGATCTGCGCGAAACGACCAAAACCCGCATCTGCGGCCTGCTGGACCTGCTGGACCAAGGCCCCGCGATGCCCCCCGGATCGCTGCTATCGTGGTATGCCGCGCCGATGCTGCGGTGGCTGTCGCTCTACCCGCTGGGCGACACGGACTGGTTCGACCTAGGCCGCTGGCCGCGCTTGCACGCGCTGGCAGGGGCGATGGACACCCTGCCCGCCACATGTGCCGCCCAAACCGCCGAAGGCCTGGGCCCCACGCCGTTCTCCGCCCCCTCTCTCCCGACCCCTCCCGAAGGAAGTGCCCTCTGATGTTCCTCTCTGTATTTGACATGTTCAAAGTGGGCGTCGGCCCGTCCTCGTCCCACACGATGGGGCCGATGGTCGCTGCGGCGCGGTTTTTGGACCACCTGCGGGCCCAGCCCTTTGCCGTCCACGGGCTGCGGGCCTCGCTACACGGATCGCTGGCCTTTACCGGTGTCGGCCATGCGACCGACCGCGCCGTGATCCTTGGCTTGGCGGGGTTCCTGCCCGACAGCTATGACGCCGCCAAAGCTGAGGCCGAACTGGCCCGCATCGCCGCCGAAGGCACCGTCACCCCCGAGGGCCTGCCGCCGCTGGCATTCCGCCCCAAGGACGATGTGATCTTTGACTACGGCCCCAACCTGCCGGGCCATGCCAATGGTCTGATCCTGCGCGGGCTGGACGCACAGGGCGACGTGATCACCGAAGTGATCTATTATTCCGTTGGCGGCGGCTTTGTCCTGACCGATCAGGAACTGGCCGAGGGCAAGGACACCGACGATGGCCCCGCCGTGCCCTTTCCGTTCAAATCGGCGCGCGAAATGCTGGATATGTCCGCCGAGAGCGGCCTGTCCATTGCGGACATGAAGCGCAAGAACGAATTGTCCCGGCGCGGGTTCAACGAGCTGACCCGCGGGATGGAGCGGATCTGGGAGGTCATGAATGCCTGCATCGACCGCGGGCTGACCACCGACGGCATCCTTCCCGGCGGGCTCAAGGTGAAACGTCGGGCCAAGTCGATCCACGACAGCCTGATGAACGAACGCGGGCTGAACCTGATCGCGCCACACCAGATCAACGACTGGATGGCCGCCTATGCGATGGCGGTGAACGAAGAGAATGCCGCCGGCGGACAGGTCGTGACCGCCCCCACCAACGGCGCGGCTGGTGTGATGCCCGCCGTCATTCGCTATTGGCTGGACCATGTTCCCGGCGCCTCTGCGACACGCGTGCCGGAATTTCTGCTGACCGCCGCCGCGATTGGCGGGCTGATCAAATATAACGCCTCGATCTCCGGCGCGGAATGCGGCTGTCAGGCCGAGGTCGGCAGCGCCAGCGCCATGGCCGCCGCAGGTTTGGCCGCCGTCATGGGCGGCACCCCCGAGCAGATCGAAAATGCGGCGGAAATCGCACTGGAACACCATCTGGGGATGACCTGCGACCCGGTGCGCGGTCTGGTGCAGGTCCCCTGCATCGAACGCAATGGCCTAGGCGCGATCAAGGCTGTCTCGGCGGCCTCTTTGGCGCTGCGCGGTGATGGCACCCATCTGGTCCCGCTCGACGCGGCAATCGAAACCATGCGGCAAACCGGCGTCGATATGCATGCCAAGTACAAGGAAACCTCGCTCGGCGGTCTGGCCGTCAACGTCCCGAATTGCTAGCGGAAATCTGAAACGGCATCCGGGCGGTGGCCTGGGCAGTGGCTTGCGCGGCGATCATGTCCATTTCGGCGACAATGGCAGTCGCTTGCTGGATGGCCAGCTTGGTGCGTGCGACATCCCCTGACCGCCCGGCCTGTTCGGCCTCGAACAGCGGGGTGGCCAGTTTTGGCATCTGCAACATCAGCGCCCCGCCCAACATGCGATGGACCAGATCCACGGCGCGGTCGATATGCGCGGTCTGCACAAAACGAAGACTGATCGGCAGGTCCCGACGACATTCTGCAAGCAGCCGCTGCCGCAGTGCCGGAGATAGAACAGGGTCCTCTTCCTCGGCGGTATCGGGGTCGCCGATGAGGCACGCAAAATCCTCGGGGCTGAGGGGTTTGCTCATCGCCATATCGACACCGGAGTGATTGCATTCCGCCCGCAGATGCGGGTCCAGATGGGCGGTCAGCGCAACGATTCTGGGCTGCGCAATACCCGACATCGACCGGATCATACGGGTCGCGGCCAACCCGTCCATCACGGGCATACTGATATCCATGATGATCAGATCGCAGGGATGCTTGGCCACATGCGCGACGGCCTCTGTTCCGTCGCAGGCCTCCGCGACCGCGATGCCCTGTTTGAGAAACAGCCGCACCAGAATTTCACGGTTTATGGCGCTATCGTCGACCACCAGCACCCGGGACGGACGTTCAAAGCCCCGCTTCTCGGCAATATCGGCCTGCGGTGCGGCAAAGGCGATGCTGAACGAAGCGCCCTCGCCATCGCGGCCATTGACCAGCAATTCACCATCCAGCCGCTCGACGGCCATCTTGACCAGCGGCAGACCGATCCCCAGCCCTTCGCCAAATTCGTGGTCGGATCTGGAAAAACCGACATCGAACAACCGGTCCACGACCTCGCTATCCAGCCCGTCGCCGTGATCTGCAACGGTGCATTCCGTCAAGACCATGCCGCCATCGACATACTGGTCCAGCCGGACATCGACCACGCCACCGCCATGTTTGAGGCCATTATCGATCAGGTTATCGATGGCCAGCCGAAACGCCCGTTCGTCGCCCATGATGACAAATGGCGTCTCGGGACCCTGTATCCTGACCGCAGGCACGAGATCATCCGTCACCTCGCGCAGAACCTTGATCGGCGAGAAAGGTGCCAAGGGACCGTCAGGCAGCTGATCCTCTCCCCCTGTGGCGGTCAGTATCCGCTCGATCAGCGCCTCGGTTCTCCGAACGCCGGACATCATGATCCGCAAGGCTTCGGGTTCGGCGGTCCGGATCAGGTCATTGGCCTGAAACATCTGCCCCGCGCCCAAGACCGCGTTCAATGGCGTGCGAACCTGATGGGCAATCGACAACAGCATGCTGCGGCGTTGTTGTTCCTCGATCCGGCGCTGGTGTTCGATTTCCTTGGCCCGCTTGAGGTCGTGTTCAATGTTGAGCAACTTGGTCATCGCTCTGGCCTGTTTGAGCAGGCCCTCGAGCTGGGCAACCTGCGCCGTCAGGACCGCAAACCCGCTGTTGCGCGACGAAGCGGGGATCGTCACCAGAATATGCGGTAGACCGTCGATATTGATACGTGCGCCGTGCCCGGCGATGGTCCTGTTTGGCCCCAGATACACGGCGATCGGTCGTGGCAGGGTACTCGCCGCACAGAGGCTCCGCGCCTGCGGCGACAACAGGGTATCCGCCGCATTGCAGGCGATCTGCTGTAAATCCCTGAGCCGGCCATTCACGGCCAAGACCTTGCCGCTCAGGGTCGTCAGCGCTGCAGCATCGGGCAGAGCGTTCAGAAAATCGACGGGTCTCATGTCTCACCCTGCCCCGCGTCATCGGTCAGCAGATCCAGATCCTTGACGCGATAGAACTCGACCCCCTCCCCACCGGTTTCGGGATCAAAGTTGACCCGGACAACGCAACGACCGTTGCCCAAGGCAATTGTTTCCAGCAATTCGACCCGGGCATATCCCACCGACTCGGCTGCGATATAGCCGAAAATGGCGCTGGTCATCATGCACAGCGACGGACGGCCCTTGACTTGGTCACCGAACGGACACCGACAATTGTGGAATTCGACCGTCTCGGCCGTAGTCGAGGCGATTTCAAATCCGCCCCCGACCCTGTTCTTGAAGTCGACCAGCGCATTTATCATCTGGTCGCGGCTCAGGTGTTCGCAGCCGTGGTCATCGAGATAGGCCTGATTGACCTTTTCACCGACCGTATGGCCGACAACAGAGAGGTATCCGCGCGCCTCGGCAATACCGACAACGTCCTGAAGGCACCCGGACAGGACACCCAGCACACCGCACAAGTAGGACTCGCGACTTTGCTTGGGGATATCTTCACCCACCATTTGAACACCAGTGGTCGCATCGGAATGCTCAACAACTACTCTCTTTTTTGCATTTGCAAAGCCGGCATAGCCTTAAGGATTTAATGATCTATTCCAAAGAGTATATCGATCCGACCCGTTCCGGACCGATGGCGGTTTTGACACCACAAACGTCGCTTATTTGTGCTGAAAACAAACCTGCGGCACTCTATGCATATCGCATCCGACCGCAAGGGACAGCCATGGCACAGGATCGCGTAATACTTGGGATCGTGTTGATGCTGGGCTTTTGCCTCACGGCACCGATGATCGACGTTTCGTCAAAATTGGCCACCTCGACCCTGCCGGTCGCGGAAATCACCACGGCCCGTTTTGTCGTGCAGGCCGCGTTGATGATGCCGATCTGTCTCGCTCTGGGGTTCGGGATCGGATTTCCGGTGCGACTTCTGGCACGCCTCGCGTGGCGCGCCGTCTGCCTGATCGCCTCGACCTACTGCTTTGTCGCCGCGGTCGAACATATGCCCATCGCCGATGCGCTGGCGATCGCCTTTGTCGAACCCTTCATTCTGCTGATCCTCGGACGATACCTGTTCAACGACGAGGTCGGACCACGCCGGATCGTCGCGTCATTGGTCGGATTTCTGGGATCGCTGCTGGTCATCCAGCCCAGTTTTGTCACCTTCGGGCTCGTAGCGCTCTATCCGCTGGGCACGGCCCTGTTCTTTGCCTTTTACATGTTGGTCACCCGAAGCCTGTCCAGAGACATGCACCCCGTGCCGATGCAGTTTCACACCTCGACCCTTGCGATTGTGATCTGCCTGCCGTTCATCGGCGTCGGCTGGTGGCTCGACCTGCCGCTCCTGGCACCGCTTGCGCCGCAGGGCTGGGCGTGGTTGTGGCTCTTTGGCGTCGGCGCCTCCTCGGCTGTGGCGCATATGATGATGACCTTTGCGCTGCGGTTCGCCCCCTCGGCCACGCTGGCACCGCTGCACTATCTGGAAATCGTGAGCGCGGCGGTCCTAGGCTATCTGGTTTTCGACGATTTCCCGAATGCACTGACATGGGTCGGAATCGCGATTATCGTCGGATCGGGACTCTACATCATTCACCGCGAACGCCTCGCCCGGCGACCGGCGGACCTGATCCCGCCCGAGGTCTAGCGCCCGTCCAGTCCGGCCCAGACCGCCGGCAGTTCGACAGCAGGTAAAACCAGCATCACCGGCCCCTCGGTATGCAGTTGAACCGCGCCCGCAACCTCGTTCGAGATCGACAAAAACCCGTCCGCCGCCATCGGCTGGCCACTGACGTTCCAGCGCAGACCTTCGGACCAGACCCGCGCCTCGGCCAAAGGCATCAGCGACAGCCGCGCCCCTTGTGTCGGTCGCACCGAAAATCGCGGCGGCAAAAGGACGGCAACATCATAGGTGCCGAACAGGACGATCTGACGATTGCGATACCGGCTAAGGACATTGAGCACCGCCAGTTGGTGATCCAGCCGCCCCCCCATAACACCCAGCGCCAGAATCCGCGGAGCCCTGACCCGCAGCAGGCATTTTTCGAAATCCGTCGTGTCCTGCTCTGCCACAGGCGACAGGACATCGCGCAGACTGTCGCGCAATTCGACCGGCAGGCTGTCCATATCTCCGATCACATGCTCTGGCCGATATCCCGCCTCCAGCACGGCAGCCGCCCCGCCATCGGCGGCAATCAGGCGCGGTGCAAAGGCCAAAGCTGTGCTAATGTCCTCTGGCGCAGCCCCGGAGCCACCGACCAGAGTCAAAGGTTCGTCAAAATGCAACAATCTTGGCCATTTCCGATTACTGTTTCATATTTTGAACCGCGCCACATTTTGGACACGAAATGATACCGCTATAAACGACATTCTGTTCCCGATTGCGAACCAATTGAGATGCATTTGAAGGACCAGTGTGGGGAGAAAGCGAGCCCGGTATGGTAGGATCGAGTAAAATTTTAACAGTCTCCTATGGGACCTTTTCGTGCACACTCGAAGGATTCGATGATTCCTTCGACACGATGAAGGCCATAGCAGAGTATTTCCGCGATCTCGCAGCGGATGATCGCTATTTCGGGGCCGAACCGCCCACCCCGGACGCCGAAATGCTGGCGCGCATCGCCGAAAAGGAAATCGCCCGCCGTGTCGAGGCCCGTCTCGGGACCTCCGGTATCGTCTTGCGCCCCGCCGTCCCCGACGTGGTCCAGCCCGACCCCGCCCCGGCGCCGCAGGTCGCCAGAACGCCCGCCCCGGCCAAACACCCGGCGGAATCGCCGCTGGTGAAATCCGCCGCCGCCCAGGCCGCCCGCGCGGCGGCCCGCATCGACGACATCGCGCTTGCCGACGAACGGCCCGCCCTTCGCAGCGCCTCGGTCGAATCCGTCTCGGACAAGCTTCAGCGCATTCGCGCCGTTGTGGGGCGTAACGCGGCCAAGGACCCCGACTACATCGAAGACATCTCCGAGCCGACCGTCGATCCCCTCCTGGACCTCGACCTGCTGCCCGACACCGAGCAGCCGATCCCGCTCGAGGATCTTGATCTGGACATCGAACTGCCAGAGCCGGACACCGATGGCTTCACCGACGACCAAAGCGTCGATGACCTGCCGGACACCGATCAGGCCGGCGATGACCGGACCGAGCCGCAAGAGCCCGCGCCCGCTACCGCCGAGGCGCCCCAGGTCCCGGTCCAGTCGGCACCGGAACCGCTCCGCCCGCGCGTCATCCGGATGAAGCGCGAAGACTTTGAACGCGCCTTTGCCCAGCCTCTGCCCGAAGCTGTCCCCGCTGCCCCCGGGCCGGACAACAGCCTGAGCGCGGCTCGCCCTGAAACGGCCGATCTGCCCGATCGCGCCACGCTGGACGGTCTCGATGACTTCGACCTCGATATCGCAACGCATGAGAACGCGTTCGATACCGACGCTGACGCCGACCTGTTGCGCGAATTGGCCAATCTCGACGATCTCGACGACCTCCTCGACGACACCGGAGACAGCGTCGAAAACGCCTTCCTCGAGGAAGACGAGATCGAGGATGAGGACGACCTCGGCGACGACCTGTCCGACACTGAGGAATACCTCGAGGATCTCGACGATGAAGACGACACCCCGCAGCCCGCTTCGGCGCTGCGCCGCGGACGCGACCTGCTGCCCGCCGGACCTGACCAGCAAGAGGCCGATATCTCTCGGCTGCTGCTGCTGACGGACGAACATCTCCAGTCGCCCGAATCGGACCAGCGGCGCCAGACCCTCAGCCACCTCAAGGCCGCCGTCGCCGCCACCGAAGCCGCCCGCAGGATGGGCGAAGAGCCCGACGCCGACGACAGCGACGACGAAGACGCCTTCCGCAAAGACCTGTCCGAGGCCGTCCGCCCGACCGTGGCCCAGCCGGGCGACAGCGTGCGCCCGCGCCGCGCCGAGCTCTCTGGCGCAGCCCGTGCCGAACGCCCCTACCCGGCCCCGCTGAAACTCGTGGCCTCCCAGCGCATCGACCTCCCAGCCGGCACGGTCGAACCGCGCCGCCCGGTGATGCCGGTCCGCCCGCGCCGCGTCGGCACTGACGCTGCGGCGGCACTGGCCGACAGCCCGCTGGCGATGACACCGCAGACCAACGCCGCTCCCGCCGTGACCGAGGTTGCCGCCGCCCGCCCGGTGTCGCAGCCTGATGTCGCCAGCTTCTCGGATTTTGCCGCGGGCCACGGCGCCACCAGCCTGCTCGACCTGATCGAAGCCGCTGCCGCCCATACCGTCCAGATCGACGGGCTAGAGGATTTCTCGCGGCCGCAAATCATGAAAAAGGTGCAATCCCACTTCGAAGATCGCCCTTTCTCGCGCGAGGACGGCCTGCGCGCCTTTGGCACGCTCTTGCGGCAAAATCGCCTGTACAAGGTCCGCAATGGCCGCTTCGGCATCACCGACAAAACCGGCTATCAGGCCTGAACATCTGACAAAATGCGAAACGGCGGGGCCAAAACCCCGCCGTTTCATCTTTCCAGAAATACCTCCGCCGGAGGCCTCAAGCCGCGCAGCGGCGCAGATCACTCCTGATCCGGATCGCCCTTGCCAATGCCCAGAAACACCCAGCGGAACGGCAGGGCCCAAGCCACCCCCAGAAAAATATAGGTCGGCAATTCGACCCATTTGGGGAACCGGTCCAGGGTGCTCATCACCGTGACGGCAAAGACCACATAGGCCGGCATCCCCACGAGGAGGATCAGCAGAGCCAGTCGTTTGCGGCGCTTGAAATCCATCAGTCTGCGAAAGGATCGGTGACGAGGATGGTGTCGTCACGCTCGGGCGAGGTCGACAGCAGAGCCACCGGACATTCGATCAGCTCTTCGATCCGGCGCACATATTTGATCGCCGCCGCCGGGAGGTCCGCCCAGGACCGTGCGCCCTCGGTGGATTCCGACCAGCCCTCGATCTCTTCATAGATCGGCTTGCACCGCGCCTGTTCCTCCGCCGCGGTCGGCAGATAGTCCAGCCGCTTGCCGTCCAGATCGTAGGCCACGCAGATTTTCAGCGTCTCGAACCCGTCGAGCACGTCGAGCTTGGTCAGCGAAATCCCGTTGATGCCCGAGATCGCACAGGTCTGGCGCACCAGAGCGGCGTCAAACCAGCCACAGCGGCGCTTGCGGCCGGTGGTGGTGCCGAATTCATGGCCGCGCTGCCCCAGACGTTCGCCGTCATCATCCAGCAGTTCGGTCGGGAACGGACCTTCGCCCACGCGGGTGGTGTAGGCCTTGACGATGCCCAACACATAGTCGATCGAGCCCGGCCCGATACCAACGCCCGTTGCTGCCTGTCCGGCGATCACGTTCGACGAGGTCACGAACGGATAGGTGCCGAAATCGATATCCAGCAGCGAGCCCTGCGCGCCTTCGAACAGGATACGTTTGCCAGCCTTGCGCTTTTCGTTCAGCACTTTCCAAACAGGCGCTGCGAATTCCAGAACGCGGGGGGCGATCTCCATCAACTGGTCGATCAGCGCGGCGCGGTCAACCGGACCCATGCCCATGCCAGCGCGCAGCGCATTGTGGTGCTCCAGCGCCCGATCCACGCGGGCCTCGAGGGTGGCCTTGTCCGCCAGATCGGCGACGCGAATGGCGCGGCGACCGACTTTGTCCTCGTAGCACGGCCCGATCCCGCGGCCCGTCGTGCCGATCTTAGTGCCCTTGGACGCGGCCTCTTCGCGGGCGCGGTCCAGTTCGCCGTGCAGCGGCAGGATCAGCGGCGTGTTTTCCGCGATCATCAGGTTCTCGGCACTGATTTCGACGCCCTGTTCGCGAATGGTTGCGATTTCCTTGATCAGGTGCCACGGGTCCAGAACGACGCCGTTACCGATCACCGACAGCTTGCCGCCGCGCACGACGCCCGACGGCAGCACGTGCAACTTGTACACTTTCCCATCAATGACCAGCGTATGGCCCGCATTGTGGCCCCCTTGGAAGCGCGCGATGACGTCGGCACGCTCCGACAACCAGTCCACAATCTTGCCTTTTCCTTCGTCACCCCACTGGGCGCCGACGACGACAACGTTGGCCATACCTTGAGTCTCCTGGACATTGATGGTGTCAAACCCGCGCCCGTATAGCGATGTCAGGCGGGCGTTGAAACCGCAATTTGTCATCAAAGCGACACACGCGGCAATTCGCACCGTAGATTCAGGAAAAATCGCCTAGTCGCAGGGGCCAGAGTCGAGCGTTTGCGGTGCATCCCAGCCATAGGCCACCTCATCCACCGGATCGAAACGGTCCTCCGACTCGCGCTCGATCAGCAGCCTCGCCCCCAGCGCCTCGTAGAACCGGCGGGCATTCACATTGGCGGAGAGCACCCAAACCGACAGTTTCTGATAGCCGAGTTCCAGCGCCTCGGACGCGCAGAGCCCCACCAGCGACCGCCCCAACCCGCGCCGCTGCACATCGCCAAGCAGATAGAGCGAGGTCAGTTCGCCATCATAGCCAGCGGCTAGCAGCTCTGCCTCTCTTTGGGGTCCGACGCTGGCAAAGCCGACAACCCGAACGCCACGGCAGCATACAAACACCGCACCGCGCCCGGTTTCGGCCAATTGACGCAGGATTCGCTGCCAGCTCTGTGTGCGGTCGGGAACGGTCATCCGCTCGATCAGCGCGTCAGGCACCATGCCGACATAGGTGGTCCCCCACGCGGCGACCTGCACCTGCGCGATGGCCTCGGCGTCATCAAACTGGGCGGGACGTATCGAAAACTGCTCTGTCATGGCGACGTGATGCGCCTGCAGGGACCGATTTTCAAGCGGACAGGCACAGTTTGTCCACTGGAAACGACATCTCGAGCCGATTGAGGGGTTGCGGGCGGGGCAACGACCTTCTAGATACCTCGCGTTCACGAAAGGCAGAGAAAAGCCCATGGAAAGCGTCGTCCTCGTCATTCATCTCGTTCTCGCGCTCGCCCTGATCGGCGTGGTGCTGATGCAGCGGTCCGAAGGCGGCGGCCTTGGCATGGGCGGCGGCGGCGGTCTGATGTCCGCCCGCGGCGCGGCGACAGCGCTGGGCAAAATCACCTGGGGCCTCGCGGGTGCCTTTATCGTGACCTCGCTGGCGCTGACGATCATCGCCAAGCAGTCGACCAGCGGCACCTCGGTTCTGGACGGTGTGGCGGTCGAAACTCCGGCTGCGGCAGACACGCCTGGGCTGCCGGGTCTGGGCGGCGATCTGCTGCCCCCGACCTCGACCACGGAACCGGCTGCGGATGCGACGACGACCGAAACTCCGGCCGATCCGAATCTGCCCCCGGCACCTGCTGGTCAATAATCCCAACGGATAGGTGTGGGCTAATTATAGCCCAACATCATCTTGCGTAGCCGGTTGCGTAAACGGGGCGAATCCGGTTATATTTAAATCCCGTGATCATCTGCGGACCGACCCTGCACAGCGCCGGTCCGTTATTCATTTGAAAAGACGAAACTCACGGGGGATGCCTGCCTATGGCGCGTTTCATCTTCATTACCGGCGGTGTGGTCTCTTCGCTGGGCAAAGGTCTGGCGTCTGCCGCACTCGGTTCGCTGCTACAGGCGCGCGGCTTTAGTGTCCGCCTGCGCAAACTCGACCCCTATCTGAACGTCGATCCGGGCACAATGTCGCCCTTTGAACATGGCGAAGTCTTTGTCACCGACGACGGCGCGGAAACCGACCTCGACCTTGGCCACTATGAACGGTTCACCGGCGTTGCCGCCCGCAAGACCGACTCGATCTCTTCGGGCCGGATCTATTCCAACGTTCTCGAAAAGGAACGCCGCGGCGACTATCTGGGCAAGACGATTCAGGTGATTCCGCATGTCACCAATGAAATCAAAGAATTCATTCGCACCGGCGAAGACGAAGTCGATTTCATGCTCTGCGAAATCGGCGGCACCGTCGGCGACATCGAAGGCCTGCCCTTCTTCGAGGCGATCCGTCAGTTCACCCACGAACGCCCGCGTGGTCAGTGCATCCTGATGCACCTGACGCTGCTGCCCTATCTGGCGGCCTCGGGCGAGCTAAAGACCAAACCGACCCAGCACTCGGTCAAGGAATTGCAGTCCATCGGTCTGGCACCGGATGTGCTGGTGTGCCGATCCGAACAGCCGATCCCGGAAAAAGAACGCGAGAAAATCGCCCTGTTCTGTAACGTGCGCAAGGACGCGGTGATCGCCGCCTATGACCTGAAGTCGATCTACGAGGCCCCGCTGGCCTACCATGCCGAGGGGCTGGATCAGGCGGTTCTGGATGCCTTTGGCATTTCGCCCGCGCCCAAGCCGAATCTGGAACGCTGGCTGGATGTGCAGGACCGCATCCACAACACCGACGGCGAAGTGAACGTCGCTATCGTCGGCAAATATGTCCAACTCGAAGACGCCTACAAGTCGATCAAAGAAGCGCTGGTTCACGGCGGCATGGCCAATCGGGTCAAGGTCAACGTGAACTGGGTCGATGCCGAGGACTTTGACAAGGCCGATGTCGGCGAGCGTCTGTCGGGCTATCACGCGATCCTCGTGCCCGGGGGCTTTGGCGAACGCGGCACCGAAGGCAAGATCAAGGCAGCCCAATTCGCCCGCGAGAAAAAGATCCCCTATCTGGGCATCTGTCTGGGCATGCAAATGGCCGTGATCGAGGCCGCCCGCAACGTCGCGGGAATCGCCCGCGCCGGGTCGGAGGAATTCGATCACGAAGCCGGCGGCAAGCGGTTCGAACCGGTGGTCTATCACCTCAAGGAATGGGTACAGGGCAACCACATGGTCACCCGCAAGGCCGACGACGCCAAGGGCGGCACCATGCGTCTGGGCGCCTATAACGCGGCGCTGGCCGAAGGGTCCAAGGTCGCCGAGGTCTATGCCATGACCCAGATCGAGGAACGCCACCGCCACCGCTACGAGGTCGATATTCGCTACCGCGAAAAGCTGGAATCGGCGGGCCTGTGTTTCTCGGGCATGTCGCCCGACGGCCGTCTGCCGGAAATCGTCGAATGGAAGGACCATCCGTGGTTTATCGGCGTGCAGTTCCACCCGGAACTGAAGTCCAAGCCGTTCGAGCCGCACCCGCTGTTTGCGGATTTCGTCCGGGCGGCCGTCGAAACCTCGCGGTTGGTGTGACACCGCGCCGAGATATCAGGCCGCCAGCCCCCGTGTTGGCGGCCGTTTGTTTTGGGGGCGCTGCCCCCGGCCCTGACGGGCCTCCCCCCGGGATATTTTTAGCACAAAGGCAGCACAGGCCCCGCAGACGTGGGAGCGATGGCGATTTTCGCCGGGACATGTTAGCGCGGGGGCGGAGCTGCAGTCAGGAGCGAACGATGTTATCCTATCAGCACGGCTATCACGCCGGAAACATGGCGGATGTGCAAAAGCACGCGCTCTTGGCTTGGGTCCTGGACTATATGATCCGCAAGGACAAGCCGCTGAGTTACATCGAAAGCCATGCAGGCCGGGGTCTGTATGATCTGGAGTCGGCAGAATCGATCAAGACCGGCGAGGCCGCCAAAGGGATAGCTCTGGCGCGGGCGAAGGGCTGGTTCGCGCCGGATCATCCCTATCTGGCCGCGCTGGACCGCGTGCGCGCCGAGTATGGCCCAGCGGCCTATCCGGGATCGCCGATGGTGGCGGCCAGTGTGCTGCGCGACGAGGATGTGATGCGGCTGGCGGAATTGCATCCGCAGGAACATGCGGTTCTGAACGAGGTTCTGGGACTGCGGGCGACCGTCGTCAAACGGAACGGCGTCGAATTCACACGGTCCATTTGCCCGCCTGATCCCAAACGCGGGGTGCTGCTGGTCGATCCGCCCTATGAGGTGAAGGACGATTATCAGACGATGGCGGCGCTGTTACCGCAGATCCATCGCAAATGGAACGTCGGCGTTCTGCTGCTCTGGTATCCGATTTTGACCGACGGGCTGCACAAACCGATGCTGGCGGCGCTGCAACGCGCCCTGCCCGAGGGTCATCGTCACGAAGTGCTTTTCCCGCCCGCGCGGCAGGGACATCGGATGATCGGTTCCGGCATGTTTGCGGTGAACGCGCCCTATGGCTATGCCGAAGAGGCCGCGCGGCTGAGTGCACTGTTCAACGCGTTATCGTGATGCCGGGCGGGTTTTCGTTTCGGATCGAAGGGGATATACTCTAGGCCATGATCGGTGATTTCCTGCGGCGACTGACCGCCCCGTCCCAAACCATGTCTGATCCCGATGCCCGGCTGGCGATAGGTGCGCTGCTGGTGCGGATCGCCCGCGCCGACGGCACCTATGACGCCGAGGAACAGGTCCGGATCGACCGCATCCTGGGACAGCGTTTCGGGCTGAGCCCCTTTGAGGCAAGTCGTCTGCGCGCCGACTGCGAATCCATCGAGGCCGATGCGCCGGACACGGTGCGTTTCACCCGCGCCATCAAGGACGCGGTGCCACTGCAGGATCGCGAAGCCATCATCCGTGCCATGTGGGAAATCGTCCTGGCCGATGGCGACCGGGATCATCACGAAGACGCGCTGATGCGGACGATTGCGCCGCTGTTGGGCCTGACCGATCAGGACAGCAACCGTATCCGTCTGTCAGTGGCCGCATCCTAAAGCTGCTTTTTTTGCCATCAGGTCAGAAAATTTGAGCAAATTTGTTGCACTTGGGTGTCGTTCCGCCCTAACGTAACGTCTCTGAAAGGCTTGCGCAGCGACCCGAGTTGGTTTGAAACTGACGCAAACCCAAGCGCAAGGGGCAGACGTGACCACGCAACCACCCGTGATCGAAATCCGCAACCTCCACAAGGCCTATGGCCAGTTGGAGGTTCTCAAGGGTGTGGATATCCGCGCCGAGGCTGGACAGGTGATTTCGCTGATCGGGTCGTCCGGGTCCGGGAAATCGACGCTGCTGCGCTGCGCCAATCTGCTGGAGGACAGCCAGTCCGGCGAGGTCCTGTTCTGTGGCGAACCTGTCAAGTGGAAGGGTGAGGGCCTGGCCCGTCGCCCGGCGGATCGCAAGCAATTGCTGCGGATCCGGACGAATTTGTCGATGGTGTTCCAGCAGTTCAACCTTTGGGCGCATCTGACGATCTTGCAGAACGTGATGGAGGCGCCGGTGACAGTTCTCGGTCGCCCGAAGGCCGAGGTCGAGGGCGCAGCGCGCGCCTATCTGGACAAGGTCGGCATCGGTGACAAATGCGACGCCTTTCCGGCGCAACTGTCGGGCGGGCAACAGCAGCGCGCGGCGATTGCCCGTGCCCTTTGCATGGAGCCCAAGGCGCTGCTGTTTGACGAACCGACCTCGGCGCTGGACCCCGAACTGGAACAGGAAGTGGTCAAGGTGATCAAGGATCTGGCCGCGGAGGGGCGCACCATGTTGATCGTGACACACGACATGCGAATGGCCCATGATGTGAGCGATCATGTCGTGTTCCTGCATCAGGGGCGGATCGAGGAGCAGGGCGCCCCTGCGACCCTCTTTGGCGCGCCGAAGTCAGAGCGTCTGCAACAGTTTTTATCGCATTCCGCCCCGGTGTGATCCGGTCGCGGCGGCGGGTTTGATCCGCCACAGCAACAGTCGCCGGACCAAACCGGCGGCATATCCGGGGCACCACCCCAAAACCACGGGAGAGACCAATGAAGACCCTGATCCTGAGTACCGCCATCGTCGCACTGACCGCTGGCGCCGCCTTGGCCCAAGATGTCGTGCGCATGGGCACCGAGGGAGCCTACCCTCCGTATAACTTCCTCAACGATAAGGGCGAAGTCGACGGGTTCGAGCGGGAACTGGGCGACGAGCTGTGCAAGCGCGCCGAACTGACCTGTGAATGGGTCACCAACGAGTGGGACTCGATCATTCCGAACCTCGTGTCGGGCAACTACGACACCATCATCGCGGGCATGTCGATCACCGACGAACGCAAGCAAGTGATTGATTTCACTGAAAACTACACCCAGCCGGACCCCTCGGCCTTTGTCGCTATGGCCGATGCCTCGGTTGATCTGTCGGGCGCTGTCATCGCGGCGCAGGCTGCGACCATCCAGGCCTCTTATGTTGCCTCGGAACTGCCGGGCGCGACCCTGCTGGAATTCGCAACCCCCGAAGAATCGATCGCTGCCGTCCGTTCGGGCGAAGCTGATGCGGTTCTGGCCGACAAGGCCTACCTCGACCCGATCGTGGCCGAGGGCGGCGATCTGGCCTTTACCGGTGAAAACGTTCTGATCGGCGGCGGCGTCGGCATGGGCGTGCGCCAGTCGGACACCGAACTGCGGGACAAGTTCACTGCTGCCATCCAGTCGATGAAGGCGGACGGCACCCTGAACGCGCTGATCGCCAAGTGGGAAATCGGCGAACAGTTCTGATCTCATAGGGCGCGGCCCCGCAACAGGGGGCCGCGCTTTTTCCTCTCTTGTCCGAACCGGGGGCGACCATTTTTAGTTTCTGCGCTGATCCATCGTCGATCGACGGCTTTGAATGGCTGGCCTGCTATTTGACCACGGCCAAACACCTGAGCATTTATTGGTCCGTCGGCACCGTGTTGTTGCTGCTGGCTATTACGGCTCCGGTGGCGCTGCTGTTCGGATTTGGCGGCGCCAGCGCGGCGCGGTCGCGGGTATGGCCGGTGTCGATCATCGGGCGGAGCTACATCGCCGTTGTTCGCGGCGTGCCCGACATCGCGTTTTTTCTGTTCTTTGTCATCGCGCTAGACCAGTTCTTTGAATATCTGCGCCATCAGGTCAAATGTCCCGACTGGGATATGCCGATTCGGCAGGGCAATGATTTTGTCGTCTGTGCGGCGGCCAAACTGCCCTTGGGCAATGCGCCGCAATGGATGCACGAGGTTTATGGATTTTCGCTGGCCGTGCTGACGTTTTCCATCGTGTTCGGTGCCTTTGCGGCCAACGTGCTCTACGGGGCGATGCGGGCGGTGCCGCGCGGCCAGATCGAAACCGCCGAGGCCTATGGCATGACACAGCGCCAGACGTTCTGGCGGATCTTGGTGCCGCAGATGTGGGTCTACGCCCTGCCCGGCCTGTCGAACCTGTGGATGGTCCTGATCAAGGCAACGCCGCTGCTGTTCCTGCTGGGTGTCGAAGACATCGTCTATTGGGCCAAGGAACTCGGCTCTACCAAGACATCGAAGTTCACCGATTATCCCCATGGCGATTGGCGGATGTGGTATTTCGCGGGGCTCCTGGTGTTTTACCTCTGCTTTACCAAAGTGTCCGAGGCCGTTTTGGGACGCATCAGCCGCCGTCTGAGCCGTGGCCAAGCCACCGCCGCCGGCGAGGCGCAACGAAAGGCGGCCCTGTCATGACCTGTTGGGATGTTGTGCAGGACTATGGGCTCCGCAGTCTGGGGATCGGTGAACGGCTATTGCCACGCAGTGATTTCACGCTCTGTCAGCAGGTCGTGCTGATCGGGTCGGGCATGCTGTGGAATATCTACTTTGGCGCCATAGCATTGGCGGCCGGGTTCTTTCTCGCGATTGCGACCGCCGTGGCAAAGGCCCACCATAACCCCTTGCTGCGCAAGCCTGCGGATGCGTTCGTCCTGCTGTTCCGCGGCTCGCCGCTGTTCATCCAGTTCTTCTTTGCCTATTTCGCCTTTCTCAATCTCAAATCGGTCTCACCGATGCTCGACGATCTCAGCTCGGCCTGGCTCGGGGCGCTGATCGTATTGTTTTTGAACACATCCGCCTATAGCGCCGAGATTTTCTATGGCGCCCTGATGTCGATCCCCAAGGGCGACAATGAGGCCGCCGATGCCTATGGCATGCACGGGTTCAGCCGGTTCCGGCGTATCACCCTGCCGACGACCCTGCGTCTGGCCTGGCCTGCCTACACGAACGAGGCGATTTTTCTGTTCCATTCGACCACGCTGGTCTTTGTCTCTGGATTCCCTGCCCAGAGCCAGCGCGGCGACGCCCTCTATTACGCCAGCTATTTTGCCGATAAGACCTTTAACCCGTTTGTCCCCTACCCGATCCTTGCCGGATATTTCATCCTGCTGACGCTGACGGTGATCGGGCTGTTCGGGATCGTGAATCGGCGGCTCAACCGGCATTTACCACGCGAAAATACACCTAAAATTCGCTTGCGTCCGAACCTGATCCGATAATACAGTCAATTTATGATCAAATTTTTGGGCGGGTCCGGCATACGTCGGCTGCTACAGTCCAATCGCATGGTTTGATCGCAACAACCCAGGGGCCAAGGGCATGGACCACAGCAGCGGCGCAGCCAGTCGGGCGTGCCGCCTCTCTACGCAAAAGGTGTGGATCGAGGCGGAAACCCCGTGTTGGTTTCGCGATCGGTGTTCTGCCCAGTCCTCTGGAAAGGGTAGGCTATGAAAAACTGGTTAGACGACAATCCACAGGTCCGCAGCATTCGCGCGGGCGCTGCCGATTTGAACGGACAGGCACGCGGGAAACGGATCCCGGTGCGCTTTGCCCGCAAGGTAGAAACCGACGGTATGCGGTTTCCCTTGTCGGTGTTGAACCTCGACATCTGGGGCGAGGACGTCGAGGACTCGCCCTTGGTGTTCGAAGTCGGGGACCCTGATGGCATCCTGAAACCGACGGACCGGGGCTATGTCCCGATGCCGTGGCTGGAAACCGACTCGGCCCTGTTGCCAATGTGGATGTATAACGAAGACGGCACCCCGTTCGACGGTGACCCGCGTCATGCGCTGGCCAAGGTCGTGGACCGGTTCAAGGCGATCGGCCTGACCCCCGTCGTCGCGTTCGAGATGGAATTCTATCTGGTCGATGACACCGGCAGCGAAATCCAGCAGCCCAAGAGCCCGCGTTCCGGCAAACGCCGCCCCGGCGCCGAGATTTTGTCGCTTCGGGCGCTCGATGCCTTCGACAACTTCTTTAACGACCTCTACGACGCTTGTGACGCGATGGAGATCGAAACCGAGGCGGCAACCTCAGAGGTGGGTCTGGGGCAGTTTGAAATCAACCTGATGCACGTCGCGGACCCGCTGCGCGCAGCCGATGATGCCTATCTGTTCAAAATGCTGGTGCGCGGTCTGGCCCGTAAACACGGCATGGCCGCGTCCTTTATGGCCAAACCCTACGAAGACTATGCCGGCAGCGGCCTGCACGTGCATTTTAGCCTGATCGATCAGGACGGGAACAATGCCTTTGCCGATGGGAGTTTTGAGGGTACCTCGCTGCTCAAAGAGGCCATCGCAGGCTGTGTGCGCGGGATTGCCGATCTTGCGCTGGTGTTTGCACCGCATGACAACAGCTATGAACGGCTGGTGCCAGAGAGCCACGCCCCGACCGGCATTTGCTGGGCCTATGATAACCGCACGGCCTCGATCCGGGTGCCGGGCGGCAATCTGATGGCCCGGCGGATCGAACACCGCGTCGCGGGCGGCGACGTGAACCCCTATCTGTTCCTCGCTGCCGTGCTGGGCTCGGCCCTGACCGGGATCGAGGACAAACTGACCCCGCCGCCCCCGATCAGCGGTAACGCCTATGATCAGGAATTGCCCCAGATTCCGGACACTTGGGCGCAGGCCATCGACCGTTTTGACAACTCGGCTCTGGCCGAACGGATCTTCCCCCGCCAGTTGATTGACAACCTTGTGATGACAAAGCGGCAGGAACTCCACTACCTTGGCGAATTGTCGGAAAAAGAAAAGTTGGACCTGTATCTCGATACGGTTTGACGTAACCTTGCCTACAATGGCGCAGCGGATGTTTCGCTGCGCGCCTTGTACCTACGGTGACTTATGAAAATCGGCATTCTGCAAACTGGCCATGCTCCTGATGTCCTGATCGACAAGACGGGGGATTACAGCAATATGTTTCAGCGCCTGCTGACGGGTCAGGGGTTCACGTTCCAGACATGGAGCGTCGTGGACATGGAATTCCCCGCCAGCATTCATGATGCCGAAGGCTGGCTGTTGACCGGATCGCGGCATGGGGCCTACGACGACCTGCCGTTCATTGCCCCGCTCGAAGAGTTCATCCGTAGCGCCTATGCCGCCTCTGTGCCGATGGTTGGCGTCTGTTTCGGACACCAGATCATCGCGCAGGCCCTGGGCGGCAAGGTCGAGAAATTTTCCGGCGGATGGTCTGTTGGCCGCACCGTCTATAATTTCGACGGACGCGCCGTGGCCCTGAATGCGTGGCATCAGGATCAGGTGACCCGGCGCCCTGCCGATGCGCGGGTCTGCGGCAAGTCCGATTTCTGCGAAAACGCGGCGCTGCTCTACCAGGGGCGCGCCTTTACCGTCCAGCCGCATCCTGAATTCGGCTCGGACTTTATCGACCAACTCGCCGAAACGCGCGGGCGCGGTGTCGTACCGGATCGCCTGCTCGACAAGGCCAAAACCCAACTGGACAAGCCGACCGACAGCAGCCTGATGGCGCGTCAGATCGGCCACTTCTTTAAACACAGAGACCTTATCTCATGAACGATTGGACCAGCAAACTTCCCGATGCCGCACGCGATTTCATCGCTGACCGCCGCTTGGACGAAGTCGAATGTATCATCGCCGATATGCCCGGCATCGCCCGTGGCAAGGCGGTCCCCGCCAGCAAATTCGCGCGTCAGGACTATTTCCACCTGCCCGACAGCATCTTTTACCAGACCATCACCGGCGAATGGGGCGATGCGGCGGGCGAAGAGGGATTTATCGAACGCGACATGATCCTTAAGCCTGACATGGCGACCGCCTCTGCCGCGCCTTGGACGGCGGACTGTACGCTACAGGTGATCCACGACGCCTTTGACCGCAAGGGCAAGCCGATTTCCTATGCCCCGCGTAACGTTCTGAAACGTGTGGTGGACCTCTATCACCAACAGGGCTGGGAGCCGGTAATCGCGCCCGAGATGGAATTCTATCTGGTCGCCCGCAACCTCGACCCGGCCAAGAACATCGAACCGATGATGGGCCGCTCTGGCCGTCCTGCCGCCGCGCGTCAGGCCTATTCGATGACCGCCGTGGACGAATTCGGTCCGGTGATCGACGATATCTATGACTTTGCCGAAGCGCAGGGCTTTGAAATCGACGGCATCACTCAGGAAGGCGGCGCCGGACAGTTGGAAATCAACCTGCTGCACGGTGATCCGGTCAAGCTGGCGGACGAGGTGTTCTATTTCAAACGCCTGATCCGCGAGGCCGCTCTGCGCCACAACTGCTTTGCCACCTTTATGGCGAAACCGATTGCCGACGAGCCGGGCAGCGCGATGCACATCCACCATTCGGTGATCGACAAAGCGACCGGGCAAAACCTGTTCTCTGGCCCGCAAGGCGGCGAAACCGATGCGTTTTTCCACTTTATCGGCGGATTCCAGAAACACCTGCCGTCCGTGATCGCCGTTCTGGCACCCTATGTGAACAGCTATCGCCGCTATGTCCGCGACCACGCCGCACCGATCAATCTGGAATGGGGCCGCGACAACCGCACCACCGGCATTCGCGTTCCGCTGTCGGGCCCGAATTCGCGCCGTGTCGAAAACCGTCTGGCGGGGATGGATTGCAACCCCTACCTCGGGATCGCGGCCTCTCTGGCCTGTGGCTATCTGGGTATGATGCAGGAATGCTGGCCGGAAAAACAGTACAAGGGCGACGCCTATGAGGGCGAAGGGGAAATCCCGCGCGTGATGGGCGATGCTCTCGACCTGTTCGAGGCCTCCAAGGACATCGCAGAGGTTCTCGGGCCGGATTTTTGCCGCGTCTATTCGATCGTGAAACGGTCCGAATACGAAGAATTCCTACAGGTCATCAGCCCGTGGGAACGCGAACACCTCTTGCTCAACGTGTAATCATGACCCAACCGCCGCGCAAACTCAGCCCTCTTGCCGCCAAACTCGCCGCCCAAGGCAAAGGCCCCCGCTCTGCCGGGATGAAATCGCACGGCGGTCTGGCGCAGAAATCCATCGGGCGGCTGTCTATGGCAGGCTCGGCCTCTCTGAACGGGGTGGTGGCGCACCGACCGGACGCCGCCCCCGCGCCGGACCCCGCCCACAAGCGGCAACAGTTCAGCATCCGCCCCGGCGAAGGCGGGGACGACGCATGACACCACCCCTCTATCGCAATGATGCTCCGGGACAATTTCCGGCCTCATGGTATGCCGCGACGGCCACGATTCCGGATCGGCGGCCTGCGGTCTCGTCCGACCTTCGCGCCGATGTCGCGATTGTCGGTGCGGGCTATACCGGGCTGCATGCTGCGCTAGAGCTGCGCAAACACGGGCTGTCCGTCATCGTACTGGATGCACACCGCGCAGGCTGGGGGGCCTCTGGGCGTAATGGCGGTCAGGTCGGCAGCGATTTCAACAAGGGCCAACTCTGGCTAGAGGCCCGCGTAGGCCGCGACACCGCCAAATCGCTATGGTCCCTTGCGCAAGAGGCGGCGGGGATGGTGCGCGATTTTTGCACGCTCGCCGCGCCTCTCGCCCAGTACAAACCGGGGATCGCATGGGGACAGTATGACACCGATCTCTCGGACATACGGGCCGAGGTCGACCATCTGGACCGGCACTATCCCGGCCATGGCATGACGGCGCTGGACCGCGATGGCATCCAAGCGCTGATCCGGTCAGAGAAATATAACGGCGGCACGCTGAACATGCAGGCGGGGCATATCCACCCGCTGAATTATGTGCTGGCACTGGCTGCCGCCGCCGAAACTGCTGGCGCGGTGATCTATGAGGGGACAGAGGTTACCCGCCTCGACACAGGGGGGCGGGTCACGCTGCATACCCCCGGCGGGCGCGTCACCGCGGATCACGTGATACTGGCGGGGAATGGCTATATCCGCGGACTGGCCACGGCCAATGATGCCCGCGTGATGCCGATCAACAGTTTCATCGGCGCGACCGAGCCCTTGGGCGATCTGGCTGAGGAGGTCCTGACCCAAGACATCGCCGCCTGCGATTCGTCTTTTGTGGTCAATTACTTTCGGCTCACCGCCGATAAACGGCTACTGTTCGGGGGGCGTGCGAATTATTCGCTGACCTTCCCCGCCGACATGGGCGGCGAGTTGCACAAACGCATGGTCGAGATGTTCCCGCAACTGGCGGGAACGCGCTTCAGCCACACTTGGGGCGGGACGCTGGGCGTCACGATGACCCGCCTGCCCTATGTGCGCGCCATCACGCCAAATATCCTGTCGGCGGGCGGCTATTCGGGGCATGGGGTCGCGCTGGCGGGCCTCGCGGGGCGCGTCATGGCCGAGGCTGTCGCCGGTCAGGCGGGCCGGTTCGACACACTGGGGCAACTGCCGGTGCCACCGTTTCCGCTGGGACATTATGCACAGGAAACCATGCTGCCGTTGGCGATGACGTGGTTTACGTTGCGCGACAATCTGGGCATCTAGCCGCCTATCCCGATAGTTTCGTAGAAATGTCACAGTTTCTATGTTAGGAAACCCCGAAATAAGTTTTCGGGAAATCCAAATGACGCTACCGCCAAACGTCTATGACGCCGAACCGATCCCAGAGGCCGCATTGGCCGAAGTGACGCGCATTCTGTCCTCTGGGGACCTGTTCCGCTACACCAACGAAAATTCGCCGGTGCAGCTACTGGAACAGGAATTCGCGGCGTTCCTCGGATCGAAATACGCGCTGGCCGTGTCGTCCTGCTCGGCGGCCCTTTTCTTATCGCTCAAGGCCCTTGGCCTGCCGCGCGACGCGCGTGTTTTGATCCCGGCCTTTACCTTTGCCGCTGTGCCGTCGTCGATCATACACGCCGATTGCATCCCGGTTCTGTGCGAATGCAAAGACGATTACCGCATCGATCTGGACGATTTCCGGGCCAAGCTGCCCGACGTGCAGGCAGTAATCATCAGCCACATGCGCGGCCACACCAGTGACATGGACGCGATCATGGAGGCCTGCGATGAGGCAGGGATTCCGGTCGTCGAAGACGCGGCACATAGCCTTGGCACGACGTGGCATGGCCAGAACATTGGCACCATTGGTAAAATCGGCTGCTTTAGCTTTCAGAGCTATAAACTGCTGAACGCCGGCGAAGGCGGGATCATGGTCAGCGATGACCCCGATCTGATCGCCCGCGCGGTGATCATGTCCGGCGCCTACGAACACAACTGGGCGAAAAACATGGGCCTGAAAGAGGCCTATGAGCGCTGGCAGAACCAGTTGCCGCTGTACAACGTGCGTCTGAACAACCTCTCCGCCGCCCTGATCCGCGCGCAACTGCCCGAAATCCCGCGCCGCGTGCAGGATGGACGACGCAACCACGATCACGTGGCGGCAAAGCTCAATAGATCCGCCTGGATTTCCGTGCCGGAAAAACTGGCTGCGGAAAACCGTGCGCCGGATTCGATCCAGTTCAATCTGGTGGGCATGGGCGACAACGCCGTGAAATCCTTTGCCGAGGCAGCCGCCCAGCGCGGGATCAAGGTGCAGGTGTTTGGCCGCAGCCGCGACAACGCCCGGGCGTTCTGGAACTGGCAATTCCTGCCGGAACAGGTCGACCTGCCGCAAACCCGCCAGATGCTGATGAACGCCTGCGATGTTCGGCTACCGGCGCGCCTGACCCTCGAGGAATGTGACCTCGTCGCCGGGGCGCTGATCGACGCCGCCGAAGAGGTGATGGGCCAGCCCCTCGCCTACGGCACCTGAACGGCCAAGGCCGCCGGACATCGCCGCGCGATCATCGCCCGCCGCCGTCAACGGCGCGGGCGATCCCGGCAAGGCGGCGCGCCTGGGGGCCAGCCGGGCATACAGCCCTGCGGGCTGTGGCCTCCGGCGGAGGTATTTGGGGAAAGATGAAATCAGGGCTCAATAATGCCCTGTTCGGTCACAATCAGATCTAAAGGCTGATCTGTGGCCTCGAGCGGGAGATCGGGGTCCTCTTGGGCAGCAAAGGCAAAGCCGATGGCCAAGGTCGCGCGGCGGGCGCGCAGTTGTTCGAGGGTGCGGTCATAAAAGCCGCCGCCATAGCCCAGACGCCCGCCCTGACGCGAAAAAGCGACCAGAGGAACGATGAGGATTTCCGGCTCGACCCAGTCGCCTGCCTGAGGGATCAGGGCGCGAAACGGTCCTTCGATCATCGCGCAGCCCGGTTCCCATCGCCGAAATTGCAGCGGCGTCGCAGGGGCCATGATCACCGGCACGCCGACGGGCCCATGGGCAGCGCATTCCTCCATGGCGGGGAGCGGGTCGATTTCTGTGCGCATCGGCATGTAGCCCGCCACCGGAACCCCGCGATAGCCGGCGAGCACCTCTGACAGATGGGCGGCAGAGGAGAGGCCAGCCTCGAAGGCCAGTTTCCTGCGGGCAAACGCAGCGGCGCGGGCGGCAGATTTGATCTCTGGGGTCATAGAAGCATTACCGATGCCAAACCAAGGAAGGCAAAGAACCCGACGACATCCGTCACCGTGGTCACAAATGCGCCAGAGGCCAGCGCCGGGTCAATGCCTGCCTTTTCCAATGCCACGGGAACCATGGTCCCCGCGAGGCCGGCAACGACCAGATTGATGACCATTGCGGCGGCCAGCACGACACCGAGCATCATCGTATCGAACCAGATCCAGCCGATCGCCCCCATCACCACCGCAAAGACAAGGCCGTTCACCAGCCCGACCAAGAGTTCGCGCCGGATCACCCGCCAGACGTTGCTACCGGTGAGGTCGCGGGTGGCGATCGCCCGCACCGCCACTGTCAGGGACTGCGTCCCCGCATTGCCGCCCATCGACGCCACAATGGGCATCAGCACGGCCAGCGCGACCAGTCCCGAAATCGTGGTCTCGAACAGGCCGATCACCAAAGACGCCATAATCGCCGTCGCGAGGTTGACTGCCAGCCATGGCAGGCGCTGTTTGGTGGTGTCGATCACCGTATCGGACAGGCTGCCTTCGCCGACGCCAGCCAGACGCAGGATGTCTTCTTCGTGTTCCTCGTCCAGAAGGGTCATGGCGTCGTCGATAGTGATCACACCGACCAGACGGCCATCATCATCAACCACCGGGGCGGAAATCAGATGGTAGTGGTTGAACGCATGGGCCACATCGGCGGCGGTATCCTCGACGTGAAAGGTGCGAAAGCTGTCTTCGACCAGATCGCGCAGCGGCACCTCGCGGCGGGCGGACAGAATACGGCCCAATGTGACGTAGCCGACGGGATTGATGCGGATATTCACCAGCACCACGTGGTAGAACTGGTCGGGCAGTTCCACGTCAGAACGCAGGTAGTCGATCGCCTCGCCCACAGTCCAATGTTCGGGGACATGGACCACCTCGGACTGCATGTGGCGGCCAGCGGATTCCTCGGGATAGGCCAGAGCCTTTTCGACGGCGACGCGTTCGGGACCTTCGAGAACCTCGAGAACCGCCTCTTGCTGTTCTTCGTCGAGGTATTCCACGAGGTCGACAACGTCGTCGGATTCCAGCTCGCGCACGGCCTCGGCCAATTCGGCGGGGGCGAGGGATTCGATGATTTCTTCCCGAATCCCCTCGTCGAGTTCGGACAGGATGTCCCCGTCCATCCCGCCCTTCCAGACCGAAAGGAGATCGCGGCGATCGCGGGGGTCGATCTGTTCGATCAGGTGCGCAATGTCGGCCGGATGCAGCGGATCGAGCAGGTGATCCACCTGATCGGTATCGCCTGCCTCGACCGCCTCCAGAACTTCGTCGACAAGGCTCTCGGTGACACCAAAGGCCTCTTCGTCGTCGATCTGTTCGAGTTGTTCGGCCATGTCGCACCCCCGGTCGTTCGGGCCCAAAATACAAATCCTAAACAGGGCCGCAACCGCCCCTTGGTGAAAATCCCCGATTTACGGCAACGGATTCGCATCATAGTCTGCTGCCATGCAGCACAAATTGATCCTTGGCCAAATTCTCTCTCACTCCGGGAACCCGTTTTCCAAAGAATGGCAATCTGTTAGCCATTTTAGCGCCCGAGGCGGTGTCTTAATTGCCAATGGCAAAATCCAACGCATCGGCGAGGCGGATGACCTGCGTCGGGACCATCCCGACGTGCCTGTCATGGACTATGCCCAAGGATTGATCATCCCCGGCTTTGTCGATGCGCATATGCATTACCCGCAGACCGGGATCATCGCGTCCTGGGGCAAGCAGCTCATCGACTGGCTGAACACCTATACCTTTCCCGAGGAATCGCGGTTTCACGATCCGGCCTACGCGGAGCAGATCGCGGGGCGCACGCTCGATCTGGCGCTTGCGCACGGGACGACCACGCTGACCAGTTTTTGCACCATCCATCCGGCCAGTGTTGACGCATTTTTTGACGCGGCGGCGCAGCGCGGAATGGCGGTGGTGGCGGGCAAGACCTGCATGGATCGCAACGCGCCGGACAGCCTGCGCGACACTGCCCAGAGCGCCTATGACGACAGCAAGGCGCTGCTGACCAAATGGCATCGGCGTGGCCGCGCCCGCTATGCGATCACACCGCGGTTTTCGCCGACCTCGACGCCGGATCAACTGGCGGCTCTGGGTGCGCTCTGGTCGGAATTTCCGGACTGCCTGATGCAGACCCATCTGAGCGAGCAACTGCCAGAGATCGACTGGGTCAAGGGGCTCTTTCCCGACGCGCGGGACTATCTGGACACCTATGAGCAGTTTGGCCTCTTGGGCGCCAAGGGCCTCTATGGCCACGCAATTCACCTGACGGAGCGCGAGATTGCCCGCCTGTCCGAGGTCGGTGCCGCGGTGGTGCATTGTCCGACCTCGAACAGCTTTATCGGATCGGGGCTGTTCGACCTGATGGGATTGGCGCAGACACAGGTGCGCATCGGACTAGCCACTGACACCGGTGGCGGGTCATCGTTTTCCATGCTGCGCACCATGGCTGCGGCCTATGAGATCGGTCAACTGCGCGGGGTGGCAATCCATCCCAGCCAGTTGCTCTGGCTGGCGACCGCCGGTTCAGCCGAGGCGCTGCATATGAGCGGGCAAATCGGCTGTCTGGCTCCGGGGGCCGATGCCGATCTGACGGTTCTGGACCTCGCCTCGACGCCAGCGATTGCGCAGCGCAGCGCCCGCGCCGAGAGTATCTGGGATACGCTGTTTTCCACCATCATGATGGGGGACGACCGCGCCATCCGCGCCACCTATGTCGCGGGCGACAAACGCCACGGTTAGACCATCAGGCGGCGCGCAAGGTCATTCTGGCGGCGGATCGTGTCCGGCAGGTCGATGCTGACCACCTCGCCGCTCTCGACGATCTGGCGGCCTTCGACAAACAGATCACGCACCCGGGTCGGTCCAGCCAACAACAGGGCAACCGGGTCCCAGCTCCCTGCGGCTTCGATCCCGCGCATATCCCAGATCGCCAGATCGGCGCGATAGCCGGGCGCGATCTGGCCGCAGTCATGCCGTCCGAGAACCTCTGCCCCGCCGCGCGTTCCGATCCAGAGCGCCTCTCTCGCGCTCATCGCGTCGGCCCCCAGTCGGACCCGCTGCAACAGCATGGCCTGACGCGCCTCGGACACCAGATTGCCGACATCATTGCTGGCAGAGCCGTCAACGCCCAGCCCGACCGGCACCCCCGCATCCCGCATCTCGCGCAGCGGGGCAATTCCGGACCCGAGACGGCAATTCGAACAGGGGCAATGGGCAACCCCGGTGCGGGTGCTGGCAAAGAGGTCGATCTCTTGGGTGTCGAGTTTCACACAATGTGCGTGCCAGACATCGGGGCCGGTCCAGCCCAGATCCTCGGCGTATTGGCCCGGTCGACAGCCGAACTTGGCCAGAGAATAGGCAATATCCTCGTCGTTTTCCGCCAGATGGGTATGGAGCATCACGCCCTTGTCCCGCGCCAGAATGGCCGCGTCACGCATCAGATGGCGGCTGACGGAAAACGGCGAACAGGGCGCGATTCCGACCCGAACCATCGCCCCTTCGGACGGATCGTGGAACTCATCGACCACACGGATGCAGTCCTCGAGGATGGCGGCCTCGTCCTCGACCAGACTGTCGGGGGGCAATCCGCCATCGGATTCGCCGATCGACATCGACCCGCGTGTCGGATGAAACCGCATCCCGATGTCCTGCGCGGCGGCAATCGTGTCGTCCAGCCGCGCCCCGTTCGGATAGAGATAGAGGTGGTCGCTGGTCAGGGTACAGCCCGACAGCGCCAATTCGGCCAAACCGACAGAGGCCGAGACATACATCTCTTCGGGGCCAAAGCGCGACCAGATCGGATAGAGCGTTTTCAGCCAGCCAAACAGCAGCGCATCCTGACCACCGGGCACGGCGCGGGTCAGGGTCTGATAGAGGTGATGGTGCGTATTGACCAAACCAGGTGTCACCAGACAGTCCTGCGCGGACACCACACGCGCATCGGATGCGATCAACCCCTGCCCCACAGCGGCAATGACGCCACCCTCGATCAGAATATCGCCCTGAAATTCGCGCCCGTCATCGTCCATCGTGATAATGGTCGCGCCCTTGATCAATGTCTGCATGTCTGGCCCCGTTTTCCCCAGACTTAGCCAACCCATTTCAGCAGGCAAAGCCTATTCGGCAGCGTGATCCAACTGCGCATGGCGGAAAACCGAAATGGTGCTGAATTTTTCAGACTTGCACACAAAACTTTGGCGCAATTCATCCATCAGGGCATCGCCGGAGCGGATGAATTTCTTCATATCGGCCAGAGTCGCACAGCCGACGCGCACAATCACCGACCCTTCGGCATCGAGCAGGACCTCGACCTCGGCCAGTTTGGACATGTCGACGAAGTGTTCAAATTTTTCGACGAAAAAAGCGGCGGCAAGCTTGGCATTCGCCTGAGTGCCCAGTTTGACCGTGTAGATCCGATAGAACATGCCCGCCCTTTGCTCTGATCAGGTTCCAGAGGTTGTCAGACCATTGGACGGCACAATTCGATCGGCGTCTATCCCGGCTAGTCCGATGGACCCCGGCTCTATCCACACGAAAATGCCGCCCCGAGGGGCGGCCTGATCGGTGTCGATGTCCGGTCTGTTATTCGCGATTGCCGAAGAACTGGAGCAGGAACATGAACATGTTGATGAAGTCGAGGTAGAGGTTCAGCGCCCCCATCACGGCGGACTTGGCCAGCCATTCCTGATCCATCGAATAGGCGTGCTGCAGGTAATCCACCTTCAGGCGCTGGGTGTCATAGGCGGTCAGACCCGCAAAGATCAACACGCCCAGCAGCGAGATGCCAAAGTGCAGCGCCGACGAGGCGATGAAGATGTTGATGATCGAGGCGACCAGCAGACCGATCACGCCCATGATCAGGAACGAGCCCATACCCGACAGGTCCTTCTTGGTGGTGTAGCCCACCAGCGACAGGCCCGCGAAAGAGATCGAAGTGATCAGGAATACCGTGGCGATCGACATGCCGGTGAAGGCCGCGAAAATCCACGACATCGACAGACCCATCACGGCCGCATAGGCGTAGAAGAACAGTTGCGCGCCGGCAGCCGACAGACGGTTCAGCGCCGCGCCAAAGAAGAACACCATGCCCAGAGGAGCGAACATGACGATCCAGCCCAGAATGTTGGGCTTGAGCGTCATCGGGTCACGCAGGAGCGAGAACAACGCGTCGTTCGACCCCATCGCCCATGCCACAAGGAACGTCAGCAATGTGCCGACGGACATGGTCGCGTAGACCTTGTTCATGTGGGCACGTAGGCCCTGATCGATAGCAGCAGTCCGCGTGCCAGCGGAAGCGCGCATCGTGCGAAGATCAGCCATTTGAAACCTCCAAAGCGTTGGTATTTGCCGCATCTAAAACACGGCTTTGCAAGGAATATGGGCAACGACCCCAGAGGCTTCAAGATGTTTGGCAGGAGAAAGCGCCGAAAATTGCAATTAGTCGCGGAACCAGCCGCGCGGTGCGCCCCACCGCAGGCGCTCGGCCTCGCGGTCGCGCTGTTCGGGCGACAGTCCGACATCCAGCAGTGCCGTGGCGTCGAGATCCATCAATTGCCGCCGCATTTTGCGCGCCTGCCGGACCTCTGCCAGAGCCCTGGCCAGCCGCAGCGCCCCACGGCCAAGGCGCTGTTGAACCGACAGAACCGGAGCCACACCCATCGAGATCGAAGACACAGAAACATCCGCCATAACCAGTCCTTTCGTGATATGTGATCAGTGTTTGTTCAATGATCTTGATATGACACAGGCCAACAGTTATTGATAATGAATGATTGCTCACCTCAGCATCACAGGAATTGATGAATGGCGCGAAACCTTGATCTGACCTCCTTGCGGTCGTTTGTGACCACGGCGGACATGGGCGGCGTGACCCGTGCGGCCAGCGTGCTGAACCTGACCCAATCGGCAGTGTCTATGCAGCTCAAGCGGCTGGAAGAGGGCCTCGGGCTGCAACTGATGGATCGGAGCAACCGGACAATCGGCCTCACGCCCGAAGGCGAACAGCTATTGGGCTATGCGCGACAAATGCTGGCCCTCAATGACGAGGCATTGGGGCGACTGACCGCCAATGATTACGAGGGCGAGATCGTCCTTGGCGTGCCGCATGACATTGTCTACCCGGTCTTGCCCCCGATCCTGCGTCAATTCGCAGCGGATTTTCCGCGCATGCAGGTGCGCCTGATCAGCAGCTTTTCCAAGCAAATGAAGGAACAGTTCGCGAAATCGGAAATCGACGTGTTGTTAACCACGGAATACGACACCCCGGCAGAGTCAGTCGCGCTTCGGGAAATTCCGCTGGTCTGGGTCGGGGCGCCCGACGGTCAGGCGTGGAAACAGCGCCCCCTGCGGCTGGCGCACGAAGGGCGGTGCATTTTCCGCCAGATCACGCAGCGCCGGCTCGAAGAGGCGGGCATTCCGTGGATCATGGCGCTGGACACAAATTCCGCCCGCAGTTCCGAGGCGACCGTCAGCGCCGATCTCGCCGTGCATTCCATGCTGGAGGGAACCCTCCCGCCGCAATTGGCGCAGGTTGATCACAACGGCACGCTGCCCGATCTGGGCACCTGCTTTGTCAATCTTTACGTCAATGAGGTCCGTTTTCCGCGGGTGATCAAACATTTGGCCGATCAGCTCACCGCTGCCTACAGTGTCAGATCCTGATCACGACTTTGCCTGTCGACACCCGGCTGGCCAAGAGATCGAGCCCCTGCCCCGCCTCTTCGAGGGTCAAGACGTTGCTGACGTGCGGGCGCAGCCGACCCAGTTGGTACCAGTCCAGCAGCTCTTGCAGGCTATTGACCAGCGCCTGTGGATTGAACTTGAGATATCCGCCCCAATAGAACCCGATCACATCGACGTTCTTGACCAAGAGATGATTGGCGGGGACCTTGGGAACATCGCCGCTGGCAAATCCGATCGCCAGCAGCCGTGCCTCGCGTTTCGCCGTCTTGAGAGCCAGATTGAAGCTTTCGCCACCGACCGGATCATAGGCAACGTCGATGCCGCCCAGGTCCTTGACCCTGCCGATCAACTGGTCGTCCCCCGCGTCGAACAGCAGATCGGCGCCTGCCTTTCGGGCGATCTCCAGCTTTTCCTGACCCCGCGCGACCGCGATCACCCGTGCTCCGAGTTGTTTGCCCACTTCGACAGCCGTCAGCCCGACACCGCCTGCCGCCCCGGTCACCAGCAGCGTTTCCCCCGCCTGTAACCGCGCCCGCCGCGTCAGAGCCAGATGCGACGATCCGTAGGCGACCAGAAAACCGGCAGCAACCTCGCAGGGCATAGCCTCGGGAATGACGATGCAGCGGTCAGCAGGAAAGCACCCCTTTTCGGCCAGACCGCCCGACCCGCCGAACAGGACGACCCGCGCGCCGACGGGCGGATAGCTGACGCCCTCGCCCAGTTGCTCGACCCTGCCGCAAACCTCAAGACCCAAAGTAAACGGCGGCTCGGGGGTATCCTGATAGGTCCCACGCGACATCAGGATGTCGGCAAAATTCAAACCGCAGGCTTCGATCGACAAAAGCACCTCACCCGCAGCGGGAGAAGGGACTTCAATTTCCAAAAGAAGCGGCTGCAAAGTGAAGTCGACAACCCGAAATGCACGCATCAGTAATATATCCCTGTTTTAAACTAGCCTATCGGATTGAAACTGACTCGCCAACGCGACTAAATAGCGATCTTTCTAGATTTTTTGACGCCCCTTGGAGGGTCGCTATCAACCTCAGGGCAGGGAAATCCACCACCAGATCGCTCAACCTGTCCTAAAAGGCAGGTGGAAAACGCAACCTAGACGTGCTTATCTTAAACTCGGCAAGCTGTGGAATTTCCACCGTCGCGATAGACCCGAAACTGGCTGGGGACGTTTCGATCTATCGGGAAAAACCGCAGGAAACGCGAAAGGAAAATCGATGAGCCACCCTGTAGATGTCCATGTCGGCAAGCGGATCCGCCACCGCCGCTGGATGAACGGCACGACCCAGCAGCAATTGGCCGAGAAAGTCGGCATCAAATTCCAACAGATCCAGAAATACGAAACCGGGATGAACCGCGTTTCGGCATCGCGGCTGTGGGATATCGCCAGCGCCCTTGGCGTTGATGTGTCCTTCTTCTTTGAAGGGCTGGAGAGCGGCGCAGACGCCGCCGCGCAGACGGATCTGCCCGGCGACATCCTGTCGGACAAGGAAGCACTGGAGTTGCTGCGGTCCTACTACGCCATTCCGGAAGCCCAGCGTCGCCGCCTGTTCGATCTGGCGCGCGTGCTGAGCGAGGCCGCCTAAATCCTTGACCGCCCCCTGATTGCCGCGCTACCGCGAGGGAAACAGACAAGAGGGCGATCATGACACCTGAGATTGACAGCGAAACAATGGGCGACCTGATCCGGGTCGCCCATTTGCTTGCCGATGCGGCGCGCCCGGCGACACTCGCGCATTTCCGGTCCGCAGGATTGGCTGCCGATAACAAACGCCCCGCCGATTTTGACCCCGTCACCGAAGGCGACCGTGCCGCCGAACGCGCCATGCGCGACGTTCTGGCCCGCGAACGCCCGCAGGACGCCATCCTTGGCGAAGAATACGGGACCCAGGACGGCACCTCGGGCCTGACCTGGGTGCTGGACCCGATTGACGGCACCCGCAGCTATTTGTCGGGCACCCCGACTTGGGGCGTGCTGATCGCTGTCGGCCCGCAGACCGGACCTGTTGTCGGGGTGATCGACCAACCCTTTATCGGCGAGAGGTTCATCGGAGCCCCCGATCTGGCCCGCGTCACCGGCCCGATGGGCACGCGCGAACTGGCCTGCCGCCCTGCCCGTCCTCTTGATCAGGCGATCCTCTTTACGACCTTTCCCGAAGTCGGAACCGAGGCCGAGCGGGCCGGATTTCGCGCCGTGGCCGACCGCGTCCGGTTGGTGCGCTATGGCTGCGATTGTTATGCCTATGCGCTGATCGCTGCGGGTCAGATCGACCTCGTGATCGAGGCTGGACTGCAACCCTATGACGTTCAGGCCCCGATTGCCGTGATCAAGGCGGCAGGCGGTATCGTCACCGACTGGCAGGGCCGCCCGGCGCATCATGGCGGTCGTATATTGGCCGCCGCGAACGCAGAAATCCATGCCGCCGCGCTGGCGATCCTGCGCGAGGTTGCCTAAATAAAACCCCCGCCCAATCGGCCAAGCCCCTGACGCTTAATGCTAAAAAATATTCGGCTGGCCGTTTTGCGGCCAGCTTCTTTCATTGAACCAAGCACTTAGTCGGTTTCCAAAGGCAAGGCTTTCAATCTCCACAAAGCTGAACTGCACGAAAGTATTTCTCCCCTTGCGCGAAGTGTGCTATTTCTATTCAGCAAATTATTAGGCAAGGCAGAATTGATGGCAGAACAGTTTTCTTTTGAAGTAACTTCATCATCCACCGGGGAAATCTATCATGTGAGCGTTGTTCGAGAAGGAACAAATCTCACGTGCACTTGCACTTGTCCCGCAGGGCAGAAGCGGCAAGCTTGTAAACACCGCCTTGGTATCCTCCAGGGGCGCGATGAAGGTGTCACAGGGGGTGATGTCGAGCGCATTGCTCGCATGCCGGCTCTATTGAGCGGAACCGATGTCGAGAAGGCAATTAGTCATCTATCAGCCATCGCACTGGAAATGGCTGCGCTGAAGAAGAGAGAAACGGCTGCGAAGAAGGCTCTCGGTCGCATTCTCGATGACTAATTAGAAATTTTTTGCCCTGCCAAGAAAAAATGCGGCCAACAGTGGCCGCATTTTCAATACTTGCCGAAATGGTCTGGCCCAATCGGCGGTTTTTTTCCTTTGCAGCTCGGAGCCAACCCCAAGCTGAATACAAAAGAAAAAGGCCACGCAACCGCGTGGCCCTTGTCCTGCCAAAGAGGCGATCAATTACTTGATCTTGCCTTCTTTGTATTCCACGTGCTTGCGCACAACCGGATCGTACTTACGTACAACCATTTTCTCGGTCATGGTACGTGCGTTTTTCTTGGTTACGTAGAAATGCCCGGTCCCCGCGGTGGAGTTCAGGCGGATCTTGATGGTGGTCGGCTTCGCCATGTCATCTCTCTCCTGATCGCGGGCCCACAAGGAGCGCTACGCGTTAATTCGTTTCGAGCCCGCCTTTTACCTGCCTGCTGGCCGGAGTCAACCGCAAAGGCGTGTTTTTTGACACCCTGAAACGGCTAGGTGTGCGGAAACTGGACAACAAACCGGCTGCCTTGCTTTGGGGCGCTGTCAAAGGTCAATTCGCCGCCGATCTGATCGACCATCAGACGCACGACCTGCATCCCGATTCCACGATTTGCAGCCAGATCGAATCCCTCGGGCAGGCCAACTCCGGTATCGGCAACCACCATGCGGACACCATCCGCCTCTCGCTCTACGCGGACCGAGAGGCTGTCCCCCGCGTCAAGCTCGCCATGCCGGATAGCATTGGTGAGCAACTCGTTGACACAGAGCCCCAAGGCCCGGACCGTCTTGACGGAAAGCGTTACCGGTTCGATATCGAAATGAACGCTGACATCCCCTGCCTCCAGCAAGGCAGCCCCCAAATCCTCGCACAGATGGGTCAGATAGGGTCCAAGATCGACATCTCCGTCGATGCTGCCTTGAGCGGGCAGAACGTGGAGCATGTCATGCACCTTGCCGATTGTCTGGACCCGCGCAGCAGCCATCCCGAGGGCCTCTGCCACTGCGGCATCCGACCGCCGCGCTTGCAGACGCAGCATCGCCGATACCATCGAAAGACTATTCTTGACGCGGTGATCGACCTCTTTGCGCAGCAGATCGGCGGCCGATAGCGCGGCCTCGAGCCGGGCCGTGCGATCGATGACCCCGGTCACATCGCGCGATACCACGAGAATTTGATCCACGGACCCCAATGTGTCGAAGACCGGAGAGACGGACACATCCCACCATTTTGGCGTCCCCGCTGCCGTGGCGCAGGGTGCGATCAGGCGCTGGACCTGTCCGCGCGCCGCCATAGCCACCGCACGTTCCAGCTGCGGCTGTTCCGGTTCAGGCCAAAGCGACCACCAGAGCCGGTCTTTCACACTCTCGAAATCGGCGATGTCCATCTGACACATGCCGCCGAAATTCATGAAAACCAGACGGCCTTGCGGGGTCAGTAGCTTGATGCAATCCGGTGACGCACCAAGGAGAGCCGACACCATCTCCGAGGGCGCAGCGGCCAAAGTCGCAGCATGAAAATCATGTATTCGCCCAAGCTCTGACGGCTCTATGTTCACACCAAACGCCACAAGACTATCCTATGGGAAGTAATTACCGGCGCCAGCTTTGGGTTTGACCGATGCAAAGTCAACAAAACTCAAGCCAGCGGATCAGGACTTATCCACAATCGGCAAGTTTTCGGGGGATAACTGGCCAGACCAACGACGGCCGTATTTTGCGCGGACGGCCTATAAGCCGGATTCTGTCCGGGGTTACCCCCTGGATGACCATTCATCTTGGCCCGCTGTTGCCAACGCGCCTCTAGCTGCCAACCCGGACCACTCGGGGTCAGGCGTCCCTGTGGGGATATAGGCGAACCTATCACACCCACGCGTGGTCCCTATTTGGCATTGCACCCGGTGGGGCTTGCCGTGCCGGTCCTGTTGCCAGTCCCGCGGTGGGCTCTTACCCCACCGTTTCACCTTTTCCCTGCATGCAGGGTAGTCTGTTCTCTGTGGCGCTTTCCCTAGGGTTTCCCCCGCCGGGCGTTACCCGGCACCGTGCCTTTTGGTGTCCGGACTTTCCTCAGGGCACGCCCTGCGGTCATCCAGCCATCCGCGCGCGTCCGACCTATGCTGTCGCGCAGGGATGGTCAAGATCAATGGGGGCTCTGCCCCCGTCCCTGTCGGGACTCCCCCGAGGTATTTTGGGAAAGATGAATTAGGGCGCCGGGAACCGATGGGCCAGATCCGTCGCAAGGGCCAGATCGAGCGCATCGGCAGGTCCGCCGTAGCGCGGGCGGTGGCGCAGTCTGAAGGCGGGCAGCACGGTGTCGAGCGGCAAATCCGGGTAGCCGATCAAACGTAGCGCAGCGCCCAGCGCAGAGGCATCGTAGGCCGGCAGAGGGCCGGGGTTTGCGGTAACCGCGAGGCCGGATTTGGCCAGACGCGCCCAGTCGAAGCCTGGACCCGGGTCGATTTTGCGGCCCGGAGCCATGTCCGAGTGACCAATGACCCGATGCGGCGGGATCGACCACCGCGACAGGATGCCGGGCAGGAGATCACAGAGCGCATCCATCAATGGAGCGGCAAAGGGCGCAAAGCCGGTATTGGACAGTTCGATGCCGATGGAATGCGAATTGATATCCATGAGACTGCCCCAACTGCCGCGGCCCGCATGCCAGGCGCGGCGGTCTTCGGGGACCAGCGCGGTCACGCTGCCGTTCGGCGCGATGAGGTAATGGGCGGAGACCTCGGTCGCGGGATCGCAGAGAACGCGCTGCGCGGCGGCACAGTCCGCCATCGCCGTGTAGTGTATCACGACGAGAGAGGGGCTGGCGCCGTCGCGCCGAGGCCCGTGATTTGGCGAGGGGAAGGTTCCGCCCAGGGCATTAGCCGCGTGCAGCGGCAATAAACGGTGCAGGGTCCCAACCACAGGCAAAGCCGTCGCCATCGGGATCGAGGCCCATCAGGTCACGCTCTGGCCCGCCACGCGACAAAAACGCCCGCTGGGCATCGTCGGCAGAATTGTAGCGCGCGCAGTTGCGCTGGAACCGGCCCTGCCCCGAGAGGACAAATCGGCTATACCACTCCTGGCCCAGTTTGTTCGGGGCGTTGAGAGCGTATTCGACGATATTCGGACCGCTGTCGGTCCGGGTCGGCAGGGCTGTCGGCTGGACAACCTGATATTGCGCGGCCTGCTCCTGGCGGCGGGCGGCATCCGAGGCGATGCTCTCGCGCGAGGAAACCGCGGCAAAATCCTGTTCGTCCGACAGGGCAGGATGGTCGTAGATTGCCGGTGCGGCATTGCCCGGCGTCGCCTCGACCCCGGTGCTGCGCACGTAGGTCGCGTCTGCGGTGCTGGTTTCAGGGATGATCCCCGCCTGACGCAAGACGCCCGAGGAAATCGCCACAGTCTGGTTTGTCGGCACGGTCGAAGCTGCCGCCGTCGTCGTGGCGGCGTCCAGAGAGGTCGAGGTCACAGCACCGCCGCCCAGCGCCTGATCGAGCTGGAACTGGTTATAATCAGAAAACCCCGGACCAGCGGTATTGCTGGCAGGAGGATTTGTCGAACAGGCGACCAGGGCAATCAGCCCTGCCCCAAGCCCAAGAACATGTTTCACGATAGGTACTGCCCTAGATGTTTCGGCGAAGCCTTTACCACCACTTGTCCGGTTTGGCTACAAAGCCCGCCGCACCCTCTAACGTATAGGCGATGTTCAGCAGATCAGCCTCTTCCCACGGACGGCCAATCAGCTGCAGCCCCAGCGGCAGCCCGTTGGCAGCCAGTCCGGTCGGCACCGCCACACCCGGCAACCCCGCGAGGTTCAAGGTCACCGTGAACACGTCGTTGAGATACATTTCGACCGGATTTGCGTCCGACACTTCGCCCAGACCAAAGGCCGGAGAGGGCGTTGCGGGGGCGAGGATCGCATCCACACCCTCGGCAAAGGCCAGTTCAAAGTCGCGCTTGATCAAGCTGCGGACCTTGCGGGCGCGGTTGTAGTAGGCGTCGTAGAACCCGGCCGAGAGCACATAGGTCCCGACCATGATCCGGCGCTGCACTTCGTGTCCAAAACCTTCGGCGCGGGTTTTCTCGTAGAGGTCGTTGATCCCGTCACCGGCCGACAGTTTGGCGCGGTGGCCGAACCGCACGCCGTCATAGCGCGCGAGGTTCGACGAGGCCTCTGCCGGGGCGATCACATAGTAGGTCGGCAGGGCGTATTTGGTGTGCGGCAGCGAAATATCGACGACCTTGGCCCCGGCGTCGCGCAGCATGGCCGCGCCTTCTTCCCACAGGCGCGTGACGTCATCGTTCAGCCCGTCGAGCCGGTATTCACGCGGAATACCGATGGTCTTGCCCTTGATGTCGCCGGTCAGCGCGGCTTCGAAATCCGGCACAGCGATATCGGCGCTGGTCGAATCCTTCATGTCGTGGCCTGCTATCGACGACAGCATGATCGCGCTGTCGCGCACCGTCTTGGTCATCGGCCCCGCCTGATCGAGCGAGGAGGCATAGGCCACGATGCCCCAGCGCGACACACGGCCATAGGTCGGCTTGATCCCGACAGTGCCGGTAAAGGCTGCAGGCTGGCGGATCGAGCCGCCGGTATCGGTCCCCGTCGCCCCGAGGCAGAGGTCCGCCGCAACCGCCGCCGCAGAGCCGCCGGAGGAGCCCCCGGGGGTCAGATTGCGGTCGTCGATTTTCCACGGGTTGATGGCCGGGCCATAGACCGAGGTCTCGTTCGAGGACCCCATGGCGAATTCGTCCATGTTCAACTTGCCCAGCATCACCGCGCCATCGGCAAACAGCTTGGATGTGACAGTCGATTCATACTCGGGCTTGAACCCTGCCAGAATGCCAGAGGCCGCCTGGGACGGAACGCCCTTGGTGCAGAACAAATCCTTGATCCCCAAGGGGATACCGCTCAGGGCCGCAGCATCCGCATATCCGCGCGCATCGGCCGCACGCGCCTGTTCCAGCGCGATTTCGGGTGTCTTGTGCACAAAGGCGTTCAGCTGCCCCTGCCCTTCGATGGCGGCCAGACAGGCTTCGGTCAGGGCGACAGAGGTGATTTCCCCCGCCTTGAGCGCATCACGCGCGGCGGCAATCGTCAGTTTGTTCAGGTCGGTCATTATTCCACCACCTTCGGCACGGCAAAGAACCCTTCACGCGCATCGGGCGCGTTTTTCAGCACGGC
>CALMJS010000026.1 GCA_937864535.1 uncultured Paracoccaceae bacterium
GGACCAGACGCCGGTTCCGACTGAAACGTCGTTTCCGTCCCGACCCAATCTCCAGAGATCAGATGTTTTCCATGAGGAACATATGTCATTGATAACCTCACTTCCCCCAACGCAGCGCAAGCACATCCAAATCATGTGCCATTTGCAGCAGGCGTTCCCGAGTGCGGTCCGACATTGGTTTGAGCGGATGGCGAACATGATCGGACTTGATCACGCCGCCCGCCTGCATCACGGTTTTCGCCGCCCGCAGACCACATTGACGGTTCTCATGGTTGATCAAAGGCAAACAAACCTGCCATTGCGCGAGGGCCGCATCCTTGCGACCGGCGCGGTAATCCACAACGATCGAGCGGATTTTCTCGGGTTGCAACGCCGAGGTCATCGTGCCGGTGCATCCCGCGTCCAGATCAGCCAGCAAGGTCGCCGCCTCTTCGCCATCGAACGGGCCGACAATCGCATCGCCGCCCTGTTCGATCAATGCCGCCAATTTGTCAGCGGCAAAGGGGACCTCGATCTTGAAATAGCTGACGTTTTCGAGCGACTTGGCCATCCGCACCAACAGCGGCACCGACAGGGTGCAGCCCGACAGCGGCGCGTCCTGCACCATGATCGGGATCGAGATAGCATCGCTGACCGCCTGAAAATGTTCAAAAATTCCCGCCTCGGCAGGGACGAGGCCGACACCGTGATAGGGCGGCATCATCATGACCATAGAGGCCCCCAAGGCCTGCGCCTCTTTGGCGCGACGCACAACGATTTCCGTGCTGAAATGGCTGATCGTGACGATGACGGGCACGCGGCCGGCCACATGTTCCAGCGACAGCTTGGTCAGATGCGCGCGCTCTTCGTCGGACAGGACAAACTGTTCAGAATAGTTGGCGAGGATGCAAATCGCATCGACACCCTGATCGATCATACAGTCCAGAACACGCTTCATCCCTTCGCTGTCCACACGACCATCGTCGAAAAACGGCGTCGGGGCGACGGGCAGGATCCCAGTCAAAACCTGTTTCATAGTCTCAGCCTTAGTCAAAAAATGGGTCAACAACCGTGCGGCGGCCCAGAGCCAACGCATCGGTCACATGAATCATGGGCGACAAATCGACATCGACGCCGCCTTGCCGCACCAGCTCGGCCATACGGCGATAGAGGCGCGGATATTCTCCGGACAGCGTATTGGTTCCGGCCATGTCGATCTGCTGGCCGTCGATCACCACCGTCGCACCGCCGTTCAACAGCGACAGAGTGCCTTGATCTGTCTCGACATCGATGGTCCAGATCTGGTCCCCTGTCTGCCGCCAGTCAAAGTCGGCCGTCACCTCGGCGCCATGCGGATGGTAGAAATTCAGCCGGGCACCAATCGGCGTCTGGCAGTTGGACGGGATATCCAAATCCGCCGACGTCAAATGGATGGGATCGGGCAATATCTCGGTCACGATCGAGAGCGCATTTATGCCGGGATCGAATACGCCCATACCGGCGGGTTCCCAAATCCACGCCTGACCGGGGTGCCAGCGATGAACGTCCTCGCGCCATGTCACCGACAGCCGCCGCAGGCGTTTCCCGATCAGCCATTCCTTGGCTTGGGCTACGCCGGCAGCCTCTCGGCTATGCCAGGTTGCGAACAGCGCAACACGGTTCTCGCGTGCCAAGGCTTCGAGCTGATAGCATTCCGCCAGAGTTGCGCCCGGCGGTTTCTCCAGCATCACGTGCCGTCCCGCCCGCAGGGCCGCGACCGCATAGTCAAACCGCGGACCCGGCGGAACGCAGAGCGATACGACCCGGATATCTGGCCGTTCGGCCAGCATCTGGTCAAAGTTTGTATAACCGGTCACGCCCTCGACTGCCCCCTGACGCGACACGGTCGCCGCGAGGCTCCACTCATCCGAGGCCGCGATTGCAGGGACATGTTGATCGACGGCAATCTTGCCGATGCCAACCAGTGCGATCTCCATCAATGCGAGTCCTTTCCGACCGCAGATCCACGGCATCCTTTCAAGAAATCCAGATCGGCGCCGGTATCGGCACCCTCGACATGTTTCTGGTGCAACCACGCATAGCCGCTCTCTGGCGCGTCATGACTGGGTTGCCAGGCCGCGAGGCGCGCCGCCAGCTCTGCCTCGGAGATGTCCAGATGCAGCCGACGTTGCGCCACGTCCAGTTCGATGAAATCGCCATTTTGCACCACGGCCAGGGGGCCGCCGACCGCCGCCTCTGGCGAGGTGTGCAGAACGACCGTGCCATATGCCGTACCGGACATCCGCGCGTCGGAAATTCGCACCATATCCGTGACGCCTTTCTTCAGCACTTTGGGCGGCAGGCCCATGTTGCCGACCTCGGCCATGCCCGGATAGCCGCGCGGTCCACAATTTTTCAGAACCATGACGCAGGTTTCATCGATATCCAGATCCGGATCGTTGATCTTGGCCTTGTAGTCGTCGATATCCTCGAACACGACGGCGCGGCCGCGATGCTGCATCAGGTGCGCAGAGGCGGCAGATGGTTTCAGAACAGCCCCCGCCGGAGCGAGGTTGCCACGCACGACCACGATGCCGCCCGACTGCGTCAGCGCCTGATCGGTCGGCAAAATCACATCGTCATTGTGGTTCTGGACGTCCTTGACCTCGTTCCACATCGTGTCGCCGGACACGGTCAGGGCATCCTTGTGCAGCAGACCGCCCTCGCCCAGCCGTTTGAGCACGACAGGCAGACCGCCCGCGTAAAAGAACTCTTCCATCAGATATTTGCCCGAGGGCATCAGGTTGACGATCGTTGGGACGTCGCGGCCACAGCGATCCCAATCGTCCAGCGTCAGATCGACCCCGACACGGCCCGCGATCGCCAAGAGGTGGATCACCGCATTGGTGGACCCGCCGATGGCCGCATTGGTGCGGATCGCGTTCTCAAAGGCCTCTTTCGTCATGATGTCAGAGGGCTTCAGATCATCCTTGACCATTTGCACGATCCGCCGCCCAGAGAGCTGGGCCATCACCCGGCGACGGCTATCGACCGCCGGAATGGCCGCGTTGCCGGACAGCGCCATACCCAGCGCTTCGGCCATCGACGCCATGGTCGAGGCGGTGCCCATCGTATTGCAGGTGCCCGACGACCGCGACATGGACTGCTCTGCCTCGAGGAACTCCTCTTGGCTCATCTCGCCAGCTTTGACCGCCTCGGAGAATTTCCACAGGTGGGTGCCAGAGCCAACACGTTCGCCCCGGAAATAGCCGTTCAGCATCGGCCCACCGGTGACGACGATCGACGGGATATCGGTCGAGGCCGCCGCCATCAGCAGGCTGGGCGTGGTTTTGTCACACCCCACCAGCAGGACAGCACCGTCAATCGGCTGGCCGCGCATCTGCTCTTCGATCGACAGCGCGGCGAGGTTGCGGAACATCATCGCCGTCGGGCGGAAAGTATTTTCCGAGGCAGAGAAAACCGGCACCTCGACCGGAAAGCCACCGGCCTCCCAGATGCCGGCCTTCACCTTTTCCGCCAGCTCGCGCAGGTGGCCGTTACAGGGCGTCAAATCCGACCAGGTGTTCAGGATACCGATGATCGGACGACCGTCGAACAGATCATGCGGATAGCCTTGGTTCTTCATCCAGCCGCGATGGTAGATCGTATCGCGAGAGGTGCCGGTGTACCAATGTGTTGACCGCAGTGGACGGGGCCATTGAGCTGGTTTGAAAGTCATTTTTAACCCTGTTTCGTCTTGTTGTAGACATCAAAGAACACAGCGGCCAAGAGGACCAGCCCTTTGATAACCTGTTGATAGTCGATGCCAATTCCGAGGATCGACATGCCGTTGTTCATCACGCCCATGATAAAGGCTCCGACAACCGCGCCAATCACCTTGCCCGAGCCGCCCGACATCGACGCGCCGCCGATGAACACGGCCGCGATCACGTCCAGTTCGACCGCAAAACCGGCCTTTGGCGTGGCGGTATTCAGACGCGCCGCAAAGATCAGCCCGGCCAGCGCCGCCAAGAGGCCCATGTTCACAAAGGACAGGAAAATCAGGCGCTCGGTCTTGATACCGGACAGTTTCGCCGCCTTGACGTTGCCGCCCAGCGCATAGATCCGGCGGCCAATCGTCGTGTTGGCGGTCAGAAAGGCGTAGATCACCGTCAAGACCACCATCGACACCAGCACGTTCGGAACCCCGCGGAAGGTCGACAGCTTGAACATCACAAACAACAGCGCGCCGGAAATGATCACGGTGCGGGCGACGAAAAACGCCTGCGGTTCGTCCTCGATCCCGTATTTCGCGTTATGCGCCCGATCCCGCAGGCCCGTCCAGATGATGAATGCCACGGCGACCACGCCCAGCGCCATCGACAAGCCGTTGAAATTGCGCGACCCGGACATAGCGGCCAGCGCGTCGGTCAGGCCGGCGGGGAAAATATCGGGAACGAAACCGGTTGAAATCAACTGGAACGATTTGGGGAACGGTCCGACCGATTGCCCTTCCAGCAGCCAGAGCGACAGGCCGCGGAACACCAGCATCCCGGCGAGAGTCACGATGAACGACGGGATTTTCCAGTAGGCGACGAAATAGCCCTGCGCCGCACCGATCAAGGTCCCCAGCAACAGCGAGGCCAGAATAGTGACGCTGACCGGCACCTGCCATTCGACGATCATGACAGCGGCAAAGGCGCCGACAAAGCCCATGACAGAGCCGACCGACAGGTCGATGTTGCCGGAGACGATCACCACCAGCATGCCCAGGGCCATGATGATGATATAGCTGTTTTGCAGGAACAGGTTGGTGATGTTCACCGGTTTCAGCAACGTTCCATCGGTCACGACCTGAAAGAACACCATGATGGCGATCAGCGCGATCAGCAGACCGTATTCGCGCATGTGATGGCGGAAGTAATCCCCGAGGCTTTTGTTCGTAGTATCCATCGGATGGCCCCTTTATTCGGTTACGATGAGCGACATGATGCGCTCTTGGCTGGCGTCTTCGGCGGTCAGTTCCCCAACAAACTCGCCCTCGTTCATCACGTAGATGCGGTCACACATGCCCAGGAGTTCCGGCATTTCCGAAGAGATCATCAAGACGCCTTTGCCCTGTGCGGCGAGGTCGTTGATGATGCCATAGATTTCAAATTTCGCGCCCACGTCGATGCCGCGGGTTGGCTCGTCGAGGATCAGAACCTCTGGCTCGGCAAAGAGCCATTTGGACAGGACCACCTTTTGCTGGTTGCCGCCCGACAGGTTCACGACCTTTTGGAACACCGACGGCGTGCGGATATTCAGCGCGCCGCGATAGCCTTCGGCGATCGTGGTTTCCTGATTTTCGTTGATCACGCCGCTGCGCGATACAGCGGGCAAATTGGCCAGCGTGATATTGGTACGGATGGTTTCATCCAGCACCAGACCCAGCGATTTGCGGTCCTCGGTCACATAGGCCAGACCGTTGGCGATGGCGCGATCGATGCGCGATACGTCGATCTCTTGCCCCTTGAGCCGGACCCGACCGCTGATGTTGCGGCCATAGCTGCGCCCGAAAATGGACATCGCCAGTTCGGTGCGCCCTGACCCCATCAGGCCCGCGATGCCGACCACCTCGCCCTTGCGGACGTTAAAGGAAATGTCGGAAATCACCTGACGTTCGGCCTGTTCGGGGTGCCAGACGTTCCAGTCCGACACCTCTAGCAGCATATCGCCCGGATTGCGCGGACGCGGCGGATAACGATCAGACATATCGCGGCCGACCATGTCGCGCACGATCCGGTCTTCGGTGATATTGCCAGAGGCCGCCGTGGTCGTGGACACCGAAGTTCCATCGCGGATCACCGTCACCGTATCGGCGACGCGGCGCACTTCGTTCAATTTGTGGCTGATGATGATCTGGGTCACGCCCTGCGTTTTCAATTCCAGCATCAGATCCAGCAGCGCCTGACTGTCCGCCTCGGAGAGGGCGGCTGTCGGCTCGTCGAGGATCAGAAGACGGACCTCTTTGGACAGGGCCTTGGCGATTTCGACCAATTGCTGTTTACCGACGCCCAGCTTTTCGATCAGCGTGCTGGGAGCCTCCTTGAGGCCGACCTTTTTCAGCAGACCCTCAGTCCGCGCAAAGGTCTCGCGCCAGTTGATCACCCCGTTTTTCGCGCGTTCATTGCCCAGAAACAGGTTTTCGGCAATCGACAGCAGCGGCACGAGGGCCAATTCCTGGTGAATGATGATGATCCCGCGATGTTCCGAGTCGGTGATATCCCGAAACTGGGCCAACTGCCCGTCGTAGTGGATTTCCCCCTCATAGCTGCCAGCGGGATAGACGCCCGACAGCACCTTCATCAGCGTGGATTTGCCTGCACCGTTTTCCCCGCAAATCGCGTGGATTTCGCCTTCCATCACCTGCAGGTTCACCTGATCGAGGGCCTTGACCCCCGGAAAGGTTTTGGTGATCGACCGCATTTCAAGCAGCGGAGTCATGTCTGCCTCTGTCGTCAAAGGAAAAAGGCCTGCCCGCACGACAATAGGGTGCGCGGGCAGGCCAGTCAGGAAGGATTACTTGACCTGGTCTGCAGTGTAGTAGCCGCTGCCAACCAGAATTTCTTCCCAGTTGGATGCATCGACCGACACCGGTTCCAGCAGGTAGGACGGGACGACCTTCTTGCCGTTGTCATAGGTGGTGGTGTCGTTGATTTCCGGCTCGCTGCCGTTCATCAGGGCTTCGACCATGCCTACGGTGACGCGGGCCAGTTCACGTGTGTCCTTGAACACTGTGGAATACTGCTCGCCAGCGAGGATCGACTTGACCGACGGTACTTCGGCGTCCTGACCCGACACGATCGGCATCGGCATATCGCCCGAACCATAGCCTACGCCCTTGAGCGAGGACAGGATACCGATGGACAGACCATCGTAGGGCGACAGAACGCCGTGCACGCGTTCGTCGGTGTAATAGGCGGACAGCAGGTTATCCATGCGCGACTGGGCAACAGCACCATCCCAACGCAGGGTGCCGACGGCGTCCATGCCCATCTGGCCGGACACGATCTTGACCGTGCCAGCGTCGATCAGCGGCTGCAGAACCGACATCGCGCCATTGTAGAAGAAGTAGGCGTTGTTATCGTCGGGCGAACCGCCGAACAGTTCAACGTTATAGGGGCCTTCGCCGAAACGGGCCTTGAGGCCGTCTACCAGCGACGACGCCTGCTGAACGCCGACCTTAAAGTTGTCGAAGGTCGCGTAATAGTCGACGTTTTCGCTGTCACGGATCAGGCGGTCATAGGCGATGACGCGGATGCCAGCGGCAGCGGCGTTTTCCAGCGCGTTCGACAGGGTGGTGCCGTCAATCGCCGCGATCACCAGAACGTCCACGCCCTTGGTGATCATGTTTTCGATCTGGGCCAGCTGGTTCGGAATATCGTCTTCGGCATACTGCAGATCGGTTTCGAAACCGGCAGCGGTGAATTGTTCAACCATCGAGTTGCCGTCGGAAATCCAGCGAGCCGAGGATTTGGTCGGCATCGCAATACCAACGGTGCCTTCAGCCATGGCAACAGATGCAAAAGAGATTACAGCGGTCGCTGCAACCAGCAAAGATTTGAGCTTCATGTGTTCCTCCCAAAACACGCGGTGCCAAGGTACGGCCAACCGCGCTCTACATGCGGGGTCAAGGAGTGACCCTGCGCAGGGGTATAGGCTAGGTTTACATACCTGTAAAATTTGATTACAGGTAATCTGCATAACACAATTGGTATACGCATGGACTTGACCCGCCGTCTGCGCCCGACGCACCTGCGCCTATTTCAGCGCATTGCGGAAATGGGCCAATTGCAGACCGCCGCCGATGCCCTCGGCATGTCGCAGCCTGCCGCCAGCCGCATTCTGGCCGAGGTCGAGAAACAGGCCGGTGCGCCGCTGTTCTTTCGCACGCCCAAGGGAATGGAACCCACGGCCATCGGTCTGGCAGTGGTGCGCCACGCGCGGGTGGTTCTGTCCGAACTCGACAATCTGGAAAAAGAGGTGCGCAACCTGCGGGCCGGTCACGCGGGCGAGGTGCGCATCGGGTCGGTCACGGGGGCCGCCGTGGGGATTTTGATGCCGGTTATCCAGCAGGCCCGCGCCGCCTCGCCCGATCTGGACACCACGATCGAAGTCGGTCCTTCGACCGAATTGGTGCGCGGTCTGGACGAGGGACGATTTGACTTTATCCTGTCCCGCCTGCCGACCGCGCAGGATAGCCGCGATCTGCTGACACATCCGGCGCGAACCGAAATCGTGCGGTTGATCGTGCGCGACAGCCATCCGCTAGCACAGCGCGATACCATCAGTCTGGCGGAAACACGCGACTTCGACTGGGTGATGCAGGAACGCGGCTCGCCGATCCGCGATGCAGTCGAACACGCCTTTCACCTCGATAGCCAGCCGACACCGGACCGCGTGATCAACAGTTCGTCCATGCTGGTGGTGCTGCAACTCTTGGCTACTTCCGACGCTATTTCCCCGCAGTCGGACGAGGTCGCCGCCCTTTTGACGGGTCAGGAATTCGGGGCCAGACTAATCCGGTTGGACATTCGCGCGCCGATGACCGTCACGCCCTATTTCGTGGTGCGGCACCGTTCGCGCCAGCTTAGCCGGGCGGCCCAAGGGATCTATGAACAGGTGTTACGGCGTCTCTAGGCCCCAGATCCGGCAGGCATTGCCTTGCAAGATCGCGAACCGTTCAGGTGCCGTGAGATCGCCCAACAGGCCACGTGACACGGCAACCCATTGGTCCATATTGGAATTGAGACTGCACACCGGACTATCAGAGCCCCAAACCATCCGATCCGCGCCAAAGCAGCTGATCAGGTGGTCCGCATAGGGACGCAGATCGGCATAGGTCCAATCGGCGGCGGCATAGGTCGGTAGCTCGATAGCTTTGCCATCACATTCGGGTGCTGCGCGAGGGCAGCGACATCGCGCGCCCAAGACCCAAAGGCACCCGCAGCGATATCGGGCACGCCGCAATGGTCCAGCACAAAGACGGTATCGGGACAGGCGCGCACCAGATCCAGCGCAATCGGCAATTGCCGCGCCAGAACGCAGAGATCGAAGGGCAGGCCCGCCTGCCCCATGCGGCGGATATTGTCGCGAAACACCGCTGTCTGTGACATCTCATCCGGCACGACATGCAGAACACGGCGCAGCCCCTTGACCACGCGGCGATCCAGCCCGTCCAGATAGGCGGCGAAACCGGACGATTCCGGTCGCGCGGCGGCGATGGCACCGACGATCAGGCTGTCGGGCGCGGCCATCAGTTCTGCAATCCACGCGGTTTCCGCACCGATCTGGTCGGGGGCAACATCCACCTCCATATGCAGGGCCGCGACGATCCCCAGCCTCTGCGCGGTCTGTGCATAGTCGGCATAGGTCGCGTCCCGATCCAGCGCCGGGACCCCCGCCAGCCACGGATAGGTCAGCCTGCTGCGGTCGATCAAATGCAGATGGGTATCAATCATCGTCTGCGCCCCTGAAAGTCAATTTCACTCTTGGTTGCATCCAAGCTTGACTCATGGGTGAAAGTCAAGTTTATATCTGAAACATGCCTTCGGATATGAAATTTCTAACCGATGGCCACAGGGGGACTGGGCACAGCAGAGAGGACTGCTGTTCCACCACATCAGGGAGAGGTTAATGACACATATTATACGCGGCGTTTCGATTGCGGCGATCTTGGCCGGGTTGGCCGTCACCGCGCAGGCGCAGGATTTCGCGGGCGTCACGCTCGAGGCCAAATTGATCGGTGGCCAGCAGTACGAGGCGCTCTATGCCCGTATCGCCGAGTGGGAGGCCGCAACCGGCGCCAAGGTCAACGTCATTTCAAAGAAGAACCACTTTGAACTGGACAAGGAATTCAAATCCGACATCGCCGCCGGCACGACATCGTGGTGCGTCGGGTCGAACCATTCGTCCTTTGCATCGCAGTATCCGTCGCTCTACACCGACCTGACGCCGCTGATCCCGGCCGAAGAGGTCGCGGCCTATGTCGGCGCGAACATCGCTGCGGCCACGCTGGACGGCAAATTGGTGATGTTGCCGCGCGCGCAATTCGATGTCTCGGCGCTCTATTACCAGAAATCGCTCTATGAGGACGCGGATAAGGCTGCCGCGTTCAAGGCCGAATATGGCTACGATCTGGCCGTTCCGACGACTTGGGATCAGGTCCGCGATCAGGCGGTATTCTTTGCCGATCCGCCGAATTTCTACGGAACCCAATACGCGGGCAAGGACGAGGCGATCGTTGGCCGGTTCTATGAACTGGTCGTGGCCAATGGCGGCGCGCTGTTCAACGATGACTTCTCTCCGGCGTTCAACTCGGACGCGGGCAAGCAATCGCTCCAGTGGTTCGTGGACCTCTATGCGGCGGGCGCGGTTCCGGCGGGCACCACCAACTATCTGTGGGACGATCTGGGCAACGGATTTGCCTCGGGCACCGTCGCGCTGAACCTCGACTGGCCGGGCTGGGCCGGGTTCTTTAACGACCCCGCCGCGTCCAAGGTCGCGGGCAATCTGGGCGTCGCCCCTGCCCCGATGGGATCGGCTGGCGTGCGCACCGGCTGGTCGGGCTTCCACGGGTTTTCGGTCACCGAGGACTGCGCGAACAAGGACGCCGCCGCCTCGCTGGTGCTGTTCCTGACCAACGAGGACAGCCAGATCCTCGAGAGCGCCGCCGGACCGCTGCCGACCCGCACCGCCGTCTGGGATCATGTCGTGGCCGAGGCCGCCTCTGACCCGTTCCGCAGCGAAGTTCTGGCCGCGTTCCAGGAAACCGCCAAGACCGCCTTTGCCGTGCCGCCGACCCCGCTGTGGATCGAGGCAACGAACCTGATCTACCCGGAACTGCAGGCTGCTATTCTGGGCGACAAATCGGTGGACGAGGCGCTGCAAACCGCATCGGACGCCGTGGACGAGCTGATGCGCGAAGAAGGCGTCTATTAATCTCCTCCGGGGGCGGCGCAGCGATTGTGCCGCCCCTTCTATGCCTCGGCGGCTGACACCCACATTGGGACCCTCATGAAACTCGGAAAATTTCCCCCTTGGCTGGCCCTGTTGATGCCTGCCATCGTGCTCTTGGCGGCGGTGGTCTTGGTGCCGCTGGTGCTGTCGTTCTATTCCAGCTTTACCTCCTACAAGCTGACGAAACCCGACACGCTCTATAACTGGATCGGCACGTTCAACTATCAAAAGGCCGCTGGCGATATCTATTTCTGGACGGCCTTTGGTCGCACGGTGCTGCTGCTGACGGTGGCACTCAATCTGGAAATGGTCTTGGGTCTGGGGCTGGCCCTGATGGTGTCCAAGGTCACGCGCGGACAGCGCCTGCTGCGCACCATGATGATGTTTCCGATGATGTTCTCGCCCATTTTGGTGGGCTTCCAGTTCAAGTTTATCTTTAACGACAACGTCGGATTGGTGAACAACACCCTGCAATCGCTGGGCCTGACGACAACCGCCATCCCGTGGTTGGTGGACGCCCATTTGGCGATGTTCTCGATCATCAGCGCGGAAATCTGGACCTCGACCTCGGTCTTTGCGATCCTGATCTTGGCGGGGCTCTATGCCATGCCGCAGGACCCGCTCGAGGCCGCCAAGGTCGATGGCTGCACCCCGCTACAATCGTTTCGGTTCGTCACCCTGCCGTTCCTGATGCCGTTCATCTACATCGCGATGGCGATACGGTCGCTGGATGTGGCGCGGGCCTATGACATCGTGCAGATCATGACCAATGGCGGCCCCGCGCGGCGGACCGAACTGCTGTGGACGCTGATCGGGCGGACTGGCTATGTCGATGCGAAAATGGGCTACGCCAATGCGATGGGCTATATTTCGATCCTGCTGGCGATCTTCTTTACCGTCTATTTCTTTCGCAAACTGACCGCCGCGCGCGCTGAACTGGGGATGGCACTGTGATGGCGTCGAACCAATCCCACCGCATGCGTCGCCGCGGGCTCAAGATCGCGCATTTCATCGGCCTGTTTCTGGCCATGTCGGTGATCTGTATCCCCGGCCTGTGGATCGTGCTGAACAGCTTCCGCCCGACGGTGGAAATCATGGCTAAACCGCCGGTCTGGATTCCGAACGATCTGAACCTCGATCATTATCGCGCAATGTTTGGCGCCGTCGGAGAGGGCGGCGTGCCCGTTCTGACCTATTTCCGCAATTCGCTGATCATCTCTGTCACCTCGACGGTGATCGCGATCCTGATCGGCATGGCGGGCGGCTATGCCTTTGCCCGCTACCGGTTCAAGGGCAAGGCGGCGATTTTTATCGCGCTGATGGTGACGCGGGCGGTTCCGGGTGTTGCCCTGTCGCTGCCGCTGTTCATCATCTACGCGCGGGTCGGTCTGATCGACACCCATATCGGCATGATCGTGACCTATGTGGCGATGAACGTTCCGTTCACCATCTGGCTGATCGACGGGTTTTTCCGTCAGGTCCCGCGCGAGCTGGCCGAAGCCGCCGAGATCGACGGCTGCACCCGTTGGCAGGCCTTTTGGCGGGTGGAATTTCCGGTCGCCCGTTCGGGGATCGCCAGCGCGGGGATCTTTGCCTTTCTCACCTCGTGGAACGAATACGCGCTGGCCTCGCAGTTGACCCGGTCGGTCACGTCGAAAACCATGCCGGTCGGGCTGCTCGATTTCACCTCTGAATTCACACTCAATTGGGGGGGCATGTGCGCGCTGGCGGTCTTGATGATCATACCGGCGCTGGTGCTGACCTTCCTCGTCCAAAAACATCTGATCGCCGGGCTGACCTTCGGCGGGGTCAAAGGATAACTCATGGCTCAGGTACATCTTCGCAACCTTATCAAGGCCTACGGCGCCCTTCAGGTCGTGCACGCCATCAATCTGGACATCGCGGACGGGGAATTTGTCGTACTGGTCGGCCCCTCGGGCTGCGGCAAATCCACCACCCTGCGGATGATCGCTGGCCTAGAGGACATCAGCGGCGGCGAGATCGCGATTGGCGAGCGTGTGGTGAACGATCTGCCGCCACGGGATCGCAATATCTCGATGGTGTTCCAGAACTACGCGCTCTACCCGCATATGACGGTCAGGGAAAATCTGGGCTTTTCGCTCAAGATCGCGAAACGCCCGCAGGCCGACATTGATGTCGCCGTGAACAAGGCCGCCGATATCCTGTCCCTGACGCCGCTGATGGATCGCCGTCCGGCCGCTCTGTCGGGCGGGCAGCGCCAGCGCGTGGCGATGGGGCGGGCGATAGTCCGCCACCCCGAGGTGTTCCTGTTCGACGAACCCCTGTCGAACCTCGACGCCAAGTTGCGCACCCAGATGCGGGTCGAGATCAAAAAACTGCACCAGCGGCTGGGATCGACCATCGTCTACGTCACCCATGATCAGGTCGAGGCGATGACGCTGGCCGACCGGATCGTCATCATGCGCGATGGCCATATCGAACAGGTCGGCACCCCGATCGAGGTTTTCGACAATCCGGTGAATACCTTTGTCGCAACCTTTATCGGCTCGCCGCCGATGAACCTCTTGGAGGGGCGTGTCGATCAGGGCGCGGTCGTGCTGACCGATGGCAGCCGCCTGCCGATCCCGCCCCGCTATACCGCCGCGCAGGGGGCGGCGGTGACCTATGGCATTCGGGCCGACAACATCATGCCCGTCGGCCATGCCCTGCCTGCGGGCGATCACATCGCCACCGTCGATATGGCCGTCACGCTATCCGAACCGCTGGGCACGGAAACGCTGCTCTTTGCCGAACTCGCCGGGACCGAGGTGCAGGCCAAGATGCTGAACCCCCGACCCGTTCGGGGCCGCGAGACGATGACATTCCAGATCGCCCTCGACAAATGCCACCTCTTTGACGCCGCCACCGGATCGGCATTGCGGAGGGCATGATGGCCAAAATCGCCCGCGCTCGGGCCTATATGATCGACCTGCCGCCCAAGGTGCGCCGGACCGACGCCATCCAGAGTTTCAAGTCGCAAGAGACCATCTTTGTGCAACTGTGGGACGCCGATGGCGCGAGCGGCATGGGCTATAGCTATACCATCGGCGACGGCGGCCCTTCGGTTCTGGCGCTGCTGCGGCATACCCTGCTACCACGGGTGATCGGGCAGGATGCCGACCGGATCGAGGCGATCTGGCGCGACCTCCTGTTCTGGACCCATGCGACCTCGGTCGGGCCGATCATGTCGCTGGCACTGGCGGCGATTGATACCGCGCTCTGGGACCTGCGCGGCCATCGCACGGGCCTGCCGCTGCATATTCTGGCTGGCGGGGCGAAATCGTCGGTGCCGATGTACACCACCGAGGGCGGCTGGCTGCATCTACCCCCTGCCGCGCTTGCAGAGGATGCACTGGCGGCGCAGGCCCAAGGGTTCAAGGGTAGCAAGGTCAAGATCGGCACCCCCACCCCTGCCGGCGATGCCGCGCGGCTGTCGGCGGTGCGCAGGGCTGTCGGCGACGACTACCAGATCATGACCGACGCCAACCAGTCCCTCACCGCAGCCGAGGCGCTGCGACGGGTGGCGTTGCTGACCGCCCATGACATCGCATGGTTCGAAGAGCCGCTGCCCGCCGATGACATCGCGGGCCATGCGCGGCTTCAGGCGCAGTCACCTGTCCCGATTGCCGTGGGCGAGAGCCTCTATTCCCCCGGTCAATTCGCCGATTACATCGCGGCGGGGGCCTGTGGCATCGTGCAGGCGGATGTGGCCCGCGTGGGCGGTATCACCCCTTGGCTCAAGGTCGCGCATCTGGCCGAGGCGCATAACATCGCCATTTGCCCGCATTTCCTGATGGAGTTGCACGTCAGTCTGGTCTGTGCCGTGCCGAACGCACCGTGGCTGGAATATATCCCGCAGCTCGACGATGTGGCCGCACCGATGCAGCGGCAGGGCGGTTTAGCCATCGCCCCGACCGCGCCGGGGCTGGGCATCGACTGGGACCATGACAAACTGGCTGCCCAGACGATTGCGGGCAGCGCGATTTCCCTGACTGCGGAGGACCTATGACCCGCCACGGACAAGTGATCGGCCTCAGCGCCGAGGCCATCGCCGACTATCGGGCGCTACATGCTGCCGTCTGGCCCGCCGTGCTCGCGCAGATCAGCGCCTGCAACATCCGCAACTATTCGATTTTCCTCAAGGAGCCGGAGAACCTGCTCTTTGCCTATTTCGAATATCACGGCGAGGATTTCGACGCCGATATGGCCCGCATGGCGGCCGACCCCGAGACCCGGCGCTGGTGGGCGGTCTGCATGCCGATGCAGCGCCCGCTAGACAGTCGCGCCCCCGGCGAATGGTGGGCGAATATGCCAGAGGTATTCCACCATGATTGACCTCAAACAGGCCCTGACCCTGCCCGACACCCTGCGCCCTGTGGTGATCTTTGGCGCGGGCTCTATCGTGCGCGATGCGCATCTGCCCGCCTATGCGCAGCTCGGGATTCCAGTCGCCGGACTCTATGACCCCGATCACGCCAAGGCCGCCGCGCTGGGTCATGCCTACGACAGCATCGAGGCCGCGACCGCGCAGGGAACGGGGGTGATCTATGATCTCGCGGTTCCGCCTGCCGCGCTGCCGTCCCTGCTGTCGGCTCTGCCGCGCGGCGCGGTCGTCATCCTGCAAAAACCGATGGGCAGCGATCTGGCCGCCGCGACCGAGATCCTGCGGATCTGCCGCGAACGGGACCTGCGCGCTGCGGTGAATTTCCAGCTGCGTTTCGCGCCGATGGCGCTGGCGCTCAAGGACGCGATCGCGCGGGGAATGCTGGGTCAGGTCGTGGATTTTGACGCGTGGCTGGCGCTGGATACCCCGTGGCACCTGTGGGAATTTCTGGCCGACCTGCCCCGCGTGGAAATCCTGCTGCATTCGATCCATTACCTGGATTTCGTGCGCGACCTGCTGGGCAATCCCGCTGGCGTTCACGCCCGCACCATGGGCCATCCCGCGTCGAGCGTGTCGAACACAAGAACCGCGATGATCCTCGATTACGGCGCAGAGGTCCGCTGTAGCCTGTCGATCAACCACACCCACAGCTTTGGCCGCAAATTTCAGGCCTGCGAATTCCGCATCTGCGGCACCAAGGGCGCGGCCTATCTGAAACTCGGCGTGAACCTTGATTACCCCAAGGGCGAGCCGGACGAATTGTGGCTGAACACCGATGGCACGTGGCAGCAGATCCCGCTGATCGGCAACTGGTTCATCGCCGCCTTTGTCGGTCGGTTCGCGCAAATGCAGCGCTATGCCGCCGGACTCGATCCCGCGCTGGAGGGATCGGTGCAGGACGCCTGGCACACCATGGCACTGGTCGAGGCAGCCTATGGATCGGCCGCCGCCCCCGCCTTCCCCATTCAGGAGCAACCTGATGTTTGAGCAGATCAAATATTACCAAGACTATGAGATCGGCGAGGCCCGCGATACCATCGGGCGCACGATTACCGAAACCGACTTTGTCGTCCATGCGGGCCATTCGGGCGACTTTTTCCCGCATCATCTGGATGCAGAGTTCTGCAAGACCCTGCCCTTTGGCCAGCGCATTGCCCATGGCACGATGGTGTTCACCATCGGCGTCGGGCTGACGGCGACGGTCATCAATCCCGTCGCCTTTTCCTATGGCTATGACCGGATGCGGTTCATCAAGCCTGTGTTCATCGGCGACACCCTGCGCAGCCGGGTTGAAATCATCGCCAAGGAACCGATGGACAAACGCCCCGGCTATGGCCGTGTGACTGAACGGCTGACGGTGACCAAACAGACCGGAGAAACCGCGCTGGTGGCCGATCACATCTACATGGTCGAGATGCGCAAATGACCGGACCTTTCCTGTTGTTGCATGAGGCCGATAACGTTCTGGTCGCTCGGTTGTCGGTGGACCAGGGGACGGTTGTCGCCCTTCAGGACGGGGCGATCACCCTGTCCCGCCCGATCCCGCTGGCGCATAAAATCGCCCGACATGACATCGCCCTTGGCGAGACGATCTACAAATACGGCATGCCCATCGGCATCGCCACCGCCCCGATTTATGCGGGCGAGCATGTCCATATCCACAACATCCGTTCCGCCTATACCGCGACCCACGCGCTACAAGACGCCGACGGGACCAGCGCCGGAGTGTCCCTATGACCAGTTTCCAGGGCTATTTGCGCAGCGACGGGCGCAAAGGCATCCGCAACACCATCGTCGTCGCCTATCTGGTGGAATGCGCGCATTTCGTCGCCCAGCGCATTGTCGCCGGATTCGAGGGCGAGGATGTGCAACTGATCGGCTTTCCCGGGTGTTTTCCCAACGACTACGCCGCGCAGATGATGGATCGTCTCTGCACCCATCCCAATGTCGGCGCGGTCCTGTTTGTATCTCTGGGCTGCGAAAGCTTTGACAAGGTTCGCGCCTCGAACACTGTCGCCGCCACAGGCCGTCCGGTCAAAACGCTGGTGATCCAGAAATCCGGCGGCACCCAGTCCACGGTCGCGGCTGGTCGCACTTGGGTGCGCGAGGCCATGTCCCGGATCGCAGAGGTCCCGCGCGTGCCGATGCAGATCGGCGACCTGATCATCGGCACCGTCTGCGGCGGGTCCGACGGCACCTCGGGCATTTCGGGCAATCCGGCCGCAGGACGCGCGTTCGACCTGCTGATCGCCCGTGGCGCGGCCTGTATTTTCGAAGAGACCGGCGAACTGATCGGCTGCGAAAACATCATGGCCGACCGCGCCGTCACCCCTGAACTGGGCGAAGAACTACGGCGCTCTGTGCAAAAGGCAGAGCGTTACTACGCCACGCTGGGCTACGGGTCCTTTGCCGCCGGAAATGCTGCCGGGGGCCTCTCGACCATCGAGGAAAAATCGCTCGGCGCCTATGTCAAATCCGGCGAGAGTCCGATTTCAGGGCTGATCAAACCCGGCGATGTGCCGCCCTCGGGCGGGCTCTATCTGATGGATGTGGTGCCGGACGGAGAGGTGCGGTTCGGCTTTCCCAATATCTCGGACAATGCCGAAATCGTCGAAATGATCGCCTCCGGGGCGCATATGACGCTGTTTGTCACCGGACGCGGATCGGTCGTCGGCTCGGCCATTTCGCCAGTGATCAAAATCTGCGCCAACCCCGACACCTATCGCGCGCTGAGTGATGATATGGACGTGAACGCCGGGGATATCATCGACGGCAACCGCAGCATTGATCAGGTCGGCGCAGAGATTTTCGATCTGGTCGTGGCGGTCGCGGGCGGTGCGCAGACGAAATCCGAACAGCTCGGCCATCGCGAATTCATCCTGACCTACAAATCCTTTGATCCCATCGGGCCGGCCTGCCTGCCCGCACATGCCTAACCTTCGAAAGGACGCATCATGGACCTGACCCACAGATTGGCAGGCAAAACCGTCGTTGTCACCGCCGCCGGACAGGGGATCGGTCGCGCCTCTGCCGAACGTCTGGCCGCCGAAGGGGCGCGGGTGATCGCCACCGATATCAACGAGGCCGCGTTGACAGAATTGGACGCGATCAGCGGCATTTCTGCCCATCGGCTGAACGTGCTGGACGCAGGTGCCATCGCCGATTTTGCCCGGACCGTTGGACCGATCAACGTGCTGTTCAACTGCGCCGGGGTGGTCCATTCCGGTACCATCCTCGAGGCGACAGAGGCGGAGTGGGACTTTGCCTTTGACCTGAACGCCAAGGCGCAGTTTCGCATGATCCGCGCGTTTTTACCGGGGATGATCGCGCAGGGCGGCGGGTCGATCATCAACATGTCCTCGGTCGCGGGGCCGATCACCGGTCCGGTCAACCGGCTGGTCTATAGCGCGTCCAAGGCCGCCGTCACCGGCATGACCCGCGCCATCGCCCGCGATTACGTGACCCAAGGCATCCGCTGCAACGCCATTTGCCCCGGCACGGTCGACAGCCCCAGCCTGCACCAGCGGCTGCGCGACACGGGGGATTATCAGGGCGCGATGTCCGCCTTTATCGCCCGTCAGCCGATGGGCCGGATCGGCCAACCGGCGGAAATCGCGGCGCTGGTGGCCTATCTGGCCTCGGACGACAGCGCCTTTACCACCGGCACAGAACAGGTGATCGATGGCGGCTGGACCGCCTAAACCAGAGGAAAAACGATGAAATTTGTACGATATGGCGAACGCGGCGCGGAAAGGCCCGGCCTGATTGACGACGATGGGGCGCTGCGCGATCTGTCGGCGCATGTCCCCGACATCGCGGGCGAGGTTCTGACCCGGCTTGGCGATCTGGCGAGGATTGACCCCGCCACGCTGCCCTTGGTGGCGGGCGCGCCGCGTCTGGGGGCCTGCGTTGGCGGCACCCGTAAATTCATCTGTATCGGGCTCAACTACGCCGATCACGCCGCGGAATCCGGTCTGGCCGTGCCGCCCGAGCCCGTGATCCTTGCCAAATACACCAGCGCGATTTGCGGCCCGAACGACCCGATACTCATTCCCCGCGCCTCGACCAAGACCGACTGGGAGGTCGAGCTGGGCTTTGTGATCGGTAAACCGGCAAAATACGTGACCGAAGATCGGGCCCTAGACCATATCGCCGGTTATTGCCTGATCAATGACGTGTCCGAACGCGCCTATCAGATCGAGAGGTCGGGCCAATGGTCCAAGGGCAAGAGCTGCGATAACTTTGGTCCTGTCGGGCCGTGGCTGGTCACGCCCGATGAGGTCGGCAATTTCGACGACCTGCATATGTGGCTGGACGTGAACGGCAAACGGATGCAGGACGGATCGACCGCGACAATGGTTTACCGGGTGCCGTTCCTGCTGTCGTACCTGTCGCAGTTCTTTACACTGGAACCGGGCGATATCGTCTCGACCGGCACGCCGCCGGGCGTCGGGCTGGGGATGACGCCGCCGACCTATTTGCGGGCGGGCGATGTGGTGGAGCTGGGGATTGCGGGCCTCGGGACGCAAAGGCAGGTCTGCATCGACGACGCCTGAAACACCCCCCCTGAAAATTCGAAGGGCCACCCGATCCGGTGGCCCTTTTGCTTAGCCTTGCCAACCGCCGCGCAGCAGATGGTTCGCTTCGCCCAGCTCGGGCGCGGCCCGTGGATCGGCGGGGCGACGACCGTCGATCCGCAGCGGCATCTTGGTCGTGCGCAACCGCACATCCCCGCGTGACACCTCTTGGACCATATCCAGCGTGTCCAGCACCCCCGACGCCACCAAGGCCCGCCAGTCCATTACCGGGGCGGCCCAGATGTCGGCGGCGACGAACCGCTCCATCCAGTGATCGGTCCCTGCGGTTTTCAACCTGTCGGCCAGCCCTGCCTTGATCTGGTCGCGATGTTCAAACGCATTCAGCGCGGCCAAGTCCGGGTCCAGCCCGGTGATCTGCGCCAAGAGATCCAGCTTGCCCATGGCAATCGCCACATAGCCATCGCTGGTCTGATAGACGCCATAGGGCGCCGCCAGATAAGCATGGGCCGGATTATTGCGCGACCGGCTGGGCGTGCGCCCGCCATCATTGAACCATGTGGTCAACAGTTCGAACTGCAAATCGGCCAGCACCTCGATCAAGGAGGTTTCGACATGGCCACCGATCCCCTGCCGTTCGCGCCGGACCAGCAGCGCCAGAACACCGTGGGTCAAGGCAGCCCCGGCCAGAACATCAGCAACCGGCAGTCCCATCGCCACCGGACCATGATCCGCCCCGCCCGACAGCCACATCACACCCGACCGCGCCTGCGCCAGCAGGTCCTGCCCCGGCAGTTCCACCCATGGCCCATCAGAGCCATATCCGGTGACCGACCCGTAGACGATGGTCGGATTGATCTCCTTGACCGCCTCATAGCCGAAACCCAGTTTATCAATCACACCGGGGCGAAAGTTTTGCAGCACCACGTCCGCGCCGCGGATCAGATCGCGTAGGGCATCCTTGTCCGCGTCGGATTTCAGATCGACGGCGATGGATTGTTTGCCACGGTTGATGGCGTGGAAAATCGTGCTCTCTTTGCCGATGGTAGTGTCGGTGAGGTAGAGATAGCGGGATAAATCCCCCTGCCCGGCCCGCTCGACCTTAACGACCTGAGCGCCCAGATCCGCCAGTTTCAGCGCGCAATAGGGACCGGCCAGAAACTGGGAAAAATCCAGCACCTTGAGCCCGGCGAGAGGCAGTATGTCCGTCATAGGTCAAAGCTTTCGTTGAATCGCAGGTCGAGAGCCTCCAGCGCGGCGGCGGGGGTGATTTTACCCTGTAGCGCCTCTGACAGGATGTGGGACCCGGCCTCTTGGAACGCCATATAGCCCGCATGGCGGGGGCGCAAAAACGCCGCCTCATGCGACATGCGGGTGTTCATATAGGCTCCGGCGACAGCGTCATTCACGGCCTCGTCGGCCCATGCAATGGCATTGCCCGGCTGTCCGTTATGTTCGGCATAGAGCCCGCGCTGCACCTCGGCCGAGGCTACCCAAGCGGCAAATTCTGCACAGAGCGCCGGGTGCTGCGTGCGGGCCGACACCGCAATCCCCGTGCCGCCCAGCGCCGAGCCCAAGGGACCGCTGCGCCCCAGTGCCGGGATATCGTGGAACCCGATCCGATGGGCGCGATATCCGGCCCGCGCATAGGGGGCATAGAGGTAAACCAAAGGCACCAGCACAAACCGCGTCCCCTCGGACAACATGTCCAGCGTCGCGATCGGGTCCATCTGGTGACAGATCGGGTCCACCAGATCGGCCAGCCGCTGCATCGTGCTCAGGACGGTCGCCCCGGTGTCACGCGCCACAACCGGTCCCGGCACGACCGCGCAGGGACTGCCCAGATTGGCGCAGAGCGTAAAGAACGACATCAGCACATGCGGCGGTCGCAGCGGCCACAGCACCCGCCCCTCAGACGCCAGATCGACCACCTGTTCGAACCGCGTCACCGGCGCGGCCAGCAAATCGGCCCGGATCGCCTGCACCTGCGTCGCCGCATCGACCGGAAACGCCCATTGATGACCGCGATAATCGTAGGACCCATAGCTCTTGCCCACCGTCTGCGAGGCCAGAGCGGCGAGCGTTTCGGGCGGCAAATGCTGGTCCAGAGGCAACAGACAGCCCTGATCCGCCACCGCACCGACATGCGGATGGTCGATGATCATCAGATCATAGGTCGCTGCCAATTCATCTACAGGGGTGCTCTCGAACCCTTGGAGGGACCGTTTATCCCATGTGATGCGCAGGCCCGGATGACGGTCTGCAAAAACCCGCGCCGCCGCCACTACAGGATCATAGCCGCGCGGGTCGGACCACGTCATGCCACGCAAATCAATCGTCTGTTCCAAGGCTCCCCCCTCGTTTGCTCCACCCTAGCGCAGCATATTCACAAGTAAAAGAAGATTTTATATCTAAACTACACTCCCTCGACCTTCGCTCGCTTTTCAACAGGCCTAGGCCGCGCTAGTGTCGTTCAACCGCTAACACTTCCGACGTTCAGACAGGGCCAAATGACCGACGACGACAGCAGCGACGATAAATATCGCGCCCCCGCCCTCTCTAAGGGATTGGATATTCTGGAACTTTTGGCGTCCAAGGCGAACGGGCAAACCCAGATCGACATCGCCAAGCAACTGGGCCGCACCACATCCGAGATTTTCCGGATGCTGATGGTGCTGCGCCAGCGCGGCTATGTCGAACTGAACGAAGACGACGACCGCTATTACCTGACCACCAAAATGTTCGAGGTCGCCCATCGCCACCCGCCGATCCGGCGGCTGACCTCTATCGCGGGCGAGGCGATGCAGCGTCTGGCCGATCAGGTGAACCAGTCGATGCATCTGGCGATTCTGCACTCGGGCAAGGTGCTGGTGATCGCGCAGGTGGATTGCCCGGACAACAATATCACCTCTGTGCGTCTGGGGGCGCATATCCCGCTGTTCGACACCGCCTCGGGGCGGGTTCTGGCGGCGTGGATGGGGGATGATGCGCTAGACCGGCTGTTGGCCGAGGCCGAAGAGGACGCAGACAAACGACAGCGTTTTGTAGCCGACCTGCCCGCAGTGCAGGCCATCGGCTATTGCGAAAACAGTTCGCTGACCATCGAAGGCGTGCGCAACATATCTGTCCCGATTTTTGATTTCTCCGGCAAGGTCGTGGCCGCCTGTACCATCCCGTTCATCCGCCGCCTGTCGGGGACATCCATCGCCTCGGCGGATGAATGCCGGGAACAGTTGATCGCGATGTGCACCGATATTTCGCGCAAACTGGGCGCAGGCGCGCTGGCGGATTAGGCCTCGGGCTTGCGCCCGAACAGACCTGTCAGCGACCGACTGACCAGAGAGGCAACATTCGGCGGCGGCGTGGTGACATAGGGCAAGGGGCGACAAACCTCTAGAGCGGCAATCCCGACGCGGGCCGTCAACGCGCCATTGACCACGCCCTCGCCAAAGCGGCGCGACACCTTGGCCAATGCGCCGCCGCCCGCGATGGTGCCGATCAGATCATCGCCCACCGCCACGGCCCCCGTGGCCACCAGATGACCCAAGACCGTGCGCGTCAGTCGCCACGATCCAAATGCCCCGCCCCGTCCGCCATAGATTTCCGCGATGCGCCGGATCATCCGCAGGTTCGCCGTCAGCGCCGTGAACACATCGGCCAGCGCAATCGGCACCATCGCGGTCACCGTGGCGACCTGACGCGCGGCGGCCTCGACTTCGGACCGAGCGCGGGCATCTAGGGGGGCCAGAACCGTCTGTTCTGCAAGGCCAAGCAGACCATCGGCATCCAGAATATCGCCCTGCCTCTCGGCCAGCTGCTGAAGACCCCATTTGGCATCCGCGCGTCCCGCATAGAGCCGGGTGAGCTGACCCACGACCGCACGCGCCTCTTTCAGATCATGATCGGCAAGGGCCGTCGCGGCGGATTTGTGGATCTGATCCAGACGGCGCAGACGGCCAATCGCGGCCAGTTCGCTGACCGCCTTGAGCGTCAGCCCCAAGAGCACCGCGCCAAACAGCACGGTCGCCGTGAACCCCAGCACGGGAGACCGCGCCAGCAACCCGTTGACATAATCCCACGCCGCCAGCGAGGCGACAAACCCCACCAGCGCCACCGCCGCAGACCAGAGCCAGCGCGTCAGCCGCGACGGTTTGCGCACCGACAGCGCGGCGAGTTGCTGCATCGCGACTTCGCGCGGGGCAGGTTCGTCGAGGATCGGCTCGGCCTCTGCGGGGCTGGGCAGCGCGGTATCTAAGTCGATGAGGATCGGACCTTTGGTCATTGCAGTTTATCCCCCAGCAAAAATTGTGCAGCGCGATCCAGCCGGATGTGCGGTGGCCCATCCCCCGGTTTGAGCGAGAGAGCCGCCGGGGCGAAATTCATCACGGCATAATCGCCGTCCAGCCACGCCTCGGCCCCGGCCCGTGCGGGCGACAGCAGATGGTTCGGGTCTGTCGGCAGATCCCCGGGATAAAAGGCCGCCTGCCGCCCGCCCTCGGCCAAGGTGCCGCGCACGACATCCAGCCGCTGCCCGTGGTGATCGACGGTCTCTTCGGTGGTGGTGCGCAGGGCGGCGATGGAGAGCGCCTGTGTCATCGCCCCGTGAAAATCGGCGCGATCACGGGCGTCGCGCAGCAGCGCCTCGGTAATCGCGGTCAACTGCGGGTGCTGGCTGTGATGCAGGTGATCGGCCTTGGTCGCGGCGAACAGGATGCGGTCCACGCGCCGCCCGCCCATCAATCGCGTCAGCCACGCATTGCGACCGGGACGAAAGGCCGACAGGATATCGGACATGGCCGTGCGCAGGTCCTCGACGGCGCGGGGACCATTGTGGATCGCGCCCAAAACATCGACCAGCACGACCTGCCGGTCGATCCGGGCAAAATGCTGGCGGAAAAACGGTTGCACGACCTGCCGTTTGTAGGCGTCGTAGCGACGGATACATTCCGCGCGCAGCGTCCCGCGCTGGGGTTTGCCCCCTTCGGGAAGCGGCACAAAGGTCAGGACAGGCGATCCCGCCAGATCGCCGGGCAGGATGAAGCGCCCCGGCGTCAGGTCGGAAAATCCGGCCTGTCGGGCAGCCTCTAGATAATCGGCATACCGCGCGGTCAGCGCGGTCAGCGCGGCCTCGTCCAATGCAGCCTCCGGGTCGACGGTGTTCAGCGCCGCCAAAGCCTTGGCCGCGATGGGGCGCGTGGCCATCCGGGCCAGCGTTTCGCGGGCCCAGACCTCGTAGGGTTTGTCGAGCAGACCCAAGTCGAGCAGCCACTCCCCCGGATAGTCCACGATATCGAGGTGCACCGTGCGCAGCCCGGTCAGCCCAGACAGAAACCCGGTCGGTTGCACCCGCAGCGACAGCCGCAGTTCCGACACCCGCCGCGTCCCTTCGGGCCAAGACGGGGTTTTCGACGTGAGGCGCGACAGGTGATCTTCGAACGGAAACCGCGGGATCGTGTCGTCCGGCTGCGGCTGGAGCCACGCAGACCGGATGCCCCCCGTCGCGGCGGGCACAAACTGCGACATGCGCCCCCGGTTCATCAGATTGGCAACGAGCGAGGTGATGAACACCGTTTTGCCTGCCCGGCTGAGCCCGGTGACGCCCAGTCGGATGACCGGATCGGCAAAGGGGGCCGTGACAGTGTCGGTGACAGTCTCGAGGCTACGAACCAGCCCGTCGGTGAGAGTAGAGAGTGGCACGCCCGCCCCTTTGACTTGTTTTCCGATATATAGGCGACCCGACCGGCCGTTTGTAGACCTGTGCCGCGCCCCGCCACGCGGATTGATTTCCGGCCCAAGGGCGGCTATCGGGCGGGCATGCCACGTTATGCGCTTCAGGTCGAATATCACGGAGCCCCCTTTGCCGGATGGCAAAGGCAGGCCGATCAGCCCTCGGTTCAGGGCGCGATCGAGGATGCCCTCGCAAAACTGGAACCCCGCGGCCACACAATCGCTGCTGCGGGGCGCACCGATGCGGGGGTTCATGCCACCCATCAGGTCGCCCATTGCGATCTAGAGCGGGACTGGGACCCCTTTCGCCTGTCAGAGGCGCTGAATTTCCATCTCAAGCCGCTGCCGGTGTCCATTGTTCAGGCCGCGCGTGTGGCCGACGATTGGCACGCCCGGTTTTCGGCGGTGGAACGGCAATATCTGTTCCGGCTGGTCTGCCGCCGCGCCCCGCTCGCGCATGAGGCCGGGCTGGTCTGGCAGGCGAAACACCCGTTGGACCGCGCCGCGATGCAGGCCGGGGCTGACCGTCTGATCGGGCTGCACGATTTCACGACATTTCGGTCGTCGATCTGTCAGGCCGATAGCCCGGTCAAAACGCTGGATGAATTGCGCGTCGAAGAGATTGCCCGCCCCAACGGACAGGAATTCCATTTCCACGTTCGCGCCCGGTCATTTTTGCACAATCAGGTCCGGTCCTTTGTCGGCACGCTGGAACGGGTCGGCGCAGGGGCATGGACCCCGGACGATGTCACCGCCGCGCTAGAGGCCAAGGATCGTGCCGCCTGCGGACCGGTCTGTCCGCCGCAGGGGCTGTATCTGGCGGGGGTGCGATACCCGGACGCGCCCTTTGCCTGATCAGGCGGGCTGGGTGAAGCCGGCCAAGAGCGTATCGGCGGTCAGCCCCGCCTCTTTGACAGACAGGCTCCGCCCCGACAGCAACCGCTGTAGCGCCAGCGCAGAGATCATTTCCGCCATCAGCGTGCAATCGGCCTCGGGCGGGAGTTCGCCGCGCGGAATCCCGCGGCCGATCATCAGGGCGATATAGCGCGACAGGTCCTGCAAATAGGCATCGAGCGCGTGGCGGGCGTCCGCATTGGCCTGCGCCTCGGCAACGATAGAGCGGAATACGGGCCCCGCGCTGCTGCCCTCCCAATGGTCCATCAGATTCACCAACAGTCCGGCAACATCGCGCCGCACCGAACCGGTGTTGGGATGGAATTCCGCGATCTTGTTGCGGTCATAAACCTCTAGCAAGAGCGCGGCCTTGGAGCCCCACCATTTGTAGATGGTCGGTTTTCCGGCGCGGGCAGCGCGGGCGACAGCCTCGATCGTAAATCCCGACAGACCGCGTTCGGTCAAAACCTGTTCGGCGGCATCCAGAACCGCGTCACGGGTTTCGGGATTGCGTTGGGCTCCGATAGAGCGGCGGCTGGGCTGGGTCACTGGGCGAGTCGGCATCCAAGATCACTACCCAGCCAGCGCCCCGAAGGTAAAGAGGGGCATTTGCACAGCACTCGGCAAGCGGCGCACGGGCGGCGTTTCAACTTTGCGGCTCCAACAGTCCCAGACAGCAAAGTTTCGCCCATCCCCTGCGGCAAGGATGCCCCACATGGGGTTTTTCCGATTTTGGCATTAGAAGCAGGGAACGATAGCCGATACATGGGCGTTAAAGTCAGATGAACGCCGACCGGGGGACTACCATGCCAAAGCCAAACACCAAACGCGCCCTGCGTACCTTTGCGGCGGGCAGCGTCTTGTTGGCTCTGACGGGACTCGCGCCCGCGCAGGAACTGGACTTTGTTACCCCCGAACCCGTCGCAGACGCGCTGCGCCGTGCCTCGCTCACGGCTTCGGTTCTAGACGCTGAAGACACTGCCAGCGCGCAGGATCTCGTTGCCGCCGCGCGGGCGGATTATCGCCGCCTGCTGACGGCGCTCTACGCCGAAGGGTATTATGGCGGCTCTGTGTCGATCCTGATCGACGGACGCGAGGCCTCGACCATCGCGCCACTGGACGCGCCGAGCCAGGTAGCCCGCATCGAAGTGCGCGTTGATCCCGGACCGCAATTCCGCTTTGGCCGCGCTGAAGTGGCCCCCTTGGCCGAGGGCACCGCTATTCCTGAGGGTTTTGCCACCGGCCATATCGCCAAATCGGCCGAGGTGCAGGCCGCCCTGACCGCCGCGATCGAGGCATGGCGGAATGAAGGCCACGCCAAGGCCAGCCTCGACAGCCAGCAGATCACCGCCCGCCACGCCGACACGACACTGGACGCGGTTGTGACCGTCGATCCGGGTGCGCAAAACACCTTTGGCCCGCTGACGGTGACGGGAAATACCGACGTGCGGGCCGACCGCATCGCCCATATCGCGGGCCTGCCGGTCGGGCAGGTATTTTCCCCTGACCAGCTAGAGCGGGCCGCAAACCGGCTGCGGCGCACGGGGGCGTTTTCCTCTGTCGCGATGATCGAGGCCGACACGGCCAACGCGGACAACAGCCTGCCGATCACCGCGCAGGTCGCCGAACTGCCGCCGCGCCGGATCGGGTTCGGGGCCGAGGTATCGTCGGTCGACGGGATGACCCTGTCTGGCTACTGGCTACACCGCAATTTTCTGGGCGGTGCGGAACAGTTCCGCGTCGATGCCGAGGTGGCCGGTATCGCGGGCGAAACCGGCGGTGCCGACTATAGCCTAGGTGCGACACTGGATTACCCCCGCCCCTTTGCGGTCGATACGACCGGCACGCTGGCGCTGTCCTATGATCGTCTGGACGAGCCGAGCTATTTTCTGGAACAGATCACCGGCGAGGCCACAGTCGCCCGCCTGATCCGCGACGATCGCACGATTTCGGTCGGCCTCGGCTTTGTCACGGCCGAAACCGAAGACAGCTTTGGCGAACGGACCTATTCGCTGCTGACCCTGCCGCTGAGCGGGACCATCGACCGGCGCGATAGCACGATGGATGCGAAAACCGGCTGGTATGCCGATCTGGACATCACGCCATTTCTGGGGTTCGGCGATGCCGGGAGCGGTGGGCGCATCTATGGCGATGGCCGCTATTACCAGAGCTTTGGCGCGGATCGGCAGGTCACCTTGGCAGTGCGCGGGCAGATGGGTTCGGTGGTCGGCGTTTCTGCCGCGCAGGCCCCTGCGGACTATCTGTTCTTTTCGGGTGGCGGCGGAACGGTGCGCGGCCAGTCCTATCAATCGCTGGGCGTCGATAACGGCGGCACCACCATTGGCGGCCTCAGCCTCGCCGCGATTTCGACCGAAGCCCGCGTGAGCGTCACCGACAGCATCGGGGTTGTCGGGTTCTTTGACGCGGGTTGGGTCGGCGCGCAGTCGCTGCCGTTCGACGATGCGAACTGGCATTCCGGCGCGGGCGTGGGCCTGCGCTATGATACCGGCATTGGCCCGATCCGGCTCGATGTTGCGACCCCCGCCTCCGGCGATACTGCTGGGCGTTCTGTCAATGTTTACATCGGGATCGGACAGTCCTTCTGATGCGCTATACCTCTGTTGTTGCCCTAGGCTTTTTCACGATCGCCCCGACGCTGGTGGTTCTGGCCCAGGACGCCGAACAGGCCGACACCGGCCTGATCGCCAGTTTCCTGACCGATAACCTGTCGGGCGCGGGCCGGCAGGTGAACATCTACGGGTTTTCCGGTGCGCTGAGTTCCAAAGCCACCATCGACAAGATCACCATCGCCGATGACGAGGGCATCTGGCTGACCGCCGAAGGGCTGGTTCTGGACTGGAACCGCGCGGCGCTGCTGACCGGCCGGATCGAAGTGTCCGACCTCTCGGCCGCGAGGATCGAAGTCACCCGCGTCCCGCAGACCGAGGCGCAGGCCCCGTCCACGACCACCACCCCCTTTGCCCTGCCCGATCTGCCGGTTTCGGTCGATGTGTCCCATATGGCGATTGCCGAACTGGCGCTGGGTGCGCCGATTTTGGGCGATGCGATTGCCCTGACCATCGACGGGTCGGCGAAATTGGCGGGCGGCGACGGCACCGCAAACCTGTCGGCCACCCGGATCGACGGCGACCAAGGCACCTTTGCCATCGACGGCAGCTATTCCAACGACAGCCGCGAAATGGGGCTGAACCTGACCCTGTCCGAGGGACCGGACGGCATCGCGGCACGGTTGATCGATCTGCCGGGTCGTCCCTCGGTCGATCTGGCCATCGCAGGCACCGGACCTATCGACAGCTATAGTGCGACCCTGACGCTGGCCACCGATGGCCAACAGCGGCTGGCGGGCGGGCTGACACTGATCACCACCCCCGCCGACACGGCAGAGGGCACGCCGACCAAAGGGTTCGAACTGGATGTCGGCGGCGATGTCACCGCGCTGTTCCTGCCGGAATATCGCGATTTCTTTGGTCCCGACGTGAAACTGGCCGCCAAGGGGCAACGCGACGACACAGGGCGGCTGGATTTGTCGGCGCTGACCCTTTCGACCCAATCGCTGCGGCTGGATGGCACGCTGCAGATCGGCGCAGATGGCTGGCCGGAACGGTTCGCCCTGACAGGCGATATTGCGGATGCCTCTGGCGCGGCGGTGACGCTGCCGCTGGCGGGACCGGTCACGCAGGTCCAGACGGCGCAGATGGACATCGCCTTTGACGCGGCGCAGGGCAGCGCGTGGACCGCCGATATCACCGCCACAGGATTTAACCGTCCCGGTCTGGGCCTGCCCGATCTGACCCTGTCCGGAGGCGGGACCATTGACCGCGCGACTGGGTCGGTCAACGCACGGCTCAGCTATGCCGCCAGCGGTATCACGCTGGGCAATGCGGGCATGTCCGAAGCCTTGGGGGACCGTCTGGGCGGCGATATCAGCGTCGATTACACCAGCGGCGGCCGGGTGAACCTGTCGCAATTCACTCTCTCGGGCGCCGGGATTGACGGGCAACTGTCGGCCCTGATCACCGGGTTCGGCGGCGAGGTTGCGATTGCGCCGAAACTGCGCCTGAGCGTGAGCGGCCTCGACCGGTTTGACACCTTGGCCGGTTTGCCGGGACTGGCGGGAGACGCCAATATGACGCTCTATGGTCGGGTCCTGCCTCTGTCCGGTGCTGCCGATCTCGCCCTGGTCGCCAAAACCGCCGACCTCGAAATCGGGCAGGATGAGGTAGACGCGCTGATCGCCGGGGCTGGCAGCCTCGCGCTGACGGTGAACCGCAACGAAAACGGAACCTTCCTGCGCAACCTGTCAATGACGACGCAGAGCACGACGCTGACCGGCGATGTCGCCCTTGGCGCTGACACGATGACCGGCGCGCTGGCGGTGCAAACCTTGGCCGACGGCCTGATCCCCGGCGCAACCGGCGTTCTGGCCGCGACGATTGACGCCGCGCAGGACGCCGAAGGGCTGTTGACCGCAGAGGCCGACATCACCCGCGACGGCGACGTGATTTCCCTCGCTCTGGCTCTGCCGACGACAGGCGCGGGCACCATCGGCGGCACCCTGTCCCTGACCGATCTGGCGCAATTCAGCGGCCTCGCCGGACAACAATTGTCCGGGGCGCTGGACGCGCAGATCAACGGCACAATGACCCGCGATGCGACCGAATTGGCGATTAATCTGACCGCCACTGGAGATGACCTCGGCACCGGGATCGAGGCGGTCGACACGCTCTTGGCCGGTCAGGGCAGCCTGTCGGGGCAGATCAGCCGCAGCGGTTCCACGTTTGCGGTCCGTGGTCTGAACCTTGCTTTTCCGAACGTGACGCTCTCGGGCGACTTTTCGCAGTCGGACACCGGGCGCAGCGCCAGCATGAGCGGACGTCTGGCCAATATCGGCCTCTTTGCCCCCGATTTCAGCGGGCCATTGTCGGTCAATGTCAATGCCACGGCCGATCCGGCGGGCACATGGACCGTGGACGCGGACGCGACCGGGCCCAGCGGCACGACCGCCACCGTTGGCGGCTCCGTCGCCGCCACAGGCCAGAGCGATCTGGACCTGCGCGGCGCGATCCCTCTGGCGTTGCTGAACGGCGTGCTGGACCCGCGCCGGTTGGGCGGAACCGCGCAATTCGACCTCGGCCTGAACGGCACACCGAGCCTGAGCGCCCTGTCCGGCACGATTTCGACCACCGGAGCCAGCCTGTCCGCCCCCACACTGGGGCAATCCCTGACCGACATCGGTGGTACGGTGCGGCTGAACGGCGGACGTGCGACGATCGACCTGACCGGACAGGCCACCGCAGGCGGCGGTGTCGCCCTATCGGGGCCAGTGACCCTATCGGGGCGCTATCCGGCCGAACTGGTCGCGACCCTGTCCAATCTGACGTTGCGCGATCCGGTGCTCTATGAAACCACCGCCTCTGGCGCGATTGCGATCACTGGCGGGTTGTCCGGCGGGGCCGCGATCAGTGGCACCATCACCCTTGGCCCGACCGAGGTCCGCGTACCCTCCTCTACCGTCAGTTCGCTGGGCGATTTGCCCGATGTCACGCATCTGTCCACGCCCGCTGCTGTCGCGGCGACCCTGTCGCGCGCAGGGCTGACGACCAGCGGCACCAGCGCCGAGGGCAGCAGCGCCTCCGGTCCGGCCTATCCGCTGGACCTGACGATCAACGCCCCGTCGCGGGTGTTCATCCGGGGCCGCGGTCTGGATGCTGAACTGGGCGGATCGCTGCGCCTGACCGGCACCAGCGCGAATGTGATCCCGTCCGGTGAATTCAACCTCGTTCGGGGGCGGCTGGATATCTTGCAGCAGCGGTTCGACCTGACCGAAGGTTCGGCCAGCCTGCAGGGGCAATTCGACCCCGTGCTACGGCTGGTGGCAACGACCCAGTCCGAAACCGGCACCAGCATCAGCGTCGTGATCGACGGGTCCGCCTCTGATCCGCAGGTCTCGTTCGAGAGCAGCCCTGACCTGCCGCAGGACGAAGTGCTGTCGCAGTTGATTTTTGGTCGCGATCTGTCGCAGATTTCCGCGCTTCAGGCCGTGCAACTTGCGGCGGCGGTCGGCACGCTGGCGGGTCGTGGCGGCGGCGGGATTGTCGACAAAATCCGCCTGACCGCAGGGCTCGACGATCTGGATGTGACCTCGGACGATGCGGGCAATGCTGCCGTCCGCGCCGGAAAATACCTGACAGAGAATATCTACACCGATGTCACGGTCAGCAGCAGCGGCACCGCCGATGTGAACCTGAACCTCGACCTGACGGATTCGATCACCGCAAAGGGCAGCCTTGGCGCGGATGGTACCTCGGGTTTGGGGGTCTTCTTTGAGAAAGACTATTGATGAGCACGCTTGATCTGAAAAACCGGACCGGCCTGCCCGATGCCTTGCGGGTGCTGCTGGCCGACTATCCGCGCGATCTCTGGGCGAACGATCCGGGGTTTCACGGTCTGGTCTCGTTCTGGCTGGATCGGCACATGTCGTTCCGGCGACTGCTGGCCGCGATGACCGAGGAAACCGAACGCCTGCTGGATAAGGGCGATCCGCAGCGGTTCGGGTCCCGCCTGTCGCGGCTGGGGTCGATGTTCGTGCAGGACCTGCACGGCCATCACATGATCGAGGACCATCAGTATTTCCCGAAGCTGATCACATTTGATCACCGTCTGACCCGCGGTTTTGACATTCTGGACAAGGACCATCAGGCGCTGGACGGGTTGCTGAACGACTTTGTCGGCTCGGCCAATCAGGTGCTGACCCGTCTTGATGATGCTGCGGCGCGGCAAACTGCGGCGGGCGGGTTTCACGGCGATCTGGCCCGGCTCAACGGCCTGATCGAACGCCATCTGACCGACGAAGAAGATCTGATCGTCCCGGTCATCCTGAAATTCGGTGAAGACGCCATCCATTAAGCGATTCCAATTTGATCAATTGCGCGGCCTGCGGCAATATCCACGGGCAAGTGAAGAGAGGATCGCGCCTTGGACGCAATGACCAGCAAAGTGCCTGCGCATGAAACCGTGTATCGGCGGCTCCGGGATATGATCCTTTGCGGGGAATTCGAACCCGGTCAGGCGGTGACGATCCAGGGGCTGGTCGCCAACCTCGAGGCTGGCATGACCCCCGTCCGCGAGGCAATCCGCCGATTGACCGCCGAAAACGGGCTGGAGTTCATGGGCAACCGCAGGGTTTGCGTGCCGATCCTGCGCCCCGAGGATATCGAGGAACTGGCATTCTCGCGGCTGGCGCTCGAACCGCAACTGGCGATCTGGGCGGCCGAGAGGATCACGTCGGAGGATATTATCGACCTCGAGCGGATCGACGAAGAGGTCAACCGCGCCATCGCCCGTGGCGATGTCCGCAACTATCTACTGCACAATTACCGGTTCCATGCGCGGCTCTATGCCGTATCGCAGGCCCGCACGACGCTGGCGCTGGCCGATGCGCTCTGGCTGCGGATGGGACCCAGCCTGCGCGTCATGGGCGGGCGGTTTGGCACCGCGATCCTGGATGACAAACACGCCGATGCGATTGCAGGGCTGCGGCGCGGTGATCCGGTCGCCGTGGGTGCCGCCATTCACGACGACATCGCCCAAGGCTTTGCGCAGATCCGCGCCTCGCTGCCTGTGACGGCCTAGAGCCGGTCGCGCAGCCCGAACCAGAGCATCGCCAGAACCAGCAGCGGCCAGCGCAGAGCCGCGCCGCCGGGAAAGACCTGCGTCGGCACGCTGGCCATCACGTCGAACCGTTCGGCCTGACCGGCGATTGCCTCGGCAGCCAGTTTTCCGGCGAGCGTGGCAATTGCGACTCCGTGGCCGGAATAACCCGACATCGACAGGATATTGCCCGACAGCCGTTCGAAATGCGGCATCCGGTTCATCGTGATCGCGAGCGTCCCGCCCCACGCATAATCGACGCGCAGATTCCCCAGCTGCGGGAAAATCTGCGACATGGGTTTACGAACGAGGCTCTCGATATCGCGAGGGAACCGATAGCCGTAACTCTCGCCACCGCCGAACAACATCCGCCCATCGTCCGAGAGGCGGAAGTAATTGATCACAAACTTGCTGTCGGCGACCGCGTGGTCGTTCTTTAGCACCGCATCCGGGTCGGGGAGCGGCTCGGTGGCGATGATGAAATTGTTGATCGGCATGACGCGGGCCGCAACGCGTTTTTGCATATGGCCCAGATAGCCGTTGCAGCCCAACACCACATGATCGGCAACGACCTGCCCTGTGGCGGTTTTCACCGTGGCGGGCTGGCCCTCAACCACCTCGGTGACGCGGGTTTGTTCATAGATTTCAACGCCTTCCACCAGACAGGCCCGCGCGAGGCCCAGCGCAAAGCGCAGCGGGTGAATATGCCCGCCCGACATATCCAACGTGCCGCCGTAATAGGCGTCCGAGGCCACGAGGTCCCGGATCTGATCCCGGTTCAGCGGCGTGATCTGGTCATGACCATAGTCGCGCGCCAGCCGTTCGGCATAGGCGTGATAGCCGGACACAAACCGCGCCCGATGGGCGGCGTGGATGATCCCCGGCGTCCAACCCGCATTGCAGCCATGCGCAGCGTCCAGATCACGGACCAGTTGCGCGCTCTCGCGCCCCAGATCCCACAGGCGGCGGGCATGATCCAGACCGACCATCTGCTCCAGATCGTCCTGGTCCAGCCGCTGATCCGCCGCCACCTGACCGCCATTGCGACCAGAGGCGCCAAAACCGACGCGCTGCGCCTCGACCAAGACAACCCGATACCCGCGCTGCGCCAAATGCAGCGCCGAAGACAGACCCGTGAATCCTCCTCCGACAACGCAGACATCGGCGCGGACCGACCCGGCCAGTTGCGGCTGTTTCGGCAGCGGTTCTGCCGTCGCGGCATAGTAACTGGCCGGGTAGGCACCCGGCCGGTCATTTGCGGTTAGAACGTCCATCAGGCGGCCTCGAACAGACCTGCGGCTTTCACCTTTTCATAGGCCTGATCCAGCGATTTGCGGGCGCGGGCGATCAGCTCGTCCACTTCGGCGTGGCTGATGACAAAGGGCGGCGCGATGATCATCCGGTCGCCGACATGGCGCATCACCAGATCGTTGCCGAAACAGCATTCGCGGGTCATATATCCGACGGTTCCCGCGTCAGCCTTGAACGGGGCACGGGTTGCCTTGTTCGGGGTCAGGGCCAGACTGCCCATCAGACCAACGATCTTGGCCTCGCCAACCATCGGATGATCAGCCAAGGTCGCCCATTGGGCCGCCAGATAGGGCCCGATGTCATCCTTGACCCGACCGACAAGGTTCTGTTCCTCGATGATCCGCAGGTTTTCCAGCGCAACCGCCGCAGCGACGGGGTGGCCGGAATAGGTGTAGCCGTGGTTGAATTCGATCGCATTGATCACATCCGCGACCTTGTCATTCACGATCGAGGCCGCAATCGGGACATAGCCCGACGACAGACCCTTGGCGCAGGTGATGATATCGGGGCGGGTGCCCATGGTTTGGAACCCGAACCAGTTTCCGGTCCGGCCAAAGCCGCAGATCACCTCGTCCGAGATGAAGAGAATGCCGTATTTATCAACGATCCTCTGGATTTCCGGCCAGTAGGTCGCGGGCGGAATGATCACCCCGCCTGCGCCCTGGATCGGCTCGCCGATAAAGGCCGCGACCTTCTCCGGCCCAATCTCTAGGAGAGCCTTTTCCAGATCCTGCGCACGGGCAAGCCCGAACTCTTCGGGGGTCATGTCGCCGCCCTCGGCCCACCAATGCGGCTGGTCGATGTGATGGATGCCCGGAATGATACCGCCCTGTTCGTGCATGCCCGACATGCCGCCCAGCGACATCCCGGCCATGGTCGAGCCGTGATAGGCGTTGCGGCGGCTGATGATCACCTGACGCTCCGGCTGGCCCTTGGCGCTCCAGTAGGCGCGGACCAGACGCAGGTTTGTGTCATTCGCCTCGGACCCGGAACTGGCAAAGAACACATGGTTCAGATCACCGGGCGCGATCTCGGCCAGTTTGTTGGCCAGCGCGATGGCCGGAACGTGCGTGGTCATAAAAAAGGTGTTGTAATAGGGCAGTTCCTGCATCTGTTTGGCTGCCGCATCGACCAGACGCTGGTTGCCGTAACCGATGTTCATGCACCACAACCCCGACATGCCGTCGATGATCCGATGGCCTTCGCTATCGGTCAGCCAGACACCTTCGGCACGGGTGATCACCCGCGCACCGCGCTTGGCCAGCGCGTCGCCCGTGGTAAAGGGGTGCATGTGGTGCGCAGCATCCAGCGCCTGAAGTTCGGCGGTCGGGGTTTGCGTGGAAATCAGGGTCATGACAGCTCCTGTTGGCGGGCGGACGAAACGTTCGCAAATGAGGGAGGAGAGACGCATTTGCATCCTTTGACTCGAGCATATGATCGCCCCGGCCCCTGTCAAGGGTTTTTGATCAAATTATGCCGAGCCAAGCCCCCAACCGTAGACATCGTCGCGGCCTCCCTCGACCAGATTCGGTACCGGAATTTCATCAGCGACATCCTCTCGTCGCGAATGGACAACGCCAGCCACCCCCTCTCGGCACCCTTGAAAGCGCCGCGCCGCAGCAGAAGATTACCAATACGATAAGTGCCTTATTTCGCGCCGTTTGGTCAAAAATATGCAAGAAAATCGACCCTCGCCGCTTGTTTTTTCTGCATTGGCGTGGCGGGATAGGATGTGACACTGCGCAAAGTAATAGTTGCAGTGTAGGCTGTTTTTGATCAAATCTTGAGCCAAGTTGCTCATAAAATACGTCAACACGGGAGATACACCAATGACCAAGACCTGGCTGCCAATCGCCGCCCTATTGGCCATGGGCGCTGTTTCGGCCTCCGCCGAAGAAGTTCGCGTCTATAACTGGTCGGACTACATCGACGAAGAATTGCTGACCAAGTTCGAAGCTGAAACGGGCATCGACCTGATCTATGACGTGTTCGATTCCAACGAAGTGCTGGAAACCAAACTACTGGCTGGCGGTTCGGGCTATGACGTCGTGGTGCCGACCGGGTCCTTCCTGCAGCGCCAGATCGCTGCCGGCGCGTTCCAGAAACTGGACTATGCCCAGTTGCCGAACGCCGGGAACCTGTGGGATGCCATCAAGGAACGTACCGCCACCTATGACCCCGGCAACGAATATGCCATCAACTACATGTGGGGCACCACCGGTATCGGCGTGAACGTCGGCAAAGTGGCCGAAGTGCTGGGCGCGGATGCCCCGATCGACAGCCTGTCGCTGATTTTCGATCCGGCGAACATGGAAAAACTGGCGGCTTGCGGCGTCCAGATGCTCGACGCTCCGGCAGAGGTCCTGCCCGCGGCTCTGAAATACGCTGGCCTCGACCCGAACTCCAAGAACCCCGACGATCTGGCCAAGGCCGAAGAAGTGCTGATGGCGGTTCGTCCCTACATCCAGAAGTTCAACTCGTCCGAGTATATCAACGCGCTCGCCAACGGCGAGATTTGCGTGGCTCTGGGCTGGTCGGGCGATATTCTTCAGGCCCGTGACCGCGCCGTCGAGGCCGACAACGGCGTCGAAGTCGCCTACAACGCCCCCAAAGAGGGCGCGCTGATGTGGTTCGACATGATGGCGATCCCGGTTGATGCGCCGAACCCCGAAGCTGCGCACAAGTTCCTGAACTTTATCATGGACGCGCAGAACATGGCTGCGGCCTCGAACTACGTCTACTACGCGAACGGAAACCTTGCCTCGCAAGAGTTCCTGATCGAGGACGTAATCGGGGATGAGGCCATCTATCCGGGTGAAGAAACCATCCAGAACCTCTACACCACCACCGCACCCGATGCCGGCGAACAGCGTATCGTCACCCGCATCTGGACCCGCGTGAAGTCGGGCGTCTAATCCCGTTCCCCTGCCCCGCATCCTCGGTCCGGGGGTGCGGGGTATTTCATTGCTAGGAGTGTTGGCGAAATGGCCCAGCCCCACAAGACGCCCGTCGTCTTTGCCCCTTGGGAAAATCCTACCGAAAAGCCGCTCATCGAATTTAAAGGTGTGACCAAGCGGTTCGGTGATTTCACAGCAATTGATAATCTGACGCTGAATATTTATCAGCGGGAATTCTTTGCCCTTCTCGGACCGTCCGGCTGTGGCAAGACCACGTTGATGCGGATGCTGGCCGGGTTCGAGGACCCGACCGAAGGCGCCATTCTGCTCGGGGGGCAGGACATCGTGCCGGTGCCGCCGAACAAACGCCCCGTGAACATGATGTTCCAGAGCTATGCGCTGTTCCCGCATCTGTCGGTCTGGGACAACATCGCCTTTGGCCTGCGCCGGTCAGATATGCCGCGCGACCAGATCGGCGAGCGTGTGCAGGAAATGTTGCGCCTGACCCGGCTGGAGAGCTTTGCCAAGCGCAAGCCCCACCAGATTTCCGGCGGCCAGCGTCAGCGCGTCGCGCTGGCACGGTCCCTGGCCAAGGCTCCGCGCCTGTTGCTCTTGGACGAACCGCTGGGCGCGCTGGACAAGAAACTGCGCAACGAGACGCAGTTCGAACTGATGGACATTCAGGAAAAGACCGGCACCACCTTTGTGATCGTGACCCACGACCAAGAAGAGGCGATGACCGTCGCCAGCCGGATCGCGGTGATGGACCACGGCAAACTGATCCAGGTCGATACCCCTGCCGGCATCTACGAGGCCCCCAACAGCGTTTATGTCGCCGACTTTATCGGCGATGTGAACATCATCGAAGGCAATGCCAAACGCATCGAGGGCGGCATCGAAATCCATTACGCCGAAGGGGCTGCCCCGATCCGCGCGATGACCGATCTGGACATCGCCGACGGCCAGCGGGTGTCCTACGCCATCCGCCCGGAAAAAATCGCTGTTTCCTCGGAACCGCTGACGGATCGCGCCAACCATGCACGCGGTAAGATCATCGACATCGGCTATCTGGGCCACCTGTCCAGTTATTTTGTGACGCTGGGCAATGGTCAAAAGGTCGAGGCCTCGATGACCAACGCCCGTCGCCTGTCACGTCGCGATTTCACATGGGACGATCAGGTTTGCCTGTCCTGGACTGACACCGCCGGTGTCGTCCTGACCCGATAGGGGGCCGATATGCGTTCGACAGACGCCGTAGAATGGGCCTATGCCCGATGGCTCGATCTGGTGCTGGCTGCGGCCTTGGCGCTTGGCGGGTTTCTGTTGCTGGAACACGGCAGCGATGGCAGCCATGTGACCGGCGGGGTGATGATCGCCGTCGCGGTTTTCATGGGGCTCTATCGCATCAGCCGCCGGGTCGCGGTGATCGCGGTTCCCTATCTGTGGCTGCTGGTGTTCTTTCTGGTCCCGTTCGTCATCGTGATCAAGATCTCGCTGTCGGATATCGCGCTGGCCATGCCGCCCTATACGCCGACGCTGGACCCGGCTGCGGGCTGGTCCGGGTTTGTCGATTTTCTGGGCAAGCTGGACTTTGACAACTTTGAATTCCTGACGATGGACCCCTTATATTACAAGGCCTATCTCAGTTCGCTCAAGATCGCGGTTCTGTCGACCTTCCTGACGCTGCTGGTCGCCTATCCGATGGCCTACGCCATGGCCCGCGCCCCCGAAGAATGGCGCGGTACGCTGATGATGCTGGTGATCCTGCCGTTCTGGACCTCGTTCCTGATCCGCGTCTATGCGTGGATGGGCATTCTGGGTCGCGAAGGGTTCCTGAACTCTTTCCTGCTGTGGCTGGGGATTATCGACGAACCCTTGGTGATCCTGAACACCAATATCGCCGTCTATATCGGCATCGTGTACACCTATCTGCCGTTCATGGTGCTACCGATCTATGCCACCCTTGAAAAACTGGATGGATCGCTGCTCGAAGCAGCCGAGGATCTGGGCTGTTCGCGGCTACAGGCGTTCTGGCTGGTGACCGCGCCGCTGTCGGTGCCGGGCGTCGTTGCGGGCTGTTTCCTCGTGTTCATCCCGACTTTGGGCGAATTTGTGATCCCCTCGCTGCTGGGCGGTTCGGACACGCTGATGATCGGTAAAATCCTCTACGAGGAATTCTTTTCGAACCGTGACTGGCCGGTGGCCTCTGCGGTGGCGGTTGTGCTGCTGTTGATCCTCGTGGTGCCGATCGTGTTGTTCCAGCGTAACCAACAAAAGCAGGCGGAGGCTGGCAAATGAAGAAACTCAGCTGGTTCAACGCCACATCGCTGACCTTGGGGTTCGCGTTCCTCTACATCCCGATGATCATCCTCGTGGTGTTTTCGTTCAACGGCGGGCGCAACGTCGCGATCTGGGGCGGGTTCTCGACCAAATGGTACGGCGAACTGTTCAACGATGAAAAGTTCCTGAACGCGGCCTTTATCACCCTGCGGGTGGCGCTGGCCACGGCAACGCTGGCCACGATCCTCGGCACGATTGCGGCCTATGTGCTGGTGCGCGGTGGACGGTTCTACGGGCGCAGCCTGTTTGCGGGCATGACCTATGCGCCCCTCGTGATGCCGGACGTGATCCTTGGCCTGTCGCTGCTGCTGCTGTTCAAGGTGATGTTCAGCCAGTCGGGCATGCTGACGGTGATCCTGGCGCATACCACCTTTACGATGTGCTATGTCTCGGTCGTGGTGTCGTCGCGGTTGGTCAGCTTTGACAAATCGCTGGAAGAGGCGGCGTCCGACCTCGGCGCTTCGGCCTTTGACACGTTCATCAGCGTGACCCTGCCGAATATCGCACCTGCGGTGATCTCGGGCTGGCTCTTGGCGTTTACGCTCTCGCTCGACGATCTGGTGATCGCCAGCTTTACCACGGGTCCGGGCGCAACCACCCTGCCGATCGAGATCTTCTCCGAGGTTCGGCGCGGCGTAAAACCGCAGATTAACGCGCTGTCCACAATCATGATCGGCATCGTGACGGTCGGGGTACTTATTTTTTCGATCCTGTCGAAACGGCAGATCGCCCAGCGCCTGCGCGATGAAAAACGGGCCGAGGCTTCGGCCTGAACCCTCTGGCCGGACCGCTCGGCGGTTCGGCCCTCCCTCTCGCTGACCGCCAGACTGCCGGACCTACCTCTACCGGTTAGAGGTCGCTCTGCCCTCTTTATCTTTCCGAAAAATTTGATCATATGTTTGCAACCGGATCGGAGGCAGCGTTGACCCAGACCCCCCAGATGATTGGCGGCATTGACACGGACCGCATTGCGGCGCTGACCGCCAGTGCTGCGCAGGTCTATGCGCAGGCCCGCCCCAAAACCCTCGCCGCGCTGGCGGCTGGCGCGGCGCATTATCTGGACGGCGTGCCGATGCATTGGATGAAGGACTGGCCGCAGCCCTTTCCGATGCTGGTCGCACAGGCGACCGGCGCGACCTTGACCGATCTGGATGGCAACGTGGTCGAGGATTTCTGCCTCGGGGATACCGGCTCGATGTTCGGCCACTCCCCTGCCCCCGTGGCGGCGGCGATTGCACGGCAGGCCAGCCGCGGGCTGACCTATATGCTCCCGACAGAGGACGCGCTGGAGGCCGGGCGGCTGCTGACGGAAACCTTTGGCGATATGCGCTGGCAAATCGCCACCACCGCCACGGATGCCAACCGGTTCGCGCTGCGTGTGGCCCGCGCTGTCACCGGCAAGCCCAAGGTGCTGGTGTTCAACGGCTGCTATCACGGCACCGTAGATGACGCGATGGTAGAACTGCGCGATGGCGACACGATCACGCGGCCCGGTCTGCTCGGACAGGCGGCGGACCTGACACCGACCGCCGTGGCCTGCGAATTCAACGATCTGGCCGGGGTCGAGGCCGCATTGGCACAGGGCGACGTCGCCGCGATCCTGACCGAACCGGTGATGACCAATTCCTGTATGGTGCTGCCAGACCCCGGTTTCCACGCGGGTCTGCGCGATCTGGCGACCCGCTACGGCGCACTGTTGATCATCGACGAAACCCATACGATTTCATCGGGCTACGGCGGTTATACCCGCGTGCACGGGCTGTCGCCGGATGTGTTCGTGGTCGGAAAATGCGTGGCGGGCGGCATGCCGACCTCTGTCTGGGGACTCACCGCCGATGTGGCGGATCGCTACTATGCCGCCAACGCGGCGCGGGCCTCTGGCCATTCGGGCATGGGCACCACCCTATCGGCCAACCCGATGCAGTTTGCCTGCCTGCGCGCCACCCTGTCCGAGGTGATGACCCCTGCCGCCTATGACCATATGGATCGCGGCGCAGCGCGGCTCCACGCGGGACTGTCCGCTGTGATCGCCGCGCACAGCCTGCCGTGGCATGTCGTGCGCGTCGGCGCCCGCGTCGAATTCATCTGCCATCCCGGCCCGCTTAAAAACGGGACCGAGGCCGCGGCGGCGCATAAATACCCGCTCGAGGCGGCGCTACACGCCGGCCTGTTAAACCGTGGCTGCCTGATCGCGCCGTTCCACAATATGATGCTGGTGTCCCCCGTGACGACCGACGCCCAGATCGACCGGCTGATTGCCGCCTTTGATGCTACCGTGAAAGACCTGCTATGATCTCGCCCTCTGGTTCCACCCCGCAAGAAGCCATCGACTTTCTCGCCGCCCATCCCGAAATCGAGGCGGTGGATATCGTCCTGCACGACGCGAACGGCATTGGCCGGGGCAAGATCATCCGCCGTCACGAATTGCTCAGCATCTACGAGGGCGGGCGACACATGCCGATTTCGATCCTCGGGCTGGATATCTGCGGCGAGGATGTGCACGAAACCGGCCTGATCTGGGATCAGGGCGATGGCGATCTGCGGGCTTGGCCGATTCCGGGCACGCTGGTCCCGCTGCACAACACCACCCCGCCCCGCGCCGAAGTGTTCATGTCGCTCTACACGCTCGAGGGGGCCCCGATGACCTCGGACCCGCGACACGCCCTGCAACGTCAGGTCGATGCGATGGCGGCGGAGGGGCTTTATCCCGCCGGTGCGTTCGAGCTGGAGTTTTTCCTCTTGGCCAATGAACGGGACGGCAATGGCCGCGTGCAACCCGCCCGCGACGTGCTGGACGGCCGCGCCAGCCACAAGACCGAGGTCTATTCGGTGGACCATCTGCACGGAATGCTGCCGCTGTTTTCCGACATCTACAAAGGGGCAGAACTGGCCGGGATCAAGGCAGAGACCATGATCAGCGAATATGCCCCCGGACAGTACGAACTGACGCTGCATTACCGCGAAAACGTCATGCAGGCGGCCGATGATCTGATGCGGCTGAAACGCATCGTGCGGGCGCAGGCGCGCGCACATGGCGTCACAGCCTGTTTCATGGCCAAGCCGATCGAACAATACGCCGGATCGGGCATGCATTTCCACGTCTCGCTGTGTGACAGGGACGGACAGAACGTCTTTGTCGAGGCGGTCGAGGGCGATTACAACGACAATATCCTGCATGCCTTGGGCGGGATGCGCGAAACGATGGGCGAATCGATGCTGGTATTTGCCCCGCATGCCAACAGCTGGCGGCGGTTCTCAAACCAGAGCTACGCGCCCGTCTCGCCGTCTTGGGGCGTCAACAACCGTAGCGTCGCGCTGCGTATCCCTGCGGGTAGCATCAAGGCCCGCCGGATCGAACATCGCCCCGCTGGCGTCGATGCCAACCCCTATCTGGTCGGGGCGACGATCCTCGCCGCGATCCGCCATGGTATGGCCAACCGGATCGACCCCGGCCCGGAAACCACCGGCAACGGCTATGACGCGGATGACAACCTGAATATTCCCGGCGACTGGAAAGAGGCGATCAAGGCGGCTCAGGCGTCGGAGTTTCTGAAATCGGCTCTGGGCGAGGATATGCACCGCACCTTTACCGCCGTCAAAGCCGCCGAATACGCCCGCGTGGCGCGGACGATCAGCGACGTGGACTTTGACCTCTATCTCTATACGGTCTGACCGACAGTTTCAGCGACCCATGCCAAGACCGCCTCGATGTCATTGGGCAGTTCCTGCCCGATGCCATCGGTAAAGCGGTGAAAATCGGGCAAGGTTACATCGCGCACGGCGAGCAGGACCGGAATACCGCTGGCCAGCGCATCGCCGATCACGGGGCGAAACCCGCGCCCTTCTGCCTCTTGCTTGCCGAACTTATTGGCGATCAGCAGGTCCGCGCCGTCCTCGATCTGGCGCTGGACGATGCCCACGGCCTGTTCCAGCGCGGCCCCGTCCAGCCGGCACCCCGACGACAGCGGCCCCAAGGACTGGCTGATCCGGATCACCTGACCGCCGGGGATCATATGCAGGTCCATCTCGTAGGGGGTGCCATCCTGCGGATCGTCGTTGATCTGGCACGCCCCGACCAAGGCCAGACCCTGCGCGGTCAGCCGCCGCGACACCTCGGCCAGGGTCGGATTGGCGGTTTTCGATTTCGAGGCAACGATATAGGCCAGCATGGCGTCCTCTTGTGCGTTTGTCGGCACCATTGCAGGATGGCCAGCAAAAGGAAAGCCGACCAATGGATCATCCCCCCGCAGTCATACTCGCCGGAGGCAAGGCGACGCGCATGGGCGGCGGCGACAAACCGCTGATGATCTGGCGCGGGCGGATGTTGGTCGATTGGGTGCGCGAGGCGCTAGAGCCGCAGGTCAGCCGGATCGCCCTGAACGCCAACGGCGATCCGGCGCGGTTCGACAGGCTGGGCCTGCCGGTCTTGGCCGATGATCTGCCTGACTGTGGCCCGCTGTCGGGGGTTCTGACCGCCATGACATGGGCAAGTGCCGCGGGCGCGTCACATGTGCTGGTGGTGGCGGGGGATACGGTGACGCTGCCGCCGGATCTGGTCGCCCGCCTATCCCCCGGCCCCGCCTATGCCGCCAGCCAGATCGACGGCGAATGGCGGGCGCATCCGACCGTGGGACTATGGCCCACCTCGCTGGCCGATGGCCTGCGCAGCTATCTGATCAGCGGTGAGCGGCGGGTGATGGGCTGGGCGCGATCCATCGGCGCGGCAGAGGTCCGTTTTGACGGTGCAGTGATCCGCAACATCAACACGCCGGATGATCTGGCGCGCTAGCCGCGCCGGATGAGATAGGCCTGACCGCCATCGATATCCTCGACGGCGATCAGCTCGTGCCCGGCCTCGCGGCAAAATACGGGCATATCGATTTGCGCCATCGCGTCCGATGCCAGTAGGCGCAGCACCTGTCCCGGCGCCATGCCTGACAGCACCTTGCGGGCCCTCAGGACTGGCAGAGGGCACAGCAGGCCCAAGGCATCGACGGTCAGATCACTCACTTCGGCAGGCCTTATCCCGGACAGAGGCCCAGAAAGACGCCCCGATCAGCCCCGCGCCCAAGAGCCCGGTAACGACCTCTGGCACGTGGAACTCCACATGCAGGAACATGACGATGGCCAGCACCAGAATGGACCAGAAGGCCCCGTTTTCCAGAAACCGGTATTCGTTGAGCGTGCCCTTTTCAACCAGCATCACGGTCATGGATCGCACATACATCGCGCCGATCCCCAGACCGATGGCGATGATAAACAGGTTCTGCGTCAGGGCAAAGGCCCCGATCACCCCGTCAAAGCTGAACGAGGCATCGAGGATTTCCAGATACATGAACGCACCGAAACCGGCCTGCCCGACCGCCTTGGTCGCGTTTTGGCTGTCGAGGTAATGCGACAGCACATCGACCAGAAGGAACGTCAGCAGGCCCCAGATTGCCGATTGCAGGAACGCGCGGCCAACGGCCGGATCAAACAGGTTCGACATCAGCGTGATCACCGCAATCACGATCGTGACGACCAAGAGCTTGGCCCCGGCGATTTTCGTCATGAACCGTTCGACGCCGGGCAGCCAATGCACCTCTTTTTCGGGGTCAAAGAAATAGGACAGCGCCACCATCAACAGGAAGGTCCCGCCAAAGGCGCTGATCGGAATCCGCGCGCCCTCCATGATATGGGCATAGCGATCCGGGTTTGCCCACGCCAGTTCGAGCGCGGCCCAAGGTCCGATTTTGGCGGCGATACAGACGACCAGTAGCGGGAACACGATGCGCATGCCGAACACGGCAATCAAGATCCCCCACGTCAGGAACCGATGCTGCCATTTGGGCGACATATCCCGCAGTTTGTTGGCATTGACGATCGCATTGTCAAAGGACAGCGAAATTTCCAGAACGCTGAGAACCGCTGTGATGAACAGGATATTCAGCATCCCGCCCAAGGTGCCAAAGATCGTCCACCCCAAGGCAGCACTTAGGAGAAGGCCGCCCGCCGTGACACCAAAGGCGAGCGTAAAATATTTCAGCGCAGGTTTTTGCGCCGTTGCAGTCAGCATAGTTGGACCCCGAGGTTATCTTCTCAGGACATATGGGAACGGGGCATAAATTTACACCCCGTGTCCCATTGAATTTCATTCAAGTCAGCCCGGTGTCAGGCCTCGGGCTTGGCGGCCTCTAGCGCGGCGATCCGGGCGCTGAGCGCGGCGTTTTCTTCGCGGGCCTTTTGCGCCATGGCGCGCACGGCGTCGAATTCTTCGCGGGTGACGAAATCGCGGTCCGCCAGCCAGCGGTCCAGCATGGATTTCATGGCGTTCTGCGCCTCGTCCTTGGCCCCCTGCGCCACGCCCATGGCGTTGGTCATCAGCTGGGAAAAATCATCGAGGAATTTATTGCGCGTTTGCATGTCACTCTCCGGTCGTGGCTAGGGTCTATATGGGACGCAACTTTGCCCAACACAACCCCGCCGCACCCCGTTGACACGCGCCAAATGCCACAGCACACAGGTTCCATGTTTGCAGCACTCCCCTTTCCCGATATCTCGCCCATCCTGTTCAGCCTGAACCTTGGCGATTTCACCTTTGCTCTGCGCTGGTATGCGCTGGCCTATATCGTCGGCATCCTGCTGGGCTGGCAGGTGATCAAAATGGCCCTGCGCCGTCCCGGCCTGTGGCCTGCGGATACCGCGCCGATGGACAATCGCCAGCTCGAGGATCTGGCGGGTTGGATCGTGCTGGGCGTGATCCTTGGCGGTCGGCTGGGCTATGTGCTGTTTTATCGGTTCGACTATTACCTCGCCCATCCTCTCGAGGTGGTGCAGGTCTGGCAGGGCGGCATGTCGTTCCACGGCGGGTTCCTCGGCGTGGTTGCCGTCACCTATCTATGGGCACGGCGCAGCGGCCTGCCCGTCGCCTCGATCAGCGATAGCCTCGCCTTGGTGGCGCCAATCGGGTTGATGCTGGGGCGGATCGCGAATTTCATCAATGCCGAGCTCTGGGGACGGGTAACGGATGTGCCATGGGCGGTGATTTTCCCCGGCGAGGCGGCGCAGGACTGCCTGTTGCCGGTCTGCGCCCGCCATCCGTCGCAGCTTTATGAGGCCGGCCTAGAGGGGTTGATCCTCGGCGCGGTTCTGCTCGGGCTCAGCTTTGGCCGGGGGGCGCTGCGCCGCCCTTGGTTCATCACAGGGCTGTTTCTGGCGGGCTATGGAGCCTCGCGCTTTATCGTAGAATTCTTCCGCCAGCCGGATGCGCAATTCGTGGCACCGGGCAACCCGCTGGGCTGGGCGCTGCAGTTGGGTGAATATGGCCTGACGATGGGACAGATCCTGTCGATCCCGATGCTGGCGCTGGGTCTATGGCTGGCAAGCCGGGCGCGGCGCGCATGACCCGTCTGCACGATATACTGGCGGCGCGCATTGCCGCCCACGGCCCCATCACGCTGGCCGATTACATGGCCGAGGCGCTGCTGCATCCGATCCATGGTTATTACACGACCCGCGATCCGCTGGGGGCCGCGGGGGATTTCATCACCGCGCCGGAAATCAGCCAGATGTTTGGCGAAGTGATCGGTCTCTGCCTCGCCCAAAGCTGGCTGGATCAAGGGCGCCCCAAGGGCGTTCTGGCGGAACTCGGCCCCGGGCGCGGAACCCTGATGGCCGACATCCTGCGGGCAACGGCGCGGGTTCCCGGTTTCCATGCGGCGCTGGACCTGCATCTGGTCGAGGCCTCGCCGGTTCTACGTGCGGCGCAAGCGGCGCGACTGCCCGTCAAGCAGGTCCACGACCGCGCCGATACCCTGCCCGATGCGCCCCTGTTCCTGGTGGCCAACGAATTTTTCGATGCCCTGCCCATCCGGCAGTTCCAGCGCGATGGCACCGGATGGCGGGAACGGATGATTGGCCTGACGGACGACGCGGCTTTGACCTTTGGGCTGTCGGCGGCCGCGCCACTGGCCATGCTTGACCATCGTTTGGCCGATACCAAGGACGGGGATCTGGTCGAACATTGCCCTGCCCTGCCCGGTATCGTGTCCGAAATCGGCCAGCGCATTGCCGCGCACGGCGGCACCGCCCTGATCATCGACTACGGCGATTGGGGATCGCAGGGTGATACCTTGCAGGCGCTGCGCGGACATGCCCCCGTCGATCCGCTGATCGACCCCGGCTCCGCCGACCTGACCGCGCATGTCGATTTCGAGGCCGTCGCCCGCGCGACCCCTTCGCGCTTTACCCGCCTGACGCCGCAAGGTGTGTTTCTGGAACGTCTGGGGATCACGCAGCGCGCCCAGACACTGGCCAGCAAAATGACCGGAGCCGCGCTGGAATCGCATATCGCTGCGCATAGACGCTTGACCCACCCCGACGAAATGGGCGACCTGTTTAAGGTGATCGCCCTTTACCCCGATGGTCAAACACCACCCGCAGGATTAGAGCCATGACGTTGGATATCATCACCCACCCCGATCTGGCCCCGGTACAGCACGGGTTCTTTGGCCGCCGTGGCGGGGCGTCGAGCGGGATTTTTCAGGGGCTGAACTGCGGACATGGCAGCAGTGATCTGACCGACGTGGTCCATATCAACCGCAACCGCGTGGCGGCCGCGATGGGGGTGGACCCCGCCGCGCTGGTCGGTGTGCATCAGGTCCATTCGGCCGATGTGGTCACCGTCACCGACCCCGCCGCCTCTTTGCCACAGGCCGATGGTCTGGTGACCAAGGTGCCGGGGATCGTTCTTTCGGTGCTGACCGCGGACTGCCAGCCTGTGCTGTTTGCTGATCCGACCGCCGGTGTGATCGGCGCGGCCCATGCCGGATGGAAGGGCGCGATAGCAGGCGTGCTAGAGGCCACTGTGGATGCCATGATCGCCCTCGGCGCGAACCGCGACCGGATCACCGCCATCATCGGCCCGACCATCAGCCAGCGCGCCTACGAGGTCGGCCCGGAATTTCTGGACCAGTTCCTGACCGAGGACCCCGATTACGCCCGGTTCTTTGCCAATGGCGAAGGGGACCGCTACCTGTTCGATCTGCCCGCCTTTGGGCTGTACCGGTTGCGGCAGGCGGGGGTGGCGAGTTGTGAATGGACCCGCCACTGCACCTATTCCGACGCGGATCGATTCTACAGCTACCGCCGCAGCACCCACCGTAAAGAGGCGGACTATGGACGGCTGATCGCCGCCATTCGGCTGTAATGACGCGACGGTAATTACGGCAGACCTGCCCGCGTCCTGCCACATTTGGTTGGAAACAAACCCCGGCAAGGCGCCATCATTGTTTCCAATTCAAACTTAAATCATTAAAATCAATGCCTTAACGAACCCTATCCGTTAGGATTCCACAGGCGCGACGATTTCGAACAATCGGCACACTGCTGCCCAACTGCTGCCCCTGTTGCCGATGATAGTGGGGCCAATCGCCCCAGAGGCCCCCAACAGAACAGAGGCACGCATCATGAAAAACCTTCGCTGGCTCACCTCCACCCTCGACGCCGCCAAGACCGAAACCCCGGCTATGCCCTGGGCCCGCGGTGCCCGCCGCGCCGAGATGATCGCCCGCCGCAAGGCCGCCGCCGAGGTTGAAGCTCAGGACCGGGCCGCCTGATCACCGGCCCGCAGAGCCACACACAGACACTCCCTTCCAAAGGCAGCCCGAAACGGCTGCCTTTTGTGTCCGATTCGGCCATCGAAACCGGATGAATTGTGGTGCATTGATCCGGCACGGCGAACAATCCCCGACACCCGCCCAGGATAAATTCGAAAACTCGCTGCAATTGCGAAGAGAATTTGACAAGCCGGTCCCAATTCTGCCACATTCAGGACACACCAGCGGGGCCTTGGCCGCCGCAGGGGTCTCCGGTTCCTCAGGCCGGAACGCTCGATCGGACGGGCGACCCGCGCACCGCCTCACGCGCATGAATGGTCGCCCGTCTGACTCTCTGCCAGACAGGCAAAACCCCTAGAACTGTAGGACTTAGGCGTCTTTGGCCAGACGCGCTTCTAGAACGTCGAACGGCACGCCCGGTTCATCCTTGGCGCAGCGGATCACCAGCGAGGTTTTCACCTGCGCGACGTTATCGGCCGTCAGCAGTTCACCCGTCAAAAAGCTCTGGAAGCTGCGCAAATCCGGCGCTACGCATTTGAGGACAAAGTCCACCTCGCCGTTGAGCATGTGACATTCGCGGACCAGCGGCCAGCTCCGGCACTTGGCCTCAAAGGCCGACAGATCGGCCTCGGCCTGCTTGTGCAAACCGACCATCGCAAAGACCTGCACCTCGAATCCCAGCTCGCGGCTATCGACGTCGGCATGGTAGCCGCGAATGTAACCCTGCTCTTCGAGTGTGCGCACACGGCGCAGACAGGGGGGCGCGGAAATCCCCACGCGCTTGGCCAATTCGACGTTGGTCATCCGACCGTCTGCCTGCAATTCCGCCAGGATCATGCGGTCGATTTCGTCGAGTTTACTGCCCGGCATATTAACCTCGGTTCTTTTGTTGCGCGAACCTTACCCAAACAGCCAATGCTACGCAACAATGTTTCGCAACTGCGCAACATCATTACCCGAAGGCATACATGTGATAAGTGTCATCTATTTTATTTCTCGCACCCTTTTCGGCGCGGGGCCGCGAGGCTATATCGGGGACAACCGATAAAGAAAAGAGGCTGACATGACCGACACGCGTCACACCAAGGTTTTGATCATTGGCTCTGGCCCGGCGGGCTATACCGCAGGCGTCTATGCCAGCCGCGCGATGCTCCAGCCGATCCTCGTGCAGGGCATGGAACCCGGTGGCCAGTTGACCACCACCACCGACGTCGAGAACTGGCCCGGCGAAAAGGCCATTCAGGGCCCGCAACTGATGGTCAACATGGAAGAGCACGCCCGCGAAATGGGCTGTGACATCGTGATGGACCTGATCACCTCTCTCGATCTGGGGCAGCGCCCGTTCGTGGCCAAGGGCGATAGCGGCACAACCTACACCGCCGATGCGGTGATCCTCGCCACCGGCGCCCGTGCCAAATGGCTGGGTCTGGACAGCGAAGAAGCGTTCAAGGGCTTTGGCGTATCCGCCTGCGCCACCTGTGACGGGTTCTTTTATCGGGGGCAGGAAATCGTCGTGGTCGGCGGCGGCAATACTGCCGTCGAAGAGGCGCTGTTCCTCACCAACTTTGCGACCAAGGTGACGCTGATCCATCGCCGCGACTCGCTCCGCGCGGAAAAGGTGATGCAGGACCGCCTGCTCAAGCATCCCAAGATCGAAGTGCTGTGGAACCACGCCATTGACGAGGTCGTCGGCGAAGGCACCCCCAAGGGCGTCACCGGCGTCAAAGCCAAGAACGTGCAGACGGGCGAGATCACCGAGGTTCCGGCCAAGGGCGTGTTCATCGCCATCGGCCACGCTCCGGCCAGCGAACTGGTGGCCGATCAACTCGAGACCTACAACGGCGGCTACGTCAAAGTGAAACCCGGCTCGACCGAAACCTCGATCCCCGGCGTGTTCGCTGCGGGCGATTTGACCGACGACAAATACCGTCAGGCTGTGACCTCGGCGGGGATGGGCTGCATGGCGGCGCTGGACGCCGAACACTGGCTGGCGGCCCAAGAGTAACCTGACGCCTTTTGGCTATCATAACGCCCGGCAGGTGTCCCCTGTCCGGGCGTTTTTGCATCTAGGTAGAACAATCATCCAGCGGCACTGTGGTTTTCAGGTCGGATTTGCCAGACAGGACAAACACCCGTTCCGATTCCGAGGCAAAGCGAAAAACAACCTCCCAAATGCCGCGCCGCAGCGGATCAATCATCTTAGACGTATGGAATAGCTGCCTTTGGCTTCCTTTTTCTGCTTTTCGACTCTCAAAAGGGTTGAAACAGGGGGTTTTCAGGGTCTAGGCAGCATCGACGCCTACGCGCCGCAAACACAGGCCGATGAAAGCTGGATGAACTGATGAACCTTGCTCCTATTCCTGAACTTTATGTTTCTTATGACTCCGCCCAAAAACTCAAGATTGAGGCGGCCGCATTGGTGTCGCACGACCTGACCCCACGCCAGATCTGTGACCTTGAACTGCTGATGAATGGCGGTTTTTTCCCGCTCAAGGGGTTCCTGAGCGAAGCGGATTACAACGGTGTCGTGAACGACATGCGTCTGGCTGACGGTGCACTGTGGCCGATGCCGATCACTCTGGACGTCAAGGAAGAGTTCGCGGACAAGATCGAGATCGGTCAGGACATCGCGCTGCGCGACCAAGAGGGCGTGATTCTGGCGACGATGACCGTCACCGACAAGTGGGTGCCGAACAAATCGCACGAAGCTGAAAAAGTGTTCGGCGCGGACGATCTGGCCCACCCGGCGGTGAACTACCTGCATAATACCGCTGGCAAGGTCTATCTGGGCGGCCCGATCACCGGCATCCAGCAGCCGGTTCACTATGACTTTAAGGCCCGCCGCGACACGCCGAACGAATTGCGCGCCTTCTTCCGCAAGATGGGCTGGAACAAGGTCGTGGCCTTCCAGACGCGTAACCCGCTGCACCGCGCCCACCAGGAACTGACCTTCCGCGCCGCGCGTGAAGCGCAGGCCAACCTGCTGATCCATCCGGTCGTCGGCATGACCAAGCCGGGCGACGTAGACCACTTTACCCGCGTGCGTTGCTACGAGGCGGTTCTGGATAAATATCCGGCTGCCACCACCACCATGTCGCTGCTGAACCTCGCCATGCGGATGGCTGGCCCGCGCGAAGCCGTCTGGCACGGTCTGATCCGCAAAAACCACGGCTGCACCCACTTTATCGTTGGCCGCGACCACGCCGGTCCGGGCAAGAACAGCCAGGGCAAGGACTTCTACGGTCCCTATGATGCGCAGGACCTGTTCAAGGAACATGCTGCGGAAATCGGCATCGAAATGGTCGATTTCAAGCACATGGTCTATGTGCAGGAAAAGGCGCAGTACTACCCGGTTTCCGAAGTTCCCGAAGGCTCGACCGTTCTGGATATCTCGGGCACCGAATTGCGCCGTCGTCTGGCCGAAGGTCTGGAAATTCCGGAATGGTTCAGCTTCCCCGAGGTGGTGAATGAACTGCGCCGCACCCGTCCGCCGCGGGCCAAGCAGGGCTTTACCGTGTTCTTTACCGGCCTGTCCGGCTCGGGCAAGTCCACCATCGCCAACGCGCTGATGGTCAAGCTGATGGAACTGGGCGGTCGCCCGGTGACGCTGCTGGACGGCGATGTGGTGCGTAAACACCTGTCGTCCGAGCTCGGCTTTAGCAAGGAACACCGCGACATCAATATCAAGCGGATCGGCTATGTCGCGTCGGAGATCACCAAGAACGGCGGGATCGCCATCTGTGCTCCGATCGCGCCCTATACCGCGACCCGCCGCGCTGTGCGTGAAATGATCGAAGCCTACGGTGCCTTTATCGAAGTGCACGTCGCGACCAGCATCGATGAATGCGAACGCCGCGACCGCAAGGGCCTGTACAAGCTTGCCCGCGAAGGCAAGATCAAAGAGTTCACCGGCATCTCCGACCCCTATGAGGCCCCGGAAGCCCCCGAACTGCGTGTCGAAACCGAAGGCGCCGATGTCGACAACTGCGCACATCAGGTCATCCTCAAGCTCGAACAGATGGGCCTGATCGGGTAATCCCGAAAGTTCGCAAAAACAAAAACGCCCCGGTCAATGGCCGGGGCGTTTGTATTTCTGGACCTGAAACCTAGCGCAGTTTCATCCGCGCCATCAGATTGTCCTTGAGGACGAATTGGTGGAACAGCGCCGCTGCCACATGCAACCCGAGCAGCAAGAGACCAAGGTTGAACATCACCTCGTGCACCTCGCCCGCATCCCGCACGCCGCCGAACCATGCCGCCATCCCCGACAGCGGCAAAACCAGCATGACGACATAGAGGCCGATCTTTACAACCTTGGCCAAGAGCGCCTGAAGACCGCTGCCCACCTCGGCAGGTTGCGGTTTCGTGTGGCGCAGCGCCAGCCGCCAGATCGCCAGCGCGAGGATCACAATCCCCACGATGACATGGACTTGCGTGCCGATAGACCCGTCTGTGGTGCCGTTCCGCATCAGGTCACGCCAGCTGTCCTTCATCGCCTCGTGCGAAAAGAAGCTGCCCAGAAACAACAGCAGCACACCCCAATGCAGAACGATCTGGAGTTTCGAAAATTTGGTTGGCTGGCTCATTCTGGCTCTCCCTTGGCTGCCCGTTGTCATTGAACGCATGTGTCCCGGCGTTCCGTCGCAAAAAGGGCGCCCCGCAGGACGCCCTGTCAAATCTGTCTCAGTGAACCGCTACCGGTTCCATGTCGTGATGCCTGGCCAAGGCGAATGCCATCGCCCGATCCGCCACCAGAGCCATCTGTTCGCCGCTGGATTTATGGACCGCAAACAGCGTCGTCAGATCGCCCGCCTTCTCCTGAACATCGCTGGGCAGATCCGCAACCAGGACCTGTTTGACGTAAACCAGATGGTCGTCTTTGGGTTTGAATGCAGAAATCATGCGCCACTCCGTTTGATTTTGATCGTTTGTACAACGCTCTCGGGCAACTTGCGGTTCAAATCGACATGCAAGAGCCCGTTTTCCAACACCGCCTCGCCCACGTCGACGCCATCGGCCAACACAAAGGTCCGCTGGAATTGCCGCGCCGCGATGCCGCGATGCAGGAAAATCCGCCCCTCGCCATCATCGGACTGCCGTCCCCGGATCACCAGAGAACTGTCCTCGACGGTGATCGCCAGGTCTTCGTCGCGAAATCCCGCAACGGCCAGCGTGATCCGGTAGGACCGTTCCGACGTCTGTTCGATGTTATAGGGAGGATAGCCATCATTGCCGGTCTTGGCGGTCCGTTCGACCAACCGCTCCAGCTGTTCAAAGCCCAAAAGAAAGGGGTGCGTCCCCAGAGTCAATTTCGTCATGCGACACGTCCTCGTGCAAGCGACCGTCTGCCGGGCCCCGACTGGCGACCCTGTGTCCAATATGGACACCCCCTGCCCGCTTCGCAAGGGCTAGGCGAAAGCCCAAGAAACTCGTATGTTAATCGGCGCTGTGTTGCGAACCAGGTGAGTCCATGAACAAATCCGCCCGAATGGAACAGATCGAGGTCCTTCGGATCAAGCTCGAGGTACTCAAGCGCGAACACCGCGACCTCGACGAGGCGATTCACGCCCTCGAAGAGCGTGGCTCGGCGGATATGCTGACCATTCGCCGCCTGAAAAAGCAGAAACTGGCGCTCAAGGACCAGATTGCCGTCCTCGAAGACCGGATTACCCCCGATATCATCGCCTGAAATCACGTCTGGCAATTGCGCCTGTCCCGCGTCCCGCTATAGTGCCGCTTCCTTTTGACAGCGGGGACACCACATGACCAAACCCCTAGTTGGCATCATTATGGGCAGCCAGTCCGACTGGCCCACGATGAAGCTTGCCGCCGATATCCTTGACGAACTGGGAATCAGCTATGAGGCCAAGATCGTCTCGGCCCACCGCACCCCCGATCGCCTCTGGGCCTATGGCAAGGCCGCCGCGGATCGCGGCCTGCAGGTGATCATCGCGGGCGCGGGCGGCGCGGCGCATTTGCCGGGGATGATGGCCTCGAAAACCCGCATTCCGGTGGTAGGCGTCCCCGTCCAGACCAAGGCGCTGTCGGGCGTCGATTCCCTCTATTCCATCGTGCAGATGCCCAAGGGCTATCCGGTCGCCACCATGGCCATCGGCGCGGCGGGGGCGTCGAATGCCGGTCTGCTGGCGGCGGGCATTCTAGCGCTTCAGGACCCTGACCTTGCCCAGCGCCTCGATGCATGGCGCGATGCCCTCTCTGCCTCTATTCCGGACGAACCCAGCGATGACTGACATGATCCAGCCCGGCGCAACCATCGGCATTCTGGGCGGCGGCCAACTGGGGCGCATGCTCTCGGTCGCAGCCTCGCGTCTCGGTTTCAAAACGCATATCTTCGAACCCGGTGCCAATCCCCCCGCAGGGCAGGTTGCCGACCGCGTGACCACGGCCTCCTATGATGACACCGATGCCTTGGCCGATTTCGCCGCCAGCGTCGATGTGATCACCTACGAATTCGAAAACATCCCGACCGAGGCGCTGGATCTGCTCGACTCCGTCCGCCCGATCCGGCCAAGCCGCAAGGCGCTCGCCGTCTCGCAGGATCGTCTCGTGGAAAAGGCCTTCCTCAACGATCTCGGCCTGAAAACCGCCGCCTTTGCCGCAGTCGATGACGCCACCGATCTGGCAGAGGCTATCGCGGAAATCGGCACCCCGTCGATCCTGAAAACCCGCCGCTTCGGCTATGACGGCAAGGGTCAGGCCCGCCTGAAATCCGCCGATGACGCCGCTCGGGCTCTTGCCGATATGGCCGGCGCCCCCTCGATCCTCGAAGGCTTCGTAAACTTCACGCACGAAGTGTCGGTGATCGCCGCACGCGGCACCACCGGCGAGGTCGCCTGCTACGACCCCGGCGAAAACGTCCACAAAAACGGCATCCTCGACACCACGACCGTCCCCGCCAACCTGACGGCGGCGCAGCGGACCGACGCGGTGCTTCTGGCGGCAAAAATCCTCAATGCCCTCGATTACGTCGGCGTTCTGGGCGTCGAACTCTTTGTCACGCCGCAGGGATTGATCGTTAACGAAATCGCCCCTCGCGTGCACAATTCCGGTCACTGGACCCAGAACGGCTGCGCGATCGACCAGTTCGAACAGCATATCCGCGCAATCGTCGGCTGGCCTCTGGGCGACGGCAAACGCCACTCCAATGTGATCATGGAAAACCTGATCGGCGATGACGTGGACCGCATTCCGGACATCGCCAGAACCGGGGCGGCGATCCATCTCTACGGAAAATCCGACGCCAAACCGGGTCGCAAAATGGGCCACGTCAACCGCATCACCGGTCCGGCAAAATAGCCGCCGCCCTCATGCCTTTGTGCCGCAAATATCCTCGGGGGTGAATTGGCCCCACAGGGGCCAAGAGGGGGCAGACAGCCCCCTTTTTAGCCCCCTCCTCACTCGGGGATCACAAACGCATCTCCGACCAAAGGCGCCTCGCGGAAAAACGCACCGTCTTCGAGGAACGCGACAACCTCGGCAATCACAAGGGGATTGTTCATCATATAGGTATGCGTCACCGGCAGAATCAGGTGATCCGCCATCCCCTCCAGTTTGGTCGACTCCACGGATACCTTGCCGTCATCCTCGCCTTCGATCTGCGCGGAATACACCGGGTTCAGCGACTGGTTCCCGGCAATAATCCCCAAATCAAAGTCTGCGGACCCCAGGGAGAGCGGCACGCTATCCGCCTCTGTGCCCAATTGCTCACCCGCCGGCCCGTTGAGCCATTGGAACGGCGCCCAATCTCCGAACACGTCGACCAGTTCCGACCCGCCATTGGGCGGGGCCAGCATCACCACCCTGCCCATATCCGCCGGACGGTGATCGCGCAGCCAGGCCCGGATCAATATGCCGCCCATCGAATGGGTGACAAAATGCACGCGGTCCGGACCACAGGCCGCGACATCGTCTGTCACATCACGCACCAGCGCCTCGATCGGCTTTTCCGTCGACGGATACCCGCGGTTCACCACGCGATACCCTTCCTGTTCCAACACGGTCTGCATCACGATCATCGACGCCCAGCTGCGCGCCAGTCCGTGCAGCAGCACCACACAATCAGCAGAGGCCGCCATCGGCGCAACACTCAGAGCGAAGACAAGAGGATATTTCATACCGCCTAGATAGGCCTCGCAGCCGAAAACACAAACGGCACTTGCGGCTTTTTCGCGCCCACTTCACTTTCATACTCATGACCAAGCCCATTCGCCTCGCCACCCGCGCCATCTTGATGCGTGATGACCGCCTGCTCATCGTCAACGCCTGGAAGGGCCGGACGCATCTTTGGTGCGCGCCCGGCGGCGGGGCGGAACCGCACGCCAGCCTCCCCGAGAACCTCGCCCGCGAAGTGTTCGAGGAAACCGGCCTGACCATCGCGGTCGGCGCCCCCTGCCTGATCAATGAATTTCACGACCCCACCGGCAGCTTCCATCAGGTCGACCTCTATTTCCGCTGCACCATCGTCGCAGGCGACCCGGATGGCGACTGGACCGACCCAGAGGGCATCGTCACCCACCGCCGCTGGGTCACGCGCCGCGAACTGGCGCAGCTTAGGGTCAAACCCGATAGCCTTGCGGCTGTCGCGTGGGGCGACCCCGACGCTCCGGGCTATGATCCGCTCGAGCCGATCGTGCATTAGACCGGCTGCGGCATCTTGCCTCTGCGAGCCTGATCCAGTATCTTACAAAAATTATCAGGTTTAAGCCCAACAGAGGAAGCCATGACCAGCCAGGAAACATTTTCCCCACAGATGTCCATTCCAGACCATCAGGCCCGCGACCTGACGGCAGGCGGGCAAACCGCACATATTCTCTTGGATGGCCAGACCTACACCCTGCGGATCACCCGCGCCGGCAAACTGATCCTGACAAAATAGTCAGAACGCCGCCCGCAGGGATTTCAACCCCGCCATCAGGACGGTCACATCCGACCCGACGGCGACAAAATCCACGCCCAGAGCGACATAGCGCTCCGCGACCGCGCGATCAAAGCTGAGACAGCCCGCAGCAACCGGGCTCGCCATGATCCGCGTCAGCGCACCCTCGACCGCACTGACCACCTCGGGATGGTTCAACTGCCCCGGATAGCCCATGTCCGCCGATAGATCAGACGGCCCGATGAACACACCATCTACGCCGGGCACCGCCAGAATCTCCTCCAGCGCGGCGACACCGGCGACGGTCTCCACCTGAACCAAGAGACAGATCTGCGCATTCGCCGTTGCGACATATCCCTCGATCGACCCATAGGCCGATCCGCGCCCCAGCCCGGCCCCCATGCCGCGAACCCCCTCTGGCGGATAGCGCACGGATCGCACCAGTTCCCTGGCCTGCTCCGCACTCTCGACCATCGGGATCAACAGCGACTGCGCCCCAGCGTCCAGCACCTGTTTGATCCGCGCCCGGTCATCATCGCGCAGCCGCACAATCACCTCGTTGCGCGACCCGATCGCCCGCATCTGGGCAATCACATCGCGCAACTCGTTCGGCCCATGCTCGCCGTCGATCACCAACCAATCGAACCCAATATAGGAACACAATTCCGCCGCCGAGGGATCCCCCAGCCCGACCCAGAGCCCGATCTGGCTCTCGCCATTCTTCAGCCTCGCCTTGAACCGATTGACCGGTGCCGCCATGATCGTGCCTCCCTTGGCCACCAAAACCGCCCTAGCGTCCACGCGCCGCCCATAGCAGCCCGCACCGCATCAACTCTGCCGCAGGCCCCGACTCGATGACATTCGCCTGATGACCCAAGGCGTTGTAATAGACACGCCCCTGCCCCCACATCTTGGAAAACACTACAGGCATGGCAACAGGTCCATTGGCCGCATGTGGCCCTTCAACCAGCGGGAAATCGCAAACCGCATGGACTTTAACCGCCGGATCGACGTGCAGATAATATTGCTCGGTGCAAACCTCGAAATCCGGCACCCCGGCGACCAGCGGATCGTCCGAAACCATCCGCACGCCATAGCGCACGCCGTCGTTGCCCGGATGCGCCACCCATTGCGCCCCGGTCATGAACTGCCAGAGCACATTCTCCCGAAACGCGTCGCACATGCCGCCATGACAGCCGGCCAGTCCGACACCGCCTGCGACCGCCGCGGCCACCGCCTCGGACTGCTCTTTGCTGATCTGGCTCATCGTCCAGACCGGCACGATCAGATCCAGCGTGGCCAGATGCTCCCGATCCTCGAAACAGGCCAGACTATCCTGAACCTCGACCTCGAACCCGTCCTCGCGCAGCCAACCTGCAAACAGGGCCGCCACGACATCGGGCTGATGCCCGTCCCATCCACCCCAAGTAATCAGTGCTTTTGCCATATCGCCCTCCTCCAGCTTGCCCTGAGGATGCCATGTTCCATCGCTATTACCAGCCGAATTGTGAACGCTAACACCGCCCTGCTGCCTTTGTGCCGAAAATATCCCGGGGGAGGCCGCCGCAGGCGGGCGGGGGCAGCGCCCCCAAACGCAAAAGGCGGGCACTTGGCCCGCCTTTCGTCGATATCTGCTGCAATTACGCGCCTTTGGGGTGCGGATGCTTGGCGTAGATCTCTTTGATCTTGGCCACCGCCTCGGCCGGAGCCATCTCCACGCTCTCGCCCGACCGGCGGCTGGTCAATTCGACCACGCCATTGGCCAGACCGCGGGGGCCGACGGTGATGCGCCACGGCAGACCGATCAGGTCCATCGTCGCGAACTTGCCACCGGCGCGCTCGTTGCGATCGTCATACAGCGGCTCGAACCCGGCGGCCTCGAGATCGGCATAGAGGCCCTCACAGGCCGCATCTGCCGCCTCATCCCCCTGCTTGAGGTTGACGATGCCGACGTGGAAGGGCGTAACGCCTTCCGGCCAGATGATGCCCTTGTCGTCGTGGTTCGCCTCGATGATCGCGCCCAAGAGACGCGACACGCCGATCCCGTGCGAGCCCATGTGGACGGGCACTTTGTTGCCTTCGGCGTCAGTGACGGTTGCGCCCATCGGTTCGGAATATTTGGTGCCAAAGTAGAAAATCTGGCCAACCTCGATCCCGCGCGCCACCCGGCGACGCTCTTCGGGGATCTGGTCAAAGATCGCGGCGTCATGGGTTTCGTCGGTACGGGCATAGCGGCTGGTGAACTCTTCCAGCACGGCCTGACATTCTTCGCGGCTGTCGTAGTTGATCGTACGGTCGCCAAAGGTCAGATCGGTGATCTGGCTATCATAGAACACCTCGGATTCACCGGTTTCCGCCAGCACGAGGAATTCATGCGTATCATCCCCGCCAATCGGACCCGAGTCGGCACGCATCGGGATTGCCTGTAGGCCCATACGCTCGTAGGTGCGCAGATAGCTGACCAGATGGCGGTTATAGGCATGCAGCGCATCCTCTTTGGTGAGGTCGAAATTGTAGCCGTCTTTCATATAGAATTCGCGGCCCCGCATCACGCCGAACCGCGGGCGGACTTCGTCGCGGAATTTCCACTGGATCTGGTAGATCGTCAGCGGCAGGTCTTTGTAGCTGTTCACATGGGCGCGGAACACGTCGGTGAACATTTCCTCTGCGGTCGGCGAGAACAGCATATCACGGTCATGACGGTCCTTCATGCGCAGCATTTCGGGGCCATAGGCGTCATAGCGCCCCGACTCGCGCCACAGGTCGGCGGGCTGGAGCGTCGGCATCTGCATCGGGATGTGACCGGCGCGGATCTGTTCATCGTGCACGATGTTCTCGATCTTGCGCAGCACCTTGAACCCCAACGGCAGCCACGAATAGATCCCGGCGGCCTGTTGCTTGATCATGCCGGCACGCAGCATCAGACGGTGAGAAACGATTTGCGCTTCAGCCGGGTTCTCTTTCAGAACGGGCAGGAAGTAACGGGAAAGACGCATAATGACGGCCCAGCTTGGTGGTTTCTTTGCCGGATTGGCCTAGTGCAAACCTGCCCTTTGGGCAAGCGTATCTGGCCAAAACCGGCGCGTTTCCCCGCGCATTGCTCTTGCCGCCACACCATCGGACCTACGGGCCGGGGTCATCCGCCCGAGGGGCATTTCTCTCCAAAGGGCTTGAACTCTGGCCATAATCATCTGAGATAGACGGAAATATAGCGGGGCGTAACCATGGGTCTACCAGTCAGGGATCAGATGAAATACTGGGGCATCGCCACCGCCGTGCTGGTCTTTTTGCTCTATTTCCTTGGCAATGTGATCTTGCCGTTCATCCTTGGCGGAGCGGTGGCCTATATCCTTGATCCGGTGGCCGACAGGCTGGAGCGCGCCGGGCTCAGCCGGGCTCTCTCGGTCGGGGTGATCACGGCTGTGGCCTCACTGATTTTTCTGATCGCGATATTGCTGATCATTCCTGTGCTGATCCAGCAGACCGGGTCGCTGTTCACCTTTATCGGCAATTCGGTCCAGAACGCGCCGCAGGTCGTCACCGATCTGGACGAATGGCTGGCCCGCACGGTCCCGGCGCTGTCCAATAACGATATCACCATCGCCGGCTCGCTCAGCGATATTGCCGCCGCTGTGCAGTCCAAGGGCGGCGAGTTTCTGAACAAGGTCCTGTCTTCGGCCATGAGCCTGATCAACGTCATTGTGCTGTTGGTCGTCGTTCCCGTCGTGGCGGTCTATCTGCTCTATGATTGGGACAATATGGTCGCCAAGATCGACGATCTTTTGCCCCGCGATCACACCACGATGATCCGCCAGATCGCGGTAGACATCGACCGGACGCTGGCCTCGTTCATTCGGGGCCAAGGCACGGTGTGCCTGATCCTTGGCGTATTTTATGCCATTGGCCTGATGTTGGTCGGCCTGCAATTCGGACTAGTCGCGGGCGCGATTGCCGGGATGCTGACCTTTATCCCCTATGTCGGCGCACTGACCGGGGGGCTGTTGTCGATCGGGATCGCGCTGTTCCAGTTCTGGGGCCCGATGCAAAACGCCGATGGAGAATTGATCCGCCAGAGCCCGGACTGGATCCGCATCGGCATCGTTGCGGTGATTTTCGGCATCGGTCAGTTCCTCGAAGGCAATTTCCTGACCCCGAAACTGGTGGGCAGCTCGGTCGGTTTGCATCCTGTCTGGCTGATTTTCGCCCTGTCCGTGTTCGGCACCTTGTTCGGCTTTGTCGGGATGCTGGTGGCAGTTCCCGTCGCGGCGATGATCGGCGTCTTGGCGCGGCATGCGATTGCCAGCTATAAACAAGGCCGTCTCTATCAGGGCTTTTCCGGGCAAGAGGACTAATGCGACAGCTCACGCTCGATCTACCGCCCCGCGTGTCGCTGGGGCCTGATGATTTCTTTGTCTCGGACGCCAACGCGCGGGCCTATGCCATGATCTTGGCTCCGGACAGCTGGCCCGAGGCCAAACTGGCGCTGATCGGCCCTGCCGGCTGTGGCAAGAGCCATCTGGCGCGGGTGTTCGTGCATCTCCATGGCGGCAGCCTCTTGCGGGCGGCGGACCTGACGGCACAGACACCCCTACCCGATGGCCCCTTGGTCCTGGAGGACCTGCACGACCTGCCCCCGCAGGCAGAAGAGATCGTGTTTCACCTGCACAACCATCTCAAATCACGCCGCCTGCCGTTTTTGATGACCGCAGATGTCGCGCCCAGCCGCTGGTCGATCACCCTGCCCGATCTGGCCAGCCGCGTTCAGGCCGCAACCATTGCGCAGATCGACGATCCGGACGATCTGCTGCTACAGGCGGTAATCATGAAGCATTTTGCCGACCGCCAGCTCAAGGCCGCGCCCAAGCTGATCGCCTATCTGTCCAGCCGCATCGAAAGATCCTTTGCCGCCGCCGCAGATGTTGTGGCTCGGATGGATGCGGCTGCACTGGCGACCGGCGCACCCTTGGGTCTGGGCCTCGCGCGACAAGTGCTGGACGTTACGGGACCAGATAGCGCATAACTGTCATAAATTATTTGCGTTTCCAGTGCACAAGCCGCTCTCATGACACTCGCTGATTTTCTCAACGCCCCGTATCCTGCCCCCGCCGACGTCGATTTCGATCTGACCGGCCCGCGGCGTTTCTATAACCGCGAACTCAGCTGGATCGGCTTTAACTGGCGTGTCCTAGAGGAATCGGAAAACCCGCGCGTTCCTTTGCTCGAACGGCTGCGGTTCCTGTCGATTTCCGCAACCAACCTCGATGAATTCTATACCGTGCGCGTCGCGGGCCTGCGGGAATTGGCACAGGCCGGAAACACCACCCCCGCGCTGGACGGTCTCACCCCGGCCGAGCAACTGACGCTGATCGACCAGGACGCCCGGAACCTGATGGGGCGGCAACAAACCATCTTTTCCACCCTCAAGGAAGAACTGGCCGCAGCGCGGATTTTCATTCTCAGCCGGACAGACGTTCCTGCCGAAGACCTGCCCTATCTGGAAAACGTGTTCATGAACCGGGTGTTTCCGGTTCTCTCGCCCTTGGCCGTAGACCCGGCGCACCCCTTCCCGTTCATTCCGAACGCTGGCTTTGTCTTGGCGCTGGATCTGGTGCGCACGGCGGACCGGCGCAGTCTCCGCGCTCTGCTGCCAATCCCGTCACAGATCGACCGCTTTATCCGGATGCCCGGCACCGAGAGCGACAGGTTCCTGCCCCTCGAAGAACTGCTGCTGCTGCATATCACCAGCCTGTTCCCCGGCTACAAGATGGAGGGGAACTGCGCCTTCCGCGTGCTGCGCGATAGCGACCTCGAGGTCGAGGACGAAGCCGAGGATCTGGTGCGCGAATTCGAAACGGCCCTGAAACGTCGCCGTCGCGGAGAGGTCGTGCGGATGCAGCTCTCCACCGATGCGCCCAAGGGGCTGCGCCGGATGATCATGGAAGAGCTGCACGTCCGCGATCACGAAGTGGTCGAGGTCGACGGGCTGATCGGCAAGGCCGACCTCAAGGAACTGGTGCTCGACAGCCGCACGGACCTGCTCTGGCCGACCTATTCCCCGCGTGTGCCGGAACGGGTGTCGGACCATGACGGCGATATGTTCGCCGCGATCCGGCAAAAGGACATGCTCCTGCACCATCCCTATGAAACCTTTGACATGGTTATCCGGTTCCTGCAGCAGGCGGCGCGCGATCCGGATGTGGTGGCGATCAAACAAACGCTCTACCGCACGTCGAAACTGTCCCCCATCGTCGAGGCGCTCTGCGAGGCGGCTGAGGACGGCAAATCCGTGACTGCGCTTGTCGAGCTCAAAGCCCGCTTTGACGAGGCCGCCAACATTCGCCAGTCCCGCCGTCTGGAACGGGCCGGCGCACATGTGGTCTATGGGTTTACACAGCTGAAAACCCACGCGAAAATCTCGACCGTTGTTCGGCGCGAAGGCGATAATCTGGTCACCTATACCCACTATGGCACCGGGAACTATCACCCGATCACCGCGAAAATCTATACCGACCTGTCGTTCTTTACCTGCGACGCGTCCTTGGGACGGGATGCGACCAAGGTGTTCAATTACCTGTCCGGCTATGCCCAGCCCGAAACGCTGGAAAATCTGGCGATTGCGCCGATCGGCCTGAAACAGCGCCTGCTGGACATGATCGCGCGGGAGTCCGACCACGCACGGGCAGGTCGTCCGGCGATGATCTGGGCCAAGATGAACAGCCTGATCGAAGAGGACGTGATCGACGCTCTCTATGCCGCCAGTCAGGCAGGCGTGAAAATCAGTCTGGTCGTGCGCGGCATCTGCGGATTGCGGCCCGGGATCAAAGGGCTGTCAGAAAACATCCGCGTTAAATCCATCGTGGGCCGGTTTCTGGAACACAGCCGGATCGTCTGTTTCGGGAATGGTCAGGGGCTGCCGTCCCGCGGCGCCAAGGTCTATATTTCCAGCGCCGACTGGATGGGCCGCAACCTGAACCGCCGCGTCGAAACGCTGGTCGAGATCACCAACCCGACCGTCAAGGCGCAGATTGTCAGCCAGATCATGGCCGCCAATATGGCCGACATCGCCCAGAGCTGGATCATGGGGCCGGACGGCAAATTCACCCGCGCCGAAGTGGTCGAGGGCAGCTTTGCCTTTAACTGCCACCGCTTCTTTATGGAGAATCCGTCGCTCTCGGGTCGCGGGTCGGCCGGGGCCAAGGATGTGCCGCAACTGGCGCATTCGCTGGACTGACACCGGCCATAGGATGATAGCGTTAGCATTTGCCAATTGTGCGCATTGACTCGCGCTGTCGTGCGGGTCAAACCTCGGTCATGAACGGAGATTCCATGCCTGATACCTCACGCGATGAGGAAGCCCAGTGGGGTCCATTCGGACGCCCGCTGTTTGATGATCCCTTGGTCCGCGGCCTGAACAAGGTCGGCGTTGTCGACATCGGCTCCAACTCAGTGCGTTTGGTGGTATTTGACGGCGCGGCCCGTAGCCCCGCCTATTTCTACAACGAAAAGGTCATGTGCGCCCTTGGCGCCGGCGTGCGCGAAACCGGCCGTTTGAACCCCACGGGCAAAAAACGCGCTCTGGCCGCGATGCACCGTTTTGCCGCGCTGGCCGAGAGCATGGGATGTGGTCCCCTGACCGCCGTCGCCACCGCCGCCATGCGCGAGGCCGAGGATGGGCCGGTATTCCGGGCGCAGATCGAACGCGAAACCGGTGTCAAAATCCACGTGATCGACGGCAGCGAAGAGGCCCGCCTGTCCGCGCAGGGTGTTCTGCTGGGCTGGCCGGGGTCCTATGGCATGGTCTGCGATATCGGCGGGTCGTCGATGGAACTGGCCGATATTCAGGACGGCAAGGTCGGCCAACGCCTGACCTCGCCCCTCGGTCCGTTGCGGCTGGGCGGGTTCAATTCGCAAAAGGATCTCAAGGCGCATATCAAGACGATCATGCAGGACCTGCATGCAAAGATGAACTACGAAACCGGCATGCGCCTGTTTCTGGTGGGCGGCTCTTGGCGGGCGATTGCGCGGGTCGATATGGAACGGCGCGGCTATCCGCTGACCGTATTGCACGAATACCGGATGACAGCGCGGCAGGTCGGCACCACGGCGGATTATATCGCCTCCGCCAACCTGGAGGCGCTGCGGGCGCGTTGCAGCATTTCGAACGAACGTATGTCACTGGTGCCGCTGGCCATTCTGGTCCTGCGGGAACTGGTCCGCACCTTCCGGCCCAAGGATATCGCCGTATCGGCCTACGGCATCCGCGAAGGCCTTCTCTATGAACAGATGCCTCAGGAACTGCGCGACCGCGATCCGCTGATCGAGGCCTGCCGCCATGCCGAGGCGAAGGACGCCCGCATCCCCGGCTTTGGCAAGGTTCTCTATGATTTTGTGCTGCCGCTGTTTCCCGGCGCACAGTGGCAGCGTCAGCGCATCATCAAGGCCGCCTGCCTGCTGCACGATGTGACATGGCGAGCGCATCCCGACTATCGCGACGAAATCGCCTTTGACAACGCGACGCGTGCCAATCTGGGTGGCCTGAAACATAGCGAGCGGGTGATGTTGGGCCTGTCGCTGTTCCATCGCTATTCCAGCAAACGGCAAGGATCGCGTCTGGAACCCCTGTTCCAACTGCTCGACGAAGAGCAAATGCGCGAGGCCGAGATTCTGGGGCGCGCGATGCGGCTGGGGGCGATGCTGTGGCTGCAGGCGGACGAACACCCGGGCGTGTTCAAGTGGCGTCCGAAAAAGCGTGAACTGCAACTGTCGCTCTGCGCCCATGCCGCGCCCTTGTGGGGCGAGGTTGCCGAAAGCCGGTTCAATGCCTTGGCCAAGGCGATGAATGCAGCCTCGGCCGAGGTCAAATTCAACCCCGCGTAATCACAGGTCCAGATCGACCGTGACCGGAAAATGATCCGAGGCCGTCAACAGGGCGGCCCGGAGGTCCGCGTCGCTGGCACAGAGCGGATCATCGTCGGGATGCCAGATCCGCCACGACGGGGTGAGATCCAGCACCTCGGGCGAGACCATGATGTAGTCCAGCAAGGCCGACATCGTGTCCTGATCCGGTCCCAGCCAGAACCGCGCGGTTGTCGGTCCCGGCACCTGCCCTGACGGAACAGCACGGGCGTTGGGATCATAGAGCCGTGCGCCGTCGCCCTCGCCCAGCACGATTTCGACGCCCGACCGGCCAAAGAGCTGTTCGTATTCGTCCAGCCCCGGCCCGTCGTTGAAATCCCCCAGCACAATCAGCCTGTCACCCTGCGCCAGATGCTGTTCCACACGATGCCGCAGCCAGATGCACTGCGCCAGCTGCTTGCGCCGGTTTTCGATGGCGATCCGCATCGCCTCGGCATCGTTGCGGGCGCCATAGGGGGCCTTGGATTTCGCATGCACACCAATCAGCCGCAGCCCCTGCCCTGCGGGCGTAGTCAGCGCGACCTCCAGAGGCGGCTTGGACCAACGCACCAGATCGGGCGCGGCGTCGGTATCCAGATCAAAGCGGAACGCGCGGTCAAACCGCGGGGCCTCGTCCGTCTCTTGCGGGTCGTGCCGGGCCGTCAGCACCAAGGGATCATAGAGCAGCGCGATTTCCTGTTGCGTATCGTTGGCATAGCCGATCAGCGCCGCACGGGTCCGCAGGCCATAGGCCTCGGCAAAGCCTTGCAGGGCTTGGACCGTGCTGCGCCGCCGATTGTCATCAGGCGCCTCGATGATCATGATCGCATCGGCGTCCATCGCCGCAAAGACGGTGGCAATCGCGTCGGCCTGCTGGATGCGGGTCACATTATGGCGGGCGGACCAACCGGTGTTATAAATCAGCCGGTTATCCTCATCGAACAGGCTGTTGAACCATTCGATATTATAGGTGGCGATCCGCATCCGACCTTAGGCCGCCCGTTGGCTGATATCTTCCCAAGCGCGGTTCACGGCGATCAATCGTGTCTCTGCCAGCTTGATCGCCTCTTGTGGCACGCCCCGCGCGATCATCCGGTCCGGGTGGCTCTCGCGCACCGCATCGCGCCATGCCTTGCGAATGTCGGCCAGCGGCGTTTGCGGCGTCACGCCCAGCACGTCATAGGGATCGCGTTCGGCATCCGGGACGAATTGCGCGCGGATGCAGCGGAATTTCCGCTCGTCAAAGCCCAAGATTTCCGCCACGCGGGACAGGAACGCGTCTTCGGCATCGTGATAATGCCCATCGGCCAGCGCGATATGGAACAGCCCCTCCATCAGATCACATAGCGGCGCACGATCGCCCGAAAACATCCGGGCGATGCTGCGGGCATAATCCTCGAAGCCGGACACATCCTGACGGGCAAGGTTGAACACCTTGGCCGCCTGCGCCTCGGCCTCGGGAGGGATGGTAAAGACCTCGCGAAACGCAGTGACCTCGTCGCGCGTCACCAACCCGTCGGCTTTGGCCATTTTCGCCCCCAGCCCGATCACCGCAATCGTAAAGGCGACAGTGCGCTCCGGCGGCGTGCGAAGCCGTTCAAAGACCTGCGATAGCGACTCTCCTGCCCTCAGGGCAGAAATCGCTTCGGCTATCTGGCTCCACACTGACATCATCGTCTCCTGACGGGCAAATCGGCCCCGCCCCACTGTAACCATCGCGCCGCCGGACCAAAAGTCACAAACAGCAGATCGATTTTAACGATTCCGTCGGGTTTTGCTCCGATAATCAGCAGCCTAATGGTTGAATCAGACGCGAGTCTTCTTAACTAGAGTTTTACACTCAACATTTAGATAGGATCGCTATGTCCCTCTTATCCGCCTTAGACAGGTTTTTCCGCCACGACGCCGCCGGGGGAATTGTCCTGATGGTCTCGGCTGTTTTGGCCCTGATCGTCGCCAATTCTTCACTGACTGACGCCTACCACGGTGCCCTGAATACCTATTTGGCGGTAACATTGGGTGGCGAGGGGCTGCAAAAACCGCTGATCCTCTGGATCAACGACGGCCTGATGGCCGTGTTCTTTTTCCTGATCGGTCTCGAGCTTAAGCGCGAGATGCTGGAGGGCAAGCTCAAGAACCCGCGTGACGTCGTTCTGCCCGGCATGGCTGCGGTGGGCGGTATGCTGGTTCCGGCCCTGATCTATGCCGCCATCAACTGGGGCAACCCGGAGACGATCCGCGGCTGGGCAATCCCGGCGGCGACCGATATCGCCTTTGCTGTCGGGGTTCTGGCGCTGCTGGGCAAACGGGTACCTGCCGCGCTCAAGGTGTTCTTGCTGACTTTGGCGATCCTGGACGACCTTGGCGCGATCATCATCATCGCCCTGTTCTACACCGCAGAGCTGAAGGTCGATTATCTCTGGCTGTCGCTGATCCCGCTAGCGGGCCTGTGGTTCCGTAACTACATGGGATTCCACCGGATCGCCCCTTCGGTCCTGCTGGGCGTGATCTTGTGGTTCTTTGTGCTGAAATCGGGCGTTCACGCGACTTTGGCCGGTGTAATCACCGCCTTCTTTATTCCGCTTAAGGATAAATACGGCAAATCCCCGCTGCATTCGGTGGAACATTCGCTCAGCGACTATGTGTTTTTCCTGATCGTGCCGATTTTTGCATTCGCCAACGCCGGTGTGGTGCTCAAGGGGATTACACTCGACCAAATGCTGGCGCCCTTGCCGATCGGCATCGCGCTGGGTCTCTATCTGGGCAAGAAAATCGGCGTTTTCGGCATGACCTGGCTGATGGTCAAATCCGGGCTGGCGCGTTTGCCCAGTGGCGTCACCTGGCGCCATATCTACGGCGTCAGCTGTCTGGCCGGGATCGGCTTTACCATGTCGCTGTTTATCGGTGGCCTGTCCTTTGGCGAGGGTGGCACTCTGATGAACGAGGTGCGCATCGGGGTTCTGGGCGGGTCGATCATCTCTGCGATCACCGGCTACCTGGTGCTCCTGCGGGCCCCGGCTGCCTCCGCATAGAATCGCACCGCGAAAACACAAACGGCGACCCTTGGGTCGCCGTTTTCATTGCTGCGTAAGGCGCTAGGGATCAGCCGCGTGCCGCGCGGATCAGGTCCAGAATTTCCGACGCGGCCTTGGGGATATTGGTGCCGGGACCAAAGATCGCCTTGACCCCGTTGTTATAGAGGAACTGGTAGTCCTGCTGCGGGATCACGCCGCCGCATATCACGATCACATCCTCTGCGCCCGCATCCTTGAGCGCCTGAACCAGTTGCGGGGCCAGCGTTTTGTGACCGGCTGCCTGCGACGAAATCCCGACGACATGGACGTCGTTGTCGATGGCATCCTGCGCGGCCTCTGCCGGGGTCTGGAACAGCGGACCGACATCAACGTCAAAGCCGATATCGGCAAAGGCGGTGGCAATCACCTTGGCGCCACGGTCATGACCGTCCTGCCCCATTTTCACCACCAGCATCCGCGGGCGACGGCCTTCTTCCTCGGCAAAGCCTTCGACCGCCTTTTGAATGGCGGCAAAGCCTTCGTCACCTTCATAGGCGGCACCATAGACACCGGCCAAGGTTTTCACTTCCGCGCGGTGGCGGCCAAATTCCTCTTCCATTGCCATGCTGATTTCTCCAACCGTTGCACGGGCTCGGGCAGCCACAACAGCCGCCTCGAGCAGGTTGCCGCCGTCTTTGGCGCGGCGGGTCAATTCGGCCAGTGCAGCGGCGCAAGCGGCCTCGTCACGGGTGGCGCGAACCTTGTCCAGACGGGCGATCTGCGCGGCGCGAACGGCGCGGTTGTCGATGTCCAGAATGTCGATCGGGTCTTCTTTGGCCAGCCGGTATTTGTTCACACCGACGATGACCTCTTCGCCGCGGTCGATCATCGCCTGACGGCGGGCGGCGGATTCCTCGATCCGCAGTTTGGGCATGCCCGAGGCCACGGCCTTGGTCATGCCACCCATCTCCTCGACCTCCTCGATCAGAGCCCATGCCTTTTCTGCCAATTCGGCGGTCAGGCTCTCGACGTAATAGGACCCGGCCAGCGGATCGACGACCTTGGTCACGCCGGTTTCTTCTTGAAGAATCAACTGGGTGTTCCGCGCGATCCGCGCGCTGAATTCCGTCGGCAGTGCGATCGCCTCGTCCAGCGCATTGGTGTGCAGCGACTGCGTCCCGCCCAGCGCGGCGGCCAGCGCCTCATAGGCGGTGCGTACGACGTTATTATAGGGGTCCTGTTCCTGCAGTGACACGCCAGAGGTCTGGCAATGGGTGCGCAGCATCAGCGAGCCGGGCTTTTTCGGCTCGAATTCGGACATGATCCGATGCCACAGCAGACGCGCCGCCCGCAGTTTTGCCGCCTCCATAAAGAAATTCATGCCGATGGCGAAAAAGAACGACAAACGCCCCGCAAAATCATCGACGTTCATGCCACGCGCCAGCGCCGCGCGAACATATTCGCGCCCGTCGGCCAGCGTATAGGCCAGTTCCTGCACCAAATTCGCGCCGGCTTCTTGCATGTGATAGCCGGAGATCGAGATCGAGTTGAACTTGGGCATCTCTTTCGAGGTGTATTCGATGATGTCCGCAATGATCCGCATCGAGGGTTCGGGCGGATAGACATAGGTGTTGCGGACCATGAATTCCTTGAGAATATCGTTCTGGATCGTCCCGGACAGCAGGCTGCGATCCACGCCCTGCTCTTCGCCAGTGACGATAAAATTGGCGAGGATCGGGATCACCGCACCGTTCATCGTCATCGAGACGGAAATTTTCTCGAGCGGAATGCCGTCGAACAGGATTTTCATATCCTCGACGCTGTCGATGGCCACGCCCGCCTTGCCCACGTCCCCTTCGACGCGGGGGTGGTCGCTGTCATAGCCGCGGTGCGTCGCCAGATCAAACGCGACCGAGACGCCCTGCTGACCGGCTGCCAGCGCCTTGCGGTAAAAGGCGTTGGATTCCTCGGCGGTAGAAAAGCCCGCGTATTGACGGATCGTCCACGGACGACCCGCATACATCGTCGCGCGCACGCCGCGGGTAAACGGCCCCTCGCCCGGCATCGAGCCCAGATGATCCAGACCCTCCAGATCCTCGGCGGTGTAGAGCGGCTTGACGTCGATCCCTTCGAGCGTTTTCCACGTCAAATCGTCGGGCGAACGGCCCTTGAGTTCCTTGCTGGCCAATGCGGCCCAAGTGTCTTTGTTACCCATGTCTTTGTCCTCCGGTTGTCGGCGGCGAACGGCGGAGGAGAAGTCCGCGCCCGGGCCGAAGTTCAATCTGTGTCCCGACCAGCGCCGGACAGCGGGGCGAGGAGCGCCCCGCCGATTATCGGATCATGCCCATCAACACCGAATAACAGCCGCACGCGGCAACCAGCGACGGCACCGGACCCAGCGCCGGATTGGCCAGCCAGACGGCAGACCACCCTGCATAGGCGGCGACAAGGGCCGCCATCTGGGTCAGCACCGGATGGGCGCTGCGCATGCTATTCGAACTCGATAATTACGGCGTCGACCGCCATGCTATCACCCGGCTTGGCCTTGACCGACTTGACCTTGCCCTTGCGTTCGGCGCGCAGGATGTTTTCCATCTTCATCGCCTCGACCGTACAGAGCGCCTGTCCCTCTTGGACCTCGTCGCCCTCGGCCACGTTGATTTTCACGATCAATCCCGGCATCGGGCAAAGCAGGAATTTCGAGGTGTCGGGCGGCAGTTTCTCGGGCATCAGCTTGGCCAGTTCGGCCTGACGCGGGGTGCGGACGTGGACCTTGAGGTCAGCACCACGGAACCGCATGCGGAAACCGCCGGAAATTTTACCGACCTTGAGAACGATCACCTGACCGCCGACGGACACGCGCGCGATGCTGTCGCCCGGCGTCCAGTCAGATTCCACACGCAGAACCTGCCCTGCGACGGCGACATTCGCTCCGGCCTTATCCGCGTCGATCTTGACCGCGAAATCCTGCCCTTGCAGGGTCACGACCCAATCTTCGCCGACATGGCGTTCATGGTTGTCCATCCGTCCCGAAATCCGGGCGCGGCGGATTTCGGCCACCCGGTGCATGGCAGAGGCCGCCGCCGAAATCTGGACCAGAGCGGCCTCTGGCAGCGTGACCCCCTGGAACCCGTCGGGATATTCTTCGGCGATAAAGGCGGTGGTCATGTTCCCGCTGGTGAACCGTTCGTGATCCATCACGGCGGCAACAAACGGCAGGTTGTGACCGATGCCTTCGACCTCGAAGGTGTCGAGCGCCACGCGCATTTCCTCGATCGCCTGCACGCGGGTCGGGGCCCAAGTGCACAGTTTCGCAATCATCGGATCGTAGTACATCGAAATCTCGCCGCCCTCATAGACGCCGGTATCGTTGCGCACGATCCCGCCGGTGGCGGTCGGCCCTTCGACGGGCGGGCGGTAGGACGACAGACGGCCAATCGACGGCAAGAAGTTGCGATAGGGGTCTTCGGCATAGAGGCGGTTTTCAATCGCCCAGCCGTTGATTTTCAGGTCTTCCTGCTTGAACGGCAGCGGCTCGCCATTGGCGACGCGCAGCATCATTTCCACGAGATCAATGCCGGTGATCAGTTCCGTGACCGGATGTTCCACCTGCAAACGGGTGTTCATTTCGAGGAAGTAGAAATTCCGCTGGCCATCGACGATGAATTCCACCGTCCCGGCGCTCGCATAGCCTACCGCCTTGGCCAGCGCGACGGCCTGTTCGCCCATCGCCTTGCGGGTGGCTTCATCGAGGAAGGGCGACGGGGCCTCTTCGACGACCTTCTGGTTACGGCGCTGGATCGAACATTCGCGTTCGTGCAGATAGACGGCGTTGCCGTGTTTGTCGGCCAGCACCTGAATTTCGATATGGCGCGGCTGCGTGACGAATTTTTCGATAAAGATACGGTCATCGCCAAAGCTGTTGGCGGCTTCGTTCTTCGACGATTCAAAGCCTTCGCGGGCCTCGGTGTCGTTCCACGCGATCCGCATCCCCTTGCCGCCACCACCGGCAGAGGCCTTGATCATCACCGGATAGCCGATCTCGTTCGAGATTTTCACCGCCTCGTCCGCGTCGGCGATCAGGCCCATATAGCCCGGAACGGTGTTCACGCCGGCCTCTTGGGCGATCTTCTTGGACGTGATCTTGTCGCCCATCGCCTCGATCGATTTGACCGGCGGTCCGACAAATTCCACACCGGCCTTTTCCAGCGCCTGCGCGAATTTCGGGTTTTCCGACAGAAAGCCATAACCGGGATGGACAGCCTGCGCGCCGGTTTTCTGGATCGCGTCGATGATCTTGTCGATCACGATATAGGACTGGTTGGCGGGCGGCGGGCCGATGTGGACGGCTTCGTCCGCCATCTGCACATGCAGGGCGTTGCGGTCAGCGTCCGAATAGACAGCCACCGTTTTGATGCCCATCTTGCGGGCGGTCTTAATCACGCGGCAGGCGATTTCGCCCCGGTTGGCGATCAGGATCTTATCGAACATGTGCAGGGGTCCTTTGAATACAAAACCGCCGCAGGGGCGATCAGACCCCAACGGCGGTTCAGGTGGTGTGAACGCCCCGAAGGGCGCAAAGCATTAGCGGCAGGCCGACGAATAGTCGCTGCAAGTAGCACCGGCGATGCCGCCACCGATGGCGCCAATGGCAGGATCGACGCCCAGCGCGTCCGCGGTGAGCGCACCAGCAGTCGCACCGGCGAGGCCGCGTTCCAAATCGGTGTCCAGACAGGCCGAGAGGCCAAGAACGGCGACAGCCGCCACGATCCAAGTTGCTTTGAACATTCTTTACTGCCCTTTGAGGTGTGTTGATTGGTGACAGATTCACCAAGCCCAACGCCCCACGCAACACATAGTTTCGTGACCCAGCAAAGTTTCGCCGCAAATCGGGGGAAAAGTCTGGAAAGCCGGAACGCAATTCGACGGCACACAGGCAAGACGCGACCAAATGGCAGCACCGCAGCACCGGACCCGTGGGCCGGGGTCTGCCCAGAGGGCAGCGCCTTGCGCTTATGTGTGCCGGATTGTGTCAATCTTCGTCCTCGTCCTCGTCGTCCCAGTCTTCCCAGTCGTCGTCCTCTTCGAACATGTCGTTGCCCTCATCAAAGACAGCCGGGAAGCTGACCTTGGCCTTGGCAACGTTGATCTTGAGCAACGCCTCATAGTCTTTGGGGTCAAAATTCGCCGGATCGGCCGGCACGACTTCGCGACCAAACAGCCAGCTCAGACGGCCCGCATCCAGATTGCCCCGTTCAAACGGTTCTTCGCCAAAATGGTGCCAGAGCGCCGCCATAAAGGCTTCGTCGACCTTTTTGTCGATCGGCTTGCGGTCGCGGAACCGTTCGCGCGAAATCAGCGGTGACACGCCGCGCGGGTTGGCGCGACGAACCACGAATTGAAAATCGGACGACGGATAGCGTCCGGGAAATCCACGGTGCTTTAGCATGGCAGCACCTCGGCACGGTCTTTCTGGGTCAGCATGATGTGTCCTTTGCTAAGTGACATCAGTATGCCTCTCCAATGCACTGCCCCGCGTCGATTGTGAACGGCGCAAATACCTGAAAAACGCTCGGATCGGTGTCTCCGAACCGTATTTGGGCCTCGGACAGGGAAATTATCACCTCTGGCTGCCCTGCCAGTCTCTCCAGAGCCCGGGTTTGGCACAGGTGCATCAGGTCCTCGTCCGATACACCCTGCGCGACCCAGGGTGCCAGATACCGCAAACGCAGGACCTGATCCTCGGCGATCTCTTCGATCAGGGACACCGTCTGACCCGACGGCAACGCAACATCCTGCGCCACAGCCGCATGGGCCCAGAGCCCCGCCAGAATGATCCCCAATCGTTTCACCCTACCCTCCGTTTATTTTGGAGAGAGCGATCCGCCCGATCACCCTCTCCACCTCTCCGACTTGCTCCTCCAGCGCGTCAGAGCGGAATATTGTCGTGCTTCTTCCACGGATTCTTGAGCTGCTTGCCGCTCAGGCTCGCAAAGGCACGCGACACGCGGCGGCGGGTCGAATGCGGCATGATCACCTCGTCGATAAAGCCCTTTTCGGCCGCCACGAACGGGTTGGCGAAACGGTCTTCGTAGTCCTTGGTGCGGGCGGCGATCTTTTCGGCATCCCCCAGTTCGGACCGATAGAGGATCTCTGTCGCCCCCTTGGCCCCCATCACCGCGATTTCCGCAGTCGGCCACGCGTAGTTGAAATCGCCGCGCAGGTGTTTGGACGCCATCACGTCATAGGCGCCGCCATAGGCCTTGCGGGTGATGACGGTGACCTTGGGCACGGTCGCTTCGCCATAGGCAAACAGCAGTTTCGCGCCGTGCTTGATCACGCCGCCATATTCCTGCGAGGTCCCCGGCAGGAACCCCGGAACATCGACCAGCGTCAGGATCGGAATTTCAAAGGCATCGCAGAACCGCACGAAACGGGCGGCCTTGCGCGACGAGTCGATGTCCAGACAGCCCGCCAGCACCATCGGCTGGTTCGCCACCACGCCTACGGTCGACCCTTCGAGGCGGATAAAGCCGGTGATGATGTTTTTCGCGTAATCCGCCTGAATTTCGTAGAAATCACCTTCGTCCGCGACCTTGTGGATCAATTCCTTCATGTCGTAGGGCGTGTTGGCGTTGTCGGGGATCAGCGTATCGAGGCTGTTATCCACCCGCGCCACATCATCAAAGAACGGACGGACGGGCGGTTTTTGCCGATTGTTCAGCGGCAGGAAATCGACCAGACGACGCACCTCGGCCAGAGCCTCGACATCGTTTTCAAAGGCGCCATCGGCCACCGACGATTTTTTCGTGTGGGTAGACGCGCCGCCCAGTTCCTCGGCGGTGACGACCTCGTTGGTGACGGTTTTCACCACATCAGGGCCGGTCACAAACATGTAAGAGCTGTCTTTGACCATGAAAATAAAGTCGGTCATCGCGGGCGAATAGACCGCCCCGCCCGCGCAGGGCCCCATGATCACCGAAATCTGCGGCACGACGCCAGAGGCCATGATGTTGCGCTGGAACACCTCGGCATAACCCGCCAAGGAGGCAACGCCCTCTTGGATACGGGCACCGCCGGAATCGTTCAGGCCAATCACCGGCGCACCGTTCTGCATCGCCATGTCCATGATCTTGCAGATTTTTTGCGCGTGGGTTTCGGACAGCGACCCGCCGAACACGGTAAAGTCCTGCGAGAACACATAGACCTGACGACCGTTGATCGTGCCCCAGCCCGTGACCACACCGTCACCGGCGGGACGGCTCTCTTCCATGCCGAAGTCGGTGCAGCGATGGGCGACGAACATGTCGAACTCTTCAAAGCTCCCTTCGTCGAGCAGCAGTTCGATCCGTTCACGCGCGGTCAGCTTGCCTTTGCTGTGCTGCGCGTCGATCCGCTTTTGGCCACCACCCAGACGGGCCACCTGACGCCGCTGTTCCAGTTCCTGCAGGATGTCTTTCATGGGATCCCCTCCGAAGGTCGTTGTGCGGACCATATGCGCAACATTGTTTCGCGCCTAGTAAAATCGGGCAAATTTGCAAAGTATAGAGTTAGCTAAAATTTGCAAATGCAAATCCGCAAATTCCGTGATCATCTGGTCCTTGGGCGCACTCTGACACGCCAAACCCTTTGCATCGCAGCAATTTTTTGCCGCACCCGCAAACATGGCGCAATTTGATATCACTCGTCGAACCGACGCCGAGATACGTGGCGATTGCACAGCCGAGCGCCAAAGGACAGCGCCGCTACGCCGTGTCGCAGGCATCATGGCAACCGTGACCCGAGAATCAACCCCTCCCAAATCACGCGTCTTCGGCTAGATCAGGCGCATCATACAGGAGCCGCCCATGTCCATTCCCGCCCCGATCCTTACTATTCTGCTACTGGTCGCCTCGAACGTCTTTATGACCTTTGCGTGGTACGGCCACCTGAAGTTCAAGAGCACCGCCCTGATCACGGTCATTCTGGTCAGCTGGGGCATCGCGTTTTTCGAATACTGCCTTCAGGTCCCGGCGAACCGGATCGGCCACGGCTATTTCAACGCGGTGCAGCTCAAGACCATCCAAGAGGTGATCACCCTTACCGTCTTTGCCGGATTTTCCGTGATGTATCTGGGCGAGCCGATCCGCTGGAACCATCTGGTCGGCTTTGCGCTGATCATCGCGGGGGCTTGGTTCGTGTTCGCACAGTTCGGTGGATCGGAATAGCGATTTACAGCACGGTCGACGGGGTCTAGCCATGGCCCATGCAAATTGAACATTCGGTCAGATTGTTGGACCGCTCCACCCCGCCCCATATTCTGACGCTGACTACCCTTGCAGGGATCGGCGCACTGAGCATGTCGATTTTCCTGCCCTCTCTGGGCGCGATGTCCGACCATTTCGGGGTCGACTATGGCGTGATGCAGTTGGCGGTGTCCGGCTATCTGTTTGCCACGGCCGCGATACAATTGATCGCCGGACCGCTGTCTGACCGCTTTGGTCGGCGGCCGGTGACGATGGTCGCGCTGCTGCTGTTCATCGTCGCGACACTTGGCACGCTGATCGCCCCGAATATCACGGTGTTTATGATCTGCCGCCTGCTACAGGCTGCGGTGGCTACCTGCCTCGCCATGAGCCGCGCGGTCGTGCGCGACCTCTACCCGCCGCATCAGGCGGCATCGCGACTGGGCTATGTGACCATGGGGATGTCGATCATCCCGATGATCGGGCCAATGGTCGGCGGCGCACTCCAAGAGGTGGCTGGTTGGCAGTCGGTGTTCGTATTTTTGCTGATTGCGGGTCTCGCCGCCACGGTCCTGACATGGAGGGACATGGGCGAAACCATTTCCGGCAAGGGCCTGACGCTGCGCGAACAGATCAGCGGCTATCCCGAATTGATGCGCTCGGTCCGGTTCTGGGGCTATGTGGCCTGCACCGCATTCAGTTCGGGGGCCTATTACGCCCTGCTCGGCGGGGCGTCGTTTGTCGCCGGAACGGTGTTCGAACTGTCACCGATGTGGGCCGGGATCGGACTGGGCGCGCCAGCCTCGGGCTATCTGGTCGGGAACTTCCTGTCGGGCCGCTATTCGGTGCGGCTGGGCATCAACCGCATGGCGCTGATCGGTAGCATGGTTTCGACCGTCGGGCTGGGCACGTCGTTGATCGTTACCCTGCTCGGTGTGTCTGATCCCTTGATATTCTTTGGGTTTTGCATGTTCCTGGGCCTTGGCAACGGGATGACCATGCCCAACGCCACCGCAGGGAGCCTGTCCGTGCGGCCGCAGTTGGCAGGGACAGCATCGGGACTGGGCGGCGCGATCATGATCGTCGGCGGATCTGTCATGGCCGTCATCGCCGGGGCCGCGCTTGATCCTGCATGGCGCGAGATTCCGCTGCAAATCATCATGCTGTCCTCATCCGCCCTCTCGGTTCTGGCCCTTCTGGTGGTCATTCGCCGCGACAGGCGTCTATCGGACGACTTGCCCCGCTGAGTTTGCAAATATAACGTCCGGCGCATCGACTTTGCAAAGGTGCCCGGATGGCCGTTCAAAAACTCTATGCTGGCGTGAAACTGCGCGAACTGCGCGGGCGGCTGGGACTGACGCAGAAATCCTTTGCGGAAAAGCTGAACGTTTCGCTGCCCTATCTGAACCAGATGGAGAACAACAATCGCCCGGTGTCGACGGCGGTGGTGCTGTCACTGGCCCAAGAGTTCGGCTTTGACGTTACCGAACTGCAATCGGGCGACGAGGCCCGCCTGATTTCCGACATGCGCGAGGCGCTGGCCGATCCGGTGTTCACCGGCCCCGGCGTATCGCTGGCAGACCTGCGGCTGGTGGCCTCGAACGCGCCAACGATGGCGCGGGCGCTCTTGGATCTGCACGCTGCCTATCGCCAGACCCATGAACGACTGGCCAGCCTCGACGAGGCCCTTGGCCGGGAAGATGCCCGCCTGCAACCCAGCCCGTGGGAAGAGGTCCGCGACTTTTTCCACTATTGCGACAACTATATCGATGCTGTGGACCGCGCCGCCGAACATTTCGCCACCCAAGCGGGCGATAGCCCCATCCGCGACGCCGCGATCCGCGCGCTAGAGGCGCGGCAAATCACCGTGATCTTTGCCGATACCGACCTGATCCGCAGCTATGACACGGCGACCAAGCGGCTGATCCTGTCGCGCCGCGCCACCGAATCCACGCAAAATTTCCAGCTGCTGTTGCAGGTTGCGCTGCTAACCCGCGACCAGTTGCTAGAGGCGACGCTGGATCTGGGCCGGTTCCAGTCGCCAGAGGCCCGCGCGATCGCCAAACTTGGGCTGGCCAATTATTTCGCCGGTGCCGCGCTGATGCCCTACGTCCGGTTCTTGGGCGCGGCGCAGGAGACGCGGCACGATCTGGAACGGTTGGCGGATCGGTTCGGAGCCTCGCTCGAACAGGTTGCGCACCGGCTCTCGACCTTGCAGCGACCGGGGGCCAAGGGCATTCCGTTCTTCTTTGTGCGCGTCGATCCGGCGGGCACGATCACCAAACGGCACAGCGCGACCACGTTGCAATTCGCCCGCTATGGCGGCGCCTGCCCGCTGTGGAACGTCCACCGCGCCTTTGAGAGCCCCAGCCGCTGGCTGCGGCAATTGGCGGAAACCCCTGACGGCGTGCGATATTTCTGCCTTGCGCGGGATGTGACGAAATCGGGCGGATCGTTCCACGCGCCCACCCGCCGCTTTGCCATCGGGCTGGGCTGCGAGGTCAAACATGCCCGCGCCTTGGTCTATGCCGATCATATGGACATCGACACCGCTGCCGCCTTCGAGCCGATCGGGATTTCCTGCCGGATCTGCGAACGCCGCGATTGTCACCAACGGTCGGTTCCGCCGCTTGAACGGCGGTTGACCGTGGACCCGAACCAGCGGGCCGTGCTGCCCTATCGCGTCGAATAAAAAAGGCGGCCCAAAGGCCGCCCCCTTCCGATCCCGGAACGCCTTAGGCTGCCGCCGCCGCCCGTAGTGCGGCGGCGATCTGATCCTTCAGCGCCATCCGCTCTTTGCGCATTTCGATGATGGCCAGATCCTCTGCCGGTTCGACATTGGTTTCGGCCAGATGAATCTGATGGTTGACGTCGTTATAGCGGTCAACGGCCTTGGCAAAATGGGCATCCGACAGTTTCAGGGCATGCAGCGCCTCGACCTGATCGGGGAATTCCTGTTGCAGCTGGTGTGGGGTGTTCGACATTTTCCGTGCCTCCTTGTTACGACTCGAACATAGGCGGCCGCGGCGAGCGCTACTTTGACCCTAGTCAAATTCGCGAATTTGGCACAAATTTTAACTAGTGGTCAGATTCCGGAAAACCAGACCTGACGACTCTGTATGGTTTCACTATCCAGATCGCATTCACGACCCGCTTGGGGTCTATCGGAGCCTTTTATGCATATTATTAAGACCGTGGTTGTCGCCGGTGCGGCTACTCTCTGGGCTGGTGCCGCGCTGGCCTGCCCGAACCTTGACACGCCGACCGAAAACTACAAAGCCAGCGGCGATCAACTCTACGCCCCCAAGAGCTTTAGCGTGGTGGCGGGTGGCGACATGAACCTGCAGGGCTGCGGGTTTCAGGACGCCTTTGGCTATGCGATGACCGCCGCCGATTTCGGGTTCAACCTGTCGAACATGGGCCCCTATAATATCGCCATCAGCGTGGTCAGCGATTGTGACGCGATGTTGCTGATCAACGACCCGAATGCCGACTGGTATTTCGACGATGACAGCAACGGCAACGCCGACCCCCGCATCGTTCTGCCGGGGTACGACGGCCTGTATAACATCTGGATCGGCACCTATGACGGCGCCTATTGCGACGCCACACTGACGCTCGAAACGCTCTAACGCTGGGTGTTTGCCCAGTCGGGATGAATCCACGGCTGGGCATTTTCCGCCGGCAAACGCCGCCCCAGAATATGATCGGCGGCCTTTTCGCCGGTCATGATCGACGGCCCGTTCAGATTGCCATTGGTGATCCGCGGAAAGATCGAACTGTCCGCGACCCGCAGGCCCTCGACGCCGATGACGCGGCATTCGCTATCCACGACCGACATCGGATCGGTACGGTCGCCCATTTTGCAGGTCCCGCAGGGGTGATAGGCCGATTCCACGTGTTCGCGGGTGAACCCGTCCAGTTCATCGTCGGTCTGACAGTCCGCACCCGGCTGGATTTCCTTGCCCGCAAAGGGTTTGAACGCCTCTTGCGCAAAGATTTCCCGCGTCAGGCGAATGCAGGTGCGGAAGTCGGCCCAGTCCTTTTCATGCGCCATGTAATTGAACAGGATTTTCGGCCGATCCGCCGGGTCCGCGCTGCGCAGCGTGACCGACCCGCGCGATGGCGACCGCATCGGGCCGACGTGGGCCTGAAACCCGTGCCCCTCTGCGGCGGCCTTGCCATCGTAGCGCACCGCGATGGGCAGGAAATGGTACTGGATATCGGGATAATCGACGCCAGCCGCCGACCGGACAAAGGCCGCGCTCTCGAACTGGTTCGAGGCACCCAGACCCTTTTTCGTGAGCATCCACTGGGCGCCGATCAGCCCCTTCCAGAACAGGTTCCAGTATTTATAGAGGCTCACGGGCTGGGTCGCGGCCACCTGAATATACATCTCCAGGTGATCTTGCAGGTTCTGCCCCACGCCGGGACGATCCGCGACCACCTCGATCCCGTGTTCCGCCAGATGGGCGGCAGGACCGATGCCCGAGAGCATCAGGAGTTTCGGCGAATTGATGGACGAGGCAGCGATGATCACCTCGTTTTGGGCGCTGATCACCTCGGTCAAGTTGCCCTTGGCGATCCGCACACCCGTCGCACGGCCATTTTCGATGATGACCTTTTCGGCCAGCCCCTTGACCACGGTGACACGGCCCGTTGCGATTGCAGGTTTCAGATAGGCATTCGCGGCAGACCAGCGGCGACCCTGCCAGATCGTGCTGTCAAAGGGGCCAAAGCCCTCTTGCTGTTCGCCATTGTAATCGTCCGTCACCGGATAACCCGCCTGACGCCCCGCCTCGACAAAGGCGCGGGTCAGCGGATTGGTGCGCGGGCCACGGGTCACATGCAGCGGGCCAGAATCGCCGCGCCATGCCGGATCACCGCCATGGCCGCCATCGTGCCAGTTCTCCATCCGCTTGAAATAGGGCAGCACGTCCGCATAGCCCCAGCCGTGCGCGCCACTCTCGGCCCAGTGATCATAGTCGCGGGCGTGGCCGCGCACATAGATCATGCCGTTGATCGAAGAGGACCCACCGATCACCTTGCCGCGCGGCGTAGCGAGAACACGACCACCCAGATGCGGTTCCGGTTCAGTCTGGAATCCCCAGTCATAGAGCCCCATATTCATCGGATACGACAGCGCGGCGGGCATCTGGATAAACGGCCCGGCGTCGGTGCCACCGTATTCCACCACGATCACGGATTTCCCCGCCTCGGCCAGACGATAGGCCATTGCGCAGCCCGCGCTGCCTGCGCCAACAATTACATACTCTGCCTGCATGTTAGAACGGAGCCTCGCATTTATTCATGGACACATAGACGGTCTTCACTTCGGAATAGTGATTGATCGCCGCTTTTGAATTCTCGCGCCCAACGCCGGACAGTTTCGAACCGCCGAACGGAGCCTCCACCGGAGCGAGGTTATAGGTATTGATGTAGCAGGTGCCCGCCTCGAACCCCGCCACGACGCGATGCGCGCGGGTGATGTCGGCGGTGAACACGCCCGCCGCCAGACCGAATTCGGTGGCATTGGCGCGGGCCATGACCTCTTCCTCGGTCTCGAACTCCAGAACCGACAGGACAGGTCCAAAGATTTCTTCGCGGGCGATGGTCATATCGTCGGTCACATCGGCAAACAGGGCCGGTTCGATGTAGAACCCCGCGCCAGCGATCCGCTTGCCGCCCTTGACCAGACGCGCCCCTTCGGCAACGCCCTTGGCGATGTAGCCTTCGACGATCGCCAGTTGCCGTTCCGAGGCCATCGGCCCGATCGTGGTTTCCATCACCATCGGATCGCCGATCACGGCGTTGTCCATGCGTTCGGCAAGACGTTTCAGGAACGCCTCCTTGATGCCTCTCTGGACGAACACGCGGGTGCCGTTCGAACAGACCTGACCGGTCGAATAGAAGTTGCCGTTGATCGCGCCGGAAATCGCGCTGTCCAGATCGGCATCGTCAAAAATGATCAGGGGCGATTTGCCGCCCAGTTCCATGGTGACATGCTTCATCTCGGCGGCGGCGGCGGCATAGACCTTTTTGCCGGTCGGGACAGAGCCCGTCAGCGACACCTTGGCCACGCGCGGATCGGTGACGAGCTGTGCGCCCACCGCCCCCATGCCCTGCACCACGTTGTAGACACCCGCAGGCGCACCGGCCTCGTGCAGGATTTCCGCAACCTTGAGCGCGCAGAGCGGGGTGGTTTCCGACGGCTTGAACACCATCGTATTGCCGCAGGCCAGCGCGGGCGCGCCCTTCCAGCAGGCGATCTGGGTCGGATAGTTCCATGCGCCAATGCCGACGCAGACGCCCAGCGCCTCGCGGCGGGTATAGACGAAATCGCCCCCGCCCAGCGGGATATGTTCGCCGGTCAGCGTCGCGGCCATACCGCCGAAATACTCCAGCGCATCCGCCCCCGAGGTCGCATCGGCAATGGTGGTTTCCGACAGCGGTTTGCCGGTGTCATAGGTTTCCAGCACCGACAGATCGTAGTTGCGTTCGCGCATGATGTCGGCGGCGCGGCGCAATATCCGCCCGCGCTGGGTTCCGGTCATCGCCGCCCAATCCGCCTGCGCCCGCTTGGCCGCGGCAATCGCCCGTTCGACAATCGCCGGTGTCGCCGCATAAACACGGGCGATCACCTGACCGGTGGCGGGATAAATCACGTCAATCGGCTCTCCGGCGGTATCTTCGACGTATTGGCCATCAATGAAATGGCTGGCCACGGGCTGGGTATCATAGGGCATTCGGCACCTTTGGCAGGGGTGTTTTGGGCAATCAGGCCGGTGTCATTCCCCGCGCGGGAAACGCTGACCTTCTTCGAGGATGTTGAGGTCCATGTGGTTGCGCATGTAGCGTTCCGAGGCCTTTTGCAGCGGCTGGTAATCCCACGGGTAATAAGAGCCGTTGCGCAGCGCCTCGTACACGACCCAGCGGCGGGCCTGACTCTCGCGGACGGCGGCGTCATAACGATCCAGATCCCAACGCGCGACAGACTGCGCCCGCAGATCGGCCAGCACATCGGCATAGGCAGGATCGGCGGCAAGGTTGGTCAGTTCCTGCGGATCACGCGACAGATCGAACAACTGATCGGGGTCGAGAGCGCAGCGGTTATATTTGAAATCGCCCGCACGGATCGACACCAACGGCGCCCAGGACCCTTCGGCGGCGTATTCCATCAAAACCGGCGCGGTCCGCACACCGCCCTGCCCCAAGGGAACAAGGGATTCGCCATCGGTCCACGGCAAAACCTCGTCCATGGAAACGCCCGCCAGATCGCAGAGCGTCGGCGTCACGTCGATGGTCGAAACCGGCGTTTCCACCAGACCCGGCGTCATGTTCGGCGCACAGATCATCAGGGGCACGCGGGCTGATCCCTCGTAGAAGGACATCTTGAACCACATGCCCTTTTCGCCCAGCATGTCGCCGTGGTCCGACAGGAACACGATGATCGCCTCTTGGCGCGTGCGATCCAGAACATCCAGAATTTCACCAATCTTATCATCAATATAGCTGATATTGGCGAAATAGGCCTGACGCGATTTGCGCACGTCGTCATCGGTGATGGTAAAGTTGTGGAAATCGCAGCTGTCCATCAGCCGTTTGTTATGGGCGTCCTGATCGGCATAGGGGATCGGGGCGACCTCGGGCTCCAGATGGGCGCAATCCTCATAGAGGTCCCAATACTGGCGGCGCGCGACATAGGGATCATGCGGGTGGGTGAACGACACCGTCAGGCACCACGGACGGTCATCATGCCCTCGCGCCAGATCATAGAGCTTGCGGCAGGCGTTATAGGCGACCTCGTCATCGTATTCGAGCTGGTTGGTGATCTCGGCCACACCCGCGCCTGTGACCGATCCCATGTTGTGATACCACCAGTCGATGCGTTCGCCCGGCTTGCGATAATCCGGCGTCCAGCCAAAATCGGCAGGGTAAATATCGGTGGTCAGGCGCTCTTCGAAGCCGTGCATCTGATCGGGGCCGACGAAATGCATCTTGCCCGACAGGGTGGTCTGATAGCCAGCCCGCCGCAAATGATGTGCAAAGGTCGGAATATCCGAGGCATATTCCGCCGCGTTATCATAGACCCTTGTCCGGCTGGGCAGTTGCCCCGCCATGAACGCCGCCCGCGCCGGAGCACAGAGAGGCGAGCCGGTATAGCTGTTTTTGAACCGCGTGGACCGTTCGGCCAGCCGTTTGAGGTTCGGCGCGTGCAGCCAGTCCGCCGGGCCGTCCGGAAAGAACGTGCCGTTCAACTGATCGACCATCAAAATCAAGATATTCGGTTTGCTCACGCCTGTGTCCCCAGTTCGAGTTCAAATGCGGCCAGCACCTGTCGGGTGGCCTTTTTTCCGTTCGGCACCTGCGTGCCCAATGCTTCGCGCAGATAAATCCCGTCGATCAAGGCGCCCAGATGGTTCGCCACATCGTCCGACCTGTCACCGACCAAGGGCCGCAGGTTATAGACCAGATTGCTGTGCAACCGCCCCTGATAGACGTTGAGCAAGCGGCGCGCCTCATCCGACACCTGGGCCAGGACGTAGAAATTCAGCCACGACGCCACAACTTCGCGCCGGAAATTGCTGGACCCGAATCCCGCTTTGACAATGGCCTCGATTCGGGCGCGTGGCGTTTGGGCCATACCCAGCGCTCCACGGACTTCCGCGGCGTAAACGGCTAGAACATGTCGCATTGCAGCCAGAAAGATTTGCTCTTTCCCGCCGAAATAGTGGTGCGCGAGAGCTGACGACACCCCTGCCCTCTTGGCGATTTGGCTTACGGTCACATCCAATGACCCGGCAGCCCCGATCTCGTCGATCGTGGCTTTCACCAAGGCAGCGCGGCGTATAGGTTCCATGCCAAGTTTGGGCATCACATCGTCCAAATTTACTTGCAAACTGAACTTAGATGGTTGTTTATTGACTCGTCAATCAACAAAAAACCACCACCAACGGGAGACAATAATGAAATTCAAATACGCTCTGTCGGCACTTGCTCTTGCTGTCGCTGGCCCGGCTCTGGCCGATTGTAACTCTGTATCCATGTCCGATGTGGGCTGGACCGACATCACCACCACCACCTCGACCGCGAAACACGTTCTCGAAGCTCTGGGCTATGACGTAGACGTCAAGATCCTGTCGGTTCCGGTGACCTACGCTTCGCTCGAGTCTGATGACCTCGACCTGTTCCTGGGCGCGTGGATTCCGGCGCAGTCGGGCAACCTCGACCCCTATGTTGCCGCTGGCGAGATCGACATTCTGGCGACCAACCTCGAAGGCACCGTCTACACGCTGGCCGTTCCGACCTACACCTTTGACAAGGGCCTGAAGACCTTTGCCGACATCGCCAACTTCAAGGACAGCCTCGACGGCAAGATCTACGGCATCGAACCGGGCAACGAAGGCAACGCCTATCTGGTGTCGCTGACCGAAAAAGAAGGCACCGGCCTGACCGGTTTTGAAGTCGTCGAATCCTCGGAACAGGGCATGCTGGCGCAGGTCGCCCGCGCCTATGAAAAGCAAGAGGACGTCGTGTTCCTCGGCTGGGCGCCGCACCCGATGAACGCCAACTTCTCGCTGGCCTACCTGCCGGGCGGTGAAGAGTTCTTTGGTGGCGTCGGCACCGTTCAGACCCTGTCGCGCGCCGGCTATGCCGCTGAATGCCCGAACACCGGCAAACTGTTCAGCCAGATCAGCTTTACCCTCGACATGGAAAACATGATCATGGGCCAGATTCTGGATCAGGGCATGGACCCGGACGAAGCCACGATGGCGTGGATCAAGGACAACAAGGACACCGTGATGGGCTGGATTGACGGCGTCACCACGGCGGACGGCGGCGATGCTGCCGCGGCCCTGTCGGCTGCCTTCGGCTACTAATCCCCACTCGAAAGGCCCCCTCGCGGGGCCTTTCCCTTTCCTCCGGGCGCGCTGCGCGTCCGGCAATGGTATTCTATAAAACGGAGACTTGAGTGGACTGGCTCACGGACAACAAGATACCCGTAGGCAAGATGGCCAAATCGGCCTTTGATTGGCTTCAGGACAATTTCGAATTCTTTTTCGATTGGCTCGCCTTTGTAATGGAGAGCCTGATTGATGGCATTCTGGCCGTTTTGGAATGGCCGCACCCATTGGTGGTAATCGCAGTTTTTGTCGCCTTGACGTGGTATCTCCAGCGCAGTTGGAAAACCTGCCTGTTTGTTGTGCTGGGCTTTGGGTTCATCCTGAACCAGGGCTATTGGGATGAAACCCTCGAGAGCCTGACGCTGGTGCTGTCCTCCTGCGTGGTGTGCATGGGACTTGGCGTACCGCTCGGAATCTACTCCGCCCACCGGCCCAAGTTCTACAAGGGGATCACACCGGTTCTGGACCTGATGCAAACCCTGCCAGCCTTTGTGTACCTGATCCCCGCCATCGTGTTCTTTGGCATCGGGATGGTTCCGGGCCTGTTGGCGACGGTGATTTTCGTTCTGCCCGCGCCGATCCGTCTGACCCACTTGGGGATTTCTTCCACCCCGACCGCCTTGCTCGAGGCCGCGCGGGCCTTTGGCGCGACGAACTCTCAGGTCCTGTGGAAGGTCGAACTGCCTTCTGCCCTGCCGCAGATCATGGCAGGCCTGAACCAGACCATCATGCTGTCGCTGTCGATGGTGGTGGTTGCGGCGCTCGTGGGCGCGAACGGGCTGGGCGTTCCGGTGATGCGGGCCTTGGGTCAGGTGCGCACCGACCTCGGCTTTGAATCAGGCCTCGTGATCGTCGTGGTTGCGATCATCCTTGACCGTATGCTGCGGAAGGAGCGCGATTGATGTCGAGAGTAGCTGTAGAATTTGACAACGTTTCGATCGTCTTTGGCGACCATCCCGACCGCGCCCTGCCGCTGATGGACAAGGGCCAGAGCCGTGGCGACATCCAGCAGTCCACGGGGCAGGTCCTCGGGGTGCATAACTGTTCCCTCACCGTCCAAGAGGGTGAAATCCTCGTGCTGATGGGCCTGTCCGGCTCGGGCAAGTCCACCCTACTACGGGCGGTCAACGCGTTGAACCCGGTGGTCCGGGGCTGCGTGCGGGTCTGGGACGGGAACGGGTTGGTCGATGTGACCCATGCCAAACCCGCAGAGCTGCGCCACATCCGCCAAACCCGCGTCGCGATGGTGTTCCAGCAATTCGGCCTGCTGCCTTGGCGGACCGTGCGGGAAAACGTCGGTCTGGGGCTGGAACTGGCGGGGATTTCACCGGCAGAACGGCACGGGCGGGTGGATGCCCAGCTCGAACTGGTCGGCCTGTCCGACTGGGGCGAGCGCAAGGTGGGCGAGCTGTCCGGCGGCATGCAGCAGCGCGTCGGTCTGGCCCGCGCCTTTGTCACCGATGCGCCGATCCTGCTGATGGACGAACCCTTCTCCGCGCTTGACCCGCTGATCCGGGCCAAATTGCAGGACGAACTGCTGGACCTTCAGGCCAAGCTGAAACGCACCATCATCTTTGTGTCCCACGATCTGGACGAAGCGTTCAAGCTGGGCAACCGGATTGCGCTGATGAACGGCGGGCGGATCGTGCAGATGGGCACCGCGCGCGATATCATCGCCGCGCCGGTGGACGATTATGTGCAGGATTTTGTGGCGCATATGAACCCGCTGGGCGTTCTGACCGCGCGCGACGTGATGACGACCGGCACCGCTAGCGGACCGTCCGTCGATGCGGAAACGCCGATCAAGCAGGTGATCGACCAGTTGCAAGACATCCCGGCGGTCACTGTGACCGATGGCGGGACCCCGATCGGGGTCGTTACGCAGGGGTCGCTACTGGCCCGATTGGCCAAATAAACCAAGGGCGCCCTAGGGCGCCCTTTTTACATCCCGCGCAGCGCGTTGGCCATCGCCTCGCCCAGCGCCAGATGCGCGTCGGGCGACAGGTGGACGCCATCCTGCGGAGAGACCTGCGCGACTTGGCCTGCATCCAAAAACGCCGCGCCAAACTCTGCCGCAACAGCGGCCAGCCGCGCTGCCAGCGCCCGCGATTTTTCGGCACCGCCGGCCAGACCTTCGGCGGTCGGGCCGCATTCCTCGATCGGCACGGGCGAAACGACCATCAGACGCGGCGCGGCGCCGTCGGGCCCTGCTTTGCTTTGGGCGACATGGGTCAGGATCGTCCGCACCCCCTTGGCGATGTCAAAGGGCGTCAGGCCAAAATACCCCTTGAGGTCATTGGTGCCCAGCATCACCACGAACAGATGGATCGGCGCGTGGCTCTCCAATATCCCCGGCAACATCCGCAGGCCGTTTTTGTGCGGCCCGTCAAAGGGGTTGTCGTGACAGGTGGTCCGCCCCGGCAGCCCCTCTTCGATGATTTCCCACTCGGGGCCGAGTAGCGCCGCCATCCGGCACGGCCAGCGCACGTCGGGGCCATAGCGGAACCATGTCCCATCCGCCGCGAGGGGCGACGCGCCGTAAGTGTTGGAATCCCCGAAACAGACCACAACGGTCATAGGACCACCTCTGTCAAATGTCCCACAAACCCCATCGCCGCCGATGCCTCGTCGCCGGCGGAGCGGAGCAAAGCGATATAGTCCGCTTTTTTCGCCTCATCGAACCGAAACAGCGGAAAGGCGATAGAAATCGCCGCCACCGATTTGCCCATATGGTCCAGAACCGGGGTCGCCATGCAGCGCACGCCAGCCTCGGACTCTTCGATTTCCTCGACATAGCCTAGTGACCGCGCCGCGTGCAGTTGATCCGTCAGCACCGCCGGATCGGTAATTGTGCGGGGCGCCCATGCCACCATCGGTTCGCGCGAGAGCCGTTCACGAATTTCATCGTCATCACGCCACGCCAGCAGCGCCTTGCCTAGGGACGTGGAATAGAGCGGATTGCGCAGACCCAGGGTCGAGGTCATCGACAGGTTATAGGCCGAGTCGTATTTGTGGATATAGGTGACCCGGTTTTCGCGACTATCCAGCACCCCGAGGTTGATGGATTCCCCTGTCGCCCGCGATAGCCGCCCCATCACCCGATCCGCAACCCGCAGCAGGTCCGATTGCCCTGACAGCGACTTGGCCCCCAGACTGAACAGTTTGAGCGTCAGTTCATATCGCTCGGTATCGGGGTCCTGATCGACATAGCCCAGATCGACCATCGTCTGGATCAGACGATGGGCGGTTGCCTTGGATGTCATGGCACTATGAGCGATATCGCCCAGACTGGCCCGTTTATGTTCAACAAGCGTTTCCAGCACGGCAAACACCTTGAGAACTGCGGCTACATTTTCGGTCTTGGGCTGAGATTCGGTCATCTGACTGTTCTGTAATTTCTGAGATGGCATTCTGAAAATCTATTGACCTTATGTCAACGCGGCTGAAGCCTCCGGGATAATTCCCTTATTTTGTTGGTGTTTTTCCGCATCTCCCACCTCTTAACAAACAAGTTGCCAGACAAGTTGAATTGTGTTTTCTTAAAAATGAAATTTGATTTCGAAAAAGTCAACAAGTCGTTGCAAAAGGGTGGGGACCCAGAGAATGCATCCTCTACTGAGGCAAAAAGACCGGTTTATTCCGCGTGATGACGTTTGCGGCCTGATTGACAGGCTGACGGCGAATCTGACCGCGATCGAGGATACGACCGGCGAATTTCTACTGCGGCTAGAGGATGGCCGCGTGATCGACACCAAGGGCTGGTCGGGTTGGGAATGGACCCACGGCATCGGGCTCTACGGGCTGTTCAAATACTGGCAGACGACCGGCAATGCCCGCGCGATGCAGATCATCACCGACTGGTTCGACGCCCGTCTGGCCGAAGGCACACCGACCAAGAACATCAATACCGTCGCGCCGTTTCTGACGCTCGCCTGTCTTTATGAACACCACCCGAACCCCGTCTGGCGTGCCTATCTGGAACGCTGGGCTGACTGGGTGATGTATGAAATGCCCCGCACCCGCGAGGGCGGCCTGCAACACATCGTCTACAACAGTGTCAACGACCAGCAGATCTGGGACGACACGCTGATGATGTCGGTCATGCCGCTGGCGAAAATCGGCCTGATCCTGAACCGCCCCGAATATGTCGAAGAGGCGAAATATCAGTTCCTGATCCACGCCCAATACCTGATGGACACCAAAACCGGGCTCTGGTTCCACGGTTGGAGCTTTGACGGCAACCACAATTTTGCCCATGCCCTCTGGGCGCGCGGCAATAGCTGGATCACCATCGCGATCCCGGAATTTATCGACCTTCTGGACCTGCCCGCGTCCGATCCGGTCCGTCGCCACCTGATCTCCCTTCTGGGGCGGCAGGCCGCCACCTTGGCCGAGCACCAGCACTCGTCCGGCCTCTGGCACACGCTGATCGATGACGCGGGCAGCTACACAGAGGCTTCGGCAACCGCAGGCTTTGCCTACGGGCTGCTCAAGGGCGTTCGCAAACGTTATCTGCCCGAGAGTTACCTGCCGGTTGCCGAAAAGGCCGTTCAGGGCGTGATCAACAATATTAGCCCGAATGGCGAATTGCTGAACGTGTCCTTTGGCACGGCGATGGGGCCCGATCAGGAATTCTACCGCCGGATCGCGCTGACCTCGATGCCCTACGGACAGGCGATGGCGATGCTGTGCCTGTCGGAATTTCTACTGACCTACATCTGATTTCGCTTCGGCCCGCGCACGGACCCGCGCGGTACCGCACCCTATTTCCCCTCGCACATCGGGGAACAGTCCAAGGAGGAGGACCAACCATGACACTGAACCGCCGCAAACTGCTGCAATCCATGACCGCGCTGGCCGCTGCGGGCGCGCTGCCCCTGCCCGCCTTTGCCCAGGACCGCGCCATCCGCCATTTCTGGTGGGGTAACCCCGAACGCGACCGCCGCACCTTTGAAGTGATCGAGGGGTTCAAGGCCGCCAATGCGGGCATCAACGTCACCGGCGAAACCATCGGCTGGGGCGACTATTGGACCAAGATGGCCACCCAGACCGCTGGCGGCAACATGGCCGACGTCATCCAGATGGCGCATACCTATATCCACGAATATGCCGGGCGCGGCGCGCTGCGCGGCCTGAACGACTATGTCGGCAAGGGGTTGGACCTGTCGCATTACGACGCGGGCGCCAATGATGTCGGCACGATCGACGGCCAGCTCTATGGCATCAATATCGGCTCGACCTCGCAGGCGATCCCCTACAACATCGCCGCCTTTGAAAAGGCTGGCATCAGCTTTGACCCGCTGACGTGGACCACCGACGATTTCGCCGCCATCTGTCAGAAAATCACCGACGCCACCGGCGGCGCGATGACCGGTTCCGAAGATCTGTCTCTCTATATCGAAACATTCGAGGTCTGGTGCCGCGCAGCGGGGCACGACATGTACAATACCGATGGCACACTTGCGATGACCGCCGAAGATGTGGCCAGCTATTGGGCCTTCTGGGGCGGGTTGCGCGACGCAGGGATTGTCGAGGGCAAGGACGCGACGGTCATTCTGGACAAGGGCATGGCCGATCTGGGCATCGTCAAGGGCACGGCCGCGATGACCTTCCGCTATGCGAACCAGGTCGGCGCGGTGCAGTCGCTGATGACCGATCCGGTCGGCGCGGCCATGGTGCCGCAGCGTCCGGGCATGGGCTTTGGCCACTATGTCCTGCCGTCGATGTTCCTGTGCCTGACCCGCGACAGCGCCGATGTCGAAGCCGCGCTGGCCTATATCAACAACTGGATCACCAATCCCGAAGCGATCAAGATCCTCGGCATCGACCGCGGCATTCCGCCCAGCCAGATCGGTCGCGACACGCTGGAACCGACCCTGAGCCCGGTAGAAAAGAACGTCGTCGCCTATTTCGGCGGCATTCAGGACAAGATCGGCCCGGTGCCGAACGCGACCCCCAAGGGCGCGGGCGAAGTCCGCGACGCCTTTATGCGGATCGGGACCGATGTGGTGCTGGGCTACACCCCCGCAGACGAAGCCGCCGGCATGTTCATTCAGGACGCGCAGGACATTCTGGCCCGCGCCGCTGGCTGATTGCCCAACCCCGGCCCCGCTGTGATGGCGGGGCCACCCTGATCGGATGAGACTGATGAGACGCTTTTTCAGGCGCAACGCGGCGGGCTATCTGTTCCTGTCGCCGTGGCTGGTAGGATTTTTCCTCTTGGCACTGGGGCCAATTCTGGCCTCGCTCTACCTATCCTTCACCCATTACGACATGGTTTCGACGCCCCGCTGGGTCGGGGTCGATAACTATGTCTATATGTTCGACCGCGACCGCCGGTTCTGGCGCGCGCTGTCGGTGACCTTTCATTACGTGGCCATTGCGGTGCCGCTGCGACTGGCGATGGCGCTGGCGGTCGCGATGCTGCTGGACAAGGGTCTGCGATCCATCGGCGTTTACCGGGCGATCTTCTACCTGCCGTCCCTGCTGGGGGCCTCGATCGCCATCGCGATCCTGTGGCGGGAAATGTTCGGCCTGAACGGCATGGTGAACGAAGCACTGGCGATGATCGGCATCACGGGGATCGGCTGGATCACGACGCCCTCCACCTCGCTCTATACCATCGTCATTCTGGCAATGTGGCAATTCGGATCGCCGATGCTGATCTTTCTGGCGGGCCTGCGCGGCATTCCCCGCGACCTCTACGAGGCAGCCGAAATCGACGGCACCCCGAAATGGCGGCAATTTTTCCGCATCACCCTGCCGATGCTGGCCCCGGTGCTGTTCTTTAACCTCGTGCTGCAAACCATTGAGGCGTTCAAGACCTTTACCTCGGCCTTTGTCATCTCGAACGGGTCCGGCGCACCGGCGGACAGCCTGCTGTTCTACACGGTCTACCTGTTCAACGAAGCCTTTAAGTTCTTTCGCATGGGCTATGCCTCGGCGCTGGCATGGGTGCTGTTGATCATCATCGGCGCGTTCACCGCCGTCGCCTTTGCGACCTCAAAATACTGGGTACACTATGAAAACGAACGTGATTGACCCGACATCGTGGGACGATGACGCCCGGATCGCCCGCGGCATCAAACTGCGGCAACAGGCCACTGCGCGGCGGGCGCGGCTGTTGAAACATGTGTTCCTGATCGCGTTTTCGGGGATCATGCTCTATCCGTTGCTGTGGCTGGTGGCCTCCTCCCTGAAACCAGAGGACCAGATTTTCGGCTCGCTCTCGCTCTGGCCGTCGGAGTGGCGGTGGGACAACTACACCCAAGGCTGGAACGCCCTGCCGCTGTCCTTTACCGTGTTCTATAAAAACTCGGCCATTGTGACGGTCCTGTCGGTGATCGGGAACCTCTTGTCCTGCTCTTTTGCCGCCTATGCCTTTGCCCGGCTGCAATTCACCGGCAAGACCCTGTTCTTTGGCCTGATGATGATGACGATGATGATCCCCTATCACGTCGTGCTGATCCCGCAGTATGTGCTCTTCCTGAACCTTGGTTGGGTCGATACCTATCTGCCGCTGATCGTGCCGCGGTTTCTGGCGGCTGACGGGTTCTTTGTCTTTCTGATGGTGCAGTTCTTCCGCCAGATTCCCCGCGAACTGGACGAGGCGGCGATGATCGACGGCTGTTCGCCGTTCAAGATCTACTGGGCGGTCATCCTGCCTCTGTCACTGCCTGCAATGGCGACGGCTGCCATCTTTTCGCTGATCTGGGTGTGGGAGGATTTCCTCGCGCCGCTGATCTATCTCAACGATATCAACAGCTACACCGTGCCGCTGGCGCTGCGCCTGTTCGTTGATCAGGAAGGCCAATCGGCCTTTGGCCAGATGTTCGCCATGTCGGTGCTGTCGCTGGTGCCGGTGCTGCTGTTCTTTGTGGCGTTCCAGAAACTGATCATTCGCGGCATCGCCACCTCGGGCATGAAATAAGGACCATACACATGGCGCAACTCTCGCTCAAACATATCGGGAAAACCTACGGCGCGGTCGAGGTGATCCGCGACCTGAACCTAGAGGTCGTCGATGGCGAATTTCTGGTGCTGGTCGGCCCCTCCGGCTGTGGCAAATCCACCCTGCTGCGGATGATTGCCGGGCTCGAAGACATTTCCGAGGGCACGTTTTCGATTGACGGCCGGGTCGTCAATGACCTGCCCGCGTCGAAACGGGACCTGTCGATGGTGTTCCAGTCATATGCGCTCTACCCGCATATGTCGGTGCGCAAAAATCTGGCCTTTGGTTTGCAGAACATGCGGCTGCACCGTGCCGAGATCGACAGCCGCGTCGCCGAAGCCGCCCGCATTCTGCAAATCGAACCGCTGCTGGACCGCAAACCGCGCCAACTGTCGGGCGGGCAGAAACAGCGCGTGGCCATTGGCCGGTCGATCGTGCGCGAACCCAAACTGTTCCTGTTCGACGAACCGCTGTCGAACCTTGATGCCGAACTGCGGGTGCAGATGCGCGTGGAACTGGCCGCCCTCTATGAGCGGCTGAAAACCACGATGATCTATGTCACCCACGATCAGGTCGAGGCGATGACGCTCGCCAGCCGGATTGTCGTCCTGCGCGGCGGCAAGGTGGAACAGGTCGGCACGCCGGTCGAGCTATATACCCGGCCCGCCAACCTGTTTGTCGCCGGATTTATCGGCTCGCCCAAAATCAACATGATCCCCGCGAGTTATGAAAACGGCGCGGCACGCACCGCCGATTTCCCGACCCTGCCATTGACCGGGCTGCCGAACGGGCCGCTGACGCTGTGCCTGCGGCCCGAAGCGGTGACGCTGGATGGCGGCGACTGTCAGGCCCAAGGGAGGGTCAAGCTGGTCGAATACCTTGGCGCTGATACTCTGGTGCACATTGACCTCCCGTCAGGGCAGTCCCTATTGTTCCACGCAAACGGGCGCGATGCCCAAAAGGCGGGGCAAACCGTGACTGTCGGCATCAACGCGGCGGACCTGCATGTGTTCGACGCGAGCGGCAATCGGATCGAGAGGTAACATGCGCTATGCCATCGTTGGGTGCGGGTCGCGGCATCGGATGTTCCGAACCGCCCTGACCAGCACCTATGCCGACCGCCACCAGCTGGTCGCCCTCTGCGATTCAAACGCGGTTCGTCTCAATCTGTCACTGGCCGAGGCGCCGGGGGCGGTTGGCTACCCGGCGGCAGATTACAACCGCATGTTGGCCGAGCAGCGCCCCGATGTGGTGATCGTAACCACGCCGGACCACACCCACGCGGGGTATATTCTGCCCGCCTTGCACGCTGGTTGCGACGTGATCTGCGAAAAACCGCTGGCCACCACGCCCGAGGATATTTCGGCGATCATGGCGGCAGAGCGTGACACCGGACGCCGCGTAACCGTGGCGTTCAACTACCGCTACGCCCCCGCCCGCACGCAAATCCGGCAACTGCTGGCGGCAGGCACGATTGGCACGGTGACCGCAGTCGATTTCCGCTGGAACCTCGATCAGATCCACGGGGCGGACTATTTCCGCCGCTGGCACCGGATCAAAGGGAACTCTGGCGGCATGCTGGTCCACAAGGCCAGCCACCATTTCGATTTGCTGAACTGGTGGTTGGCCACCACCCCGACCGATGTCACCGCCACCGGAACGCGGCGTTTCTATACCGACGCCACCGCCCGGCAGATGGACCTGTCCGATCACGGTGACCGCTGCGCCACCTGCCCCGCGCTCCCGCGCTGCGGGCTGGCCTTGCGACTGGCAGAGGACCCGAACCTGCACGCGCTCTATCAAACTGCCGAGGCCGAGGACGGCTATCTGCGGGACCGCTGCGTGTTCGCCCCCGAGGTCGAGATCGAGGACACCTATCAGGCCCATATCCGCTATGCCTCCGGCGCCAGTTGCAACTACACGCTGATCACCTACGCCCCGTGGGAGGGGCTCGAGGTACGCTTTACCGGGACGCTGGGCGAATTGACCCACCGCCATACCGAGGTACATGGTATCTTTGGCGGGCTGCACCGGGTGAAAATGCCGGATCAGGAAATCATGGAAACCACCCTGCATCTGACCGGGCAGGCCCCACAGCCTATCGCGATTCCCCCTGCCAGCGGCGGACACGGCGGCGCAGACCCGCTGATGCTGGATGACCTGTTCCTGCCGCGCAATGCGGTTGATACTGATGGCCGCGCCAGCAACGGTGCAGCCGGGGCCTGGGCTATTCTGACCGGGATCGCGGCGGGCCGGGCAATTGATAGCCGCCAGCCGCAGGATATCGCCGCGCTCTTTGCCGCGCTCTAGCTCTTGGTTTGCGGCGATGCGGGCGTGACGCCCCGCCGCAAACGCGCCTCTCGGTAGGTCATATAGCTGATCGCAGCGATGATCAGCCCACCCCCGAGGAGGACATAGGGGTCAATCGCCTCGTGAAACAGGGTTGCGCCCAACAGCGCGGCCCAGACCAGCTGGAGAAACGTCACCGGCTGCGTCACGGTCATCGGTGCGCAGGAAAACGCCCGTGTCATGCAATAATGGCCCGCCGTCGCAAACACCGCCACCGCGCCCAGCCAGAGTGCCTGCTCGAGCGTTACCGGAACCCAGACCCACCACGCCAGCGGCGCCAGACCGATGGTCACGGTGCCTGACAGGATCGCAACCACCGCCGCAGGCGGCGCCAGTGTCGTCAGCCGCTTTGCCACCAGATAGGACGTGCCGAAACACAGGGCCGCGCCCAATTGCGACAGATGCCCCGATCCCAACTCGCGCAATCCGGGCCGCAGCACGATCAGCGCGCCGACGATGGCCACCACAATCGCGGCCATCCGCCGCCACGCAAACCCCTCGCCCAGCAACAGTGCCGCCCCCAGCGTCACCACAATCGGGTTCAGATAGCCGATCGCCGTGGCCTCGGCGACGGTGATCCGCGCCATGGCATAGAACCACAGCACGACCGCAGCCACATGCAGCGCCCCGCGCAGCCCGAACAGCGCCCAGGCCGAGGCCGGTAGCCCTTGCCGCAATACCCGCACCAAAACCGGCAGCAAAAACAGCAAACCCCAGACAAACCGGATGAACGCCGACTGCGCCGCTGGCAGCGCCGTGCCCAGATGACGGACAACGCCATTCACCACGACAAAACACAGCCCCGTGGCCAACATCCAGATCACCCCCTGCAAGGGGCGATTCACCTGCGCGCTAACCATCTGCTGTATCCTCTACCGTACCGCGCCACTGGACCGTCAGATCCCCCCGAATGCAAGCCGATATGCCACCGACACCATCATCAGCCCCACCGCCACATCCAGCAGCCGCCATGTCACAGGACGGCGGAACAGCGGCGCAAGCAGTCGCGCCCCAAAGCCCAGACTGCCAAAGAACACCCCCGACGCCAGCATCGCCCCGGCGCCAAAAACCCACTCTCTCTGCGGAAACTGGGCAGAGATCGACCCGACCAGCACCACCGTGTCCAGATAGACATGCGGATTAAGCCAGGTCAGCGCGATCACCGTTGCCACCACCTCGCGCAGCGACACGCGCGCACCGTCCTTGGTTTCTAGCCGCCCGCCACCCTGATAGGCGGACCGGAACGACCGCAGCGCGTACCACGACAAAAACGCCACGCCGCCCCACCGCAACACCGGCAACAGCCAAGGGACCGACACCACCGCCGCGCCCACCCCTGCCACGCCTGCCGCGATCAGCACCGCGTCAGACACTGCACAGACGGCCACCACAGCCATCACATGTTCCCGCCGCAAACCCTGCCGCAGAACAAAGGCATTCTGCGCTCCGATCACAAGGATCAGCGCAAGCCCGGTTTTGAATCCGATCCACATTTCCATGGACCCGACCTAACGCCCCTGCCATCATCAATCAAATTAAAGATTCTATCATGGCATTAGGATAGCTAATGTACGACGTGAACCAGCTCGCCGCGCTCGCCAGTGTGATCCGCTTCGGCAGTTTCGACGCCGCTGCGCAGGCCCTCAATGTCACGCCCTCTGCCATTTCGCAGCGGATCAGGGCGCTCGAAGAACATGTCGGCACGCCCCTCGTTCGGCGCAGCGCGCCCTGCGTCGCAACGCCAATCGGCGCACGTCTTGCCCGCCATTTCGACGACCTCCGCCTCTTGCAAACCGCTCTCGACGCCGACCTCGGCCAGCCGACGCAGCCCGCGCCGGTCCGCCTCGCCCTGAACGCCGACAGCCTCGCCACATGGGCGCTGCCGGCCTTGGCGCAGGTGCCCGCGCATCTGTTCGACATCACCATCGACGATCAGGACCATTCGGCGGACTGGCTCAAGCGGGGCGAAGTCGCAGCCGCCATCACCAGCGACCCGGGCCCTGTCCTTGGCTGCGACAGCACCCCCCTAGGTCTGCTTCGCTATCGGGCCACAGCCAGCCCCGGCTTTGTGCAGCAGCACTTCGCGCAGGGGCTCACGGTCACCGCCCTGCGCTCCGCCCCCTCGCTCTGCTTCAACGCCAAGGATTCGCTCCAGAGCCGCTGGGCCCGCCTCGTCACCGGCGATGCGCTGGTGCTTCCGCATCATACGGTGGGCTCATCCACCGCCTTTGTGCAGGCCGCGCAGCTCGGCATGGGCTGGGGGATGAACCCGGAACAGCTGATCGCCCCTCTGATTGCATCGGGCGACCTCGTCGACCTCGCGCCAGACGCGCCGCTGGATGTGCCGCTCTACTGGCAGGTCAGCCGCCTCCTCGGCAAACCCCTCGCCCCGCTGACCGTGGCAATCGTGACAATGGCGCGCGCGACGCTCCTCCCCTTTCATCTTTCCTGAAATACCTCGGGGGAGTCGGCATCGCCGACGGGGGCAGAGCCCCCAAACAAAAACGGCGCCCTCTGGGACGCCGTTTCTTGTTCTTCTGGCCAACTGTGCCTTAGCCCAGCCGCGCCATCACCTCATCCGGCACGTCAAAGTTGGCGGTGACGGTCTGGACGTCATCGTCATCTTCCAATGTATCGATCAGCTTCATCAGCTTTTGCGCGGTTTCCAGATCCACCATGGTGCGGGTCTGCGGCTTCCAGATCAGCTTGGCCTCTTTGGCTTCGCCCAGTTCTTTTTCCAGCGCATCGGTTACTTCCGACAGGCTCTCCAGCGCGCAATAGATGAAATGGCCATCCTCATCGGACTCCACGTCATCGGCCCCCGCCTCGAGCGCGGCCATCATCACCGTATCCGCATCGGCGACCGACGCGTCATAGGTGATTTCGCCGACGTGATCAAAGCTGAAGGATACCGAGCCCGTCGTGCCGAGGTTGCCACCGCATTTGGTGAAATACGACCGCACGTTCGACGCGGTCCGGTTGACGTTGTCGGTCATCGTCTCGACGATCACCGCGATCCCGCCAGCGCCATAGCCTTCGTAGCGGATTTCCGAATAGGTCTCGGCATCGCCGCCCTGCGATTTCTTGATGGCGCGTTCAATCACGTCCTTGGGACAGGACACGGCCTTGGCCGCCTTGACTGCCAGACGTAGACGCGGGTTCTTTTCCGGATCCGGATCCCCCATCTTGGCGGCAACGGTGATTTCCTTTGCCAATTTGGAAAACAGTTTCGAGCGGGCGGCGTCTTGCCGTCCTTTGCGGTGCTGGATGTTAGCCCATTTGCTATGGCCGGCCATCGGGGACCCCTTACAGACAATCGGTAAATTTCGCGTCTCTATATGCCAGCGCCCGCATGGGGCGCAAGCCAAAGGTCACAATGGCCAGAAAACCGGGATGATCAGCGAACACAAAACCGCCAACGACAGGTTCAGCGGCACACCGACCCGCAGAAAGTCGCTGAACTTGTATCCGCCCGGCCCATAGACCAGCGTGTTGGTCTGATAGCCGATCGGTGTCGAAAAACTGGCCGAAGCAGCAAACATCACCGCCACCACCAAAGGCCGCGGATCCACGCCCAGCGCCTGCGCCAGCCCGATGGCAATCGGCGTCATCACCACGCCAACCGCATTGTTCGACACCAATTCCGTCAAAACCATCGACAGCGCATAGACACAGAACACCACCAATTGCGGCGGCATATTCATCATCCACGGCGCGGCGGCATTGCCGATCATCTCTACCGCACCGGATTCCTCCAGAGCGGCCCCAACAGCCAGCATCCCGAAAATCAGCGCCAAGAGGCTGCCGTCGATATGTTCATAGACCTCTTCGGCATCGATACAGCGGGTCAGCAGAACAACCGCGACCGCCACGACCGACAGCAAAAAGATCGGCGCGACTTCGAATGCTGCCAGAACGACGATCCCGATCATCGCGGCAATCGCGATCGGGGCATGGCTCCGACGATAGGCCCGGGCGGACGGCTTGGACACGTCGCCCAGATTCATTTCCACCGCGAGCCGCTGAATGTCCTCGGCGCCGCCCTCCAGCAAGAGCGTATCGCCAACGCGCACGATCAGGTCGTCGATCTGCCGCCCGATGTTTTTGTCCCGGCGGTGCACGGCCAGCACATAAACCCCGAACCGGCGCCGCAACCGCAGATCGCCCAGACGCCGTCCGACCATCCGGCAATCCGGCGTGATCAGCACCTCGACCGTCGAGGTTTCCACCGCCGACACCTGATCCACCCGCTTGAGTTCTTTGTTCCGCTGCAGACTCAGCAGTTCGGTCATCTGCGTGCGCAAGACCACACGGTCCCCGACCTGGAGTGATACGGTCTCCAGCTCGCGCCGCAGCGACGCATCTCCGCGCACCACATCGATGAGCCGCACGCCATCGCGCTTGAACAACTGAACCCCCAGAACCTCGCGCCCGATCAGGTTCGAATCCGGCGGAATCACAGCTTCGGTGAAAAACCGCATCTTGGATTTGTCGGACAGCAGGGTCGCCATACTGGTCCGGTCAGGCAGCAGCTTGCGGCCGAACAACGCCAGATAGGACAGCGTGAACACCGCCACGATCAGACCGATCGGTGTAATCTCGAAAATCGAAAACGGCTCCAGCCCGGCCTTGCGCGCCACACCATCCACCAGCAGGTTGGTCGAGGTCCCGATCAGGGTCGTGGTGCCACCCACGATGGTCGCATAGGACAGCGGGATCAACAGCTTGGAGGCCGAAACCCCCAAGGTGCGCGCCAATTGCACGAACACCGGCAACATCACCACCACCACCGGCGTGTTGTTCACAAAGGCAGAGGCCACAACCACAAACGCCATCAGCCCGACAAGGGCGAGCTTGGGATTGGTCTTGGAATATTTCTCGGCCAGATTGGTCATCTGCGCCAGACCACCCGTCCGCACCAACGCGCCCATCACGATGAACATCGCCGCAATCGTCCAGGGTGCCGGATTGGCCAGCGTCTCTACAGCCTTGTCATAGGGCAAAATCCCCAGAACCAGCATGACGGCCGCCGCCCCGATGGCCACGACCTCCGTCGGATAGACTTCCTTTAGGAAAAGGACGAACATGCCTATGACGACAGACAGCGCCAACACCGCCTGTCCGGTCTGGGACAGGTTCAGCAACTCGACCATTCAAATTCCCCTGAATCAAAGTTGCCCCATTTTCGCTGTTGCAGCAGAACAAGGCAAGGGGAACTGGGGCCTACCCCGCCACGGGCCCCGGCCCGGCAGGCGCCAATCGCCCACCCTGCCGCACCATCTCGACACGCGTCGCCTTGCCCGTCCGGTCGTCGGTCTCGACATAGAGACCCGATAACGTCGCCTCGCCCATGGCGGGCTCGAACCGGTTCTTGACCATCCCGGTAATAAAGCGGCGCATCGGCTCGGCCTTCTGCATGCCGATGACGCTATCGTAATCGCCGCACATGCCCGCGTCGGACTGGAACGCCGTACCGCCCGGCAAGATCTGGGCGTCCGCGGTCGGAACATGGGTATGGGTGCCGACGACCACACTCGCCCGGCCGTCGCAAAAATGGCCGACGCCCATTTTCTCGCTCGTCGCCTCGCAATGGATGTCGATCAGGCTGGCCTGCACCAAGCCACCGGTCGGAAATTGCCTGAGAACCGTATCCAGCGCCGAAAACGGATCGTCAAAGGGCTGCTTCATGAACACGCGCCCCAGCACCTGCGCCACCAGCACCTTGCGCCCGCGCCGATCCGAAAACACCCGTGCCCCGCGCCCCGGCGCCACCTTGGAAATATTCAGCGGACGAATGATCCGCGGCTCGGATTCGCAAAACGCCAGCATGTCCTTTTGGTCAAAGGCATGATCGCCCAGCGTGATCACATCCGCGCCCGCGTCCAGAATCTCTTTGGCATGCTCCCCGGACAATCCGGCGCCGCGCGTGGCGTTCTCGCCATTCACCACGACAAAATCCAGCCCCCAAGCCGCTCGCAGCTTCGGAAGACCCTCAATCACCGCAGCGCGACCGCCGCGACCCATCACATCGCCAAGGAACAACAGTTTCATAGCGCCTCTCTATGCCCCCCACGCCCCGAGGACAAGCACCCCCTGCCCCGCCTTTGTGCGGCAAATATCCCGGGGGAGGGTCCGCAGGACCCGTGGGGGCAGCGCCCCCGCCCCGCCCGGCGGGCGGGCCAAAACGCAAACGGCGGGCACTGGGCCCGCCGTACGCTGGTGTTTCCGATGGCCTTAACCGTCGATGCGGATGACCGCGTTCTTCGGATCGTAGGGGCTGTCCTCGACGATTTCGCAGTCCCACATCTGGCCCATGATCTTGACCTGCAACTTGGTGCCGACCACGGCCAGCTCGGGCTTGACGTAGCCCATGCCGATCTGCTTGCCAAAATGGACCGAGTAGCCACCCGAGGTCAGACGGCCGACGTAGTTGCCGTCCAGATCGCGCAGCGCTTCCTTGCCCCACGGATCGGCATCCGCCGGACCGTCGATCAGCAGCGTCACGCACATCGACCGGATGCCCTTGTCGAGCATCGCCTGCTTGCCGTTGAACTCTTTGGACAGGTCGATAAAGCGGTCCAGACCAGCCTCGGCGGGGGTCGCGTCGCGGCCCAGTTCGTTGCCAAAGGCGCGGTAGGATTTCTCCTGACGCAGCCAGTTCTGGGCGCGGGCGCCGACCGGCTTCAGCCCGTGCTTTTCACCAACGGACCAGATCAGGTTCCACAGGTATTTGCCCATCTCGATCGGGTGGTGGAGTTCCCAGCCCAACTCGCCGGTGTAGGCCACGCGGACGGCACGGACGGGGCACATGCCCAGTTCGATGTCGCGGTACGACAGCCACGGGAACCGTTTGTTGCCCAGAACGGTGTCGATGTCGGCGTCCTTGACGATGTCCTTGAGGATGGCACGGCTGTTCGGCCCTGCCAGCGCAAACACGCCCCACTGGGTGGTCACGTCGTGGATATCGATGTAGCCGCCACCGTTGCCCATGAAATCTTCGGCCGATTTCCGCAGGAAGTCCGCATCGTAGTCGGTCCATGCGCCAGCCGAGATGAGGTAGTACTCGTTCTCTTTGAGGCGGACTATGGTGTATTCGGTGCGGGTCGTGCCCGTGTCGGTCAGCGCGTAGGTCAGGTTGATACGGCCAACGTTCGGCAGCTTGTTACAGGTAAAGTGGTCGAGGAACGCAGTCGCGCCCGGGCCACGCACCAGATGCTTGGTAAAGGCGGTCGCGTCGATGATACCGGCGGTTTCGCGGACGGCTTTGGCCTCCTCCACGGCATACTGCCACCACTCGCCACGGCGGAACGAACGGCTGTCATGGTCGAACGACGACGGTGCATCGAGCGGGCCGTAGTAGTTCGGACGTTCCCAGCCGTTGACCTGACCGAACTGTGCGCCCAGCGCCTTTTGCGCATCGTAGTTCGGCGCGGTGCGCAGCGGACGGCAGGCTTCGCGCTCCTCATCAGGGTGGTGCAGAATAAAGACGTGCTCGTAGCATTCCTCGTTCTTGCGGGCCGCGTATTCGGTGGTCATCCACGAGCCGTACCGCTTGGGGTCGAGGCTGGCCATGTCGATCTCGGCCTCGCCCTGCGTCATCAGCTGGGCAAGGTAGTAGCCGGTGCCACCAGCGGCGGTGATGCCAAAGCTGAAGCCTTCGGCCAGCCACATGTTGCGCAGACCCGGAGCCGGACCCACCAGCGGGTTACCATCGGGGGTGTAGCAGATCGGGCCGTTGAAGTCGTCCTTCAGACCCACGGTTTCCGAGGTCGGAATACGGTGGATCATCGACATGTATTCTTCTTCGATCCGGTCGAGGTCGAGCGGGAACAGGTCAGCACGGAAGCTATCCGGAACGCCGTATTCGAACCGCGCCGGAGCGCCGCGTTCGTACGGCCCGAGGATCCAGCCGCCACGCTCTTCGCGGACGTACCACTTCGCATCGGCATCCCGCAGCACGGGGTGTTCGGCGTTGCCAGCAGCGCGATAGGCCTGCAGCGCCGGATCGGGCTCGGTCACGATGAACTGGTGTTCGACGGGGATCGCGGGGATCTTGATTCCCAGCAGTTTCGCGGTGCGCTGCGCGTGGTTGCCGGTCGCGGTCACGACGTGTTCGGCAGAGATCACGGTCTGCTCTTCGGAGGGAACAAGGTTGCCACCGCGTTCGACCATCTTGGTCACGGTCACATCCCAGTGGTCGCCCATCCATTTATAGCCATCGACCTGCCACTTGCGTTCGATGATCACGCCACGCTGGCGGGCACCCTTGGCCATCGCCTGCGTCACGTCCGCGGGGTTGATGTAGCCGTCCTGCGGGTGGAACAGCGCACCGACGAGGTCTTCGGTCCGCACGAGCGGCCAACGCTCCTTGATCTGGGCCGGCGTGAGGAATTCGTGGTACACACCGGCGGTTTCGGCCACCGACGAATACAGCATGTATTCGTCCATCCGCTCTTGGGTCTGGGCCATACGCAGGTTGCCGCAGATCGAAAAACCGGCGTTCAGGCCGGTTTCCGCCTCGAGCTGTTTGTACAGATCGACCGAGTATTTGTGGATGTGGGTGGTCGCATAGGACATGTTGAACAGCGGCAACAGGCCGGCTGCGTGCCATGTCGAACCCGAGGTGAGTTCGTCACGCTCCAGCAACATAACATCCGACCATCCGGCTTTGGCCAAATGGTAGGCGATCGACGCGCCGACAGCACCACCGCCGACGACCAGAGCTTTGACTTGGGTTTTCATAGGGCGACTCCGCATAAACTTGGCCGCAGATTGCCCTAAATACGGCGCACATCAACGAAAACTGCCGACGCTCAAAGATACAAAAACGACAGGCCTAACATTCCCGCAATAGTCCACGTTAGTAGAAGCACGATCAACTGGAAGGGGTTTCCGAAATGCTGCGTTTATTCCAATGGCCGCTGGCACTGGCATTAACCTTTGTCGGCGCTCCTACGGTCCAAGATCACTCAGTAGACCCGTCGCAAATCGCGATCTTTGCGCCGCTACTGACTGAGCTGCCGCAGGTGGCCTAAACCATGGGTTCGGGACGGTTTTTACTGTCCCGAACCACCCACTGCGGGCGAAACCGTCGTGATTTCGACTGACAGCACCGACAACCTCACGCCCTGTTAGCGCCAAACCTGCCCAAGCGGCTTGCCGCATTGCGGCGGTGTCGCTAAACCTCGCCTATCCGCAGGGGAGGAAACATGCAGATTTGTCGGTCGATCAGCGACGTGCGCGCCGCTGTGCGGGCTATGCGCCAAAAGGGTCAGACCATCGGCCTCGTGCCGACGATGGGGGCGCTGCACGCTGGTCATATGGCACTCGTCGCGGCAGCCAAGGCTGACAACGATGCCGTGATCGCGACGATTTTCGTCAATCCGACCCAATTCGGCAATCCCGAAGACCTGCTGAAATACCCCCGCACCGAAGAGGCCGACCTCGCTCTACTTGAGGCGGCAGGGGTGAGCGCGGTTTTCCTGCCCGGCGTCGAGGATATGTATCCAGACGGCGCGGAAACCATCGTCGAAACGACGAAACTGGCCAATATGCTGCACGGTCTGGTCCGTCCGGGACATTACCGCGGGGTCTGCACCGTGGTGACCAAACTGTTCAACATCGCCACCGCCGACAACGCCTATTTCGGAGAAAAAGACTATCAGCAGCTCCAGGTCATCCGCCGGATGGCGATGGACCTGAACGTGCCGACCGCCGTCCACGGTGTCCCCACCGTCCGCGAAACCGACGGTCTGGCGATGTCGTCGCGCAATGTCCGCCTCAATGCCGCCGACCGCGCTGCGGCGGTGGTGCTGAATGCCGCCCTGACACAGGCCGAACGGGCCGCCGCCTCGGGCGCGTCAATCGAGCAGATCGCGGCGGAAATCCGTGCTATCATCACCGCAGAGCCCCGCGCCCGTCTGGTGGCCATCGACATCGTTCAGGCCCTGACGCTGGCCCCGGTGTCCGGCCATCCCGGCGGCACCATCGGCATCATGATTTCGGCCGAATTCGGCCCGGCAGACAATACCGTCCTGCTGATTGACCAGAGGGAGATCACCCTATGAGCACCCAACCCCAACGGGTACGCCGCACCACCGTGCCGCAAATCGCCCGCCGCAAGGGCGGTGACCCGATCGTCTCGCTGACCAGCTATCACGCCCACACCGCGGCCATCGTCGACAAATACGCCGATTTTATCCTCGTGGGGGATAGTCTGGGGATGGTGATGCACGGCATGGAATCGACCGTCGGCGTGCCGCTCGATCTGATGATCATGCATGGCAAGGCCGTGGTGCGCGGCACCAAAAAGGCGCTGATCGTGGTGGACATGCCCTTTGGTACCTATGAGGAAAGCCCGAACATGGCGTTCCGCAATGCCGCCAAGATCATGAAGGAAACCGGTTGTGGCGCGGTTAAGCTCGAGGGCGGCAAGCGGATGGCCGAAACCATCAAATTCCTCGTCGAACGCGGGATTCCGGTCATGGCGCATATCGGCCTGACGCCGCAATCCTCGCACGTTATGGGCGGGTTCAAGACTCAGGGCCGCGACGAAGACAGCTGGCCCCTGCACGAAGAAGACGCCCGCGCCGTCACCGAGGCTGGCGCCTTTGCCATCGTGCTGGAGGGGATGGTCGAACCTCTGGCGGCCAAGATCACCCGGCAAATCGACATTCCGACCATCGGGATCGGGGCCTCTGCCCAATGCGACGGGCAGATTCTGGTGCTCGAGGATATGTTGGGCCTGAACCCGTGGACGCCGAAATTCGTCAAGGAATACGGCAGCCTCGGCGCGATGATCGAACAGGCCGTGTCCGATTACGCCGAAGAGGTGAAAACCCGCGCGTTTCCCGGAGAAGACCACGTCTACCGCTGATCGTTACAGTCGGTAATCAAACGTTATGGACGCCGGGGTTGTGCCTCCGGCGTCCATTCTATTCAAGGGCGCACTCCATCAGTTGAACCAGAAAGGAGTGACCATGAACCGCAGAACGCTATTGGCCCTCTTCGCTGGCGTGGCCATGACCGCTTGCGCCCCGCTGCCCAACACCAACCCGATCAGCCGCGACGTGCGCACCGCGCTGACCTTTGCGACGATCGAGGTCCATACCGGCGGCGCCGCCTTCGAGAGCACCCGCGCCGCCGATTACTCCAGCAGCCTCGCCCCCGAGCTAAAGGCCCTGCTGGAACAGGAATTTGTCGACCGCATGGATAGCGGCGGCGTGACCATGGTTGTCGATATTGCCCGCCTGAACGTGGCTGGCGCGACGACCACCGCCTTTGGCCGCGACCGGTCGCTGCTGCAGGGTTCTGTGCGGGTGATGGACGGAGACCTCGTGTTGGGTACCTATGCGATCAACGTCGTCTTCGGCGATGCCGCCCAGACCCGGGCCGGTGCCCTCCTCGGCAGCGCGATCAATTCCGGCGACGGCTACTATCGCGACCTGCTCTCGGGCTTTGCCCGCGACACCCGCGAACAGGTGCTGGGCAGCGACCTGCCCGGCCAGCGCCTGATCCGGCAATTGTCGAACTGATCCTGCCCCGCGGCGGCTGCTCTCTGGACAGCCGCCGCCCCCTGCCCTAGCTCTGGTGGCAACCGCAGGGAGGATACCATGACATCCAGAACCATCATCATCGAACAGCACGGCGGTCCGGAGGTCCTGACCCTCGTCCGGCGCGAGATCGGCGAACCCGGCCCCGGCCAGATCCGCATCCGCCACCACGCCGTCGGCCTCAATTTCATCGACTGCTACCAGCGTTCCGGCCTGTATCCGATGCAGCTTCCTGCTGCCCTCGGGATGGAGGCCGCCGGCATCGTCGAAGCGGTCGGCGAAGGTGTCACCCACCTCAAACCGGGGGATCGCGCCGCCTATGCCAGCCAGCCGCCGGGGGCCTATTGCGATACCCGCGTCATGCCCGCGGCTCAGGTCTGCCCCCTGCCCGACGCCATCAGCTTTGACGAGGGCGCGGCGATGATGCTCAAGGGGCTGACGGTGCAGTACCTGTTCCGACGCACCGTGCCGATCAAACGCGGCGACACCGTCCTCTTTCACGCTGCCGCCGGCGGCGTCGGGCTGATCGCCTGCCAATGGGCCCGCTCCGAAGGCATCACGCTCATCGGCACCGCTGGCAGCGACGACAAATGCCAGCTCGCGCTCGATCACGGCGCAACCCACTGCATCAACTACCGCACTCAGGACTTCGCCGCCCGCGTGCGCGAGCTGACCAATGGGCGCGGCGTCGATGTGGTGATGGACAGCGTCGGGGCCGACACCTTTGACGGCTCGCTGAATTCCCTGCGCCCGCTGGGCATGATGATCAGCTTCGGCAATGCCTCCGGCCCGGTGCCGCCGTTCAACCTCGCCACCCTCGCCGCCAAAGGGTCGCTGCAGATCACGCGCCCGACGCTCTTTACCCACATCGCCGATCACGCCACCTGCCAGTCGATGGCCGCTGACCTGTTTGCAAAGGTCACCTCCGGCGCTGTCACTATCGAAATCGGCCAGCGGTTCCCGCTTGAGGACATCCAGACCGCGCATCGCACGCTGGAATCCCGGGCCACGACCGGCTGTACGGTTTTGACACTTTGACCCCATTGGAATAGGGCCGAAATCCTTTTGGTCCTATTCCCAAACATCCCCGATCTTTGCGACGTTAAGGCAGCATCCGATCAAGAGGAGCGCGCCATGACACTCGCCCAGTCCACCACCGCCGACCTTCGGCTGCCCGAGGGGCTTTCCCTCGAGGATTGCGTCTGTCTGGCCAAGGCTGCGGCAAACGGCGGCACCATCAGCGTGTCGGATCTCGCCCCGCTTGTGACCGCAGACGAGGACCCGAAAACCTGGGCCACGCGCAAACTTCGGATTCTGGCGCTCAAGGGCCTTATTCGCCGCGCGGACAATCTGGACCGCTCCGAACCGCGCTATGCGCTGACAGAGATCCTCTGACCGCGCTTTCATCTTTCCCGAAATACCTCCGCCGGAGGCATCGGCTTCGCCCCAGCGAAGCCGATATGCGACCCGGTCACATCGGCATCAGCGCCCAATAATCGAGATCGAGCAGAACCCCCGGCACATACTTGCCGTCTTCGCCACGCAACTGCCCGACAGTCCCGTCGCTGGTCGCGACCAGCCGAAGGCGGATCGCACCGACACCGGGAACCTGGGTTTCCGCCTTGTCCAGCACCTCGGACCACGCCTTGATCGTGGTGCCAGAAAAACACGGGTTGGCATGGGCACCACCGTTCAGGCCGACGATCATCTGCGCATTGGCCAGACCGTTGAACGACAGGGCGCGGGCCATCGAAATCACGTGCCCGCCATAGATCAAACGGCCCTCGGGACGGAACGTCAGGTCAAAATGCACCTTGGCGGTGTTTTGCCACAGGCGGGTGGCAATCATATGCTCGGCCTCTTCGATGGTGACGCCGTCAACATGGTCGATCACCTCGCCGATGGCATAATCGCCCCAACGATGCGCCTCTCCGGCCAGACCGAAATCATAGTCCTCGAACGTCAAACCGTCCGGAATCGCCAGATCTTCGACTGCCAGCACCTTTTTCAGCGCCGGAACTACCTCGGCCGGGGCGGGCGCGGCGCTATCGCGTTTGCGCACCATCACCCAGCGCACATATTCCAGAACGACCTCATCATTCTGGTTCAGGCCCCGGGTGCGGACATAGACGACGCCGGTCTTGCCGTTCGAGTTTTCCTTGAGGCCGATCACCTCTGACTCGGAGCGCAGTGTATCGCCCGGATAGACCGGCATCAGCCAGCGCCCCTCGGCATAACCGAGGTTGGCCACCGCATTCAGCGACACATCCGGAACCGTTTTCCCGAACACGATGTGGAACGCCAGCAGATCGTCAACCGGCGATCCCTCCAGCCCGCACTCTGCCGCGAACACATCCGACGAATAGAGAGCATGCCGCGCCGGATAGAGCGCGTGATAGAGGGCGCGCTCGCCCTCGGCCACGGTCCGAGGCACGGCATGGCGGATCACTTGGCCCACGGTGTAATCTTCGAAAAAACGGCCCGGATTGGTCTTGGTCATAGCTGTCCCAGTTTGATCTCTCTTGAATATTCGGCCTCTACCTCTTTGACGACAGCCTGCCCGCAGCGCATCACGCCGCGTGCCGCATCAAAGGAATAGGTCGGATTGCCATAGAGTTCCCATCCCTTTGACAGGGCTTCGGTCACCTTATGGCAGAAGTCCGCGGTGTCATCCTCGGACAGAAAACGATAGGCTTTCATAACTGTACATCCAAAGTGGGGCCGCGCCCCACCGCGGGACGCCTCAGCCGAAGGGGACGTATCCCAACAGGATGTGGATATAACCGATCCCGCCCGTGACCACCACGGCGCCGACAATTGCGGCCAGTTCCTTGCTCGCCGGTCCTGCGGGGGGCGGCGCCCAGCCGGGTTCCTGACTGTTGATCATCAGGATCGACACCAGCGCCCAGATCAGCAGACCGCCGAACAGCACCACCGATGCCCAGTCGCCATTGACCAGCAGATGCGCGACGGCCCACAAAATCACGGCCAGCAACTGCGGATGCCGCAACTGTCTGGCAATCCAGGTTTTCATGCCGGCTGCTGCAAACAGATACATCGACACCAGCATCAGCAAATTGTTCAGGTGCCGGGCCGAGGCGCTGGCTGCATACAGGATACCGCTGTCCCAGCTGCGATAGCCCAGAACCATCAGCGCGATCCCGGCAAAGGACGCGATGGCCACCATGCCGCGCGCCTTGTCCCCCATTTCGGCCCGATAGGTCGGGGCCAGCCGCTTGAACAGATGCGACATCGACCACAACAAAAGTCCGAGTACAAGCAGTGCCATCCTGTGCCTCCGGCGGCACCAGATGCCGCATCAATGATCTAACGCGGCAATCGCGTCCGCCTTGGCCAGAGTGGCGCGAGCCGTCACGATATGCAAGTTTTCTACGATCCGCCCGTCGACAACCGCAACGCCCTGCCCGGCCTTCATCGCCTCGTCAAAGGCGGCGATCTGACGGCGGGCGAGGTCGATCTCGGCCTCGGTGGGGGCAAAGGCGGCGTTGGCAATATCGACCTGCGCCGGGTGGATCAGCGATTTGCCGTCAAAGCCCATATCGCGGCCCTGTTCGCATTCCTCGGCCAGTCCTGCCTCGTCCTTAAAGGCGTTGTAGACGCCGTCGATGGCAATGACGCCATGCGCCTTGGCGGCCAAGAGGCAGGCCTGCAAGCTATAGAGCAGCGGTTCGCGGCGGGCCGCTTTGCGGGTGTTCAGGTCCTTGGCCAGATCGTTGGTGCCCAGAACGAAGCCTTCGACGGACGGATGCGCGGCGATGGCGGCGGCATTGATCACCCCCAGCGGGGTTTCCATCATCGCCCAGATTTTCATCTCTCCCACGATTTCGACCAAGGCATCGACATCGGCGGGGCTGTTCACCTTGGGCAGCAGAATGGCGTCGCAATCCATTTCCAGCACCTCGGCGGCATCGTCGCGGCCCCATTCGGTGTCCAGCGCGTTGATCCGCACGATCCGATAGCGGTTGCCATAGCCGCCCTGATACAGCGCCTCTTTCAGCGTGTGACGGGCAGCGACCTTTTCATCCGGGGCGACGGCATCTTCGAGGTCGAACAGGATGGCATCGACCGACAGGCCGCGGGCCTTGTCCAGGGCGCGATCCTTGGACCCGGGAATATAGAGGGCAGAGCGGAACGGGCGATTGGTCATCTGATTCTTCCTCGCAATTTTGTTGCGTGAAAGAGACCTCATTTGACGGATTCATTCAACAGACTTTTTGCCGCGCCGCAGCGACCAAAGTCGCACCTGCGGCATGATCCGGATCGCAGTCTGGGCCTGCAACGCGACAAACCCCTCAAAGTTCCGGCAAAAAACAGAAATTTTCAGTGCAACCATATCCGGCTCATCGGGCTTTTCCCTTCAATGCCGGCACTGACCGGTCCGATTTTGAAAGGATACCACGATGAAACGCTTTTTGCTGACCACTGTCGCAGCTCTTGCCCTGACCGGTCCAGTTCTGGCCCAGGACCTGACCACCAACGTCGACACTTCGGTTTCGGCGACGGTGGGCGATCAATCACTGTCCGCCGACGTGAGCGGGGCTGTGGACGCAACGGTTGATGGCCTGTCCGATGCGGCGACTTCGGTCGGGGATGCGGTCTCGGGCGCCGTTGATGCCACCGCCGCTGCGGCCAGCGATATGGCCGCCAGTGTCGAGGCCAAATTTCAGGCGATGACCACCGCCGATATCGACCTAGAAGGTTTCAGCGCCGCGGCGAGCACCGACATCACCGCCGAAGCCCTGCTGGGCCTGCCCGTGAACAGCCCATCGAATGACTATCTGGGCGACATCGGCGACATCGTTCTGGGCGCGGATGGTACCATCGACGCGGTCATTCTGGACGTCGGTGGCTTCCTCGGGATCGGGGAAAAACCTGTGGCTGTCGCCTTTGAAGACCTGATCATTTTCAAGGCGGAGGACAGCATGGAAATGCGCGTGTTCTTCGGCGCGACGGCGGAAATCCTTGACGCGATGCCCGCCTACGAAGGCTAACCCGTTCCCCCTGTTGACGAGTATGGCCGCCCTCCCCAGGGGCGGCCCTTTTTCATGCCAACAAATGGGTCAGCGCGTCGTAGATCAGCTTGACCGACACCAACCCCAAGGTCGTCACCACAAAGTTAAAGAAGATCTTCTCTGGCAGGATTTTGACCAGTTTCACCCCTGCAAAAACCGAAATGACCGCAGGCACCATCAGGATCGCGGCATTGCGCAGGCTGGTGACGTTGATCTGCCCCAATAGCGCGTAGGGGATCAGTTTGATCGCGTTGATATAGGCAAACGCGATGGTCGTGGTCCCGGCAAACACCAATTTATCCATCTTTAGCGGCAAGACGAACATCTGATAGGGCGGCGCGCCAGCGTGGCTGACAAAGCTGGTAAAGCCGGCGATCGCCGTCCAGATCAGACCCTTGCGCGGTTTCAGCGGCTCTGCCGGGACCTCGCGGCCACGGCGCAGCACGAAATTGAGCGTAAAGGTCGCGCCGATCAGGCCGACCAGCAGCGTCACCACATCCTTGGACACGATGGACGCCATCAGACCGCCCAGGACCACGCCGACAGTCGCACCGAACATCGTGATTTTCAGCACCCGTTTGTCAAAGGCCTTGCGGTAGGTATAGACCCCGAAAATATCCGACACGACGAACACCGGCAGCAACAGACCCGCCGCGACGACCGGATCAATGACCAGCGCCATCACCGGAACGGCGATGGTGCCCAGCGACGACAACCCGCCCTTGCTCAGTCCGACACTGATCGAAGCGATGACCGCCACGACCCAAAACGCAATACCTTCCACCTGATCCTCCTAGAATCACACAAGTGATTCGCCTTGGCCGCCCCAATTGTGTGCCATTGTATGCACAGGTTTAGCGCAAACACCGCAAATGTCATAGGTGAACCAATGCGCCGCACCGCATCAGACTTGATTGCGGGTCGTGAAAGGACTACGCAATGCCGCAACTTCAACCCCTACAAGGACGGACATCATGGCTCGACCCAAGATTGCCCTCATCGGCGCCGGTCAAATCGGTGGCACCCTAGCACACCTCGCCGCGATCAAGGAACTCGGTGACGTTGTACTTTTCGACCTCAACGACGGTATGGCGCAGGGCAAGGCCCTCGACCTCGCGGAATCGGGCCCCTCGGAAGGCTTTGACGGTGCGTTCAAGGGGACCAACGACTACGCCGATATCGCCGGCGCAGACGTGTGCATCGTCACCGCTGGCGTTCCGCGCAAGCCGGGCATGTCCCGCGACGACCTGCTGGGCATCAACCTCAAGGTCATGAAATCGGTCGGCGAAGGCATCAAGGCCCATGCCCCGAACGCATTCGTGATCTGCATCACCAACCCGCTCGACGCGATGGTCTGGGCTCTGCAGAAATTCTCTGGCCTGCCCGCCAACAAGGTCGTGGGCATGGCTGGCGTTCTGGACTCGGCCCGCTTCCGTCACTTCCTGTCGGTCGAATTCGGCGTTTCGATGCGCGACGTGACCGCCTTTGTTCTGGGTGGCCACGGCGATACGATGGTTCCGTCGGTACGCTACTCGACCGTTGGCGGCATCCCGCTGCCGGATATGGTTGCGATGGGTTGGACCACGCAGGAAAAACTGGACGCCATCGTTCAGCGCACCCGTGACGGCGGCGCCGAAATCGTTGGCCTGCTCAAGACCGGTTCGGCCTTCTATGCGCCGGCAACCTCGGCTATCGAAATGGCCGAAGCCTTCCTCAAGGACCAGAAGCGCGTCCTGCCCTGTGCCGCCTATTGCAACGGCGAAATCGGCGTCAAAGGCATGTACGTCGGCGTTCCGACCGTGATCGGCGCGAATGGCGTTGAAAAGGTCATCGACATCAAGCTGACCAAAGAAGAACAGGACATGTTCGACAAGTCGGTCAACGCGGTGAAGGGTCTGGTTGAGGCCTGTATCGCAATCGACGGTTCGCTGGCCGACTGATCCTCTGCCAACCGATACGACAGAACGCGCGCCCCTCGGGCGCGCGTTTTTGTTTGGGCGGACCCGGCGGCGTGGGTTGACAGTCCGGACCCCGATGGCATTCATCCCTTCATCCAGGAGAGTGCCATGCCCCATTTCGATGAAGAATTGACCGACCGCCTATGTCGTTACGCAGCCATTGACAGCCAATCCGACCCGGACGGCAGGACCGACGGCCCTTCGACCGAGATCCAATACGGCATGCTGAACCTGTTGCGGGACGAATTGACGGCCATCGGGGCGCAGGATGTCACCGTAACGGACTATGGCACAGTGCTGGCGACGATCCCCGCCACGGCAGAGGGGCCGACCATCGGCTTTCTCGCACATGTGGACACCGCGCCGCAGTTCAACGCCACTGGCGTCAAACCCCGTGTGATTAAGGGGTATAACGGCGGCACGATCAGCTTTCCGGACAATCCCGCGCTGACCATGTCCCCGGCCGATACGCCCTATCTGGCGGAAAAGGTCGGCGAGGACCTGATCACCGCCTCTGGCCTCACGCTGCTGGGTGCGGACGACAAGGCTGGCGTGGCGATCATCATGACCGCCGCCCGCCACCTGCTGGAAAATCCCGCCATTCCGCATGGCAAGATCCGCATCGCCTTTACCCCCGACGAAGAGATCGGTCGCGGCGTGTCCGCCGCCCTCCCCGGCGATCTGGGCGTGGACTGGGCCTATACCTTTGACGGCGGCGCGCGCGGCGAAATCGAGTTCGAGACTTTTAGCGCCGACGGGGCCGTCATCCAGATCGAAGGCGTGTCGATCCACCCCGGTCTGGCCAAGGACAAACTGGTCAACGCGACCCATCTGGCGGCCAAGATCGTGCAGACCCTGCCGCAATGGTCGATGACCCCGGAAACCACGGATGGTCGCGACGGGTTCGTACACGTGACCGATATGTCAGGCGGTAGTTCTGACATGGTGATCCGGCTGATTATCCGCGATTTCGAACTCGACGGTCTGGCCGCCAAGGGCGAAATGGTCCAACAGGTCTGCGCCGCCGTGGCCGCGACCGAACCGCGTGCGCGGATCACTTGTACGATCAAGCCGCAGTACCGCAACATGCGCTATTGGCTGGAAAAGGACATGACCCCCGTCGATCTGGCCCGCGCAGCGGCGCAGGAGCTGGGGATCGAGCCGGTGTCGGTGCCAATCCGCGGCGGCACCGACGGGTCGCGCCTGACGGAAATGGGTGTGCCCTGCCCCAATCTGTTCACCGGGATGCAGAACATCCATGGACCGCTGGAATATGTCAGCGTGCAGGACATGGCCCGCGCCACCGACCTGTGCCTGACCATCGCGCAAAAGGCCGTTCGTTAATGGCCGTCTCCCCCTACGATGTGCCGGGGTTCTATGACCGTGCTCTGGAAACCGGAAAACATCGGGACATCGTGGGCGGGCGCTGGGACGAAACCGGGCGGATGCAGATGCAAATTCTGCACGACATCGGCGTCGCGCCGGATCATCACCTGCTGGATATCGGGGCGGGATCGCTGCGGCTGGGCTGCAAGGCGGTCGAACATCTGAACCCCGGCCACTACTGGGCGACCGATGCGTCGCGGGCGCTGATGCTACGGGGCCGCGATGCCGAACTGTCCGACCCCAGCCGCCTGCCCCCCGATCATCTGATTGAGGACGCACGGTTTGATTTTCCCGACGTGCCGAATGTGATCACCCATGCCATCTGCTTTGCTGTGTTCACCCATCTGCCGCTGCCCTATCTGCGGCGGGCACTGACGAACCTGCAGCGGTTCGACAGTTTGCAGTGCTTTGCCTTTACCGTTTTTCTGGCCCCCGACGCCCAGACGGCGCTGCACCCCTATCGCCAACCCGACGGTGTGGTGACCCATGACATCCGTGCGCCCTACCATATGGTCGCGGGCGATGTGGAACATGTAGCCCAGCAAACCGGCTGGACCCTCACGCATGACCCGCGTCGGTTGCCCCGAGGGCAGGTGCTGTATCAGGCGACGCGCGTCTGACCGCAAAATGCGACTAAACCCTTGGCACAACCGGCGACTCGGCCCATTCGGATAAGAGCCTGCCGCTTTGTCGAATTTTTGTGATCACACTTTTTTAGTGCGTGATCACAAATGTCGGGTTTTACCGCTCACACATAAAATAACCGTTCTTCGGGGCGTTCTGATGTGCTTAGAGGGGCCGAACCGAAGCACAGCGAGGGACACTCGATGAACATTCACGAATATCAGGCCAAGGCGCTCCTGCGCTCGTACGGCGCACCGGTCTCGGATGGCCGCGCTGTGCTCAAGGCCGAAGACGCCAAAAACGCAGCCAGCCAACTGGGCGGTCCGCTCTGGGTCGTCAAGGCGCAAATCCACGCAGGTGGCCGCGGCAAGGGCAAATTTGTAGAACCCGAAGCTGGCGAAAAGGGCGGTGTGCGTCTGGCCAAGTCGGTCGAAGAGGCCGCCGAACAGGCCAAGCAGATGCTGGGCAAGACCCTCGTCACGCACCAGACCGGACCGGCTGGCAAGCAGGTGAACCGCATCTACATCGAAGACGGCTCGGACATCACCCGCGAACTCTACCTCGCGCTGCTGGTTGACCGCCAGACCTCGCGCGTGTCGTTCGTCTGCTCGACCGAAGGCGGCATGGACATCGAAGAAGTCGCTGCCCACACCCCGGAAAAGATCCTGTCGTTCTCGGTCGATCCGGCCACCGGCTATCAGGCCTACCACGGCCGCCGCATCGCGTTTTCGCTGGGCCTGACCGGCAACCAGATCAAGCAGTGCGTCAAGCTGATGGGCGATCTGTACCGTGCCTTCATCGAGAAGGACATGGAGATGCTCGAGATCAACCCGCTGATCGTCATGACCGATGGCAACCTCAAGGTGCTGGACGCAAAGCTCGGCTTTGACAACAACGCCCTGTACCGCCAGCCGGACATCATGGAGCTGCGCGACACCACCGAAGAAGACCCCAAGGAACTCGAAGCGTCCAAGTTCGACCTGAACTACATCGCTCTGGACGGGGAAATCGGCTGTATGGTGAACGGTGCCGGCCTCGCGATGGCGACGATGGACATCATCAAGCTCTACGGCGCTGAACCGGCGAACTTCCTCGACGTTGGCGGCGGCGCCACCAAAGAGAAAGTGACCGAAGCGTTCAAGATCATCACCTCCGACCCGAACGTCAAAGGCATCCTCGTCAACATCTTCGGCGGCATCATGCGCTGCGACGTCATCGCGGAAGGCGTTATCGCCGCCGTGAAGGAAGTCGGCCTGCAGGTTCCGCTGGTGGTTCGCCTCGAGGGCACCAACGTCGAGAAGGGCAAGGAAATCATCGCGAATTCCGGCCTGAACGTCATCGCGGGTGACAACCTGTCCGATGCCGCCCAGAAAATCGTGAAAGCGGTGAAAGGCTAAGAAAATGGCAGTCCTCGTTAACGAAAACACCAAAGTTATCTGTCAGGGCTTCACCGGCTCGCAGGGTACGTTCCACAGCGAACAGGCGATTGCCTACGGCACCAAGATGGTTGGCGGCGTGACCCCCGGCAAGGGCGGCACAACGCACCTGAACCTGCCGGTGTTCAACTCGGTCCACGAAGCCAAGCACGTGACCGAAGCCAACGCCAGCGTGATCTACGTTCCGCCGCCGTTCGCGGCCGACTCGATCCTCGAAGCGATCGACGCCGAAATGGAACTGATCGTCTGCATCACCGAAGGCATCCCGGTTCTGGACATGATGAAGGTCAAGCGCGCGCTGGCAAACAGCAAATCGCGTCTGATCGGGCCGAACTGCCCGGGCGTCATCACCCCCGACGCCTGCAAGATCGGCATTATGCCCGGCCACATCCACCGTCGTGGTTCGGTCGGCGTTGTGTCCCGTTCGGGCACCCTGACCTATGAAGCTGTGAAACAGACCTCCGACCTCGGCCTCGGCCAGTCCTCGGCTGTCGGCATCGGCGGCGACCCGATCAAGGGCACCGAGCACATCGACGTGCTGGAAATGTTCCTGAACGATCCGGAAACCCAGTCGATCATCATGATCGGTGAAATCGGTGGTTCGGCAGAAGAAGAAGCTGCGGAATTCCTCGCGCACCAGAAGAAAAAGGGCCGCTGGAAGCCGGTCGCCGGCTTTATCGCTGGCCGCACCGCCCCCAAGGGCCGCCGCATGGGCCACGCTGGCGCGATCGTCGCTGGCGGCAAGGGCGACGCCGAGTCCAAGATCGAAGCGATGAAGTCCGCTGGCATCATCGTGGCCGACAGCCCTGCCCATCTGGGCGAGGCCGTCATGAAGGCCATCAAGGGCTAATGCGCCCGGCGCAAGATACCGTCGCCGCCCGTCGGCAACAGCGCGAACCCCGGCAACACCGGGGTTCCGCCAGTATCCTGCGTGACACCTACTTTGCACAGGCGGGCCATGTCCGCCTGTGTTGCCACGACGATTTGACGCGCAGCGCCACCGACCGGACCCGGTCTGTCGCCCTGCGCGCCTGTCGCGTCCTGCGACGGTCCTTGGCACCCCGCCAGTTCCGCGTCCTGCCCGGAGGAGGGCAAGACGCACTCCCTGGTCAAGGTTCCCGCCCGGTTGCCCTGACCTCTCCCCGCCCCCTCAATCCGAGGTTCTGATATGAACGATCATTCCCCCAACGACGCGTTCCACGCCCTGTCCTTCTTGCAAGGTCAGAACGCCGATTACATCGAGCAGCTCTATGCCCGCTATGCGGACAATCCCGGCGCTGTCGACGAAAGCTGGCGCAGCTTCTTTGCGGCACTGGGCGACGCGCCTGCCGATGCCAAGGCCGAGGCCGCTGGCCCGTCGTGGTCGCGCAGCGATTGGCCGCCGGTCGCAGGCGGTGAGCTGATCGCCGCTCTGGACGGTCAGTGGCCCGCAGACGCCAAGGCCGCCGGGGACAAGATCAAGGCGAAAGCCGCTGAAAAAGGCGTGCAGATCAGCGAAGAGCAGGTCCGCGCGGCTGTGCTGGATTCGATCCGCGCCCTGATGATCATCCGCGCCTACCGGATCCGTGGTCACCTTGTTGCCGACCTCGACCCGCTGGGCATGTCCAAGAACGAACCGCACCCGGAGCTGGACCCTCGGACCTACGGCTTCTCCGATGCGGACATGAACCGCCCGATCTTCATCGACAACGTGCTCGGCCTCGAAGTCGCCACGATGAACGAGATCATCGCGCTGGTCCGTCGCACCTATTGCGGCACATTTGCCCTTCAGTACATGCACATCTCGAACCCCGAGGAAGCTGGCTGGCTGAAAGAGCGCATCGAAGGCTATGGCAAAGAGATCACCTTTACCCAGAATGGCCGCAAGGCGATCCTGAACAAGCTGGTCGAGGCCGAAGGTTTCGAGAAATTCTGCCACGTGAAATTCATGGGGACCAAGCGGTTCGGCCTTGATGGCGGCGAAGCGCTGATCCCGGCGATGGAACAGATCATCAAGCGCGGCGGGGCGCTGGGGGTCAAGGAAATCGTCATCGGCATGCCCCACCGCGGCCGTCTGAACATTCTGGCCAACGTGATGGGCAAGCCCTACCGCGCGATCTTTAACGAATTCCAGGGCGGCTCGTTCAAGCCCGAGGACGTTGATGGGTCGGGCGACGTGAAATACCACCTCGGCGCATCGTCGGACCGTGAATTCGACGGCAACCGCGTGCACCTGTCGCTGACCGCGAACCCCTCGCACCTCGAAGCCGTGAACCCCGTTGTTCTGGGCAAGGCCCGCGCGAAAACCGACCAGTTCGGCGACCAGACCCGGTCTTCGGTTCTGCCGATCCTGCTGCACGGTGACGCTGCCTTTGCCGGTCAGGGCGTTGTTGCGGAATGCTTTGGCCTTTCGGGCCTCAAGGGTCACCGCACCGGCGGCACGATCCATATCGTCGTCAACAACCAGATCGGTTTCACCACCGCGCCGCACTTCTCGCGCTCGTCGCCCTATCCGACCGATATCGCGCTGATGGTCGAAGCGCCGATCTTCCACGTGAACGGCGACGATCCCGAGGCTGTCGTGCACGCCGCCCGCGTGGCCACCGAATTCCGCCAGAAGTTCCGCAAGGACGTTGTTCTGGATATCTTCTGCTACCGCCGCTTTGGTCACAACGAAGGCGACGAGCCGATGTTCACCA
>CALMJS010000027.1 GCA_937864535.1 uncultured Paracoccaceae bacterium
AAGGTCGGCGTGATCTCGACGATCAACGGCGATGCCAACATCGGCTTCTACAAGGAACTGGCCGCGCAGGGCGTGTCGGCGGACACCATCCCCGTCGTCGCCTTCTCGGTCGGTGAAGAGGAACTCTCGGGTCTCGACACCTCGAACCTCGTCGGCCACCTCGCAGCCTGGAACTACTTCCAGTCCGCAGATACTCCGGAAAACGCCGCCTTTATCGAAGCCTGGAAGGCCTACATCGGCGACGACAAGCGCGTGACCAACGACCCGATGGAAGCCCACTACATCGGTTTCAACATGTGGGTTCAGGCTGTCGAACAGGTCGGCTCGACCGACGTGGACGCTGTGATCGACGCCCTGCCGGGCCAGACCTTCCCGAACCTGACCGGCGGCATGGCTGAAATGTTGCCGAACCACCACCTGACCAAGCCGGTTCTGATCGGCGAAATCCTTGCCGATGGCCAGTTCGACATCATCAGCCAGACCGAGCCGGTCGCTGGCGACGCCTGGACCGACTTCCTGCCGGAATCGGCTGTGCTGGAATCGGACTGGGTCGAGCTGAAGTGCGGCATGTACAACACGCAGACCTCGACCTGCGTTCAGCTGACTTCGAACTACTAAGTCTCTGAGACTGATTAGGTAAATACTGCCGGGGGCGGAACCCGCCTCCGGCTTTTCAACGACCTGCGATAGGACGCGCCCATGCTCCGTGCCCTCTTGCTTGCCTTTGCGGTTGTCTGGACCGCAGTCAGCGCAGGCGCCCAAGATCTTCAGTCGGTGTTACAGGAAAACCCTGACCTCTACGCAAACCCCTCGCGCCGAACGACCGAAGACGCCGTTGCCGCCCTCGTGGCTTCGGATCTGCCCGCCGTTCCGGTCTTCTTGGAAAAATGGCAGGCCAAGGACGTCTGGCAGCGCAGTGACGGTCAGTTTTTCTACGTGACCGGCAACGGCCCTTATACGCTGATCGACATCACCTCCGGGGCCGAGGTCGGCACCGCCGACAAGGCGCAGATGACGCAGATCAAGCCCAATTCCGGCGTCCGCGCCGTGATCGGTTCGGCCTTGGTGCGGTTCCAGTTGTTGGACGACGACATGGCCCGCCGGTCCGCCGCGCTTGACGCGATCGCCCGGGATGGGACCGCCGATCACCTCGACCCGCTTGCGGCGTCTATCGCCGAAGAACCCGATCCGGCCCTGAAACAGCGCAAGGAACGGCTCTTGGCGCTGCTCACGGCGCGTTTTGGCACCACCACCGACGCACGTGTCGCCGCCATCGACAGCCTGTCCGATGACATTAGCGTCGATGTCCGCGCGGTCCTGAACCAGATCCTGAGCAGCCAAAGCGCGGTCGCCGCCTCCTTGCCCGAGGGCACCAATGTCGCCCGCATCCGCGAGCCGGGCAGGGACATGACCATCAACGAGGCCTATGCCGAACTGGCCGCCGCGGGGCTGGCGCAATCGACGGTCAGTGACGAGATCCTGACCAAGGCTCTGGTCGACAACATCCGGAACGGCACCGTGGCGGGCACCCCGGTCGTGACGCTGAACACCAACGAGGCCCGCGTTGCCGCCTATCGTCTCCTGGTCGAGGCTGGCAAGGCGCAGCCCTTTGTCCCGCAGGACGCGCGCCAAGCCGCCGTCGAGGCGCATGTTTTCTACGATGCCTACGTGGAAAAGGACGCGGCTGTCACCGATGCCGCCGATGCCGCGCTGACGGCGATCACCCTGCGTGTGGGCGTGATGCAGACCGCCGACCTCGCGCTCGATGCGATCTCGCTCGCGTCCATCTACTTCCTCGCCGCGATTGGCCTCGCCGTCACCTTCGGGGTGATGGGGGTGATCAACATGGCGCATGGCGAATTCATCATGATGGGGGCCTATACCGGCTATGTGATCCAGCAGATCGTGCCGGACTACACCCTGTCACTGATCATCGCACTGCCAGTCGCCTTTGCGGTGACCTTCGGCGCAGGTGTGACGATGGAGCGGTTGGTGATCCGCCACCTCTACAAACGTCCGCTTGAAACCTTGCTGGCCACCTTCGGCATCTCCATCGCGCTGCAACAATTGGCCAAGAATATCTTTGGCACGCAGGCCCGCCCGCTGACCTCGCCCGCGTGGCTGGATGGTGCTCTGGTCTTTAACGATGTCGTCGGGATCAGTTACATCCGGATCGCGATTTTCGTACTCGCCTTGCTGTTCCTCGGCCTGATCCTCTTCATCCTCAAACGCACCCGTCTGGGCCTCGAGGTCCGCGCCGTGACTCAAAACCCCGGCATGGCGGCCTCGATGGGGATCAACCCGGACCGGATCAACATGCTGACCTTCGGCCTCGGCTCCGGGATCGCCGGTATCGCTGGCGTCGCCATCGGCCTCTACGCCAAGGTCACCAGCGAAATGGGCACGGATTACATCGTGCAATCCTTCATGACCGTGGTGGTTGGCGGTGTCGGGAACGTCTGGGGCACTCTCGCCGGGGCCTCGCTGATCGGCTTCCTGCAAAAAGGGATCGAATTCTTCAATCCCTCCAATACCCTGGCCGCCCAGACCTATATGATCCTCTTTATCATCGTTTTCATCCAATTCCGGCCCAAGGGCATCGTCGCCCTCAAAGGTCGCGCCGCGGGGAACTGAGGATGCTACCACTTTCATCTTTCCAGAAATACCTCGGGGGGTGCGGGGGGCTGGCCCCCCGCGTCGGTCGGATTGCGCAGCAATCCGAAAAAGGAGCACGCCCATGACCCGCACACCACTCTTCGCCAATCGCTCGGTTCTGATCGTCCTGCTGGTTCTGGCGCTCTTTACCGTCTTCGTGACCTTGGCGTCGCAGGCGACCGGCTTTGGCTGGATCTCCACGTCCTTTGTGAAAACTCTCGGCAAAACGCTGTGCCTGTGCCTGATCGCCATCGCGATGGATGTGGTCTGGGGCTATTGCGGTATCCTTAGCCTCGGGCATTTCGCCTTCTTTGGCATCGGCGGTTATGCCGTCGGCATGTGGCTGATGTATGCCCGCACCGAACAGATCGTGGCCGGCTCTCTCGCCGGTCAGGCTCTCCCTGCCACGCCCGAGGAAATCAGCGCCGCCATCGGCACGCAAATCTTCGGCGTCGTCGGCTCGTCCGAGTTTCCGCCGATCTGGGCTTTTGCCCATTCGCTGCCGCTGCAACTCTTGGCCGTGGTGATCGTGCCGGGCCTCTTGGCGCTGGTTTTTGGCTGGCTGGCGTTCCGCAGCCGCGTGACAGGCGTCTATCTGTCGATCCTGACGCAGGCGATGACGCTGGCGCTGGCGCTCTACCTGTTCCAGAATGACAGCGGTTTGCGCGGCAACAACGGATTGTCGGGCCTGCAGAACATCCCCGGCCTCGACGCCTGGGGGCAGGACTGGATTTCGATTGTGTTCTTCTGGGCCTCGGCGCTGGCGCTTGGTCTGGGGTACCTCCTGTTTTCCTGGGTCGTCTCGGGCAAGATGGGCAGCGTGATCCGCGCCATTCGCGACGATGAGGCCCGCGTGCGGTTCCTAGGCTATCACGTTGAATCCTATAAACTCTTTGTCTTTACCATCACGGCGATGGTGGCGGCTGTGGCGGGGGCGCTCTATTACCCGCAGGCCGGGATCATCAACCCGGCAGAAATCGCGCCGATTGCCTCGATCTACCTTGCCGTTTGGGTGGCGATCGGTGGGCGGGGGCGTCTTTATGGCGCGGCCATTGGTGCGGTTTTTGTGTCGCTGGCCTCGTCCTGGTTCACGGGCGGCGGCGCACCGGATATCGATCTGGGTTTCTACAAACTGGTTTGGACCGACTGGTGGCTGGTGCTCTTGGGTCTGTCGTTTGTCGCCGTCACGCTGTTTTTCCCCCAAGGTATCGGCGGTCTGTTCGATTTTGTCGCCGTCAAGCGTCAGGGCGATTTCGGCCCCGATGACGGGAGCTGGCGTAGTGAAGAAGGAGAGGCAAAATGACCACGCTCCTCGAGGTCTCTGGCGTTTCGGTCACCTTTGACGGGTTCCGCGCCATCAACAATCTGTCCATTTCCATTGGCGAGCCTGAACTGCGGGCGGTCATCGGTCCCAATGGCGCAGGCAAAACCACCTTTATGGATATCATCACCGGCAAGACCAAGCCGGATTCGGGCCATGTTCTGTGGGGCGAAAAATCGCTCAACCTGCTGGGCATGTCCGAGAGCCGGATTGCCCGCGAAGGGATCGGCCGCAAGTTCCAGAAACCGACCGTGTTCGAGGCGCAGACCGTGCGCGAAAACCTCGCGATGGCGCTCCGCAACGATCGTGGGCCGTTTGATGTGCTGTTCTACAAGCGCAGCCAGCGCGACAGCACCCGCATTCTGGAACTGGCCGAAGAGATCGGCCTGCTGGATCAACTGGCCCGCAAGGCGGGCGAACTCAGTCATGGGCAAAAGCAGTGGCTGGAAATCGGCATGCTCTTGGCTCAGGACCCTCGGTTGCTGCTGGTGGACGAACCGGCGGCGGGCATGACACCGGCCGAGCGGGAACAGACCACCGATCTGTTGAAACGGGCGGCCGAAACCCGTGCGGTCGTTGTGGTGGAACACGATATGGAATTCGTGCGCCGCCTCAATTGCAAGGTGACCGTGCTGCATGAAGGGTCGGTTCTGGCCGAAGGCAGTTTGGACCACGTGACCAAAAACCCCGAAGTCATCGAAGTTTATCTGGGGCGCTAAGATGCTGGAAATTGAAAACCTGACGCTCAAATACGGGCAGAGCCAGATTTTGCACGGTATTTCCCTGACGGCCAAGCCGGGGCAGGTGACGGCTGTCATGGGGACGAACGGCGTGGGAAAAACCAGCCTGCTCAAGGCGATAGCGGGCCGTCACCCCTATGATAAGGGCACGATCCGGCTGGACGGCAAACCGCTGGACCATCTGACGGCCTTTGGCGCGGCGCGCGCGGGCATCGCCTATGTGCCGCAAGGCCGCGAGGTGTTCCCGCTGATGTCCGTGCAGGAAAACCTCGAGAGTGGGTTTGCCTGTCTGGACCGGACCGAACGCGGGGTGCCGGACAAGATTTTTGAACTCTTCCCGATCCTCAAGGAATTCCTGCATCGTCGGGGCGGCGATTTGTCGGGCGGGCAGCAACAGCAACTGGCGATTGCCCGTGCGTTGATCACCCGGCCCCGGGTGTTACTGCTCGATGAACCGACCGAGGGTATCCAGCCCAACATCATCCAGCAGATCGGGCGCGTGATTGCCCAATTGCGCGACGAGGGCGAAATCGCGGTTGTTCTGGTTGAACAGTATTTCGATTTTGCCTTTGGGCTGGCGGATGAATTCTATGCCATCAACCGGGGCGAAGTTGTGCTGAACGAGGGCAAGGCAACACTCAGCCGCGAACGTCTGCTGGAGCGGGTCTCGATCTAACCGGCGATAGACGCCAGCGGTCAGACTGCCTATATGGGGCCTATCGATGAGGAGAGGCCCCATGCAGCATGTCACCGTTGGAAATGTTCAGTTCGGCAATGATCTGCCCTTTGCGCTGATCGCGGGGCCTTGCCAGCTTGAGAGCCTCGACCACGCGCGAATGCTGGCTGAACGGATCGCCGCGGCCTGTGACGCGGTTGGCATCGGCTTTGTGTTCAAGGGGTCCTATGACAAGGCGAACCGCTCGTCCTTGGGCGGCAAGCGGGGTCTGGGCGCGGAAAAAGGCCTAGAGATTCTGGGCCGTATTCGTGACGAATTCGGCTGCCCGGTGATCACCGACGTGCATGAGACCCACCACTGCGCGATGGCCGCCGAGGTGGTCGATATCCTGCAAATTCCGGCGTTTCTGTGCCGTCAGACCGATCTGTTGCTGGCCGCTGGCGAAACCGGCAAGGCGATCAACGTGAAAAAGGGCCAGTTTCTGGCCCCGTGGGACATGAAAAACGTCGCCGCCAAGATCGAGAGCACCGGAAATACCAATATCCTGCTGTGCGAACGCGGCACGTCCTTTGGCTATAACACCCTGGTCAGCGATTTTCGCGGTCTGCCGGTGATGGCCGAGACCGGCTATCCGGTGGTGTTTGATGCGACCCATTCCGTGCAACAGCCCGGCGGGAACGGCAATTCCTCGGGCGGGGATCGCCGGATGGTGCCGCCCTTGGCCCGTGCGGCGGTGGCGGTAGGCTGCGCCGCGCTGTTCATCGAAACGCACGAAGACCCCGATAACGCGCCCAGCGATGGCCCGAATATGGTGCGCATCGAAGAGTTGCAGCCGCTCTTGGCGCAATTGCGGGTGCTCGACCGGGTGATCAAGGGCTAAGGCCTAGTGGAAATCCCGGCTCTTGGGGATCACCCGCACATCGCGCGGGTGACGGGCGGCCGGGGCGGGCAGGGGTTTGGCCACCTCATCCGCACGGGCCAGTTGCACCGCCATCCCATCGGGGGCCAACCGCAACAGCGCGTCTGAACGGTCCTCCAGATGCTGGGCGATGACATGGATGATGTCGCCCTCGCGTTGGAGATAGCCATGCACCACCAGCAGGCGCGCCTGCATGATGACCTTGCGGTATTCGGCCATGACCTTGGGCCAGACCACGATATTCGCCGCGCCGGTCTCATCCTCGAGCGTGATGAAACACACCCCTTTGGCGGTGCCGGGGCGCTGACGGATCAAAACCAGCCCTGCCAGCTTGACCCGACCAGTGACCCCCAAGTGAGGCAAATCCGCCGTCGTGCGATAGCCCTGCCGGTGCAGACTGGCCCGCAGGAACCGCATCGGATGCGCCTTGAGCGATAGTCTCAGCGTCTGATAATCGGCGACCACCTGTTCACAGACGGGCATCTGGGGCAGGGCGACCGTGGGCTCTTCGCCCTCGTCGCGGGTCTCGCTGAACAGTGGCAGGTCCGGCGCATCGCGCAGCGACTTTGCCTCCCACAGGGCCTGACGACGGTCGATGAACAGCGACCTCATGGCGTCCGCCTCGGCCAGACGGCGGATATGTGCGGCGCTCAGCCCCGCCTCTTGCAGCGATTTGATGTCGCGAAACGGTGCCTCGCGTCCGGCGATCAGCCGCGCCGCTGCCGCGATGGGAAACCCGCCGATCTGCCGAAACCCCAGCCGCACGGCCCAGCCGCCGGCCTGCGGCTCTAGCGTGCAATCCCAGTCGGAATAGTTCACATCCGGCGGATAGACAGCGACGCCATGATCCCGCGCATCCCGCACGATCTGGGCGGGCGCGTAAAATCCCATCGGCTGAGAGTTCAGGAGCGCCGCGCAAAACACCGCAGGATAATGACATTTCAGCCAACTGGACACATAGACCAGATGGGCGAAACTGGCGGCATGGCTCTCGGGAAAGCCGTAGTCCCCAAAGCCCTTGATCTGGTCGAAACAGCGCCGCGCAAAGTCCGGATCATAGCCGCGCCCCACCATGCGCCCGACCATTTTTTCTTCGAGCTGACCAATCGTTCCCCGGCTGCGAAAGGTCGCCATCGCCTTGCGCAGATCATTGGCCTCTTTTGAACTGAACTCTGCCGCCTCGATCGCGATTTTCATCGCCTGTTCCTGAAAAATTGGCACGCCAAAGGTCCGGCCCAGAATGGATTTCAATTCTTCTGGGTCGTGCGGTGGTGCGGGCGAGGGGTAGATCACCGGTTCCTCGCCATTGCGGCGGCGCAGATAGGGATGCACCATGTCGCCCTGGATCGGTCCGGGCCGCACGATCGCGACCTGCACGACCAGATCGTAAAACTCTCGCGGGCGCAGCCGGGGCAGCATGTTCATCTGGGCCCGGCTTTCTACCTGGAACACCCCGATACTATCCCCGCGGCACAGCATCTCATAGACGCGCGGGTCCTCGCGCGGGGTGGTCGCCAGCGTCAGGTCCTGCCCGTAATGCGCTGACATCAAATCGAAACTCTTGCGAATGCAGGTCAGCATCCCCAGCGCCAGAATATCCACCTTGAGAATGCCCAAGGCATCGATGTCATCCTTGTCCCACTCGATAAAGCTGCGATCCGCCATCGCCCCGTTGCCAATCGGAACCGTGTCGATCAACGGCCGTTCGGTCAGGATGAACCCGCCGACATGCTGCGACAAATGCCGGGGCATCCCGATCATCTGCCGCGCAATCGCCAAGGTCCGCCGCAGCAGCGGATCGCTCAGGTCCAGCCCTGCCTGTTTGACATGGGTCTCGCTCACATCGGTGCCCCACGATCCCCAGACTGTCCGGGCCAAGGCGCTGGTCACATCCTCGGATAGGCCCATGACCTTGCCCACTTCGCGAATGGCGCTGCGGGGCCGGTAATGGATCACCGTCGCGCATAGACCCGCCCGGTCGCGCCCGTATTTGGCATAGATATGCTGGATGACCTCCTCGCGGCGTTCATGTTCGAAATCGACGTCGATATCGGGCGGCTCCTTGCGCTCTTCACTGATAAACCGTTCGAACAGCAATTGATGCTGGGCAGGGTCCACGGCGGTAATCCCCAGCACATAACACACGGCAGAGTTCGCCGCAGAGCCGCGCCCCTGACAGAGGATCGGCGGGGTGCTGCCGTGGCGGGCAAAATGGATAATATCGTGAATGGTCAAAAAATACCGGGCAATATCCAGTTTTTCGATCATCGAAAGTTCTTTTTCCAAAACTTTTCGAACCGCCTGCGGCACCCCATCGGGATAGCGCCACGCGGCCCCGGCCCAGGTCAACTCGGCCAGATACTCTTGCGGGCTGCGCCCCTGTGGCACGACCTCTTGCGGATATTCATAGGCCAACTCGCGCAGGGAAAACCGGATGCTATCGGCCACGGCCCGCGCGGCACTGATCGCATGTGGCCATTCGGCAAACAGCCGCGCCATCTCTTCGGGCGATTTCAGATGCCGCTCGGCGTTGGGCTCCAGCAGGTATCCCGCCTCGTCCAACCGGACCTTTTCGCGGATGCAGGTCATCACATCCTGCAGGGGCCGACGGTCTGCCGCATGATAGAGCACGTCATTGGTCGCCAGAATGCTCGTCCCGCAGCGCTCGGCGATGGCGTCCAACCGGTTGATCCGCGCACGGTCGTCCCCCCGATAGAGCCAGGCCGCCGCGACATGCCTTAACCCCGCCAAGGCCTTGCGCAGCTGTCGCAAACGCCCCTCCCAGCCGGTCAACCGCTCCGGTGGCACAACGATCAGCCGCAGCCCCTCGGCATGCTCCGCCAGATCGTTCAGCGTCAGATCACAGCGCCCCTTTTCCTGCCATTCGCCCTCCAGCCCCCGCATCTTGCCGCGAGACAGCAGCCGCGACAGCCGCCCATAGGCCTCGCGGTCTATGGGATAGGCCAAAAACTGGTCCCCCTCCGCCAGCACGATCCGGCAGCCAACCAGCGGCCGCACCTGTGCCTTTTCCGCTTCGACCTGCAAACGCACCACGCCCGCCAGCGTGTTCCAATCCGCCAGCCCCACCGCGTCATAGCCCAATATCCAGGCCTGCGCCGCTATCTCGGCCGCTTCTGACGCTCCGCGCAAAAACGAAAAACACGATGCCAGCCCCAGCTCGACAAAGCGCGCGCGCGGGTTGGGGGTAAACCCGCCGTCCTCCGGCAGGCTACGCGTGGGGGGATGTTTCTCCACCTCAGGCATGGCGCCCCCGTGCATTCATCTTTCCCAAAATACCTCGGGGGAGTCCCGCAGGGACGGGGGCAGAGCCCCCTCGTGCACGGGGGATCATGGGAACATCCCGTGCAAAAACCAGCGCGGCTCGTTGCCGCGCCCGTCGCCGATCACCCCCTCGCGGTAAATCCACAGCCGCAGCCCGTGCTGATCCTCGACCCGGTAATAATCGCGCAGCCGGGTGCCGGGGCGATCCGCCCACCATTCCGGGGCGATCCGCTCGGGTCCGGCAAAGCGGCTGACCCGGTGCACCTGCCGCCGCCAGACAAACTGCGCCGGGGGGCCTTCGGGCACTGCATAGAGAACGCGGACCTCTTCGGGGTGATCCAGCATGCGCAGCGGGCGTAGCGCGATCAGCGGTGCCACGGGCGGCTCTCCGGCCAAGGCGGGCCGCCACGCCTCGGCCCGTTCCGGGATGTGCCGCGCGACGGGGGCGGGGCGCAGAATGGCGCTGCGTCCGAATTTCGCGCTCAGCCGGTCCACCAATTCGGCCAGCTCTGTTCCATCCTCGACCTTGCCGTCCAGCCGGTGCTGCGTGCGGTCCATTTTTTCGACCACGGGCGCGGCCAGTGTGATCAGGTCAAACCCGTAGCCCGGATCGATCTGGTCCAGCTTGCCCTCAAAGAGCCGCACCAAATGCCGCGCATCCCGGCTGGGCAGGGAAACCGCCACAGTGATAGAGGATACCAGACCATCGGTGCGAAACACCGTCACCGTCAGCCGCCGCGCCCCGAGGCCCGCCGCCTCCAGGTCCGCGCAGAGCTGCGCCGCCAGTTCGGGCAGCCAATCGGCGGGGTCCTGTACGGGTTCGGGCAGGCGGGCATCGACGCAAAACCGCGGCGGATCATCCGGCGCCTCCAGCGGTTCGGCCAGACGGCCCATCATCTGATCCAGCCGCATCAAGGGGTTGTCGGCCAAGGGCGTGCGGGCGAAACGACGCGCCAGCGACAGCCGCGGGACCGCACTCAGTTCGCCAATGGTTTTCAGGCCCAGCCGGTTCAGCAAGAGCGCTGTTTCGGCCCTGATCCGCAGCGCCCGTACCGGCAGCGGCGCGATCGTGGCGCTAAGGTCGGCATCCGCGCAGACCGGACGCACGCCGCCATATCGCGCCAGCGCCCATGCCGCGCCGATGGTGGGGGCAATGGCGGCGCAAGAGGACAGGCCCAGACAGGACAGCCGCCCCTCGATATCGGTCAGCATCGCCGCCTCGCCGCCAAACAGATGGTCGCAGCCGGTGGTGTCCAGAAAAATACCATCCGCCCCATCCACCGCCGACCATGGCGACCAGCGGCGCAGCCAGAGCATCAACTGGTGCAGCGCGGCGCGATCTCCCGGCAGATCGGCGTAATCGACCCGCAGTTGCGGGCAGAGCGCGCGCATATCCACGACCCGCGCCCCGATCTGCACCCCGGCCCGTTCTGCGGCGCGGCTGGTGGCATGGACCTGCGCGCCTTGTGGTTTGTCCACCGCCAGAACCAAGGGCAGATCATCGGGCGGGGCATCGCCGTGGCGCGCCGCCGTGATCAGCCAGCGCTCCATGGCAAAGCGTGGCAGCCAGAGCGATAGAATGCGCCGCCCGCCCGGGGATTTGGCAGGGTTTGGCACCCAGTCCGGCGCAGGGGTCGACAGCCCCTCTGTCAGGGTGCGCACGACCTGCTCCAGCCGCTGTTCAGAGATGTCTTTGGGAAATCCCGCGCTCATGCCAGACCCCTATCGTCAGGACAGAGCCTGTGCGGCGGGCAGCGATTGGGATTCCATGCCCAGATCCAGCCTGAGCGCCCCCTCTTCGAGCCGCGCAACCCACGTCCCGGTTTTGTCCCAGCGACTGCGAAACCGTTCGGCCCGCCACATCGGATCGCCGGGGGCGCGGGCGTCATCGGGGTGGCGCAGCGCTGGCAGGGAGCGTAGCCGCCAGCGGTCCCGCGCCGCACTCAGCCCCGCCTGCGCCGCCCGGCGGATCAGCCATGCGGGGACATTCTGTGCCTCTGACCGCAGGGCCAGACGTTTGGTCGCGGTGAAATCCAGCGCCTGCGGGTCCCCCCAGACTTCACCCAGCACACCGCCAAGGGCGCGGCACCGCAGCCCTTCTTCCATGGCCCAGAGCACGTCAACGGGGCGGGAGACATCCACATGCAGGATGCGAAACGGGCGCGGGAGACCGGCCAGACAGGGGCGGCCGGTTTCCTTGCGCGAGAGGCGGTCCTGAATCCACAGCAGCGGTTTTTCGGCGTCCAGATGCGCCAGCACAAAGGCGACCGCCGCCGCATCGACCGCGCGATCGGCATGCACCTCTGACAGGGTGGCGGGCTGGGACGCGGGGGGACGTGGTTTCGACAGGGGACGCAGACGGGACATGGCGGGCACCGGAGTTTGTTCTCTTTTTGTTCTAATCCGAGTCGGGCGCTGCGTCAAATCCTGCGGGCTGTTGACCTTGGGTGCATAAGGATGATGATTGCGCCCAGAGATGAGGGAGGCGGATATGCGGACAGGGACTGCGGTGGCAGTGCTTTTGGCGTTGGGGTACGGGCAAACGGCCCTAGCAAACGGGCTGCCTGCCGCCATCACCGAGGACGATTACGCACCGGTTCGCGCCGAAGAGGCCGCGCTTGGCCAGTTGTTGTTCTATGATCCCATTCTGTCGGGCAACAAAGAGGTCGCCTGCGCCACCTGTCACCATCCGGCCTTGGGAACAGGGGATGGGCTGTCCCTGCCGATGGGGGATGGCGGCATGGGGCTCGGGCCGGATCGGGTGGTGGATGCGAACAATCCGCCCGAACAACGGGTGCCTCGCAACGCGCAGCCGCTGTTCAATCTGGGGGCCAAAGAGTTCAAGGTCCTGTTCCATGATGGCCGCATCGAAGAGGACGCAACCCGCCCCTATGGGCTGCGCACCCCGCTGGACGAAGACATGCTGCAGGGGTTCGATTCGCTGCTCTCGGCGCAGACGATGTTCCCGGTCCTCAGCAACGATGAAATGGCCGGACATTATTCCGAGAGCGAGATCGCGACCGCGGTGCGCCAAGGGCGTCTGACCGGACCGGGCGGAGCCTGGGATCTGATCGCGCGGCGGGTTGCCCAGATCCCGGCCTATGCGGACCAGTTCCGCGCCGTCTACGGGATCGAACCCGACCAGATCGCCTTTACCGATATTTCGAATGCCATTGCCGCGTTTATGGCGTTCGAATGGCGTTCGGACACCGCGCCGTTCGATGCCTATCTGCGCGGGCAGGGGGATCTGTCCGACGCGGCGCTGCGGGGGATGGAGCTGTTCTATGGCGAGGCGGGGTGCAGCGCCTGTCATGGCGGCAAGTTCCAGACCGACCACGGATTCCACGCGATGGGCGTGCCGCAACTGGGCCCCGGCAAGGGCGCAAGGTTCGAAACCCATGCCCGCGATGACGGGCGGTTCCGGGTGACGGGACATCCAGAGGATGCCTATGCGTTCCGCACGCCCTCGCTGCGCAATGTGGCCCTGACCGGACCCTATGGGCATTCCGGCGCCTATGCGACGCTGGACGGGTTTGTGGTGGCGCATCTGGACCCGCTGGCCGCGCTGGAGGTCTACGACCGCACGCAGGTGGTGCTGCCCGCGATGGAGGTTGCGGATTGGCGGGTGATGGACGATCCAGAGGCCGTCGCGGCGATCAAGGCTGCCGTTACGGTCCAGCCGGTCGATCTGTCGCCGGACGAGATCGCGGAATTGCTGGCGTTTCTGGAGAGTCTGACCGATCCGATTGCCCCGGTCGGCCGGCTGGGGGTGCCTGCGACAGTGCCAAGCGGGCTGACGGTTCCAAATCCTGTCAAGTGAAGAGGGGGCTCTGCCCCCGTCCCTGCGGGACTCCCCCGAGGTATTTGAGGAAAGATGAAATGAAAAAGCCCCCGGAAAACGGGGGCTTTGGGATTTTGGTCGTGCTGATTAGCGACGCTTGCGGCGCAGGGCGGCAAAACCGCCAAGGCCGACCAGCATGAGCGGCAGCGAGGCCGGCAGCGGGACGCTGGGCAGCGGTTCGACGGTGCCGTTGCGGGCGGAGAACAGGTAGCGGCCAGCGGTGCCGATGTTGGAGCCGGCGACCAGCGAGTTGGTGCCGCCATCGAGGAAAGCCCCCGAGACCATCGAGCCGAGCAACTGATAGAACGTCCCGGCATCGCCGGTGCTGTTGGAGTAGCCAACGGTCGCACCGCCGTGATCCCAGTCGATATTCGCATAGTTCAGTTCGATGTCGAAGTTGCCGACGCCGGTGTCAGACCGGTCGATCAGGACAATCTGGAAGCTGTTGAGCGCAGAGGACTCGCCCGCGCCATATTCGCCGACGTTCAGATAGTTTGCCGCAAAGGCGGCGTGGCCGTCGGCGGTGCCGCTGCCATAGGTCACAGGCGACCCCGCATAGCGGGTATCGATGTCGGACAGGAAGCCGGCGATGATCGGTTCGCTGGTCGAGCCGTTGACGCTGAAGGGGATGTAGGTGCCGCTGGCCGCGTTAAAGGTCACGTTGCCATTGTTGTTCACGAACAGCTGGCTGTAGGTGGCGCCAAAGAAATTGACATTGAAACCGATGTTCACGGCACTGGTGTACCCGTCATCGTTGGCGGCGAGTGTGTTGCTATCGAAGCCGGCTCGAATGGTGTTCGCCTGTGCGGCAACGGCCGAAACGGCCAGGGCTGCGGCGATCACAAAGGATCTGACGAGCGAGGTCTTGAGATTGATCATTGGTAAACTCCGAAACTACTACGTTGACGCCCCCGATACGTCTATCGGATAGCCAAATCGTCCATATGGGTCAATTATTTTCGAAAAAGATTATTAATTTCCGAGGATTGTAGATACATTTCGTGTTTATGATATGAAATTATCATGTGTTTTTGGGATACCCTTGCCACGATGGTCCTGTCGACAGGGGAGAGGGGCCGGTGTGCGGATAATCGCGGCGGCGTGATTCTACGGCATCCGGGGGGCGGCGGTGCCCTGAATGCTGTCGCGGGTGGCGGATAACAATACCCGCGAGGATTTGAACGGTTCGTTCGCTGCTGTGGTTGCCATTCCGGTCGCTCCGGCATAACGTGCCGCGACTTTTGCGGGGGTGGTCCCGCCTGACCAGACGAAGGAGCGCCCGATGGAGGCCATTCAAGGTATTGTCCCGTTTATTCTGATTTTCGGGATCATGTATTTCCTGTTGATCCGTCCGCAGCAGAAAAAAGTGAAAGAGCATCAGGAGATGGTCAAGGCACTGCGCCGCGGCGATCAGGTGATCACGCAGGGCGGCATTCTGGCCAAGGTGACCAAGGTCAAGGATGACAACGAAGTCGAGGTCGAAATCGCGTCGGGCGTCAACGTGCGCATCGTCCGTTCGACCATCACCCAGGTGGTGAGCAAGACCGAACCGGCTGCCAACAGCTAATCGACGAGAGACCCCCGGCATGTTGCATATCGCCCGCTACAAGCAGGTGTTGATCCTTCTGGCTTGTTTGGCCGGGGTTCTCTTCACGCTGCCCAATTTCTTTTACTCCCGCGTCGAACGGCACAACGATGCGATCACCGCCCAGGAGGCTGGTCGCACGGATGCCGAGATCGAGGCGGATGCGGCGCTCTGGCCGTCGTTCTTGCCCAGTGCCTTGGTCAACCTCGGCCTCGACCTGCGGGGCGGTGCGCATCTGCTGGCCGAAGTGAAGGTGGCCGACGTTTACGCGACGACCATGGATGCCATGTGGCCCGAGGTGCGGGATGTTCTGGCAGCCGAGCGGGACGCTATCGGCTTTGTCACCCGCGAAGAGGCGGAGCCGGGTCTGCTCAAGGTGCGGATCTCCAAGGCCGATGGTGTGGAACGCGCGCTGGAAGTGGTGCGCGGCTTGGCGCAGCCGGTGGTGACACTGACCGGGGCAGGGCAGTCCAATATCGTCGTGTCGGCAGAGGGGCCGGTTTTGACGGTGCAGCTGTCCGATGCGGAAAAACAGGCCAGCGATGACCGCACGGTCAAGCAGGCCCTGGAAATCATTCGCCGACGGATTGACGCGGCGGGGACCCGCGAACCGGCGATCCAGCGCGTCGGCGACAGCCGTATCCTGATCCAGGTGCCGGGCGCGAAATCGGCGCAGGAGCTCAAGGGGTGGATCGGCACGACCGCCCAACTGGGGTTCCATGGTGTTGTCGGTCGGACCACGAATGCCTCGACAGAGCCGGGGGCGGGGAATTTCCTTGCGGCCTCGGTCAATGAAGAAGGCGTTTATTACGTGCTGGAACGCACGTCCGTGGTGACGGGCGAAGAGCTGGTGGATGCGCAGCCGAGCTTTGACCAGAACGGTCAACCGGCAGTCAGTTTCCGGTTCAATCCGGCTGGTGCCCGCAAATTCGGCGTCTATACCTCGGAAAACATCGGTGCGCCCTTTGCGATCGTGCTGGATGACGAAGTGATCAGCGCGCCGACGATCCAGACGGCAATCACCGGCGGCAGCGGTATCATCACCGGCAATTTCACCATCGAAGAGTCGACCAACCTCGCGGTTTTGCTGCGGGCAGGGGCTCTGCCGGCGGGTCTGGATTTCCTCGAAGAACGGACCATCGGACCGGAACTGGGGGCGGATTCGATCCGGGCGGGCCAGATGGCTGCGCTGGTCGGCTTTATCGCGGTAATGGCGTTCATGGCGTTGACCTACGGCTGGTTCGGCTGGATTGCCAACCTTGCGCTGATCCTGAACATGACGATGATCATGGGGGCGCTGTCGCTCTTGGGGGCGACGCTGACACTGCCGGGGATTGCCGGGATCGTGCTGACCATGGGCATGGCTGTGGATGCCAACGTGCTGGTGTTCGAACGGGTCCGCGAAGAGATGAAGGTCGTCAAAGGACCGGCGCGCGCCATCGAATTGGGCTATGATCGGGCGATGTCGGCGATTGTCGACGCAAACCTGACGACGATCATTACCGCGGCGATCCTGTGGTTCGTCGGCTCTGGCCCCGTGCGCGGTTTCGCGACAACGCTCGGTATCGGGATCGTGACCTCGGTCTTTACCGCGATCTTTGTCACCCGCCTGTTCATTGTATGGTGGTTCCAACGCCGCCGCCCCAAAACCCTAGAGATTTGATCATGCGGCTGCGTCTTATTCCTGATAACACCAACATCAACTTTTTCGGCTATGCCAAGGTGACGTTCGGCGGCTCTATCCTGCTGCTGATCGCCTCTGCTGTGCTGTTCGTGGTGATGGGACTGAATTTCGGCATCGATTTCCGCGGTGGCACCACGATCCGGACCGATAGCACGACCGAAGTCGACGTTGGCGTCTATCGCGCCGCCGTCGAAGAGCTGGGTCTGGGGGATGTCGTCGTCACGCAAGTGTTCGACCCGACCTTTGACGCCGATCAGCACGTGGCGATGATCCGTATCCAGGCCCAAGACGGCCAGGAGTCGATTGGCGAGGAGACAGTCGCGCAGATCGAGGCCGCGCTCTTGGCGGTCGATCCGGCCGTGACCTTTGCCAGTGTCGAATCCGTCGGGCCCAAGGTGTCTGGCGAATTGATCCAGACCGCCGTCTATGCGGTGCTGGGCGCGGTTGCGGCGATCGTTCTCTATATCTGGGTGCGGTTTGAATGGCAGTTCGCCTTGGGCGCTGTGGTCGCGCTGGCGCATGACGTCGGTCTGACCATTGGCCTGTGGGCGCTGTTCCAGATCAAGTTCGACCTCGCCACGATTGCGGCGCTGTTGACCATTGTTGGCTATTCGATCAACGACACGGTGGTGGTGTTTGACCGCGCCCGCGAAAATCTGGTCAAGTTCAAGCAGATGCCGCTGGTTGACGTGCTGAACCTGTCGGCGAACGAAACCCTGAGCCGGACGATGATGACCTCGGGCACCACGTTGATTGCCCTGCTGGCGCTGCTGGTTCTGGGCGGGGATGTGATCCGCGGGTTCGTGTTCGCGATCACTTGGGGGATTTTGGTTGGCACCTATTCGTCGATCTACATCGCCAAGAACATCGTGCTGATGCTGGGGGTCAAACGCGACTGGAGCAAAGAGAAAAAGCCCAGCGGCAACCAGTTCATGGATATCGATGCGTGATTTGTCGGGCCCCTTTCGGGGCCCGATGCCTCCGGCGGTGGTATTTTGGGAAAGATGAAAGGGCGTGCCGATGCGGTTGACCGAGGTTGATTATTCCGATGCCAAGCCGGTTGAAGGCTATGGTCCGGGGTTTTTCCGGATCGGCGGCGAGGTTCATGAGGGCCCGATTGTCGTGACGGCCTGGTCGGTGACGCCATGGGGCGGATATGAGGATACGGCAGCTCTGACGGATCTGGCAGGCGCGGCGGATGTGGTGTTTGTCGGGACCGGTGCGCAAATCGCCCATATTCCGGCGTCATTGCGGGTGGCCTGCGAAGAGGCGGGCGTGGGCGTCGAGATCATGTCGAGCCCGGCGGCCTGTCGGACCTATAACGTGCTGGTTTCGGAAGGGCGCCGCGTCGCTTTGGCGCTGTTGCCGGTCTAAGCTTTCGCCGTGCACAGCAATCGGGTAGGTCAAAGCCATGACACTGACGGTAACGGATTTGACTGTGGCGCGTGGCGGCCTGCCGGTTCTGGCGGGGCTCTCGTTTTCTGTGGAGCCGGGGCAGGTGCTGGTGCTGCGCGGGGCCAACGGGATTGGCAAGACCACGCTGTTGCGGACCTTGGCTGGATTGCAGCCTGCGGTATCGGGACAGATTGTCATGCCCGAGGACCAGGCGGCCTATGCCAGTCATGCCGATGGCGTCAAGGCCCAGCTCACCGTTGCGGAGAATCTGGCGTTCTGGGCCGAGGTCCATGGGCAGAGCGTGACCGAGGAGATTTTTGCCATCTTTGATCTGCTGGACCTGCGTCACCGACAGGCGGGAACCCTGTCCGCCGGGCAAAAGCGCCGTTTGGGGCTGGCACGGCTGGGCGTGATCGGTCGCCCGATTTTGCTACTGGATGAGCCGACGGTGTCGCTGGACCGGTTTTCGGTGAAACTCTTTGCGGATTTCATTCGGGATCGCCACTTGGCCACAGGCGGGGTGGCGGTGATTGCCACCCATATCGACCTTGGCCTCGAGGCGCGGGAACTGGATCTGGAGCCCTATCGGGCAAGGCCGGGCGATGTAACCGGTAGCAGCGACGAGGCGTTTTTGTGAAGGCGCTGCTGCTCAGGGATTTGCGACTGGCGGTTCGGGCCGGCGGCGGCTTTGGCCTCGGGCTGGCGTTTTTCCTGATTGTCGTGGTGCTGGTGCCCTTTGGCGTCGGACCAAAGACCGAGGTTCTGACCCCGATTGCGGGAGGGATTCTCTGGATTGCCGCGCTGCTGGCGTGCCTGTTGTCACTGGACCGGATTTTCGCGCTCGATCACGAGGACGGGTCATTGGCGTTGCTGGCGACCTCGCCGTTGCCGATGGAGGGCGTCGCGCTGATCAAGGCGCTGGCGCATTGGCTGACCACTGGATTGCCGCTGACGCTCGCGGCGCCGGCGCTGGGCATATTGTTGCATCTGGACGGCGGGGCCTATGGCTATCTGGTCGCCTCGCTGGCGCTGGGAACGCCTGCGTTGTCGATGATCGGCACCTTTGGCGCGGCGCTGACGGTGGGGTTGAAACGCGGCGGGCTGTTGATGTCGTTGCTGGTTCTGCCACTCTATGTCCCGACGTTGATCTTTGGCGCCGAGGCTGTACGCCGCGGGACCGAGGCGATGGAGGTCACCACGCCGTTCATCATGCTGGGGGGCATTACCGCGGGCGTTTTCGCGCTCTTGCCCTTTGCCGCAGCGGCGGCATTACGGATCAATCTTCGGTGAGCGGCCTTGGCCGTGCCGTCATGGGAGGATAATTGGGTCACATGTCGATCTGGGAATATGCCAACCCGAAAAAATTCATGGCCACCACCGCGCCGGTGGTGCCGTGGATCTTTGGCCTGTCGCTGGTCCTGCTGGCTGTCGGCCTGTTCTGGGGTCTGTTTCTGACGCCCGCCGCCGAGAATTTCGGCGCGACGGTCAAAATTCTCTTTGTCCACGTCCCCAGCGCCCTGATGGCGATCAATGCGTGGCTGATGATGCTGGTGGCTTCGCTGATCTGGCTGGTTCGGCGTCACCATGTGTCTGCATTGGCTGCCAAGGCTGCGGCGCCGATCGGCATGGTGATGACGCTGATTGCACTGGTTACCGGCGCGATCTGGGGCCAACCGACTTGGGGCACATGGTGGGAGTGGGAGCCGCGCCTGACGGCGTTCCTGATCCTGTTCCTGTTCTATATCGGCTATATGGCGCTCTGGGCGGCGATCGAGGACCCGGATACGGCGGCGGACCTTACGGGGGTTTTGTGTCTGGTGGGATCGGTGTTTGCGGTGCTGTCGCGCTATGCGGTCCGGTTCTGGTCGCAGGGCCTGCATCAGGACTCGACGTTTTCGGCGGATAAGGAAACCCATATCGACATGGCCTATTGGTATCCGTCGGTGATTTGCATGCTGGGGTTTGTGCTGTTGTTCGTCGCCCTCGTGTTGATGCGCACGCATACGGAAATTCGGCTCAGACGCGCTTCGGCGCTGGAAACCCGTGCACGGAGAGCATGATGATTGATCTGGGAAAACACACCGCCAGCGTCCTGAGCGCCTATGGCGTCACGATTGTCCTCTTGGCGGCGTTGATCGGCGTGACGCTGGTACAGGCGCGGCGGGCCAAGGCACGTTTGGCGCAGGTGGAGGCGGACAATGGCTAAGCTGCCCTTGCTCTCGGTCATTCCGCTGGTGGCCTTTGCCGGAATTGCGGGTCTGTTTCTGGGGGGCATGTACCTCAAGGATCGGCCGGGGAATGAACTGCCCTCGACGCTGATTGGCCAGCAGGCTCCGGTCCTTTCCGGCGAGGCGATCACGGGAACCGACCTGCTGACGGCTGCCGATCTGGCGGCGGGTGAGGTGACGGTGGTCAATTTCTGGGCGAGCTGGTGTCCGCCGTGCAAAGTGGAGCATCCGGTCCTGCTGCAGATGGCGGCGGATGGCGTTCGTGTCGCCGGCGTCAATTTCCGCGACGAAGCGGCAGCGGCGGCCGAGTATCTGGCCAAGGAAGGCAATCCGTTCTTTGCGACCGGATTTGACCCGCGCGGCCGTGTCAGCATCGACTGGGGCGTTACCGCGCCGCCCGAGACCTTTATCATTGATGGCGATGGAACGATCCTGTTCCGGTTTGCCGGACCGCTGGTTGGCACCGATTACGAGGATCGGTTTGTGCCTGCCCTAGAGGCGGCGCTGAACGGCGAGTGATCAGCAGGCCATAGCGGCCTGCACCCCGTATTCCATCGCGGCGCGGTGCGCCATGCTGGTCAGATCATAGCGCAGGGCGGGCTCTCCGACCTCGAGCACGACGAGCAGATCAACCGCCTCCAGCTCGCAATCTTGGAGATGTGCTGCGCTATAGATAAACACATCATCGATGATTTTATCTGACTGCGAACTGACGGCGATATCGGGGTAGTCCTCGGCGCGTTCCTCGGTCAGGACGGCAAAGCCATTCGCGGCCTCGATACAGTCGCGCCATTCGCTGGCGTCCTGTCCCCAGATATTGACCTGTACGCAGCTACCTACGGCAAACACCTCGGCCAGACCGCGCCGCCAGCGGTCGGTCGTTTCCTCATGGGCGATCAGCACCACCGCATAGGCCCGGTTTTCGGGCAGTCGCGGGAAGCCTTGGTCGGCCGGGATCTTGATGTGGGCAAGCTGCATATCCATACCTCTGAGTCACCATTACAGAGGGGATTCTTCAAACCGGATTCGGGGGTTATCCTGTGGACAGAGTCAAAGGAGTCAGGGGTAAGCCTGTGGATAAAATGTGAATCCCTCGCTGCACCTGCACCATTGATCCGCGCGACACGCTTTTGGCTATCTAAGACCTACTCTTGCGTCGGTCGTAACCGATACGACACAGCCAGATGCGGAGGTAGGTCATGCCGATGTCGCAAAAGTGGGTTTGGTACAGTTCCAGTTGCTGGCCGGGGTTTGATCCTGCGGCTCACGATAACCTGTGTACTGGTGGCAATGGTCTGGCGTTGGACCCGCAGGCGCTGGTCTGCCCCGCCCCCGAGGCCGAGTGTCACTGGCTGGGCGGCCGTGTCGCAGGGGCCGATTTCGGGCGTTACCCCAAGGAGGTCGGATTGTTCGCCAATTCGACCGTGGTTATGGATGGGATGGTCTTTGGCGGGCTTCGGCTTGAGGTGACGCTCTTTACCGATGGAACTTGGGGCGCGGTCCTTCTGGATGATGCTCTCCCGCATGTCGGGGCCGAGCGTTTGGGGGCTGTCGTGCTGGACGGCTATGACAGCCGCGATTATTGCGCAAGCCTTCCCCGCGCCGAGGCACAATTCGTCTGCTACACGGCGGGGACTCTGATCGAGACACCCAGCGGGCCGCGTCGGGTTGAAATGCTTAAACACGGCGATCAGGTCCTGACGGTGGACCACGGTGCGCAACAAATCCGCTGGACCGGACGGCGCAAGGTATCGGGCCGTGGTGCCTCTGCTCCGATCGTCATCGACGCCGGTGCCTTGGGCAATAGTGCGGCGGTTGTGGTGTCACCGACCCACCGGATTGTTCTGGACGGGCCGATGGTGTCACTGATCTTTGGCGTCGAACAGGTGCTGGTCGAAGCGCAGCATCTGGTGAACGGGACGTCTGTCCGTCAAATGGGGTTTGCCGAGGTGGATTATGTCCACTTTGTCTGCGACCGCCACGAGATCGTCGCGCTCCACGGTCTGCTGTCCGAGAGCCTGCTGCCGAGCAAGGAGACGCTGGAGGTGTTGCCACGCCGCGATCGCAATCGGTTGCTGCGTGCCGTTCCGGAACTGCGGCACGGGTTTGCCGCCTATGGACCGGCTGCCCGGATGTGCCTGACGGGGGAGGAAGCCGCGGTTCTGTTGGCGGCAACTGGACATCGAACCCCGGCCCAAGCAAAAGGCCAGCGCGTGGCGCTGGCCTAGAAGAGTCAGACGTTACCGGCGACGTTTGCGTAGCGCAGCGCCAGCCAAGAGCGCCGACCCCAGCAGCGGCAAGCCAGCAGGCAGCGGCACAGCCGGAAGCTGTGGCTCTGACGGATTGGTCTCGAACACCACGTTTTCGCCGGTGATGCTCAGTTGATAGCCGTAGGTTCTGATGGTGCCGTCCACGGGCGTGCCCTGATAGCCGGTGATAAAGGTCTGCGGATCAAGCCCGTAGTAATCGCAACACAGACCAATCATCGCCAGATAGGTTCCGCTGGCAAGCGTGGTCGACAGATAGGGATCAAGCGACGAGATCGAGCCGTCGTCGAACCCCTGCTCGCCGGTGTCATCGTCGCTCTCGGACAGGTAGTCGCTGGTGGTCAGCGAGCCGTCATACGAAAATAGCGCCATATAGAGGTCGGGTTCATTCGTCGCCACCCCAAATCCGTATCCGAAAAAGTCGAGCGTGGTCAGCCCGCCAGAAGTCGAAAAGATGACCTGGTCCATGATGACGTAGCGGTCGATTTCTTCGTTCTCGGCAATGAATTCTTCGTGCGCCACGACATCACCGACGTAAACAACAGTCACGGCTTGCGCTTGGGCGGCGGTGAGGAGGGCGAGCGATGTAAGGGCTGCGACCTTGGGGAGCGAGATCATGTATAGCCTTTCGGTGGTATTTATATGCGAAAGTGTAGTCACAACCTTTGTGATGCCGCGTTAACTATTGGTCAACCTTTTTCATTCTGGCCTGTCGCAATTCCCGCTGGCGCTGTGTCCGGAAAACAAAAAGCCCCGTCAGAGACTGACGCATTCCGTCTGGTGGGAGTTCTGCAACAAAAGGCCTGTCGCGCACGTCGCGGCAGGCTCTTGTTTTTTATAGATATTCGCGTGACGCTGACAGGCGCTTTCTGATGCCCTTCTCCGAGAAAATTTTCTCGGACGCATTTTTCTTGGCGTTTTCGAAGATTTCCGTTTCGTAAACGAAGGCTATAGCCAATCTCTCTTTCGGACAAGGCTTGAACCCATCCAGACGGATAGGCTTGCGGGAAATCTCCCGCATTAACTTCATCATCGCGCAACAGCATGTAATCAGGTCGAAGATTCGACTTGAGGCTGGACCGCGTTTGCCCGAGGTCCAGATGTCCGGCTTGCCTACTTTCAATTTCAAACTGCCTCAGATCTATCCTGGCTCTGGGACTCATCACCTGAACACCTGCGCAAACCCTGATTGCACCAACTTCGGCCATCCGCTCACCGGGCGCGCCGAACGGGTCGCGGAATGGTCGGCCAAGATCCCGAACATCACGCCTGAGCAAACCAGGCTGGTGATGATCCATGGGCCGGGCGCCTACAAGCTCTCGGGGTCGGAACCCAAGTTCAAGCGTGTCACCAAGGCTTTCCAATATCAAAACGACCCGCATGTGTGGTCGGATCAGCGCTCCATCCGATGCTTGGGCCATACCTCCGATGGAAGGGTGTGCGACTCCGGCTTTTCGATTCTGTCTCCAGATCATCTCGAGGAAGAGATCATCCGGTTGCGAAACATGAATGGTGTTCTCGACGGCCCCTGCTGTGGTGCATGTGGCACGCGAGTTCTGGAAGATCCGGACGAGTTCGCGCTGGATGGGTTTCACGAGAGGTCGAAAGACCGCAAGGGCAAGGCGCTGAAGAAGAAGGCGAACCCGACCGGCCTACGGATTGTTCACAGTCCTTGCAGGGGGAAGAAGGGCGCTCGCTTCACGATCTCCCTGCCTCATGCGGGACAAAAGCAGAGCTCGGACAATATCCGCGTGCTTGGGGCTGTTCTGAACAGCGCGGGAATCGGAGATATTCAGCGCATCATCGGCGTTGCCGCGACCGGCAAGAAAATCGGCATGTCTCGGATATACGACCGCATTCTCTGGCTGGAGGCTGTCCTCCTTGCCTACGAGCGCGAAATGCTGCGCCGTTGGAAGGCGGCGATCGAGAAGTCTGGCGAACCCGTCGAGCATATCCTTTGCCATGACGACCAAGTCTTCACGGTCAACTGGGAAACTTCAAGCGACCGCCGGAATACCCAGCTGAACTGCGCCATCACGGCTGACGTGGTGAGCGGATATGTCTTCCGTGCGGATTTCGACTTCAATCCGATGGTCACTCCCCTGGATGTCTTCCGTGCAGCTTACCTGGATGAAAACGGCCAGCCGCAAAATCTGGAAGAGCACTATACAGGCGGGAAGATCACATCGGCGCCGAAATTCTCCTGGCAACGCCCTACTGGCGGCCTTCATGAACCTCAGTTCTTTGCGGCATGTGTGAACGCCTACAAGGTATTCAGGGATAAAGCCCGGCGGACGATGCCGGAAACGACAGATGTCGAAAAGGCAGCCAAAGAACATGTGATCGACCAGGCCAATGGCGCCATCAAGACCATCGAGACGATCGCCCACGACTGGTTCGGTTTTCCCGTGGATAAGTCCCATGAGCGCGGATCGTTCAAGGGCTCAACCACCAGGGATATCTACACGAAAGCGGCGCATTTCGTTCTGGTGCGGGAACTCTTGCCTTTCGGCAAGATCACCTTGACCACAGAACGAGAGGCGGCGCTGCCGAATATTCTGCCGCACATTTTCCAGCAGGAGATCAAGGAAGACCGGTTCTGCTGGATGGCGATGGCTTTCAACAAGACCGCGACCAAGCCCGAGCGACTGAGCAAGATCAAGATCTATCGGAAAAAGCGCAGTCAATTCCTGAATGAGGCCATGTATGACGGCATCTTCACCGAGCAGACCGACAGCCGAACCATTTCCGAATCCTTCATCCAGAAATTCATGAAGGTAGCGACGCGCGATGAAGAACGTACCCTGCCTTTCCAGATATCGAATTATGAAATCGAGTCATTCCCCAAGGTCTGGGTTCACGCACCAACGCAGGCGAGCGGGGAAATCGACAAGACGGTCGGATTCCCAATCTTGCCCAGAGCGCTGCGCCGGGAGCTCAAGAAAATTCCATTCAACGCCGAGACGCTCTCGGATGAGATGAGATCCGAGCTCGCGCCCTGGGTCTACAAGGCCACCTTGCAGCCGGTGAGCAGCTTCATGAACGCCCTTCGAGAGCGCCTGAGCGCCGCACAGCGCACAGGCGGCGGTGGAGCACGCATGACCGGCACATACATCCAGGGGGCCATCTACAACCCAAGGATTCTCATCGCGCTGGTGAACATCTTCCGCGTTCATTACAACTTCTTCGAACCGAGGCCTTACGCCAGTCCATTCGACGAGATCGATGACATGATCGATCCCCCGAAGATGACTCCGAGATCTCTGAAAATGCCTGGCACCGATCAGGTCATCGACTTGCCGCCAAAGATCCGCCGGACCCCAGCTCGCGCGACGCCGGCGATGCGTCTTGGAATGGATGCCGTCACGAAGCGGAAGAACGGCGCCGATGATGTTCCCGACATTCATCGTGTGCTCTATCGGCCATGGATATTCGCGAACACCCAGTTCTTTGCCAAGTTCGAGCGATCCCGAAACCGGACGACGAAGGCGCAGTGCAGGAAACCCGTAAGTAACCCCCAGACCTCGAGAAAGAACGCTGTTCCGAGCTTGCGCCGCTGAGCGCAAGATGCTCTTTTCTCCCACATATTATTTCCAGATTAGGTGGGCGCGACCCACCTCCTGAGGGAGTGGTGTGGACAGCCCGCCGAGCAGCCTGATGGTGGGGACTTAACGCCTTGCCGACGTGGACTTCGGCGCGCTATCCCTCCGGAAAAGCAACAATTTCAAGCCGTTTTAAGCTTGCAAGACCGAGGAAACGAGATTGGCTGAGGCGCAGATCAAAAACACTTCACTGGCGGATTTCATCTGGAAGAACGCAGATGATCTCTGGGGCAACTTCAAGCATGTCGAGTTCGGCAAAATCATCCTGCCATTCACCCTGCTGCGCCGTCTGGAATGCGTTCTCGAACCGACCCGTGCACAGGTCCAGGAAACCGTGAAGTCACTCTCAGGTACTGGCATCGACCTCGACGTCATCTTGCGCCAGCAGACCGGATATCCGTTCTACAACACCTCGAATTACTCCCTGGCCAGCTTGGGCGCGACGCGCACCCGCCAGAACCTCGAGGATTACATCTCGCAGTTCTCTGAAAACGCGCGCGTCATTTTCGAACAGTTCGACTTCGTCAACACCCTGGCCCGCATGGACAAGGCAGGCGTGCTCTACAAGATCTGCCTGAACTTCTCGGCTATTGACCTGCATCCCGATGCGGTGCCCGAGCGTGTGATGTCCAACGTCTACGAACACCTGATCCGCCGCTTCGGCGCCGAGGTGAACGAGGCCGCCGAGGACTTCATGACGCCCCGCGATGTGGTTCACCTTGCCATCGAACTCCTGCTTGATCCGGATGACCAGCTATTCATCGACAACCCTGGCCTGATCCGCACGCTTTATGATCCGACCTGCGGCACCGGTGGTTTCCTGTCGGACGGCATGGAGCATGTTCGCAGTCTCCAGGACCGGTATTCCATCGCTCCGGTGATCGTGCCCTATGGTCAGGAACTTGAACCTGAGACCCACGCAGTCTGCCTTGCAGGTATGCTTCTCAAGACGCTGGAATCCGATCCTGGTCGAGATCTGTCGAAGAACATTAAGCTGGGCTCCACGCTTTCGGCCGATAAGCACCGAGATGAGAAGTTCCATTACTGTGTCTCCAACCCACCCTTTGGCAAAAAGTGGGAGATGGACGCGGATGCCGTGACCAAGGAACATCTGGAGCAAAAGTTCGAAGGTCGTTTTGGCCCCAAGCTCCCGCGCGTGTCTGATGGATCGATGCTGTTCCTGCTACATCTTCTGTCCAAGCTGGAAGACCCCGAAAAGGGCGGCGGCCGCGCGGCCATCGTTCTGTCGGGCTCGCCGCTGTTCAACGGCAACGCGGGCCAAGGTGAATCCGAAATCCGCCGCCACTTGCTGGAACAGGATGTGGTCGAGGCCATCATCGCCCTGCCGACCGAGATCTTCTTCCGCACGGGCATCGGCACCTACATCTGGATCTTGTCCAACAAGAAGCCTGAGCACCGCAAGGGCAAGGTTCAGCTCATCAACGCGACCGAGCTTTATGAATCGATGCGCAAGTCGGAGGGCAACAAGCGGCGCCGCGTGGGCGAGGACCAGACCGCAGAAATCGTGCGGATGTATTCCGAGTTCGTGGCCAGCAAGCAAAGCTTGATCCTTGACAGCACTGAATTCGGCTATCGCCGCATCAAGATTCTGCGCCCCCTGCGCAAGAAGATGGTGATTTCACCCGAAGGCCTGGCCGCGCTTGCGGAAGAAACCGCATGGTCCAAACGCAACGAAGATCAAAAGACCGGCTGGATCGAGACCTTCGATGCCGTCATGGGTCATTCCGATGACTGGCACTGGATGGAAGCCTTCGCCAAGAAAGCCGCCAAGGACAACGCAGACCTGGGTAAGGTGGATGCTGCGCTGATCAAGGCGTTCCAGAAATCCTTCTCCGTCCATGATCCGGATATCGCGGCCGTGTTCGACAAGAAGGGCCAGATTATTCCTGACGATGACCTGACCGACTACGAGAACGTGCCACTCGGTACCGACATCCGCGATTACCTTGCCGCCGAGGTGCTGCCCCATGCCGAGGATGCCTATATCGACGACACCTTCCGCGATGAGACGGACGGCGGGATTGGCGTTGTAGGCTATGAAATCAACTTCAACCGCTATTTCTACGAATACCAGCCGCCACGCGATCTGGAAGACATCGATGCCGAGTTGAAGGCCGTAGAGGCCGAGATCGCGGGGATGCTGGCGGAGGTGACGGAATGAATTTCTCGGAACAGAGAATTGCAAGGTGTGATCCGAACTGGAAAAGGCAGCGCATCAAACACCATATAAGTCAATTGTACGGCGGCGGTACGCCTGCGACCACGGAAACGTCTTTCTGGACCAACGGAACAATTCCGTGGGTATCTTCCAAGGACATGAAGGTCGCTCGTCTTTACGAAACGGAAGACTATATTACCCCTGAGGCGGTGGACCGATCTGCATCCAACACAGTGGAAGCAGGGGCAATCTTGATGGTTGTTAGATCAGGTATTCTAAAGCACTCCATTCCCGTAGCTATCAACACAGTCAAAGTTGCAATCAACCAAGACATTAAAGCCTTGGTCTTGAGTGAAAGCTTGGATACCGAATTCTTTTACTACTGGATCACTGGCCAACAAAAAGATCTCCTATTGGAGTGGGGGCAGCTCGGAGCCACTGTCGACAGCCTTAATGTTGAAATTCTTAGGAACACGGTCATTCCGCTTCCCGAAAAGTCACACCAAAGGCTGGTGGTTTCATACCTTGACCGCGAGACCGCGCGGATTGATGGGTTGATCGAGAAGAAGGGCCGGTTCATCGAGCTTCTGAAAGAAAAGCGCGCCGCCGTGATCACCCACGCGGTGACCAAGGGTATTGATGCAGGTGTGCCGATGAAGAATTCAGGTGTTTTTTGGATCGGTAAGCATCCCCAGGAATGGTCCGTTTGCAAACTGAATTTGCGCTATACTGTTGAGTTGGGAAAGATGCTGGATGAAAAGAAGATCGCCGGTGTGCATCTGACACCTTATCTGCGCAATAGGGACGTCCAGTGGGGTAGTATCAACACTACCGATCTTCCAGAAATGGACATTCATCCGAGTGAGGTATCGAGATACACCCTGAAGCGAGGCGACCTATTGGTTTGTGAAGGCGGCGACGTCGGAAGGTCTGCCATCTGGGCAGGTGATGAGGACATCTATGCTTACCAAAAAGCGCTCCACAGACTTCGAGTCAGGGATCGTTCAAAAGACGATGCCGAATTTCTCTTATACTGCCTTTCTGCGGCAAAATTGTGCGGAGCCTTCGAGGAAAGGGAAGCAAAGTCGACCATCTCCCACCTCACGGCAGAAGCTTTTCGAACATATCTCTTCCCTTTTCCTCCTCTTCAAGAACAGAAGCGCATTGTTGAGTTCCTGAATGTATCGGTCAGCAAAATTGACCGCCTGATCGCCACCACCAACCGCAGCATCGAGCTTCTCAAAGAGAAACGCTCGGCACTGATCACCGCTGCCGTGACCGGCAAGATTGACGTGAGGAACGCGGCATGAGCGATCTGCATCATGAAAAGCACCTCGAGGCTTATGTCGTCGAGAAACTCGCCGCGCAAGGTTGGCTGGTTGGCGACAGCACGGGATATAACCAGGACTACGCACTCTACCCCGAAGACCTCGAAGCATGGCTGAAGGCCACGCAAGGGCCAAAGTGGGACAAGCTGGCCGCCATGAACGGCGCCAAGACCCTTGACGTGGTGATGAAGCGCCTTGAGGCCGCACTGGAGAAGGACGGCATGATGCATGTCCTGCGCCGCGGCTTCAACATCGCCGGCTGCGGGCATCTGGACCTGTCAGAGGCGGCACCAGAGGATCAGCGCAACGCCGATGTGCTCCATCGCTATGCCTCCAACCGCCTGCGCGTGGTGCCGCAGCTGAAATACCATCCAGGCCGCGAACTGGCGATCGATCTGGGGTTCTTCCTAAATGGCCTGCCCTTGGCCACGGTCGAGCTAAAGACCGATTTCACCCAATCGGTTGAACATGCCAAGAACCAGTATCGCAACGACCGTTTGCCGGTCGATCCGATCTCGAAACGCAAACACCCGCTGTTGACCTTCAAACGCGGCGCCGTCGTGCATTTCGCCATGTCGGACAGCGAGATCTGGATGACGACGAAACTGGCGGGCGAAAATACCTTCTTCCTGCCCTTCAACCAGGGCTTTGACGGACACGGCGGCAACCCGCCCCGTGAAGATGGCGAATACCCCGTGGCCTATTTCTGGGAAACCATCTGTCGCCCTGACAACTTCCTGCGGATCTTCCACAGCTTCGTCTATGTCGAGAAGAAGAACGTGGTCGACCTGAAGGGCAACTGGACCGTCAAGGAAACTCTTATCTTCCCGCGGTATCACCAATTCGATGCGGTGAACGCGATGATCTCGGACGCCAAGGAGAAGGGTCCTGGGCAGGCATATCTGTGCGAACACAGCGCAGGATCAGGAAAAACCTCGACCATCGCATGGACCGCGCATGACCTGATCAAGCTGCGCCGCGATGACGGTACGCCGATCTTTGATGCGGCGATCATCGTCACCGACCGCAATGTTCTGGATGGGCAGTTGCAGGACGCCGTCCAACAGATCGACCACCAGAGCGGGCTGATTGCCGCCATCGACCGCGAGAAATCCTCGAAGTCGAAAAGCGAGCAGTTGACCGAGGCAATGACCAAGGGCACGCCCATCATCGTGGTGACGATCCAGACCTTCCCCTTTGCCATGGAAGCGATCCTGACCGAGAAGTCACTGAAGGATAAAAACTTCGCGGTGATCATCGACGAAGCGCATACCTCGCAGACTGGCAACACCGCGTCGAAGCTTCAGGCGACGCTGGCGCTTTCGTCGAAAACCGACTTGTCGACAATGACCGTCGAAGACCTGTTGCTGGAAATCCAGCGGTCGCGGAAGCGGCCGGCCAACGTCTCGCATTTCGCCTTTACGGCGACGCCGAAGCACTCGACCATGATGCTCTTTGGACGCCCAGCAGACCCGACGATGCCCGCGTCCGACGACAACCTTCCGGTGTCCTTCCACAAGTATGAAATGCGACAGGCGATCGATGAAGGGTTCATTCTGGACGTCCTGAAGGGATACGTTCCCTACAAGACGGCATTCAATCTGGGTAAGGAACTGGTTGACGAGAAGCGTGTGGATGGCAAGGCCGCCAAGCGCGCGCTCGCAGCCTGGATGGCGCTCCACCCGACGAACGTGACCCAGAAGGTCCAGTTCATCATGGAGCACTTTTCCAAGAACGTGGCGCATCGTCTGGATGGCAAGGCCAAGGCCATGGTGGTTACCAGCTCCCGTGCGTCCGCTGTGCGCTACAAGAAGGCCTTCGACGCCTTCATTGAAGCCAACCCAGCCTACAAGGAAATCCGCGCCCTGGTGGCCTTCTCTGGCAAGCTGACCGGTAAGGAGGTCATGCATCCCAATGATGACCTCTTGAAGGATGACATCTTCACCATCGACGAAGATGCCGAGTTCTCCGAAGGCAACATGAATCCAGGAATTGGCGGACAGGATCTGCGGATTGCATTCGACCGGCCCGAATACCGCGTCATGCTGGTTGCCAACAAATTCCAGACAGGCTTCGACCAACCGAAGCTGGTCGCCATGTATATCGACAAGAAGATCGCGAATGCGGTCGAAATCGTGCAAACCCTGTCGCGCCTGAACCGGACCTTCCCTGGTAAGGACCAGGTCTTCATCATCGACTTCGTCAATGACCCGGACACCGTGCAAGCGGCATTCGCGCAGTATGACAGCGGCGCCAAGGTGGAGAAGGTTCAGGATATCAATGTCATTTATGACATGAAGGACAAGCTCGACGCGCATGGCATCTACGATGACGCCCATGTCGCGAAGTTTCAAACTGCGCGCTACCAGACGGCGGCCGCCTTTGCTGCTCATGGCGATAGCGAGCACAAAGCAATGTTCGCAGCGACACAGGAACCCACGGATTGCTTCAATTCTCGCCTCAAGGCGCTTCGAAAAGTGGCCCAGAAGGCGGAGGATGACTTCGAGCTCGCTCGGACGCTGGGCAACCAGGACGGCATGAAGAGAGCCGACCACGAAAGGCAGCAGGTGGCTGAGGCGATCGGGCAGATGACCGAGTTCAAAACCGGTTTGGCGCGCTTCTCACGCACCTATTCTTATATTGCACAGTTGATCGACCTCGGAGATCCGGGATTGGAAAGCTATGCCGCGTTCGCAAAACTTCTTGCGAACCGCCTCGACGGGCTTCCACCGGAGAGCATCGACCTTCGCGGCATTACCTTGACGGGATACGATATCAAGGCTCGCGAAGACTCTGGCGGCGAAGGAGGAGATGAGGAAACCTCGGATGGTGTTTTGCAGCCAATCACCCCTGGTGGCTCTACCAAGCCGGGGGCGGTCCCGGTCTATATCCGCGAGATCATCGAGAAGTTGAATGGGATTTTTGGCGAAGCGACCCCGCTCAGCGACCGGATCGATTTCGTGAACCAGATCGCCAACATCACGCGCGAAAACGTCCATGTGATGGCGCAGGTCGAGAAGAACAGCAAGGATCAGGCCCTGAAGGGGAATCTCCCTGGTGCAGTGGAAGCCGCAGTCGCTCGGGCAATGTCGTCACATGCGACCTTGGCTACGATGCTTCTGAAGGCCGACAAGCAAGGCTTGGGCCTCTTGAATGCGATGATCTACGATCTGCTGAAAGATGGTGGCTCGCTTGATCTTCGAGGATAAGGGCGTGAGTACAAGAATTGTCTCGTCCTGAGTGAAATCTGAGGGTGACATCCATACTTAATCTTGGCTGCCTCGGATCGAAGCCCATTACTCTGCGAAGGTCATACGACTGAACGCCGTTTCAAGTCCTTGATTAAAAATGAAATTGGGCCCGAGAGCACAATGCTCTCGGGCCCAATCGATTCTCGGCTTGTTAAATTCAGAACTCCCACCACGCGGAATGCGTCAGTCAGAGACGGGGCTTTTCTATTTCTATGCCAAGACCTTAGGACTTGGCGAGGTTGCGCAGCACGTAGTGCAGAACGCCGCCGTTTTCGATGTATTCGATTTCCGGAGCGGTATCGATCCGGCACTTGATGTCGATGACCTTGGTCGAACCGTCGGCAAAGGTGATCTCTGCCTGCAGGACTTCCAGCGGCTTGACGCTGTCCAGACCCTTGATGGTGACGGTTTCGTCGCCCGTCAGGCCCAGCGATTTGCGGTTGTCGCCGTTGGTGAATTCGAACGGAACAACGCCCATGCCAACGAGGTTCGAACGGTGGATACGTTCAAAGGACTCTGCGATCACAGCTTTGACGCCGAGCAGGGCGGTGCCTTTGGCGGCCCAGTCACGCGACGAACCCGCGCCGTATTCGATCCCTGCAAAGATCACCAGCGGCGTGCCGTTGTCCTGATAGTCCATCGAGGCATCGTAGATCGAGGTCTGCTCGCCGTTCGGGCCCTTGGTGTAACCGCCCTCAACGCCGTCCAGCATCTCGTTCTTGATGCGGATGTTGGCAAAGGTGCCGCGCATCATGACTTCGTGGTTGCCACGGCGCGAACCGTAGCTGTTAAAGTCCTTCACGGCCACCTGACGTTCCGACAGGAACTTGCCTGCCGGGGTGGTCGCCTTGAACGAGCCAGCCGGACTGATGTGGTCGGTGGTGATCATATCGCCGAGGATCGCCAGAACCTTGGCGCCTTCGACGTTCTTGATCGTGCCCTTTTCCGGGGACATGCCCTGGAAATACGGCGGGTTAGCGATATAGGTCGAGGACGCCGGCCAGTCGTAGGTTTCGCCTTCGGTGGTTTCAACGGCCTGCCACTTGGCATCGCCCTTGAACACGTCGGCGTACTTCTTGAGGAAGGCCTCGCGGGTCACGGTCTTTTCAACCAGTTCCGCGATTTCCGCGTCGGTCGGCCAGATGTCCTTGAGATAGACGTCCTTGCCATCGGCGGATTGGCCGATCGGGTCCTTGGTCAGGTCGATGTTCATATCACCAGCGATCGCATAGGCGACAACCAGCGGCGGCGACGCCAGGAAGTTGGCGCGAACGTCCGGCGAAATCCGGCCTTCAAAGTTGCGGTTGCCCGACAGAACGGCAGCCGCGACCAGATCGTTTTCGTTGATCGCCTTGGAGATTTCCGGGGTGCCGAGCGGACCGGAGTTCCCGATACAGGTCGTGCAGCCGAAGCCAACGATGTTAAAGCCCAGAGCGTCCAGATCGTCCTGCAGGTTTGCGGCCTTCAGGTACTCTTCTACCACCTGCGAGCCCGGTGCCAGCGAGGTTTTCACCCACGGCTTGGACTGGAGACCCAATGCGCGCGCCTTGCGGGCCACGAGGCCAGCGCCGATCAGCACATAGGGGTTCGAGGTGTTGGTGCAGGAGGTGATCGAGG
>CALMJS010000028.1 GCA_937864535.1 uncultured Paracoccaceae bacterium
GGTGAGGACTGGATCCCGGGCTACAAGCCTGCCTTCAATTTCCAGATGACGCTGGTGGATGCTGTGGCGCGTTGGCTGGCGCTGAACCCGGCCTGGCTCGGTCGTCATTCGCGTACAGGCGCGCCGACTGGCCTGGCCGACGCCGCGCCGATCTGGATCGGGCCGCCGCCCACGTTGTCGAACCAGCCGCCGCCGCAGGACCTGGAGCAGATGCTGCACATCGCCCGCAAATTCGATGTCGCGGCGAGAGACGAACGCAACCGCGCACTCGGCCGTGCCGGTGAAGAGCGCGTGCTGGTGCACGAACGTGCAACCCTGAAATCAGCGGGCCGCGATGATCTTGCGCGCAAGGTCCGGTGGGTGTCGGAGGAGGATGGCGTCGGAGCCGGCTACGATATCGCCAGCTTCGCGCCGGATGGCCGTCCGCGCCTGATCGAGGTGAAGACGACGAATGGCTGGGAGCGCACGCCTTTTCATATCAGCCGCAACGAGCTGGCCGTGGCCGAGGAGCGGCGTTCGGAATGGTCTTTGTTCCGGCTCTGGAACTTCGCGCGGGACCCGAAAGCATTTGAGCTGCACCCGCCGCTGGGCGCGCATGTCTCGCTGACCGCGACGTCCTTTCAGGCGAGTTTTCATTGAGGGTCACCGAAACGCCCGCTCTGCCTGCACCATCCAAGTTCTCCGGGGCTGCCCCCGGATCTCTTGGCCCGTCGACTGTCGAAGTCCAGCGTTTCGCTGATGTCGCTTGCCGCCTGTCTGGCCCCAGATCTGCGGTCAGGTCGGTTGAGCCACGCCGTCGACGATCATCATCGGGCAGCCGCGCGAACAACGCTCGACCCGGCAAGAGATGCCATAAAGCGACCTGATCATCTCGGGGCCAAGCACATCGAGGGTGGGGCCCGTGGCCAGAACCTGCCCCCCGGCAAGGGCAATCACGCTTCGGCAACTGCGCATGACCTGATTGATGTCGTGCAGGGCGAGGAGCATCACCGCGCCGGTTTCCTCGGCATAGGTGGCAAGGGCGTTCAGGACCTCGACCTGCCGATAGAGATCGAGAGCCGAGGTGGGCTCGTCCATGAGGACGATTCTGGGGCGCGTCACAAGGGTCTGGGCGATCGACACGGCCTGCCGTTGACCCCCCGATAATTCGGGCAATTGCCGGTCTGCAAGATGCGAGAGGTCGAACCTTGCCAGCACGCCCTCGACCTGGGCAAGTTCGGCCGCGGACAGCCGCCACCCGCCACCCTGTTTGAGGGCGAGGATGATCGTCTCGAATACGGTGAGTGCGGCGCTCATGGCGGTATCCTGCGGCATGTAGCGCAACTCTGTCCGGTCGATGCCCCCGAAGTGCACGGTGCCCGGGCCCTTGAGTTGGCCGGCGATGCGGCGAAACAGCGTCGACTTGCCCGCCGCGTTCGCCCCGACCAGCGCGGTGAGGGCTCCGCCCTCGATCGGGGGCGTAGTCACCCCCCTGAGTATCATCTGGCGGCCATAGCCGGCCCCGATCTGGTCGAGCGCGAGCGTTACCATGCCTTGCGTCCTTTCGTGAGAATGAGCGCCATGAAGAACGGCACGCCGACCAGCGCGGTGATGATGCCGATGGGCAGGACCGCGCCGGGTAGGAGCGCCTTGGACAGAACCGATGTTGCCGACAGGATCAGCGCCCCTGCGAGAAGTGCGCCGGGCAGGAAGAACCGCTGATCCTCGCCAAGGAGAAGCCGCGCCACATGGGGGCCGACGATGCCGATAAAGCCGATGGTGCCGACGAAGGACACAGGCACGGCGGCAAGTACGGAGACAAGCACGAGGGCTTCGAGGCGGAGCCTGCGCACCGGGACGCCCATGGCGGCGGCACGGACCTCGCCCAGGCGGATCGCGGTCAGTGCCCAGGCTCGGCGGGCGAACAGCGGCAGAGTGACCACGAGGATCGCGGCTGTCACAGCGACCTTGCCCCAGGTCGCCTTGGTCAGGCTGCCCATGGTCCAGAAGACAACCGCCGACAGGGCCTGTTCGGACGCAAAATATTGCAGCAGGGCCAGCGCGGCGTTGAAGGTGAACACCAGCGCGATCCCGAGCAGAACGATGGTTTCGACCGTCACCCCGCGCAGGGTCGACAGCCCGAAGATCAGCAGCGCGGCAGCCATCGCCATCGCAAAGGCATTGATCGGCACCATGAGGGTCAGCGCACCGGGAAACAGCGCCACGCCAAGGACCATCGCGAGGGCTGCGCCGAAACTGGCCGCCGCCGACAGTCCGAGGGTAAAGGGGCTCGCCAGAGGGTTGGCGAGGATGGTCTGCATCTGGGCGCCGGCCATGGATAGGCTGGCGCCGACGGTCACGGCCAAAAGAGCCATCGGCATGCGGATATCCCAGACCACGACGCGCATCTGCATATCGGCGGCGCCGGGCGACAGGATGGTGCGGACCACATCCGCCACCGGATAGCGTGCCGGTCCCAGAGAGATATCGACTGCCACCGACAGCAGGAGCAGGGCCGCGAACCCGGCAAGTATGGCGAGGCGACGCGCGATCAGCGCCCTATAGGCGCGTGCGTTTGTCGGCGGTAGGGCGGTGGGCGACAGGGTCATCGGCGGCTCCGAGGCAGGCTCCGGGGTGGGGCGGCCGGAAAGGCCGCCCGCCGGTTTCAGTTCGAGGCCTCGAGCGAGACCCAGTAGCCGGGGCGGTAGTCCACCGGCAAGAAGCGCTCGTGCAGTTCTTTCAGCGTCGCCTCGGGGTCGAGGTCGGCAAACAGCTCGGGGTGGAGCCAGGTCGCCAGACGCTGCACCGCGACAAAGCTGTAGGGGTTGTTGTAGAACTGGTGCCAGATGGCGTGGACATTGCCCTCGGTCACGGCCTTGACGCCGGTAAAGGCGGGTCGCTCCATCAGCGCTGCCAGCTTGGCGCGCGCTTCGTCCTCGTTCGCGCCCGGTCCTACGCCGACCCATGCGCCGCCGGGAACATAGGCTTCCCAGTTGCCGCCGGTGACGATGATCTGCTCGGGGTCAGAGGCGATGATCTGCTCGGCGTTGACGGTGCCAAAGGTGGCCGGAATGAACTCGGACGCCATATTGGTGCCACCTGCCAGCTCGACAAACTCACCGAAGTTGCCGGCACCGAAGGACATGCAGCAATCCTCGGAATAGCCGCCCGCCCGCTCTACAAAGGTCAGCGGACGCACGAGATCGGTCTGGGCTGCGATCACATCGGTCACACGCGCCATCTGCGCAGTGTAAAAGGCGTTGAACTCGGCTGCGCGCTCTTCCTCGCCAAACAGTTTGCCGATGATTTCCATCGACTTGGGCGTATTGACAAAGGGATCCTCGCGAAAGTCGACATAGACGATCGGAATCCCCACCTTGGCGAGCTTTTCTTCATAGCCGGCCTCGTCGGTGGCGGCCTTGGCCTCGAGGTTGAGGATCATCACGTCAGGGGACAGCGATACCGCCTGCTCGATGTCGAACGTGCCCTCCTTGAAGCCGCCAAAGGTCGGGATATCGGCCATTCGGGGGAACTTCTCGGCATAGGCGGCAAAGCTCTCGGGCGAAGCCTGCAGGAAGTCGTCACGCCAGCCGACAACACGCTTGAACGGGTCGTCGCCGTCGAGCACGGCGGTAAAAAAGACCTGCCGACCTTCGCCGAGGATCACCGCATCCACCGGGCCATCCACGGTGATTTCGCGACCGGCGATATCTGTGAGGGTGATGGGATCGGCTTGCACGTGGCTGGCTGCGAGAAGGCTCAGCGCGGTGGCGCCGAGGACGGAACGAAGGGTCATCTTGGGTCCTTGAAGGTTGTGATGGCGTGCTGGTAGAATTCCCAACTAAAACTGTCAACTATGTTTCTTGACAGTTTTAGTCATCTTTGGGAAACGGGGCCAGACCGCCAAGGAGCCACTATGCATTCCCTACCTCAATCCAACCGAGACCTGCGCGACGATATCAGGGACTATTGGTCCGACCGTGCCGCCACGTTTGACAACGATCCGGGCCATAAAATTGCCGACGGGGCCGAAATGGCCGCGTGGCGCAAACTGTTTGCGCGGCACCTCGGTCAGGCGAACGGCCGTCGCCTGCTCGATCTGGCTTCGGGTACGGGCGAGATTTCGCGCCTGTGCCAAGGGCTTGGTTTCGAGGTGACCGGGCTCGACTGGGCCGAGCCGATGCTGGAGCGGGCAAGAGCAAAGTTGCCGGGCGTCGCCTTTCTGCAGGCGGATGCCGAACGCACCATGTTGCCTGACGGCAGTATGGACGTGATCGTGACGCGCCATCTGGTCTGGACGCTGGTGGACCCCGTGGCGGCCTTTGCCGAATGGCACCGTGTGCTGGCGCCCGGTGGGGTCTTGCTCATCGTTGATGGAGATTTCGTGCGGCGTGGCTGGCTCGCGCGCCGGATCGCCGGCCTGTTGCCCGTCCGGCCCGAGGGGCAGATGTCACGGCATCGCGATATTCTGGCCCGTGTGCATTTCTCGCAGGGCGCACGCGCTGACGAAGTCGCCCGTTTGCTGCATCAGGCCGGCTTTGTCGAGCCGCGCATCGATACGCGGTTCGGCGCGATCCATCGGGCTCAGGCGCTTCAGTTCGGCCTGCTGCGCAGCCTGCTGCGGCGGTCCGAACATCGCTATGCCATCAGCGCGCGAAAGGGCGTCGCCTCCACGGTTTGATGTCGGATGACCGGTTGTCCGGCCCTGACCTGCAGGGTCGGCGCACCGCGCTAATCCAGCAGGTCTTCCACGAACCAGGCCGCAAATTGCGCCCGGCCGGAAATGCCGGCCTTGGCGTAGATAAGGTTCGCGGCCAGCCCGTGGACGTCTTTTATCAACCTCTCGCTGTTCTTGCTGAGCACGCTTTCGTTACCGCCGTTTGCATCGGTCAAAACTGACCAGTCGCCCGCAGCCACTGCCGCCTTTTCCGCCGCGATCGTGAACGGATCTTCGAACCGGGTCATCACAAGCCCTGTCAGGACCATGGCGGCGATGCAGCCCCAAAGAGTGTAAACCATCAGGGCCCCCGCCGGATTGTGCGAGGTATGCTCGGCGGGGTGGCCCCGCAAAAGCGAACGCAAATGGGCCAGGGCCGCGCGCGGCGCCGGGGGAAAGCTGGAAAAGCGCGCCTCTCGCGGTCCGGCCAGTCCCCAGACCAAGCGCACTGCCAGCGTGCACATCGCAACCCAGCCCAGCCAGATATGCAAGCTTCCACCGGCTTTGTTGATCAGCCCGTTCGCGATCACCACTGCCGCAAGCGTCCAGTGATTCAGGCGCACAACCGGATCCCAAACCGCAGGAGGTGTGGGCGCCGGTTTGGCGCCCAGTTTGCTGTTTTCGTCCAAGGTCTCAGTCATCGGCTTCTTTGATCTCTTCGATCGCGCCGGTCTGGGGATTGATGTAGATTTCCCAGGTCGCGCCGGTGTCATCTTTACAGACCGCTTCGATCTTGCCGCCTTCGGCCTCGAAATCCTGCACAACGCAGCCAGCAGTCTGCAGAGCAGCCGTCGCTTCTGCCGGGTTGGTGCCGACGGTATCGCCGACGTTGGGCATCGCGACAGCGGCGAGGGGCGCCGCAACAAGAACGAGACCGGCGAGGAGGAGTTTTTTCATCTGAAGTCCTTTCGGGAATGTTTTTCAGGCGACACGTCACGGTGCCTGCCGACACCCACTTGGTACCTCGACGGGGGCGCGTATATACGACGGGCGCTGAAATCCGGCGCCATAAGCAGCCGCTTAGATCGATGATCCCGAACCGGATATCCGTCTGTGGTCGCGTGCTTTGGATCATCCGGCTCGCGCAGTCGCGGATATTCGGGGGCGAGTGGGACGTTTGCCCGGGCGGAGCGAACATCGGTCTTGCCAAGGCGGTGTGTTGCAAAAACCGGGTTCCCCTTGGACGCGGTAGCGGATACACCCACGGCCGGGCAGGTCGCTCCCTTGGCAGGCTCTGTGCGTGCAATCACTGGGTGCGGCTGCCATAGCCGAATCCTTGTCCAAAGACCGAGCCGCCGTGACCCCATCTGACCGATTGTATCTGACGCTTGACCTGTTTGCGGCTGTCGATGGTGACGGGCGACCTGTTGATGCGGTGACCTCTGGTTGGTTTCGCGACCGTCGAGACCTCGGAGACGAGGACCGCGGAGCCCTGCTGGAAACCCTATATTCGATGTTACGGCATCGCGGGCGGCTGATCTGGTGGCTCACCCGGCACGGACGCGAAGAGACACCGCGCAATCAGGTGCTGGCTTGGCTCGCCCTCGTTGACCGTAAGACCCCCGATGACGTTCGCCGCCTGCTGAGCCGTGGCGGGGATATCGCCCTGAGCAAGCCCGAGCATAACCTGCTGGTGAAACTGCAGGGCGGATCAATGGCGCATCCCGAAATGCCCGACACCATTCGGCTGGAATGTCCGGATTGGGCCGAGCCGTCATTGCGCCGCAGGTTCGGCGATGCGTTCGACGCTGAAATGGCCGCGACGCTGGTGCCGCCCGCGCTCGATCTGCGGGTCAATCCGATCAAGACCACGCGCGAGGCGATGATCGCCGGCCTGCGCAAACTCGGTCTGCCGGCAGAGGAGACGGCACTGTCGCCCCATGGCATCCGCGTGCCCGAACGGTTTTCCCTGTCGCGGCTGAAACCGCTGAAAACCGGCGAGTTGGAGATTCAGGACGAAGGATCGCAACTGGTCGCGCAGTTGGTGGATGCGCAACCCGGTGACCGCGTGGTCGATTTTTGTGCCGGGGCAGGGGGGAAAACTCTGGCCATGGCGGCGCAGATGAATAACCGCGGTCGGATTATCGCCTGCGACATCAGCGAAGGACGCCTGCGGCGCTGTGGCGAGCGTCTGCGCAATGCGGGGATGCACAACACGGAAACGCGCCTGTTGACCAGCGAGTCGGACAAATGGGTCAAGCGGCATAAACTGAGTTTTGACCGCGTGCTGATCGACGCGCCCTGTAGCGGGACCGGCACATGGCGGCGCAACCCCGATACCCGCTGGCGCACGCCCCCAGAAAACGGGCTAGAGGCGCTATTGCAGCTTCAGGGGCGGATATTGGCCAGCGCCGCGCGTCTGGTCAAACCCGGTGGCCGCCTCGTCTATGCCACCTGCTCGATGCTGCCCGAAGAGAACGAGGCGCAGGTTGCCGCCTTTGTCGCGGCATTTCCGGCTTTTCGGGTGGTTCCCGTGGCCGAAGCGATGCCGACCCTTGGCGCGATTGCCGAGGGCGATTTCCTGTCGCTGACGCCGCTGCGCCATAAAACTGACGGGTTCTTTGCGGCGGTTCTGCAAAGACAAGAAGCCGCCGCGCAGACCTAGGACGGCGCGACCCGTAGGCCGCGCCAGAGGCGATTAGCCCTTGGGCTTTTTCGGGAAAGGCACGCCCTTGGTCGTGAATTTCATCGGCCGGGAATTCGGGCGCTGTTCCGCGCGGGCACCGAACTTCTTGGGCCCCTTGCCCGTTCCTTTGCCGGTGCCATTCGACACCACGCCCGACGGCTGGTGTGCCGGGACCAGTTGATCCGGACGCGGCCCGATCAGGTCGGCGCGACCCATTTCCTTGAGTGCCTCGCGCAAGAGCGGCCAGTTGGCCGGATCGTGATAGCGCAGGAACGCCTTGTGCAGGCGGCGCTGACGCCCACCGCGGACGGTCTCGATCTTTTCGGTGCCGCCGCGGCGCACGCCTTTGAGGGTGTTGACGCCGGTGTGATACATCGCGGTCGCCGTCGCCATGGGGGACGGCAGGAAGGTCTGGACCTGATCGGCGCGATAGCGGTTCTTTTTTAGCCACAGCGCAAGGTTCAGCATGTCCTTGTCGGTCGTGCCGGGGTGGGCGGCGATGAAATAGGGGATCAGATAGTATTTCTTTCCCGCCTTTTCGGCCGCGGCATCAAACATTTCCTTGAATTTGTCATAGGTGCCGATGCCGGGCTTCATCATCACGTCCAGCGGCCCGCGTTCGGTGTGTTCCGGCGCGATTTTCAGATAGCCGCCGACATGGTGGGTGACCAGTTCCTCGATATATTCCGGGCTCTTGACTGCCAGATCATAGCGCACGCCGGAGGCCACCATCACCTTTTTGATGCCCTTGGTTTCGCGGACCTTGCGATAGAGGCGGATCAGATCATCGTGCGAGGTGTTCAGGTTCGGACAGATGTCGGGGAACACGCAGGACGGCAGGCGGCAGTTCTTTTCGATATTCGGGTCCTTGCAGGCCATGCGGTACATGTTCGCGGTCGGCCCGCCGATGTCCGAGATCACGCCGGCGAAACCGGGGGTTTTGTCGCGGATTTTTTCGATCTCGCGCAGGATAGACCCTTCGGACCGGTTCTGGATCACGCGGCCTTCGTGTTCGGTGATCGAGCAGAAGGTACAGCCGCCGAAACAGCCGCGCATGATTGTGACCGAGGTTTTGATCATCTCGTAGGCGGGGATTTTCGCGTCCCCGTAGGACGGGTGCGGCACACGGGCATAGGGCAGATCGTAGACCGCGTCCATTTCTGCCGAGGTCAGCGGGATCGGCGGCGGGTTCAGCCACAGATCACGGTCTCCGTGCCGCTGGACCAGCGGGCGGGCGTTGCCGGGGTTGGCCTCGCGGTGGAGCACGCGGGATGCGCGGGCATAGGCGTCCTTGTCGACCTCGACCGTTTCAAACGAGGGCAGGCGGATCACCGTATCGCCGGGGTGGCGGGACGCGGCCTCGTCCGCCGACTCCAAATCGTCGGCGGGCAATTCGGTGTAGTCTTCGGGCACCGGGCGGAACAGCGCGACGCCGCGCACATTGTCGATCTCGCGCGGCTTTTCTCCCGCGGCCATGCGCAGGGCGACCTTGATCACGGCGCGTTCGGCGTTGCCATAGAGCAGGAGGTCAGCCTTGGCATCGGCAAGGATCGAGCGGCGGACCTTGTCCGACCAATAGTCGTAATGGGCGATGCGGCGCAGCGACGCCTCGATCCCGCCCAGAATGATCGGCACATCCTTATACGCCTCGCGGCAGCGCTGGGTATACACGATGGAGCAGCGATCGGGGCGCCGCCCGCCTTCGCCGCCCGCCGTATAGGCGTCATCGCTGCGGATTTTCCGGTCCGACGTGTAGCGATTGACCATCGAGTCGAGGTTGCCACCGGTGACGCCGAAAAACAGGCGCGGACGGCCCAAGGCCTTGAACGGTTCTGCGGACTGCCAGTCGGGCTGCGAAATGATGCCGACCCTGAACCCCTGCGATTCCAGCAGTCGCCCGATCAGTGCCATGCCAAAACTGGGATGGTCGACATAGGCGTCGCCGGTGACGAGGATGATGTCACATTCGGTCCATCCCAGAGCGGACATTTCGGCCCGGCTCATCGGAAGGAAAGGCGCAGCAGTGCCGCCGGATGTGGTGATGGGCGTGATCTGGTTCATGTTATCGGGGATTTTGCCAAAGAGCTGTTCAGAGGGTTCTACCACAACAACAAGGCAAACTCAACGCGGCGGGGTCGGCTCTCGGGCGAAAACCTGCATTTTGAAATCAGGTTTGTGGCCGCTGTAAAAACGCGCGTTTGCCTGTGTTCGATCAATTATCGCAGCGCATCGTCCAAATGGTAAAAATTTTTGTAGCCAAACCACGAACTTGCGGTATCGTCCGGTTGCACGGCGGTGGGATTTGGACAACCGTCTCTTGATTGGCAGCGTGACCGATCTGTTAGAACGCGAACCGCGAGGCAGCCGCATCCGCGTGGCTGTTTTGCAAGGTATCTGGATTTTATCCAGATGTGATAATGACTTGTGGTGTTTGGCTGGCTGGGGTCTGGGTCGATCCCTGAAACGACCGCGCTGCCGGATATCAAATGGCGAACCTCGCCTTCGCCGCACATAAAACGCCGCTGCGCGAGCGGGGGCACGTCGCAAAGGTGTTACGTGTTTCTTGTTAAGGCGGTCGATATTCTCAACTGGGAGATCTGAGAAATGAAACTGAAGACTGTTCTGGGTTTGACGACCGGTCTGGTGACCGCCCTGACGGCAGGCTTTGCCTCTGCGGATGCGATGGCCGATCTCGAAGCCGCCGCCAAAGCCGAAGGCATGCTGACCACCATCGCCCTGCCGCATGACTGGTGTGGCTATGGTGCCGTGATCGAAGGCTTCAAGGCCAAGTACCCGGAAATCAGCGTCAACGAACTGAACCCCGATGCGGGCTCTGCCGATGAAATCGAAGCGATCCGCGCCAACAAGGACAACACTGGCCCGCAGGCGCCGGACGTCATCGACGTTGGTCTGGCATTCGGCCCCTCCGCCAAGGAAGAAGGCCTGATCCAGCCGTACAAGGTCGCCACATGGGACGAAATCCCGGCTGATGTTAAGGATGCCGACGGCTATTGGTACGGCGACTATTACGGCGTGATGTCGCTGATCGTGAACAAAGACCTCGTCGAGAACGTTCCGGCAGACTGGTCCGACCTGCTCAAGCCGGAATACGCCGGTCAGGTCGCGCTGGCGGGTGACCCGCGTGCCTCGAACCAGGCGATTCTGGGCGTGATGGCCGCCGGTATGTCGTCGGGCGCCGAACCGGGCGAGGCCGCTGGCACCGCTGGTCTGGATTTCTTCAAGCAGCTCAACGACGCGGGCAACTTTGTTCCGGTGATCGGCAAGGCCGGCACGCTGGCACAGGGCACCACGCCGATCGTCGTCGCATGGGACTATAACGCGCTGGCATGGCGTGACACGCTGGCTGGCAACCCGCCGGTCGAAATCGTTGTTCCGGCAACCGGCGTGCTGGCTGGCGTCTATGTTCAGGCAATCAGCGCCTATGCACCGCACCCGAACGCCGCGAAACTGTGGATGGAATACCTCTATAGCGATGAAGGTCAGACCCTCTGGCTGCAAGGCTATTGCCACCCGGCCCGCTTTAACGCGATGGCTGCTGCTGGCAAGATCCCGCAGGACCTGCTGGACGCTCTGCCGCCGGCTGCTGCCTATGAGGCCGCCGTATTCCCGACCGTTGATCAGGTGAACGCGAACAAGGCCGCTGTCACTGGCGGCTGGGACGCGACTGTCGGCGCCAACGTCGAATAATCACCCTTTGGCCCGTCCCGCATCCGTGGGGCGGGCCATTCCAAACGGGGCCGAAAGTGCCCTGATTAACCACCTAAAACAGGGGAACATGCATGATCAGACGATCCAAGGGGACGATGGATCGCTTGCCGCTGGATTGGCTCGGGCTGTTGCCCTTTGCCATTTTCGCGCTGCTGTTTTTGATACTCCCGACGCTGAAAATCGTGCTGGGCGCCTTTCAGGGGCCAGACGGCGGTTTGACGCTGCAAAACATGATCGACCTGAACACCGCGTCGATCCGCAGTGCCTATTGGACCTCGATCAAGCTGTCGGTGATCACCGCACTCCTGGGCGGGGGGATCGGGTTCGCGATGGCGGCGGCGGTGGTTTTCGGCGGTCTGCCAAAACGTATTCGAAGCCCGCTGCTGACGTTTTCTGGGGTGGCCTCGAACTTTGCCGGCGTGCCGCTGGCCTTTGCGTTTATCGCGACCTTGGGGCCGGTCGGTCTGGTGACGATCTGGCTCAAGACCAATTTCGGCATCAATTTACGGATGATGGGCTTTAACCTGCTCAGCTTTTGGGGGCTCGTCATCACCTATCTGTTTTTCCAGATTCCGTTGATGATCCTGATCATCACCCCGGCGCTGGACGGTTTGAAACGCGAGTGGCGCGAGGCGGCATCGGTGCTGGGTGCGACCGGAGCGCAATATTGGCGCATGGTTGCCCTGCCGATCCTGTTTCCCTCGCTGCTGGGAACCTTTGCCCTGTTGTTTGCTAACGCCTTTGGGGCTGTGGCAACGGCCTTTGCACTGACCGGGCCGCAACTGAATATCGTGCCGATCAAACTGTTCGCACAAATCCGAGGCGATGTGCTGGGCAATCCCAACCTCGGGTATGCCTTGGCCTTTGGGATGATCCTGATCACGGCGGCGGCCAATACGGTCTATATCGTGCTGCGCATCCGGTCGGAAAGGTGGCTGAAATGACCCGTATTTTCGCATGGATCGCGCTGATTTTCGGCTGCGTCTATTTCCTGTTGCCGCTGATAGGCATGGCGGAATTTTCGCTGAAAATGCGGCGTGGGGTCTATTCGTTCGATGCCTATCGCAAGGTGTTCGAGGACCCGACCTTTTGGGCGACCTTTGGCTATTCGCTGACGCTCGCGGCGGCGACGATTGTTGTCGGGGTGCTGTTGGTGGTGCCGACCGCCTATTGGGTGCGCCTGCGCCTGCCCAAGGCACGTCCCTATATCGAGTTTATCACGCTCTTGCCGCTGGTGATCCCGGCGATCGTCGTGGTGTTCGGCTACATCCGGATGTTCAATACCTCGTCGATCCTGCCGCTGACCGGATCGGCCATCGGGACCGATTTCCTGCTGACGATGGGCTATACCACGCTGGCCTTGCCCTACATGTACCGTAGCGTTGACACCGGCCTGCGGACCATCGACGTTGCCACCCTGACCGAGGCCGCACAGACCTTGGGCGCGGGGTGGATCACCATCATGGCGCGGATCATTCTGCCCAATGTGATGATCGCCGTCCTGTCCGGTGCCTTCCTCACACTCGCCATCGTCATGGGCGAATTCACCATGGCCGCGCTGCTGAATCGACCTGCCTTTGGCCCCTATATGCAACTCTTGGGGGCGAACCGCGCCTACGAGCCGCCTGCCTTGGCCGTGATTGCCTTTGCGATCACATGGGGCTGCATGGGATTGATGCAGCTGGTCACACGACTTGCAAAACACGAAAGGGCGAAAGCCTGATGAGCTACCTGAACCTGTCGCACCTCGAAAAATCCTTTGGCCAGAACCATGTCGTCAAAGACTTTGATCTGGCCGTCGAAAAGGGCGAATTCATCTCGCTCTTGGGGCCGTCCGGCTGTGGGAAAACGACCGTTTTGCGCATGATCGCCGGGTTTGAGACGCCCAGTTCCGGCAGTATCACCATCGACGGGCAGGACGTGACCGCGCTCAAGCCTAATAACCGCAACATCGGGATGATGTTTCAGGCCTACGCCCTGTTTCCGAACCTGACGGTGGCGGAAAATGTCGGATTTGGCCTCAAGGTCAAGGGGGTTGGCCGTTCCGAACGCGACGCCCGGACCAAGGAAATCCTTGCGATGATCGGCCTGCCGGATTTGGGCGGACGCTATCCGTTCCAATTGTCCGGCGGTCAGCAACAGCGCGTCGCGCTGGCACGTGCCTTGGCCCCGCGGCCGCGGGTGCTGCTGCTCGACGAACCCCTCTCGGCCTTGGACGCCAAGGTGCGGGTATCGCTGCGCAACGAAATCCGTTCGATCCAGCAGGAACTGGGGATCACCACCATCTTTGTCACCCACGACCAAGAAGAGGCGCTGTCGGTCTCTGACCGCATCGTTGTGATGAATGGCGGCAAGGCGGATCAGATCGGCACTCCATTCGAGATTTATAACCGCCCCGCAACCCGCTTTGCGGCGGGCTTTGTCGGCACGTTAAACGTGGTTCCCGGACAGGTTGTCGATCCCGCTGCGGGGCTGGTGGCCTTTGGCGGACAGAGCCTGCGGATCGCAGCAGCCGTTGGTCAGCCGACCGGGGCAAATGTCTCTGTCGCCCTGCGTCCAGAGGCGCTGCGTCTGGGCCGCGAAGACGCGCATGAGGCCGTCTATTCCGCCCGCGTTCAGTCGGTGCAGTTCATGGGATCGACGATCCGTATCGGCGTGCAGATCGCCGATCAGAGCCTGTCGATGGACGCCTTTAACCGCTCTGACCGGACCCCGCCCAAGGTGGGTGAAACGATTGAGGTCAGCGTGACCGGGACGAACGCGATCCTACTCGACTAATCATCAGGGCGGAGGCGGCCACGCGCCGCGCCGCCCAAGATCTCGCGCAGCCACGCAGTTTCCTTGGTGATATCGAAATCCCGTTCGACCACTGCCCGTCCGGCCAATCCCATGTCGCGGACTAGGTCGGGATGGGACAACAGGTGTGAAATGCGCTGGGCCAGTGTCGTCACATCGCCCGGCGGCACGGCATAGCCGGTCTGGCCGTCCTCGACCAGTTCCTGCACTCCGGCCACGCGGCTGGCGATGACGGGGATGCGGCTGGCCATCGCCTCCATCAGGACGACCGGGACCCCTTCGGCGAACGAGGGCAGGACCAGCATATCGGCGGTTGTCAGAATCTCGGCGACTTCAGGCTGGCTGCGGAAGCCGGCGAATGTCACGCGGTCGCTCATGCCCAAGGCCTGAACGCGAGTCTGTGCCTCTGCACGGATCGGGCCATCGCCGACAAAGGTCAGTCGGGCGTCGGGATGATCGCGCAGCACGCGGCTGAACGCCTCGACCAAGAGGGGCGCGCCCTTGACCGGGTCCAGACGGCCCACAAACACCACGTGTTTTTGTCCGCGGTCGGGGCTGCTCTGGCCATAGTGGTCGGGCACCACGCCGCAATGCACGATCGACATTTTCGACCAATCGGCCGGTTTCGAGAACAGCATCAACTGGGACCGGCAGAAATGGCTGATCGCGACGACATAGGCGGCGCGGGCGATTTTCGTGTCCAGTGCCCATTTTTCCGCTTCAAAGAAAATCGCGGGCCCGTGTTCGGTAAAGCTAAAGGGAATGCCCGACAGCGCCGAGGCCAGCATCGAGACCGAACAACTGGAATTGCCGAAGTGGTTGTGCAGATGGCGCACGCCCGACTGGCGCAGATGTTCGGCCAATACCCCGGCCTCGAGGAAATAGAACAGTTGCCATGCCGCGGCCTTGGCCCCCGGCGACCGGGTTTGCCATGCCAGTTTCAGCGTCTGGATGTAGGTTTTGGGGCTGCGGCGGATCAGGGCCAGATGATCCTTGATCAGTCGGGCCGGATTTTTCGCGGTAGCTTGGACAAAAAACGTCTCAGCATGGGCGCGTTTCTCGGCCTCGCCGCGAAATTCGGTGATGTCGGGGGTGCGGATCGAACAGGTCTGAACACTGACGCCCATCGCCCGCAGCGCCTCGACCTCGCGCAGGATAAAGGTGTGTGATACCTTGGGGTAGTCGCCGGTCACATAGGAAATCGGTCCACTTAGGGGCGCAGGGTCGGTCATATCGTGTTCTGATACTTTCTCCACCATAGCAGTTTGCCCATGCCGCCACTGGCGGTCATGGCCCAGCGGGTGGCCAAGGGATGCGACACAGGGCGGGCGGCAATCGCGCCAAGGCCAAAGGCGGTGGCCTGTATCAGCCCGACGCCCATCCAGAGCCCGACCCGCAGAGCGCCCCGCAGGCCGCCAGCGCCACTCTCGATCAGGCAGCGGAGTTGGCCGTCGCTGAACCGTCGTTGCCGCAAAAACCGGCTGTTGGCGCGGTTGGCGGGAACGATTTCATGGACCAGTGCGGCAGGGCACCAGATCAGGGCGACTCCGTGATCCTCGACCAGTTGGCGAAACAGCCAGACATCTTCGCCACCCAGATGCAGGCGGGTGTCAAAGGGGGGATCGAAGGTCAGCAGCAGATCGCGAGCAAACATCGAATTGCCCGACCCCAGATAGGCCCGAAACGCGGCAACATCTGCGCCGTCGGTTGCGGGAATGCGGCGGCTGAACAGACGGTCGAGCGAGTGGAACAGACGCTCTGGCGGCTGGGTCTCGAAACGGGGTTCAATCGCTCCGAAATAGGCGCGGTGGCCGCTGCGGGCTGCCCGTTCGAATGCAGGCAGCCAATCGGCGCCGGGCCTTTCGTCATCGTCCAGAAAAATCACATGGGTGCCGGACGCCTCGGCCACGCCGCGATTGCGGGCGTTGGAAACACCGGGTCGATCCTCGTGGATGTACCGGACGAAATCGGGACGTCCGACGCCAGCTGCCGATCCCTCGGGCGAGTTGTCGATCAGCAGTACCTCGACCGGAGCGGTCACACGGCCCACTTGGTCCGCCAGATCGGCAAACAGCGCGGCCAGCCAATTTTCGCGGCGGAAAGTTGGGATAATAATCGTGAATTTCAAAGCGTCTTGCCGCGGCGGTGTCGTCATGTCTGTTTTTTGTACCAACGCCCCAAATGCGGCTATGCACCCTGAAAATAACAGCCGAACCCTAACGGGATGATGACCATAGAACAATAGCTAAGGCCGGCCATCGCACAAACAGGTCATTGGCTCTGGTTGCCGGTTCAGGGGCGGTTGGCCATCAGCCGTGCAACGTCCAGCATGCGGTTCGAGAACCCCCATTCGTTGTCGTACCAGCCAAACACCCGCAGCAATCCGCCCCGCGTCACAGTGGTCTCATCGGTTGCCATCACGATGGATTCCGGACGGCTGCGCAGGTCGGACGACACCAGCGGCAGGTCGGTCACGCCGATGATCGGCCCCTTGGCCGAGTGGAACAGCGCGTTCACGGCCTCTGCGGTGACGCTTTGCGCGGTTTTCACCGTCAGGTCTATGGCGGAAACCGAGGCGGTCGGAACACGCAGGGCCCGCCCTTCGATCCGGCCCGCGAGGTGGGGCAACACCAGATCGGTCAGATGCGAGGCCGAGGTCGTCGTCGGGATCATCGACAGTGCCGCAGCCCGCGACCGCACCAGATCGCCGCGCGGGGCGTCAACCGTCGGCTGGCTGCCGGTATAGCAGTGGATCGTCGTCATGTGCCCGGTCTCAATCCCAAAGGCATCGTCGAGCAGGCGGGTCAACGGCGCCAGCGCATTTGTCGTGCAGGAGGCATTCGACACGATCCGCTGATCGGTCAGGGCGGCATCATTCGCCCCCAGAACAAAGGTCAGATCGGCGTTGGGGCAGGGGCCAGAGATCAGCACCTTGCGCGCACCCGCGGCCAGCGCCCGTTCGGCAAAGCTGCGGTCGGTAGCCTTGCCTGTGCAGTCGATCAACAGATCGACCCCGGTCAAATCCAGTTTCGCGGGATCGGAAAACGCGGTGAGTGGCCGTGATTTTCCGTTGATGATCAAGGCCTCGGGACCATGATCGACGGTTCCGGGAAACGGCCCGAACACGCTGTCATAGGCGAGGAGATAGGCACAGAGTTCTGGCCGGGCGATGTCATTGAGGCAGACGATTTCGATGTCATCGGCGTGACGCGTCGTCTCCAAGAGCCGCAGGATCGAACGCCCGATACGTCCCAGACCATTGATCGCGATGCGCATAGGTGCCCCCATAACTGCCTGGTCATGCGAATGACCGTTGTTGCGCGCCAAGGGTTAGCTGTCCCTCGCAGCCGGGTCTAGGGGGCAACAGGGGGCGAGTGACCTTCAATCCGGTTCTGCCGCGGCTTTGCCAGCGCCGCATGCCCCCTGAGATCCGGTCTGGTGGTCGTGCGGGATCTATTGCCCGAGCAAACGACAGGTGCGGGCGTAGATATGCGCCAGAACCGCCTCTGCCCCCTTTGCCTGCGTTTCGGCGGTCATCGGCACCTCTAGGCCAAAGGGTATTCCGGCGGGCAGCGCCCCGATAAACGCTGCAAGGTCTATTGCGCCGTCGCCGGGGGCCAATCGGTCGCCGCGTGCCGTCGCCAGGAGGGCTGCCGTATCATAGGGCGGGCAGACCGGCGCGTCGCACAGGTGCGCAAACGGCAGACGTTCGGACGGAATCGCCGCCAACAGTGGCAAGGAAGAGCCGGACCTGTCAAAGTGCAGCGCATCGACCAGAAGCCCGACATGATCGCCGGCCTGCTGCACCACCCGCCAACAGGTGTCGAGGTCAGGCACCACGGTCCAAGGGAAAAATTCGAGAACGGTACCCAGTCCACGTTCCCGTGCGGCCTCGTCCAGCCCGGCCAAGGTGTCGGCCAGTCTGCTGAGGTCAGGGTCATAGGGGGCGGTAATCACCTGACGCGCCGATAGCTCGGCGCCTGCGTCCAGAAACCCGAGCAGGTCTTGCACCCGGGTATCGGGGGTGATTTTGACGAATTCGATGTCGTGGACATAGGTTCCGGCGCTGGCTAGCGCTGTGCGGGTGTCGCGCATCAGGGCAGCATCGCTGGCCAGATCATAGCCGGGGGTTTCCGGCGTGACCTGGATCAGGCGCAGGCCAACGCCATCGAAACCCGCCGCAGCGGCAGCCTCGATAAAGGCCGGGGGCGGCAGGTCCAACGCGGTCAGATGCGCGACGGTTAACGGGTGATGCGTCATTCGGTATCTCCTGTTGCGGCGTGGCGGCCCGCGACAAAGCCAAAGGTCATCGCGGGGCCAAGGTTGATCCCGCCCGCCGGATAAAATCCGCCAAAGACCGAAGCGTTATCGGCTCCGGCGGCATAGAGCCCCGGAATGACCTGTTGGTCGGCGGTCAAAACCCGGGCCTGTCCATCGGTCCGCAGCCCTGTAAAGGTGCCAAAGCTGCCGGGCACCACCTCGACCGCGTAGAACGGTCCGGTCTGGATCGGCGCGACATTGGGGTTCGGTCCGTGATCGGGGTCTCCCTGCAACCGCATATAGGCCGTCGTTCCACGTCCAAAGGCGCTGTCGATCCCGCGCGCGGCGTCGGCGTTCAAGTGATCGACGGTTTGCGACAGCCCAACCGGATCAATGCCGCAGGCACGGGCCAGATCGGCGATGGTCTTGCCGGTTTTCAGATAGCCGGTCCGTATCCAGCTTTGATACGGAACCGGGCTGGGCCGGACGATGCCCAACCCATAGCGGCGCAGAAAACGGTGATCGCAGACCAGCCATGATTTGGCAGGCGCCTCGGGGGGGAGGGCGGACTGCATGGCCTGAACGTAGTCGTGATAGCCCAGACCTTCGTTGCAGAACCGTTTGCCATTGGCCAAGACCCCGATCACGCCGGGTTTGCCGCGGTCGATGATATGCGGGAATTGACCTACGCGGCCGTCGGGCCAGCGCACCGTAGACACCGGGCACAGGGCGGCGGCGCTATTCTGGTCGGTGCGAGTGTCTGCTCCCACTGCTGCGGCCAAATGCAGACCGTCGCCCGTCGCCGTCGGCACGGCCAAGGTCCGGTGTTCGTCGTTGCGGACAAAGGTTTCTGCGCGGCGAACCGCGTCATGGGGATAGCCGCCGGTAGCCAAGACCACGCCGGCGCGGGCCCGTAAAACGGTTCCGTCCCGCAGGCGCACACCGCCAACATGGCCACCGCTCTGGGTCAGGGTCAGAACCACGGTGTCGGTTTTGATCACCACGCCGCGATCCAGCGCCGAGCGCAGCAGTCGTCCAATCAGCGCACTGCCATTGCGCAGCGACATCCCGCGCCGATATCGGGCCAAGTCCCAAAAATGCCGAACGACCCGGTTTGTGACATAGGCAAAGGATTTGACCGACCGGGTCATCGTCATAAACGCCCGCAGGTCCGGCCCCGATTGAATGGTCATGCCCTTGAACGTGGTTTCCGGCAACGGCAGCCGCAGCAGGTCTATCGCGGCCCCCAGCGCCCGCCCGTCAAAGGGTTTCGCGATGACCGACCGGCCGCCCATTCCCGCCCCCGGTTGATGGCCATAGGTGTCAGGGATTTTCAGACCGCCCTCAAACTGCAGCGCGGTTTCAGTCTCGAAAAAGGCGACCATCTGTGGCGCGGCCTGTAGAAAGGCGCGAACGCGGGGTTCGTCAAAGTGGTTTCCGGTCACCGCGCGCAGATAGGTCAGCGGCGCCTCGGGGACTTCGGTCAGTCCGGCACGCTGGGCCGGTTCATTGCCGGGGCACCAGATCCAGCCGCCGGACCAAGCAGTGGTGCCGCCCAGAACGCTGTCTTTTTCGATCACGCAGACCGACAGACCATGCGCTGCCGCCGTCACCGCCGCACTGAGGCCGCCCGCGCCAGAGCCCAAAACGATCACATCAAAGTCTGTTTGTGGCATTTCGTGCTGTCCCCCTCGCTCGGCTGCGAAATTGGGCCGGAAATTACATAACGTCGATTACAATTATCTACGAAATTGTAACCTCATGTTAATCTGCCGCGAATCTTTATGGGGGGAGACCATGAAAGAAATCACTCTGCGCCAGATCGAGGTGATTCAGGCCGTCATGTTGCGGGGGACGATCAGCGGGGCGGCAGAACACCTTGGGGTGTCGGCACCGGGGATAAGCCGTCTGATCAAACACACCGAAGAGAGCCTCGGGATTCGACTGTTCGAACGGCGCGCCGGTCTGTTCATTCCCTCGATCGAGGCGGGGACGGTCTTTGACCAGATACGCGAGGTCTATAAAGGGGTGGAGAGTCTGCAAATGGCGCTCAATTCCCTTGAAAAGGGCGAAGATGTCCAACTCGCCTTTGCCTCGGCGCCCTCGGTGGCGCAATTCATCGCAGCCCGTGTGATCCGGACGCTGCGGGGGCGCTATCCCGATCTGTATATTGATCTGAACATCCTCAAGATCGAGGAAACCGTTGATTACCTCCTGCTGGAGAGGGGCGAGTTTGTGATCATGTCCTCACCCGTCAACAATGCGGGCATCGACAACGAAGAAATCGCGCAGGGCCGCGTCGTCGTGATCCTGCCGGAGGGGCATCCCCTCGAATCAAAGGATGTGATTTCGGTGCATGATCTGGTGCACGAACCGCTGATCGGGATCGATCCCTCGGACCCCTATGGCGCGATCATCGCCCGCCCGTTCCGCGAAGCGGGCCTGCCGATGCGCCACTCGATGCGGGGCCGCTTCGCGCAAACCCTGGTCAGTCTGGTGCGTCATGGGCTTGGGGTGGCGATGATCGACGAATTTAGCGTGGCCGAGGTCTATATGCCCGGTGTCGTCCGTAAACCCTTGGCTGAACACGTGACTGTGTCGTCCTATGTCGCAACAAAGAAAGGTCGTGTGCTATCCGCCTTTGCCGATTTCACCATCCGCCAGTTTCGCAAAGAACTGGCCCATGCGTCCCATCACTGGGCGCCGGGCAAGTCGCCGGCGGAATAACCTGATGTTAATATGTGATAGAAAATGTTATTTGACGTTATGATGCGAGGTGGTCATTCTATCGGCCAACGGTCACCCATCCGGGAGATCGGGAGACTGCATTTGGGAGGACTACCAATGAAACGCATCGTTTTGGGCGCGGTTGCCGCGCTGACTATGGCCACCGGCGCTATGGCCGAAGGCTATCCGACGAAAGAAATTCAAGGCATCATCCAGTGGGGTGCCGGCGGCTCGACCGATACGGTGATGCGTTCGGTGACCCCGCACGCCGAAGCCGTACTGGGCGGCACCGTGGTTATGCAGAACATGACCGGCGGCGTTGGCGCGATCGCGCTGAACTACGTGGCTGATGCCGAGGCCGATGGCTACACCGTCCTGATGGGCGCGGAAAACCCGCTGCTCTACAAGGTCATGGGCCTTGGCGAAAAGGACTACAGCGACTTTATTCCGGTCAGCATTCTGGCTCGCGGTACCGCCATTCTGGTGGCCAACGTGGACGCGCCGTTTGACGATTACGCGGGCATGATCGCCTACATCAATGAAAACCCGGGCGAGCTGAAGCTGGGCGCAACCGGTCCGGGCGGCCTGCCGTCGGTGATCACCGCCATGATGAACACGGTCGAGGGTGAACTGGACGTGATCGCCGTTCCGTTCGACGGTGACGGCCCGGCGCTGACCGCGCTGCAGGGCGGTGCCATCGACGTGATGCCCGCTGTTCTGGGCGCCGCCATCGAAGGCATCAAGGCTGGCAACATGAAGCCGCTGGCTGTGTTCGATCTCGAAGCTAACCAGCACCTGCCCGAAGTTCCGACCATCGTGTCGTTCAACGAAGGCTATGCCGACTTCCTGCCGTGGGGCCCGTTCTTTGGCGTGTTCGTCAAGCAAGGCACCCCGGATGACGTGGTTGCGTCGCTGCAGGCCGCCTATCACGAAGGCGCCCAGCACGAAGATTTCGTTGCTCTGATGGATGGCCGCGGGTTTACTCTGATGAACATCAGCGGCGACGAAGCGCAGTCGTTCCTGACCGCTTGGCAGCAGAACACCGCGTGGCTGCTGCAGGATGCAGGCCTGACCCAGGCGTCGCCGGAAGACTTCGGCATCGCACGTCCGGCAGAATAATATGAGCGGGCAGCGGCCATCGCGGTCGCTGCCACACCACAGGGGGCGCTGACTTTTCCCGTCGGGGAACGGCGCCCCTTTTCTATATGGCGGCCTGATGGGCACCCGCGGGGAGGGAAACATGAGCCAGACAGAAGACAAATACGATGACCACCACGATGGTCGGTCCGATGCGACGCCGGGGGGCTACGCGAACGAACGGCGTCCGGGCGAACTGATTTTCACGCTGTTTCTGGTGATTGTCAGTGCGATTTTGTTGCTCGAAGCCTACGGGATTTCCGGCCTCAAGAAACTGTCTTCGCCGGGTGTGATCCCGATGGCCACCACCGGGGTGATGCTGGTCACCGGGCTGATCATCCTCTTCCAGACGGTCAGATTGCCCAAGGTTGCGACCGAAACCATCGCCAAGGACATCCTGCCGATCGTTGTGATCGTCTTTGTCGCCATTCTGGCCGGCTTTTCGTTCCTGCTCAAACCGCTGGGCTTTGTCCCGTCGGCATTCATGTTTCTGGTGTTTTCGATCAAGTTCCTCTCGCGCAGGAACTGGGCCTATGTGCTGGGCTTGTCGCTGCTGACCCTGGTGGGAATCTGGCTGATCTTCCGCGTCGTGTTTTCGGTGCTGATGCCTGCCGGTGTATTCCCCGAGGCCGAACTGATCCAATTCTTCCGCACACTCTTTGCCGGAGCTGAATGATGGAAAACTTTCTGAATTTCTTTACCGTTCTGACGGACCCCTATCTGTTCTTGATGGTGGGCGTTGGCACCTTTGCCGGTGTCTATATCGGTGCGATCCCCGGTCTGTCGGTCACGATGGCTGTGTCGATCCTGATCTCCTTTACCTTTAGCTGGGAAGTGCATCCGGCCATCGCCCTGATGATCGGCATCTATATGGGTGGGGTCTACGGCGGGTCGCGGACGGCGATCCTGTTGAATATTCCGGGCGCACCCTCTGCCATCGCCACTGCGATGGACGGCTATCCCATGGCCCTCAAGGGCAAGGCAGGCGAAGCGATCGGTGTTACCACGGTGATGTCCTTCCTCGGCGGTTTTATCGGGATTTTCGTTCTGGCTGTCGCTGCGCCGTTCATTTCGGACTTTGCGCTCAAGTTCCAACCGCGCGACTATATGTTCCTCGCGGTGCTGGGGATCTTGCTGGTCGGATCGCTGTCCACGGGTAGCCTGATCAAGGGGATTTTTGCCGGGGCGCTGGGTCTGGCGATCGGGTCTGTCGGGATGGACCCGCTGACCTTTACGCCGCGCCTGACCTTTGATCTGACGTTCATGAAGTCCGGTATTTCCTTTATCGCGGTGATGATCGGGATGTTCGGCGTGTCCGAGGCACTGTTGCAACTGCATCAGGTTGGCCTGCCGTCGATCCGCCAGAAAATCGACCGGATCATTCCGTCCTTTGGCACCGTGAAAAAGCACCTTGGCCTGTCGATGCAGACCTCGACCATCGGGGTGATCATCGGCGCCCTGCCGGGCACCGGTGGCGATATCGCCGCGCTGATGGCCTATGACCATGCCAAACGTGTGACCAAGAACCCCGAGGTTCCGTTCGGCGAAGGCGCCATCGAAGGTCTGGTCGCGCCGGAGACAGCCAACAACGCCGCTGTCGGCGGGGCCTTTATCCCGATGATGACGCTGGGCATTCCCGGCGACGCTGTCACCGCTATCATGATCGGCGCGCTGTTCATCCACGGTCTGAACCCCGGTCCGATGCTGATGATCGAAAAGCCGGACATGTTCTGGTTCATCGTCGGCGCACTGGTTGTCGCCAACTTCTTTATGCTGCTGTTCGGTCTGACCGGGATCAAGTTCTTTACCAAAGTGGTCGAGATGCCGCGCTCGGTACTTATCCCGCTGATCCTGTTGCTGTCGATCGTCGGGTCCTATGCGGTCAACAACTCGATCAGCGATGTGTACTGGATGCTGGGCTTTGGCGTGTTCGGTTACTTTATGCGCCACTACGGCTATCCCTTGGGGCCGGTCATTCTGGGTGTGATCCTGTCGCGTCTGCTGGACGATAACTGGCGTCGGGCGATCATCTCGGAAAAGGAAGACCTCGGTCGGTTCTTTGTCGGGGTTTTCTCTAGCCCGCTGTCCACGATCCTTCTGGCTGCTGTCATCCTGATTTTCGTTTCGCAAACTCCGCTCTGGGCCAAGATGAAATCACGCCTGTCCAGCGCCAAAAACAGGAGCCATTCCTGATGACCAATGACGTGTCGTCGCCCGATCTGAAACTGGGTCTGATCGGGGATAATATCGCCGCGTCGCGCTCGCCGCTGCTGCATCGGCTGGCGGGGGCGCAGATCGGGATGGTCGTGACCTACGACCGTCTGGTTCCGCGCGATATGAACCTCGATTTCGACGGAGTCTTTGCCTTTGCGCGGGACAACGGATTTCGGGGCATCAATGTGACCTATCCCTACAAGGAAAAGGTCGTGGCCAAATTGCAGATCGACGACCCGCTGGTGCGGGGCATCGGCGCCTGCAACACGGTGATTTTCGGCGGCGACACGCCCAAGGGCCATAACACCGATTATTCCGGGTTTATGGCCGCCTATCAAAACGTGCGCGGTGAGGCCGCCCCCGGTGTGGTTCTGATGATCGGCACAGGCGGGGTTGGACGGGCCGTTGTCTTTGGTCTGGTTGGATTGGGCGCAACAGAGTTGCGCCTGATCGACCGTGACCTGCCCAAGGCAGAGGCGCTGGCCGCCGATCTCCGCAAAACCGCCCCGCAGGTGACGGTGACGGTCGGCGATAACGCCGAAGCCGCCGCCGCAGGCGCAACCGGTCTGATCAACTGCACGCCGGTTGGCATGGTTGGTTATGGCGGCACGCCACTGCCGCGGGCGGCGATGGCGGGCGCGCAGTGGGTGTTCGACGCGGTTTATACCCCGACGGACACCGAATTCTTGACGGATGCCGCCGCCGAGGGGCTGACGATCATCTCTGGCTGGGAGCTTTTCTTCTTCCAAGGGGTGCATGCGTGGAAGTTCTTTGCCGGGTTGCCGCTGGATCAGGCGGCGCTTCGGTCCGAATTGTTGTCAGAAAGGCACCCCCTATGAAAACGTCGATCGCCACCGTCTCGATTTCAGGAAGCCTGAGAGAAAAGCTGGAGGCGATTGCCGCCGCCGGCTTTGACGGCATCGAGATATTCGAACAGGATTTCATCGCCGATGATGCCAGCCCCGCCGAACTGGGACGCATGATCCGCGACCACGGGCTGGAAATTACACTGTTCCAGCCCTTCCGCGATTTCGAAGGCCTGCCGCAGCCCTACCGGGCCAAGGCCTTTGATCGTGCCGAGCGCAAATTCGACCTGATGCAGGAACTCGGCACGGATCTGGTGCTGATCTGTTCCTCGGTTCATCCTCGGGCCTTGGGCGGGATCGACCGCGCCGCCGACGATTTCCGCGAGTTGGGTGAACGCGCGGCCAAACGCGGGCTGAGGGTCGGCTACGAGGCGCTGGCCTGGGGCCGCCATATCAACGATCACCGCGATGCCTGGGAAATCGTGCGTCGTGCCGATCATCCCAATGTCGGTTTGATCCTCGACAGCTTTCACACCCTGTCGCGCAAGATCGACCCGGAAACCATCCGCCGGATTCCGGGGGACAAGATCTTCTTTGTCCAGCTGGCCGATGCTCCGCTGATCGATATGGACCTGCTCTATTGGTCCCGCCACTTCCGCAACATGCCGGGCGAGGGTGATCTGCCTGTCCGTCAATTCATGCAGGCGGTCGCCGCGACGGGGTATCGCGGTCCGATCAGCCTTGAGATTTTCAACGACCAGTTCCGCGGTGGCAATGCGCGGCTCTTGGCGGGGGACGGCTATCGGTCGCTGATCGCGCTGATGGACGATGTCCGCCGTGCGGAACCCGAGGTTGCGGTTGATCTGCCCGCCATGCCTGCGCGGGTCACACCCAAGGGCGTTGCCTTTGTGGAATTCGCCTCCCGCGGGGCGGAGGCCGTGCAGATGGAGGCGCTCTTTACCACCCTCGGCTTTACCAAGGTTGCGGTGCATCGGAACAAGGCCGTTTCCGTCTGGCAGCAGGGCGAGGTGCGATTCATCCTGAACCAAGAGGAAACCGGATACGCCGCCAGCGCTTGGGCCGCGCGGGGAACGACGGTTTGCGATATCGGCCTGACGGTATCTGACGCCGCCGCCGCCATTCGCCGGGCCCAGTCGCTGGGGGCGCGCACGTTCGAGCAGCCCTTGGGCCCGGGCGAGCTGCAAATTCCCGCCATTCGCGGGCTTTCGGGATCGGTTCTGCATTTTCTGGATCATGACAGCGGGCTGGACGGGGTCTGGGATGTCGAATTCGAAACCATCGCCGAACCGGGGCAGGGGGCGGGGCTGACCCGCATCGACCACCTCGCCCAGACGATGACATATGAGGACATGTTGTCATGGTCGCTGTTCTATACCGCGATCTTTGACATGCAGAAAACGCCGATGGTGGATGTGATCGACCCTGACGGTCTGGTGCGCAGTCAGGCGATCGCCGCAACCGATGGGCAATTCCGCATTACCCTTAATGGCGCGGACAGCCACCGGACCTTGGCCGGGCGTATGCTGTCCGAAACATTCGGGGCGCCGCTGCAACATATGGCAATCGCCTGCGACGATATCTTTGAGACCATGTCGCGGCTGCAGGTGCTGGGATTCGAGGCTCTGCCGATCTCTGCGAACTATTACGATGATCTCGCCAGCCGCTTTGACCTCCCGGCCGAGGTGTTGGCGCAGATGAAGTCCGCCCATATTCTCTATGATGCCGATGAAGCGGGTGAATTCTTTCAGGTCTATTCACGGACCTTTACCGGTGGGATGTTCCTCGAACTGGTGCAGCGCTCTCCCGGCTATCGTGGCTACGGCGGCCCCAATGCCCCGTTCCGGATTGCGGCGCAAAAACGCCAGATGCGCATGGCGACGATTCCGCGGTCGTGACGTGCCGGACCAGTCCTATTGTATCGCCGCAGCCGCCCTATCGGGCGGCTGTTGGCTTTCAAGGGATATGAATCGGCTCTCCAGCGCGTTTGTTTGGGGATAACTTGGCTCCCTGTGGATAAGTCCGTGGAAAACCCGCGACTTATCCACAGTTCCCGTGTGGAAAGGGGGTGAAAGTGCTGTGGATGACAGCGCCCAGTTCGGCCTGCGAAATTTTCTCTGAGTTTTTTCATTTTCCGCTTGCGGGTGATTTGTTGATTGCTTAGAAGCCCCTTCACC
>CALMJS010000029.1 GCA_937864535.1 uncultured Paracoccaceae bacterium
TTCTAAGCAATCAACAAATCACCCGCAAGCGGAAAATGAAAAAAACTCAGAGAAAATTTCGCGGTGCTCCGCAGAGTGCAAAATGCGGGCTAATATCCTGAAGATATTTCCAACTTGCAGGAAACCGTTTGCCATTTCTTAGCGATTTTGATGGCCTACTGTCGAAACGCGGCCAAATCGGATGGAATCGCCCTAGTCTCTCGAACAGTTGGCTTCGGCCTTACGTGCCCAAAACACCACCAAAGCAACAAAGCTGTTGGCAGCCCTGCCAGAGGGGGAAAAATCATCGCCACGCGCGGCTATCCTCACCGCAAGGCTGCGCATTCTCGAGAACAATCTTCAGAGTGCCCGCAATGCGCTGCGGATTGCCAAGGAACGCAACGCCAACAAGACGACCATACTTGCCGTTCGCGCCGACATCCAGGAGGCTGCGGGTCAATACCCTGCCCTGCTCAGGACCCTCGAACGCCTCCATTCGTCAGCGCCCACAGATGTGTCGCTGGTTCTGCGGCTCCTGAGAACACTGGTTCAGGTGGGCGATACGGACCGTGCCCGCGCCATGTTGGACGTGGCTCGGGCTGCTGGCGCATCGGCCGAACAAATGACTGCCGCCGAAAATACCCTGTCCCAGACGCCGCCGCCCCATGCCGACAGTCCCGGACCTGAACAGGAACTGGCCGGAAACCTGACCCGACCTGTTACTGGCAGCGACGGTTTTTATATCCTCAAGCGACGGTTTGCGCTTCAAGGGCAATTGGGACAGGGCGCAGACCAATTGGCGACCCTGAACCATCTCGCCGCGCGGCGACCGGAATCGTTCGAGCATCAAATGTGGGTCGCGTCGGCCTATATGAGGCTGCGCGATCTACTTGCGGCCACCATGACCTACGATCGCGTCCTCGCAAAATGGCCCGGATCGGTTCCCGCCTATGAGGCGGCCTTTGCCATCGCACTGACGGCAGAGCGGATTGTCCACCTGATTGATCTGGCCATCGAGCGGTTGGCCGAGGCACCGTCCTTTGACACGCTGCAACCGAAACTCAACGTGATGCCGCTGGCCGATGCGGACCGGGTGATTGACGCGCTCTGCGAAAAATGGCCCCACGCCTTCGGACCGCGCTTTGGTCGTGGCGGCCTCGCGGCGACCAAAGCCGATGACCCGGTCCTGTCGATTTTTCTGGCCGCGGATCAGGCCGACCGGACCGAAGCCATCAGCCGGTTGGACGCGGTCCTCTCGGCCCCGCACAAGCCCAAAACAAGCGAGGCGATCAACACCGCGGCTGACCTTCTCAGGGTGCTGCCGGCGCGATCTGAACTGCGACGCGACGAAATCACCGATGACGGGGCCGAATGTATCATCAGCCCCAAGGGCGACACAGGGACGACGGTACTGGTGTTCTGTGGATCATCGATGCGCGCTGGCTGTGATGCCGTCATTCTGGACCGTTTTATCGCACGTCATGGCGCCAGCAGCATTTTTCTGCGTGATACGCGCCAGCGGTTCTTTTTGCAGGGGCTGGCGGACTTCGGTCCCACCCGGGCCGACCTGGTTGCCGGGCTGCGACACCATCTCGCGGTGCTCGACACCAAACGGATTGTCGTCGTGACGAGTTCGAGTGGCGGAATGGGGGGGATTCCAATTGGCCTCGACCTTGGCGCCGACAAGATCATCTCGCTGGCCAGCGCCTCCGGCATGACGGCAGAGATATTCGCAGCGATGAACGCGACCTACGATATCGCGCCATTACTGGCCCGCCTGGCCGAGTTTACGACGCCAGCGGACCTCGACATCGCCCAGATTGTCCGCGACCACCCGGCAAAGCCAGAGCTGGTGATGTGTTTTGGCGCCCAGAGCCCGTTTGACGAACTACATGCCCAGCGCATGGCGACGATCGCGGGGGCGACGCTGTTTCCGATCGCCGGTGTCGATGTCCATGCCATCACGCCACATCTACTGATCGACGGAAGCTTCGAAAAACTTGTGTTCTCCTAGGACCGGACGAGGGGCGGTTGCTGCCGCCCCTCAACGGGTCAAGCCCCAGAACGCTCCAGAAACGCGGTGCGCAGGCCGGCCTTGACGACCTTGCCGACGGGATTGCGCGGGATCGAGGCAACCTGCATAAACGCAAGCGGCTGCATCAGGTCCTTCACCCGTTCGCGCAGCGCGCCCTCGACCGTCGCCGGCGTCTGCCCGTCCGCGCAGGTGAAAAACACCACAGGGATCGCATCACCCTCTGGCCTATCGACCCCTGCAACTACGACCTCATTGGCACCCGGAACCTGCGCAAACCTGCGCTGCAACTGGTTCGGATGGACGTCACCCGCGGCCGTGCAAATGACATCGACCTCGCGGCCCAGAACGTAGAGGTAGCCATCGGCATCCAGCATACCGATGTCCCCAGTATAGCACCACCCGTCGCGAAATTCCTCGCCATTCAACTTGTGCGGCCCCAAGATCCGGCGCGCCGAGGCCGGGGTCTGGATACGGATGCGCCCCGACTGTCCGACTGGGACCTCCCGGTCGTCAACATCCACGATCTGCAATGTGAGGCCCGGCAAAACCCGCCCTGCGCTGCCCGGCTTGGCGCCCATTTCGCCGCTCGAAATCGAACAGACCATCCCGGCAAGAGAGCTGCCATAGGCCATGGCAACATCGGGACACAGATGGTCGCGGATCTCGTTGATTGTCTCCTGACTGCAATAGTCCGACCCGATCAGGATTTTCCGCACCTGCGGCCCCAGATCAAATCCCGCATCGGCCTTTTTCATCGCGACCAGCGCCGAGGCAGCAAAAACCGGCAACATCAAAGAGGTCGCCCCTTCGCGCCGGACCTGATCGACATAGTCGGCCAAGGAGGTCGTTTGCGAGCCGAGAACAACCGTAGTCCCCGCCATCAGCATCACCATCGAAAACGAGGTGCCAGTGTTCAGGTAATGCGCGGTCTGCGCAACATAGACAGAGCCATCGTCGATCATCCCCAATTGTTTGAGGTTTTCGACAGAAAAGGCCAGCGCGCTGGAATCATAGATGAATGCCGTCGGCGCCCCCGTCGTGCCGGATGACAGGCTGATGATAATCTCGTCGGATGCCTCTGGAACCGAGGGGGTCATGACGGGCTGGCTGATCCCCCGTTGGACCCATTCGGGGGTGAGCAGAATGCCGCTATCCCCTTCGACCTGCGCCCTTGCCCCGACCAGGAGATGGTCGAGCCCGATCCTCTCTGCCATCGCGGTGCGCGCCGCGCCGTCCAGACCGGGGTTCAGCGACACCCCGACCGCGCCGAGCCAGATGAGGCCAAGCCGCACCAGCAGATCTTCGGTCGGATCGGTGCTGATCACGCCAACCTTTTGTCCGGGCGCAATGCCTGACTGTTCCGCAGACCCCGCGAATTGCTGCACAGTCGGGACCAGCTCTGCAAAGGTCCACTCACCCTCAGCCGAACGAAGCGCGCTCCGCGCGGGATAGTCTATCGAAAAATACTGCAGTTTTTCGACAATGGTAGGATGCACCGAAGCGGCGGTTTGCGTCATCAAGGTCCCCATACAAGACAGCATCGCGCACAATCACCGCACGCCTATCTGCTGTATCAAAGCCATACGCGAGGGACCACCAACCTGATCAAACATTTGGCATAATTGTCGTCTCTTTCGAGATTTGCACAGTAAATGAACCCGGTGTTCCAGCACGGATACGCCGCGCGACACCTCTCGGCACCGCACGGCGTGACGGGTCGTCCTATCGGCGGCTCAGGCGTCGGCCTTGGCCCCGATCACCTCTGCGAATTTGCCAAAGAAGGCACCGGCCAGTTTCTTGGCCGTGCTCTGGATCAGACGGCTACCCAGCTGGGCCAGTTTGCCGCCGATTTCTGCCTTGGCGTCATAGGACAGCACAGTTTTGCCATCGACCTCGCGCAGGGTGACTTGCGCCCCGCCCTTGGCATGACCGGCGGGTCCGCCATTGCCTTGGCCAGTCAGGCTAAAGGCATCCGGCGCCCCCGATTTATCAAGGATGACGGTGCCGCTGAACTTGGCCTTGACCGGCCCGATCTTCAGTACCACCAGCGCCTCCAGCTCGGTATCGGAATGCTGGGTCAGCGTTTCACAGCCGGGAATACACTGCTGCAAAATCGCCGGATCGTTGAGGGCCGCATAGACGACCGACTTGGGCGCATCGATGAGGATTTCGTCATTGAGTTCCATGTTGGATCCTTCTTAACAACAGGGGAATTTTACAGTCGCCAGAACTTCGGCCTGTTCGCGGGTCAGCGGGGTCGGTTTGGCCATCAGATCGACCAAACGTTCCAGAGCGGTTTTCACTTTGATCGGATTAGACATGATCGACTCCGGTGCGATGTTTGCGGCGACGGATCTGGGTGAGCTGCGCGAGGATCGACAGCGCGATTTCGTCCGGCGTGACGGCATCGATCGCGAGGCCGGCGGGCGCTTGAACCCGCGCCAGATCATCGGCTGAAAACCCCGCCTCGGCCAGTTTGGCAGACAGCGCCGCCCATTTCTTGCGGCTGGCGACAAAGCCGATGTGCTGCGCCGGAGTGGCGAGAGCCGCCTTGAGCGCGGCCAGATCGTCCTTGCCCTGCGTGGCGACGACGATCATCCGTTGCGGCCCGGACCCCACCTGCGGCGGCGCGCCCTCGTGCGAGGGGAGCTGCACCATCCACGCAAACTGCGGGGCCAACCGCGCGAGGGCCTGCGCCACTGGCGACGCGCCGTAGATCTGCAATTCCGGCATCGGCAGCACCGGCTCTACGAAAATTTCGAGAGACCCCTTGGACGGGCAGCCGTTTTTGGCATAGCGCACCCCTTCGATCTCTGATCCCGGCGCAATGTTCTTTTCGGCCAGGGCCTCGGCGGGGGCGATGGAAATCACCTGCGGCGCGCCCTCCGCCAGCGCTGTCAGCGCCGCCTTGGTCAGCGCGGAGCGCACGCAACCGCCGCCGATCCAGCCTTCGATGATGGTGCCTTCGTGGTTCAGGATCGCCTTGGCGCCGGGCTTGGCCGCCGTCAAACCAACGGTACGGATCACCGTTGCGATGACATGCGGTTCGCATTGCTCGATCAGGCTCTGCCGCGCCCGGTCAAAGGTGGTTTCAGGCATTTTCACGGTCATCATAGTCGCATCATCTCCGGTTCAAGAGAGGCAAGATCGGCCAGCGTATTTGCCGGACGGAAAAGGGTCAGATACGGCAAGGCCGCAGCCATGCCCGCGGCGACGGGCGCGTAATCGGCCCAGCCTTTCAGCGGATTTAGCCAGACGATTTTGCAGCCGCGTTTGCGCAAGAGGCTCAGCGCCTCGGCCAAGTCCTCGGGGCGGCCCGTGTCATAGCCGTCCGACAGGATCAGGACGACCGTGCGCCCATCCACAAATCGGCGCGCATAGGTTTTGGAAAACCTCAGCAACGAGCCGCCGATTTTCGACCCTCCGCCGAACCCGTCCGCCAAAACCGAGAGCCGCCCCATCGCGCGCAGCGGGTCCCGATCCCGCAGCGCATCCGCAATCCGCACGAGGCGCGTGTGAAACAAGTAGGCATCCGCCGCATCATCCGCCCGGATCAGCCCCGCGACAAAGGCCAGAAACACCTGCGCGTAAATCGTCATCGACCCGGACACATCGCAGATCGCGACGATTTTCTGTGGACGGTCGGGCCGCGATTTTTTCGGCAACCGGATCGGCTCGCCGCCAGTCTGAAGGCTCTGCCGCATCACCTTGCGAAAATGCAGACGGTCGCCTTTGGTCGCGGCCTTGCGGCGGCGCGACCGTCGATCCCGCAGCGCAGCACCCAGTCGTCGGGCGATCACCTCGGCCTCGCGGATGTCCTCCGGGGTGACAACCTCGCGCAGGTCGCGGCGCATTTTTTGCTGGACCACCGTGGCGACCAGTTTACCCTCGCCGCCGGACGTGCTCTCGCCCTGACCATCGTCAGGCGCCGTCGGGTCCCCTGCGCCATCGCCCTGCGATTGGCCCGCCGCGCTACGCGAGGAATGCACATGCGGGGACGGGTTTGGCGCTGCCGACACCCGCTGCGCCACACGCCCACCGTTCAGCCAATAGCTGTCGAACAGGTCGTCAAACCGCCCCGCCTCTTCGGCGCAGCCCGTCAACACAGCCCGCAGCGCCCCGCGCACCATGGCGGATTCATAGGTATCGCAAAAGCTCAGCGCCGATAGGGACGCCTCGGCCTCGGCCACGCCGACGCGGAACCCGTGGGCGCGCAGGTGATCAACAAAGCCCGCAACCCGCGCAGTCGGCCCCGCATCGCGGCCAGAGAATTTCGTGACCCGGCTCATGCCGCCTGCCCCGCAATCCGCTGGGTGATTTCGGTGGTGATGTTGAACCTGTCCGCCTCGGTCTTGAGCAGTGTCGCCATCGTCGCCTGCAGCAGCGCTGGATCAGTTGTCAGGTCATTGATCCCCAGTCCCATCAGAGCCGCCGTGAAATCCAGCGTCTCGGCGATGCCGGGCGTTTTTTCCAACGTTTCCTTGCGCAATGACTGCACGAACCCGACGATCTGATGGGCAAGGCTACTGGCCAGATCCGGACACCGCGCCCGCAAAATCCGCAATTCGGTCTGCCGGTCCGGATAGCCGACATTGACATAGAGACACCGCCGCCGCAGCGCATCCGACAGATCGCGCGTGCCGTTTGCCGTCAGGATCACCACGGGGCGCGTGGTTGCCGGGACAGTGCCCAATTCGGGAATTGTCACCTGAAATTCAGCGAGGATTTCCAGCAGGTAAGCCTCGAACTCTTCGTCGGCGCGGTCGATTTCGTCGACCAGCAGGACCGGAGCCTTATCCTGTCTGATCGCGGCCAAGAGCGGACGTTCGAGCAGGAACTCCTGCGAAAATATTTTCTGTTCGACCTCGGCGACGCGGCCCCCTTCGGCTGCGGCACGGATCGCCAAGAGCTGTTTTTGGTAGTTCCATTCATAGATCGCCTGCGAGGCGTCGAGCCCCTCGTAGCATTGCAGACGGATCAGACGGGTGTCCAAAACCTGCGACAGGACCCGCGCGATTTCGGTTTTGCCAACGCCCGCCGCGCCCTCGATCAACAGGGGCCGGCCCAGCTTGAGCGCCAGAAACACCGCCATCGCCAGATCGTCCGAGGCAACGTATCCCTTGTCCGCCATGGCGGTTTGCAACTCTGCGCAGGTCATGATTTAGCTCCCTTGGGGTGGGCCGCCCCGTGTTGGACGGCCCGCGTCGCTGTTAGTCGTGCAGACCCAGTTTGTTGGCGGTCTGCCAGATCCGCCAATGGTCGTGCGGCATATGGGTGTGACGCAGACCGAACGCGCGGAAGGCATCGTTCACCGCGTTCGAGAAGCACGGAACACCGCCGACGTGGGGGCTTTCGCCGACGCCCTTGGCCCCAATGGGATGGTGCGGCGACGGGGTCACGGTGTGATCGGTGATATAGTTCGGAACCTCCCATGCCGTCGGCAGGAAGAAGTCCATGAACGTCCCGGTTTTCACGTTGCCCATATCGTCGTAGGCGATTTCCTGTCCCAGCGCGACAGCCAGCGCCTCGGTCAGGCCACCATGGATCTGGCCTTCGATAATCATCGGGTTGATGCGAGTGCCGCAGTCGTCCAGCGCATAGAATTTGCGGATCGTCTGCACGCCGGTATCCACGTCGATGTCTATCACACAGACATAGGCCCCAAAGGGGTAGGTCATGTTCGGCGGATCGTAGTAGCTGACCGCCTCGAGGCCGGGTTCAACGCCGGGGATCGCCTGTTTGTAGGCGGCATAGGCGATTTCCTTCATCGTCTTGAACCGCTCGGGCGCGCCCTTGACGACGAACCGGTCGATATCCCATTCGACGTCGTCATCATGCACTTCCAGCAGGTAGGCCGCGATCATCTGCGCCTTGGCCCGGATTTTCCGACCAGCCAGCGCCGTTGCCGCACCCGCCACCGGGGTAGAACGTGACCCGTAGGTGCCGAGGCCATAGGGCGCGGTGTCGGTGTCGCCTTCTTCGATGGTGATGCTATCAGCGGGCAGCCCGATTTCCGAGGCGAGGATCTGCGCAAAGGTGGTCGCATGCCCCTGCCCTTGGGAAATCGTGCCCAGACGCGCGATGGCCGATCCCGTCGGGTGGATGCGGATTTCACAGCTATCGAACATCCCCATACCAAGGATGTCACAGTTTTTCACCGGACCCGCGCCGACGATTTCGGTAAAGAACGTCAGGCCAACGCCCATCAGCGAGCGGGTTTCGCCGCGCTTGAACGCTTCGACCCGTTCGGCCTGCTCTTTGCGCAGACCGGAATAATCGACCGCCTCCAGCGCCTTGTCCCAGGCGGTATGATAATCGCCCGAGTCATATTCCCATCCCAGCGCGGACTGATAGGGGAACTGATCCTTGCGGATAAAGTTGATGCGGCGCAGCTCTGCGGCGTCCATGTTCAGCTCGATCGCCAGAACCTCGATCATCCGTTCGATGAAATAGACCGCTTCGGTCACACGGAACGAACAGCGATAGGCCACACCGCCCGGTGCCTTGTTGGTATAGACCCCATCCACCGCCAGATAGGCGGTCGGAATGTCATACGATCCGGTACAGATGTTCATGAACCCCGCCGGGAATTTGGTCGGGTCCGCGCAGGCGTCGAAGGCGCCGTGGTCTGCGGTCACATGGCAATGCAGACCGGTGATCTTGCCCTCTTTGGTGGCGGCGATCTTGCCTGTCATCCAATAGTCCCGCGCAAATGCGGTGGCCATCAGGTTTTCCATCCGGTCCTCGATCCACTTGACCGGCACACCGGTGACGATCGAGGCGACGATGGAACAGACATAGCCGGGATAGACGCCGACCTTGTTGCCGAATCCACCCCCGATATCGGGCGAAATCACACGGATGTTGTGTTCTTCGATCCCCGACAGCAACGAGGCGACGGTGCGCACGACGTGCGGCGCCTGGAAGGTACCCCAGACAGTCAGCTTGCCGTTGACCTTATCCATCGAGGCGACAGAGCCGCAGGTTTCCAACGGGCACGGATGGGTGCGGTGATAATAGACGGTTTCGGTGGCGACGACATCGGCATTGGCGATCACGTCGTTGGTGGCGTCCTCTTGGCCGACCTCCCAGGTAAAGATGTGGTTGTGGTGTTTACGCGGACCGTGCCCGCCCTCTTTCTGGTCGGCGATATCCTCGCGCAGGACCACGTCCGATTGCAGCGCCTCGAACGGGTTCACGATGACGGGCAGTTCCTCGTAGTCGACCTCGACCAGTTCGACCGCGTCAGCGGCGATAAACCGGTTCTTGGCCACGACAAAGGCGACCTCCTGGCCTTGGAACAGCACCTTGCCATCGGCCAGCACCATCTGTTTGTCCCCCGCGAGGGTCGGCATCCAGTGCAGGTTCAGCGGTGCCAGATCGGCAGCGGTCAGAACGGCAACTACCCCGTCCAGCGCCATCGCCTTGGACACGTCGATGGATCTGATCCGGGCGTGCGCATAGGGCGAGCGGACGAAATCGCCGTGCAACATGCCGGGCAGTTTGATGTCATCGACATAGTTGCCCTTGCCTTGGGTAAAGCGGGCATCCTCGACCCGCTTGCGGGCACAGCCCATGCCCTTGAGATTGGCAGAGCGTTCCTTTTGATCGTCGGTCAGGTCTTTCATTCCGCGGCCTCCTTTGCGGCGTTCAACTCGCCCGCAGCGGCGAGGATCGACTTCACAATGTTCTGGTAGCCCGTGCAGCGGCACATATTGCCCGCCATGCCAAACCGGACCTCCTCCTCGGTCGGGTTCGGATTTTCTTCGAGCAGTTTCGACGCCCGCGTGATCATGCCGGGGGTGCAATAGCCGCACTGGAGCCCGTGATGTTCGCGGAACGATTTTTGTAGAACGTGCAGGTTGTCGGGCGATCCGATGCCTTCGATGGTGGTGACCTGCGCGCCATTCGCCTGCGCGATGAACATCGTGCAAGCCTTGACCGACTTGCCGTTCAGCGTGACCGTGCAGGCCCCGCAATGCGAGGTTTCACAGCCGATATGCGGGCCGGTGATGTTCAGACGTTCGCGCAGCGTATAGATCAGCAGCTCGCGCGGCTCGGCCAGAAATTCGTGTTCCTCGCCGTTGACGGTCAGCGTGATGTGCATTTTGTTCGACATGTTTGCTCTCCTCAGGCGCGGGACCATGCGCGGGTGATCGCGCGGGTCAGGATGACGCCAGCCACGTGACGCTTGAATGCGACGGGGCCACGGTTGTCTTCGGTGGGTTCGATGTCCTCTAGCATCGCGGCGACTGCGGCCTTGACGGCATCTGCACCGCAATCCGACCCTATCAGCGCCGCGCCGGCGGCCTCGGACCAGACAGGTGTATCGCTAAGGTTGGTCATCGCGATCGAGGCCTGCGCGACCTTGCCGCCCGATGCCTGGATCGTCACGGCAGCCGCCGCAGTGGCGTAATCACCGATTTTGCGTTTCTGTTTCTCGTAGGCATAGCCGCCGCCCACCGCGTCAAAGCTGATGGCGGTCAAAACCTCGTCATCCGCGCGGGCGGTGACATAGGCGGCCTCGTAATACTCGCGGGCGGGAACGTCGCGGGTACCATCGGGGCCGATCAGATGCAGCGTGGCATCCAGACATTGCATCAGGCCGGGCATGTCGTTGCCCGGATCGCCGTTGGCCACATTGCCGCCAACCGTGCCCATGTAACGCACCTGCGGGTCCGCAATCTGGAGAGAGGTCTCGCGCAGGATCGGCGCGATCTGCGCCAGACCGGCATGGCTGATAATGTCGTGCTGGGTGACCATCGCGCCCAAGGTCACGCGGGTTCCAGAGATCGAAATCCCCTTCAGACTGTCGATCGCCTGCAGGTCGATCAGATGCGGCACATCGGCCATCCGCAGTTTCATCATCGGGATCAGGCTGTGCCCCCCCGCGATGACGCGCGCTTCGTCGCCGTGCTCTTGCAGCAGCGCCAGAACGCCCTGCATGTCACTTGGACGGTGATAATCGAACGGAGCTGGAATCATGCTCGGCCTCCCTACCGGTGATGATTTGGCAGGGACAGGCTGCATGCGGCGGCACACCAAATCAGCGATTAACCACCGAAAACAGAAGAGTTTTGCACGAAATGCGAATAGCGCGCACGAATTGCGAACCGTTCAGAGCCCCAGAATGTCGCGCAGCGGCTTGAGCTGCGACCGGCTCACCGGCACCTTGGCCAGCTCGGGCAGGTTAAAGTAACAGACCCCAGTATCCTTGAGCCGCTCAAAGCTGACGACCAATTTGGGGTTGATCAGATAGCTGCGATGCACACGCACAAAGTTCGACTTTGCCAGCCGTTTCTCAGCGTCGGCGATCGACCAGACACAGAAATACTGACCGGTTCGGGTGTAGACATAGGTGTAATGCCCTTCGGCGCGGATCGCAGCGACCGAGGCCGTATCGACAAACTGCGTGCGTCCATCAAATTCATAGGGAATCTGGGTGACGACCGGCGTCGGGGGCAGGTCCGGCTCCGGCTCGCTGGCTGCTGCCGGTGTGGGTGCCGCCGCGACAGGGACCGGACCCTCTGACGCAGCCTCAGCCGGCAGGAACGTCGCGGTCGACAGCAGGAACGCGCCGCACAGGGCAAAGCTGGACAAAACCACCCCGATCGCAAGGGTTTCATTGCTCATCATCGGGCCCGACTGACCCTCGGCGACGACCTGCACAAAATCTGTCGAGGCCGTCGCCACAAAATGCACCGCAAACACCGCCAGCCCAAAGACCACCGTTCCCAGCAGGATATTGCGGCGGTTCCGTTTGCTGTAGGCAATCCCAAAGGCGGCGACGCTCAGCATACAGGACGACAGCACCGACAGTCCGATCCCCAGCGGCGTATAAATCGCCGCACAGCGTTCCAGCGCGGCCATGCCGATATAATGCATCGCGATGATACCCAGCCCGACCACCAACCCCGCAAGCAACACCTTGGATCGTGACCGATGCCCGAAATGCAACAACAACAGCGCCAAACCGACAACAAGGATCGCAACCAAGGCAGAGGTCAGCGTCACGGCCGCGTTATAATAGAATGCAAAGGGCATCTGCATGCCCAGCATCGCGACGAAGTGCATCGACCAGATACCGCCCCCCAACGCAATCGCGGCAAAGGAAATCGCTATTTTGCGGTGCAAGAACGACCGTTTGGACAGGCCCTGAGTCAGGCTAAGTCCCGTAAAACCCGCCATCATGGCCACCGCCAATGACGCGAAGACCAGCCACCAATTATGTGAAAACTCGACGAATTCCATATTGAACGACAGTTAGCCTCCCTCCAACTGGTTCATGATTTTTCGGGCCAAGCTGGCTCCAACAGTCCCGAGCGGTACTCTAGCGCGTGTCGGACAAAAGTCGCGGAATATTTTAGCCACCCCGAGAAACAGGTCGGCAACAACGACAGCCGCACGGCTCGCGACGCGAATAACGTTTATCAAAGGGTAATGGCGGACAGTGAGGGATTCGAACCCTCGAGACGGTTCCCCGCCTACACACTTTC
>CALMJS010000030.1 GCA_937864535.1 uncultured Paracoccaceae bacterium
ACATCGAGGCGGCGTAGAGAACGATGCCGATGGTGGCGAGCCAGAAGTGCCAGCTGACCAGCTTGAGGCTGTAGAGCGACTGACGGCCCCAGAGTTTCGGCGTCAGGAAGTACAGCGCGCCAAACGTGATCATCCCGTTCCAGCCCAGCGCACCAGAGTGCACGTGACCGATGGTCCAGTCCGTATAGTGCGACAGCGAGTTGACAGCGCGGATCGACATCATCGGACCTTCAAAGGTGGACATGCCGTAAAAGCCCAGCGAAATCACCATCATACGGATGATCGGGTCGGTGCGGATCTTGTCCCATGCGCCCGAGAGCGTCATCAGACCGTTGATCATACCACCCCAGGACGGCATCCACAGGATCACCGAGAACACCATGCCCAGCGTCGAAGCCCAGTCCGGCAGCGCGGTATAGTGAAGGTGGTGCGGACCAGCCCAGATGTAGAGGAAGATCAGCGCCCAGAAGTGGATGATCGACAGCTTATAGGAATAGACCGGGCGTTCGGCTTGCTTGGGTACAAAATAGTACATCATGCCAAGGAAGCCCGCCGTCAGGAAGAAGCCCACTGCGTTGTGGCCATACCACCATTGGGTCATCGCATCCTGAACACCGCTCATCACCTGAACCGAACGCGCACCGAACAGGGACACCGGAACAACAAGGTTGTTAACGATGTGCAGCATCGCGATCGTCACGATGAACGACAGGAAGAACCAGTTCGCGACGTAGATATGCGGCTCTTTGCGTTTGAGGATCGTGCCGAGGAACACCAGCAGATAGGCAACCCAAACGACCGTTAGCCACAGGTCAACATACCATTCCGGTTCGGCGTATTCCTTGCTCTGGGTCGCGCCCATCAGATAGCCGGTAGCGGCCAGAACGATGAACAGGTTGTAGCCCCAGAACACGAACCACGGCAGGTTGCCGCCCCACAGGCGCGTCGCACTGGTACGCTGCACGATATAGAACGAGGTCGCAATCAGCGCGTTCCCGCCAAAGGCGAAAATCACCGCCGAGGTATGGAGGGGGCGCAGACGGCCAAAGTTGCCGTACCCCTGAAGAAATTCGAAATTCAGTGACGGAAAGGCCAACTGAAAGGCAATAAACGTCCCAACCAAAAACCCGGCCAGACCCCAGAACGTGGTTGCAATCACGCCGTAGCGGATCACTCCGTCCATATATCCGGTTTCTGCAGCCGGTTTCGGCTCTCCGGCAGTGCGTACGGTCCAGATGAACATGCCGGCAGCAACTGCCATCACGATCAACGCATGGACCTGAAAGGCCAGGTCGCGCGCGAAGTTCGCGGCGAGTGCGGCAAGCAGGGCGACGAGCCCCAATGCCACGATCTTGATCCAATCCCACATAACAAGCGTTCCCTTATTTTGCCCACGCGGATTCGTTCGCGGGCCTTTTGCTCTCGCCTCGGTTTCTCAGACCGGCCGGTTAAATACCTTGATCCATGTCAAGTTATCGTGAGCCGCGCTTTGCTAGACCGTTTTTCGAGACGGTTGCCCCACGGGCGCTATGCAACTCCGGAGACTGCGATGGCTTACAAAACGATTTCGGTCGTTATCACCGACGAACTGTCAGATCTGAATGCTCTGGCGACAGCCCGCGATTACGCCGCACGCGAAGCTGCCCATCTGGATGTCCATTGCGTTGGTATTGACCCTGCGCGCTATGACCCGATGCCCATCGGATCGGCGGCAGTTTTGAACGAAGTGGGTATCAAAGAGGCGCAAAACCGTGCGGCAGCCTTGGAAAAATGGGCGCTGAGCCACCTGAGCGGCGACAAATCCCTGATCACCGTGCATCCGGTGGTGATTCCCCAGATGGGGCTGGATGCCTTGGTCGCACGGCTTGCACGGTACTCTGACCTGATCGTCGCGACGAAACCCTATGGCGAGGGGCGTAATCCGCTGCATGTCAGCGTGCTGGAGTCCGAACTGTTCGGCACCCGTGCGCCGGTTCTGGTGGTGCCGGCGACCGCCGCATCGGGGGCCAAGCCCTATCGTCGGGTTGCGGTCGCGTGGAACGAGAGCAGCGAGTCTTTTTCCGCAATTCGCGCCGCCATGCCGATCCTGAAACAGGCCAGCGCTGTTGATCTCCTGATGATCGATCCGCCCAGCCATTCGCCCGAACGGTCCGATCCGGGCGGCGCAATGTGCATGATGCTATCGCGTCACGGTGTCCGAGCCGAGGTGTCGATCCTCGCGCGGACCATGCCACGGGTTTCCGATGTCTTGGCGCGGTTTGCGACGGAACACGCCTGCGATCTGATCGTCATGGGTGCCTATGGACATTCACGGTTCCGCGAATCGATTCTGGGCGGCGCGACCCGCGACATGCTGGAACACGCGGAAATCCCGCTGCTGATGGCACACTGATGACACAGGATCGGGGACAGGCAGCGGGACCGAAGGGGAGATCAGGCGATCATCCCGCCGTCCATGTCGTCCCCGGTTTCCTGCAGCAGAGCCTGAAAATCATCGACCCGGATACGGCGCTTGCCGTCCAGTTCGATGATGCTTTCGCGTTTGAGCGCGGAAATCTGGCGGCTCACGGTTTCAAGCGTCAGGCCCAGATAATCCGCCATCGCTTCGCGCGTCAGCGGCAGGTCGATGGTGATCTTGCCGGTCAGCTTGGTCATGCCAAAGGTCGATTCACGGCGCGCGATGATCGCCAGCAGACTCGCGATTTTTTCGCGCGCGGTTTTGCGACCAAGGATCAGCATCCATTCGCGGGCGGCGTCCAGTTCATCCAGCGTCATATCCAACAGGCGTTCCGCCACATGCGGCGTGGACAAAATCATCTGTTCAAAGGGTTTGCGGCGGAAACAGCACAGCGTCACGTCGCTGACAGCTGTCACGTCGTAAACGGATTTGCCGCGCCCCGGTCTGCCGATGAAATCGGACGGCAACAGCAGGCCAACCATCTGCGTGCGTCCATCCTCGAGCGTTTGCGAAATGCTCGCCACGCCTTTGACGACAGAGGCGACAAACGGCATCTCATCGCCGGCCCAACTGATCGACTGGCCGGCCTCGTAATTCCGGTAGTACTTGATCCGCTCCAGCGCTTCGAGTTCGTCCGTGTCACATTTTGCGCAGACAGCACGATGCCGAATTGGACATTCCGCACAATTCACATGGGTATCGAGGACAAGCTCGGTCATTTGAATTTCGTCCCTGTTTCGCGCGTTAGGTGTGGCCAGTTTAACCCCATTTTTGGAAGGATGTGCAATGGCAACGCGTGATCAACTCCGCGAACTGGGACTATTTGACGCCCGTGCGCCACGATACACCAGCTATCCGCCGGCGAACCACTTTAACGGTCAGGTCTCTGCGGAAACGACCGCTGACTGGCTCCGGGCCGTTCCGGCAGGCGAACGGGTTTCGCTGTACGTACATATTCCCTATTGTCGGCGGCTCTGCTGGTTCTGCGCCTGCCGCACCCAAGGCACGAGCACGGACCGGCCATTGGTGCCCTATCTGCACCAGCTCAAACAGGAATTGGCCCTGATCGACGCCACCCTGCCCAAGGATGTGGTTGTCAGCCAAATCCACCTTGGCGGCGGGACGCCAACACTGTTGCCGCCGCATATGATCCGCAGTCTGGGCAAGGCGCTGCGCACCTTCCGCCCTCTGGCCGACGATCTACAGTTTTCGGTGGAAATCGACCCGACCGAGGTCGATCAGGCCCGTATCGATGCATTGGCCGACATCGGCATGACGCGGGCCTCTATCGGCGTGCAGGACTTTGATCCGGTGGTTCAGGACGCAATCGGCCGCCAGCAGACCTTTGCGCAGACCCGTGACGTGGTGAATATGCTACGCGCTGCCGGGGTCAAATCGCTGAACATGGACATCCTCTATGGCCTGCCGCACCAGACCCGCGAACGTATGTCGCAATCGGTGCAGAGCGTGCTATCGCTGTCGCCGGACCGGGTCGCGCTCTATGGCTATGCCCATGTTCCCTGGATGGCCAAACGGCAGGTGATGATCCCCGCTGACGCCCTGCCTGACAGCGAAACCCGGCTAGACCTGTTTGATCTGGCGCGCGATCTGTTTCTGGCGGATGGCTATCAGGAAATCGGCATCGACCACTATGCGCTGCCGACCGACAGTCTGGCAGACGCCGCGAAAAACGGCACCATGCGCCGCAATTTCCAAGGTTATACCGACGACACTGCCAATGTGCTGATCGGCATGGGGGCCTCGGCGATTTCCCGCTATCCTCAGGGCTTTGCGCAGAACCTGTCGACCTCGTCGCAATACGCGACTGCCGTCGAGGGGGGCCAGTTGGCGACATCGCGCGGCCATGCCATGTCTGCCGATGATATGTTGCGGTCCGATATGATCGAACAACTGATGTGCCAGTTCAAACTGGATTTGCCCGCGCTATCCGCGAAACATGGCGTATCGCTGGCGGGTTTGATCGACATGACCGCGCCGATGCGTAGGCGTTTTGCCGATCATCTGGCCATCACCAATAACGTCATCCAGCTAGACCAATCGGCCCGCCTGATTGCGCGTCTGTGCGCCCAAGAGATCGACGCCTATCACATGCCCGAAGGCCGCCACAGCCGCGCATTGTAATTGCCGGGTTTTCTAAGTGCGGTCATGGCGCTATCCCTTTCGCCAAAGGGAGAAACGCCATGACCAATCCGCTCTATGATCGGCTGTTCGGCCGCCACGCAGGCCGGGACACGACCTTCCTGATTTTGCCGGACGGTACGCGGATGACGCATGGTGCGTTTCTGGACCGTGCCGGACGCTTTGCGAATGCCCTGTTTGGTCTGGGACTGAAAACCGGCGACCGTGTCGCCGTCCAGATCGACAAGAGCGCGGATGCCCTCGCAGTTTATGCGGCCTGCGCCCGGACGGGTCTGGTGTTCCTGCCGCTCAACACCGCCTATACCGCTGCCGAGGTCGATTATTTCGTGTCCAACTCGGGCGCGGGACTGCTGATCGCCGCCCCGTCCAAGGCCGAGGCACTGAGATCCGTCGCTAACCGCTATCACGCGCGGCTGGAAACGCTGGACGATGCCGGTGGCGGCTCGCTCAGCGCGATCGCGGCAGGCCAGTCGCCCGATTTCGACACGGTTGACCGGGATCTGAACGATCTGGCCGCCATTCTCTATACCTCTGGCACGACAGGCCGGAGCAAGGGCGCGATGCTGTCGCAGGGCAACCTGATCTCGAACGCCGAGGTTCTGCGCGATCACTGGCGGTTCACGGCGGACGATGTCTTGCTGCACGCCCTGCCGATTTTCCATACGCACGGGCTATTTGTCGGCACGAATATCTCGCTCTTGGCGGGCGGCGCGATGATTTTCCTGCCGAAACTGGATGTCGATGCGCTGATCAAATGGATGCCGCAGGCGACGGCGATGATGGGCGTGCCGACGTTCTATACCCGCCTTCTGGATGATCCGAGGCTGGACCATGCGCTGACAGCCACCATGCGGCTGTTCGTCTCTGGCTCTGCGCCCCTGCTGGCGGATACCCATCGACAGTTCTTTGACCGGACCGGCCACCGGATTTTGGAACGCTACGGGATGACCGAAACGAATATGAACACCTCTAACCCGTATGACGGCGACCGCCGTCCGGGGACTGTTGGCACCGCCCTGCCCGGCGTCGAGGCCAAGGTCTGCGGCCCCGACGGCACCGAACTGCCCAGAGGCGAGGTTGGGATCCTCGAGGTCCGCGGCCGGAATGTGTTCAAGGGATATTGGCAAATGCCCGAAAAAACCCGCGAAGAGCTGCGCGAGGACGGGTTCTTTATCACCGGCGATTTGGCAACGATGGGCGAGGATGGCTATGTCACCATCGTTGGCCGCGGCAAGGATCTGGTGATCTCTGGCGGCTACAACGTCTACCCCAAAGAGGTCGAAGAGGCGATCGATGCCCTGCCCGGCGTTCTAGAGAGCGCGGTGATCGGCGTTCCCCATCCCGACCTCGGCGAAGCCCCGATGGCGGTTGTCGTCCCGCAAAAGGGCGCGCATTTGTCTGCCGACGCTATCCTCGCCGGGATCGCACCGTCGCTGGCGCGCTTTAAACAGCCGCGCCGGATCGAGATTGTGGAGGCGCTGCCGCGTAATACGATGGGCAAGGTCCAAAAGGCGCAGCTGCGCGCCCAGTATAAGGATAGCTTTCAATGACCGTAGATCGCCAACCCCGTTTGGCCGGATTTGGCTATCGGATCGACCCGATGGTTGCAACCGACCGCGACGGGCTGTTTGCCGCGGGGTCTGACCCGGTCACCTGGGCGGGCCATCCGGCCACGGACCGCTATAAACGAGAGGTCTTTGATCCCTATTTCGACCTCTTACTGGCCTCTGGTCAGTCCGTGGTTTTCCGCACGGATGCGGGCCAGATCATCGGCACCTCGCGGCTCTATGATGCGCCGGACGCTCCGGAGGCTGTGGCAATCGGCTATACGTTCCTCGACTGCAAGTTCTGGGGCGGGGCTGCCAATTTCGCGATCAAGCACCTGCTGATCGACCATATTCTCAAAACCCGACCAGAGGTCTGGTTCCATATCGCCCCCAGCAACATCAGGTCGCAAAAGGCGACGGCAAAGCTGGGCGCGACATGGGTTCACGACCACGAATGGGGGCTTGCCGGCGGCAAAGTCGATCTGTGGAAATGCTATGTCCTGACCCGGGCCGACTGGGCTGCGACCTTGGCCAATCGCAGCTAAACGCTTGATCCTCTTGCACTGCCGTGCATGGTGATCCTCAGGAGGAGCCATCATGAAACTAGGGATCGTTGTCCTGATCACGGCCTATGGGCTGAGCCAGTTTTATCGCGCGTTCTTGGCGGTGCTCGCACCCGCGCTAGAGGCCGACATCGGAGCAACCCGTGAAGTGCTCAGTGCAGCGTCAGGCGTCTGGTTCCTTGTTTTTGCTGCCATGCAGATCCCGGTTGGCGCGGCGCTTGACCGCATCGGGCCGAAACTGACAACAGCCATCCTGTTTGCAGTCTGCGGCGCTGGCGGGGCGGCAGTCTTTGCGATGGCGCAGCAACCTTGGCACGTCACGCTCGGCATGGCGCTGATCGGCGCAGGCTGTTCGCCAGTGCTGATGGCATCCTACTACATCTTTGCCCGATCCTTCTCGGCTGCGGCTTTTGCGTCGCTGGCGGGGATGACGCTGGGGCTGGGGTCCATGGGCAATATCGCCAGTTCTGCCCCGACTGCTTGGGCGGTCGAGGCGTTCGGCTGGCGCGAGACGATGTGGGCTGTGGCTGCGGCGACCTTTGCCATCGCGGTGCTGATCCTGTTCATCGTCAAAGACCCCGAGCGGGTCAAAAGCGATTCCCGTGGCACTGTGCTGGACGTTTTGAAAATCCCCGCGCTCTGGCCGATTTTCGCGATGGTCGCTGTGAACTACGTCCCCGCAGCCTCGCTGCGCGGGCTGTGGTCGGGGCAATACCTGACCAACGTTTTCGGCGCCGACGCTACGGTGATCGGGAACGTGACGCTGGTCATGGGCTTTGCCATGATCGCGGGCAATCTTCTGTACGGTCCCATCGACCGGATGATCGGCCGGCGCAAGCTGGTGGTCTGGGTCGGTAACTTTATCGCGCTGCTGGGCTGCCTCGCTCTGGCCCTCCAGCCCGAGAACGGCATTGTCTACGCGACTATCATGTTGGCCGTGATCGGCTTTTTCGGATCGACCTTTCCGGTCATCATGGCGCATGGCCGCAGTTTCTTTCCGCCGCATTTGGTCGGTCGCGGCGTGACGCTGCTGAACCTGTTCTCGCTCGGGACGGTCGGCATTGTGCAGTTCGGGGCCGCGCCGATGTCGCCTATGATCTTTGACGGGCGGACAGCGCCGCAGGGCTACACGATTATCTTTGCCGCCTATGCCGCGCTGCTGGGGCTGGGGCTATTTGCCTATCTGTTCTCAAAAGACCGCACCGATTGAAACAGAATTGCGCAGGGACTTCCCCTTGGGCAGCTTTGGGTCTATAGCGCACGCGGTTTATATTAGGAGAGGCCAATGGGCTACAAAGTCGTCGTCGTTGGCGCCACGGGCAACGTGGGCCGCGAAATGCTCAACATCCTCGCTGAACGCGAGTTTCCGGTCGATGAAATCGCCGCGCTGGCCAGCCGTAAATCGCTGGGCACCGAGGTGAGCTTTGGCGAAAAGACCCTGAAAACCCAGGACCTCGACACCTTCGACTTTACCGGCTGGGATATCGCGCTGTTCGCGATCGGCTCGGACGCCACCAAGAAATACGCCCCGCTCTGCGCCAGCCAGGGCTGTGTGGTCATCGATAACTCTTCGCTGTATCGCTACGATCCGGAAATTCCGTTGATCGTTCCCGAAGTGAACGCCGATGACGTGGTGCTCTATAAAAATAAGAACATCATCGCGAACCCGAACTGTTCGACCGCGCAGATGGTTGTCGCGCTCAAACCGCTGCATGACCGCGCCAAGATCAAGCGCGTCGTGGTATCGACCTACCAGTCCGTGTCCGGCACCGGCAAGGAAGCCATTGACGAGCTGTGGAACCAGACCAAGGGCATGTATGTGCCGGGTCAGGAAGTCGCGCCGTCGGTCTATCCCAAGCAGATCGCGTTCAACGTCATTCCGCACATCGACGTGTTCCTCGACTCGGGCGACACCAAAGAAGAGTGGAAGATGGTCACCGAGACCAAGAAGATCCTCGACAAGAGCATCAAGCTGACCGCGACCTGCGTGCGCGTGCCGGTGTTCGTCGGCCACTCGGAATCGATCAACGTCGAGTTCGAAGAGTTCCTCGATTGGGAAGAAGCCACCGATATCCTGCGCGAAGCACCGGGCATCATGGTCGTCGACAAGCGTGAGGCTGGCGGCTACGTCACCCCGATCGAATGCGTCGGCGAATACGCCACCTACATTTCCCGCATCCGTCAGGACGTGACCGTCGAGAACGGCATCAACTTCTGGTGTGTTTCGGACAACCTGCGCAAGGGCGCTGCCCTGAACGCTGTCCAGATCGCAGAAGTTCTGGGACAGCGTTGCCTGAAAAAGGGCTGAGGCCCAGATAAACAAACGAAAGGGCCAGCCACGTCGGCTGGCCTTTTTTATTTCGACGCCACGGGGGGCGCAGTTACACTTCGAGCCCGACACACTCTCCTTTCGGCAGAATCCGTCTCCGCCTGAGGGCGCGACTGATTCCAATGCGCACGCAGAAACACGGCCCGAACGGCGATTTTGCCCTCGATTGGCCTAATTCTATGTACTCAATTAGAATAAATATTATTCTTTTGAGAAAATCCTACACCAATGCGCACGGATACACTTCTGTCGCGACAAAGACGGGTCGGTACATCTTGGGGTAGTGTTCAAGTGAGGCAAGGGCGTCCCAATCCCCCCGAACCTCAATCGCTCGACCAACCCTCCTCCAGTCGGTGGTGCCCTTCGTCCCAATCCCCGGGGCACCACCGACACCTCAGGGTTCCTCCCCTCACAGAGCAAAAAAACGGGCCCGCCAGGAGCCCGTTTTCATTCGTGTTGGCGGTGATCAAACGGTTACAAACCGCGCCTCGGCGGTATCGTAATAATCCAGCGTGCCATCACCGATGTCATTGTAGAGCCCATGCAGGGTCAGATCCCCGTTTTCGACCGCCTCTTTGACAAAGGGGAACGTCATCAGGTTTTCGAGGCTCACCAGAACCGCCTCTTTCTCGAGTGCCTTGACGCGGTCTTCTTCGGGCAATTCACGCACACGTTCAAAACCGGGGCGCAACAGGTTCAACCAAGTCCCGACGAACGAGGTTTTCTCTTCGAGCTCGGGCGCATGGCCGGTGCACATTGCATGGCACCCCGCCACGCCGCCACACTGGGAATGCCCCATCACGATCAGATGGGCGACCTTGAGCGTGGTCACTGCATATTCGACCGTTGCCGAGGTCCCGTGGTGATCGCCGTCCGGGTTATACGGCGGCACGAGATTTGCAATGTTCCGGTGAATAAAGAATTCACCCTGATCCGCCCCAAAGATCGAGGTCACATGCACACGGCTATCGCAGCACGAAATCACCATGGCGCGCGGACGCTGGCCTTCGTTGGCCAGACGACGATACCATGCACGATTTTCAGTGTAGGTCGTCGCCTTCCATCCTTGATAGCGGCGAACGAGGTAATCCGGCAGCGGCTTGGCGGTGTTCATGTCATCTCCATCGCAGGTGTTTTCCCGTAGATAGGGTGCATTTAACTGGATTTCGAGTGATTTCTTTGCCGCAAGTAAACCGGTTGAAAACCGTCTATCGCGTACCAGCAGAGGTATGAACGACATGCAAACATATCGCCTAGACCCTGTCCCGCAAACGCGCCGCGTGGTGCGTCTGGTGCCCAATGACCGGTTTGCGATCGACCCGACCCCGATACGCCGTCTGTTCCAGACACTGCCGCAGGATCAGGCAGAGGATCTGGTCGCGCATGCGATCGACGATTTGGCGAAAACGCTCGACCGAATGGAGGATGCACTTGCCAACTGTTGCTTTCACGACATTGCCCTTCATGCAAACGAGGCTGCTGCGGTTGCGCAGGCAATAGGGCTGACAGACCTGCGCACCGTTGCGGATCATCTGATCCGATGTGTGGCTGCCGGAAATACCAATGCGCTACTGCCTCTGATGGCGCGATTTTCCCGTTTGCTGAACCACGCGCCAAACGATCTGTGGACGGCCAAGGGGGCAGTTTAGGTCAACTTGCGCGTCCGTTTGGAAATCGTCATTGTCAGGCCACCGACCTGACAGGAGAAAACCTTGCAATTCTATGCCGATAGCCCCGCCGCCTTGCCCGTAGTTCCGCTATCGTCAGTGGATTGGCCGGACTATCTCGCAAAACTGTCATCGGCGCAGCAAACATGGGCGGGTCTCTCTGGCTTTACGGGCGCTGCAGGTCAGGCGGCGGTTCTCCCCGATGCGGCTGGTGCGCCCGGTTGCGCTGTGATCGGACTGGGCGATGATCGTTCGGCGCGCCGGTCCCGGTTCATTGTCGCCAGCGCCGCTGCACGACTGCCCGCGGGGGACTACCGTCTCACCGGATTGTCGGGCGCAGCACTCGAAGAGGCGGCATTGGGCTGGCTGCTGGAATCCTATCGGTTTGATCGCTATCGCAAACAGACGCCGATGGCCGCACGTCTAGTCCGGCCCGATGGCGTTGATGCCGACAGAATATTGGCCATTGCCGGTGGCGAATGCCTGACGCGCGATCTGATCAACACCCCCGCGCAGGATATGGGCCCGCAAGAGCTTGAGGCAGCCGCGCGCAGCCTCGCCAGCAGGCATAAGGCAACGATCACTGTGATCACCGGTGACGACCTCCTGAGCCAGAATTTTCCGATGATCCACGCTGTCGGCCGGGCCTCTGACCGTGCGCCACGTCTGATTGACCTGCGCTGGGGCACCCGGGGTCCGCGCCTGACGCTGGTGGGCAAGGGCGTCTGTTTCGACACGGGTGGTCTGGATATCAAACCCGCCTCCTCTATGGGGCTGATGAAAAAGGACATGGGCGGCGCGGCGACTGTTCTGGGTCTTGCCCATATGATCATGGCGACTGGAGTGGCCGTACAACTGCGGGTGCTAATCCCTGCGGTGGAAAACGCCGTTGCGGGCAATGCCTTCCGCCCGCAGGATATATTGACCAGCCGCAAGGGGCTGACCGTCGAAATCAACAATACGGACGCAGAAGGGCGGCTGGTTCTGGCAGATGCGCTGGCCTATGGCGCAGAGGAACAGCCTGATCTGATGATCTCGATGGCGACCCTGACCGGCGCGGCGCGGGTTGCAGTGGGGCCGGATCTGGCACCGTTCTTTACCGATTTCGATGCCGATGCCGCCGCGCTGGCCAAGGCGGGCCAAGAGGTGCGCGATCCTGTCTGGCGCATGCCCTTTCATGACCCCTACGATACGATGATCGAACCGGGGATTGCGGATCTGGACAACGCCCCCGGTGGCGGCATGGCCGGATCAATCACCGCCGCGTTGTTCCTGCGCCGGTTTGCCGCCGATCGCTACATGCATTTCGATATCTACGGTTGGCAACCCAGCGCCGCCCCCGGGCGGCCAAAGGGTGGCGTAGGTCAGGGCGCGCGGGCGCTCTTGGCGGCGCTGCCTGACATGCTCGGGATCAAATGATGGACCGCCGGACAACGCCTGCGAACCAGCGTGTTGCCGCCAGCCATCTACGCGCGGTCATCGAGCGTCCCGCGTATTCCGACGGCCATGTCGCAACGGTATGCCGGCCGGTGTTGGATATTCTGGACATTCCCGGCGGGCGTCGGGATCGCCAGATCCTGTGCGGGACGCAGGTCACCGTCTATGAGGATCGCGATGGTTGGTCCTTTATCCAGACGCGGCAATCGGGTTATTGCGGCTATGTCCTGTCGCGGTTCCTGACGCGGGATTGGACCCCGACCCACCGCGTCGTGTCGCGTTCGACCCATGCCTATAAATCTGCTGACCTGAAATCACCCGATCAATATTTGCTGCCGTTCCTGTCGGCGCTTGCGGTTATAGAAACCGAAGCTGGCTTTGTTCGCACCCCTCTGGGCTATGTGCCAGCCTCGCACCTTGAACCGTTGGACATTGCTCGGCCTGACCTCGTGACGACTGCAGAGTACCTGCTCGACACGCCCTACCTCTGGGGGGGGAATTCGACCTGTGGCATTGATTGTTCAGGGCTGGTCGAGGCCTGTTTCACCGCCGCCAACCTGCCCTGCCCCGGCGACAGTGACCTCCAAGAGGCATCTATCGGTACGGCGCTAGACACAGACACCACCGTTCGCCGGGGGGATCTGCTGTTCTGGAAGGGGCATGTGGCCATCGTCCGCGATGCGACATCGATTATCCACGCCAATGCCCGCGACATGGCCGTCAAGGTCGAGGGGCTACAGGCTGCGATCGACCGGATCGGCCCCGTTCGAACGCACAGGCGAGCGTAGCTCACTCCACGATGCGGATCAGTTTGCGCTCGAGCACGGCCAGAACCTGACGCAAGTCATTGCCGCGCTTTAGCACCTGACCTTCGGTCCCGATCAGGGCGTATTGCCCCTGTTTGGCCCGAAGGCGGGGTCGTTTTTCGATGCGATACAGCGGGTTTTCGGCGGTCCGGCGAAATACGGCAAAGACGGCCACATCCCGCAGGCACGAAATACCGTAGTCGCGCCATTCCCCCGCAGCCACCATTCGGCCATAAAGCCCGAGGATCACACCCAGCTCAGTGCGATGGAACGAAACCTGTTCTGTCTGTCCCACAAAGGGGATCGGGGGTTGGATCGTCATAGCCTTAGAATGACGCAAATCCGTTACAAATCAAGACTCCGCTTGCATCAGTAGCATCGCGGTCGATGCGCCAACGCAGGTGCAGGCCGGTCGTTTGATGCCGATAGTGAACAGGCAGCGCATATTTCCCACCTTCCACATCGGCGCAGTGCAATCTGGCGGTTGTAATTCCCGGCCCGTTGCGCCAGCGTTCAGCCAACTAGATTTGGAGGATATGATGCGTACAAGAGCCGCTGTTGCGGTCGCTCCGGGCAAACCGCTCGAGGTGATGGAAGTCAACCTGGAGGGCCCAAAAGCAGGCGAAGTGCTGGTCGAAATTAAAGCGACCGGCATTTGCCACACCGACGAATTCACCCTGTCTGGCGCCGACCCCGAAGGTCTGTTCCCGGCCATTCTGGGCCACGAAGGCGCAGGCGTCGTTCTCGAGGTTGGTCCGGGCGTCAAGTCGCTGAAACCCGGCGATCATGTGATCCCGCTTTACACGCCGGAATGTCGCGAATGCTATTCGTGCACCTCTGGCAAAACCAACCTGTGCACCTCGATCCGCAGCACCCAAGGCCAAGGCCTGATGCCCGATGGCACAACCCGTTTTTCGATGCTCGATGGCACGCCGATCCTGCACTATATGGGCTGCTCGACCTTTGCGAACCTTACGGTTCTGCCGGAAATCGCACTGGCGAAAATCCGTCCTGACGCGCCGTTCGACAAGGTCTGCTACATCGGCTGCGGCGTGACCACCGGCATCGGCGCGGTCATCAACACCGCCAAGGTAGAGGCTGGCGCGACCGCCGTGGTGTTTGGTCTGGGCGGGATCGGTCTGAACGTGATTCAGGGTCTGCGTCTGGCGGGTGCCGATATGATCATCGGCGTTGACCTGAACAATTCGAAAAAGGAACGGGGTGAAAAGTTCGGGATGACCCACTTTGTCAACCCGACCGAAATCGACGGCGATGTCGTCCCCTATATCGTCAATATGACCAAGCGCCGTGGCGACCTGATTGGCGGCGCGGACTACACGTTTGACTGCACCGGCAACGTCAAGGTGATGCGTCAGGCGCTGGAATGTGCGCACCGTGGCTGGGGTCAGTCGGTGGTCATCGGCGTGGCCCCCGCTGGCGCCGAAATCAGCACCCGTCCGTTCCAACTGGTCACAGGCCGCGTGTGGAAGGGCACTGCCTTTGGCGGCGCCAAGGGCCGGACCGACGTGCCAAAGATCGTGGATTGGTACATGGATGGCAAAATCCAGATCGACCCGATGATCACCCATACGCTCAAGCTCGAGGACATCAACAAGGGCTTTGACCTGATGCACGCCGGGGAATCGATCCGGTCGGTGGTCCTCTACTAAATAGTGCGGCGAGCCGTCAGGCCCGCCTGCCGTACCGGGCGAGGAACATATCCACCGCCCCTTCGACGACCCGCGTAATTTCAGCGTTGGAATAGGTCGTTTCCAGTTTGAACAGGCAGCGATCCATCAAATCCACCTTGCACAGCAGGGCAAATTGTTCCGCCGCGAGGTCGAAATCGACGATCACCAGATCGCCCTTTTCCACGTATTTTCGCAGGAAAAACGCAATACGATCGCGCACCAGACCGGGGCCGCATTCATAGAACTGCCGACCGATTTCCGGGAACCGCTCGGATTCAGCGACACACATTCTGTACATACGCTGATTAAAGGTCTGCGACATGATCGCGATCATCTGCTCCCCCGCGAACAGCAGCACATCGCGAATGGGCAGTCGCGGATCGATCTGTGCCGTTGCCATATCCGCCTGCGCCTGACACTCGCTGCGCGCGACCTCCATGAACAACAGGCGTTTATCAGGGAAATAGCTGTAGAGCGTCGCCTTGGACACACCTGCGGCCCGCGCGATATCATCGACACTGGCCCCGTCAAAGCCGTCGCGCAGGAACACTTCACGCGCGCCTTCGAGGACCTGATCGAATTTACGACCGCGTTTGATTTCTTGACCGTCGTCCGGCATGGGGCCCCCGCTAAACAGAGCCACATCATAGGCCATTTCGTGCCTCCGACAAGCCGGGCGGTTGGCCAAGCCCTAGGAGGTCGGGCAAACGGGCGTAGTGGGCAGGGCAACCTGAACCGTGCAGGCCTGCGTCACAGGTTCAGCCACCGGCTGCGGCCACGTCAGCGTCGGCGGAACATAGATCGCGTCAAACGCCAAGGCATGGCTGGCAAGGGTCAAGAGGGCGATTGCGCCAAAGAGAAATTTTTTCATCTGAGTCTCCATTCACGACTCAATAAATAAACCAAACAGTTTAGTTTACAATAGAAAACTGAACTGATCAGTTCACTTGTCATTAGGGTCAGAAAGTTTAGAATAATTCTAAATACTATTGGAGCGTGGAATGATTCCGGGATTTGGCCAACGCCGCCGCTTTAACGATCTGACAGAGCAAGAGATTTTGGCTCTGGCGATTTCGTCCGAAGAAGATGACGCACGGATTTACCGGTCCTACGCCGAGAAACTAAGGGCGGATTTTCCGGCCTCGGCCCAGATTTTCGACGTGATGGCCACGGAGGAGGACACCCACCGCAAGCGGCTGATCGACGCACATGAGGCACGGTTTGGATCGGTTATCCCGCTGATCCGCCGCGAACACGTCGCCGGATTCTACGCGCGGCGCCCGATCTGGCTGATTGAAAACCTCAGTATCGACCGCATCCGCGCCGAAGCCGCCGCGATGGAACGGGACGCGGAACGGTTCTACCTCGCTGCGGCGGCCCGCACCTCCGATGCCGGCACCCGCAAACTGCTGGGCGATCTCGCCGCCGCCGAGGCCAGTCACGGTTATCACGCCGCCGCCGCCGAAGCCCAAGCTATGACCGAGGACGCGACGACCCAAGAGGCTGACGTGGCGCATCGGCAATTCGTGCTGACATGGGTCCAGCCCGGTCTGGCGGGCCTGATGGATGGGTCGGTGTCCACGCTGGCCCCGATCTTTGCGACGGCCTTTGCGACGCAGAACACACATACCACGTTTCTGGTTGGCCTTGCCGCGTCAATCGGTGCCGGGATTTCCATGGGCTTTACCGAGGCCGCATCGGACGACGGGCAGATTTCAGGACGGGGCTCGCCCTTTAAACGGGGGATCGCTACCGGGGTCATGACGACAGTGGGCGGTCTGGGGCACGCCATGCCCTATCTAATCCCGCATTTCTGGACCGCGACCCTGATCGCCTTTGCTGTGGTGTTTATCGAACTCTGGGCCATCGTCTGGATCCAGAACCGCTATATGCAGACGCCGTTCCTACGTGCTGCGTTTCAGGTGGTTTTGGGGGGTGCGCTGGTGTTTGCCGCCGGGGCGCTGATCGGCGCCGGATAAGGAGTATTTTGGGCGAAATGGCGGTGCGGGGCTGTTCCTTGGCTTTGGACAAAGCTAAGACAGACCCAAGCAGATGGAGGCCCTCATGTCGCGACCCAAACCCGTAGTTCTGTGCATCCTCGATGGCTGGGGCAAAAACGCCGATAGCGCTTTTAACGCCCCCGCCTTGGCCAACACACCGACCTTTGATCGCATTCAGGCCACCTGCCCGACCGCCGAGGTGATCACCCATGGGCCCGACGTGGGTCTGCCCACCGGACAAATGGGCAATTCCGAGGTCGGACACACCAATATTGGTGCAGGCCGCGTGGTCGCGATGGACCTTGGTCAGATCGACCTCTCGATCGAGGACGGCAGCTTTGGCCAGACCGAGGCCTTGGTCGACTTTATCGCCAAGATGAAGGAAACCGGCGGCACCGCCCATCTGATGGGTGTCGTGTCGGACGGCGGGGTACACGGCCACATCGAACATATTCTAGCTGCCGCGCAGGTGCTGCGGGATGCGGGTCTGCCGGTCGTTCTGCATGCGATGACCGATGGCCGCGACGTTGCCCCCAAATCCGCCGATGGTTTCATGGCCGATCTGTGCAATCGCCTGCCTGCGGGGGCAGAGGTGGCGACGGTGATCGGCCGCTATTACGCCATGGACCGCGACAATCGCTGGGAACGGGTCCAGACCGCCTATGAGGCGATTGCCACCGGCACCGGCCAGTACACGGCCGCGACTGCGACAGAGGCCGTTGCCGCCGCCTATGCCCGTGGTGAAACCGACGAATTCATCAAGGCAACTGTGATCGGAGACTATGCTGGCGTTCAGGACGGCGACGGATTGTTCTGTCTCAATTTCCGCGCCGACCGCGCCCGCGAAATCCTCGCCGCGCTCGTCAACCCTGACTTTGACGGCTTTGATCGCGGGGGATTGCCGCCCTTTGCGGTGCGTCTGGGCATGGTGGAATATTCCGCGCAACATAACGACTGGCTGGCGACGGTTTTCCCGAAACGCAAGATCGTCAACACCTTGGGCGAATGGGTAGCCAAACAGGGCCTGACCCAGTTCCGTCTGGCCGAGACCGAGAAATATCCGCATGTGACGTTCTTTTTGAACGGGGGCAAGGAAACGCCGGAGCCGGGCGAGGATCGGTTCATGCCGAAATCGCCCAAGGTGGCCACCTATGACCTCCAGCCGGAAATGTCCGCCGCCGAAGTGACTGCGAAATTCGTCGAGGCCATTGAACACGGCTACGACCTGATCGTCACCAACTATGCCAACCCCGACATGGTGGGTCACACGGGCGATCTGAACGCCGCGATCAAGGCCTGCGAGGCCGTGGATCGGGGTCTGACCGCCGTTGTCGCCGCGCTGGAAAAGGTCGGGGGCGCCATGGTGCTGACCGCCGATCACGGCAACTGCGAAACGATGTATGACCCGGTCACCGGCGGGCCGCACACCGCCCACACGCTGAACCCGGTGCCGGTTGCTGTGTTTGGCGGTCCGGCGGGGATCACGCTGCGCAACGGCCGTTTGGCCGACCTCGCCCCGACGGTTTTGGACCTTATGGGCCTGCCCCAGCCCGAAGAAATGACCGGAAAGAGCCTGATCAACCGATGATCCGTCGCGCCGCGCTCTTGTTCGCTGTGCTGGCGTCGCCCGTCTGGGCAGACGCCAGTGCGACCGATGCTGCCCAAGAGGCGGTTGCCCGGCTCGAAGAGGCGAGCCTGCTGCTAAGCGAGGCCGAGTCCGCACGCGATCAGGTCACGGCCCTGACGGAAACGGTCAAAGCCTATGAGGACGGGTTGATTGCCCTGCGCGACGGGCTGCGGCGGGCCGCCATTCGTCAGCAGAGCCTCGAGCAAGAGCTCGCGGCAAAATCGGACGATGTTTCGCGGCTATTGGGCGTGCTGCAATCCATGGGCCGCGCCCCCGCGCCGCTGTTGTTCCTGCACCCGTCCGGACCACTGGGCACGGCACGATCGGGGATGATCGTCGCTGATGTCACCCCCGCCCTTCAGGCCGAGGTGAGCGAGTTGCGCAACCAATTGGACGAAGTCGCGGTGTTGCGCAGCCTTCAGGCCAATGCTGCCGAAACACTCCGTAAAGGTTTGGACGGTGCGCAAACTGCCCGCAGCGAGCTGTCGGCGGCCATCTCTGATCGGACCGATCTGCCGAAGCGGTTTGACGAAGATCAGGTGCAGATGGCCGTGTTGATTTCCTCCGCTGAAACGCTCGATGCCTTTGCCAGCAGCCTCGATGGCACGATCGATGGCGATGTGTCCGGCGAAGCCCCTGATGCGCTCTCGATGCGCGGTCAACTGCCGCAGCCGGTTCCCGGTCGTATCTTGCGCAGGTTCAACGAAGAGGACCTCGCGGGGCTCGTCCGGCCGGGCGTTCTGATTGCAACGCAGCCTCGCATGCTGGTGACTAGCCCCGTCGCCGCGACCCTGCGGTTCCGCGGGCCACTGCTGGACTATGGCAATGTGGTGATCACCGAACCGGCGGCAGGCGTTCTGTTTATCTATGCCGGCCTTGCCGAAGTGTTCGGCACGGTCGGCGAGGTGATCCCCTCAGGCTCGCCCATCGGCATTATGGGGGGCGATATCCCCCTCGTTGACGAGATTTTGACTGAAATGTCCGAAGGTACGGGCCCAAGAGCCACAGAAACCCTTTATCTTGAAGTCAGAGAGGGGCAATCTCCTGTGGACCCCGCGATTTGGTTCGCGATGGAGTGAGGTAAACTATGAAAAAATTCGCCATTTCGGCTGTGACGGGCTCTGTGCTGGCCGTCCTAGCGACGACCCAAATCGCTGGGCCCCTGATCGCACAAGAAGCCGCTGACAATTCTACCGTCTACGAACAGCTGGATCTGTTTGGCGATATTTTTGACCGCATCCGCAGTCAGTATGTCGAAGAAGTCGATGAAAAGCAGTTGATCGAGGCGGCCATCAACGGGATGCTCACCTCGCTTGACCCGCACTCCAGCTATTTGTCCGCCGATGCCGCTGACGACATGCGCGTTCAGACCTCTGGCGAATTTGGCGGTCTGGGGATCGAGGTCACCCAAGAAGACGGCTGGGTCAAGGTCGTGGCGCCAATGGACGGCACGCCGGCCGCGAATGCCGGGCTGCAATCGGGCGACTTTATCACCCAGGTCAACGGAGAGAGTCTGTTGGGCCTGACCCTCGATCAGGCGGTGGACATGATGCGCGGTCCGGTCGGATCGGAAATCGTGATCACCATCGTGCGCGAAGGCCAGACAGAACCCTTTGACGTTTCGCTGATCCGCGACACCATCAAGCTGACCGCCGTTCGCGCCCGCACCGAAGGCAATACTGTCGTGCTACGCGTGGCGACCTTTAGCGGACAGACCTTCCCGGACCTGATGGCAGGGCTCTCCGATCAAATCGAAGCTGCTGGCGGTGCCGAGAACCTGAATGGTGTGGTGCTGGACCTGCGCAACAACCCGGGCGGTCTGCTGGATCAGGCAATCTATGTCGCCGACGCCTTCCTTGAGTCGGGCGAAATCGTGTCCACGCGTGGCCGCAACCCGCAGGACGGCGAACGGTTCAACGCTACGCCCGGCGATCTGACTGGTGGTTTGCCGGTTGTCGTCCTGATCAACGGCGGTTCTGCTTCGGCCTCGGAAATCGTGGCGGGGGCGCTGCAGGATCAAAACCGTGCAGTCGTGGTTGGCACCAAATCCTTTGGCAAGGGCTCGGTCCAGTCGGTGATGCAGCTGCGTGATGATGGCGCGATCCGCCTGACGACAGCGCGGTATTACACGCCCTCGGGCCGGTCCATTCAGGCACTGGGGATCCAGCCCGATATCATCGTCGAACAGCCGATGCCCAAGGACCCCGCAACCGAGGGCGAAGAGGAGCCGCAGTTCCGGTCAGAGGCCGATCTGCGCGGCGCGTTGACCAACGACAGCCTGACCGAAGACGAGCTGAAGCAGCGCGAAGAAGAGGCCGCCCGCGCCGAGGCCACCGCCGCACTGCGCGATGAGGATTACCAACTCGCCTATGCCATCGACCTGCTGCGCGGCCTGACCGTGCTCAAGTCCGAATAGTAAGACCATCGCGCCGCGGGGCTACCTGCGGCGCATCAAAGGCCTGCCATGACCCCTGAACAGATCGCTAAACTGCCCTATCGCCCCTGCGTTGGCGTCGTCCTCGTGAATAGGGAGGGCAAGGTTTTTGTCGGACAACGTGCCGAAACCACAGAACCCGCGTGGCAAATGCCCCAAGGTGGCGTCGATGACGGCGAAACCGCGCCAGAGGCCGCGCTGCGCGAGCTCTGGGAAGAGGCCGGGGTGAATCCGGCCCTGGTCACGATTGTGGCCCAGACCTCGGGCTGGATTCCCTACGATTTGCCCTATGACGTTGTCGTCCACAAATGGAAGGGCAAGTTCCGCGGACAAGAACAGAAATGGTTCCTGATGCGGTTCAATGGCACCGATGATCAGGTGAACATCCAGACCGCACATCCCGAATTTTCAGAATGGAAATGGGTCACCCCGACTGAGGTCGTCGCAGCCATCGTACCGTTCAAACGCGCCGTGTATGAACAGGTGATGGCCGAACTGGTGCCGCACATCTAACGCAAAACGGGCCCGTCAATGACGGGTCCGTTTGACCTTGCGGCGTTCCTTTGCGGCCTTCAGCTTGGCCGCGCCCAATTTGCGACGCGGGGCTTTGCCACGTTTGCCAGAACCACCGCGCGGCAGCACCCGTTCGTCCAAGGTCACCAACTCGCCGGTCAGACCGCCAGTGACGGGCGTTGCTTCGGTCAATTTGACCGTCACCCGCTGGCCCAGCGCGATCACGGTCCGCGACTGCGCCCCGATCAACTGCTGCGCTTCGGCGTCATAATGGAAAAACTCGGTGCCGAGGGTGCGGATCGGCACCAGCATATCCGCGCCGGTTTCGTCCAGTTTCACGAACACGCCAAACTTGGCGATGCCGCTGATCCGTCCGCCCAGTTCCGCCCCGACACGATCCGCCATAAAGGCCGCCAGATACCGGTCCGTAGTGTCCCGCTCTGCCATCATCGACCGGCGTTCGGTATCACTGATCTGTTGGCCGGTGTCGGCCAGATGTTCGATATCCCATTCGGACAGACCGTCATCGCCCCAGCGATGCGCCTTGATCAGGGACCGGTGGACAATCAGGTCGGAATAACGGCGGATTGGCGAGGTAAAATGCGCGTAATTCCGCAACGCAAGGCCGAAATGACCAAAGTTATCAGGTCCATAGTAGGCCTGCGTCATCGATCGCAGCGTCGTCAGGTTGATGAGTTCGTCGTGCGGCGTGCCCTCAGCCTGCGCCAGCAACTGGTTCAAATGCCGGGTTTGCAGCACTTGCCACTTGGCCAGCACCAGACCACTGGCCTGTGCCACCTCCCGCAGGCTGTCCAGTTTTTCCTGACTGGGCTCTTCGTGCACCCGGAACAGCAGCGGTTCGCGGTGTTTGATCAGTTCCTCGGCGGCGGCCACGTTGGCCAGAACCATGAATTCTTCGATCAGCCGATGCGCATCGAACCGTTCCTTGAAATTGACCGAGGTCACCTGACCCGCCTCGTCCAGTTCAATCCGCCGTTCTGGCAGGTCAAGTTCGAGCGGTTGCCGCGCGGCGCGGGCACGTTTCAGCGCCTCAAACGCAGCATAGAGCGGTTTGAGGATCGGTTCGACCAGCGGAGCGGTCTTGTCATTCGGCGCACCGTCAATGGCTGCCTGCACGTCCTCATAGGCCAAGGACGCCACCGAGAGCATCAGACCACGGGTAAAGCGATGGTCGAGTTTGCGGCCCTCGCTATCGATCCGCATGCGGACGGCCAGAACGGCACGCGGGACACCTTCGTGCAGCGAGCACAGATCGCCTGACAGGCGATCGGGTAGCATCGGGACGACGCGATCCGGAAAATAGGTCGAGTTGCCACGTTTGCGCGCCTCGCCGTCGAGTTCGGACCCGGGCCGCACATAATGGGCCACATCGGCAATCGCGACCCAGAGGATAAACCCGCCCTGATTGTTTGGATCTTCGTCGACCTGCGCCAGAACCGCATCGTCGCGGTCGCGGGCATCTGCGGGGTCGATGGTCAACAAAGGCAGTTGCCGCAGGTCCTCTCGGCCACTCAGGCCGGCGGGCCTTTGTGCGTCAGCCTCGGCCAGTACCTGTGCGGGGAAATCATCGGGAATGCCATGTTGATGGATGGCTATCAAGCTAACGGCACGCGGGCCGGTCGGGTCCCCCAGACGGTTGACGATCCGCGCCTTGGGCAGACCCAGACGCCCCTTGGGGCCGGCCTGCTCGGCCTCGACCAGTTCGCCATCCTTGGCGCCCTGCTCCAGTCCGGCGGGTACAATCCATTGTTTGTCCACGCCCTTATCGATGGGCATAATCCGCCCGCCCTCGTGGCTCTTGCGGAATATCCCGACCACGCGCAGCGGGTTCACGCCAATGCGGCGGATCATCCGGGCGGTATAGTCGTAATCTTCGCCCTGAACCTGCGTCATCCGGCCCAGAATGCGGTCACCGGGGGCCAGACCTGCCTCGCCGTCGCGCTGGATCATCAGGATACGCGGCATGGCTCCGTCACCTGCCCATTCGACAGGCCGCGCCCACAGGTCGCCATTGTGATCCGGATCGGTCAACTGCAACAGTGCGACAGGCGGCAAGCGGTCGGCGTCGCGATAGGACGACTTGCGCTTGACCAGACTCCCGTCATCCTCCAACTCGCGCAGAATACGCTTGAGGTCGATGCGGGCAGCCCCTTTGATCCCGAACGCTTTGGCGATGTCGCGTTTGGCTGTCAGGGTCGGATTTTCTGAAATCCATTCGAGGATTTCTTCTTTGGACGGAATACGAGTCATGCCCTGCCCCTATCACTGGGCCGCGACCGGCGCAGCCCCTGTTCTCATCAAAGGGCGGTCAGCCCGTCAAAGTCACGCAAAATAGTCCGTCAGGATGCGGGTATAGATCGCCTTGAGCCGATGGATCTGATCGACTTCGACCCGTTCATCGACCTGATGCATGGTTTTCCCCACCAGTCCGAATTCGACCACGGGGCAGTGGTTTTTCACAAACCGCGCGTCCGAGGTGCCGCCAGAGGTCGACAATTCCGGCGTCCGGCCCGTTTCCGCCTGAACCGCGCGGGCCACCATCGCGGACAAATCGCCCGGCGGTGTGAGAAAGCTCTCGCCAGAGACCTTGACCCGCATGGCAACCTGAACGCCGAATTCGGCAGCAATCTCGTCCGCCTGCGATTGCAGCCATGACGTCAGGCTATCGCCGCTATGCAGGTCATTATAGCGGATGTTGACCGCGGCCTTGGTCTGGGCGGGGATCACATTGGTGGCAGGATTGCCGGTGTCAATCGTCACAAACGCCAGCGTCGAGGGGTCGAAATGGTCTGTTCCCTGATCCAGTTCATGCGACGACAGTCGATCCACCAAACGCGCCATCGCAGGCAGCGGGTTTTTCGCCCGGTGGGGATAGGCGGCATGGCCCTGCACTCCGGTCACGGTGAACCACGCCGTCAGCGACCCGCGGCGACCGATTTTCATCATATCGCCCAGCTCATTCGGGCAGGTCGGCTCCCCCACCAGACAAACCGACATCGACTCGCCGTGATTGGCCATCCAGTCCAGCAGCGCGGTCGTGCCGTGATCGGCGTCACCCTCTTCGTCGCCGGTGATCGCCAGAACCACCGCCCCGTCGGGCGGCGTTGTCTGAACGAAATCCACGGCCGCCGCCGCAAAGGCCGCCACGCCCGATTTCATATCGGTGGTGCCGCGCCCATACATCCAGCCGTCCCGAATTTCCGCGCCGAACGGATCGGCAGTCCAATCGTCACGATTGCCGATCGGAACCACGTCCGTATGCCCGTTAAAGCCAAAGGTCCGGTTCGCGCCCTTGCGCCCCCAACGCGCATAGAGGTTCGGCGTTCCCTCGCGGTCCACGCGGGTGCAATCGAACCCGGCCTTGGTCAGGAGATCGGACAGCAGCGTCAGCGCGCCGCCCTCGGCCGGGGTCACGGTGTGACAACGAACTAGACGGGCAGTCAGATCAACGGGATCAATCGGGGTCATGGCGGTCTCCTTTGACGTATGGCTAATGGCACAGGCTCCGGGATGCAATCCAAACCCCGTTGCGGCCACCGTCCGGCGTGATAGCCTGCGCGCATGGCACATGACCTGAACCTCAACGCGATGAACTATTTCGAGGCCGTCGCCCGTCTGGGGGGCGTGTCCAAGGCCGCCGAAGAGTTGGGCGTCTCGCCCTCTGCGGTCAGTCAGCAAATCCGCCAGCTGGAACAGCAATTCGGGGTCCGCCTGTTCAGGCGCGAAAAACGCCGTCTGTTGCTGACGCTGGATGGCGAGAGGTTGTTTCAAACCACGACCCAGGCATTCCGTATGATGCGCGATGTCCGCTCGGCGATCCAGCGACAGCGGGAAAACCGGCATTTCATCATGCGGGTATCACCGTCCTTTGCCGTGCGGTGGCTCGGGCCACGGATCAAATCGTTTCTGGACATTGCGCCCAACTGGGACCTTCGGATCGACGCCGGGCCGGATTTTTCCGACTTTGAAACCGAAGTTGTCGATCTCGACCTGCGCTACGGCGAGGGCGATTGGTCCGGCCTTCATACAGAGCCGGTTGTCCACGATCTGGTCCTGCCAATGTGTTCGCCCGGCTATCTGGCCGATCTCAGGGCGATGTCGGGCGACCCCATCGGGCAACTGAGGCAGGCCCGTTTGATCGATTCCGTGAAAACCCATTACAGATGGGATTTCTGGCTGGCGAAACATGGGGTCATGGGCGAACGGATGGTCTATCCACTGCGATTTGATCGCAGTTCGATGGCGCTTCAGGTCGCCTGTGCAGGTGGCGGCGTGGTGCTCGAGAGCACGACACTCGCCCTCAACGAGCTGGAGACCGGCGCGCTGGTCCCGCTGTCCACCGCCTTCGAGGTCATCCGGTTCCCTGCCTATTGGATCGTCTGCCCGGCACGGCACACCAGCCGGCGGATCGTACGCATCTTTACGGACTGGATGAAAGACGAAGGCCGCGCCCATGATCTGCGCGCGGCCCAAGTCATCAACGATTTTGGCTGTCGCATCCGGGATGTGACAGGGCCCAAGGTCCCCGGCGCAGAGTTCACCGCTGCGCCAGAGGACGAGGCTTAGTGGATCAGCGAACCGCCGTTCACATCCACCTCTGACCCGGTGACATAGGCCGACAGATCCGACGCGAGGAACAGCGCGCAGCCCGCAACGTCATCTGCCGTCCCGGCACGGCCCATCGGAATACCGGCCAGAACACTGGCCCGCATTTCCTCGGTCAATTTGCCAGCGGTGATGTCCGTGGCGATAAAGCCCGGGCAGATCGCATTGAAACGCACGCCATCCGGCGCACATTCGCGGGCCATTGCCTTGGTCAGGCCCAGAATGCCCGCCTTGGCAGCCGAGTAGTGCGGCCCGCCAAAGATACCGCCGCCGCGCTGCGCCGAAACCGACGACAGGTTGACGACAGAGCCGGTCTTGCGGGCGCGGAAATGCGGGATCAGCGCTTGGCTCATGTACAGCGTGCCGCGCAGGTTGACGTCCAGAACGGCGTCGTAGTTTTCCGGCATGATGTCCATGATTTTCAGCGGCTGGGTGATCCCGGCGTTATTGACCAGAATATCGACAGCGCCCCATTTGGCGACCAGTTCGTCGGCGACAGCCTGACAGGCGGCCTTGTCCGTGACGTTGCAGGCCAGACCGACGTGGCCGGTGCCGGGCAGGTCCGCCGCCGCAGCAGCGGCCTGATCGGCGTTCAGGTCCAGAATGGCAACGGTTGCGCCATGTTCGGCGAACAGCTTGGCCGTCGCCTTGCCCAGACCGCGCGGGCTGGCGCCGCCGGTGACGATTGCGAATTTACCTGTGAGTAGTCCCATTTTCTTTCCTTCCTTCGCGGAAATTACATCCAACCGCGTATTTGTTCGGCAACCTTTGTGGTGCTCAGTCCGTACATGTCATGCAGCGTGGGCAGGGCCCCCGCCTCTAGGAATTGGTCGGGCAGGCCGATCTGGCGGAACACCGGCGTGACACCGGCCCGCATCAGGGTCGCGGCGACCGCCTCGCCCAGACCGCCTACGACCGAATGGTTTTCCGCAGTGACCAGCAGACGCCCCTTGCCCGCCTCGGCGATCAGGGTCTGCGTGTCCAAGGGTTTGATCGTCGGGCAGTGCAGCACGGCAACGTCGATACCGTCCTTAGACAACAGTTCGGCCGCATCGAGGGCGCGCATCGTCATGATGCCGGACGTCACGACCAGAACATCGCGCCCTTCGCGGATCATCTGCGCCTTGCCCAACTGGAACTGATAGTCCGGCCGATAGCGGGTCAGAACCGACGGCACATTCCCGCGCAACAGCCGCGCATAGACCGGACCGTCGTGAGCGATCATCGCAGGCACCATTTGCGCGACATCGGTAGCATCCGCCGGGTCGATGATCGTCATATTGGGCAGGCCACGGAAAATCGCCATGTCCTCGGTCGCTTGATGGCTGGGCCCATAGCCGGTGGTGAGACCCGGCAGGCCGCAGACGATTTTGACCGGCAGGTTTTCTTCGGCAATCGCCATGCAGATAAAGTCATAGGCCCGGCGCGAGGCGAACACCGCATAGGTCGTGGCAAAGGGGATAAAGCCTTCGTGCGCCATGCCTGCGGCAGCGGACATCAGCAACTGTTCCGCCATGCCCATCTGATAGAACCGATCAGGGAATGCTTTGGCAAAGACATGGAGGTCCGTGTATTTCGCCAGATCGGCTGTCAGCCCGACAATCCGCTCATCCGTCTGGGCGGCCTGCACCAGCGCATGTCCAAAGGGCGCGGGAACGGCGTCATAGCCTTCGGCGGCCAAGGAGGCGATCATCGCACTGGTCGCGACCTTGGTCTCTGGCGCCATGCGCGGTTCATATTTCCGGGCGCGAGCGTTAGCGGTCATGCGGGCACCTGTGCGTCTAGAATATCAATGGCCTTGGCCCATTCATCGGCTTCGACCCGAACGAAATGGGTGATCTCGCGATCTTCGAGGAAGGGAACGCCCTTGCACATTTTGGTGTTGCAGATGATCACCCGGGGACAGTCGCCCGGATGCCCACGCGCCGCATCAAAGGCCGCGACCACCGCATCCAGATCGTTACCGTCCACCTCTTGGGCGAACCAGCCGAACGCGGCCCATTTCGGTGCCTCTGGCCCCACGGCCAGCGCATCACGGGTGGGGCCGTCGGCCTGCTGGTTGTTGAAATCGACGACGCAGATCAGATTGTCCAGCCGCCATTGGGCAGCGGACATCACCGCCTCCCAGGTCGAACCCTCGCCCAGTTCACCGTCGGACATCAGGTTATAGACGAATTGACCGCCGCCCTTGCGTTTGACGCCCAGCGCCATGCCCACGGCGATGCCGAGGCCCTGACCCAGCGACCCGCCAGTGATTTCCATCCCCGGCGTGTAGGAGGCCATACCGGACATCGGCATGCGGCTATCGTCCATGCCATAGGTGTCGATTTCGTCTTCGGGCAAAATCCCCGCCTCGATCAACACGGCATAGAGCGCGATCGCGTAGTGACCGATCGACAGAAGGAACCTGTCGCGGCCCTCCCATTCGGGGTCTTCGGGGCGATAGGTCATCGCGTGAAAATAAGAGACCGCCAGAACATCCGCAACGCCCAGCGCCTGCCCGACATAGCCCTGCCCCTGCACCTCGCCCATCAGCAGGGCCTTGCGCCTGATGCCCCAAGCCCGACGCGCCAAAGACACGTTCGACAGCGCTCGCGTCGCTGGTTCTGACATGATTCCTCCCGGCCGGATCCCAATCCTGTTGGGCGCATTTGACCCAAGGCGGCCCCGAAGAACAAGCAAGAGGTCTTAAAGACATCTGAAGTAATTCTTAAATGTTTGACCGGAAATGGTTCGTTATCAGTCCGATAGCTTTGAGACGGAGGACGTTATGAAATTAGGTTTGGGCAGCTACACCTACCGGTGGTCTATCGGGATCAAGGATCAGGTTCCGGCGCAACCGATGACCGCCTTCGACATTCTGGACCGGGCTCATGCGCTGGGGCTAGAGGTCATGCAATACGCCGACAACATGCCGCTGGACCGCTATTCGGCCGAGGATCACAATCGTCTCTATGAGATCGCGACCGAACGCGGCATGGCGCTGGAACTGGGCATCCAGAGCTTTGATCCCGATGAACTGGACCGGTATCTGGTGATTGGCCAACGGCTGCATGCAAAAATCCTGCGCGTTGCACTGGATGCGGCAGATAGTGCCATCGCGGTGTCCGACCTCGCCGATCAACTGCGGCCCCGCGTGCAAAAGGCCCGCGACGCCGGGATGAAGATCGCGATCGAAAACCACTTTAACTACCCCTCGCCCCGCATGGTCGAGTTGCTGGAAACAGTGGCGGATGATCATCTGGGCGTCTGTCTGGACGTTGCCAATTCGATCTGCGCGGGCGAATGGCCCGAGGAAACCGTCAAAATGCTGGCGCCGTGGGCGATCAACCTGCACCTCAAGGATTACCGGATCACCCCTGATCCCTATGGCGTCGGCTTTCGCATTCATGGCGTGCCGCTGGGCCAGGGCCGTGCGCCGATCCCCTGGATCCTCGACCAACTTGCGCACTGCTCGCCGGACCTGAGCGTGATCTTGGAACATTGGCTGATGCTGCCCACCGACGGGCTAGACGCCGCAATCGCCCAAGAGCAGCCTTGGATCGAACAAACCGTCGCGGCCGCGCGCGACTTTCTAAAGGGACGCTAGAATGACCGACGATATCCGCACTAAAAAACTGTTCAACGCCCCCGAAGACATCATCACCCATGCGATCGAGGGGATGATCTCTGCCCATCCCGATCTGCTCTGCGTCCAGGGCGCGACGGGCCGCGCTGTCGTGGCCAAGGACGGGCCGCGCGACGGCAAGGTCGGGATCATCATCGGCGGCGGCTCTGGCCATGAACCGGCATTCGCTGGCTATGTCGGTCGCGGTCTGGCCGACGCTGCGGCGGTCGGCAACGTGTTTGCCTCGCCCGCGCCGGAACAGATCATGGACGCCGCACGGGCCGCCGATGGCGGTGCAGGGGTTTTGTTCCTCTATGGCAACTACACCGGCGACGTGATGAATTTTGACATGGCCGCCGAGGACTGCGAACGGCTGGGGATTCCGGCGCGATCGGTTCAGGTGACCGACGATGTGGCCTCTGCCCCCAAGGGCCGCGAAGGCGAACGGCGCGGCATCGCGGGCGATTTCTTTGTTTTCAAAATTGCTGGCGCCGCTGCCGAACATGGCCGCGACCTCACCGGTTGCGTCGCCGCCGCCCGTCACGCCAATGACAATTGCCGGTCGATGGGTGTGGCGTTGTCGGCCTGTTCGATGCCGCAGACGGGCAAACTGAACTTTGAGATTGGCCATGACGAAATGGAAATCGGCATGGGCGTTCATGGCGAACCGGGGATGCGGCGCGGCAAACTGGCCACCGCCGACGAGGTCACGGACGAACTGATGGCCGCGATGCTGGCCGATATGCCGCTGGGCGCGGGGGATCGGGTTGCTGTGCTGGTCAACGGGCTGGGGGCAACCGGGCCGCTCGAGCTCTATATCCTGCACCGCCGTGTCGCGCAGATTCTGGGCGAGCGCGGCGTGGCGATCCATCGGTCATGGGTCGGGGAATATTGCACCTCGCTGGAAATGGCGGGCGCCTCGATCACCTTGCTGAAACTGGACGAGGACCTGCAACTGCTGCTGGACACGCCGTGCCGGACACCGGCCCTGACAGTTGCCGGAGCGTTAGAGCCAAAGGGCACCCTGACCAGGCGTGACCACAGCGCCGCAGCCGCCGGGACAGCCGTCAACCGTGCCGCGCTGAAAACCGACGGCACGGTGACCCCCGATGTGTTCCGCGCCATGATGCTGGCGGCGGCGGACGCAATTCACGCAAACCGCGACTGGCTGTCGGAACTGGACGGCGTGATTGGCGATGGCGACCATGGCGTCACAATGGATATCGGCTGGACCGCAGTGCGAAAAATCCTGTCCACCGAACAAGACGGCACAATTTCGGAACTGTCCGACGCGATGGGCAAAGCGTTTCTGGACGCGGTGGGGGCATCGTCCGGTCCGCTCTATGCCTCGGCCTTTCGCAAGGCGGGCGAAGCTGTTGCAGACCGGCTCAATCTGAATGCCGATGGGATGGTCGCGTGGATCGAGGGGCTCTGCGCCGGCATTCAGGCCCGCGGTGGTGCACAGGTTGGCGACAAGACCATGATCGACGCGTGGGTGCCTGCCGTGGCCAAGGCCCGCGAAGCCCTGCATTCGGGCGGCTCTGTGTCCGACTGTCTGGCTGCGGCCTGCCAGGGCGGCATCAGCGGCCGCGACTACACCGCCACGATCGAGAGCAGGCGCGGCCGTTCGGCCAAGCTGGGCGCGCGGTCGCTGGGTCATGTCGACCCAGGCGCGGCGAGCGCGGTTGTTCTGCTCACAGCCCTGCGCGACACCGTCCAATCCTGAGCGGGTCGCAGGACCATTCACAAAACGCCCCAGCGCGACAATTCCGCAACGTCGCGCCGGGGCTGTTACTAGAAAGTTTTGTACAGAAACCATCCTTTCGGATACAATATCCTCCAATAGACGTATCAAGGCCGAGGCCCGATGGGGGCCGGGCCAGACATATTGGCATTAAGATATTGGTTATGTGTCCAATTCTCGGGGCACTGACCTTGGCGTGAGCTGAGGCAAGGTACATGGCGACTGGATCGGAACTGACCTATCAGACGAACGCCTCGGCGTTGAATATGGCCCAGACCATATTTGGCAATGGTGTGACGGTCGTATCGGCGAGCTATACTGGCGACAATCAATCGTCAGCGATCTATTCGAATGGTCAATTGGCACCCGGTGTCGTTCCCTCAGACAGCGGCGTCATTCTATCGACCGGGCGGGCACGCGATTTTACCAACAGCAACGGCGACCCTAACCGCGACCCCGATACCACAACCAACACAAACGGTATCGACAACAATGCCGCATTCGACGCACTGGCCGGTACGGACACATATGATGCGTCATGGCTGGATGTGACGTTTGTCCCGACCGGCAATCTGTTGACCATGTCCTTTGTTTTCGCGTCAGAGGAATATCCGGAATATTCGGGGTCTATCTTTAACGACGTCGTCGGAATTTGGGTCAACGGGTCGCTGGTTCCCCTGACGGTTGGCAATGGTCAGGCGGGCGTCGGGAACCTGAACCAGAGCCAGAACAGCAACCTGTTCGTGTCCAACGTCAACGATGACTACAACACCGAGATGGACGGTTTCACTGTCAAGCTGACACTGAACATTCCGGTTTTGGCCGGGCAGAACAACACCATCCGGATCGGCATCGCCGATGTTGCCGACTACAAATACGATTCCAACCTGCTGATTGCTGCGGATTCAGCGCAGACCAGCCTGATTGCCAATGATGACCTCGTGTCGATGCAAGAAGGCACGACCCAGACCGTCGATCTGCTGGGCAATGACATCAACAGCACCACGGGTACGCTGTCCATCACCCATATCAACGGTATTGCCGTCACCGCCGGATCGACGGTCACTCTGGCAACCGGCCAGGTGTTGACGCTAAACGCCAATGGCACCGTGACCATCACCACCGATGCCGACCATGATACGGTGAATTTCACCTATGATATCGCGGCCATGAACGGCAGCACCGTTCTGCAGACCGCCACCGGCATTGTGACGGTAGAAACAGTGCCCTGTTTCGTGGCAGGCACCGACATCCTGACACCCGCCGGACCCAAGCGGGTCGAGGATCTGCACGTCGGCGATCTGGTGTTTACACAGGACAATGGTCCCCAGCCGATCCGCTGGATTGGTCAGCGCACGGTTCCGGCTATCGGTTCGATGGCGCCGATCCGTATAGCGCAGGGCACCCTTGGCGTGACCAAGGATCTCTGGCTGTCACCCCAGCATCGCATCATGATCAAGGGCGCAGCGGCCACCATGTTGTTCGGCGAAACCGAGGTCTTGGCCAAGGCCAAACATCTGGTGAACGGCCAGACGATCCGCGAAATGCCGGGCGGCATGGTCACCTATGTCCATCTACTGTTCGATCGGCATCAGATTATCTATGCCAATGGTCTGACGACCGAGAGCTTTCAGCCCGGGCCGGAAACCGCCGCCAGTTTCGACCCCGAGGTCGCCGCCGAATTGCTGTCGCTGTTTCCCGAACTCGGGCCGGATATGTCGGACTATGGCCCTGCCGCGCGCATGTCCCTGCGTCGGCACGAGGCCAGAGTTCTAGCGGGCAACCTGTAATCAGGCGTTGCCCTTGCTGTCCATGTCACCAAAAAACGGCGTCATCTGGGCAACGATGACGCTGTTTTCTTCGAGCGCGCGCTGCATCAGGGCCTGTTCTTCCTCGTCGATGTCGTGCCCGTCTTCCAGACGCTCTTCCAGCGTGCCATAGCCGGTTACATCCAGCGGATTCAGATCAGCCTGTTTCAGGATGGCGACGGTTTCGCGGACGGCCTCTGCCTCGTCCACACCGCTGGCATAGCACATCAGGGCCGCGCCGGTGCTGCCCTCGGGCAGACCATCATCCTTTTTCCGGCCGACTTCGACCAAAAGTGTATAAACCTGCTGTTTGCCGCGTGCCGTTGTCATGTCACCCTCTGGACCGTCTTGGAGTGGATTATTGAATCCAATAGAAAATTTATTTATCGCCGCGCGCCGCACCATCGTCACAACCTATACGTTTGACCGCAGGTTTTTACCCATCCGGCTAGTGGCGCACCAAGTGGTATTCCACCTAAAACGGGTGTGTCGAGGCATCGCCCCCACCCAAATACGCCACGCACCCGGCGGATTTTGGCGATGTCGCTTCAGTCTTTCTAGGGCGCCGGTCGGTCATCCGTCCTGGCTGGCGCTCCGACTTTTACCCCGCAGGCGTGCCTGCGGGGTTTTTCTTTGCGCGGATCAGTCCCGCAGCAACTCGTTGATGCCAGTCTTGGACCGGGTCTTTTCATCCACGCGCTTGACGATGACCGCGCAGTACAGATTGATCCCGTTCTTGGACGGCATCGAACCGGACACGACGACCGAATACGGCGGCACTTCACCGTACATGACTTCGCCGGTTTCGCGGTCGACGATCTTGGTCGATTGGCCGATGTAGACACCCATGCCCAGCACCGATCCTTCGCGGATGATGCAGCCTTCGACGACTTCGGAACGGGCACCGATAAAGCAGTTGTCCTCGATGATGGTCGGACCGGCCTGCATCGGCTCCAGAACGCCGCCGATGCCGACGCCGCCAGAGAGGTGGACGTGCTTGCCGATCTGGGCGCAAGACCCGACCGTCGCCCAGGTGTCGACCATAGTGCCTTCGCCCACATGGGCGCCAAGGTTCACAAAGGACGGCATGAGGACCACGCCCTTGGCGATGTAGGCCGATTTACGGACAACAGCGTTCGGTACAGCGCGGAAACCGGCGGCGCGATACTCTGCCTCGCCCCAGCCCTTGAACTTGCTGTCAACCTTGTCCCACCAGCTGTGACCCTGCGGGCCGCCGGCGTGCAGTTCCATATCCTTGATGCGGAAGCCCAGCAGAACGGCTTTCTTTGCCCATTGGTTCACATGCCAATTGCCGTCTGCCTGCTTTTCAGCGACGCGCAGTGCACCACTGTCCAGAGCGTTCAGCGTCTCTTCGATGGCGTCGCGGGTTTCGCCGGTGGTGGCAGGAGTAATCGTGTCGCGGGCTTCCCACGCGGCTTCGATTGCGGCTTCTAGCTGGGCGTTGGACATTTGGCCTCTCGGGGTCTGGTCAGTTTCTGCCAGCGGCTATAGACCGTTTCACCCCGAAAGAGCAACAAATGCGCGTCACACCTTGGCCTTCTTGCGACGAAGCATAACCGCACCCAGCCCCATCGCCCCGAGCAGCAGTGGCAGAGTGGCCGGTGTCGGGACAGACGGCAACAGCACCGAGGTATCAGAGCCCGAACCGATGTCGCTCGTCAGGCTCATTCCGGTTGCCATGAACGAAAATTCGCCAAAGTTGGTTGCAACCTTCTCGGAGGAACTCAGATCAGCCTCGACCAAGCCGAGTTTGTTCAACAGCTGCGTCCGCGACGAACCGATGGCGTTGGATATCAGGAAATTCTCACCCGCATAGGTCAGATGCACCGCCCAGAGCGACGTGCTGTCAAACGTCAGCGAATCAAGGCTCCAGACACGCTGCAATCCGCCGCTATTGGCATAGGTCGCCTCGTCGATATCCCGCCACGCGCCGTTGTTACCCTTAGATCTGCCCTGCGACCCCATCTTCAGATAGAGCGAGGCAACGGGATCAGACGTAAAGCCGGTGTAACCGGTCAGACCGACATAGCCACCAAAAAGGTCCAGCAATTCAAGCCAGTTGGACTGAGTCACCTCAGGCTGGGTCTTGACCGGCACAGCCATGGCAGGCGCGGCCGACAACGCAACAACGCAGGCAGCGGCGGCAATTAATCTGGAGAGGACGGAGGAGATCTTTTTGTACACGGTAACATGTCCTTCAGGACGAAATTCATTGACTGCACGACTATACGGCAAATGTGGCCGAAAATCGATCAAAACCGGACACTTTGATATGTGACGCTACGATACTTGCCGACCGGTCACCGGTGTTGTCGTTTTGACAGCGCACGAGAGGCCTGATTAGGATATACAAAAAGGATTGCATGATGCACGACGACCACCGCAGCCATCCGCTGCGACATAGCGGCGAAGACAGGCGCGCCGCGCGCCATATCCCCGACACCCCACAAACGCGGTCCGGCACCTACAAGCTGGCCTTTACCGACGAGGATTTTCTCTGCCGAGAGGATCTGCGCCCGGTTCGGCTCCAGCTCGAATTGCTCAAGCCCGAGGTGATGATGGATGCGGCAGGCGTCGATTCGACCATCGTGATGTTCGGCGGAGCCCGGATTCCCGCCCCCGAGAATAAGGCGACGGCCCGCACCCCTGCACTCGCCGACCTGTCGCGGTTCTACACCGAGGCACAGACCTTTGCGCGGCTGATGACAGAACGGTCAATGGCCGCTGGCGGGCGTGACGGCGTAATTGTCACTGGCGGCGGTCCCGGTGTGATGGAGGCAGGCAACCGCGGTGCAGCCGAGGCGGGCGGGCGATCTGTCGGGCTCAATATCGTTTTGCCGCACGAACAGGCCCCGAATGCCTATGTTACGCCTGAGCTCTGCTTCAACTTCCATTACTTTGCGATCCGCAAGATGCATTTCCTGATGCGGGCGCAGGCGCTCTGCGTGTTTCCGGGCGGGTTTGGCACCTTGGACGAGATGTTTGAAACCCTGACGCTGATCCAGACCGGGCGGATGTCGCAAATTCCGGTGCTGCTATTCGGGCGCGATTTTTGGACCAATATCATCAACTGGCAGGCTCTGGCCGAGGCTGGCACGATTTCCGACGAAGACCTCAAACTGTTTCGTATGGTTGAAACCGCCGAAGAGGCCATCGCGGAAATCGACGCCTGGTCCCACGTTGGCGAACGTCGCGCCACAATTCCGGGCCGCTAAATGACCTATCCGTTCTATCTGGTGATGGGTGTTTCCGGGTCGGGCAAGACCAGCATCGGCCAAACGATGGCTGCGCGGCTGGATGCCCTTTTCATTGACGCGGATGATCTGCACTCTGCGGAAAACGTGGCCCATATGCGCGCGGGGCATCCATTGACCGACGAAATGCGCTGGCCGTGGCTGACGACCTGTGCAGAAACGGTCGCGACCGAACGGACCAAACACCCGGTCATTCTGGCCTGTTCGGCGCTACGCCGTATCTATCGGGATAAACTGCGGGCGACGCACCCGGACTTGCGGTTGATCTACCCGGTTGCGAACCGGGATCTGATTGCGGATCGTATGTCCAAACGACAGGGCCACTATATGCCGGTCAGCCTGCTGGACAGCCAATTTGCGACCCTCGAAGAGCCGACGAGCGAAGAGGGCGCAATCTGCGTTCCGATCAATGGCACGGTCGAGGACATCGTGAAGGACATCCTCGACCGCATTTAGCGATTACTTGGCGATCCAGACGTTGCCGCCTGCCTGACTCTGCTGGCAGGCGCGGATGAACCACATCCCGTCCAGACCGTCGCTGAGCGTCGGCAAGAGAGAACCGTCAGCCTTGCCCTGGATCACGTCGGCCGCATCGGCGTAAATGGTCGCAAAGGCTTCGAGATAGCCTTCGGGATGGCCCGGCGGAATGCGGGTCCATTGGCCCGCCGCACCGCCCAGACCGGCACCGCCACGGGTGATGATCTGCTTGGGTTCGCCAAAGCGGGCAAACTGCATGACGTTGGGGTTCTCTTGCCCCCATTCGATGCTGCCTTTGTCGCCATAGATCCGCAGCGACAGCCCGTTTTCCTTGCCGACTGCCACCTGTGACGCCCAGAGCATACCCCGCGCACCGCCCTGCATTTTCAGCAGGATATGGGCGTTGTCATCGACCGCGCGCCCGTCAACCATGCTGTGCAGTTCGGCCAGAAGCGCCTCGGTCTTGAGCCCGGACACGAAAGACAGCAGGTTAAAGGCGTGGGTGCCAATGTCCCCGATCGCGCCGCCACCAGCCTTGGCCGGATCGGTGCGCCATTCGGCCTGTTTATTGGCGGGATCGGCGGCTTCGGTCAGCCAGTCCTGCGCATATTCCGCCTGAATGACCCGGATTTTGCCCAGATCGCCGCGCGCGATCATCGCCCGCGCCTGCCGGATCAGCGGATAGCCGGTGTAGTTGTGGGTCAGGATGAACCGCGCCTTGGACTTGGCCGCGGCATCCGCAATGGCCTGTGCCTGATCTGCCGTCGCCGCCAGCGGTTTATCACAGATCACGTTAATCCCGGCGTTCAGGAATGCAATCGCCGGTCCCGCGTGCATGTGGTTCGGCGTCACGATTGCAACGGCGTCAATGCCATCGTCCATTGCGGCTTCGGCACTCGCCATCTCTTCGTAGCTAGAGTAGCTGCGCGCAATGCCCAGTTCCGCCGCACTGGCAGCGGCGCGTTCAGGGTTCGACGACAGTGCCCCGGCGACCAGATCAAAGCGGTCATCAATACGGGCCGCAATACGGTGGACGCCACCGATAAATGCGCCCTGACCACCGCCAACCATACCTAGTTTCAGCTTTGTCATAGTCCCAACATCCGTTTGATTTGCGCCTCGTCCCGCTCGGCCCCGGCAAAATCGTCAAAGGCCTTCTCGGTCACTTCGATCAGGTGGCTCTCGATGAACGGAGCGCCCTCGGCAGCCCCTTGCTGCGGAGATTTGATGCAGCATTCCCACTCGAGCACGGCCCAGCTATCATAGCCGTATTGAGTCAATTTGCTAAAGATGCCAGCGAAATCAACCTGACCATCGCCCAGCGACCGGAACCGGCCCGCGCGATCCGTCCAGCCCTGATAGCCGGAATAGACACCCTGCCGCCCGGTCGGGTTAAACTCGGCGTCCTTGACGTGGAAGGCGTTGATGCGGTCGTGATACAGGTCGATGAAGGCCAGATAGTCCAACTGTTGCAGGACAAAGTGCGAGGGATCGTAATTGATCATCGCAGCCGGGTGTTCCTTACAGGCATCGAGGAACATTTCCCACGTTGCGCCGTCAAACACGTCTTCGCCGGGGTGGATTTCATAGCCCAGCGACACGCCGTTATCACGGTAAACGTCCAAAATCGGCATCCAACGGCGTCCGAGTTCGGCAAAGGCCTCTTCGATCAGGCCAGCGGGGCGCTGCGGCCACGGATAAAGATAGGGAAACGCGAGGCTGCCGGTAAATCCGACCGAGGTTTTCAGCCCCAGTTTGCGTGACACAACGGCGGCCTTTTTCACCTGATCGACGGCCCATTCCTGACGGCCCTTTGCGTTGCCGTGCAGATGTTTGGGCGCAAAGGCGTCAAAGGCCTCATTATAAATCGGGTTCACCGCCACCAATTGACCCTGCAAGTGGGTCGAGAGTTCGGTGATCTCTACCCCGGCATCGGCGCAGATCCCTTTGACTTCGTCGCAATAGGTGTCGCTGTCATAGGCTTTGTCCAAATCGAACAAGTGGGGCACAAAGGTCGGGATTTGCACGCCCTTGTACCCCAGACCCGCGGCCCAGCGGGTGATACCTTCGAGTGTATTGAACGGCGCGTCTGCGCCTGCGAACTGCGCCAAGAAAATTCCCGGCCCCTTGATCCGTGTCGTCATTCTATCCTCTGTTCGAATGTTATTTTGTCATGTCATCCGCGCTCGGCACTTCTAGCCCCTGCATCGGCGGAAGGTCCGGTTCGTTGATCGCCTGCATTGCGGCCTGCGCCAGAAAGGCTCCGGCACGGTCCACATTTTCTGGCAAAACCATCAACTCTTTCCGGAAGAGTTTCAGGAAAGGCACCGCCTCTTTGCCAAAAATATCAATATCTTGCCCCAGAACACGTCCGGCATTTTCGGCAGCGGCGACCGAGCCCATTGCAGCGACATGCGACCCGCAGATAATGCCGTCGATCTGCGGTTCTTCGGCCAGAACCTTGGCCATCTGGCTGCGGATCATCTCGCCGCCAGAATCGGACGTCACCCGCACCAGAGGGCGCAGATACACCCCCAACTGGGCGGCGGCCTCGACGCTGCCACGGATCATTTCAGCGGAATAGAACTGTGCACGCGGCGGTGCGATGACCACGATATGGCGACGCCCCTTGGCCACCAATTGTTCGACCGCGATACGCCCGAATTCGACGTTGTCGTAATCGAAATAGGGGTGCTGATCTGCCCAATCCGAGCGGCCATGCGCGACAAAGGGGAATTTGTGTTCCATCAGATAGGCGATGCGCGCGTCTTGCGGTTCTGTCTGGTTCAGGATGATCGCATCCGCCGACCGGGTTTCGACGATATAGCGAACGGGCCGCATTTTATCTTCGTCCGGAAAAAAATGCGTGATGATCAGATGGTAGGGCGTGTTCCGCAATGTCCGCGCAACCGAGGTGATCAACTGCGCGGTATGGTTCATCATATCCGACTCCGGAGAGAGAATCAGACTGATGACATTCGTCTTGCCCGTGCGCAAACGGACCCCGGCGCGATTCGGAACATAGCCTATTTCAGAGGCGATTCGCTGGATCAAACGCTTGGTTTCAGCCCCGATATCAGGGGCATCATTTAGCGCCCGCGAAACGGTCGGAACCGCCAATCCGCTGATCCGCGAAATGGTTTTCAGGGTCGGTTTTTCACCCGGCTCAAGCTCGATCGGCCCCTTGATTTCATTGGCTACCATGGCAGCCCCCCTTACTTTGTCCGCCCCACGACGTGAGCATTTCCTTCGACTTGGTCCAGCCCCAAAATCACCAAGAGCACCCGGAATTTTCTGCATTGCGGCGACACTTTATTGCGAATGCAGCAAACACAAGGTTCGAAAATTTCTTGTCATGCAAATCTAAATCGTTATAGGACTTTCTACAACGATTTAGAACTCAGGGAGGAGCGAATCGTGAAACTGACAACGAAACTACTGGCCGCATCCGCAATTGTTAGCGCAACCGGCGCCTTCGCGACGGATCTGGAAGTCACCCACTGGTGGACTTCGGGCGGCGAAGCTGCTGCTGTGGCCGAACTGGCCAAGCTGTTTGACGCCTCGGGCGATCATTGGGTTGACGGCGCGATCGCCGGTTCGGGCGGCACCGCTCGTCCGATCATGATCAGCCGCATCACCGGCGGCGACCCGATGGGCGCAACCCAGTTCAACCACGGCCAGCAGGCTCTGGAACTGGTCGAAGCCGGCCTGATGCTGGACCTGACCGACGTTGCCGAAGCCAACGACTGGAAAAACAAGATTTTCCCGAGCACCCTTCTGGATGCCTGCACCATCGACGGTCGCATCTACTGTGCCCCGGTGAACATCCACTCGCCGGAATGGCTGTGGCTGTCGAACAAGGTCTATGAAGATCTGGGCCTGCCGGTTCCGACCAACTGGAACGAATTCGTGGCCTCTGCCGAAGCCGTCCGCGCCGCTGGCAAAGTGCCGCTGGCTCTGGGCAACCAGCCGTGGCAGTCGAACCTCGCGTTCGGCGCGATGCAGGTCGCCGTTGCCGGTCTCGACAACTGGAAAGCCGTGAACATGGACAAGAACATGGAAGTCGCCGCTGGCGATGCCTATGCCGCCGTGTTCCAGGCTGCTGCTGACGCACGCGGTCTGGCTGTCGGTTCGAACGTCCAGGACTGGAACCAGGCCACCAACCTCGTGATCACCGATCAGGCTGCTGGCCAGATCATGGGTGACTGGGCGCAGGGTGAATTCGCTGTTGCAGGCGAAGTTGCTGGCACCGATTACACCTGTCTGCCGGGTCTGGGCCTGAACGCCTACCTGTCGACCGGTGGTGACGCCTTCTACTTCCCGAAGCTGGAAGATGCAGAAAAGGAAGAAGCACAGAAGCGTCTGGCCGCGATGATCGTTTCGCCGGAAGCCCAGGTTGCCTTCAACCTGAAAAAAGGCTCGCTGCCGATCCGTGGCGACGTCGACCTGTCGGCAGCTAACGACTGTATGAAAAAAGGTCTGGAACTGCTGGCCTCTGGCAACGTGATGCCCTCGGGCGACATGCTGTGGACCCCGGACACCCAGAAGCAAGTAGAAGACCTGATGGTCGAATTCTGGATGAGCGACATGGACCCCGCTGTGGCTCACGAGCGCTGGGTTGATATCCTGAGCAACAACTAAGGTTTAGGCCTTTCTTGTGGAGGGCCGCCCGACGCGAGTGGGCGGCCCTTTTTGTCCTAGCGATAAGACGACCAGGGGACTTGGGGATGTCATCCAAACCGATGCGCAAGCGCATGCTGCGCAATGTCAACGCTAAGATTGCAGCCATTCCGATGATCATCACCACGCTCGTGGTGTTTGTAGGTGGCACGATCTGGTCCGTTGTCTATGCCTTCACCGGATCAAAGCTACTGCCGAAACTCAAGTTTGTCGGCTTTGACCAATTCGACCGTCTGTGGAGTAACAGCCGCTGGATGGTCTCGATCGAAAACCTGATGTGGTACGGGATTTTTGCGCTGGTCTTTACGATCGCCGTCGGCTTCCTGCTCGCGGTTCTGCTGGACCAGAAAATCAGGTTCGAAGATACGTTCCGAACCATTTTGCTCTACCCGTTTGCCCTGTCCTTTATCGTGACGGGCCTCGTGTGGCAGTGGCTGCTGAACCCGGAATTGGGCATTCAGGCAGTGGTTCGCGGTATGGGCTGGACGAGCTTTACCTTTGATCCGCTGTATACCCCCGAACTCGTGCTGGTCGGCCTGTTGATGGCCGGACTGTGGCAGGGCACCGGCTTTGTGATGTGTATCATGTTGGCTGGCCTGCGCGGCATCGACGAAGACATCTGGAAGGCCTCTCGTGTGGACGGCATTTCCAAATGGAAAACCTACCTCTTTGTCGTCATCCCGATGATGCGGCCTGTGTTCATCACCACGCTGGTGATCGTCGCCGCCGGCATCATCAAGCTCTACGATCTGGTCGTTGCAATGACGTCTGGCGGACCCGGCAACTCGAGCCAGGTTCCCGCGATGTATGTCTACGACTACATGTTCCAGGCGCAGAACCTAGGTCAGGGTCTGGCGGCGTCGACAATGATGCTGCTGTCGGTGCTGATCGTGTTGATCCCTTGGGCCTATCTCGAATTCGGAGGCAAGAAACGTGGCTGACGCAACCGCAAACCTGTCCGGCCCGCGCGGTCCCAAACCCCGCAAGGCACTGTCCCGCCGGAATATTATCCTCTACGGCATTCTTGCCCTCGTAAGCCTCTATTACATCCTGCCGCTCTGGGTGATGGTCATGACCTCGCTCAAGGGGATGCCGGAAATCCGCATGGGCAATATCTTTGCCCCGCCGGTGGAAATCACGTTTGAACCCTGGGTCAAGGCATGGTCCTCGGCCTGTACCGGTCTGAACTGCGACGGCCTAAGCCGCGGGTTCTGGAACTCGATCCAGATCCTGATCCCCTCGGTCATTCTGTCGATCGCAATCGCATCGGTGAACGGCTACGCGCTGATCAACTGGAAGTTCAAAGGCTCCGAGGTCTTCTTTACCATCCTGATCTTTGGTTCGTTCATTCCCTACCAGATCATGCTCTACCCCATCGTTATCCTGCTGCGGGAAATGGGCATCTACGGGACGCTCTGGGGTCTGGTTCTGGTGCACTCTGTGTTTGGTATGCCGATCCTGACGCTGCTGTTCCGCAACTATTTTTCTTCGGTGCCCGAAGAACTGTTCAAGGCCGCGCGTGTCGATGGCGCGGGGTTCTGGGGGATCTATTTCCGGATCATGCTGCCGATGTCCCTGCCGATCTTTGTGGTCGCGGTCATTCTGCAGGTGACGGGCATCTGGAACGACTTCCTGTTCGGGGTCGTGTTTACCAAGCCCGATCTCTACCCGATGACGGTGCAGCTCAATAACATCGTGAACTCTGTTCAGGGCGTCAAAGAATACAACGTCAACATGGCGGCAACGATGCTGACCGGCCTTGTTCCCCTGATCATCTATTTCGCTTCTGGAAAACTCTTTGTCCGCGGCATTGCTGCGGGTGCCGTGAAAGGCTGACGACCCATGACCTATTCTGTCCAGATCAAGGACCTCGACCTCGAATTCGGCGCCGTCAAGGTGCTGCGCGGCCTGAACCTCGATATCAACGAAGGCGAGTTCCTCGTTCTTCTGGGATCGTCGGGCTGCGGGAAGTCGACCCTTCTCAACTGCATTGCTGGCCTCTTGGAACCGACTGACGGCCAGATTTTCATCAAGGACAATAACGTGACCTGGGCCGAGCCCAGCGAACGTGGCATCGGGATGGTGTTCCAGTCCTACGCGCTCTATCCGCAGATGACGGTGCGCGGGAACCTGTCCTTTGGCCTGAAAAACGCCAAGGTTCCCAAGGCCGAGATCGAAAAGCGCGTCGCACGTGCCGCAGAAATCCTCCAGATCCAGCCCTTGCTAGATCGCAAACCGGCAGCTCTGTCCGGTGGTCAGCGTCAGCGCGTGGCCATCGGACGGGCGCTGGTGCGCGACGTGGATGTGTTCCTGTTCGACGAACCGCTGTCCAACCTCGATGCCAAATTGCGCGCCGACCTGCGGGTCGAGCTCAAGCGTCTGCACAACCAGCTGAAAAACACCATGATCTACGTGACCCACGACCAGATCGAGGCGATGACGCTGGCCGACCGGATCGCCATCATGAAGGGCGGCGTCATCATGCAGCTGTCCAGCCCCGATGAAATCTATAACCGCCCCGCGAACAAATACGTCGCTGGATTTATCGGCAGCCCGTCGATGAACTTCCTCGACGGTGACCTGCGGAACGGGGCGTTTGTGCAAAACCAGATCGTGATCCCGATGGACGGCTATGCGTTCAAGGGCGACGCCAAAGCATCGGCCGCTGTGACGCTGGGCATTCGCCCCGAACACGTGCTGACCGGTCCCTTGGCTGAAACGGCACCGGTGCGGACCACTGTCACTGTGGAACTGGTGGAACCGATGGGCTCTGACACGCTGGTCTATGCGGATCTGGCAGGGCAAACCTTCCGTATCCGGATGGACGGACAGGCCCGTGTGGCGATTGGCGACAAGCTGGAAATCGGCCTGCAGCCGTCGCGCGCCTCGCTCTTTGATGCCAAGACCGAGGAGCGGCTATGATCCAATTGTCCGGCGTCTGGTCCCTCGTGGACCAGACAGGCGACTTTCGTTGCCCGATCACCCTGCCCGGAGACGGGATTACCGCCCTCCACGCGGCAGGGCTGATCCCGGACCCCTACTGGGGCAAGAATGAAGACGGTCTGCGTTGGATCGCAGACCGCGACTGGACCGCAACCCGCACTGTGACCTTGACCGATAGCAACGTTGACCTGATCCTGTCGGGTCTGGATACGATTTGCTCGGTTCGCTGGAACGGGGTCGAGGTTCTGACCTCTCGCAACGCGTTCCGCAGTTTCCGGATCGCGCTGTCGAATGTTGCCCGCGTCGGCGACAACGAGGTGTCGATCACCTTCCACAACTCGATTGCCGCTGCGGCTGCCGAACAGGCAAAGCAGCCGTTCTATGTGCCCTCGATGCACGACAACCCCAACATGAAGTCGATGTGCCCGATCCCGAACGGCAATATGCTGCGCAAGGTCGCCTGCGACTATGGCTGGGACTGGAACATCGCGCTCGCGCCCTTTGGTGTGGTTGGCGACATGCGGCTAGAGGCTGCGAACACCGCGCGCGTGGACAGCATTCGGGTCAGCCAGATCCATTCCGATGGTCAGGTAGAGGTCGATCTGACGATCAAAACCAGTTTTGCCGACGGCGAAAACGTTTCTGCCGCGCTCTGCGGTGTGACAGCAGAGGGTCGCGTGAGCGACGGGACAGCAAAACTGTCGCTGATCATCAAAAACCCGGACCTCTGGTGGCCGAACGGGGCAGGCCCGCAGACCCTTCATGACCTGACTGTGACCGTCGCGGGCACCACCGCCCAGCGCCGGATTGGCCTGCGTGACATCACGTTGATCACTGACAGCGACGCCACCGGCAGCCGCTTTACCTTTCGCGTGAACGGCACAGATATTTTTGCCAAGGGCGCAAACTGGATTCCGGCGGACGCCCTGTCGGGGCGTATCACGCCCGAGGCGACCCGCGGTCTGCTGCAATCCGCGGTCGATGTTCATATGAACATGCTGCGCATCTGGGGTGGTGGCCGGTATGAGGCCGACTGGTTCTACGATCTATGTGACGAACTGGGCCTGATGATCTGGCAGGATTTCATGTTCTCCTGTAACCTCTACCCCTCGGACCGCGCCTATCTGTCCGAGGTCAGGGCCGAGGTCGCCGAAAACGCCATGCGGCTGCACCACCATGCCTGCATCGCGCTCTGGTGCGGCGATAACGAACTGGTCGGCGCGCTGAACTGGTTCCCGGAGAGCCGCGAAAATCGGGACCGGTATCTGGTGAACTACGACCGACTGAACCGGACGATCGAGGATACGCTGCTGGATACCATTCCGGACGCGGTTTGGTGGCCGTCTTCGCCCTGTCCGGGTCCGATGGATTTCGGCGATAGCTGGCATTCCGATACCTCTGGCGACATGCATTTCTGGTCCGTCTGGCACGAAAGCAAGGACTTTGACTATTACCGGACGGTATCGCCGCGGTTCTGTTCGGAATTCGGGTTCCAGAGCTATCCGTCGCTCTCGGCCATCCGCACCTTTGCCGACCCCAAGGATTGGAACATCGCCTCGCCGATCTTCGAGGCGCACCAGAAAAACGACGGCGGCAACGAACGGATCGCCGGAACCATGTTCCGCTATTTCCGCTGGCCTGAAAAATTCGAAGACTTTGTCTGGCTCAGTCAGGTCCAGCAGGGGCTGGCGATCAAGACGGCGGTCACCCATTGGCGCGGACTGAAACCGCACTGCATGGGCACGCTGTACTGGCAGTTGAACGATACGTGGCCGGTCTGTTCATGGTCTTCGCTGGACTATGGCGGCAACTGGAAACTGCTGCACCACATGGCCCAGCGGTTCTATGCCCCTGTCAGCGTGGTCTGCATCCCGAATGCGGGCGGTTATGTGCTAAAGGCCGTCAACGACACAAACACCCCGGTCGACCTGACAATTCAGGCCAAGGCCGTGTCGATGTCTGGCGCTATCCGCGATCTGGCCTCCGCGACGGTCAGTGTGAACGCCACCGCCATCAACGCGATGGACATTGCGCAGGCTGCAGTGGGCGAGGACGAGCTGATCGTGTTCACATGGTCCGGCGCGGGACACAGCGGCGGCGATCACTTTGCCCCGCGCGCCTATAAGACCTACGACCTGCCAGACAGCGACCTAAAGCTAACGGTTGACGGCCAGACCCTGACACTGACCGCGGCGCGGCTGTCGCTGTTTGCCACGGTCGAGGCGGACGTTCCCGGCCGTTTCTCGAACAATGCGTTTATGGTGTTCCCGGATCATCCGGCCACCCTCACCTTTACCCCTGATGACCCTGCGGCCACGCCAAAGTTCGTCGTCCGGGATCTCTATTCGGCCACCGTGGCCTGATCAATGAAAGGACCAGAAATGCCCGGCATTTCCTATCAACTCTACTGTTCGCGCAACTATGGTATCGAAGAGTCGCTGGCGATGCTGTCGCAGGTCGGCTTTGACGCCGTCGAAGGCTATGGCCCGCTCTACGACGACCTGCCCGCCACCAAGGCGATGCTGGCGAAATACAACCTGACCATGCCGACCGGCCATTTCAGCGTCGATCTGGCTGAAAACACCGAACGCACGCTGGAAATCTGCCGCGAATTGGGCATCAAGGCGGTGATCGTTCCCTACATCATGCCGGATCAGCGCCCCGTGGATAGCGCTGGCTGGGCGGCCTTTGGCGCCCGTCTGGCCAAGGCGGCCGAACCGCTGGTCGCGGCGGGGCTGAAATTCGGCTGGCACAACCACGAATTCGAATTCGACGTGCTGTCCGATGGAAAACTGCCGCTGGATCTGATTCTCGAAGCCTCGCCGCTGGTGGGTCTGGAACTCGACCTTGGCTGGACCAAGATCGCCGGGCACGAACCGGCCCAGTGGATCGCCAAATACGCTGACCGTTTGGTGGCCGTCCACGTCAAGGATATCGCCCCCGATGGCGAAAACGCTGACGAAGACGGCTGGGCCGATGTAGGCCACGGCATCGTTGACTGGGCCCCGATCAAGGCGGCCTTGGACGCGGCCGGCGTCGACCGCTATGTCGTCGAACACGATAAACCCAGCGACCACCAGCGGTTTGCAAGCCGGTCACTGGCCTCTGTCAAAGCCTTTTAAGGATCAAAAACCATGAGCAAACTAGGTGTTGGCATCATCGGATGCGGCAACATTTCGACCACCTACCTCAAATACGCGCCGCTGTTTAAGGCGCTCGAGGTTCGGGCCGTCGCGGACATCAACCCCGCCGTGGCACAGGCTCAGGGCGCGGCCTTTAACGTGCGGGTCGAAACGGTCGAGGACATCCTCAAGGCCAAGGACATCGACGTCATCGTGAACCTGACCATTCCCGGCGTTCACTATGCGGTCACTAAGCAGATCCTCGAAGCTGGCAAGCACGCCTATTCGGAAAAGCCGCTGGTTCTGACCCTCGACGAAGGCAAGGCCCTGCGCGATCTGGCAGAGGCCAAGGGTCTGCGCGTCGGCTCTGCTCCGGATACGTTCCTTGGTGGGGCGCATCAGGCAGCCCGTGCGGCGATCGACAGCGGCAAGACCGGCAAGATCATCGGCGGCACCTGCCACTTTATGGGTCACGGCATGGAAGGCTGGCACCCGAACCCCGACTTCTTCTTCCAGCCGGGCGGCGGCCCTGTTCTGGACATGGGTCCCTACTACATCACCAACCTCGTTCAGTTGATCGGGCCGGTGAAATCGGTATCGGCCATGTGCGCCGCGACCTTCCCGACCCGGACCATCGGCAACGGCCCGCGCAATGGCGAAGTGATCCCGGTCGAAACCCCGACCAATATCCACGCCCTGCTGGAGTTCGTGAACGGCGCCATTGTCACGCTGGGCGTGTCGTGGGATGTCTGGGCGCACCGTCATCCGAACATGGACCTCTACGGCGAAAATGCCTCGCTCTATGTGCCGGACCCGAACTTCTTTGCCGGGGATGTCACACTGACCGGCGCGGACGGCACTGGCGTTCTGCTGGATCACGACGGCCACCCGTTCAGCGTTTGCAATCAGGAAAACCACCTGAATCAGCCGATCGCGAACTATCGCTGTGCCGGTCTGGCGGACATGCTGTCGGCCATCGACGAAAACCGCCAGCATCGCTGCAACATCGATCTGGCTGTCCACGTCACCGACGTGATGACCAGCATCCTGAAGGCAGGCGAAACCCGTGGTTGGGTCGATATGTCGACCACCTGTGACCGTCCTGACGCGCTGAGCGCGGATCAGGCCCGGGCACTGATGGTCTGATGATCCGGTCGGGCCCGAACCGCAGCAGCGGATTGGGCCCCATCGCGCAACGCCAATTCGCGGCGTAGCGCAGCCTCTAGTATCGTAGGGACATCGACTCCATCGCGGAGTGAGACCTGCCGCAAAGCAGCCTCCATGGTGTCGGTCACCCAAAAGGAAAGGGTCAGACGTTTCATACGTCTGACCCTTTCATGATTCTGGTTTAGGGGCGGTTAAAGACCGGCTTCGGATTCGATCTGCGCCCGCGATTTGCGTTCCCGTTCCGTCGCGGATTTCAGCTGACCACAGGCGGCCATGATATCCTCGCCGCGCGGGGTACGGATCGGGCTGGCATACCCGGCCTCCATCAAAATGGTCGCAAAGGCGCGAATACGGTTGTTCGACGACCGTTTATACGGCGCACCGGGCCATTCGTTGAACGGGATCAGGTTCACCTTGGCCGGAATGCCATCCAGCAATTTCACCAGACGATGTGCGTCGTCAAAGGTATCGTTCACCCCGTCGAGCATCACATATTCAAAGGTGATCCGCTCGCTATTCGTCGCCTTGGGGTATTCGCGCAGCGCGTTCAGCAGGGTTTCGATGTTCCATTTCTTGTTCACCGGAACCAGCACGTCGCGCACAGCATCGGTTGTGGCGTGGAACGACACAGCCAGCAGACAGCCGATTTCCTCGGCGGTGCGGGCGATTTCCGGCACCACACCAGAGGTCGACAGCGTAATACGGCGGCGTCCCAGCGCAATGCCTTCGCCATCCATGCAGATCTTCATCGCATCGCGGACGTTTTCGAAATTGTACAGCGGCTCGCCCATGCCCATCAGAACGATGTTCGAGAGCAGGCGCGGACCTTCGTCGCCCGTCCCGGTGCCGGGCGCGGGCCATTCGTCCAGATCGTCGCGTGCCAGCATGACCTGACCCACAATTTCGGCGGCAGTCAGGTTGCGAACCAGTTTCTGCGTGCCGGTATGACAGAACGAACAGGTCAGCGTACAGCCAACCTGCGACGACACGCAGAGCGTACCGCGGCCTTCCTCGGGGATATAGACAATCTCAACCTCATGGCCGCCGGCGATGCGCACCAGATATTTGCGCGTGCCGTCTTCGGACACCAGTTTGGTGACCAGCTCGGGCCGCGCGATCACGAAATGGTCGGCCAAGAGTTTGCGGTAATCCTTGGACAGGTTGGTCATCACGTCAAAATCGGTGACACCCCAATGATAGACCCACTGCCACACCTGATTCAGGCGCATCTTGGCCTGCTTTTCCGGCGTCCCTGCCTCGATCAAGGCGGCGCGCATCTGGTCGCGCGTCATCCCGGCCAAATTCTTGGCTCCTTCGGGGATTTTGCGCGGAATGGTCAGAACGTCTTGGGTAATGGGGGCAGTTGCGGTCATGGCGGCCTCGGATGCAGCTAGATGGGCGCTCATATAGGATTCGGGGCGAAATTCAAAAGAATTCCGCCCGTCAGCAGGTAAATTCTCGGCCTTGGCCTAGGTCAGCCGCCGCAGCGCTTGGCAGCTTCTTCGACAGAGGCGGTAAAGCCGAGCAAAGAGAACGTGTCTTTGGTCACCGTACCACGGCTGGACCGTCCCGTCGCGGTCGCGGTCGAACCGCGCTTCATCGCGGCGACGATCTGCGCGTCTGCCTCAGCGTTCGCGGGCCACGCATATTCGCCATCTACGTAAAGCTCGAACTTGGTGCCGCCGATGTCCAACTCGACGGTCGAATTTTCGGCAAACGGATAGCCACCTGCAAAGGCGACCTGATCTTTCACACCGTTTTCAGGCCGATACGACACATAAAGCAGGATATCGCCGCGACGGGCCGCCACGACATTCCCATCGCGGGTGTTGACCGTTTCCTTGGGCGCAGAGACCGCCCAGCATTCATGGGGAGACGGGTTCTCGCAGACAGTCCAATCGTTGTTCGATGCCGGACAAGAGGACCCATCCTGAGCATAAGCCGAATTTGCCGCCGTGAGGGCGACCACTGCGCAGGCTGCGCGGAACATACCAGAAATCATTTTACAGCCTCCAAGCTGTCCTTGCCTCTGCCGCGCCCAGATCGGTGTATTCTATGACACCTTTGGACCTGTCGTGGCCTTGTTCACCCGATGGGCTTAGACTTAACAAGAAAACCGCGCATTGGAAAAGACCAAATGGGTCACATTTCTGCGCGGATTCCCGCCGGTTAGCAAAGACAGCCCGAGGCGCGCGGCTTAGGACCGCGCGTTGTATTTTGCGTCGACCTGATCAATCGCCTGCACGTTCGTCGCACTCGACCCGACAGGATCGAACGATTTGGACAGGAACGCGTCCACGATATCCTTGGCCAGTTCGGACCCGATGACCCGCGCGCCCATGGTGATGATCTGAGCGTTGTTCGAGGTCGCGGCCTTGCCCGCCGAATAGGTGTCATGGGTCAGGGCGGCGCGGATGCCCGGAACCTTGTTCGCGGCGATACAGACACCAATGCCGGTGCCGCATACAAGGATCGCCTTGTCGAATTTACCGTCCATCACGCTAGAGGCAACGCTGTCGGACAGGTTGGCATAGAAACCGGCCTCGACATCCTTCATAGTCAGGAACGTTACATCGAACCGGTTTGCCAGATAGTCCGCCAGAACCTTGGCCAGACCATCACCAGCGCTATCGCCTGCTACTGCAATTTTCATCGTCTCTTCCCTCAGATTACGGCCGCACATTTGGCCAAGATGTTAAGATAGCCGTCAACGTTCCATGCCGATCGGCCGATAAACAGCCCGTCGATATGCGGGCACTGGATCAATTCCTCGCAGTTTTCGGGGTTCACCGATCCGCCATAAAGGCAGGGAATCCGGCGGCCCAGACACTGTTGCGCCACCTCGATGATTTCGGCCTGACGCGCATCAGCATAATCGCTGGTCGCGGGAATGCCGTTCACCCCGATGGCCCAGACGGGCTCATAGGCCAAGAGGATCGGCGCATCCTTTTGCGCCCCGGAGAGTTTGCCCAGCGCCCCGCGCACTTCCTCGGCCAGCACCTCGGCCGCACGCCCGCTCTCTCTTTGTTCCAGCGTCTCACCGATGCAGATCAACGGGATCAGACCGTGGCGCACTGCGGCCTCGACCTTGAGTCCGACCGTTTCGTCGGTCTCCCCGAAAAATTCGCGCCGCTCAGAATGGCCCAGTTCAACAATGTCGAGGTTGCAATCCTTCAACATCAGCGGCGACACTTCGCCCGTCCAGGCGCCGTTGTCGGCCCAATGCATGTTTTGTGCGCCGACCTTGACGCTGGTGTCGGCCAGCATTTCCTTGACCTCTCGCACGGCGGTAAACGGCGGAATAACAAACCGCTGAATCCGGTCGTCGCGATCTGCGTCGGCAGCCGCCAGACCTTGGGCAAAGACCTTGGCCTCGGCCAGGGTCTTGTTCATTTTCCAACTGGTGCCAATCCAGAACTGTGACATGGGTTAGTCCTTTGCATTCAGAATTTCGATGCCCGCCTCGCGTAGGGGCGCGGCAAGGTTCTCCGCCAGATCGACGGTGACAATGGTCTGGAACAGGGTCAGCGGTGCGAGATGATGCAGCGCCGTCCGTCCGAATTTCTTGCCATCAGCCAGCAACACGCGGCGGGCGCCCGCCTCGATCATCGCACGTTTGCACCGGGTCACGGCCTCGTCCATGTGGTAACAATGCAGCCCCGAAATCGCGGGAGAGGATAGGAACGCGATGTCCACCTTGAGCTGAGACAGAGACTGTTCCGTCAGCAAACCGAAAAATCCGTTGAATTTACGGCTATAGGTTCCACCCAGCGCAATGAGCGTGAGGCCAGAGACATCCGACAGCGCATCAATGACGGCCAGATTGTTCGAAATCACAGTAAGAGGCCGAATTTGCGTCAGCATCTCGGCCATCAGACCGGCGGTGGTGCCGTCATTGATCAGCACGGTCATGCCCGGTTCGATCAGCCCCACAGCGGCGCGCGCGACTGCACGTTTTGCATCTACGTTTTGCATAGCGCGGTATCGGTAGTCAGCTTCGAACTGGGTGGAGCTTTCGATAGAGGCGCCGCCACGGACTTTGCGCAGCAGGCCCGCGGCCTCCAGATCGTCGAGGTCGCGATGGATCGTCATTTTGGACACGCCAAAGCGGGCCGACAGATCATCAAGCGTGACGGACCCTGCCTGAACCAACTGGTCCAGTATCAACTGACGGCGATCTTCTAGTTTCATGCGGCTCCCTCCGATGACGTGGTGTGCATCATCGGTCCTTGGCTGAATTGATACCAGTCTGTCGCGGTTTATCAATATATATTTGTGATTTTGTGAATTTTACTTGTTAATATAACACCGAAAACGTAACAAATCACACGGTAAGGTCGAAAATATCACATCGATCCAAGAGAGGAGACCACCATGAAATTCTTTGTCGATACCGCCGTGATCGAAGACATCCGCGATCTGAACGAATACGGACTGCTGGACGGCGTCACCACAAATCCGTCCCTGATCGCCAAATCTGGCCGTGATTTCAAAGAGGTCATCGCCGAGATTTGCAGTGTCGTTGACGGCCCGGTGTCCGCCGAGGTTGCCGCAATGGATTTTGCCGGCATGGTTGCCGAGGGCGAACACCTCGCCGCGATCGCGCCGAACGTTGTGATCAAACTGCCGCTGACCCTCGACGGGCTCAAGGCCTGCCGTCATTTCACGGCCAAGGGGATCAAAACCAACGTGACCCTGTGTTTTTCCGCCAATCAGGCGCTGCTGGCGGCCAAGGCAGGCGCAACCTACATCAGCCCGTTCGTCGGGCGTCTGGATGATATCAACATCGACGGCATGGATCTGATCCGTGACATCCGCGACATCTACGACAACTACGGGTTTGAAACAGAAATCCTCGCCGCTTCGGTGCGGACCCCTAACCATGTCAAGGACGCCGCCCTCGCCGGGGCCGATGTCGCCACCATCCCGCCAGCGGTGATCAAGGGGCTGGCCAAACATGTGCTGACCGACAAGGGACTGGAACAATTCGCCAAGGACTGGGCCGCAACAGGCCAAACGATCCTGTAACTACAGAATGAACATGCAGGTGCGGCCCGATCCGCCGCACCTAGATGTTCAGATCCGCCACTCCGCTGTCGATATGAGGCGCCCAAAAGGCGACGCTCTCAGCGATTTGGGAAATCACCTGACGATCGTTCGGTTCGCGTTCCTTGAACGACAGTTCGAGACAGATTTCGTTGTCCTTTGCCCCACCTTCGGCAAAGGCCTGCAACAGGGGTTCGGGATGAATCCGCCCTTTGGCGTTGAACTCGGCAGTAAACGGACGGTGACCGCCCTTGTCCATCAATGACTGTTTGATGTGAATGATCGGGCTAACCTTGGGCACCGCGCGCGCCCAGGCATACGGATCAAAATCATCGGGATTATCGCTGGTAACGTCGCCATGGTCGATGTCAGCCATCATCCACATGGGTATCGCCATCTGCGCGGCGGCAATCCGGTCTTGTAACTCCAAACAGGCGCGAATGGTTTCGCCGAACTCGCGACCGATGCTCATCGGCTCCCAGAAAACATAGTCTAACCCGGCTGATTTCGAGTGATCAGCCACCTCCGCCCAACAGTCGATGGCAATCTCGATCAGGTCATTGCGACGGATCGGATCGTCAAAATCACGGTAGGTAAAGATCGCGAACTGGGTCCCCACAGAGGTCCCACCCAGATCGGCCGTGATATCGGCAAAGGTCTTGAACCAGTCCACGTAATACCGCCGCACATCGCGGTCAGGATGGCCAAAGTGGTTCAATCGGCCGTACGGTCCGGTCATGCCAGAGGTCACGCACACTCCGGTTCGGGCCAGCGCGGCAGACATTTGCCGTGTCAGCCGCCGAATGACCGGCGCAGGCCAGCTCGGGTTGATAAACTCATGGGTCAATTGAAGGTCGCGAATGCGCAAATCACGTGCAACAGTGTCGATTAGATCGTCAGGATCCGCAAATCGGTTCACCAGCGGGTTCGTATTCAGCGACAGCGTCAGGGGCATAACGTCCTCATAGATCAAAATGGGGTAGGACAAAATCGGGCATCGCACCGATCAGCCGGCAGTGGTCGAGGACCTGTTCTTCCGGCTCTCCGGCGTGAATACCAGTGCGCACCAGCGCGGTCGCAAAACCGGCATCGCGCCCGCCTTTGATATCGTGGGCGGGGCTATCACCGATGCACAACACACGGCTTGGATCGACGCCGCCCAAAATTCGGTTGGCGACTTGGTAGATCAACGGAAACGGCTTGCCGATCCAGTCCACCTTGCCGCCCAGGCTCTCGTAGAGCTGCGCGATACGGCCCGCACCGAAACTCTGCCCGGCAGAGGTCAGCATCTGCATATCCGGATTTGTGCAATAGGCAGGCACGCCGCGCGCCACAGCAGGGGCTAGAATGGCACGATACTGATCTAGCGTCGTCGTGTCCCCTTGGCTGCCCGCAATGATCAGCACATCTGCGACGCCCGGATCATCGGCAGGGATCAGGCCGAGGCCATCAATCGCGCTCTGGTCATTATCGCGGGCATGCAGCCAGACCTTGTGACCGGTTGGAACCCGGTCCGCCAGTACGGCATACGCGGCCTCGCCCGATGACAGCACCATCTGATAACTGTCTCTATCAAAGCCTAATCGCGTCAGACGTGCCGCATTCGGTTCGCTCCGCTTGCCCGAATTTGACAGCAGTAGAATTTTCTTATCCATGGCCGCCAAGCGCCTTAGCGCCATCGGCGCAGAGGGATAGGCGCCATCTCCGGTCAGCAGGACACCGAACTGATCAATCAAGAACGCATCAAAGAGCGGGGCAATCGCCACGAGGGTCGTATGTTTCATCCCCGTGCAGGCCCCACCATGGCCAATAGTGCCGTGCCAAAGGCCGCCTCTCCCGACGCGGCGGCAACCATTGGTACGCCGAGGTGACGTTCCCGGATGCGTGTCCACGTCGCGTTTCCAGCACCGCCCCCGACAGCCCGTACAGACGTCAAACGCGGAGCGCCGAGTTCCGCCAAACGACGATAGGCTAGCGCCTCGATCTTGGCGATGCCTTGGAAAATACCGTGCAGGTGATCGGCGTCTGACACGGGTCGCGGCCCTAAACGTGGCAATAAGCCCGGATCGTTGATCGGGAACCTCTCACCCGGCTGTTTGAGTGGATAGTAATCCAGATCAATATCGGATTCAGAGTCTATTTCGTCCGAAATCGCATCAATGTTGGTGTCAGGAAACTCGGCCTTGATCACGTTGCCACCCGTATTTGACGCCCCTCCGGCCAACCACAGGCCAAGGATCCTGTGACTATAGATCCCGTAGCCGGGTGCAAAAATCGGTTTGTCCGACAGCAGTTTGATGGTCATCGTCGTCCCGAGAGCGGTGACCCCGGCGCCCGGTTGATCCGCCCCAGTCGCCAGGAACGAGGCGCAACCATCCGTCGTGCCCGCGACAATGGCGCAATTCGGGTCTAACCCGTAGGAATTTGCGCCAACCGTGCCGACTCTTGTGCCTGCAGGCACAACCGGCGGCAAAATTGCCGGATCTATGACCTGCGCGATCCATTGTGGCCAGTCGCCAGTAACCGGATCGTAGCCGGTTTTCAGCGCGTTGTTCTCATCGGTCACGACTGGCGCGCCGAACAGCATTGCGATCCAGTCGGCCTGATGAACCACCCGGTCTGGCGTATATGTCGCCACCAGTTCAACCGCCCGGGCCAGAGCGCTGGAGGCTCCACGCGCGGCAGTCGTTTCAGGCGAAATCGTAGAAATCTGGTGAATTAGCGAATGATTTGTACAGGGATCATTATACATGACACCATCGCCGAGAGGTTGCCCATCACGATCAAGGGCAATCATCGTCCCCGACGTGCCATCGACCGCCAAGGCCCGGACCAAGGTCGGGTCGATCGCGGATAGGACCTGACGTACGACAAGTTCGGTAGCGGACTGCCAGACCCGCGGACTGCGATGATTGTCACCATGATCAGTCATCGCGCTCTTGGCCTCGGCAACGACGGCGCGGTCCTGATCTATGACGATCGCACGCACGCCAGAGGTCCCCACATCAATCCCGAGATAGAGGTCACGCATTGAGGGCCTGCCGGTATTTTTCAGCATCCCAATTCAGCAGCTCGGCATTCTCGGCGAGGGTCAGATAGGCCAGCTTTGCATCCTTGGGCATACGGGTCAGCACATCTCCCAGACACTGTGCTAAGGACCAAGCGCCCGCACTGGCGTCTGTGCGCATCGCCGCCCCAATGCCCGGAATGATGTAGAACGGCGGCGTTTCGCCAGTTGGCAGCGGCAGCGAATGCGCCTCTGCCCCGATCCCGCAAAAGATCACATGGTCGGGATAGAGGCTGCCACCTGTCGCCATCGCAGTCAGCTGTTGGTCAAGAGCAACCGCTGACAGGCTATTGGGTGCGGCGACCCAGCCCTCGGCCAAGTCTGACTGACCAACATTTTCAGCCGAAATAGGGTCGATTTTTAGCGCATCGTGCACCTGCCGAACCAATAGGTCGGCCTCTGCAACTGTATCCGCCGCGACGATGAGACCGTGATTGGACAGGACAATCACATTGGCCCCCTGCCGGACGACGTCCATCACCTGCGCGGCCAACTGCGCACCCGGCTTGGCATAGGGAACGATCCCCCAGTCAAATCCATCCAGCCTGCTACCGATGGCGGCGACTGGATCGGATTGCACCGCGAAGACCAGCGTATGGACGCTATGCACATGCACGACCACCCGCTGCGGGAACACCGCATGCAACGAGGTTTCGATCGAGGGACGCAATCCTCCGTTCTGTAGCGCGAATTCCTGTGGCTGATCGGCACGCAATTCCCCCCGCGCCACGCTATCGCGCATCGCGGGCAGATCGCAGGGAACAAAGATATCGCGTCTCAAAGCATCGGCAAGGTTCGTCCCCGATGCCTTGATCCACATGACATCGCCATCCTTGATCGACGTATTGCCGCCCGGTCCCTGAATATACATCGGATCAGAGCCTAACTCGGCTGAAATACGCGCAAGTTCGGCCAAATCAGGTGGCGGCGTCATGCGGATGCCCTCTGTTTTTCGTCAAACCACGCGACCAACGCTGCCTGTTCAGACACCGTTGTATGCAGGTTCTCTTTGGTGCGACGATGGAGGATATCTTCGGCGGTTTGTGCCCACTCCTGTTTGCACAGATACCTGACCTCTGCCTCGTAGAGGCGGGGGCCAAACTGCGCGCCCAGATCGGCAATCGACTGGCAGCCCGACATAAACCGATGCATCCGCGTCCCGTAGAGCCGCGCCCAATGATGCGCGAGGTCGCGTGGTAGCCACGGGTAGGTCTGCTGAATCTCGCCAAGGAAACGGACGAAATCCGCGCCTGCCATGTCGCCGCCCGGCAGCACCGCGCCAGAGGTCCAATCACGCCCCATCTGCGGGAAAACCTTGTCCAGCTTTTGTAGCGCGTGTTCAGCCAGTTTACGGAACGTCGTAATCTTGCCGCCAAACACGTTGAGCAAGGGCGCACCGCCGCTGGTCTCCAGGTCGAACACATAGTCGCGCGTTACCGCGCTGGGATTGCCAGCGCCGTCATCATAGAGAGGCCGGACGCCAGAAAAGCTCTGGATCACGTCGGTGCGACGCAACTCTTGCTTAAAGTACTTGTTCACCGCAGCCAGCAAATAGGAAATCTCGGTCTCATCGGCCACGACCTTTTCCGGCGCACCGTCATAGGGAATATCGGTGGTACCGATCAGCGCCTTGTCGCCCTCATAGGGGTTGATAAAGATCACGCGTTTATCGTGGTTCTGGACCAGATAGGCCTGCTGGCCGTCCCAGAATTTCGGCACGATAATGTGGCTGCCCTTGACCAGCCGCACGTTGCGCCGGCTATTCGTCCCGGTGACCCGCCCGATGATGTCATTGACCCATGGACCGCCCGCATTGACCAAGGCACGGGCCTGAACCTTGCGGCGTTCACCTGTTACGGTGTCGGTCATCTCGACATCCCACAGATCACCGTTGCGCCGCGCGCTGGTACAGGCGGTCCTGGTCAGCACCTCGGCGCCACGTTCTGCGGCATCAAGCGCATTGAGCACCACCAACCGCGCGTCATCAACCCAACAGTCGGAATATTCAAAGCCTTTGGTATACTGGTCCTTGATCGGCGCCCCCTCCGGGTCACGCAACAGGTCGAGCGTCCGCGTCCCCGGTAGGCGTTTGCGCCCCCCCAGATGATCATAGAGAAACAGACCCAAACGCACCAGCCAAGCGGGTCTATCCTGCGGCGAATGGGGCAAAACGAACCGCATGGGCCAAATGATATGCGGGGCCGAGTTCAGCAGAACTTCGCGTTCGATCAACGCTTCGCGGACCAAGCGGAATTCGTAGTATTCCAGATACCGCAGCCCGCCGTGGACCAGCTTGCCGGATCGGCTAGACGTGCCTTGGGCCAGATCATCCTTTTCACACAGGATCACCGACAGACCGCGCCCGGCGGCATCTCTGGCGATACCGGCACCATTGATGCCACCGCCGATAATGAACAGATCAACACATTGGCTCATTTCGCCTCTCCTCTGGACTGGACACCATAGGATTCAAACCCGCGGGCGGTTTCCTCGATCTGTGAGTCGGTCAAAATATGCCCTCCTCCGATCGCCAGCACGTGGAAATACTGGTTGGCGAGAGCCTCCAGTTCACCCGCCAGCCACATGGTGCGGGTCAGATCCTTGCCTGCGACGACCATGCCGTGGTTTGCCATCAGACAGCCGTTGCGGCCCTGCATTGCCCGAATGATGTTCTGGGACAATTCCGCCGTCCCATAGAGCGCATAATCGGCCACGCGGATATCCGGGCCGCCGAAGGCCGCGATCATGTAGTGGATCGCGGGAATGGGTTTACGGGCAATCGACATGACCGTCGAAAACGGCGCATGCGTATGGACGACGGCGTTCACATCCGGGCGGTTCCGGAGGATGTCCCGGTGAAACCGCCATTCGCTAGAGGGTTTATGGCTACCCTCCCAGTCACCACCGTCCGCGTTGATCCGCATCCGGGCCATCATCGACCCGTCGAGAATGTCATAGGGCACCCCGGACGGCGTAATGATCATCCAATCGCCGTCCCGCACGCTGACATTGCCAGAGGCACCCCGGTTCAGGCCCGTGCTCTCCAGCTTTTTGCAGGCGACGACAATATCTGCGCAGGTATCCATCAGCAGGGATTCCTTGCAGGCTCACCAGCGATATAGCGGCGTACTTCTTCGGCGGCCTGTTCGGCGGCATAGGTGACGGTCCGCACAGAGGCGCCCGCGATATGCGGGGTGAGCGTGACATTCGGCAATTGCAACAGCGGCCAATCGGTCGGAACCGGTTCGATCGCAAAGGTTTCGAGCATGGCAGAGCCAATCTCACCCTCGATCAGGGCCTGATAGAGATCGTCATAGTTGCACAGCGGCCCGCGTGCCGTGTTCACAAATAGCGCGTCGGACTTCATCTTCTTGAACGCCTCGGCATTCATCAGCCCCCGCGTTTCCTCGGTCACCCGCGGATGCAGGGTGACGACATCGGACTGCGACAGCAGCGTATCCATATCCACATGGCTGACCATGTCATCCTGGGCATCCTGCGGCGACAGTTGGACATAGGGATCGCAGACCAACACGCGGGTGCCAAAGGCCCGCAGAAGGCGCACAACCTTGGTCCCGATATTGCCGTAGCCAACCACACCAACGGTCATTTCGCACAGTTCGCGGCCCGTCACATCCGCACGGTACAGATCGCCGCGCCAGTTGCCGGCGCGCAGGGCTTCGTGGCCCTCGCGGATTTTGCGGGTCTCGCTCAGGATGGCGCCAATGGTAAATTCGGCAACGGCCGTCGAATTGCGACCGGGCGTGTTGACGACCAGAACCCCGTGATCGCGGGCGGCCTGCATGTCGATGTTCACCGGCCCGCCACGCGATACGGCGATCATTTTCAGATTGGGCAACCGCTCGAGCATGGACCGCGACATCGGCGCCAATTGCGTCACGAGGATCTCTGCATCACCGACAAACTCCACGACGTCGTCGGCTGTTCCGAAATATTCTTTTAGCCCGTCCATCCCCGCCACGGCATAGCCGTGCTCCATCGGCTCGTCGGGCCAATTGTCTTTGCGGGTGCGTATAGTCACTTTGTCACCACACGCCGATTTCAACGCCGTTTCAAAGGCTTCTGGCAACATGAACAGGTCGCCGATGATCGCGACGGACTTAGACATTTTTCTTCTCCTGAACGGCAGCAAGTGTTGCCCATACGGGTTCAGCGGCGATGCGCAGGCTCCGATAGGCGGGAAATAGGTCGGAATACAGGGTGGCCAGGTGTGGATCGGGCAATTCCGCCTGGCCCAGCGTTGGCAAAACCCAGTCATTGACGCAGGCGTCCATATCGCGATAGGCGCCGATTGCAACGGCCGCCATCATCGCGGCACCGGCGGCACCTGCCTCTTCGCGGGATACGGCGCGCACCGGTCGGTCGAGCGCGGCGGACATGATCCGGCGCAGGCCCTTGGACCGGACCGCGCCACCAGTCAGACGGATTTCGGCGGGGATATCGCCCATCGTGTCGTAGCAATCGCGCGAGGAATAGCCCAAGCCCTCGATCACGGCGCGCAGCAAATCCGGGAACCGATGGTTGGACGACAGCCCGTTAAAGGCCGCGCGGGCGTCGCTGTTGACAATCGGACCACGCTCGCCCGCCTCTGAAATATACGGGTGATAGAGGATCGAGGCGGGCGAGGTCGCGCCCAGCCAGCCATCGATCCGATCAACCAGCGCACGGTGCGTCACCGTCTGCCCCATATCCGCCATCAGATCGGCGGCCAGCTTGAGCAGCCAGTCGATGTTCAGGGTTGAGGCCATATTCGATTGGATCTGCGCCACATAGCCGGGCACGGGCAGCACCATCACATAGCCCGTACGACCGTCGTTCAACTGAACCCCGTCCTGCGGCGTGGCCCGCATATGCATGCCCGTCGAGCCGACGATCGTGCAACCCGCGGGTTGACCGGGGGTATAGATTCCCGCCCCCATCGCCGTGCAAACCACATCCACATAAGCAAGGCTAACTGGCGTTCCCGCCAACAGACCTGTCTGCGCGGCGGCCTCAGCCGTCAACGGATGGGTGGTCTGCGTGCCATCCACAATCGGCGGCAACAGGTTGCGGCGGTGTGACAGCCCCAGCGCCGCAATAACGTCTTCGTTGTAGTCGCGGCTGCTATAGTTGCCAAAGGTGAAATTCGCCTCGGACGGATCGGTGGCCCGCACGCCTGTCAGGTTCAGATAGAGCCAGTCTTTGCAATGCAGGGCGACCTCGGACCTATCCAGCATCTCGGGGGTGGTGTCGTCCATATGGGCCAGTTGCGACCCCATCTGACAGCAATTCAGACCGCTCCCCGTGCTGGCAAAGCGGGCGATATCGCTGGACTGCGCCCGTAGACGGTTCACCGCCGGAGCAGACCGCGCGTCCAGCCACAGCCAGCCATCCGTAACCGGTGCATTTCCAGCCCCGACCAGCCAAGTCCCATCCCCCTGCGCCGTCACAGCGACAGCGGCGACACGCTCGGCCCCGATCTGCGCGGTCAACTCGCGCAGGGTTTGGGCGCAATCCTCCCATGTCTGGGCCAAGGGTTGATAGGCCGCGCCGTCCGCCCGGGCCGTATACCGGTTCGGAACGGCAACGGCTGCAACCTGTTGACCTGTCAGGGTAAAGGCAACCGACTTGATGACCGAAGTCCCCGCGTCGATGCCAATGATCAGATCACGCCCGCCCTGTGTCATGCCAACTCTGCCCCATGCGAAAGAGCCTGCCCCGTTTTCGCGTCAAAGACATGCAGATCCTCGGGTTTGAGCTGAACGCGGATGTCCTGACCCAGCACCACATCCGCAAAGTCATGTTCAACCAGCACAATCGCGCCCCCGGCGAAACTCGCGGCAATATGCGTCTGGTCGCCCAGCCACTGGTTGGCCACGACCTGCGCCGGAGCACCCTGATCGCTACGATGCACGGCATAGGGACGCACCCCCAGAACGATCTGCCGACTCGCCACCATCGCCTTGCGGACGGGGTCCGAAAACTCGGACACCGGATATTTCAGATCCAGCCCGCCCTGAAGGTCCAGATGGATCATCCCGCCCGCCTCTGTAACTGTCGCGGGGAACACATTCATCGGCGGCTCGCCGACAAAGGTGCCTGTGAACAGGTTAGCCGGGGCTTCCTTGATCTCTTCGGGGCTGGCGAACTGCTGCAGGACGCCGCCCTCCATGACCGCAATACGATCTGCCATGGCGTTCGCTTCGGTCTGGTCGTGGGTCACGAGGATCGCGGTCAATCCGCGCTCTTTGATGTAATGTTTTATACGGCCGCGCAGCAAGGTCCGCAGCTGCGGTTCCAATTGCCCCATCGGTTCGTCCAACAGATGCAGGTCAGCATCGCGCACCAGCGCCCGCGCCAGCGAGGCACGCTGCTGCTGCCCGCCAGAGATCGACGTCGGATAGCGATCCAGAATGTCGGTGATTTCCAGCATTTCTGCGACCTCTGTCACCTTGGCGGCAACCTCGGCCTCCGGTAGGCGGGCGGCCTTAAGCGCAAAGGCGATGTTTTCGCGTACCGTCACCGTCGGATAGAGAGAATACCCCTCAAAGGCCATCGCGACATTGCGTTTCACCGGCGGCAGGCGGTGGATTTCACGCCCCGCCAAAGTGATAGTGCCGCGGCTGGTGTCCTCGAACCCGGCAACCATCCGCAGGGTCGAGGTTTTTCCGCAGCCCGAAGACCCCAAGAGCGCGATGATCTCGCCCTTGTGGATGTCCATATTGATGTTCTTGACGGCATGGACACCTTTGCTGATCGGGCCATAGAATTTGTCCACGGCCTTGAGGCTGAGTTGAACAGTCATCATGCGGCTCCTTGCACGGCAGCGGATTGACCGGGTTCGATCCGGTCGCCGCTGGTGCGATCAAACAGGTGGATATTGGTCACATCGGCAATTACCCAAGCGGTCCCGGAGGACGGTGCCTCGGTGCCAGACGGACGAGAGATCATCACCTCGCGCCTGTTTTTGGTCAGCGCAAGCGTGACGGTTTTTTCGTTCAGCGGAGCCTCGGTTTCGATCTGAACCGGGATCGCGCCCGGCGTGCCTTCGGGCACGAACTGCAGCGCCTCGGGGCGGATACCCAGAACACAAGACTGGCCGATGGCATGGGCAAACCCGGCATCAATCACCAAGGGCTGACCGGACAGCATGACCTGCACGCCTCTTTCGCTCCGTTCAGGTGTCACATCCAAGAGGTTGATCACCGGATCGCCGAACAGGCGGGCGATCTCTAGGTTCGCGGGGCTCATATAGATGTCGCGCGGCGTGCCGATCTGCTGGATGCCGTGGCCATTCATCACCGCAATCCTGTCACCCAGCGCCATCGCCTCTTTGTAGTCCTGTGTCACATAGATGACCGTGGCCTGTTGCGATTTCAAAAGCCGGGGCAGTTCCAGCCGCATTTCAAACCGCAGTTTCGCGTCCACGTTGCGCAGCGGATCGTCCAGTAGCAGGATATCCGGCTCACCCGACAGGGCACGCGCCAATGCGGTCCGCTGTTTCTGCCCGTTCGACAGTTCCTTGGGTTTGTGATGCAGAACATGGTCGATCTTCAGCATCTTAGCCACTTTTTCGACCGTATGCGCGATCTGTTGTTTGCCCATCTTCTTGGCCGTCAGGGGCGCGGCGATATTCTCTGTCGCGTCCATATGCGGAAACAGGGCAAAGTTCTGGAACGCCATGCCGATGCCGCGATCTTCGGGCTCGACGCCCGCCATGTCGCGACCTGCGATACGGATGGTGCCTTCGTCGGGATCAATCACCCCGGCGATCAGGCGCAGCAGAACGGTTTTCCCTGCGCCAGAGGGACCAAAGAGGACCAGCGTTTCCCCCGTGGCGACGGACAGGCTAACCCCATCCAGCACCACGTCCGATTTGAACGCTTTGACAATATTTTTCAGTTCAAGGGTCATCGGTTATCCTTTCACCGCGCCAAGGCTGAGACCTTCGACGAGGTAGCGTTGCGCATAAAGGGCCAGAGCAAAGGTCGGCGCGATCGACAGCACGATACCGGCGGCAATCTGGCCATATTGAATGCCCGACGCCGTCACAAAGGCCAGCGCACCCACGGTCACCGGCTGTTTGTCGGCGGATGCCAGCACCAGCGCGAATACAAAGTTGTTCCAGGCAAAGATAAAGGCGAGCAAAGCAGCCGCCGCGATCCCCGGCCCGGCAAGGGGTAGCGCGATCTTGCGGAAGGTCGCACCCCAGGAATGGCCCGCGATCCGGTAGGCATATTCGACATCGGCGGGGATATCTTCGAAATAGCCGCGCACGATCCACAGGATCAGGGGCAGCACGATCAACTGATACACCCAGATCAGACCGCCATAGGTATTGGCCAGCCCCAGTTGCTGGAAATAGATCGTCAGCGGCAACAGCACCAACAGCGGCGGCGCAAACCGGAACGACAGCAGGGTAAAGGCGATGTCTTCGGACCCTTTGAACTTGAGCCGGGCAAAGGCATAGGCGGCAGGGACACCCAGAACCAGGCCAATCGCAACCGAGGCCGTGGACAGGAAGAACGAATTGAACAGGTTCTTCATGAACGCGATTTCAAGGATACCCGCGCTGGTTTCCAGCTTGCCGGTAATCAGGGCCTGATAGTTTTCGATGGTGGGCGTGAACACCACGCTGGGCGGCATGCGCAGGATGGTTTCGTTCGTCTGGAAGCTCATCAAGACGATCCAGAGAATGGGGAACATAAAGAACAGGATCACCAGTGTGATCGCGACACCACGCAGGACGCGTTCGATCGGGTTTACGGTTTCCATATTGGCCCCCTTACGCGTTGCCGCGCTGCTTTTCACGCAGCCGCAACCAGTTTTTGATAAAGATGTTCGACAGGGTGTAGGTAATCGCCCACAGGATCATCAGCAGCGCGGCAGAGCGCCCGACGTTGGTCGACTGGAAGAAGTTCAGATAGGCTTCGACCTGAAACACCGTCAGCTTGTCGCCCGGACCACCCTGGGTCATGGCATAGATGATATCGAACTGTTGGATGGATTCGATCACGCGGAACAGCGTCGCTGTGAGCAGGAACGGCGTCAGCATGGGCAGCGTAATGCGCCAGAACACGAACGGACGCGGTACACCATCCAGCGCGGCAGCCTCGAACGGCTGTTTGGGCAGAGACCGAAGACCGGCCAGCAGCAGGATCATGATAAAGGGCGTGTAGACCCAGATATCGACGATCACGACAGTCATCATCGCGGTTTTCGGATCAGAGGCCCAGCGGAAATCTTCGAAGCCGAGCAGCGTCGCGAAGTACGACAGAATGCCGAAACCGGGGTTGGTCATCAGTTTCCACATCAGCGACGCCAGCGCGGGCGCGGTCATCAGCGGCATCAGCAACATGATCGAGACAAAGTTGTTGAAGCGGTTCCGCTTTTGCAGCAGCAGCGCGATCCCCAGCCCCAGCAGGAGTTCCAGCGCGACCGTCGCAAAGGCGTAGGTCATCGACACCTTGAGCGTGTTCCAGAACGCGCTGTCGGTCATGAAATTCAGATAGTTCTGACCCCAGTTGAACCCGCGGTTCCACGGTTGGGACAGTCTGTAGCGTTGCAGCGAATACCAGACCGCCGTCAAAAACGGGATCAGGATGCCGATACAGGTCAATAGCGCCGGAAGGCTGAGAAGATAGGGAAGCAGTTGCCGGCTAACCTTGAAACGGCGGGCGCGCGGGGCGCTGGTCGTCGCATCGGACATGACACGTCTCTCCTGTTTTTTCGGCGCGGATCGCCGAAAACTGCGAGTTTCTAATTGTTGGGAAGGGGAAAGGGGCCCGCCCCACGCGGGCCCCAAGGGTCGTGTCTTAGAGACCGGCTTCGTTCAGCTGGCGGTTCACGGACTCGGCCAGCATGTCCAGACCTTCATCGACCGGCACTTCTTTGGCGACCATCTTTTGCAGCGTTGCCGCCCATTCGGTGGTCAGATCAAAGAACAGCGGCTGTGCGGTGAACTTGATCGAGGCACCCGGAGCAGAGACGTCGTGCATTTCGACGTAGCCCGAATAGCTGTTCGACAGCTTGTTGCGGAACATTTCGTCTGCCCAGACGCTGGAACGTGCGGGGTTCACGAGGTCCATTTCGCGTGCGCCGAACAGGTCGTGTTCCGGACCGGTTGCCCACTGGAGGAAGTACCAGGCCGCGTCCTTCTGCTTGGAGAACGAGGACATGGACATCGACCAGATCCAGATGTTCGGAGTCGGAGCAGCGGCATCCGGGTTCGCCTTGAACGCCGAGAAGGCGAGGTTGCCTGCTTCGGCATTGCCAGCACCGTTCATGAAGTAGCCCAGAATGTCCGCGTCGAACATCATGGCCGACTTGCCGGCGCCAACGTCGGTCCCGACCTGATACCAGGTGTGGGTCGACCAGTCGGGCGCGCCCGATTCCTGGATCATCTGCACCCACTTGGAGTGGAACTGCTTGGACACGTCGGTGTTCATCGCAGCGGTCAGTTTGCCGTCTGCGCCAACGTTCAGGTCAACCTGACCAAAGTTGGTGTAGCCCGACAAGAAGCCCGGGTGGATCGTCGCCCAAGACCGCGACCCGCGAACGCCGATACCGTAGCCGCCGTTCATGGCGGATTTCGCAGCGGCTGCCGTGCCCAGCAGTTCGTCGAGGTTGGTCGGAACAGCCAGACCATTGGCATCAAAGATGCGCTTGTTGTAGGTCAGGTTGTTCTGTTCGTAGGCCAGCGGGATACACCACTGCTTGGCATCGTCAGACCCCAGCGCGCCACCCGGACGACCGTTCCACGCACAGGACTTGCGAACGCCTTCCAGCACGTCTTCCCAGTTATAGTCAGGGTTGGTTTTCGATGCGTCCGAGATGTATTCGTTCAGATCGTCACACCAGCCGGCCGGACCGTAGGTCCAGGTCATATAGGCGCCGGTCATGAATGCATCGTATTCCGAAGAGCCCGACGACAGGGCCGCAGTCACTTTGTCAAAGTAGACATCCTCGGGGAAAACATCATATTGGACGTCCATACCGGTCAGCACCTTGAAATTTTCAAGGTTGGCAATCATCGCGTCGGTATAGGGGTGCTTGTTGAGAAGAAGCTTGATGCTGGTACCATCGTGCTTCTTCCAGTCGAATCCGTTCTGAGCCAAGGCTTGGGTGGCGGCTGCGTTCACAAGCACCCCGGCCGTCGCGGCGGTTACGCCCAGCGCCGACATCCCCTTGATCAGTTCGCGGCGGCCGATTTTGCCAGCGACGAACGCTTCGGCTAACTGCTTTTCCTTCTTAGACATGGGTCTCCTCCCTATGCGCCCCTTTTGCGGGACTAGTGGTTCAAGAGCGCGGTTGCCGTGCGCTCATCGGTGATGAGGCCGCTCAAGCAGCCGCTCATCAGGACAGATCGGATTGCGCCGACCTTCTCTTTGCCGCCAGCGATGGCGACAATCCGTGTGCTGCGGGGGTCCTCGAGGCCCACCGACAGCGTGCGAGCCGTCAGCGTGGTTTCAACCCGCCGACCATCCGCATCAAAAAAGTGACCAAGCAGTTCTCCGATCCCACCGCCAGCGATCACTTCTTTAATTTCTTCGACCTCGATCATCCCAGAGGAGACAAGAGAGGCATCGTGTTCCGTCGTACCGATCCCGACGATTTTCAGATCCGACCGCGCCGCGAGGTCGAACACCGTCGATACGCCCCGCTGGCTGAGCAGGACTTCGCGGTCCTCGACAGTGTTGGCGAAAAACGGCACCGGCATCACATAGGCCGTCCCGCCCGTCCGTTCGGCCAAACGGGTCATCACATCGTGCGGGGTGGCGGAATAATTCCGCGTCAATCCACCCAGCAGCGACACGAACTGCCGCGACCGGGCGTCGAATTTCGGCATCTCGCTGACAGCCGCGGCCAAGGTCCGGCCGTGGCCAATCCCGATGCAGCCGTGTTCGCCGTTTTCAATCTCGCGCTTGAGATAAGAAGCACCGGCAATCGACAGAGCGCGCATCGGCAGGCCCTCTTCGCCCAGATCCGGCGCGACCTCGCAGACCTCTAGGCCAAACCGGTCAGACAGAGCCTCTTCCAGCGCGATACACTCTGAAATGTCGCCGTCGATGGTGACTTTGACAGCGCCATCCTGGACAGCGCGGGCGATCAGGCGATGCGCCTTGACCGAGGGAACGCCCAGCTTTTTCGCGACGGCGGCCTGCGTCAAACCGGCTGCGTAATGCAGCCACGCGGCACGCACTGACAGGCTGGCATCGCTGTCTAGGCTGGCAGAATCCCGCGCCATCGCTCGCTCCTGTTGTGGGCCTTGCGACCCTCCCTCCCCGGTGTGGTGTAATTTTTTTCACCACGTGTAATTTCTTGCACGCAGCGATGATTCCGTCAACGACGAACCCTCGCCGCGCCGCGGAAACCAAGCATATGACTTCGTAGGTCATTCAATAAAAAGGATAATATTTTTCGGCCGGTCCCAGCCCGCTGGCTGACCTAGAGGAAACTTTTACCGGAAACATGCTGGTTTGCTGCAGTGCAAACACGCTGCCCAAGGGCACTCGAAGGTGATTCGAGGCTAGAGAGCCGCCCGCAAAATCATTGTCAGCGCCCCGACAGACAGGGGAACCGGATTCCCCTTCATCGACGAGGAACTCTGTGCAGCAGCCGCGATATCGGGGATCAGCGCCGGATCAAGACCGAGCTGACCCAGCCGGGGCAGGCCCAATCCGTCGACCCAAGCCGCCAACCTGTCAAGCGCCTGATCGGGCGAACCGCCCAGCGCGCCAGCGATCCAATGTTGCACCTGATCCATCCGGTTGGCACCCGCCGCCGCATTCGCCCGCAGGACATGGGGCAACAACAGGCCACAGATCAGCCCGTGATGCGGCACATAGCCCCCCAAGGGTCCGGCCAACCCATGCACGGCCCCCAACCCCGCATTCGCCAAGGCCAGACCGCCACAGAGCGACGCCCACGCTAGATCATCGCGGGCCACGGGGTCTTCGCCCTCGGTCAATCGCACCAATGCAGAGAGCCCCAGCGGAATGGCATCGCGGCAGAGCGCATCGGTCATCCGGTTGGCGCGACTGCTGATAAAGGGCTCGATCACCTGCGTTATCGCATCAAGGCCAGAGGCCAGCGTCACGTTCGCGGGGGTGTTATCGGTCAGGGCCGGATCAATGATCGCCAGTCGTGGTAACATACGGGTATCGCGCAACGATACCTTGCGCCGGGCCTCTGGGACCCCGATGACCGCATTACGCGTGACCTCTGCGCCGGTTCCAGCGGTCGTCGGGATCGCGACAAACGGCAAAGGCGCATGATCGAGCGGCAGGCCGAGACCGACCACTTCGAGGTGGTCCAATATCGGCCGCGTTGCAGGAACGAGGGCGGCAATCGCCTTGCCCGCGTCGATGACCGCGCCACCGCCCAGCGCGACAACACAGTCTGCGTCGTGCTGTCGGGCGATGGCGACTGCCTGTTCGATCATCGGGACATCAGGTTCGCGCCCGATGGCAATCTGGGCAACCGGCGACAAATCGCGATTTAGCCACGCGGCACGATCCGCAGATTTTCCGTGGACCAACACGATCCGCGATCCCAATGACCGCGCCGCATCGACGGCAGAACCGGCAGTCCCGCGACCGAACCGGATTTCTGTGGCTGTCAGAAAGGCGAATGACTGCATGCGTCCCCTCCTTCTGCCGCAGCGATCTAGGCAGAAATTGCGTCGAGGATCAGTTTAATCGCCATGGCGGTGGAGGCAATCACCAGAACCGGTTTGATCACCCGCGCCCCGATCCGCATTGCCAGACGCGACCCGACATAGGCCCCGGCCATTTGGGCGATCCCCATACAAAGGCCCAAAATCCAGAGCGGCTTTGCCACCAAGGCAAAGGCCAGCATCCCGCCAACGTTGGAGGCGAAATTGAGCAGTTTCGTATGGGCCGTCGCCCGCAGAACCCCATAGCCCGCAAGGGCAACAAACCCGAGCATAAAGAACGCCCCGGTTCCGGGACCAATCAGCCCATCGTAAAAGCCGATCAGAGGCACAAACGTCGCCATGAACACCACAGGCGGTATACGTTCAGTCCGGTCGATATCATTCAGACCGGGTTTGAATGCGAAGAACAATGCGACCGCGATCAACAGGACCGGAAGCCCCAGCCGGATCAGGGCCACTGGCAAATGCGTTGCGAGCAGAGCGCCCACAACCGCCGCCACAAAGGACACCGACGCCGCAGGCAGCTGCCGACGCAGGTCGACGTGACCCGCCCGCGCATAGTTGATCGCCGCCATGCCGGACCCGAACAGGCCCTGTACCTTATTCGTGGCGAGGGCCGTGACAGGCCCCAGCCCTGTAATCATCAGGGCCGGAACGGTAATCAGCCCGCCGCCGCCCGCAATCGAATCCACGAACCCAGCGCCAAAGGCGGCGCACATCAGCAGGATCAGGGTATCGACGGAAACGCCCAGCATCTAGCCGACAAATTCTGTACGGGCGTAGCCCTGAATGAACAACAGCGCCGTCAGATCGCCGTGATTGATCCGCACCTGACATTGTGCCTGAACGCTCGGTTTGGCGTGCAGGGCCACGCCGGTGCCAGCCCGCCCCAGCATCCCCAGATCGTTCGCCCCGTCGCCGACGGCGATGACCTCTGCCTCGGCAATCCCCAGACGGGCGGTGATTTCCTCTAGCGCCTGCACCTTGGCTTCGCGGCCAAGGATCGGACGCGCTACCTTGCCGGTCAGTTTGCCGCCCTCTGCCAAGAGCGTATTGGCGCGGTTTTCATCAAAGCCCAGCGCAGCAGCCACACGCGCCGTAAAGGCGGTAAAGCCGCCCGACACCAGCGCGGCATAGGCGCCGTTGGATTTCATCGTTGCGATGAGTGTCCGACCGCCCGGCATATGCGTGATACGGGTGTCCAGCACCTGCCCGATCACGCTCTCATCCAGACCGGCCAAGAGGCCGACCCGTTCGTCCAGCGCGCCTTCGAAATCCAACTCGCCATTCATCGCGCGGGCCGTAATCGCAGCAACGCGTTCGCCAACCCCTGCCTCGGCGGCCAGTTCGTCAATGCATTCCTGACGGATCATCGTGCTATCCATATCGGCCAAGAGCATCTTTTTGCGGCGACCATCCGCGGGCTGGATCACCAGATCAACGCCGGCGGCCTGCAAATCCTGCCAGACAGCCCATTGGTTATCGGGCACTGCCGGAATGCTAAATTCGGCAGCCTCGCTAACGGCCAGCCAGATAGCCTCGCCTCCGCCCCACGCATTGCGCAAGTTTTCCACCAAAGTAGCCTCGAGCAAGGGGCGTTCGGGCGACGTGAGCAGCGTGACGACAAACATAGGGCAGTCCATTTTGGAAATTTCGCCTTGCCTATCGCACGAAGGCCCCTCTGTGCCAAGCGGGGTGATCCAAAATCCCCCGTACGGCGTATGATTAAAAAAGGGACACGTGATATGTTACGACTGCTTTGTTTGATGATGGCGCTTGCTGGTCCTGCAGCGGCGCAAACCTTTCCGACGGTGACAGCAGATGACCTGAACGGGGTCAGCAAAACGCTGCCTGCGGGACTGCCCGGCGATCCGACGATCGTGTTTATCGCGTACAAGCGGAACCAGCAGGTGGATGTCGATAGCTGGGTGACGATGCTGGGGCTCGACCCCGAGCGGGGCGCAGAATACGTCGAATTGCCCGTGGTCGGTGGCATGACCAAGATGATGCGCGGGTTTGTCGATAACGGAATGCGGTCCGGCATCACGAACACCGCTGCCCGCGCCCGGACGATTACGCTCTATGAGGACGCCAGCGACATTAACGCGCCTCTCGGCTTTGAAGGTCGCGAAATGATTCGTGTTCTGGTCGTAAAGCGCGATGGAACCGTGCTTTGGTCCACCTCTGGCCCGGCAACGGTGCAAGGCGTCGCGGAAGTGCAGAGCGTTTATCGCTAGAGCACGTCGGTCGGGTTTCCGATAGGAACGACATCTGGTTCAAATGCGACCTTTTCTTTGGATCCCGCGTCATTTTCCCCATTGCGAGATTCTGCGCCGCCGCATATGCCCTGCGGCGGGACACCTCTCCCCAACGAGAGGCGTATATCTGAAAGGGTACCAGAAATGGTCAAAGAGACACCGGCAGTGCGTCCGGCAAACGCGCGTTTTTCTTCCGGCCCCTGCGCCAAAATCCCCGCTTTCGAACTGGATATGCTGGCTGACGCCCCTCTGGGCCGTTCGCACCGCGCTGCCGTTGGCAAGGCCAAGCTGAAAGAGGCGATTGACCTCACCCGTGAAATCCTCGGCGTTCCCGCTGACTACCGCATCGGCATTGTACCGGCGTCCGACACCGGCGCTGTCGAGATGGCCATGTGGTCGCTGCTGGGTGCCCGTGGCGTCGATATGGTCGCTTGGGAATCCTTCGGCGAAGGCTGGGTCACCGACGTGTCCAAGCAGCTCAAGCTCGACGCCACAATCCACAAGGCCGGTTACGGCGAGATCGTCGATTTCGCCAACGTGAACTTTGACAACGATGTCGTCTTTACCTGGAACGGCACGACCTCGGGCGTCCGCCTGCCGAACGCCGACGCCATTCCGGCCGACCGCGCTGGCCTGACCATCTGCGACGCCACCTCGGCTGCTTTCGCGATGGATCTGGACTGGGCCAAGCTCGACGTCACCACCTTCTCCTGGCAGAAGGTCATGGGCGGCGAAGGGGCGCACGGCATGCTGATCCTCAGCCCGCGCGCTGTCGAGCGTCTGGAATCCTATGTTCCCGCATGGCCGCTGCCGAAAATTTTCCGCCTGACCTCCAAGGGCAAGCTGATCGAAGGCATCTTTGTCGGTGAAACCATCAACACACCGTCGATGCTGGCTGTCGAGGACTACATCGTTGCGCTGAAATGGGCGCAGTCGCTGGGCGGTCTGGACGCCATGATCGCCCGTTCCACTGCGAACGCTACCGCGATCTGGGACTTCTGCGCGACCCGTGACTGGATTGCCAACCTTGCTGTTTCGGACGACATCCGTTCGAACACCTCGGTTTGCCTCAAGTTCACCGACGACCGCATCAAGGACGGCGCTGCCTTTGCCAAGGGCGTTGCCAAGCGTCTGGAAAAAGAGGGTGTTGCCCTTGACGTCGGCGCGTACCGCGATGCCCCCGCAGGCCTGCGTGTCTGGTGTGGCGCGACCGTCGAAACCTCGGACATCGAGGCGATGCTCCCGTGGCTCGAATGGGCGTTCAACGCCGAGATCGAAGCCCAAGCGTGATCTGACGGGGCGCGCGACCCGCGCCCCTATCCTTTCCCATTCCAAGGGCAGAAGCCCGCCAGTCAAAGGAGCCCGTCATGGCCCCCAAAGTTCTTATTTCCGACGAACTGTCCCCCGCTGCCGTCCAGATATTCAAGGATCGCGGTCTTGAAGTCGACTTCCAGCCGAAGCTCGGCAAGGACAAAGAAGCCCTCGAAGCCATCATCGGCAACTACGACGGCCTCGCCATCCGGTCGGCCACCAAAGTGACCGAAAAGATCATCGCTGCGGCAACCAACCTCAAGGTCGTTGCCCGCGCCGGTATCGGTGTAGACAACGTGGACATCCCGGCTGCCTCGAAAAAGGGCATCATCGTGATGAACACCCCCTTCGGCAACATGATCACCACTGCCGAACACGCGATCGCGATGATGTTCGCCGTTGCCCGCCAGATCCCCGAAGCCTCGGCTTCGACCCATGCTGGCAAGTGGGAAAAGTCCAAGTTCATGGGCGTCGAACTGACCGGCAAGACCCTTGGCGTCATCGGCGCAGGCAACATCGGTGGCATCGTGTGCCAGCGTGCTGTCGGCCTCAAGATGAAAGTGGCTGCCTACGACCCGTTCCTGTCGGACGAGCGCGCTGTCGAACTGGGCGTGACCAAGGTCGAGCTGGACGAGCTGCTGACCAAGGCCGACTTTATCACCCTGCACGTTCCGCTGACCGACGCGACCCGCAACATCATCTCGGCCGAAGCGATCGCCAAGATGAAGGACGGCGTCCGCATCATCAACTGTGCCCGCGGCGGTCTGGTTGATGAAGCTGCTCTGGCCGAAGCCCTCAAGGCTGGCAAGGTTGCTGGCGCTGCCTTTGACGTGTTCGAAATCGAACCGGCTACCGACAGCCCGCTATTCAACCTGCCGAACGTCGTCTGTACGCCGCACCTTGGCGCGTCGACCTCGGAAGCACAGGAAAACGTGGCCCTTCAGGTTGCCGAACAGATTTCGGACTACCTGCTGACCGGCGCTGTGACCAACGCCCTGAACATGCCGTCCGTGACCGCCGAAGAGGCCAAGGTCATGGGCCCGTGGATCAAGCTGGCAGGCCACCTTGGCAACTTTATCGGCCAGATGACTGACGAGCCGATCAAGGCGATCAACGTGCTGTACGATGGTGTGGTTTCGACCATGAACCTCAAGGCGCTGGATTGCGGCGTGATCGCTGGCATTATGAAAAAAGCCAACCCGGACGTGAACATGGTTTCGGCTCCGGTGATCGCCAAAGAGCGCGGCGTGAAACTGTCCACCACCACGCAGGACCAGTCGGGCGCATTCGAAGGCTACATCAAGGTAACCGTCGTCACCGAAAAGATGGAGCGTTCCGTCGCTGGTACCGTGTTCTCGGATGGCAAGCCGCGCTTTATCCAGATCAAGGGTATCAATGTCGACGCCGAAGTCGGTCAGAACATGCTCTACACCACCAACGAAGACGTTCCGGGCATCATCGGCACGCTGGGCGCGACGCTGGGCAACGCTGGTGTGAACATCGCCAACTTTACCCTTGGCCGCGCTGCGGCTGGCGGCGAAGCGATTGCGCTGCTCTATGTCGACGAACCGTTGGGCGGCGATGTGCTGAACGCACTGGAAGCCACCGGCAAGTTCAAGCAGGTCAAGCCGCTGGTATTCGATATCGCCTAAGTCATGGGGGCGCTGCCCCCATACCCCCGAGGTATTTGGGGAAAGATGAAAGGGCGCGGTCCGAAAGGGTCGCGCCCGTTTTCCTTTTGGGAGGGGCGTGTTATGTGGCCACGCGGCGCGGGGGTAATCGAGGTTAATATGATCTACGCAATTGGCGATATTCATGGGCAACTGGACATGCTGGAGACAGCATTGAGCCGAATTGAACAGGACGGCGGCGCGGATGCGCATGTCGTGTTCCTGGGCGATTATGTAGATCGTGGGCCCGATAGCCGCGGCGTTGTTCAGGCGCTGATTGACGGGCTGGCCGCTGGCCGAAACTGGACCGTACTGCGCGGCAATCACGACCGGATGTTTTGTCGGTTTGTGACCGACGGGATTGAACATGATAACCGCATCAGTTCCGGTAAAGGGTGGCTACATCCTGCATTGGGCGGACGCGAAACGCTGATGTCCTACGGCGTCGATCCTGATGCCCCCGACGCGTCGATCAAGGCGCGAGCGGCTGTTCCTGCCGAGCATCTGGCATTCCTGGCGAGTCGGGACCTGTGGTTCGAGACGGAAGCGTTGCTGTTTGTCCATGCAGGGATTTTGCCCGGCGTTGCGATGGAGGACCAAACCGAAGACGATCTGATCTGGATACGCCCGGGATTTCTGGATCACCCCGGTCCGTTTCATGAAAAGCTGGTGGTGCATGGCCATACCGCGCTGGATCGGCCAGAGCGCTATGCCCATCGGATCGATCTGGACGGCGGCGCCGGCTATGGCCGCCCTTTGATCCCTGCGGTGTTTGACCAGACCGGGGTCTATCTGTTGACAAAGGCGGGACGCGAACCGATGGACATTCTAGCCATGCCAAGCTGGCCGAACTAAATGCCACAGGAATTTCAAACGCTTGCGCAACTCTTGAGCCACGGATTCGACACGGTCATCGACGTGCGGTCGCCGGCGGAGTTTGCCGAAGACCATATTCCGGGCGCGATCAACCTGCCCGCGATGTCCAATGAAGAACGGGCCATTGTGGGCACCATCTACAAGCAGGTCAGCCCGTTCGAGGCCAAGAAAAAGGGGGCGGCGATCCTGGCCCGCAATACGGCGCGGCATCTGGACGAGAGCCTGAGCCATCATGACGGTGCGTGGCGACCGCTGGTCTATTGCTGGCGCGGTGGTCAACGGTCCGGATCGGTCACGATTATTCTAAAACAGATCGGCTGGCGGGCGGATACGATCGCGGGCGGCTATCAAACGTTCCGCCGTTTGGTCTATGCCGCCATGTACGAGGCCGATGTTCCGCACAGGTTTATCCTGCTCGACGGCAATACCGGATCGGCCAAGACCGAGGTCCTAAACCGTTTGCCGGACTTGGGTTTGCAGATCCTGGACCTGGAGGGGCTCGCACGGCATCGCGGGTCTATGTTGGGGGCCATGGCAGGGGGACAGCCCAGCCAGAAAGCGTTTGAGACCGCGCTGGCCTGCGCCCTTGCGCAGATGGACCCGGCGCGTCCCGTGGTCGTCGAAGCCGAGAGCAGCAAGATCGGCAAGCTGATCGTGCCGCCCTCTGTCTGGAAGGCGATGTGCGCCGCACCCCGGATCGATATTTCCGTCCCGCTGGAGGCCCGTGTCACGTTTCTGAATGCGGCCTATCGCGACATCATCGACGATCCCGAGCGTCTAAAGGCGCGGCTGCAACCCCTGCGGTTCCATCGCAGCCATGCGGTCGTTGACCAATGGGAGGCGATGATCGCGGAACAGGACCACCACGGATTGGCGCGGTCACTGATCCTAGACCACTATGATCCGGCCTATGAAAAATCGCGATCCGTGCACGCGCCGCAGGTCATCGCGACGGTTCGCAGTTCGACGCTGGATACGGCCGGACAGGATGATCTGGCAGCGCAGGTCGCGCGGGTTATCAACGGGCTCTGATCCCCTCGGCCTCGGTCAGATGGCCGATGGTCGCTGCTGGATATCCGGCGAGTTTGAGCGCATCAACAGTCTCTTGGGCCAGATGCGCCGGGACAACGGCCAAGAGCCCACCCGCGGTCTGAGGATCGAACAGCAGATCGAAGCGGGGACCTTGGGGGCCGGTGACCAAGGGGATGCCGCCACGGTTGTCCGCCCAGATCGTTGACCGCACCCCCAGTTTGGCCAGGTCTTCCGCGCCCTTGAGCGTCGGGATTTGTGCCAACTCCAACTCCGCACCGGTGCCCGACGCCTCGCAGATACCGTCCAGATGCCCGGCAAGGCCGAACCCCGTGACATCGGTCATGGCACGGGCGACAGGGGTCAGAATGCGGCTCGCGATGGCTTGGGGTTGGGACATTTGCCGATAGGCCTCTGCGACATCGGAGCCTTTGGCCTGACCGCGCATTTCGCCCGCCATCAGCACGCCGGACCCGATCGGTTTGGTCAGGATCAACGCATCGCCCGGTTGCCCGCCTGCCAGCGTAATCGGCCGCGTCGGGCTGGTGCCGATCAGGGTAAATCCAACAGTAAATTCGCTGCCGATGCTCGAGTGGCCACCGACGATTGCGGCACCGGCTGTTTCCATCACTTGAGCGGCGGCCTCGGTCACTTCGGCCATGGTCCGGCGCTGCAACTCTTTGGACATGCGGGGCAATATGACCGAAACGGTGGCCAAGGAGGGCGCTGCGCCCATCGCCCAGATATCACCCAGCGCATGTACCGCCGCCAGTTGGGTCATCAAACGCGGATCATTGGTAAAAGCCCGGAGATGATCCGTGGTCATCACCTGCCAGCCTTCGGCGCCCTGAATAACCGCCGCGTCATCCCCGCGCACGGATTGGATGTCTGCCCGGTCCAGCTGTGGCAGGTGTGTCAGCGCATCACGTAGCGCCCCGCGACCAACCTTGGCCCCGCAGCCACCGCACAGCGGTGCATCGCCCAGTTCCTCTGCCACACCGGACGCGACCTGCGACGGCAGTTTCGGATTGGCCATGACTGGCAGATCCTTGAACTTCTGCATGAATTTGCGGTCAATCCGATCCTTCCACTGCCAGAGCAGGCTGCCCTTGACCGCGGTTCCCAGCTTCTCGGCCATGGCGATTTGCCCGCCAAGCGAGACAAGCTTGAGGTAATCGGTCTGGGGAAAATAGCCGCGCAGATCACCGCCCGACAGGGCTGCCCTGAGGTTATGGAACAGAACCGGCGCCTGCCGCACGGCAAACACGCCGGCCTTGGGGCGGGGGGCGTGGGCCATATAGGCACAGTCGCCAGCGGCAAAGAGATGCGGATCGCTGGTGACCAAGGTCGGGCCGACGCTCAGCGACCCATCATAGGTTTTGAGCCCCAGATCGGACAGCCACCGATGCGGGCGCGGGCCTGCCACGCCGGTGACAAACTCCGCCTCGATCACGGTGCCATTCACCAGCTCGACGCCGGCGGATGTAACCTGTGCAACCTCGGCGTTTTCAATCAACTCAACGCCCAGATCCGCCAGCGATTGGACCATCAGCGCGCGCGCCCTGTCATTGAACTGCGCAAACGCGGTCCCGCGATCAATCAACCGGACCCGCGGTTTGCGTCCCCTCAGGGCGTGCGCCATCGCCATCGCCAGCTCACCGCCCGCGACACCGGCCCCGATCACCGCGATTTTCGGGGCTTTAGCCTTGGCGCGGTAGGCCTCCCATCGGGCGGCAAACGTATCCAGAGGTTTGGCAGGCACGCCATGATCGGCAAAACCGGCTAGCTCCGGCATTTCAGTGGTGATGCCCACGTCGATCGAGGCGATATCATACGGGATCGGCGGGCGACCGGGCACTGTGACGGTCCGCGCCTCTCTGTCGATCTGCGTGACACGTCCCAAGATGATCCGCGCTCCGGCGAAACGGGCGAGCTTCACGAGGTCGATATCCAGATCATCCTTGGTGTAGTGCCCCGCGACAAAGCCCGGCAGCATCCCGGAATAGGGGGCCGTCGGTGCGGGGTTGATCACTGTCACGCGCACGCCGGGCAGTGGTTTCATCCCCCACATCCGCAGAACCAAGGCATGGGTATGCCCCCCACCGATCAGCACCAAGTCTTTGGTCAGGGGAAGGTCATTCTTCATCATCAGGTTCCGCATATCCGGTCATTTCTAGATATCCGCGTCCCTGATGGGTGCCCGTCACATAAACGGGGCCCTCCCAATAAGGAATCGAAACAGACATCCACGCATTTGAATTCATTGCTATGACAGTGACATCCACTTGCTTTCGCGGCAAGCGGACATGCCAGCGCACCGGAATAGGCCCCCCGTCTGTTGCTGCGATCTCTAACGGTTCGGCTACAAACTCTCCGTTGGCAAACGGGGTCGGGGTCCCATCGGGATCAATCCACGTCGCTGCGGTAAAATCCTGCGCACCGCGTAACCGAAATCCCATCAGCCGCGCGCCCGAGTCAAAGACCAGCGAAAACCAGTCCCATCCGGTCTGATCCGCGGCCAAGGGCTGTGACGACCATTCCCGATCCAGCCACGCCTGACCAGTAACCTCGACATCGCCCTTCGGCAGGTGGAGAGAGCCGGACACCGGAATAAACGGGTGAGAATAGTAGTGCGAGGCCTGCCCGGAGGCCGATTTGACCGAATACCCGGCGTCCCCCTGTAGAACGGTCGGTCCGATCTGATCAAACACCAGATCATAGCCCCAATCACCGCTGGTCATCGACATGCCTGTCTCTGACAGCGTCCAATCGTCGATCCAAGCCTCTAGCCTCTCGTCCGAGGCGCCGGCCTGTCCGATGCCACCACGGCCATAGCGTTCGGCTGCATAGTGATCGGTTTCCGTGGTGATCGCCGCATGCCCCAGCCACACTTGGGGCGAAGACCAGTCCTGCGTGTCATAGGGCGCCAACGCCGAGCGGAACAGTGTCCATTGCGCCCCATAATCGCGTCCATCGGTCCCCGTCAGTGTCGCGGTAACATACCACCATTCGATCCGAAAATCGGGGTGCGCACCGTGATCGCGCGGAAATTCCAGCGCCGCGCCGCGTTCGGGCATAGCAAACCCCTGGGCATCGGTGGCCAGCCCGGCAAATCCCTGCGCCATCGCCGCAAAGGGCCACATCAGGCAGAGGAAAGCGACCCTAACGTTCATTTGCAAACACCCTGAGGAGACGGTCGGGCGCAGTGCGTATAAGCCGAAACGCAGGCCATCCTGCCGCGACAACCGCAGCGACCAAGGCCTGAGCCAGCAACACAGCATAACTGGCCGGAAACACGAACATCGGCAGTTGCCAGCCAAAGGCGGCGACATTCACAATCGACAGCAACACCCATGCCAAGGCCAGCCCCAGCGGCACCGCCAGAACGCCGGTCAAAAAGGCCAACATCACCGCCCGTGCCAATTCGAGCAATCCCAGTTCGCGGCGTGTTAGACCCATCGCCCAGACCGGCGCAAGCTGCGGCAGGCGCAGACCCGCCAGCGTCAGCAGGCTCATCAGCATCGCAAATCCGGCCACCGCCAAGGTCAATACGTTCAACGCCGCCGTCACAGTAAAGGTCCGCTCGAAAATACCCAAAGAATAGGACTTGAGCGCCGACTGGTCGATGATGCTGTCTGGCGAGAGGCCAAACTCCTCGATCAACCGGGTGGTCAACGCGGGGACCTCATGCGGCGGGAGCCTCAGACCAAACCGCAGGGCCTGCGATGCCGGATAGAGCGACTTGAACACCCTGCGCCCCAGAATGATCTGACCGATGGGATTCCCATAGTCTCCATAAATGCCGACAACAGGCAAATTCGTGTCTGAAACAGCCAGATTAGAGCCTATTTCCAGATCCAGCCGATAGGCGAGTTGTTCGTTGATCAACACCCCCTGACCAGCATGAACCCTAGCCCATGGATCGTCGACAGACCGCAACATGCGCCAGTTTTCCCGATAGGTCGGATGATCGACAGGCCCGTAAATCTCGGCGGTTTCGCCCAGAACCTGCGTGACGACCTGATCGATGGGCAAAACCGCATCGACATAGGGGGTGAGCCACTGCTCTAACCGCTGCGCCTCGGATGCATCGTTCGCGGTGACGTAGAGTTCACTGGCAAGTCGCTGGTTCAAGAACGCAACAAAGGTAAGCCGGAACGACGAAACCATCGTCGAGACGCCGATATTCGCGGTCATCGCCAACAAAAGTGCCGCGAGCGCCAGAGAGAGCCCCGGCAACTGTTGCCTCGTGTCGGCCCAGAACCACTGCGCCACGGCCCCTCGTGCAAGTGCCTGACCAACCCGGAGGATCACAGCCAGCGCTGCGGGCAAGAGCATAGCCGCGCCGAGCAATAGTCCGGCCAAGACACCAAAGCCCTGTATCAGGGTCGGTTCTGACAAGGTTCCGGCCCATGCGACAGCCCAGAGCACAGCCCCGATCACCGCGGTCCAGACCCTCCCCTTGCCCGCCTTGACCGCCCATGCACGTCGCTGCGCCGCCCCGAGGATCGGCATGCGCGACATCGACCAGAATGACGTCGCCGCCGCGATCATGCCGCCAAAGATCGCCATCAACAGACCCGATATCCACCAGATCGGGCGAATGGTCAGCGTCCCGGCCACGTCCGCGCCATAGAGCCCGCGTAGGGTCGCGGACACATCAGGCAGCAACAGCGCCGCAACACCATAGCCCAGCGCGACGCCCAAAAAGCCAGCAACCGTAGACAGGATCGCCAATTCGACCCACATCAGCCACATGATGCGGACCAAGGGCGCCCCCATCGCCCGCAATGTCCGCACCAAGGGACGTCTCTGTTCAAAGGCAAGGCCCACCGCTCCATTCGCGATAAAGATGCCGACGGCAAACGCCAACAAGCCGAACGCTGTCAGATTCAGATGAAAGCTGTCGGTGAGGCTCGCCAGATCATTGGTCCCTGCCTCGGTGAACCGCAGTCCGGGCGGTAGGATTAATCCCCGATCCTCGGTCAGGATGAGACGGCTAATATCCTGCCGCTCCAAATGGTCCGCCACCCAAGCAATGTCGGCAACGGCCGTATTCGGCGCGAGGGTTTCAGAAACAATTTGGACAGTATTCGGCAAGGTTAGGGTCACATCAGGCGCAACCCAGATGGTATTTGTATCGCTCACCTGCAGGTCGTCCAACGCCTGAACCGCCGCCAGCGTCTGCGGCGCGGTCAAGGGATCGATGCCGATCAACCGGACGCCATCTAGCCGCCCTTCGATCACCGGAGAGACCATCCATCCCGCCCGCCGCAAGTCGACATAGGTCGCCACGGGAATATCCTGCCCGTCTACCGACACTACCTGCCGATAGTTCCCCTCTCCCAGCGTTTCGGCAGCGGCGGCATAGCTGGCGCGTGCCTCGGCATTAATGGCCTGCACACCGGACCAGAGCGCGGTCGCCAGAGCAAGTCCCGCCAGCAGCGTAAAGAGTTGCAGCGGAACATGGCGCCAATGCGAGATCAGTGCCCGAAGGATCACCCAATTCATGTGATCACACCGGATCGCAGATGTAGACGGCGGTCCAGTTTGCTGGCCAATTGGACAGAGTGGGTGACCATCAACAGGCCGGATCTGGTCTCCTTGGCCAGATCACAAAGCGTCTCTAACACACGCAAAGCGGTGTCTTCGTCCAGATTTCCGGTGGGCTCATCCGCCAACACCAGCCGTGGACGGGCCGCGAGAGTTCGGGCGATGGCCACGCGCTGTTGCTGGCCCCCCGACAGCTGTTCCGGATATTTCCGAAGCTGCGCCGTCAGCCCCAGTTTGTCCGCCAGATCCGCCGTCACGCCCCTGTCGTATCGACCTGCCAGCCGCGCCTGAAAGGCAATGTTTTCGGCGACCGTCAGCGATGGGATCAGGTTGAACTGTTGGAAAATCACGCCAACGGTCCCGCGGCGCAGGGTTGCTCGTCCGCGATCAGACAGACCGGTCAGACGAGTCCCGTCAATATCGATGGTCCCGCTATCAGCCTGTTCCAGCCCGCCGATCAAATGCAAGAGTGTACTCTTGCCACTACCAGATTCACCCGTCAGCGCCAGCGTTTCGCCCGGCCCAAGATTTAGCGACACGCCGCGCAGGACCGGCACCGGGCCGTCAACACCCTGAAAACTCTTGGTCAGATTATGGACAGACAGCACAGCGCACCCCGGATCGTATCCCTCAGACATAACAGCCGACTGCCCCTAGGCAAGGGCAAGTGGCATCGGCGCCCGCAGGCAGGGCAACCTTTGAACACATGCGTGACGGAACGTTTCACTATTCACATGACCGCGTCCTGATATCGTTCCTGCAACCAGAGGAGTGATCATGACCGACATCGTTATCCTGTCCGGCGCAAGGACAGCCATTGGCACTTTCGGCGGTAGCCTGTCTGGGGTTGCGCCGATTGAACTAGGCACTATCGCCGCCAAAGAGGCCCTGAAACGGGCAGGCGTTGCTGGCGATACCATCGGGAATGTCGTGTTCGGGCATATCATCAACACCGAACCGCGCGACATGTATCTGTCGCGGGTCGCCGCGATGCAGGCTGGCATTCCCGAAACGGTACCCGCGATGAACGTGAACCGGCTCTGCGGGTCCGGCATTCAGGCCATCGTTTCCGCGACACAGTCTCTCATGCTGGGCGATGCCGATTTCGCTCTGGCAGGCGGGGCCGAAAACATGTCGCGGGCCCCCTATATCCTGCCTGACGCCCGCTGGGGTGCCAAAATGGGCGACGTGCGCGGCCTCGACATGATGTTGGGGGCGCTCAACTGTCCCTTTGGCACGGGGCATATGGGCGTCACCGCCGAAAACGTCGCGGCCGAATACGGCATTTCACGTCAGGCACAGGATGAATTTGCTGCCGAGAGCCAGCGCCGCGCCGCTGCCGCGATTGCCGCCGGCTATTTCGACAGCCAGATCGCGCCCGTTCCGGTCAAAATCAAACGCGAGACGGTGGATTTCATCCGCGACGAACACCCGAAACAAACCACAGCCGAGGGGTTGGCGGGTCTTCGCCCGGCCTTCCAGAAGGACGGAACCGTCACCGCAGGGAACGCCAGCGGGATCAATGACGGCGCGGCGGCTCTGGTTCTGGCACGGGCAGAGGCAGCGCAGGCCGCAGGTCTGACGCCCAAGTTCCGCATCGCAGGCTATGCCCATTCGGGCGTGCGCCCGCAGGTCATGGGGATAGGCCCGATTCCGGCGGTTCAGGCTCTACTCGCGCGCACTGGACTGACGGTCAACGACTTTGACGTGATTGAATCGAACGAAGCCTTTGCCGCGCAGGCGCTGGCGGTTTCGAACACCTTGGGCCTGAACCCGGACAGGGTGAACCCAAACGGCGGCGCCATTGCCCTTGGCCATCCGGTCGGGGCCTCTGGCGCGATCATCACGGTCAAGCTGATGTACGAACTCGAACGCATCGGTGGCCGCTACGGGCTGGCAACAATGTGCATCGGCGGTGGACAGGGCATCGCCCTCGCGATCGAACGTATCTGATCCCCGTGGCCGGTGCGGAGTGATCCTGCATCGGCCGCCATATTTCAGGCGTCAGGATAGGCGCGTGAAAAAACCATCGTGTGATCATCGCTCTGATCGGGATCAAACGCGTAGCCGCCGACGTGGAACCCCGCGACGTCCGCCGGATCCGTAATCCGGTTTTCGATGATATAGCGCGCCATCGCACCCCGCGCCCGTTTCGCAAAGAAACTGACAATCGACGATTTGCCGTTCTTGACCTCGTAAAACTGCGGCGTGATCACCCGCAGTTTCAGCGCCTTGCGATTGGCGGCGGTGAAATACTCTTGGCTCGCGCAGTTGATCAGCGTGTCGGTCCCAATTTCCGCAGCCTGCGCATTGAGGGCCTTGGCAATCTGGTCCCCCCAATAGTCATAGAGCGACCCGCCGCGCCGGGTTTTCAGGCGGCTCCCCATTTCCAGACGATAGGGCTGCATCCCGTCCAGAGGCCGCAACAGACCGTAGAGACCCGACAGGATCCGCAGATGGTCCTGCGCCCAGCGCAGATCGTCCTCCGACAGGGTCTTAGCCTCGAGCCCCTTATAGGTATCCCCGTCAAAGGCCAGCACGGCAGGCTTGACCTGTTCTGCGCCCGGTTCCGCCGCAAAATCACGGAACCGATCCCGGTTCAGCCGGGCCAAGGCATCGGAAATCCCCATCAGGTCGCGCAATTGCGTCAGGGTCAGATTACGCGCAGTCTTGGCCAACCGAACAGCATCCTCCTGAAACGCAGGCTCTGTCGGCATCACGTCAACGGGTGTCATATCAAGCGATTTGGCGGGCGAAACGACAATCAGCATGGGGTCTCCTTTGGCCGAGACTTAGGATGCCTGATGCAACACATCAAGGAAGGCCGCGCCAAAACGTTCGGCGTAGCGCTCTCCCAGCAACCGCTGGAGCCCGCCCATATCCGCCGGACGCAATTGCGCAACCTTGGCCAGCATCGTCGCCGTACAGGTCATCGGCTTGCCCGTGCCATCCGACCCGCGCGCCAGATCGGCCTGCACAGCCAGCAGTTGGTCGTAGAGATCCGCCTCGCTGCGCCCGGCCATCTTGCGACGCACCGGATGCAGCTTTTCGACCTCGCCGACGATCACCGACAAAAACGCATCGCCGTAATTGGCCAGCTTCTTGGCCCCGACGCCACTGATTTTCGCCATCTCATCAAGTGTCTGGGGCCGTTTTTGCGCCATCTCTATGAGCGTGGAATCGTTATAGATAATGTAGGCAGGCAAACCCGCCGCCTCGGCCAGGGCCCGCCTCTTGGCCTTGAGCGCTGACAGGAGAGGCGCATCCTCCTCGCTGACCAGGGTCTTGATTCTATTTCCGGTTTTCGCCGCCTTAATCGTATCGGCCCTCAGGCTGATGTCCTCTTCGCCGCGCAGGATCGGTCGGGCGCGATCTGTCATCCTTAGCCCGCCATGCCGCTCGGGATCAGGACGCACCAGATCATGCCCCATCATCTGCCTGAAAATCGCCTGCCATTCCCGACGCGACCAGTCCTTGCCAACACCAAAGGTTGGCAACTGGTCATGCCCACGCTCCCTGATCCGGTCGAGGTCGGAGCCCAGCAAAATCTCGATCAAATGGCCTGCGCCGTAGGTCTCGCCCGTGCGCAACACTGCGGACAGCGCCATCCGAACCGGGGTCGTCCCGTCAAACACCTCTGCTGGCTTGTCGCACAGGTCGCAATGGCCGCAGGGATCCGACTCTTCGCCGAAATAGGCCAAGAGATTTTGTCTCCGACAGGCCAATGCCTCACACAGACCCAAGAGGGCATTCAGACGCCCGTGATCCGCCATGCGCCGTTCGGGCGGCGCGAGGCTCTCGTCGATCTGCTGCCGCCGATACCGAATGTCATCGGGTCCAAACAGGGTCAAGGTTTCGGCCGGCGCGCCATCACGCCCCGCACGCCCGATCTCTTGGTAGTAGGCCTCGATCGACTTTGGCAAATCGGCATGCGCCACCCAGCGAATGTCGGGCTTGTCGATCCCCATGCCAAAGGCCACCGTCGCCACGACAATCAGCCCATCCTCGCGCTGGAACCGCCCCTCGACCAGCCGCCGATCGTCGGCCTCCATCCCGCCGTGATAGTGACAGGCGACATGGCCCGCCTCCCGCAGCGCTGCGGCTATGGCTTCGGTCTTGGACCGGGTGCCACAGTAGACAATCCCGGATTGACCCTTTCGCGCCGCGGCATAGGCCAAAATCTGTTGCCTCGGCTGATCCTTCACCGCAAAGGCCAGGTGGATGTTTGGCCGGTCAAAACCGCGCAAGAATGTCGAGGGCGCAACCCCGTCAAACAGTTTCTCGACGATTTCCGCCTGGGTTTCCGCATCTGCCGTGGCGGTAAACGCCGCCAATGGGACATCCAGCGCCCGGCGCAACTCGCCAATCCGCAAATAGTCCGGCCGGAAATCATGGCCCCACTGGCTCACACAGTGGGCCTCGTCGACGGCGATCAGGCTGACGCCAATCCGGCGCAGCATCTGGGGCACGCCGCCCGCCGACAACCGTTCGGGCGCCATGTACAGCAGCTTGAGCCGCCCCGCCTCGAGTGCTGCCCAAACGGCATCCGTTTCCTCTTGGGTATTGCCAGAGGTCAGCGCACCGGCCTCCACCCCGACCTCCTGCAGGCCCCTGACCTGATCGCGCATCAACGCAATCAGCGGGCTGATCACCACAGTGACCCCCTCGCGGATCAGGGCGGGCAACTGGAAACACAGCGACTTGCCACCGCCCGTCGGCATGATGGCCAGCGTGTTTTGACCCGCCACAACGGCATTCACAATGTCTTCCTGTCCGGGACGGAAGGCATCGAATCCGAAAACGTCGCGCAAAAGCGTGGCGGCTGTCATACGGGTCTAATCCGGGGTTTCTGCTCTAGCCCCAAAGAATCACAGCCACAGGTCAGGGGCAACCCCGCCCCTGCCTTTGTGCTGAAAATATCCCGGGGTGAATGGCCCGGAACGGGCCAGAGGGGCAGCGCCCCTCGCCCTTTAGTAGAACAGGCGCGCGTTGTTCTGCAGAACAATTTCCAGCGCGGCGATCCCGACCAGCACCACAATCGGAGACAGGTCCAACCCGCCGATCGTCAGATAACGACGCAGCGGCTGATAGATCGGGTCCAGAATACGTTGCAAACCATACCAGATCTGCTGAACCAGCGGCTGGCGCAGGTTCAGAACCTGGAAGTTGATCAACCAGCTCATGATCAGATGGGCAAAGACGATGAACCGAACGATGCCGAGGATCATCAAGAGGATCTGAAGAATAGAATACACGGGGGCAGCTCCTTATCGTTTGGTTCAGGTAATAGCCCCAAGCGTTTTGCACAAGCCTTTGCCCCCACGTTACGATTGACGCAACGGAATAGGGCTGGCCTTCTGCGCCGCAGAAACGAGGTCCCCATGTATCCAGTCCTGCGCCTGCTGTGGCAAAGCTATAAACACCGAAACGATCCCAAAACCGAATTTGGCGAAACCTATGTCACCACGCATATCTGCTGGCCATGGGATCTGGATATCTGGTGGGAACTGAACAACGGTCGCACGCTCACGCTCTATGATCTCGGACGGATTCCTTTGGGCAATGCTGCGGGTCTGACGCAGGCGCTCAAGGAAAACAGATGGGGACTGACCGTGGCCGGGTCCTGTCCGCGCTATCGCCGCCGGATCAGAGCCTTTGACAAGGTCACGATGAAGTCCCGCGCCTTGGGCTGGGACGACAAATTCATCTACATCGAACAGAGCCTGTGGAAAAACGGTGAATGCGCGAACCACGTGCTGATCCGGTCGGCCGTGACCAGCAAATCGGGGATCGTACCCCCGGAAACCTGCGCGCGCGCGATGGGGCACAGCGGACCCGCGCCAACTTTGCCCGATTGGGTCACCCGCTGGATTGCGGCAGAAGCGCAACGCCCATGGCCCCCAATGCAGGACTGACCCTGCCTATGTGATCAAGTTTTCTTGCAAGCCCCCTGACCCCTCTGATCTAAGGCAATCAAAGGCCGGAGGGGATCGGGATGGGCTCAGCAAAAAAACGCATTTGGGGCTGGATGGCCTTTGATTGGGCGCAGCAGCCCTATTACACGCTGGGCCTGACCTTTATTTTCGGCCCCTATTTTGCCTCAGTCGCCTTTGACTGGTTCACGGCACAGGGCGCCACCGATGCCGAGGCGCAGGCGCAATCCCTGTGGTCCTTGGGTCAGAGCCTCTCTGGGATCGTGATTGCCCTGTCTGCCCCGCTCTTGGGTGCATGGGCCGACCTCTCGGGGCGCAAGGTCAGCTGGATCGCGTTTTTCTCTGTGCTTTACGTCATCTGCGCGTGGTCGCTGTGGTGGATGACCCCCGATGGCGCAAATCTGATCCTGATCCTGATCCTGTTCAACATCGGCTTTGTCGCAGCTGAATCCGGTCTGAATTTCGCGAATGCGATCCTCCCCTCGCTCGGCCCCGACAAGGAGATCGGCAAAATTTCCGGCTCTGCCTCGGCGTTTGGCTATTGGGGCGGTGTCATGTCGCTGTTTATCATCCTGATCTTCTTCGAGGATGGTGCCGGTCACACGTTTGCGGGCCTCGCTCCTGCCTTTGGCCTCGACCCGGCCACGAACGAGGGCACGCGGGCTGTCGGGCCGTTCATCGCGCTGTGGTATCTGGTCTTTATGATCCCGTTCTTCCTCTGGGTTCGGGATGGCGATGCGCCGCGCCGCAAGATCACGTTTGGACAGGCCAGCGCAGAGTTGATCCGCTCGATCAAGTCCATTCGCCGTAGTCGTAGCCTGTCGGCGTTTTTGCTGGGGTCGATGCTCTACCGCGATGCGGTGAACGGGCTCTATGCCTTTGGCGGGGTTTACGCCAAGCTCGTGCTGGGATGGGCCACCATGCAGATCGGCATTTTCGGGATCATCGGGGCCATCACCGCCGCCATCGCGACGTGGATCGGCGGCCTCGCGGATCGGCGTTACGGGCCCAAGCCAGTGATCGTCGTCAGTTCGATCATCTTGATGGTGGTCTGTTCGATCATCGTTTCGATGTCCCGCGATCATTTCGGCCCCTTTGCCCTGCCCGAAGGGTCCAAACTGCCTGACATCCTGTTCTATATCTGCGGCGCCGCGATTGGCGGTGCGGGCGGTGCGCTCTATTCGGCGTCCCGGTCGCTGATGGTGCGCCACACGAACCCGGAACGCCCCGCCGAAGCCTTTGGCCTCTTTGCGCTCACCGGCAAGGCGACAGCCTTTCTCGCGCCGACCCTGATCGGGATCTCGACCTATCTAACCCAAAGCAACCAATTGGGATTCCTGCCGGTGATCTTCCTTTTCCTCGCAGGGCTGGTATTACTACGCTGGGTTGATGGTGAAGGAGATCGCGCCGCATGGTCCGCGCAGTAACAATTGTCTGCCTTATCCTGAGCCTTGCAGGATGCAAGCTCGGCTCTGGTCCGATGTCCGAGGAAGGCGCGCCGACGCGCGTGTCCACCGCATCGACCGATCCGCGTGTTGCCAAAGAGGTCTTTGGACATATTCCGACACCGACCACCGGCGACTCGCAATCGGTGGGCTCTTATGCCCGTGGCTGTCAGGCTGGTGCCGTCGCCCTGCCAGAGACCGGCGCGACATGGCAGGCCATGCGCCTGAGCCGAAACCGGAACTGGGGCCAACCGCGATTGGTCGCGTTCCTGACCGATCTCTCGGCCTTTGCCGCCACACAGCCGGGCTGGTCCGGGCTCTATCTGGGTGACATGAGCCAACCGCGCGGCGGCCCGATGTTGACCGGCCATGCCAGCCACCAGATCGGACTGGACGCCGATATCTGGCTCCTGCCCGCAGATCGCCTGAACCTAAGCGCGTCAGAGCGCGAAAATATCTCTTCTGCCCGCATGGACCACACCGATGGCGCCTATGTGAACGACAATTGGACCCCCGCGCATGAGGCGATTATTCGCCGTGCCGCCGAGGATCCGCGCGTCGCCCGCATCTTTATTTTTCCGGGTGCCAAGGTAGAGATGTGCCGCAACGCCACCGGCGACCGGACCTGGCTGAACAAAGTCCGCCCCTGGTTCGGCCACAACTACCATTTCCACGTTCGGCTGAATTGCGACCCGTCTGACCCGGCCTGTGAACCGCAGTCCCCCCCGCCAGATGGCGATGGCTGCGCCGATGCCGAACAATGGGTGCGCGATATCCTGAACCCGCCACCACCGCCGGCAAATCCGGCCCCCGCACGCGGCCCGCTGACGATGGGCGAATTGCCGGACATGTGCAGCGCGGTCGCCAACGAATGAAGTTGATCACTCTCGCGCTCTTGGCCTTGGCGTCACCCGCTCTGGCCGAGGCGCAGCTCTCTGCCGCTATCAGCCTGCCGCATAGCATTCCAGGCGGTCTCTCGGCTCTCGAGGTTGCGGACAACGGCACCGATGTTGTGCTGATGACCGACCGAGGTGTTTTTCTGACCGGGCGATTGGTCCGACAGAACGGCAAACTGGCTGACCTCACCATACTGTCCACTGACCCTCTCCATGATCCCGACGGCCAAGTCGTCGAGTTTCCCGATTTCGACTCCGAAGGCCTCGCTGTCATGCCGGACGGCCGCCGGATCGTCAGTTTTGAGGGAAAACCGCGGATTTGGGTCTACGACACGCCGTCGTCCAACGCCGCCCCGATCCGCTCGAACACCGCCTTTAACGGGCTCCAGCCCAATTCCGGGCTAGAGGCGCTGGCGGCCGGCCCCGACGGCACGCTCTACACCATTCCCGAACGCTCTGGGCGACAGACTCGTCCGTTTCCCGTCTGGCGCTATCGATCAAATTGGGATGTCGCCTTTGAAATTCCCCGCCGGGATGTATTTCTGGTGACCGGCGCCGACGTCGGCCCCGATGGACGGCTCTATGTGCTAGAGCGCGATTTCGTCGGGATCGGCTTCCGCTCGCGCGTGCGCCGGTTCAATATGGACGGCTCTGGCGAAGAGGTGGTGTTCGAAACCGCCCTCGGCACCCATAGCAACCTGGAGGGCATTTCGGTCTGGCGTGACGACACCGGGCATCTGCGGCTGACCATGGTGTCGGACAATAACGAAAACATGTTCTTTGCCTCGACGCTGGTCGAATACCAACTGGACAATTGACGGCTGCCCCTCGGCTGACGTAAACGGCCCCGTCCCGAGTCCGGGGCCAAGTCTCCGCTACCTTGCTAAAACGGGAACAGCTATGTCCAAACTTCTTCCTGGCGTTATCGCCATGGCCATCATCGTCGTGGCCTCTAACATCCTCGTTCAGTATATGATCCTCGACGGTCGGCTGACGTGGGGTGCATTTACCTATCCGTTCGCCTTTCTCGTGACCGACATCATGAACCGCGTCTACGGCCCTGCCGCTGCGCGCCGCGTTGTTCTGGCCGGTTTCGTCGTTGGCATCCTTTGTTCGCTGATCGGCAGCCAGATCATGCTGCAGGGCGACGGCTATGAATATGCCGCTGTGGCGTTCCGCGTGGCGATTGCCTCTGCGCTGGCGTTCCTTGCGGCGCAACTGCTCGACATCACGGTGTTCAACCGCCTGCGCGATGGCAGCTGGTGGAAGGCCCCTGTGGTCTCGAGCGTGCTGTCCTCGATTGTCGATAGCGCGTTGTTCTTTTCCATCGCCTTCGGGTCGTGGATTTCCTTTGGCGCCGCCGCCGATGCCGAGGTCAACTGGGCGTGGGAGGTCATCCCCGTCTTCAACACCGGCATGATGGCCGAACTCTGGGTTTCGCTGGCGATTGCCGACTGGATCATCAAGGTTGCTATCGCTTTGGTCGCTCTGGTGCCCTTCCGCGTAATCGTTGGGCAGGCCATGTCTCGCCGCAGCGCGGCATAGTCGTCTTGTGAAAATCGTTACAAACTGTAGCGATTTTTATTTTGACTTCTACGACATCTGTGCCACCCTTGAGGTACAGGCGAAACCCATTGAAAGGAGGTGATCCAGTGTCGAGAAAGGTATTGGAGAATAGTGTCGGGACAGCTTGGGGGGGACGCAGCTAGGGCAGCCCTTGGCTGACGAACACTCCGGGTGGGCATTCCTAACCGAACTCACCTCCTGAACTTTCGAAGGGTCACAGATCGCCTCTGTGGCCCTTTTAACTTGGAACCCCCATGTTGCGCGTTACCGATCAGATCATCATCCAGGACTGGGAATTGACCGAACAGTTCGTCCGCGCCAGCGGGCCGGGCGGGCAAAACGTGAACAAAGTGTCCACCGCCGTCGAACTGCGGTTCGAGGCCGAGAGGAGCCCCTCCCTGCCCGAGCCGGTCAAACGGCGGCTACAGCGCATCGCGGGCAGCAAATGGACCAACGACGGCGCGATTGTGCTGTTCGTTCAGGACACGCGGTCCCAAGCCATGAACCGCGACATCGCCCGCGACCGCCTGTCCGAAATGATCCGAGCCGCCACCGTCGTCCCCAAACGCCGGATTGCGACGAAGCCGACCAAGGGCTCCGTGCGGCGGCGGCTGGAGGAAAAGAAGCAGCGCGGGGAGGTTAAGGCGTTGCGCGGAAGGATTGAGTGAAGCTACATGTATGCAATCAAATTTTTGCGAGTTTACCGTTAACTTTGTCTTGAAGGGTTGTTGATATATATGGCAACACTACTTGAATTGTGCCATGCAGGCAGCTTGGTGAAGATTGAAGGGTTACTGGACGATCATGAGCTAGAGTGGCGGAATATCTATGGAACTCAGTCGTTTATAGGTTGGTTGGAGGAAGGCCTACCCAATCTTGAATTTGATAGCATGTCCGACTCACTCACGCCCAAGGAACAAGTTGCAGCTATGATGGCTGAATATGTGAATGGGGAAAATTGGTTGAATGATCGACGCTTCAAGAAGCTCAAAAGGACACCAGAGTTGTACATCTGGGAGTTGAAAACGGTTCATGTCAGGATATTTGGTTGGGTTCCTAAAAAAGACAATTTTATTTGCTGCTTTGGGGATTCGGCAGACAAAGTTAAAAGTTTGGATCTTTATGGACGTTATATAGCGCAGTGTTCGCGAGTCCGCGAACTATTAGACTTAGATCCACCGAAGTGCGTTGAATCAGGGAGCATTGAAGATGTCGTTTCGCTTTCAAATTGATAGGAAATCACTGAAAAAGGCACGTTTTATTTCGCGCCTTGCTTCCAAAATTCAGCAGGAACTTATTGCATCGGGCCTAACGCAGCGTCAAGTCGCGGATAAAATCGGCGTTGATCGTGCAGTGGTGAATAGACGTTTAAGGGGAGACGCAAATTTGACAGCTTCTTCTATTGTAGAGTTTGCGATTGCGTTCGACAAAGAAGTTGAGATCAATTTTGTCGATCCGAAGAAAAGAAATGCTCACAATTGGAAAGCAGCGATTGTAGTTCAATCGGGAAACAAACTGATCGCGAAAATTACACCGCAGAATGATAGTTGTAAAACCTCCACACGGCCAAATGATGACAGAGAAAAAGCCGCTTTGGTGTTGCAATGAATATTTCTGGCAGCGCGATATTTTGTGACGACATTCGCCAAGAACTTGGCGGCAAGTACTCGTTGATGGGGTGTTACACAGGGTCAATCGTTTTTAGTGATGCATTACCAACGGTTTGCCCGAAGTTTTGCATTCAAGCTGAGCTGTCGATACCGCTTAACTATGATTTCAGAACTGTGAACTTCTTTCTTGAAGTTGAGATGGAAGATGGTGAGTCTCATAAAATTTTTGAAACTGGCGCAATTGAACCTGAACGGCCACGTAATTTGACCGAGGAGCAAGCCGCAAAAGATGACGCGGTTTTGCAAATCAATATTCCTGTCACCTTCACTCCTTTCGAAGTGCCGACCTTGGGTGTACTCAAAATGCGTGCTTATGTTGATGATAGGCTGATCAAATTGGGCAGTCTCATTATTGAGACGGCGACTAAACCCTAACCTCCATCGCTTCCTGCTCTCCCACTCCGAACACCCGCTTATACCTTGCGACCTCCCCCTCTGGCCCCATGGCTTTGTTGGGGTTGTCGCTCAGTTTGACGGTGGGGTGGCCGTTGGCCGAGACGGCTTTGCAGACGAGGGAGAAGGGCGCGAGGCGGTCTCCCTCGGTCAAGTCGCTGAAATCATTGGTCAACATGGTGCCCCAGCCAAAGGACGCCTTGACCCGGCCACGAAATTGCGCGGCGAGGTCGTGGATTTTCGACACGTCCAGCCCGTCGGAAAAGATGACAAGCTTTTGCGTCGGGTCCTCGCCCCGGTCCTGCCACCAGCGGATCGCGGTCTCTGCCCCCTGCGCGGGATCGCCTGAATCGATGCGGATGCCGGTCCAGCCTGCCAGCCAGTCGGGGGCGTTGCGCAAAAACCCCTCGGTCCCGTAGGTGTCGGGCAGGATGATGCGCAGGTTGCCGTCGTGTTCCTCGTGCCAGTCGGCCAGCACGTCGTAGGGCGCGCGGCGCAGGCTGTCGTCATCCCCGGCCAGCGCGGCGTAGATCATCGGCAGTTCGTGGGCGTTGGTGCCGATCGCCTCGATATCGCGCTTCATGGCGATGCGGCAGTTCGAGGTGCCGATGAATTTGTCGCCCAAGCCCTCGATCAGGGCCTGCACGCACCAGTCCTGCCAGAGAAACCCGTGACGGCGGCGAGTGCCGAAATCGGCGAGCCGGAGGTCGGGGATCGTCCGCAGGCTCTCGACCTTCTGCCACAGCTTGGTCATCGCGCGGGCGTAGAGCACCTGTAGCTCGAACTTGCCCATGGTGTTCAGCACGGCGCGGGACCGCAGCTCCATCAGGATCGACAGCGCCGGAATTTCCCACAGCATGACCTCGGGCCAAGTGCCTTCAAAGGTCAGTTCATATTGCCCGTCCCGGACCTCGAGGTGATAGGGCGGCAGGCGCAGGGCCTCGAACCACTCCATGAAATCGGGGCGGAACATCTGGCGTTTGCCGTAAAAGGTGTTGCCGCGCAGCCAAGTGGATTCCCCGCGCGTGAGCGAGAGCGACCGCACGTGGTCCAACTGTTCGCGCAGCTCGCCCTCGTCGATCATATCGGCCAAACGGATGTGGCTGGCGCGGTTGATCAGGCTAAACGTCACCCGCGTGTCGGGGCGATTGCGGAAAATCGACTGACACATCAGCAGTTTGTAGAAATCGGTGTCGATCAGCGACCGGACAATCGGATCGATCTTCCATTTGTGGTTCCAAACACGGGTGGCGATGTCGACCATTTCGGGCTCCGGCGGCTAGATCGCTTGAATCCAAAGGCGAAATCGGGTTTGTGTCAAGCAAGGCCATAGACCGCAGGTAGATTAGATGATCGTTTCAGACACCGAAAAGTTTGTGTTTGTCCACAATCCCAAGTGCGGCGGGATGAGCTGCCATAACACGCTGTTGCCTTATGACACGCGCGACAATCAGTTCTTTGAATGGCGACCGGTCAACGAGGCCGGCAAGATTTTGGACCTCGCGCATGTGACACCGTTCCAGATGCGCAAATTCTTTCCGCGCGCCTTTGCTGATGTCGCCGATTACTGCAAATTCACCTTTGTCCGCGATCCCTATCAGCGGTTCATGTCCGCCGTGTCGCAGCATCTAAAGCTGGGAACCCCGCAAATGCGCAATGCCATCCTGTCCGATCCGGCGACATTCTACAGCGTCGCGGCGGCCTTTGCGGTTTCGGCACTCAAGCCGGATGCGGTTCAGAACGATCATAAACTGGTCCATTTTCGCCAACAGCGCAATTTCACCAATATCGACGGTCGTCTTTGGGTCGATCATGTGATCCATCTCGAACATCCGGATGAATTGAGCAATAGCCCGGCCAGCAAGTGGCTGCCCGAAATGGCAGAGGCCAACCGCACAGGCGGATTTGCGTCCAAAGGCTATGATATTTCCAGACTGGGGACTGCGGCGATTGCCGCGCTCAACGAATTTTACGCCGAGGATTTCAAGCAGTTCAGCTATTCGGTGGTCGAGGTCTGATCAGCGTCCTGTTGGAGGGTCGCCGCATAGACCAGACGCAAGAGCATCTGCGCGCTGAGCTGTTCAGGGACCAGCCATTCGGGAATACCCGTTGGAATCTCGGGAAAGAATGCATCGACATCGATGCCGCTGCCCTCTAGTGCAACGATATTTTCGGACCGGAAATAATCTCGTAAAATAATAGATTGTGCCGTGGAAAGTTGCATTTTCTGCCAGCCGAGTTGCGCGGGCAGGTTCGGCAACATCTCTCTGAACAGGGACTGGAAGGCGGCCAATTGTACCCGAGAGGCCTTGGCCGGCAGACCATCTGACAGTTCGTTCAGTTGGCGGAATATCTCTACTGCGCGAAAATCGAGCCCCTCGTTTTCAGGCGCGGTGATTTCGACCCCGGTCGGATCGGCGCCAAAGCTGGCGAGGAAGTCCAAGAACAATTGCCGCTCTGGCCAGAATTGTCCGTCAAAGGGCCGCACAATCACACGCTCGGACCCGAAAACCGCACGCCAAGGCGCGAGCCGACTGGCAAAGCGAAGCAGACGTTCGCTCTTGTATTCCTCGAAATCAAAGGCTCTTGAACGACCAGCCTTGATGCTCTGCTGATATGTAGAGAGGAAATAGGCATCCTGGCGACGGATATAGGCGAGGACAGTGATGTCGTAGCCGGAAAATTGCTGCTGTACCCATCTGACTTTGGACTCGGTCATGTCCGGCGCGCCAAAATTCTCGGACGAAATCAACAAAGTCTGAAAATTCTGGTCCGCGATGTAGGACTTGAGGTCCGAAAAGGCCCGGCCCAGAGATTTGCGTTTGGCGGGGCTGAGCCATGGCACACGGCGATCCGGAATCGCCGCCGCCAGTGGCAGATGTTGCCAGCGCTGGACATAGGATGCATTTGGGTCACAGGGGTAGAGTATCCCCTGCGCCAACAGCCGATCTGCATTCAGCGTCAGGTCCTTCTGGATGCTGGTGGTGCCGGTCTTGTTGAAACCGATATGCAGGATCAGCTTTTTCATCTTGGTCCTATCCTTCAGGGGACGTCGTCGGGCGCCTAGGTCCACGCTCCTTTTTCTTTGTATTTTTCGACGTAGAGCGGCGGCGCCAGCCAGAATGACTCATCCGCATTGAACCGGATAATCGTAAACGGACGCCGTCCGGTGCGTTGGTTGGTCACAATCTCGATTTCCAGATCGCGCTGCCCGGAATGCCACAGATCGGCCAGATACTGCGGATCCACCAGCGTGAGCGCGCGCCCCTCCCACCGGAAAAGCCCCAGTTCCGCAGTACGGTCAGGCATTACAACCGTCGCGTACTCGGCCGTTTCACCGGGCTCCAGATCAATCCAGATGCTCTGGCGCCGATCCTCCCGTCCGACACGCAGAATACGCCCCGCGTTCAGGCTCGCCATCGATTTGTCGAACGAGACCAGGAGTTTCTCGATGCTCTTTTGCTCTGGACGTGCCTTTGCCTCGATCAGTGCGGCCAGATGGCGATCTATCGCCGACTCCAGGTCAAAACCACTGCCCTGCGACGGCAGACGGGGGCTTACTCCGTGCCGGGACTCATAGTCTGCAATCGTGGACGCATGTCCTTGGGCCAACCGGCCCAGACCTGCGAGCATGGAGGCTGTCGGCGCTTTGTCGATTTTCAGGTCGCTATCGTCCTCGACAGCTAGAAACAGTTTCGCCATCTCTTGGCGGTCGAATTTCTCGAACCGTTTGAATTGGCGAATGACCGCAGCCTGCGCCGGTGTCTGGGATTCATTGGTCAGATGCCGGGGCACCGCTGCAAACGCCGCCGCATCAATGCCGAATTTTTCAAAGAACCAAGGCTCAATGCCACCGTTGTCACGGATATGTTCGAAACAGCCAAGATGGAATGCCGTGACCCCGGGCGTCGCAGACAGGCGGCTCTCAATTGCGGCGTAATCCAGCAGACCGAGGCCAGCCAAATCCGCGACGTACTGATCGAATGACAGCGAAAACGTATTCCATGGATTGCCTGACATTTCCACATAGAGCGACGACGCCCAATTCAGCGGATGCCGCAGAACACACACGACCTCTACCGGGACGCCGGCAAAGGCGCGGACAATTTTGCCAAAGTCCTGACCATTATTCCAGAACCGCTGTGACACGATATTCTCTGCCGAGAGCAAAACCGTCTCAACCCGCCGTCCGGTCAAATCGCGGATCTGGCGCAATTCATCCGCCAATTCCTGGATGGCCTGGCCGGGGTTTTCGAGGAGACTCTGGATCAGGGTCGCGTGACCGGGCGTCCGTTCACGCCGAATACCAAACTCCCGGTTTGTGCCGATCACCGGATAATGCGTACCCTGATCGATGAGGGCGATCCGGTTCCGTTCCAGCACATGTTGCAACGACGAAGAGCCGGTTTTGGGCAACCCGGTATGCAAAACGATACGACCAGCCAGTTCGGCCAGCGGTGACTTGGATTTTTCGACATGAACCGGACGCCGCCGGAACGACCATGCGCGCGCGATCACCTCTTGGGCGGTGTCATCGACCGATCGCAGCGGCCACAAATCCGCAATGCCCGGACGCTGGACCCGCAACAGATCGACCAACCGCGCCTCATCCCCATGTTTGAGCGCGAGCCGCAGTACATCCATGCGGCCCTCGGCGAGAAAGCCGTCCTGCCCCAGCGTATCCAGAACCTGATCCGTGTAGAGGGCGGGCAGGGTCTGCACCATCACCCGCATCTGTTCGAAATAGGCGCTGATCAGCGGACGGAACCGTTGATAATTCGACAACCGGCGGCAAATCCCGGCCCAATAGGTATCGAGTTGCCGCAGATAGATAATCGCGCTCGCGCGTTCAAAATCCGGACAACTGCGGCCAGCCGCCCGCGCCCGCTCGAAGGCCGCGTTCAATTCGGTCAGGTGCTGGACAAACTGCTGCAACTGGCCAGCGTCGATTTGCTTCATCGTCGAGGTTTCGACGTCATAGTGATCCAAGGCAAACAGACCGCTGACGCCGACACGGTCCGCGACCAGCAGGGCCTCCATCACAAAGAGCCGATCCTCACGCTGGCGCAGTTTGCTGGAAAACCGGATCTGGTTCGCATTGAGAAAATCACGGCGGTACAAAATCTGCCAACAACTCACGACGTTGACCAATTTCGGGGCGGTGGCGACGGAATAGACGCCGCCCTGCTCCAGATCGATCGCCCGCGCGGGCCGACGGGTCAGGCTGCGATCCAGATTATAGAACCGCGCAATCGACATATCGAGAGAGCCAGCGTCCGCCTCTTTGGTCCAACACCGCAGGACCTCGTTCGAGGCAAAACCGTCGTCGCTGTCCAGCATTGCAACATAACGCCCTTCGGCAGCGTCGAGACCGGCGTTACGCGCAGAGGCCTGCCCTTTGTTCGCCTCGAAATAGATCGTCTTGATCCGTGCAGACGGGTTATCGGCGACGATCAGGTCCAGAATATCCCGGGTAAAATCCTTGCTGCCGTCGTCGATCACGATCACCTCGACCGTGATACCATCCTGTGCGAGAGCAGACAGGACAGATCGCTTCAAGAAAGTTTCGGAATTATAGGTCGGGATAACCACACTGACGTCAATGGTCATAGTAAAGCTCCTCGGGGCGCACAGCCCCACAGTCATCAGGTAAAATTGGTCGTGTATTGCAAATAAAAATCAAGAGAATCAAACTCTCTGCGAACACTAGCCACTGGACGTTACGCGAATTTGCTTCCGGAGCGACACCCCAAAAGGTTGCGCATGCGGATATAGACTAGCCATTTGTATGGGTTTGCGGTTCTTGCCTGATCGTGACGCTTACACTAATCCAATAGTTGAATTTCTTAGACGTGGATCAGAGATATTGCCCGACACCTTACTTGAAACCATCTGTCTATCTCCCTCCAAGGCCACGCCGCTCACTCCGGAGGCACGCGGGGCAGAATGTCTGCTCGGGGACGATTCCACTGTGCGCTCGCCGCTGCCGCGATTTGAGGTCTGCCGTGGGCTATGGGTGGATTACGCGCCCGACGCCGGTGTGGAAACTGATATTTCCCAAACCGCAGAGGGGCTGCGTTTCTCGACACACACCACAGGGACCAGCCCGTGGTATTCTCTCTCATTCGACATTGATATCAATGCCCTCCGCGACAGTGACTATCTGGGGATCAAGTTCGATCTGACCAGTTCCGGACCTGCGCGCCTGCGCGTTTGTCTGAGGTATCATCTGGCCGACGGGTTCCGCGACAGCTTTGCCAAAGAGGTCATCGTTCTGACCGGCGGGGTGCAGAGCGGCCTGATCACGCATCCGATCCAGTCGGTTTTGACCTCGGACGCCCTCGGGTCCGAGGTTCTGCTGTTTGTCGAAGGTCGCAGCTTTGATTTCACCTTGGGTGGACTGCACCCGATCCTGATCTGAGCGACGTAGTCATGACAGAACACCGGCTTGGCTACAGTTTCATCATCCCCGCCTACAATGACGCCGAGGGGCTGATCCGTCATTTCGATTATTTCCGGGCCCACACCCCGGACGATCATTCCGTCGAGCTGATCATCGTGGACGATTGTTCGACGGATAATACCGGCGACGTGCTGACCCGCGCGGAATTGCCCGACCACATATCGCTGGTCTACCACCGGATGGCACAGAACGGCGGTGCAGGTCCCGCCCGTAATGCCGGCATTACGTTGGCCACGCTGGACCGCGTGATGTTCCTCGACGCGGATGACCTGCTCGCGCCGTGCTTTTTCCGGATCATGCGGTTGGCGCCACTGGTGGGCGACGTTGATTTCGTGATGTTCAAATATCACCTCAGCACCAATCCGGCACAGCGCTTTACCTATGACATGCATCAGGTGGACCGTCAGTTTTACAGCCGGAACTCTGCCCCGACGTTTCCGATGCAACAGTTCCGGTTGCAGGATCGCCCCTACGCACCTGCGACCGTCAATTTCCCGTGGAACAAACTGTATCGGCGCGATTTCTTGATCCAGTCGGGCATGCGGTTTCCCGACCTGCGGATGCACGAAGACATCACGCCCAATTGGCAGGCGTTCTTGCGCTGCCGCAGCTTTGGCGTCATGGACTGGGCTCCGCCGCTCATCACACATTACGAAATCACCTCGGGTGACAGGGCAACCCAATACATCGGGGAAAAGCGGCTCGAGATTTATGACGAACTCAAACATATCGAAGCTGAAATTCTGACCCACGAACAGGCGGATCGGATTTCAAAGACCTTTGTCGATTTTTGCACGACCTTGTTCGACTGGATGTCGGGGCCGCTCTGTGCCGAGAACGGCGATGACGGTCGCCTGTGGGAGCCGCGGTATCGCGCCGCAGCACAGGCCTATTGGGAAACATCCAAAATAGCAGCGGCAAAGGCTAAATCATGACCCGTGTCAGCGCGATTATCACGACCTATAACGTCGAACCCTATATCGCCACCGCGGTTCAATCGGTGCTGGATGCCGGGTTTGACGATTTGGAACTGATCCTCGTCGATGACGGATCAAACGATGCCACCCGCCATGTCGCCGAAGCTGTCGCGACGGGTCTGCCCAACGTCACCTATGTGCCGATCTATTTTGCGGCCAATACCATCGGCGGTGTTGCCAGCGCCGCGAATGCAGGGCTGGACCGGGCAACCGGGGACGTCGTGCTGTTTATTGATGGCGACGACTGGGTCATTCCCGGCCATGTGCGCGCTGCGGTCGATCAATTGGTGCGGACCAATGTCGATTTCACCGTCTGCGGCTGCAAGGAGTTCTGGAACGGTTCGGGTGATTATACCTTTTATCCAGAGGCGCATCTGTGGGACCAGCTGGGCACCACCGTCGGCCGCGAGGCGCAACGCGATCTGCTGCTACAAATGGCCCCCTTCCCGTGGCGCAAACTGTACCGTCGCGATTTTCTGAACCGTCACAACATCCGCTTTCCGGTCGGCAACTATTTCTTTGAGGACAATCCGTTCCATTGGGAAACCTCGACCCGCGCGGATAGCTTTAACTTTTACCGCGCCGTGACGCATGTGCACCGTATGGCACGGGCGGGGCAGACCATTCACGCGATGGGGCTAAAGCCGCTGCAAATTTTCGAACATGCCCGAACCATTCAGGCGATGCTCGCGCGGAACGGTCAGGCAGAGACCTTTGAGGTGCGCTATTTTGACTGGCTGATCGATCACATCCTGTGGTGCATGCGCTATGTCTCGCCGCAGGGGATCAACCTCGTCTTTGATCAGGCAGCGGCGTCGCTGGCCCGGTATCCGGACGACTGGTTCTATCCCCAGCTGGCAAAGAGACCGCTCAATCTGGTTGCAGTCCGCCAATTGACGGCGGCCAAGGTCGGCGACCGCATGGCCTTTGTGCAGGCGGCGACGGCGAATTAACGGTCTCTTGGGTCCCAATCTGGCGGCGGCACGTTCCGCCGCTGGAGCCGGAGGGCTAGCCCGATCGCCACGCCTGTCCCAATCGCGATTGTGAGATCGGTAAACAGGGTCAAGCCAAAGGTCAGGACCGTCAGGAACAGGTCGGACCGGCGCCCGCGCATATATTCGGGCCATTTATGCGGCTCTGCCATGTTCCACGCCGTCAGGATCAGCAATCCCGCCAGCGCTGGCATCGCCAAGGCCGAGGCCAAGGGCGCAGCCACCGCCATGACGATCAGGATCACAACCGCATGGATCATCCCGGCCAAGGGCGTTTGACCACCCGCGCGCACATTGGTCGCCGTGCGGGCAATTGCCCCTGTCGCAGGCAGCCCACCGAACAGCGGCGACACGAGGTTCGCAACGCCCTGAGCGAACAGTTCGGCGTCGGGTTCGTGGCGATCCTGAATCATGCGATCCGCGACCATCGCAGACAAGAGCGACTCGATCCCGGCCAAAAACGCGATGATGAGCGCGGACGGCAGCAACTCGATCAGATGCGCGACAGACAGGTCCGGCAAATGCGGCATGGGCAAGGTGGCGGGCAAGGTCCCGAACCGCGATCCGATCGTGTCCACCGGCAGACCGAACAGCGGAACCATGGCCGACGTCAAACCGACGGCGACGATCAACCCCGGCCAGCGCGGCGCGGCACGGCGCAACAGGACGATCAGCACCATCGTGGCCAGCGCGATGAAAACCGCAGCCGGAACCATGGTTTCCCGCCCCGCCCAGAGCGCCGGAATTTTTTCGAAAAAGGCGGCCGGAATCCCGTCGATGGACAGGCCGAGGGCGTCCTTGATCTGACTGGTCGCAATGATCGCCGCGATGCCGATGGTAAACCCGTTGATCACCGCCTCCGGGATCAGCCGGATCAGGCTGCCTGCGCGGGCAAATGCAGCAATCAACAGGATCAGCCCGGCCATAAAGGTCGCGGTGATCAATCCGGACATCCCGTGATTTGCGATCACATCGAACACCACTACGATAAACGCCCCTGTCGGGCCGCCGATCTGCACCCGGCTACCGCCCAACAAGGAAATCAAAAAGCCCGCGACAATCGCGGTGGTTAGTCCTGTCGCCGGATCAGCGCCCGATGCGATGGCAATCGCCAGCGACAGCGGCAGCGCGACCATCGCCACCGTAATGCCCGCCAGGCTGTCGGCAATGATCGTTGTACGCTTGATCTGGGGCAGTAGTGTCAGGAGTTTTGGTGTCATGGGACCCTCATTCACCGACACCATCGCGCCCAATCGTACACTTTGGCAAGGTCGCATTTTGCGCCTCGTCGCTTGACCCGGACCATCAATCAGGAGTAGGCGTCATGGCTTGTTTTGGGGGCGGCGATGACACGGCTTGGCATAGATTTCGGCACATCGAATACGGCAGCGGCGGTTCTGGTTGGCGGGCGGCCCTATGTGATCCCGCTCGATCAGGGCGAACCAACCCTACCGACGGCAGTGTTCTTTGACGCCAGCCGCAAGCAAACGATCTATGGCCACCGCGCCGTTGCCAGCCTGATCGAGGGACGCGAAGGCCGGTTCATGCGCGCGCTGAAATCCGTGCTGGGTACGCCCCTGATGCGGGAACGTCGGCTGATCGGGCATGAACGCATCACGCTGATGGAGGTCGTCGCCCGCTTTCTGACCCGTGTTCGGACCAGCGCCGAAGAGCACTGCCATCAGCCGTTTACCACCGCGCTGTCCGGTCGCCCTGTACATTTCCATTCCCGTGACGAGGCCCGCGATGCCCAGGCTGCCGTCGATCTGGCCGAATGCTATGTGATGGCGGGCTTTGACGATGTGCGTTTCCTGGCCGAGCCAGAGGCCGCAGCTTTGGCCTGTGGAGGCGTCGATGCCGGCTTCGGGCTGGTCGTGGATATCGGGGGCGGCACCTCGGACTTTACTGTGTTTCGCGGTGCCGCTGGCGCGATCGAGGTCATCTCGAGCCACGGGATACGGCTGGGCGGCACCGATTTTGACCGGCTGATCAGCCTTGCGCATGTGATGCCACTGTTGGGTTACGGGTCGGACCTGCGCAATGTGTTCGGAAATCAGGTCAACCGCGCGCCGAACGCCCTGTTCCACGATCTGGCGACATGGGAGAAAATCCCGTTCCAGTATAGCGCCGAGGTGCGTCGCAACGTCGCTGAAATGGCCAAGGTGGCAGTCGATCCGCTGCTCTGGCAGCGACTGGCCAGCGTCCTTGAGGATGAAACGGGACACGACATCGCCTTTGCGGTCGAACGTGGCAAGATCGGCGCGAATAGCGGCGAAGGTGTTATCGACCTGCGGACGGTGGAACGCGGTCTCAGTGTGCCGCTAACGGCTGTTGCAATGGCGGTGGATCTGGCGGAAAACGTCCAAGAGATCGCCGAGGCCGCAGCCAAGACCGTTTCGGATGCCGGTTTGACCGCGGATGCGATCACCAAGGTCGTCATGGTCGGCGGGTCCAGCCTGCTCACCGTCGTGGGAACATCGATGACCTCCCTGTTTCCCAAGGCCGAGTTGGAGCGGAACGATCCCTTTACCGCAGTGGTAAACGGTCTGGCCATCGGCGCGGGGTTGTGACTAAACACCGACAAACCGATCTTGTCCAACCTTCGATCCTAACGTAAGGTATACCAATGTATACAGTTTGCGCTCTCTACCATTTCACGCCCTTCCCCGACCCTGCCGCCATCCGCGGGCCGCTGCTGGACACCTGCCACGCGAACGGCATCACCGGCACGCTGCTACTGGCGCGGGAGGGCATCAACGGCACTGTCGCCGGAACCGCAGACGGGATTGCCCGACTGATGACCTATATCCGCGCCCTGCCCGGCTGTGCGGACTTGGTGTCCAAAAATTCGACTGCCAGCGAACAACCCTTTGGCCGAATGAAGGTCCGGTTGAAAAAAGAGATCGTGACCATGGGCCAGCCCAATATCGATCCACGGGCGGCTGTCGGTCATTACGTCGAGCCCAAGGACTGGAACGCTCTGATCAGCGCCCCTGACGTGGTGGTGATCGACACGCGCAACGACTATGAATATTCCATCGGTACGTTCAAAAACGCGATCGACCCGCAGACGAAAACCTTTCGCGAATTCCCCCAATGGTGGGAAGAGAACAAGGACCGTTTCCACAATAAGCGGATCGCCATGTTCTGCACCGGCGGCATTCGCTGCGAGAAATCGACCAACTTTGTCAAACAGCAGGGTATCGATGAGGTCTACCATCTCAAGGGCGGCATTCTGAAATACCTCGAAGAGGTCCCGGCAGACGACAGCCTGTGGGAAGGCGAGTGCTTTGTGTTCGATGGCCGGGTGTCGGTCGGGCACGGGCTGGTCGAGGGGCCGCATGATCTGTGCCATGCCTGCCGCCAGCCGATCCTGCCACAGGACAAGTCACGCCCGGAATATGAGGCTGGCGTTTCCTGCCATCAGTGCCACGACCAGACCAGCGATGCAGATAAGGCGCGGTTCCGCGAACGGCAAAAACAGATCCAGCTGGCCAAGGCGCGGAACGAAAAACATCTCGGAGCGCAAGGATGACCTTTCACAGCCTAAAGGGACAGGTATTGGCCCTTGGGCTGGGCAGCATCGCGGGATACGGGGCCTTTCGCATCGGCATGCCTTTGCCGTGGATGCTGGGCCCGATGATCGTCAACACGCTGGCCTCGATGTTCCGGGTGCCGGTTCACGCGCCGATCCGGCTGCGCCCCTTCGTCATTCCGATCATCGGGGTGATGCTGGGCGCCTCTGTGACCTCTGAAATTCTGGCGCAAATGCCGCAATGGGCTGTGACGCTGGCGGTGCTCTGCCCGTTTCTGGCGGTTGCGGCCTTTGTTTCGTTTCGCGTCTATCGGCAGATCGGCGGCTATGACCCGGTCACGGCCTATTACGCCGCGATGCCCGGCGGCCTGAATGAAATGATCCTGCTGGGCACGGCAAACGGCGGCGACGAAAAGAAAATCGCCCTCGCCCATGCCAGCCGCGTCCTGGTCACCATTGCGATGGTCGGCCTGTTCTACGGACTGTTCCTGCATGTCCGAAGCGGCGGTGGCGGGCGGACATGGATCGCGCTAGACGGGCTGACGATCCTCGACTGGCTCACCCTGGCGGGCTGCGCGGCTATTGGCGCGCCGCTGGGTCAACGGCTGCGGTTACCGGCGGCGAACCTCTTGGGCCCGATGATCCTGAGTGCGGCGGCACACGTCAGCCATATCGTGGCCGTGGCACCGCCCAGCCTGTTGGTCATTATCGCGCAGATCGTCCTAGGCTCGGTGATCGGCTGCCGCTTTGTCAACGTCCCAGCCAAAGAGATCGGCCGCGACCTGCTACTGGGCATCCTGAGCTGTTCGGGAATGTTGCTAGCGGCGGTCGCGTTTTCGCTACTGACATCGGAGTTGACCGGCACGCCAATATCGGCGGTGTTTCTGGCCTATAGCCCCGGCGGATTGACCGAAATGTCGCTGCTGGCCTTGGCGATGGGCGCGGACGCAGCCTATGTGTCGGTGATGCAAATCCTGCGGATATTGATGATCATCGTCGCTGCGCCGATTGTGTTCAGACGGACGAAATCAGGCAGAGCGTAACCCGGTTTCAACCAAGAGACCGCGGCGCTTGGCCTCATAGTAGTAACCGCTGGCATACCAACGGACGGCCTCGTCTTGGTCACCGTCAGACACCAGCCATGCGCCGCGCAGATATTTCCCGGCGTAAATCAGATTGGTTTCCGCATCGAGCAACTCCTCGGGATCGCCCTGATGGCCCATGGTCCGGGCCGTGCGGGGATCAATCTGCATCAGGCCGTAATAGCTGCGATGCTGGGCCGAGGGATTATAGCTGCTCTCACGCTGAATCACGCGGTGAAACAGGCTGCGCGGGACCTGATAGGTATCCGCCCAGTGATTGATCAGCGCCCGCAGTTCCGGCGTTTCACCGCTATAAAGAGGGGGTTCAAACGCATTCAATCGTGTCACGTCCGGGGTGCGACCACAGGCCGACAGGGCGGCGAGTGTCATCAATATGGCATGTCTGCGGTTGATCATCTGTCCCTCATTTTCGCGACAGTTAGCCGTGAACTTGGCCTGTCGCCTAGAGGGGTGCTGTCCCATCGGCGGGGGTTTGCCGATGGGACCGTTGGCTCAATGGGCCGCCTGAGCGCCAAAGACCCGGCGGAGCAGCCGTCCAAGGCGTCCCTGTAGCCCCTCGATGGCGCTAAACAGGCTGGGCACGAACAACAGCGACAGGGCCGTCGACAGCAGCAGACCGCCGATCACGGCCACAGCCATCGGGGCGCGGAATTCCCCGCCCGTGCTATGCGCCATGACGCTGGGGATCATCCCGGCAGTCATCGCAATGGTCGTCATGATGATCGGGCGCGCGCGTTTGTGGGCCGCGTCGATCATCGCTGTCGTTCGATCCACACCGCGATGCACGGATTCCAGCGCAAATTCGACCAGCATGATCGCGTTCTTGGTCACGATCCCCATCAGCATCAGGAAACCGATGACGACCGACAGACCGATCCCCGAGCCGTAAATATAGAGCGCAAAGATTGCCCCGCCCACAGCCAAAGGCAGCGACAGCATGATGGTCAGCGGCGTGACAAAGCTGTGGAACAACAGCACCAGCACCACATAGACGAACATGATGCCCGCCCCCATCGCCAGACCAAAGCTGGTAAAGATGTCGTTCATCGTCTCGGCGTCGCCAGAGGGCTGCAATTGCGCGCCTTCGGGCATGTCGGTGGTCGCGGAAACCGCCTCGATCGCGGCAATGGCCGGCCCCAGAACCGCGCCGTCGGCCAGATCTGCCTGAATCGCGACAGAATAGCGCTGGTCATAGCGGTCGATCACGCTCGCCCCGGACGACAGTCGTACATCGGCAACGACGCCCAGCGGGACCATGCCGCCGGTGTTTGTCGGCACCCGCAGACCGGCCAGCCGCGACAGGTCATCGCGCGATGCCTCGTCATAGCGGACGCGGACCGGGATACGGACGTCCCCCGCATCGAACTGCGGCAGGTTCGCGTCTGTATCGCCGATGGTTGCCACACGGATCACCGTCGCCAGATTGGCCGCGTTCACGCCCATTTCTGCCGCCAGTTCGGGCCGCGGCGTGATCAGGATTTCCGGCCGGCTCAGCGCCGCCGCAGACGATACGTTTCGCAACTCCGGCAGATCCTTCATCTGCTCCATCAGGATGCGCGCGCCCTCTGTCGCGGCGGCTTCGCTATCGCCCAGAACGTTGATGGTGATATCGCGCTGACCTTCGTCGCCCAGCACAAAGAAGCGCACGTCGGGAATCCCGGCGATCTTGGCCTCGATGTCCTTGTTGATCTCGGTCCAGCTCCGGTCACGGTGGGTTTTGTCCCCATAGTTGACCTGAAAATTGACCGAGGTCCCGGAGCGCCCGTCGACAAACACCGACACGACCTCGGGGATGGTGCGGATCGCGGCGGTCATTTCATCCGCCACGGCATGGGCGCGGGCCAGCGTCGATCCCGGCGGCAATTCCACGCTGACAACGGAACGACCAGTGTCAGAGGCAGGCACGAATTCCTGCGGCAGAAGGGTTGCCGAGAACAGAGACCCGAAAAAGATCATCAACCCCATAACAAGGGTCACCGTCCGATTGCGCAGAGTCCAGGCAAGCACACGCAGATAGCGGCGCATGATCCAACCGTCAGGCTTTTCGGTGGCGTGTCCGGCAGACCGCAGGAAATAGGCCGAGAACATCGGCGTAATCAGACGCGCCACCAGCAGTGAGAACAGCACAGAAACCGCGACCGTCAGGCCGAACTGCATAAAGAATTCGCCCGCGATCCCGCCCATGAAACTAACCGGAGCAAAGACCGCAACGATGGTGAGCGAAATCGCCACGACGGTGAGGCCGATTTCCTCGGCGGCTTCCTTGGCGGCGTCATAGGCGGATCGGCCCATCTGCATGTGTCGTACGATGTTTTCGATTTCCACGATCGCATCGTCCACCAGAATCCCCGTCACCAGCGTGATGCCCAACAGGCTGATGGTATTCAGAGAGAACCCCATCATCTGCATAAAGATAAAGGTCGGGATGATCGACAGCGGCAGCGCGACGAACACAACCACCGTCGCACGCCAGTCCCGCAGGAACAGGAACACCACAACCATCGCCAAAATCGCCCCCTCGTAGAGGGTGCTCATGGCGCTATCAAAGTTCGCCTTGGTGTAGATGGTGGCGTCATCGACCAGTTCAAAGACCGTGTTGGGGTACTGCTCTTGCAGATCGGCCAGCTTGGCCTTGGCGTTTTCGGCGGCATCCAGATCCGAGGCCCCGGTCGCACGATAGACGCCCAGCGCGACAACCGGCTGACCGTCATAGAGCGCAAAGGCCGTGGCCTCTTCGGCCCCGAGCAACACCGTGCCCAACTGCGACAGCGGCACAGTCACACCGGTGCCGACGCGGATCGGCGTCTGGGCAAAATCCTCGATAGATTGTGCGGAGCCCAGCGCGCGGATTGCAAATTCCGTACTGGCCAGATCGCCAGAGCCGCCGCCCATATCGAGGTTCGCCTGCGCCAGCTGCGTCGAGACATCGGAAACCGACAGGCCCAGCGCCTCTAGCCGATCAGGATCGAGATCAACCAGAACCTCGGCATCGGCACCGCCCAGTCGTTTGACACTACCGACACCATCTACGGTCATCAGCGACCGCGCCACGACGTCATCGACAAAGGTCGACAACTCTTCGATGGAGCGGGTATTGTCCTGCACCGCATAGGTCAAAATCGGCGCGCCCGAGAAATCCAGCCGCTGAATGACCGGGTCGGACGCGGTATCCGGCATGTCAGACCGGGCCGCTGTCACGGCATCCTTGACATCGTTCAACGCCCGGTCGGTATTGGTGCCGATGGCGAACTGGATGGTCAACTGCGCAGCGGCATCGCTGGCTGTGGCTGTGATATGTTCGAGACCGGCGATATCGCTGACCTCGGTCTCAATCGGCTGGATCACCTGACTGGCGATTTCCGAGGCCGAGGCCCCCGGCACGCCCACCGACACGTTGATCACGGGCAGGTCGACCGTCGGCATCTGCGTGACCGGCAATCGGCCAAAGCTGACCCAGCCCGCGATGCACAGGATCAGAAACAGGGCAATCGGCGGAACCGGGTGCCGGATGGACAGCGTTGAAAAGTTCATTCTGCACCCTCGGTCGCCAAGGGCTGAACCTGATCACCGGCGGCAAAGAACGCGCCCGCGCGGGCAACAACGACGTCGCCCTGGGTCAGGCCGCTCAGGATTTCCATGTCGTTCTGCCAAAGCAGACCGGTCTGCACGCTCACCCGGTCCAGCACGCCGTCAACGACGCGCAAAACATAATCCTCTTCGCCATCGACCAACACGGCACTGGCGGGAACGCCCAGATTTTCACGCTCGGTCACGGTGATTGTGCCCGCCGCAAACATGCCGGGGCGCAAATTGGCCTGTTCGGTAATGGTGATCCGCACCTCGCCAACACGGGTGCTGTCATCGACCACCGGGGACACGCGCCGAACGGTCCCATGCACGGGCGGCAGGCCTGCGACACGCAATTCCACCGGGTCCCCGAGAGAGAGCAGCACGAGGTCGGTTTCGATAACTTCGACCGAAGCCTCGACTTCGCCATCGCGGATGATGGTGAACAGCGGACCGCCGCCTGCCGACGCGATCATGCCCAGTTCGGCGCTGCGCGCAGCAATGATACCGGCGACCGGCGCAACGATGGTCGCGTTGGTCAGATTGCGGCGGGCGATATCCAGCGCGGCCTCGGCGGATTGCAGGGCGGCCTGCGCGACGGCAACGCCATCGCGGGCTGCATTATACGACGCCTGCGCACTGGTATGGGCCGTCAACGCATCATCCAGGGCAGCCTGCGTCGCGGTCCCGCTGTCCTTGAGCGCCCGAGTACGGTCCAATGCCACCTGCGCCTGTTGGAATGCTGCTTCGGTGCTGGTGATCTGGTTCTGGGACTGGTGCAGCGCGGCCTCGGCCCGGGCACGCTCGCCCTCGGCCTGCAATACCTGCGCCCGGAGGGTTTGGTCATCCAGCCGCGCCAGAACATCGCCCGCTGCGACGGTTTGGCCGACCTCGGTCGTTAGATCAACAATGGCATAACCGCCGGTCAGGGCCGGAACCTGAACCTCTTGGGCGGCAACCAAGGAACCAGAGACATGCACCAATTGCTCGAAGGTCTGCGGCTGCGCCGTTGCCACAGTGACCACAGGGATACGTGCGGCCGTTGGCGCCCCCTCTTCGGCCAGGCCAAGTCCGGCCGTGGCAAAGATCGCGCCCAGTAGGCTACCGCTGAACATGAGACGACGGATCATCAAGGGACTCCAAAGCAGAGGATGCAAACAAAAGTTCAGTTTCAACTGAACGCAAGTAAGAACAAGGCTTGCCTCTGTCAAGAGATCGCCGCAAGAAGAGAGAGCCCATAGCAGGTAGACTACCCATGGATGATGACAGCCGGATCGCAGACCTGAGAAATGATTTCTTGGCCATCATGGTGGCTTCAGCCGAAATTCACGGCGGCACCCCGATTTCGGCGCAAATCATGGGCTATTTGCTGTTCGAAGGCCGTTTGGTCGCCTTTTCCGAACTGGCACAGGCGCTGGGCGTAAGTCGTGGCAGCATCAGCGAAAATACCCGGCGACTGGTGACGCGCGGGGCCATTGCCCGCCACAAGATCAAGGGCGACAGGCAGGACTATTTTGCTCTGGCCGAGACCAGTTTTGACGAAAAGCTGATCCAGATGGCAGAAAAGCTAAAGATCATCGGCGACCAGATCCGGTCCATCGCCAGCCAAGTACCCGGCTCTGACAAAGCCAGCCGCCTGACCCAGTTCGCCAGCTATCAGGACCGGCTGTCGGACGGGCTGGTCGCAATCACGCAGCACACGTCAGATTCGTCGTCCTGAACGTGTAACTGACCCTAGGTCAGACCGTCATTTATGCGAATTGCGACTTTGGCGTTATTTTCAGCAATCGCAAACCGGGTGATGTAAAGGCGCACCCCTCTCTTTGCATTTGCGGCAAGTTCAAGAAAAACAATGAGATACTTGAGTTTCTGCAAATCCATTTACTAATTTTCTGTTTAATCGGTAAACGGTTTTACAAAAAAAATATGTTAGCGCAGAAGGTTATAACACCTTTGACAGCAGAGTGGTGTATGTTGTTGTTAATCTCGTGCCTCTGGGAGTGGGGCGCGCGTGCACCGAACTGGGAGGAGCATATGGCCGACGAGGCAACCAAGGTTTACCCCGCGAGCGAAGAATTCATCGCTAACGCCCACATTGACGCTGCAAAGTACGAAGAGATGTACGCGGCCTCGGTCAACGACCCCGACACGTTCTGGGGCGAACACGGCAAGCGACTGGACTGGATCAAGCCCTACACCAAGGTCAAGAACACGACCTTTGAATATGGCAAAGTCGATATCAAATGGTTTGAAGACGGCATCATCAACGCTGCCTACAACTGCGTAGATCGCCACCTCGCGACGCGCGGCGACCAAACCGCGATCATTTTCGAACCCGATAGCCCCAACGACCCAGCTCTCTACATCACCTACAACGAATTGTCGGAAAAGGTGAACCGGATGGCCAACGTTCTGCTGTCGCAGGGCGTGATGCGCGGCGACCGCGTGGTTATCTATCTACCGATGATCCCCGAGGCCGCCTATGCCATGCTGGCCTGTGCGCGCATCGGAGCCGTCCATTCGATCGTGTTCGCGGGCTTTAGCCCCGACGCGCTGGCCAACCGTATCAACGACTCGGGCGCAAAGGTCCTGATCACCGCCGACACCGCGCCGCGTGGTGGCCGCCGCACCGCGCTCAAGGCGAATGCCGATGCCGCGCTGCTGCACTGCTCGGACAAGGTCCGCTGCCTCGTGGTGAAACATACCGGCGATCAGACCACCTGGATCGATGGCCGCGATGTCGACGTCAAATACCTGATGTCGCATGCCAGCCCCGAATGTCCGCCGCGTCCGATGAACGCCGAAGATCCGCTGTTCATCCTCTACACCTCTGGTTCGACCGGCAAGCCCAAGGGCGTCGTTCACTCGACCGGCGGCTACCTGCTCTACGCATCTATGACCCACCAGTTCACCTTTGATTACCACGACGGCGACGTCTACTGGTGTACGGCTGACGTTGGTTGGGTCACCGGTCACAGCTATATCGTCTATGGCCCGCTGGCCAATGGCGGCACCTCTGTGATGTTCGAAGGCGTGCCGACCTATCCGGACGCTGGCCGTTTCTGGGCCGTCTGCGAAAAGCACAAGGTCAACCAGTTCTACACCGCCCCCACCGCGATCCGTTCGCTGATGGGTCAAGGCAAGGAATGGGTGGAAAAATACGATCTGTCCTCGATCAAGGTGCTGGGCACCGTGGGCGAGCCGATCAACCCCGAAGCCTGGAACTGGTACAACGATGTCGTCGGCAAGGGCACCCGCCCGATCGTCGATACGTGGTGGCAGACTGAAACCGGCGGTCACATGCTGACCCCGCTGCCGGGCGCTACTCCGACCAAGCCGGGTTCCGCAACCCGCCCGTTCTTTGGCGTGCAGCCCGTCGTTCTGGACGGCACTACCGGCAAAGAAGTCAGCGAAACCGCTTGCGAGGGCGTTCTGGCGATCAAGGACAGCTGGCCGGGCCAGATGCGCACCGTCTATGGTGACCACGAGCGGTTCCAGCAGACCTACTTCAGCGACTACAAGGGCTATTACTTTACCGGTGACGGCTGCCGCCGCGATGCGGATGGCTATTACTGGATCACGGGCCGCGTCGATGACGTGATCAACGTGTCCGGTCACCGTATGGGCACCGCCGAGGTCGAATCCGCCCTCGTGGCCCACGCCAAAGTCGCCGAAGCTGCCGTGGTTGGTTACCCGCACGACATCAAGGGTCAGGGCATCTACGCCTATGTCACCCTGATGAACGGCGAAGAGCCCTCGGACGCGCTGCGCAAGGAACTGGAAGCCTGGGTCCGCACGGAAATCGGGCCGATCGCCAAACCGGACGTCATTCAGTGGGCCCCGGGCCTGCCGAAAACCCGGTCGGGCAAGATCATGCGCCGCATCCTGCGCAAAATTGCCGAAAACGACACTGGCGCTCTGGGCGATACGTCGACCCTGGCTGATCCGTCGGTCGTTGACGACCTGATCAAGAATTCGGTCCACAACAGGGGCTGATGTGATCTGCGGGGCACCTCCGGGTGCCCTGCTAGACCCCGAAAGGGGGGACGAGGGGGACAGGGGACACCGTTTCCTGTTCGAGAGACCCTGAGGGTGTCACCTTGGGGAGAGGGGTATATTGGAGGAAACCAAATGGCGCAAAACAGCGACAACAACGCCTATTGGTCAGCAAACAAACGCATCATCGCCATCAGCTTGGTGATCTGGTTCGTCTGTTCGTTCGGCTTTGGCATTCTACTTCGTCCCATGCTGTCTGGCATCGGGATCGGCGGCACCGACCTTGGATTCTGGTTCGCCCAGCAAGGTTCAATCATTGTCTTTCTTGTTCTGATTTTTGCTTATGCCTGGCGCATGAACAAAGTCGACCAAGACTTTGGTGTCGACGAATAAGGAAAGGCCAGCAAAATGGATCAGTTTACGCTCAACCTGCTGGTGGTGGGTGCGACCTTCGCGCTCTATATCGGCATCGCGATCTGGGCCCGTGCAGGGTCTACCAGCGAATTCTACGCAGCCGGCCGTGGTGTGCACCCCGTTCTGAACGGTATGGCCACCGGCGCTGACTGGATGTCGGCAGCCTCGTTCATCTCGATGGCTGGTATCATCGCCTTTGGCGGCTACGATACCTCGGCCTACCTGATGGGCTGGACCGGCGGCTACGTGCTGCTCGCTATGCTCTTGGCGCCCTATCTGCGCAAGTTCGGCAAGTTCACCGTCCCCGAATTCATCGGCGACCGTTTCTACAGCCAGTCGGCACGGACCGTGGCCGTTGTTTGCCTGATCATCGCATCGACCACCTACGTGATCGGCCAGATGACCGGCGTTGGCGTTGCCTTCTCTCGCTTCCTCGGCGTAACCAAGGAATCGGGTCTCTACATCGGCGCGATCATCGTTGTGTTCTACGCGGTTCTGGGCGGCATGAAGGGCATCACCTACACCCAGGTTGCCCAATACGTCGTTCTGATCATCGCCTACACCATCCCGGCGATCTTTATCTCGTTGAACCTGACCGGCAACCCGATCCCGGCACTGGGCCTGTTCTCGTCGACTTCGATTGACGTGGCCGGTGTGACGGCTGGCCAGCCGCTGTTGGCGACGCTGGAACAGCTTGTGACCGAACTTGGCTTTAAATCCTACCTGAGCCAGTCCGACACCACGCTGAACATGTTCCTGTTCACCGTTTCGCTGATGATCGGTACCGCAGGTCTGCCGCACGTGATCGTTCGCTTCTTTACCGTTCCGACGGTGAAAGACGCCCGTTCGTCGGCTGGCTGGGCACTGGTGTTCATCGCGCTGCTGTACCTCACCGCTCCGGCTGTGGCTGCAATGGCCCGTCTGAATCTGATCAGCACCATCTACCCGAACGGCACCGCCGAGGCCGCGCTGTCGTATGACGCACGTCCCGAGTGGGTTTCGAACTGGGAAACCACTGGCCTGTTGAAGTTCGAAGACAAGAACGGTGACGGCCTGATCAACTACGTCGGCGACAAAGACGCCAACGAACTGACCGTGAACAACGACATCATGGTTCTGGCAAACCCGGAAATCGCTCAGTTGCCCGGTTGGGTTATCGCGCTGGTGGCTGCCGGTGGTCTGGCTGCTGCTCTGTCGACCGCTGCCGGTCTGTTGATGGCCATCGCTTCGGCAGTTTCGCACGACCTCATCAAGTCGCAGATCAATCCGAACATCTCGGAAAAGGGCGAACTGATGGCTGCGCGTATTTCGATGGCGGTCGCAATCGCTGTCGCAACGTGGCTGGGTCTGAACCCTCCGGGCTTTGCAGCGCAAACCGTGGCTCTCGCCTTTGGTCTGGCCGCCGCATCGATCTTCCCGGCGATCCTGATGGGAATCTTCAGCAAGCGTGTCAACAACAAGGGCGCTGTGGCTGGTATGCTGGCAGGTCTGATCGCGACCGTCGTCTACATCTTCCTGCACAAGGGCTGGTTCTTCGTGGCATCGACCGCATCCTTCTCGGATGCTGATCCGCTGCTGCTGTCGATCAAGTCGACCTCGTTCGGGGCTGTTGGCGCACTGATCAACTTTGTTGTGGCCTATCTGGTGTCGAACGCCACCGAAGAAGTCCCGGCAGATGTCCAAGAACTGATCGAAAGCATCCGCATCCCCCGTGGTGCCGGCTCGGCTGTCGATCACTAACTTGATCCCGGTCAGTTTCACGATTGACCAAATCAGGTAACAAAGGGCGCGGGACACTCTCGCGCCCTTTTTCTTCAGGCAGGACATGTCATGACCGAAATCGCCACGCGGGACTTTCTGACAACGACCCATCCCTATGACGGTCTGTCACCCGACGATTTGACCGCCATCGCCGCGCAACTGGACCGCCAAGAGCAGGCCAGTGGGGCCATCGTTTACACCCACGGCCAGCCCCTGCCGGGCGTCTGGCTGATCGAGTCGGGATCGGTCGAGATCACGGATGCGCATGGCGCGCTGGTGTCTGTACTGCATGCGCGCAACCACTTTGGCGAACGCGGGTTGCTGCGCGATGGGTTGGCGGCGACGACTGCGCGGGTGACGGCAGACGCCATTCTGCATCTGTTCCCCGCTGCGGTGTTCCTGGAGGCCGTCGCACAATTTCCCAGCTTTAACCGGTATTTCACTCGCGGCGGCGGCAATCGCGGCATTACACAGGGCGGGCTGTTAACCCTGCATGTCGGCGACATGCTGGCCCATGCACCAATCACCTGCGGCCCTGCCACCAAGATCCGTGACGCGGCCAAGATCATGAAATCGCACCGTATTTCATCGCTCGGCGTGGTCGAGAATGATCAATTGGTCGGTATTCTGACCGTGCGTGATATGAACAACAAGGTCGTCGCAGAGGGGCTGGATCCCGCCCGTCCGGTGGCGGATGTCATGACGCGCAAACCCGTGTCGCTGACCCCGGCATCGCTAGGCTCCGACGTTTTACATGCGATGATCGAACATCGCGTGGGCCATTTGCCGGTGGTCGATGGCGGACAATTTCGCGGCATGATCACACAAACCGATCTGACGCGGTTCATGGCCACGTCTCAGGCGCAGATGATCGCCGATCTATCCCGTGCCGCGGATGTCGCCGAAATGGCGGCGGTGACCAAACGCTTGCCCGAATTCTTGATGCAACTCGTCGGTAGCCATCTGGCCCACGATGTTGTCACCCGCAAAATTACCGATGTCGCGGATATCGTGACACGGCGCCTGCTGAAAATGGCAGAGGCGCAATTCGGTCCCGCGCCGGTGCCCTATTGCTGGGCCGCCTGCGGTAGCCAAGGACGGCGCGAACAGACCGGCGTGTCGGATCAGGACAACTGTCTGATCATCCATGACAGTGCGACTGACGACGACATGCGCTGGTTTGCCCAGACGGCCCGCTTTGTTTGCGATGGTCTGGACGCCTGCGGTTACGTGTATTGCCCGGGCGACATGATGGCGACCGCTGACAGGTGGCGGCAACGGCTGGGGACATGGCAGGGCTATTTCCGCAAATGGATCAGCCAACCCGACGAAGAGGCGCAGATGCTGGCCTCTGTCATGTTCGATCTACGCCCGATTGCGGGGGATGAAACGCTGTTTACTGCCCTCCAAGAGGGCACGCTGGAGGCCGCGACCAAGAATTCGATCTTTGTCGCGCACATGATCAGCAATTCCCTGAAACACACGCCGCCGCTATCGCTGTTTCGGGGGTTCGCAACCATCCGGTCGGGCGAACACCGCAACACGGTGGATATGAAACACAACGGTGTCGTGCCGATCGTCGATCTGGGCCGGGTCTATGCGCTGCGCGGACAGATTACGGCCGCCAATTCCCGCGCCCGGATCGAGGCCGCGCGTGAGGCAGGTATCGTGTCGGACTCTGGCGGGCGGGACCTTCTCGCCGCCTATGACACCATCGCCAGCGTCCGGTTGGAACATCAGGCCGCGCAGGTTCGGACGGGGCAAAAGCCGGATAACTTTTTGTTGCCCGCCACCCTGCCGGCCTTTGAACGTAGCCACCTGCGGGATGCGTTCGTCATCGTGCGCACCATGCAAGGTGCGCTATCGTCATCCGCAGCACGGTAGGAGGGAACATGCTGTTTGATTTGATCGCAACGATCGTTTTTGGGGTCGGCATGGGGGGCATCGCCTACGGGCTGCGCAAACTATCCAAGGAGCAACTGCCCAGCTGGATCGTGCCCGCCTTTGCCGGTCTGGGGATGATCGGGGTGTCGATTTACAACGAATACACTTGGGCCGCCTCGACCGAGGCACAGTTGCCCGCCGGAGCCGTCGTCGTGGATCGCGCGGAAACCACGGCGTTTTACAAACCTTGGACCTATCTCAAACCACAGGTCGAGGGTCTGCTGGTGCTCTCGGACATCGTGGTCGATGGCCGCGAACGCGATGCCTCGCTCATCCGGGTGATGCGGTGGCAACCGGCGCAGGCGGTCCAGTTGCGCATCGATTGCGAGGGCCGTCAGATCGCCCGGGCGCTGGCGGATGGTGGCCATGAGGCGTGGCAGACCGTCGAAACCGGCGATCCATTTCTCGCAGCCGCGTGCCAGATGTAGAGCAAGAACGGAGGGGGCCATGCAACAGAACGTGCTGATCGTAGAGGGCGAAGACAACGTCGCCTTGGCTCTGTCCATGGTGCTGCGGGAATGGGGCTATGGGGTCCAAAGGGTCGGACAGGCCGAACAGGCAAGAGACGTTGGACACCATGACATCGTCATGATCGACAGTACCTTGCCCGATGGCTCCGGATTTCAACTCTGTCAGGACCTGAGCCAAGCCGAGGGACAGCGTCCACCGATCATCCTCATGATCAACAACCATAGCCCCCTCGAGCACCGCAAGGCGCTGGCGCAAGGGGCAACAACCGTTCTGTCGAAACCGTTCGATAGCCTGATGCTGCGGCAGGCGTTGGATACCGTTTCGAGGAGGGCAGAGTTGGCATGACCATATTGCGGCGTCAAAGCCTGCGGCTGCGGGTGTTTTTGTTCTTTGCGTTGATCGCCATTGCCGGGCTGGCCGTATTCGGCGCAGGCCTCTATCTGGGCCAACAGCGCGGCGAGAGCGGGTTTTTGCTGGCCGAGATCATCGGCGGGTTTGGCCTTATCGCTGTTGTGACATGGGTCTGGTTTATGTTCGATGAACATGTCGCCCGCCCGATCCAGCGGCTATCTGGCGCCCTGCTCGCTCGGGCGCATGCCGACACGGGCGAAGACATTGACCCCACGATGGCGAAATATCTGGGGGACCTCGCACCGGCCGCGCAGCAAATCGCGACCAAGCTCGCATCATCGCGCAACGCGCTGGCCGAGTCGATTGCTCTGGAAACCACCCGGCTGATCGACCAGCGCGAACAACTGGCCGCGATCGGGGCCGCCCTGCCCATCGGGGTTCTGGTCTGTTCCGGTAGCCACCGTGTTGTGTTCTATAACGGTGCCGCGGCCGAGATCCTGTCGGACGACCATGCGCCGGGGCTGGACCATTCGATTTTTGATTTCTTGCAGCCCTCAGGCATTCTGGATGCCTACGCACGGCTCTGTTCCGACACCGAGGCTGGTAACAGTTCGACAACCTTTCTCACCAGTACCACCACTGCCTCGCGGACACTGTCAGCCCATCTGCGGCTGGTCCATGCCCCCACCGACACCGACAAGTCCCCCGGTTATCTGCTCACACTCGAGGATGTGACTCAGGACATCCTCAACGACACAGACAGCCGCGCGCGGATTCTGGACGTTCTCGACGCCATGCGCCCGGCACTGGTCTCTGTCGAAACTTCTCTCCGCCTGCGCGAGGATACGCCATCTCTGGCCCATAACCTCGAACTGACCGAAGCCATTGTGAGCCGGACCGGATCGCTGATCCGGAGTGTCCATCAACTCTATGACGTGCAGAGCCACCAGATCCGCCGTGTCTGGCCGCAGGAAACCGTCGCGCCGATGCCGTTCCTGCGCGATATCGCGGCGCGGTTCAGGGTGGCAAACATCAGCACGGACACCTTGCGGCAGGCACCGCTTCGGCTGGCTCCGCTGCCGATGTCGGCGCTGATCGAACATCTGCTGACACGGATTTACCACGCGCACGGCGGCAAAGTTCTGTCACTGCTGATCAGTGACGAAGCCGACGATCCCATGCTCGTCATCGGCTGGAGCGGCGCAGCCCTGTCGATCGACGTTCTGGACCAGTGGCTGAACGAACAGCTCACCATCGGCGTTGCAGGGGTGACGGGGCGGATGGTGCTAGAGATGCATCACACCGACGTCTGGCCCGAATTCGGTCGTCTGGGACGGTCGGTGCTCCGGCTGCCTCTGCCGAAACCCCTGACACATCACAGGCCAAACCCGCGCCGCATGGTCACCTATGATTTCGACCTGATGGAGACGGCGCCGGATCAGTCGCTGATTACAGCCCCGCTGTCAGGATTGGCCTACGTCGTGTTCGACACCGAGACCACCGGCCTCTTGCCTGCTCAGGGTGACGAAATGTGTCAGCTGGCTGCTGTCAGGATCGTCAACGGGCGGATTTTGCGGACAGAGACGCTGGATATGCTGATCAATCCGGGGCGCGCGATTCCGAAATCCGCGACCGCGGTCCATCACATCACCAACGAGATGGTCGCGGATGCGCCTGCTCCGCTCGCCGCCGCGCAGTCCATGCTGTCCTTTGCGCGCGATGCGATCCTTGTGGCGCATAATGCCCCCTTTGATATGGAGTTTTTGCGCAGGCAGGAACCGCATTTGCCCGGCCGCTTTGATCATCCGATCATTGATACCGTGCTGTTATCGGCGGTGGTGTTCGGCCAAGAGGCGGAACATACCCTCGATGCGATTTGCGGCCGTCTGGGCATCGAAATTCCGTCACACCTACGTCACACCGCAATGGGCGACACAATCGCGACGGCCGATGCTTTCTTGCGGATGATCACGATGGCCCAGTCCAAAGGCATCACGACCTTTGGGCAACTGGTTGAAGCCACCCGCAAGCACAAGCGGCTAATTCAGGACCTGAATTCCCAACTGGAGATCTAGGCGCTTCGGGGACCGTTGGGGCGGGTCAAAACATAGGTCGCCGCCCCGCCAAGGCAAACAGCCTGGATCACCAGCACAAATCCGGGTGCATGCAGAACGACGCTCAGCCCCAAGGTCAGCGCCATGACGCCTGTGGCGATCTTCTTATACTTGGGGGCGATGGCCCCATATGCGCGCCAGTCACGGATGATCGGGCCAAAGGTCTGATGATTCAGCAAATAGGCCTCGAACCGGGGACTGCTACGACCAAAGCAAAACGCCGCCATCAGGACAAACACCGTCGTAGGCAACAACGGCAATACCGCACCGATCGCCGCGAGCAGGAGGCAAACCAGACCAGCGCCAAACCAGACGAACCGAACAGCGGATTTTGCGCGTAGCTGACCCATGGTGTACCTCGTGCAGGATGGGTCGATCATAAACCTGACCGACGCATCCTTCAACGGCAGGGCACAACCCAAGGTTAGAGTAACAAGAAATTGTCGATGTCGTTCATCGCCGCCAGTTTCACATTGTCCACCTGGATCGAAATATCCTGCCACGTGATGGTGACTGCCGTGCCGGTCTTGGCAAAGGTCAGGTCGTCAAACTGCGCCCCATCAATCTGGATCAGATCCTTACCGACCTTGAAATCGCGGATACGGTCGGACCCATCCCCAGCGGCAAAGACAAAGGTGTCATTCCCACCATTGCCGAACAGCACATCGTTGCCACCATTGCCGTAGATCATGTCTCGGCCAGTCCCGCCCTTGATCACATCGCGATGGGCTCCGCCATGCAGCACGTCATTCCCGCCCAGACCCGAGATTTTGTCAGCGCCCGCTTGGCCAAAGATTTCGTTGCCAGCCTTACTGCCGTTGATCACATCGCCGAAATCGCCGGCGATGATGTTTTCGATGCTGATCAGAGTGTCCTTGCCAATCTTGGCGAGGTCGTTCTTCGCGGATTTCGCCGTACCTCCGGCCAAGGAGACGATGATACCGGCCTCGGCACTGGTGTATTTGACCGTGTCGATGCCCGCGCCGCCATTGTATTTGTCGCGTCCCAGGCCGCTGCCGCCGATGATCAGGTCATCGCCACTGCCACCAAGAACGAGGTCATTGCCCGCCGCCGAATAGAGCGTGTCAGAACCGCCGCCACCGGACAGGGTATTCCCGCTGTTATTGCCGGTCAGTTCGTTGGCCGCGTCGTTTCCGCCCAGGCTCGCGCTGCCGCTGGCATTGTCGAGAGAGGCATTTTCGATCCCGTCCGCCAGAACATAGTCAATCAGGGCACGCAGGATCACCGTGTCGGAATCTCCGACGCCAGTGTCGACTATCACATCGTTCAGGCTATCGACATAATAGGTATCGTCCCCTTCGCCGCCATACATGACGTCGGCCTGTTCGCCGCCGTCCAGAACGTCGTTACCAGAACCGCCATAGAGGGTATCGATCCCTGCCCCGCCATAGAGTTCGTCGTGTCCGGCACCGCCCTCCAGACGGTCATCGTCGTATTCGCCATAGAGCCAGTCATCACCGTCCTCGCCGCGCAGGTCGTCGTCTTCGTACCCGCCATAGAGCCGGTCGTTGCCATAGCCGCCCAACAGCCGGTCAAGGTTGCCGCCACCATAGAGACGGTCATCCCCGTTGCCGCCGGTCAGAATATCGGTGCCATTATCCCCATAGAGCGTTTTCGGAACATCTAGCCCGTCATCGCCGTTCAACAGGGTGACCGTCGAAACGGTCGCACGGCGATAGTCCAGATCTTCGGTCGAAACCGTCGCCAGCAGCATGTAGGCCTGATCCCCGTCGTTCAGGTAATCATCCACGCCGGTGATCGTGACGGTCTGCGGCTGGTCCCAGTTCTCTGCGGTAAAGGTCAGGGTCGTCGTGGACAGGTTGCCCTCGGTCGTGTCGGACAGCGACAGGGTCAGGACCACCGGATCAATCGGCGCCGTGTCCAGCCAGTAGCGCACCGTCGCCGTTCCGCCTGCCTCGTCGGTCGTGGTATCCCCCGCCGCAACCGTCACCCGGAACGTCCCGGCCGGGATCGGCAGATCGCCACCCGTGGCATCCGCCGTCAGATCGGTCGCATCCGTATGGGTCACAGTCACCGACAGTACCGTGCCCTGATCTGCGCCGGTGACCGTATAGCTCGCAGAGGTGGCGCCCGAAATCGGGGTCCCGTCGCGTAGCCATTGATAGGTCGTAGTGCCGTCGACAGCATCGGGATCAGAAATCGTCGCGCTGGCGGTCAGGACACTGTTCAGCGCCGCTGTGCCCGTGATCGCGACATCATGGACCACGGGCGGTTGGTCCGCAATTTCAACGATATAGGACGTGATGCGCGTATTCTGGCTCTGCGCCGACCAGTTGTTCAGGTCGTTCCACTGGGCCTCTTGGCCGTGGAAATAGTCGAAATGCAGATGATCCTCGTACCCGCCAGCGTCATTTGGCTCGCCCGGCTCCCATCCGTCCAGCGTGATCGGGGTGCCATCCAGCCACATCCAGCCGCCGTCCGGTTCCGCAGCATTTTCGTCCTGATAGCCCCCCAGCCATGGCCCACGGACCCCGTTCCAGGCAAACGCATCCAGACGGCTGAGATCATAGAGTGCCTGATTTTCCTCGGCGGTATTGATGCTGGCCAACTGCCCGCCCAGCGCCTCGGCCCCGGCGGCTGCCTCATCCCAGCTAAAGCCAAAGCTGTCGACGACCAGAACATAGCGATTGCCGTCAAACACGATCTCTTGGCTATTGGTGTAGCGCAGGTTCAGTTCGGTGAAATAGTGATCGTCCGACCCCAGAACCGCATAGGTACGGGTTTCAAAGCTCAACCCGGCAGAGTCCGCGACGAACACAGTCATATCGACAGAATCGCCCGTAATTCTGTACTCGCCCGCGGCAACCTCGGTTGCGACCATGTTCAGATCGGCATTATTGAGCGGATCAAACCGCATAATGATGGCTTCGCCGACCTGAAAATCATAGATCGTGTCGCCGTCCATGTCGGAGTACCAACCGATAAAGGTATCCAGCCCGTCACCACCATAGAGCATATCTGCGCCAGCACCGCCCTTGATGAAATCGGTGCCGTCACCGCCGTATAGCTCGTCCGCGCCGAAACCTCCGTCGACCCAGTCGTCGTCGGTTCCGCCTTCGATCAGATCGTCCGCCTGACTGCCGATCAGGCCGTCGCCGCCGGCCCCGCCTATCAGCGTAACCCCTTGTGTGGCGGCACTTGCATCAATCAAGTCGTAAAGATTGCTGCCGGTAATGCGCTGCACGTTGGTCAGCGTGTCGTGGTCACCCCAACCGTCATTCGAAACGTCAGCATAAGTACCCGTTTCTACAGCCAGAAAATTAGCAACGATCCCGCTGAGCTGGGCGTTGTCAGTGCCGCCCATGTCAAAGCCTTCGTCCAGATAGGACACATGACCGCGAAGTGTTTCGTCAAAGACAACCGTGTCATCACCTGACCCGGCATAGACGAACGCCCAGACGGTGGACTCGAAATAGTCATCCCCCGCGCGCAGGAAGGCATAGCCGACCTGATCGGTATAAATCGTGTCGTCGTTATAGCTGCCGTGGAGATTTTCGATCGAATCCAGCGTCGTTACTTCGTAATCGCGGAACACAGTGTAGGGCTCGAGGCCAACGCGAAAATCCGAGGTATTGTTGATTATGACGGATGACCCACCCTCGAAGAACACCGTGTCCGAGTCATCGCCGCCGTAGATCATGTCGGCCCCGCCGACCGGCCAGAACCAATCGTTGCCGTCGCCACCGTAGAAAATGTCGGCTTCTTCGCTGCCCTCTAGCGCGTTGTCCCAATTATCATTGCCGGCTGTTCCAAAAATCGTCGCCATCACCAATCCCCGATGAGAAAATTTCCCAAAAGGGTACAGGCAACGGCAATTGGCTCAACCGGGCATAGGCCTACCAGCAGGTCTCATCGGTATTAAGGATCAGAGCCATGCAGCAGCGGCATGGCAACTTTGACGATTCCGGGGCTGGTTTCTGCACCGCAGCATCGCATATTCAGGACACAAGATAGCGATAACATACCCAAGGATGACGAACATGGCTGCTGTGTTCACGACGACCGAAAAAACCACTGCCCGCAACGCTGGCCTCTTTGCTGGCCTGTTGACCGCCTTTGCGGCCTTCCGTGCCCGCCGCGCTGTTTACGCCCAGACCGTGGCCGAGCTTAGCTCTCTGACCGACCGCGAACTGTCGGATATCGGCATCAGCCGTCCGATGATCGCCTCTGTCGCCCGCGAAGCTGCCCGTCAGGTGTAACCCACCGGGCAGCCCCCAAAACCTAGCGTTTGCGCATCGCATCCAAGAGCGCAGCGCCGAATGATCCGGTATCATTCGATTTTTGCCCGCCCTTTGGTGCCGCTGACATCTGCGGCTTGCCCGAGGGACCCTTACCGGCAGGACGCGGCCCTTTTTGCGGGCCCCGCGCATCGCGATCCTCGCGCGCAGAGGTGCCGCCGTCCTTCTTCATCGTCAGACCAATCCGTTTGCGCGCCACGTCGACCTCGGTCACACGCACGCGGACAACATCGCCGGCTTTGACGATTTCATGCGGGTCCTTGATGAATTTGTCGGCCAGTTGGCTGACATGGACCAACCCGTCCTGATGCACCCCGATATCGACAAACGCGCCAAAGGCAGCGACGTTTGTCACGGTACCCTCTAGCGACATGCCGACCTTGAGGTCTTTGATATCCTCGACCCCGTCGGTAAAGGTCGCGGTCTTGAACGTCGGGCGCGGGTCACGGCCCGGCTTTTCCAGTTCGGACAGAATATCCTGCACAGTCGGCAATCCGAACTTTGCATCGACGAACTGTTCGGCGCGCAGCCCCCGCAACGCCGAGGTATCGCCCATCAGGCTGCGAATATCGCGACCGCAGGCCACGACGATTTTACGGGCCACGCCATAGGCTTCGGGGTGGACAGAGGACGCATCCAGCGGCTCTGCCCCGTCGCGAATCCGCAAAAACCCGGCGCATTGTTCGAACGCCTTGGGCCCCAGACGGGCGACCTCCAGCAGTTGTTTGCGGGATTTAAACGCCCCGTTGGCGTCGCGATGGGCCACAATCGCCTCGGCCAGACCCGGCCCGAGACCAGAGATATGGGCCAGAAGCGGGGCCGACGCGGTGTTCAGATCAACGCCGACAGCGTTCACAGCATCTTCGACAACGGCCTCTAGCGATTTTGACAGTTTGTGCTGGTCAACGTCATGCTGATACTGGCCGACGCCAATCGATTTCGGTTCGATCTTGACCAATTCCGCCAAAGGGTCCTGCAAGCGGCGTGCAATCGACACCGCCCCGCGCAACGACACATCGAGCCCCGGAAATTCCTTGGCAGCCAGTTCGGAGGCCGAATAGACGGAGGCACCCGCCTCGCTGACGATGACCTTGGTCGGGGCCTTGATCGCGGCGGGCAGCAATTTCAACGTATCCGCCACAAACCGTTCGGTTTCCCGGCTGGCGGTGCCGTTGCCGATGGCGATCAGGTCGACCTTATGCTTTCCAATCAGCGCCATCAGCGTCGCTGCCGACCCGGCGAGGTCATTTTTGGGCTGGAACGGATAGATCGTCGCGGTGTCCAAGAGTTTACCCGTCGAGTCAACGACAGCGACCTTGACCCCGGTACGGATGCCCGGATCAAGGCCGATCGTCGATCGCTGACCCGCCGGAGCGGCAAGTAGCAAATCCTTAAGGTTACGGGCAAAAACGCTGATCGCCTCTTCGTGGGCGCGGGCACGCATGTCGCCCATCAGGTCCATCATCATCGACATGGACAGCTTGACCCGCCATGTCCAACCGGCCACATCGCGCAGCCATTTGTCACCCGCGCCGGTTCCGCGTGTTTCCAACTGCGCCGCGATCATTCCCACGGCGCGTTCGGCACCCTCGGCGTCCGGGCCAATGTCGATGGTCAGGATGCCTTCGTTCGCGCCGCGCAGCATCGCCAGCGCCCGGTGCGACGGCACGGTCGCCCATTTTTCGCTATGGTCGAAATAGTCGCTGAACTTGGCGCCTTCGGTCTGTTTACCATCCAGAACCTTGGCGGTGATCACCGCCTCGCGCTGCAAAAACGCCCGCATTTCGCCCAACAGTCCGGCATTTTCCGACAGGCGTTCGACGATGATATCCCGCGCGCCGGACAGCGCGTCCTTGACGGTCGGGACAGCCTCGGTGACATAGCCTGCGGCCAAGGTTTCAGGATCGACGCTGCGGTCGGCCAGAATCCCGTCGGCCAGCGGTTCCAAACCGTTTTCGCGGGCGATCATCGCCTTGGTGCGGCGCTTGGGTTTGTAGGGCAGATAAATATCTTCCAGCTCGGCCTTGGTTTCGGCCTTGGCAATCGAAATCGCCAAATCATCGGTCATTTTGCCCTGTTCGGTGATCGAGGACATGATCGACGCCCGCCGCGCCTCCATCTCTCGCAGATAGGTCAGACGGTCCGAGAGTGTCCGCAATTGCGTATCGTCCAGTCCGCCGGTCACCTCTTTGCGATACCGCGCCACAAAGGGAACGGTCGCCCCTTCGTCCAAGAGTTTGACCGCTGCGTCCACCTGTTCGGGGCGTGCGCTGATATCTTTGGCAATTGCGCGGGCAATGCGGGCTTCGGTGTCCACGGTGACCTCCTGTCCTGTCGGAAGCCCGTTGTATCCCCGCCAGCGCAGAGCCGCAACACGATCCGGACTAGACGGCGCAGCATGGCTGATATATGGACCTAAATCGATTTAGGTGGGGAGCCCGGAGGTACCATGACCCGTCCAACCGTCGAACAACTCGTCGATCAGATGACACTCGAGGAACAGATTTCGATCCTGTCCGGCGAAGATTTCTGGTCCACTCCGGCTGTCCCGCGTCTGGGCATCCAGAAAATGCACGTCAGCGACGGTCCGAACGGCGCGCGTGGAGGCGGTTCGCTGATTGGCGGCGTGAAATCTGCCTGTTTCCCCTGCGGGATCGCAATTGGTGCCACTTGGAACCCCGATTTGGCCGCCGACATCGGCCGCGCCTTGGCCGCCGAAGTCAAATCCAAGGGCGCCCATGTGCTGTTGGCGCCGACCGTGAACATTCACCGCAGCGTCACCAACGGGCGCAACTTTGAATGCTATTCCGAGGACCCCGAACTGTCGGCGGCGCTGGCGGTTGGCTACATCACCGGCCTGCAGTCCGAGGGTGTTTCGGCCACGATCAAGCACTACGCCGGGAACGAGTCCGAGATCGAGCGCACCACCATCAGCAGCGACGTCAAAGAGCGCCCCCTGCGTGAAATCTATCTGCGACCCTTTGAGGACGCGGTGAAAAAGGCCGACACCTGGGCGATCATGTCGTCCTATAACAAACTCAACGGTACCTATACCGCTGAAAACCATTGGCTGTTGACCGATGTTCTGCGCGGCGATTGGGGCTATGATGGCGTGGTAATGTCCGACTGGTTCGGATCGCGCAGCACTGCGCCCACCGTCAATGCAGGTCTCGACCTCGAAATGCCGGGGCCAGCGCGGGACCGTGGCGCAAAACTGGTCGCTGCCGTAGAGGCAGGCGAGGTCAGCCGCGATACCGTGCGCACCCGTGCGCTGAATATGCTGCGGATGATGGAGCGCTGCGGGTCGCTGTGGGATGAAACGCCGTTCGCAGAACGCGCGGATGATCGGCCGGAAACCCGTGCCCTGATCCGCCGTGCCGGGGCCGAAGGCACGGTTCTGCTAAAAAATGACGGCACCCTTCCCTTGGCCGAAGGCAGCCGACTGGCTGTGATAGGGCCGAACGCCAAGGTCGCACAAATCATGGGCGGCGGTTCTGCCCAGCTGAACCCGCACTACCGGGTTTCGCCGTTCGAAGGTCTGACCTCACGGGTCGGAGCCGAGTCGATCACCTTTGCACCCGGCTGCGACAATCACCGTTGGGAAGCGTTGATCGAGGGCGACTTCACCGTCGATTTCTACGCGAACACCTCGTGGTCGGGCGAACCGGTGCATAGCGAAAAGATGGACAGCATCATGTCCTTCTGGTTCCCGCCCTTTGCCGGTAACAAGGTTGACCCCGCCGCCTTTAGCGCCCGGATCAAGGGCAGCTATACCCCCGTCGCCTCTGGCCTGCACCGGATCGGCGCCCATGCAGCGGGCTATGCGCGCGTTTTTGTGGACGGCAAACTGGTTCTGGACTGCGGCGCGGACAAATGGGTCAAGGGGCGCACCTTCTTTGAAGAGGGCAACGATGAAATCACCGCCGATCTGGACCTGACCGCTGGTCAACCGATCCAGATCGAGGTCGAGTTCCAGTCCAAAAAGGCCGACAACCTGATCTTTAACGCGCTGCGCGTCGGGATTGGCCGCCCCTTGGGCGATGCCGATATCGCCGAGGCCACCAAGGTCGCCGCTGCCGCCGATACCGCGATTGTCTTTGTCGGGCGGTCGGGCGAATGGGACACCGAAGGGTCGGATCTGGAAAACATCACGCTGCCGGGTCGCCAGAACGAACTGGTCGCCGCAGTGGCCGCCGCCAACCCGCGCACCGTCGTTGTCCTGCAAACCGGCGGACCCGTCGAAATGCCGTGGATTAGCGACGTCGCCGCAGTCATGCAGTCGTGGTACCCTGGCCAAGAGGCAGGCAACGCCATTGCGGATGTTCTCTATGGCGACGCAGAGCCGTCGGGCCGTTTGTCGCAGAGCTTTCCTGTGCGGTTCAGCGACAACCCCGCCCATAGCCAAGACCCGCTGGTCTATCCCGGCCTCGAAGGTCACGTCCGCTATGACGAAGGTGTGTTCATCGGTCACCGCCATTATGACGCGCGCGGGATCGATCCGCTGTTCGCCTTTGGCTACGGCCTTGGCTACACGACGTTCGAACTGTCCGATCTAACGGCCAGCCCGGACGGCATCAGCGTCACTGTCACCAATACCGGCGAACGGGCGGGATCGACGGTGGTTCAGGTCTACGTCGGCGAGGACGCACCGGTTGTTGATCGCCCCATCCGCGAACTCAAGGGCTTTGCCAAGGTCAAGGTTGACCCCGGCCAGAGCACCCGCGTGCAGATCGCCCTGCCCGATCGTGCCTATGCCTATTGGGACACCGACACCCGCTGCTGGCGGATCAATGGCGGCAAGTTTACGATCAGCGTCGGTCAATCCTCGCGCGATCTGCCGCTGACAGCCACGGTCACGCGCAACGGGATGACGATCCCCGTCTGAATAAACAAAGGGCGCGCCGACTGGCACGGCGCGCCCTCTGTCATCTATCGGACCACGGGCCACACGGACCTGTGGTCCGGTCAGCTCAGATCAGAAATCGAGGCCCAGATCCAAAGTCTTGGCCGAATGCGTCAAGGCGCCCGAGCTGATGTAATCGACGCCCGTCGCGGCAACCTCAGCGATCCGTTCCAGCTTCATATTGCCAGAGGCCTCTAGCACGACGCGGCCAGCCGCCAGTTCGACCGCCTTAACCAAGGTCGGCGTATCCATGTTATCCAGCAGCACGTTATCCGCGCCGCCGACCGAAAGAACCTCTGCCAACTGATCGAGGGTATCGACCTCGATCTCTACCTTGACCATATGGCTCGCCACCGCCTTGGTCGCCTCAAGGACGGCACGCACACCACCGGCGGCGGCGATGTGGTTGTCCTTGATCAGGATCGCGTCCGAGAGGCTAAAGCGGTGGTTGAACCCGCCGCCGTGCAGCACGGCGAGCTTTTCCACGGTGCGCAGGCCCGGCGTGGTTTTGCGCGTGCAGGTGATGCGGGTTTTCGTCCCGGCGGTTTGCGCCACGAACTGCGCCGTCAGGCTGGCAATCCCCGACAACCGGCCGGCAAAATTGAGCGCAACCCTCTCGCCCGTCAAAATGGACGCCGCAGAGCCGTGGATGGTCATCAGGGTCTGCCCTTTGGTGACGGGCTGACCGTCGCCCACCAGCGTGTCGATCACCAACGACGGGTCCACCAGATGAAATGCGATCCGCGCGATCTGCATGCCCGATACAACACCATCCTCACGGGCGTTCAGGCGCGCCTGATAGGTCACATCCGCCGGAATTACGGCGCGGGTGGTGATATCGCCAAACTGGCCAATGTCTTCCATCAGGGCCGCGCGAATGACCGGCTCCAACACCAGATCGGGCAGGGTTGCATAGCTCATGAAATGTCCTTTGCAAAACGGGCGCGGATGGCAAGCGCCTGGTCCAGCGTCATTCGGCTGCGATGCGCCTGGGCGGGATCGGCGTGAGGATAATCGGTGCGGAAATGGCCGCCCCGGCTCTCGGTCCGCATGAGGGCGCTCGCCGTGATCAATGTCGCGGTCGCAGTCATATTGGCAAAGGTGCGCGACTGCGGCTCTGCGGCCTCAAGTGCGGCAATCTCAGCCAGCGCGATCTCTAGCCCGGCACCGTCACGCAGCACCCCGACACAGGCCGTCATCACACTGCGCAATCTGGCCATGTTTTCGGGGTCAAACGCATCAGTGCCGCCATCGACAAAGGCTAACTCAACCGGGGGCTCGGATATCACCGGGACAACCAGCGCCATATCGCGGGCCGCCTGGCGCGCGAAAACCAACGCCTCTAGCAGACCGTTCGAGGCAAGGCGGTTGGCACCATGCAGCCCGGTCGAGGCTGCCTCGCCGCAGACCCACAGACGATCCAGATTGGACCGCCCGTTTTGATCCGTCTCAACGCCGCCCATATGGTAGTGCGCCGCGCAGGCAACAGGAATGACCTGCGTCACCGGATCGATACCGTTGCGATGGCAGGCGCTGGCAACGGCAGGAAACTTGGTCAGGATCTCGGCCCCGATGGCCTGACGGGTATCCAGCGCCGGACGCCGTCCCGCCTGCGTCTGCGCGAATATCCCGCGGGCAACGATGTCACGCGGGGCCAGTTCGGCCCGCGGATCGATCGCCAGCATGAACCGTTCACCATCCGAATTGACCAGATGCGCCCCTTCACCACGCAAGGCTTCGGTGGCTAGGGGGGCGGGGTCCTCGCCAACGTCAATCGCTGTCGGGTGAAACTGGACGAATTCCGCGTCGGCCACGATGGCACCGGCGCGCGCGGCCAGACCGACGACCTGACCCCGGATGCGGGGCGGATTGGTGGTATGGGCAAAGAGGCCGCCCGACCCGCCGCCCGCCAACAGGACGCCCGGACAGCGCAGTAATATCGCCTCGGTTTCGCGGTCAGAGGCGCGGACATAGACGCCCGTTACGCGGTCACCGTCGGTTTCCAGCCCAACGGCCAGCGTCCGTTCACATACCTGCACCGAAGGGGTAGCCCGGATCGCCTCGATCAGGGTTTCCATGATCTTGGCTCCGGCCTGATCGCCCCTTACGCGGACAACACGGGCCTGACTATGCGCCGCCTCCAGGCTGAGGACATAGCCGCCGTCAGGGCCGCGATCAAACGGTGTACCCTTGTCGGTGAGGTTCAGGATATGTTCGCGCGCATGGTCTGTGACCATCTGCGCAACCGCAGGATCGACGGTGCCAGCGCCCGCGCTGACGGTATCGGCAGCGTGCGCCTCGGCACTGTCGGACAGTGCCATCGCCGCCGCAACGCCCCCCTGCGCCCAAGCCGATGACGCCCCCTGACCCAAGGTTTCCGGCGAGATCATCAGAACAGGACGCGGGGCCAGTTCCAATGCCGCATAGAGCGCCCCGAGGCCTGCGCCGACGATTACGATCCGGCCCGTAGTGAGGGTTTGCGTCAATTCCGGTTCCTCAAATCCCGAGCTGGCGGCTCAGGTCAATCATGCGCTGGACGGCCAGTCGCGCCTTTTGTGCCATCTCGGCGTCAACTTGGACTTCGCCTGTGCCCGAATGCAGCGTCCACAGGATTTTTTCCAAGGTGATCTTCTTCATGTAGGGGCACATATTGCACGGCCCGATAAAGTCCACCTCGGGCAGGGCATCCGCGATGTTCGACGCCATCGAACATTCGGTTACCAGCATCGCCCGCTGCGGTTTTTCATCGGTCACATATTTGATGATCCCGCTGGTCGACCCGGAATAGTCGGCCTCGGCCACCACGCTGGGCGGGCATTCCGGATGGGCGATGATACGGGTGCCGGGGTTCCATTCACGGAAATCACGGATATCCTGCGCGGTGTACTGTTCGTGGACGATGCACGACCCTTCCCACCACACGACATTCTTTTGCGGCACCATCTTGGCCACGTTTTGCGCCAGATATTGATCCGGCGTCATGATGATCGTGTCCTGCGGCAGGGCAGCAACGATCTGCGCCGCGTTCGAGGAGGTGCAACAGATATCCGACGCGGCTTTGACCTCGGCGGTGGTGTTGACGTAGCTGACGACCGGAGCACCGGGGTAGCGGCGGCGCATCTCTTCGATACCGGCGGCGGTGATCGACTCGGCCAGCGAACAGCCCGCATCCATATCCGGGATCAGCACGGTTTTCGTCGGGTTCAGGATTTTGGACGTTTCCGCCATAAAGTGAACGCCGCACTGGATGATGATGTCGGCCTCGACCTTGGTCGCCTCGATCGCCAGTTGCAGGCTGTCGCCCACCACGTCAGCAACACCGTGATAGATATCCGGCGTCATGTAGTTATGCGCCAGAATGGCCGCATTTTTCTGCTTTTTCAGCGTGTTGATGGCGGCGACATAGGGGGCGTACCGCACCCAGTCGAACGGCGTCACGACACGATCCATGCGCGCATAAATGTCGCCCATGGCATCGGCCAGCGCCTGATTGGGCGCCAGATCGTAGTGCTTGGCCAGCTCCGCCCGGATGTCGGTCAGATCGAGCATGGCAGTATCCCCTTGTGGTGCACGGTCGCGGGCGTTTTTTCACCCGTTGACCGCAGGTTCAAGCAGTTTGAGCATCCGGATGACAATTTTGTAACATCTGGAACCCATATTTCCCCAGTGTATAGGAAACCTGATCACACCACAGGAAAGAATTGCGACCTGCTAGCCGGTTTTTCGCCATCCCCAGCGCTCGGCCAGTGCGAGACAAGTCTGTGCCGCCTCGACCGAGGAATAGGTATCCGCAGCACGCAAACAGGCCGCAGCCGTGGCATGCCCCAAACGCAAACAGTCCTGATCCGACCAGCCTTCGTGCCGTCCGTAAAAGAACCCTGCGGCAAAGGCATCGCCAGCGCCATTGGCGCCGATCCTCTCCGCGTCCGGAATATCGACCGAGGGCTGCACGATCACCTGACCCGTCCGTGACACCAGCACGGCGCCAAGGGTAAAGTGGACAACGACGACCTCCATCGCGCCCATGGTCAAAACCTGCTCTGCTGCGGTTTTGACGGCCTCGACATCGGTGACGCCCTCGGCGACCGTCTGCAATCCGGCGATGGCACCGATTTCATGGTCATTGACCACCAGCGTTGTCAGATGGGGCAGGCAGGGCAACGCAATCCGCCGCAATACCTCTGGCGCAGCAGAGACAAATTCGAGGTTGGTCTCGAGTCCGGCTGCGCGCGCCTTTTTCAGCACGGTGACCCAGCCGTTGGCATCCTCGCCCCATGGCGCATCCATCGTCGCGTGGATGCCGGGCAAGCCCATGTGCAAAATCCGCGCAGACGTCCGGGTGAAATCGAAATGATCCGGCGTCAACAGCGGAGCGGTGCCATAGAACAGGATATGCGTCCGCCGCCCGGTTTTCGCAGACCGATAGGCGTCGGTCACCTGCGTCTGGGCGGCTGTGGTCCGATGGACGCCGCTGCGGTCGATCCCGTTTGAGTCGGCGATCTCCATCAGGAAATCGCCCATGTCGTCCTGCCCGACCAATCCTTGGGTTTCAACCGGGATCAACGGGTCCAGCCGCCGCATGTCGACGGCAAAGTTACAGGCGCAGCCGCCACCGGCGGGCTCTACATCGCTGACGATTCCCAGCATATCCTCTGCTGGCCACGCGTCGACGGTGATGTTGCGATCGACACACCACGTCCCCGCAGTGACAAAGCCGCGCCGCATGCGTCACACGTTCGGGCGCAAAATGGCGTCAGACAGCACCAGATCATCCTCGACCGACCGGAAGGCGGTAATGCCCTGCGCCGCGAGATCGGCGTGATAGGCCTTGACCCCCTCTTCGCTGGTGATGCCTTCTTCGATCACCCTGCGCATCGCGCGGACCATCAGCACCGAATCCTCGGAATAGTAGATTTTGCGGCCAAAGAGTGCGACGCGGGCGCCGTATTTTTCCGCCTGACGGATCAGTTCCAGACAGTCGCGGGTCGTCCCTGCTCCGCCGCCCAGAATGCCAAAGATCACGTTCTCCGGGTCGAAACCGGCGATTTCCTCGGTCGCCGCAGGCCCGTTATAGACCGCCTTGAGAAAGGTCGGGCGTTCATGGCGCGACACACCCGCCAGACAGCGCGCGATCATATCGTTGTTATAGGTCGCAAAGTCCGCGCATTCGACCGGGATTTGAGGGTTGAACACTTCGAGGAAATGCCGGACCCCCTCGGCAGAGGCCTGATCGCGGAACGCGGCATAGGCCTCTAGCGTGGCATGATCGCGGTCCAGATCATTGTAGAACGTCACCGAATAGAGACCCAGATCCGCCACCGGCTTGACCCGATCCAGTCGGGCCGAGCGGAAATTGCGCATCATATGTTTGGGGTACACACCGCCACGGGCATGCCAGATATCCGTCGTGTCGTTCAGCCGCACCGCGGGCGTGACGTCGGTTCCGTGAAACACGCCCTCAGCGTTCAGAACCTCGGCGCTGGACAGGGACATCAGCATGATATCCACCAGACCCGACTGGGTGACACGGATCATGTCGTCACGATAGGCACGCAGCGGACGCATCTTGCCGTCGGCGCCCTTGCCCGGCGCGGCGCAGCCAAAGGCCATATCGCCGTCCTTGGCATCCGCGATGATGAAATCGGTCGAGGCGTAGTGCCCGCCGCGAATGTTCGACAGTTTGTGATCCAGAGATTTCACGGTAATTCCTATCGGGCTGTTTGCGTTAACATAGCCCGAATGGGAAAAGCCGCCTAGGGGGCGAATGGTCTATTCCTCCGGTTTCGCCAACATCTGACGCAGGTTCGTCAGGGCATTGATCATCATGCGATAGGTGGTTTCGTTGCCATCAAAGCATTCGGCTATACAATCCGGGATTTCCGCCGCACGGACCGCCAGATCGCGCCCTTGGTCGGTCAGGAACACGTCGACACGGCGTTCATCCTCTTGGCTGCGGCGCCGGGTGATCAGCCCCATTCCCTCTATCCGCTTGAGCAGAGGTGACAGCGTATTGGTTTCCAACATCAACTCTTCGGCCAGAGAACCGACGCCCCGCCCGTCCTGACGATGCAGGGCGATCATCACCAAAAACTGGGGATAGGTCAGGCCCAGCGGCTCTAACAGCGGTTGGTAGAACCGGTTGAACGCATGATGTGCCGCATAAACGTTAAAACACAGCAGACGGCGCGGATCGGGATCGTTGGCGAATTTTTGCATGGTAACCTCTCGGCTTACATTAAATCGCACACGACTTAAACGCAAGCGATTGACTTTGATGGCCAGCCCGCCCATTTATATCGCACACGATAGAATCGCATAGGATATAAAATGTCAGTAACTGTACTTTACTCGACTACGGCCACAGCGACCGGCGGACGTGATGGGCGCACCGCGACCGCTGATGGTGCGGTCGATCATAAACTCGTCACGCCCAAAAAGTTGGGCGGCGCCGGCGGCGAGGGTGCCAACCCCGAACAACTGTTCGCTGCGGGGTATGCGGCGTGTTTCCTCAGTGCGCTGAAATACGTCGCAGTGCAGGCTAAGGTCAAACTCGACCCAACCACAACTGTCACTGCGCAGGTCGGCATTGGCCCGCGTGCAGATGGCACGGGCTTTGGCCTAACAGTTGCGCTGCACGTTGGCATGCCCGATCTGGACGACGACACCGCCCGGGATCTGATGGCCAGGGCCCACGTCGTCTGCCCCTATTCCCACGCCACCAAGGGGAACATCGACGTGACAGTGACGCGGGCCTAGAAACAGAAAGGGCCGGTTGAACCGGCCCTTTTTCCTTAGATCGTGATCTGCGCGACCATCCGGACCGCCGATGCGGCCTCTGCGCCCTTTTTCACAAAATGGGCGTGGTAGAATCCGGTGTGTTCGGCGCTCGGCTGGAAATGATGCGGAGTCAGCGACACGCTGAAAACCGGCACGCCGGTATCCATCTGCGCACGCATCAGGCCGTCCACGACGGCAGAGGCGACGAAATCATGGCGGTAGATCCCGCCGTCCACCACCAGCGCGGCACAGACAACCGCATCGAATTTGCCCGTCTCGCCCAGTTTCTTGGCGAGCAGCGGCATTTCGAACGCGCCGGGAACGTCATAGGTGGTCACGTCGCAGTCCACACTGTGGGCTGCCATATCCTTTTCAAAGCCGACAAGCGCCTGATCAACGATATCAGCGTGCCAGCGAGCCTTGATAAAGGCAACTTTCAGAGATTTGGTCATTTTAGGGTCCATCCTTGTTACCAAAGTGTCCCCAAGGCGATAGCGGTCAGGGCCGGGCGCAAATCCGTCCTGTCCATTCTCTTTCATCCGGACTTTAACCGTCGGCGTCGGAATTTCACCGAACTCTGCTGACCCCACCGAAATGGGCGCTCGCGGGCTATGACCGCCGGTGGGGAATTTCACCCCGCCCCGAGAATATTGCCCTCTTACCGTTCACAATTGATCAACGCAATGCGTCCAATGTCTTGGTTCAAAATCGAACGCAGGATAAGACCGGACTATGGTCCTGCATCCTCAGTCTCGATTATTGATCGCTGGCGTCCCCGCCAGCCCTGCGCCGTCAGGGACACCGGGCAACGGCTTGCGCTGTATCGCGCCGGACGACCCTGCGGGCGTGAGGTTGGCCCTATCACAGGGGGCGTCGCTTTGCGTGACCCGCGCCACGATTGTCGAGGATGAGGCCCCCGGCCATATCCACACGCTGACCTCGGGCTCTACAGGGTCACCCAAACGTATTCGTCGTACCTACGACAGTTGGACGCTGAGTGCGGCGGTCAATCGGGACCTCTGGCAGGTGACGACGGATGATCATTCGGTGATCCTCGGCGGGTTGGAACAGTCGCTGGCGCTTTATGCTCTGGTCGAGGGATTGGTTCTGGGTCTGACCGTCAACGTCATGTCCGGCGAACGGCCAGATCGCCAATGCGACGCCCTGCAACAGGCCACGATGGTCTATGCCACCCCGACCCAAATCCGTCAGGTGTTTCGCCGCACCCTACCCAAACTGCGGCTGGTCATCATCGGCGGCGGGGCCTTGGACGAGGCGACCAAGGCGCTGGTCAAGACAAATGCCCCTGCGGCCAGTGTCTGGCAATTCTACGGTGCTGCGGAAACATCCTTCATATCTCTGGCGGGTCCGGATGCGCCGGAGGGCTCTGTCGGTCGCCCTTACCCCGGCGTAGCGTTGCGGCCGCTGGAACAGCCCGGCCCCATTTGGGTCAAGTCGCCCTATCTATCTGTCAGCTATGCCGCCGGGGGATCACCGAGCACGCAGCGCGACGGCGACTGGATGACCGTTGGCGAGATTGGCCATATGCGTGACGGCTATCTATATATTCTAGGACGTTCCGACCGGATGTTTACTGTCGCGGATCAAAACCTATTCCCCGAAACAATAGAGGCGGCCCTGACCGGGATCGCAGGCGTGGACCATGTCGCGGTCCTGCCCGGTCCCGATGCGCAACGCGGCAACATGCCCGTTGTCGTATACGCTGGCTCGATTGCGCCGGACGACCTGATGATGGCCGTGCGTCGCCTGTCTTTGCCGATCCCGCCTCGACGCGCGGTTCGGATCGACGACTGGCCGACGCTGCCCGGCGGCAAGCCCGATTTACAGACCCTGATGGCCATGATGAGGTCGCGCCTATGACCGTGTGCATGATTGCAGCCAAACGCACCATCGTCGCGCCAAAAGGCGGTGCCTTGATGCGGTTCAGCATTCATGCCCTCGCAGCGCCGGTCATTCGGGCAGTCCTGCGCGATGCAGGCCTTCGCCCTGACGAGGTGGACGAGGTTATCCTGTCCAATGCTCTGGGCGGTGGCGGCAACCCTGCGCGACTGGCCGCTCTGGCCGCTGGCCTGCCCGAACGCGTAGCGGGCCTGACGATTGACCGGCAATGCAGCGGCGGGCTGGACGCAATTGGTCTGGGAATAGCGATGATCGCTGCCGGTCAGGCGCGAGTTGTCATTGCAGGAGGGGCCGAGAGTTACAGCAGGCGACCGATCCGCCTGCGCACGGATCCCGATGGCGGCGCGGCTGTCGCCTATGATCGCCCGCCCTTTAGCCCGTGGCCTGACCGTGATCCCGAACTGGCCGATGCCGCCGACCAGCTGTGCATCCCGCGTGAAGTTCAGGACGCTTGGGCGATCAACAGTCATGCCAAGGCTTGGGCCCATAGAAACGCGATTTCTGGTGAAATAGTCTCTGTTTCCGAAGAGGTGCATGACAGTTTTACGCGGCGTCTGGCCCCGAGGATCGTCGCAAGAGCGCCAGTCATTTCCGGCACAATCACGGCAGCCAATACTGCCGTCGCAGCCGATGGCGCGGGTTTTTGCCTGATGGTGGCAGCGGACCATCCAGCCGCCCGCCAGGGTGTTATCCTCGAACGGTTCAAATCGATTGGCGCTGATCCCGCGATGCCGGGGCTTGCGCCTGTGGCGGCCATCCGCGCCGTCGCGACGTCGCAGATTGATCAGGCCGAAATCATGGAGGCCTATGCCGCCCAAGCGATTGCCTGTATCCAAGGAGCCGGATTAGACCCTAACATTGTCAATATGCGTGGTGGCGCACTCGCCCGCGGTCACCCGATTGGCGCATCCGGGGCGATTTTGGCTGTGCGTCTGTTCCATGATTTGCGCGGGACCGCAAAAACCGGAATTGCCGCCATCGCAGCAGCAGGCGGCATCGGATCGGCCCTACTGGTCAGAGGGTTCTAGTCAAACCCCGCAAAACTCGCAAAGAGGTCTAGGTTGTCCCTCTCGGTCCGGAAATCGTTCACGGGTGCCACTGCAGGATACCCGAGTGCGATACCGCAAACGACCATATGATCGGCCGGCAACGCCAGATGATCGTGAACGACATCGGCATAATTGGCTAGGGCACCGATACCGCAGGCCCCCAAACCGGCGTCATGGGTCGCCAATAACAGAGTCTGAATCGCCATCCCGAGGTCCATAAAGCAACCCGAGCCCATCGACCGGCGAATGGTCACGATAATCCCGACCGGGGCGTCAAAGAACCGGTAATTGCGGTCAAACTGCGCACGCCGACCGACCAGATCACGTCGTTCAATCCCGAGCGCCGCATAGAGCGCGAATCCAGCCGCCCGTTGCCGCGCCTTTAGGTCGGCAGCCATCGGATCAGGAAAATAGGAGTATTCGGACACCTGCGGCCGATCAGAGCCGATTGCCCTTGTTAGACACTGTTTAAGCCCCTCGAACGGGGCGCCGGTCAACACGTGGAAATAGCCCGGCTGCAGGTTTGCGCCCGAGGGCGCGCAACGCGCCAGTTGCAACAGCCGCTGAACCGTTTCGCGGTCCAACGGCTGATCGGTAAAGGCGCGGATGGATCGCCGATCCTCTATGGCCCGCGCCGTCTCCATCAGGCGCGCGACAGCAGGCTCTGCGGACGCGCCTTGGCCAAGGCGCCAACGATAATAGCCGTCAGCACCACCTTAACCACGTCCCCCGGAATATAGGTGGCCATGATGGTAATCGAGGCGACCAGCGATTTGTCCGTCATCAGATAGAACCCGGCGATGCCCATCACATAGAGCACAACGATACCGCCGATAAACGAAGCAATCCCCGAGGCGAGAACCGGGTTCATGCCGGACCGCGACATCACCGCGCCGGTCACAAAAGCCGCGACCGGGAAGCCGAGTACAAAACCAACCGTAGGAGAGGCAAAGACACCCAATCCGCCACGGCCACCGGCCAAGAGCGGCAGCCCCAGCGCGACGAGGAAAACAAACAGCACCAGAGCAAGGCCGCCCTTGCGTCCGCCCAAAACCGCGCCGGCCAGCATCACGCCCAGGCTCTGCGCAGTGATCGGAACCCCCCACGGCATCGGGATTGCTGGAATCAGCCCCAGAACTGCGACGAGCGCAGCAAAGAGTGCGACCATGACGAGGGTATTTTCTTTGGTTTGCATGTAAATCTCCCCTGAAACCATGTGCCCTTTTATCAGGGTTCATAGCCTCCATCCAGCCCACCACGCGCCCGCAGGGCTAGTGCTATTTGGTCAGCATCTTCCAGCACCGAAATGATCAAGGGCATCACGATATAGAACGTAGGCCGCCGGATCGAACGCGCGCGAAATGCATCCTGCATGGTGTTGGCACGACTGAGGAACACCGGAACAAACCGTAGCACCATCGCCATAGCCAGTGCCAAGGCCCGAGGAGACAGGCCAACAAACCGCAGCGGCGCGGCCAATCGCATGACCAGATCGATCATCGCCTCTAGCCGCGTTGTCAGCGTCACCAGATTGGCTATCGCCACCGCTGCGGACAACCGCAGACAGACAATCACGCCCGACATCGGGTCACCTATCAGTGTCTGTATAACCAGAACCAGCACTAAAAATGAGCGGAGAGGCCGCAACATCCGGAGACCTTCGCGCGCAAATTTCAGACCCATAGACAGGTAAATAAGCGCGGTGATCGCCACGGCGATCGCCAAGTGCGGGACCGAAGACAGGGCAAAGACAATCCCCACCGCAATCGACATCGCCGCCAGTTTGATCGACGGTCTGATCGCATGTAGCGGCGTTTTGATGTCAGAGGTCAGCGCCAGCATCATCGCGTTCCATCGCGGACAGAAAAACCGGCAGGACCTCTTGGGGCCGGCCATCGCGGAGGATCACTCCGCCATCGATCCAGATCACCCGCTCAAAACCCTCCAGTTTGGTCGGGTAATGGGTAATATGCACGAGCGTCTGATCGAGGCGGCTCAGGTATCCTTCAAGTGTCCGAATCGTTGGAATATCGAGGCCGGCAAAGGGTTCGTCCAGAATGATCACCTTGGGCTGCATGGCCAGAACCGCCATCAGGCACACCAGATGACGCTGCCCCTGCGACAGGGCTGATACGGGTCGATCCAGCCAAGCCTCGCGCCCGAAACTGGCCAGCATCGCGCGGGTCTGGGTCTGCGCCTCTGATTTGCTCTGACCCAGCTGGCGCAGACCAAAACCGATCTCTTCGCCTACAGTCGGAAAGATGATCTGGTGATCGGGGTTCTGGAACAGTATTCCCACGGTCGAGATCGCGGTTTTACGATCCTGCAGCACCTGACACCCGGCAATCCGCACCTCGCCGCGATTGGGCGCGACCAAACCCGCCATCACCCGCGCGAGGGTCGATTTACCGCTGCCGTTTCGCCCAACAACACCAATCCGCCTCTCGGACCCGATCAGTGTGATCCCGTTCAGGACATCCCGTTCGCCATAGCGAAAATGAACGTCGGTCACATCGATCAACGGAACGGTCATAGGCAGGCCTTTTGCATGGAGAAAAGGCGGGGTTTCCCCCGCCCGTTCCTAGAAATCCAGATGCTCAACGCTGAGGGCGTTTTGTTGGATAAACTCACGCCGGGGTTCGACATCGTCGCCCATCAGCTTGGTAAAGATGTCGTCAGCCTCGGCCAGATCGCCGACACGCACCTGCAACAGTGTCCGTGCATCGGGGTCCAGCGTGGTTTCCCACAGCTGATCGGGGTTCATTTCGCCCAGCCCCTTATACCGTTGAATCGACAGGCCCTTTTCGCCCTCTTGCAGGATCGCCTTGAGCAGGTCGAGCGGGCCATAGATCATCTGGACGCGATCCTTGCGGATCAGGCGCGCGGGCTGGTCATAGACCTCTTGCAGCGCCTTGGTAAAGGACCCGGTTTTCCGTGCCTCGCCCGAGCGCAGCATCTGACCGTCGAGCGTGCGAACCTCCTCGACGCCGCGCAGGATACGGGCCAGCCGGATGCCGTGATCCTGCGTGATACGACCGCTCCAACCGCGTTCGTATTCCAGCGCAATCAGGTCCAGCCGCGCCGCAACCCGGTCCGCAACCCCCTGTAGGTCAGCATCGACAGCACCGGGGACAAAGGCCCCGGCAATCGCGGCCTGTTCCAGAATGTGACGCGGATAATGGGTCGGGAAGGCGTCGATCACCCGTTTGAGGCTGCGGGCATCCTCGATCACCCGATGCAGATCGGCACCAGCCAGTTCGGACCCATTGCCCAAACGCAGTACGGCGCCGTCAATCCCCTGTTGCACAAGGAATTCATCCATCGCCGCCTGATCCTTGAGATAGACCTCGGACTTGCCGCGTGACGCTTTGTACAGCGGCGGCTGCGCGATGTAGAGATGGCCGTGTTCGATCAACTCTGGCATTTGCCGGAAGAAGAACGTGAGCAGCAGCGTCCGGATGTGCGCACCGTCGACGTCAGCGTCGGTCATGATGACGATCTTGTGGTAGCGCAGTTTGGACAGGTTGAACTCATCGCGCCCGATGCCAGTACCCAAGGCCATGACAAGGTTGCCGATTTCCTGCGACGACAACATGCGGTCGAACCGTGCGCGCTCGACGTTCAGGATCTTGCCCTTGAGCGGCAAAATCGCCTGTGTGCGGCGATCACGCCCCGTCTGGGCCGAGCCACCTGCCGAGTCACCCTCGACGAGGAAGACTTCGGTCAGGGACGGATCTTTTTCCGAACAATCTTTGAGCTTGCCCGCAAGGAAATTCACATCCATCGCGGTTTTGCGGCGGGTCAGTTCGCGGGCTTTACGCGCCGCCTCGCGGGCTAGCGCGGCCTCGACGATCTTGCCGACGATGCTCTTGGCGATTTGCGGGTTTTCTTCAAACCACTCCGTCAGTTTTTCACCGACGAGGTTTTCCACCGCCGGACGCACCTCGGAGGACACCAGTTTGTCCTTGGTCTGGCTGCTGAACTTGGGGTCCGGCACCTTGACCGACAGAACACAGGTCAGACCTTCACGGGCGTCGTCGCCGGTAAAGCTGATCTTTTCCTTTTTACCGATGCCGTTTTCCTGCGCATATTTCGTCAGAACACGCGTCAGCGCCGCGCGAAAGCCCGCAAGGTGCGCACCGCCATCCCGCTGCGGGATGTTGTTGGTAAAGGGCAGGACGCTCTCGTGGTAGCTATCGTTCCACCACATCGCGACCTCAACCCCGATGTTATCGCGTTCGCCAGAGACGAAAATCGGCTCAGGCATCAGGGGATGTTTGGACCGATCGAGGTATTTGACGAATTCCTTTACGCCACCCTCATAGAACAACTCGTTGCGGATGGCCTCGGCAGGGCGTTCATCCTCCAGCTTGATACGCACGCCCGAGTTCAAAAAGGCCAGTTCCCGCAGGCGCTTTTCCAGAATCTCGTAGCTGTAATCGAGATTGAGGAAGGTGCCGTTCGGATCGTTCGTCTTGGCAGAGGCCAGGAAACGCACCTGAGTGCCCTTTTGACCCGGCTCGGCATCGCCGACGACACGCAACGGCTCTACCGTTACGCCACGTTCGAACCGGACATAATGTTCCTTGCCGTTGCGCCAGATCCGCAGCTCCAGCCACTCTGACAGGGCGTTCACAACAGAGATCCCGACGCCGTGCAGACCGCCGGAAACCTTATAGCTGTTCTGGTCGAATTTACCGCCAGCGTGCAGTTGGGTCATGATGACCTCTGCCGCGGAAACGCCCTCTTCGGGGTGCAAATCGACGGGGATACCGCGACCGTTGTCGGTCACCGAGACAGAACTATCCGAATGGATTTTCACCGCGACAAAGTTCGCATGACCAGCCAAAGCTTCGTCGATGCCGTTATCGACAGCCTCATAGATCATATGATGCAGACCGGACCCATCATCGGTGTCGCCGATATACATGCCCGGACGTTTCCGAACGGCATCCAAACCCTTGAGAACCTTGATAGAATCGGCGCCGTATTCGTTCGGCTGCTGCTCTTGTTCAGACATGCGGTGTTTTCCCCGATTTCAGATGCCGAAATATAGGAAATCCGGCACGGATTGTCACGCCTTTGGGGGATATTTTGTTTTCACAGGAATGGGATAGCGATGCCAACCGCGATGAGCAAACCGCCCGCCGTCAGGTTCATCCTCCGCATCGCCCCGGGCGAGGTCAGGACGCTACGCACCCGACCGATGAACACCGCCATGATCAGGTTCCCGACAAACGGCATCACTCCGGACAGCGAGGCAATCGCCACGATATCCCAGCGCGTCAATGCCGCCAGATCAAAGAACCCTGGCAACATCCCCATGTAGAACAAAATTGCCTTGGGATTGCCGATAATCACCGCGAGCCCCGCCAGAAATCCAGCCGCGACTCCGGGCCGTGTCAGACGGCTATCGGTCGAGATCGTTTTTCCGGCGCTGCGCAGCACTGCCCAGCCCATGAACAGAAACGTGGCACAGGCGACAAACCGCAAGACGGTCAAAAACCCGTCGTACTGCTGGACGATCCACGACACCCCCAGAATGGCCATCACCGACCACATCACATCGCCGACCACCACGCCCAGCGCCAAGGGCCATGCCGACCGGAATCCTCCGGCGATCGTGCGCGCCAGCATCGCCACCCAGACCGGGCCGGGCGTCATGAACAACACGAACAACGCCCCAGCATAGAGCAGCAGCTGATTCAGGGTCAGTGTCATGGCAGGGTCAGGCTCCCATCGTCGTTGAGCGGCCAGAACGGGTTCATCGCGACCTCCCAAACGTGACCATCGGGGTCCGCGTAATAGCCGGAATACCCACCCCAGAATACGTCCTCAGGCGCCTTGAGCGCTGTCGCACCAGCGGCAAGAGCCCGGGCAAATGCGCCATCCACCTCTTCCTTGGACGCCCAATTCTGCGCCAGGGTGACAGCGCCTGTTCCCAATGCTTGGTCCGGTCGCCCCTGATCCTTGGCCAGATCCTGACGCGAAAATAGCGCCAAGGCCGAACCGGGCATCTGGTAAAAGGATATGCCCTCCTGCTCTCGGGCGGCAGTCCATCCCAGCGCCGCGTAGAACGCCCGCGACCTGTCCAGATCCGCGACACCCAAAGTTATCAACGTCACGCGCTGCGGCGTCATATCGTTTCCTTTTCACTAACGTGCGAAGAGCCCGAAACCTCGGTCACTTCAAAATACTGCGCACGCGACCCCAGATCCGAAAACAGCTCCGGTCCGGTCCCGGTCATCAACGCCTGCGCCCCCAGCGCGCAAATCTCGTCATAGAGCGCCGCACGTCGCCCCGCATCCAGATGCGCCGCTACTTCGTCGAGCAGCAAAATCGGCGTTTTGCCGGTGCTCTGTGCGAGGGCCCCCGCATTCGCCAGAATCAACGAGATCAACAGCGCCTTCTGCTCGCCCGTTGAACACTCGGAGGCCGCGACCGATTTCGCCCGAAATACCGTCAACAAATCGGATCGATGTGCGCCAACCAGCGTCCGCCCCGCAGCCATGTCGCGCGACCGACTCTCAGCCAAGGCAAGGCGTAAATCCTCTTCGCCATCCGGCGTGCCCTCTGCCTGAAACAGAGTCAAATCCCCGATGGGAAAGCTCGTCTCCGCCCCCTCCTGCGCGGCCTGCAACGCCGCTATCGTCCGTCGCCGCGCCGCGGTAATGGCCGCACCGGTTCGCGCCAATTGCGCCTCGAGTGCGCCATACCAATGGGCATCACGCACCATGTCTTTCAACAGTCGGTTCCGCTCGCGCATCGCCTTCTCATAGGCCAGAACGTCATCGGCATGGCCGGGGTCAAAGCTCAGCGTCGCCCGATCCAGAAATCGCCGCCGCCCATCGGCTCCCTCGATCCACAGGCGGTCCATTGACGGCACCAGCCACAAAATCTGCGCAACCCGCCCCAATGCGACCTGCGGCGCCGCCTTGCCATCAATCGTCAGCGACCGGCCTTTGTCCGGCTCTACCCAGGTTTCGATCTCATGGACCTGCTTTGCAACCTCGACGGTCGCTGAGATCTTCCACCCCAGACCTTCCGGCCTGCGGATCAGCTCCTCCGCCGCAGCGCGCCGCAGCCCTCGCCCCGGCGAGAGCAGCGAAACCGCCTCGATCATATTGGTCTTTCCGGCACCATTGGGGCCGTAAATCGCCACAGGCCGACCATCTAGGGTCATCTCGGCCAACCTATGCGACCGAAAATGCGACAACTTCAGATCAACAACAGAAAGGCCGCTCATCCGCGGCCCCCTGTTTCATCTTTCTCCAAATACCTCCGCCGGAGGCATCCGGTTTTCGCTCCGAAAACCGGACACATCAGACGCGCATCGGCATCACGACATAGACCGCCGTCGTGTCATTGCCTTCGCGCATCAGGGTCGGGTCACCCGATGAATTGAACAGGAACACCGCGTTTTCACGATCCACCTGGCTTGCGATTTCGAGCAGATATTTGGCATTGAACCCGATCTCGAGCCGCTCGTCGCCATAGGCGACGGCCAGTTCCTCGGTCGCGGCACCGCTATCGGGCGCATTGACCGACAGGATCAACCGGTCTTCATCGAGGCTCAGCTTGACAGCGCGGCTGCGTTCCGATGACACAGTCGCCACGCGGTCCACTGCCTTTGCAAACTCTGCCGCATCGACCTCTAGGCGGCGGGTATTTCCCGACGGGATCACGCGCGTATAATCCGGGAAAGTCCCGTCAATCACCTTGGAGGTCAGTGTGATGTTCGGGGTCGCAAAGCGGACCTTGGTTTCCGAGACAGACACCGCGATCTGCATGTCATCATCGTCCAGCAGCTTGCGCAGCTCGCCCACGGTTTTGCGCGGAACGATCACGCCGGGCATGCCGCCCGCGCCCTCTGGCAAATCCGCATCGATGCGCGCCAGACGGTGACCGTCTGTGGCCACGCAGCGCAGGACCCGGCCGCCATCAGCCTCGGCAACATGCATATAGACGCCGTTTAGATAATATCTGGTTTCTTCGGTCGAAATCGCGAATTTCGATTTGTCGAACAGCCGCCGCAGAACCGGCGCGGGCGCCGCAAAATTGGTGTGATAATCCGAAGACGCCATCACTGGAAAATCTTCTTTCGGCAGCGTCGCAAGGCTAAAGTTGGATCGCCCCGCCTCGATCGACAGACGGCCTTTGACGCCATCCTCGGAAAGCGTCACCAACGCGCCATCAGGCAATTTACGGACGATTTCATTCAACGTCACAGCTGACACCGTGGTCGCGCCAGCGCGATCCACTTTGGCCGGAGCCCGGTCGACAACCTCGATATCCAGATCGGTGGCACGGAATTGCACCGTGTCGCCCTCTGCCTCGATCAATACGTTGGCAAGGATCGGGATCGTATTCCGACGTTCGACCACCGATTGCGCCTGCGCGACTGCCTTCAGCAGGGTCGCCCGTTCGATGCTAAATTTCATATCCCTCGCTCCGCTTGCCTTCGGACCCCGCAAGGCCGGGACCCGAAACGTACCTGTTTCGTCACGCGGCTCAAGCTCTTTTTATGACTGTTGAATACTGCGCGTGCAGCGTCAAGCCGAGAGAGTGCGTTTCAGCATCTCAAGTTCATCGGCCAATTGGTTATCCGCCTGCCGCAATTCGTCGATCCGCTTGACACCATGCATGACGGTGGTGTGGTCACGGCCACCGAATTTGCGACCGATTTCCGGCAAGGACCGGTTGGTCAACTGCTTGGCCAGCCACATGGCAACCTGACGCGGACGCGCATAGGCCCGCAGCCGTTTGGGCCCGATCAAATCAGACAGACGAATGTTGAAATGTTCGGCCACACGGCGCTGGATTTCATCAATTGTCACGCGGCGTTCAGAGGTTTTCAGCAAATCCGCCAAACAATCATGGGTCATTTCCATCGTGATGGGCTTACCCACCAGAGAGGCCATCGCGAACAACCGGTTCAGCGCCCCTTCGAGAACGCGCACGTTGGTCGAAATGCGATGAGCCAGGAATTCCAGCACGCCATCTTCGATTTCAAGTCCCTTAAACTGCGCATGGTACAGCTCGGCCTTGGTCTGCAGAATGCCCACGCGCAATTCATAGTCAGTGGGATGCAGGTCCACCACCAGACCACACTGCAGTCGGGATTTGATCCGGTCTTCCAGATCCTTGATCTCGCCCGGCGCGCGGTCGGCGGATATGATGATCTGCTTGCGTGCGTCAACCAGTGCGTTGAATGTATGGAAGAATTCCTCTTGCGTCGAATCCTTGCCGGCGATGAATTGCACGTCATCGACCATCAGAACATCGACCGAGCGGAACATCTGCTTAAAGTCGATCATACGGCGATCCTTGAGCGCCGAAATGAACCGATACATGAACTGTTCGGCAGACAGATAGACCACGTTCAGATTGGGATCGCGGCGGCGCAACTCATGCGCGACAGCGTGCATCAGGTGCGTCTTACCAAGACCGACGCCGCCATACAGAAACAGCGGGTTAAAGCTGACCGGCCCTCCCTCGGCAACACGACGGGCTGCAGCGTGGGCGAGCTCGTTCGGCTTGCCCACGACGAAATTGTCAAAGGTATAACGGGGATCGAGCGGGGCCTCGGGCAAGAGCGACTCTTCGGCGGGACGGGACGAAGACGATTTCGACGCTATGGACAGAGATTGTGACACCGGCGCAGCAACCCGCGAGGCAGCCCGCCCCATGGGGCGAATCCGGAACGACAAACGCTCTGCGGGGACACCAGCACGTTGGAACAGATACAGAATCTGATCCGCGTAATTCTGGGTGATATAATTGCCAAAAAATGACGTCGGCGCGACGAATTGCGCGACCTGATCCGTCACAGTGACGAATTCCAAGGGCTCGATCCAGTTAGAGTAGTTGCCCGCCCCAATCGTGTTCCTGAGGGTTTCACAGATTTCACCCCAGATATTATTCGTCATAATGTGCCTGTCCCTAGTCATTCGTCCGTGCGACGCAGGTTCCCCAACCCCACATCGTACCCGCAGACAGGCATCAAACAGACAAACAGATCCCGCACCCGACTCGCAGAATCGGGCGAGTAGTGATCGCCTGTCTAATTGTGTTGGTCGCGTTTGCGGCGCTACCTACGACTGTCTGACTGAGAGGACGTAGACCCTTTGCCATGCAGCATACGCTAGCAAAAGGACCCACGGGCCAAACCAAAGATTGGTCTGGACAAGTTGACACCAGCAAATACCGGACTGGCTGACATGTGCATGTCAGTGCCGGAACACCGGATCTCACCTTGCTCCCCCAGGAACGATGTGAATCGCACAGGGACGTTACCAACGACCGGCAGACCGCTTCAACCGAACAACGGCCTTGACTCCGGCTTTGGTGAAAAAGAATCCCCCAGACCCATAAAAATAAGGGGCTTGTGAGAATCGGGGTGGCAAGAAGGCAACAAAAAAACGCACCCGATCAGGGGTGCGTTTCGATAGCCTTTTAAAGCTCTTTTCACATCCAAAAGGATGGAATCAGGCCAGCGATTTGACGCGCGAAGCCAGACGCGACATTTTGCGCGCTGCGGTGTTCTTGTGGACGATACCTTTGGTCACGCCGCGCATCAGTTCCGGCTGAGCAGCTTTCAGAGCTTCGGCAGCAGCGGTCTGATCGCCCGAAGCCAGAGCTTCTTCGACTTTGCGCAGGAAGGTGCGGATACGCGAGCGGCGCATCTTGTTAACGGTGTAACGACGCTCTGCCTGACGGGCGCGCTTTTTGGACTGGGGCGAATTCGCCATGTCTGTTCCCCTTTCACGGGCCAAAATAGAAAACGATAGCGCATTTGGCCCGACCGGGTTCAGGAACCGGCTGATTCTGGCCAGAGCGGGCCTCACGCGCATGTATCGGGCGGCGCTTACAGGACGCCGCCCAAGAAATCAAGCCTTAGCGGTCACGGAACTGCGGTTCCCGCTTTTCGAGGAAGGCCGCCATGCCTTCCTTCTGATCTTCGGTGGCGAACATCGAATAGAACACACCGCGTTCATAGGCCAAACCGGCCGAAAGGCTGGTTTCAAAGGCCTTGTTCACACAGTCCTTGGCCGCGATTGCCGCTATTTGCGACTTTTCCGCGATCTTGGCTGCAGCGGACTGCGCCTCTTCCCTGAGTTTCTTGACCGGCACCACACGCGACACCAGCCCCGAACGCTCGGCCTCTGCAGCATCCATGAACCGGCCCGTCAGATGCATATCCATCGATTTGGACTTGCCCACATACCGGCTCAGACGTTGCGTGCCCCCGATCCCGGCGATGACACCCAGATTGATTTCCGGCTGGCCGAATTTGGCGTTGTCACCTGCAATGATGAAATCGCACATCATCGCCAATTCGCACCCGCCGCCCAGCGCATAGCCGGCGACGGCGGCAATGATCGGCTTGCGCACATTGTTGAACCGCTCACCTTCGGTCGCGAAAAACTTGGCCGTATACATATCGACAAAGCTTTTTTCGGACATTTCGGCAATATCGGCGCCGGCGGCAAAGGCCTTTTCCGAGCCAGTAATGACGATGCAGCGGACTTTGTCGTTTGCGTCCGCCAGTTCCAGCGCCTCGCACAGTTCGCCCAACAATCGAGAGTTGAGGGCATTGAGAGCCTCGGGGCGGTTCAGGGTGATCGTGGCGACGTTTTCCTGAACATCCACGATGATCGTCTCGTAAGCCATAAGAGCCTCTGATCTGGTTTCTCAGCCCCAAGTGCTTAGCAAAGCTGGTGCGGCGATCAAGTTATCTTTGACATTGCGGACAGTAGAAACTTGAGCGTCCCGACTGAACGAATCGCAGAATAGAGGCCGTGCAGCCATGGGTGACGCAAGGTTCTCCCTCGCGTCCATAGACGCGAAAGGTGTGCTGAAAATATCCAAGTTCTCCATCGGCTTGGCGATAATCACGCAGGGATGACCCACCTGCCTCGATAGCGTCAGACAGGACATCGCGGATGATCGGAACCAGTCCGGCAACCCGATCCGGCGGGATTTGGCCGATGGGCTGGGCGGGATGTATCCCTGCCCGGAAAAGTACCTCGCACACATAGATATTGCCCAATCCTGCGACGATTCCCTGATCGAGCAGGGCCGCCTTGATCGGCGTCTTTCTCCCCTCGAACCGGGCCTGCAGGGTCTGAGGGCCGAAACTGTTTCCCAGCGGCTCTGGGCCGATGTCTCTGAGCAGCCAGTGGTCGCCCTGTTTGTCCGTCGCCATGAGATCCATCGCGCCAAAACGGCGGGCATCGTTGAACGTCACCCGCGCCCCGTTTTCCATATCGAACACCACATGGTCATGTTTTACGGGCGTCGGGTGAGGATGATGGAACTCACCGATCGCCACACCGGACACGGTCATGCGGCCCGACATCCCCAAATGAATCAGCAGCGTCTCAGCGCTGTCTAGATCGGCGAGGATATATTTTGACCGCCGTCGCAATTGAATAATCCGCTTGCCCGTCAAACGATCCGCCATGTTTTCCGGAAATGGCCAGCGCAGATCAGGCCGATTGACCGTCGCAAGCGTGATCATCTGCCCCTCCATTGCGGGCAACAAACCGCGGCGGACTGTCTCTACCTCTGGCAATTCGGGCATGGCGTGCTTCCTTCTGGGCAGGGTCCGGTGTATGCCCCAATCGGCCATATATGTGTGAACGACGCCAAGGACGGCAAGACAGATGACGGACAGCTCCGAAAACACCACGCACTTTGGGTTCCAAACCGTGCGAGAAGAGGACAAAGCCGGACGCGTTCAGGGCGTCTTTACCTCGGTGGCATCCAAATACGACATCATGAACGACGTGATGAGCGTCGGCATTCACCGCATCTGGAAGGATGCGATGATGGATTGGCTCGCGCCGCGTCCGGGTCAAAAGCTGTTGGATGTTGCCGGCGGCACCGGGGACATTTCGTTTCGTTTCCTCAAACGGGCGGGGCATGGACATTCCACCGTTTGCGACATCACCGAATCCATGCTGATCGAAGGTCGTAAACGCGCCGAAGCCGAGAGCATGGCAGACAGTCTTGATTGGGTCGTTGGGGACGCGATGAAGCTGCCCTTTGCCGACAATACATTTGATGTATATACGATCAGCTTTGGCATTCGGAACGTCACCCGTCCGCAAGAAGCCCTGAACGAGGCCTATCGCGTTCTGCGCCCCGGAGGTCGCCTGATGGTGCTGGAGTTCAATCAAATCCCGAACCCGATGCTGCAAAAGGCCTATGACCTCTATTCGTTCAACGTGATCCCGCGCATGGGTCAGGCCATCGCAGGAGATCGCGATAGCTATCAATATCTGGTTGAATCTATTAGAAAATTCCCGAATCAAGAAACCTTCCTCTCGATGGTAAAAACCGCCGGTTTCGGCAACGCCAAATATCGCAACCTGTCGATGGGCATCGCCTGCCTGCACTCTGGCTGGAAACTCTGATGCGCGGCCCCCACAACATTTGGCGATTGATCCGCACTGGCGCCACGCTCGAACGGGCGGGCGCTATGAACATCGCACTCGATGCGTTTGAGGCGGGTCCGCTGCTGCGCGCCGTCGCCCGCACCATGGCCTTTCCCTTCCGCTGGCTGGGGTATCGAGGCGATCCCAATTTGCCGCCGGTGTCGCGCGCCCTGACAGCGTTGGGGCCGGCCTACATCAAATTCGGCCAGATCATGTCGACCCGGCCCGATGTGGTCGGCGATGCGATGGCAAATGAATTGCGGATCCTGCAGGATGCGCTGCCACCGTTTTCCAAAGAGATTGCCCAGCAAGAGATCGAACACGAACTGGGCATCCGGATCGACGAAGTCTTTAGCGAGTTTTCCGACCCCGTCGCGGCCGCCTCGATCGCGCAGGTCCACCGCGCCCGTTTGCGGGAAAACGGCCAGGAGGTCGCGATCAAGGTTCTGCGCCCTGGTGTGGAAAAGGCATTCCGTCGCGATATCGACGCGTTCTATTTCGCGGCGAGCATGATCGAATTTCTGTCGCCCTCGTCGCGGCGCCTGCGTCCGATGGATGTGATCGAACATTTTGACGGCGTCGTGCGCGGCGAATTGGACCTGCGGCTCGAAAGTTCTTCGGCGTCGGAGTTTGCCGCCAATACCGAAGGCGACGCCGGTTTTGCTGTTCCGCTGGTGAAATGGCATCTGTCGTCGCGGCGCGTCATGACGATGGATTGGGTTGCCGGTGTCAGCGCCGGGGACAACGCCGCCCTTGATGCGGCAGGCCATGACCGCCGCGCGCTGGGATCGCGGGTTCTGGAACTGTTTTTGCTCCATGCGCTTCGCGATGGGTTTTTCCATGCGGACATGCACCAAGGCAACCTCAAGGTCAGCGCAGAGGGTGACATCATCGCCTATGATTTTGGAATCATGGGACGAATTGATGAATATACGCGGCGCGTCTACGCCGAAATCCTCTTTGGATTTATCCGGCGTGATTATCAGCGGGTCGCCGAAGTCCATTTCGAGGCTGGCTATGTCCCGGCAGATCAGGACGTCGAAGAGTTCGCGCGCGCCATCCGGGCTGTTGGCGAGCCGATTTTCGGAATGGATGCCAGCCGTATTTCCATGGCGCGCCTGCTGTCCTACCTGTTCGAAGTGACCGAGCGGTTCGGGATGCAAACCCGCACCGAACTTATCCTGCTGCAACGGACCATGGTCGTGGTCGAGGGCGTCGCCCGGTCGATGGACAGCCATATCAATATCTGGGAAGTCGCCCGTCCCATCGTCGAAGACTACATCCGTCAAAGCATCGGCCCCGCTGCGGTCCTGCGGGATATCGCGAAAACCGCGCGGGTTTTGGCGCGCTTCGGCCCGCGATTGCCGAAACTGACCGAGGCGGCGCTGATTCGTCTGGGCGATAACCCGGGCGAACCCAAGGCGCGCGCGATTCCGCCCGCGATCTGGGCTCTGGGCGGGGCAATTGTGACCACCTTGGCGTTCTTTGCGGGCACGCTCATTTAGACCGGCCTCAGGCCCGTGACATCGTCGGCCGCGACGCTGGTCCCATCCTCCAGGATCAGCGTCACTACACCGTCCTCACGGCGGACTTCGACCACTTCGGCATAGGCAGCCAACTGAGTCGTGGCCAATTCTGCCCCCGCGGCGTAGGACGTGACATAGAAGCTATAGGAATCGTCCGGGAACTGTATACCCGAGCTGTCCAGCCCGTCCCATTCGATCACGTCTTCGGTCAAGGAAATCGTCCGGCGCTGCACCTCTTCGCCGGAACTGTTCAACACTACCAATTCGGCCGTGTCCGCGCCATTTGTGACTGCGGATTGCAGGGTGACAGGCGCCCCGTCGAATTTCACGGGCACAACGGCCAAGACTTCGTTACCAATCCAGCCGGACATTCCCGACATAGCCCCGGTGGTGATGCTGCTATTTAACGTCGTCAACAGGTCATTCGTCAGGACCTGCTGTTCGACAGAAGAGAATGTCGCCAATTGCACCGCATAATCCGAAGAATCCGTCGGATTCAGCGGGTCCTGATTCTGCATCTGAACGGTCAGGAGTTTGAGGAAAGTCTCAAAATCCGAGGTGAGCGCGCTCGCGCTGGTAGAGGCGGCCGACGTTGTCGTAGCAGTCGTAGAGGTGATTTCCATCGGTGTTTACACTCTCAAATCCAAGCCAAGGGAACGCAGGCGCGGGGCCCCGATAAAATCTAGCGGGGCGTCGTTCTCGATCTCGTCAGCCCGGGCTGGGAAAACCGCCTGTCTATCCGGGGTCCGGTTCCCTGAACTCTGGTCCGAAAAACTGAAACTGACATCCTTGTAGCCGGCACTACGAAATTCCTGCGCCAAGCTATCAAGGTTGCGACGCAGCAAATCCCCCGTTTCCGGACGCTCTGCCGCAATCACGACAACGACCCTGTCATCATTTGTGGTCATCTGCAGCTTCACCAGCCCGAGGTCATCCGGACTAAGCGCGATTTCTGTGACCCCATCGACATCATGTGCAACTGAAATCGCCATTTGCCTGGCGATGTCCCTGGGCTGTACCGGACCATCGACCAGAGCAGGCCTGAGAGAGTCCACGTTTTGCCCCGAAAACGGGGGCGGCGTTGTTGTCGGTACGATCACGTTGCCACCGGATTGCGCAGGTCCCGAAGGGGAAACAGCATCGACCTCGCCTGTCAATTGGAGGGTCGTCGTACCTTGATCAGGCTGATCGCTATGGGACCGGCGCTCTTGCCCATCGCGACGACTCTGCCGTTCTGAATTTGGGGCTGAGGACGGACTGTCTGTCGCAGGATCACCATCGTCGACAGGTGGCTGATCGGTTGCGCCATCCCCCTGAACCTCCAGCATCTCCAGGGCCTCCTCGGGTGCGATCGGCAATTCCGGATCGCCCGTCTCGGCGCCCGTAGACGCTATCGTATCAACTGCACTCTCGATCCCGGGCGCTGAGGGGCTCCTCGTTAACGGCGCACCCAGAGCCGTGGAATCCTCGACCAAGGACTTTTCGGGAGTTTCTGCAGGTTGCAACGATGGAAAAAAGAAGGCGAGCAGATCAGGCGGCACGCCCTCTTGCTCCGGCAGAGCGGTATCCTCCTCAAGCACAAGGTCCAGCGACCCTGTGTCAGCGGTCTCTGGACCATCCGTCAAATCAAGAGAAAATAGTTCCCCTGCCTCCGGAGCGGATCCGGCCATGTTGGCCCTACGGCCTAGAAACGTTGTTGGTGTGGTCACATCAACAGGGATCATCCGATTCTCCAGTCGGTCTACACCCCAATTATTATCCAGAGAAACTTACCCAATATTTACCGGCTCACCCCCAAGATGGGAAAATCCAGAAAAGGAGTTTTCATGATCCCGTCTGTCACAATTTCGACCTCGCAGGCTTCGTCTCTTCGCCAGGTATCCAAAGAGCTAGAGGCCAGCTTTCTCTCTGAAATGCTTAAACATTCTGGACTTGGCGAAAACGATGGGTCCGGAGAGTTCGGTTCCTTTTTGCGCGATGCACAGGCAAAAGAAATCGTCAAATCCGGTGGAATCGGTCTCAGCGAGCTGATCCTCAAGAGCTTGGAAAGGCAAATCGATGAAGACTGAAGATGACGCTCTTGCTTTGCTGTCGGAGGCACGATCGGCGATTCTTCAGGGGAACTATCCGGCGCTGAGCCGGCTCAGTTCGCAGACCGAAAAATTGATCGCACAGGCAACCAGCGACCCGGATCTGGCAGCCAGAATTCATGGCTTTGCCCTGCGAAACCAACGCCTTTTGGAACATGCTCTGCGGGCCGTAAAGCTGGTCCAGGAGACAGTCGAATTGCGCCGAAATGGGGTCCGAGCCTTTACCTATTACGGTGCGGACGGCGCGCAAACCTCGCATGTGGTTGCCGATTTGCCCCCTGCACGACGGGTCTGATCGTTCAAATTGTAACTAAGACGGAACCGCAGTTAGCACATTCTTAGGGCTTATCTGGTTTCAATACCCCTGCATCCACAAGGATCACTCGGTGAAATATCACCGCGCTCCGGTCGTCAGAATGACACCCTTCGCCCAATCGGCATTCACAAAACCTGGCGCAAAAGCGCCCCCCTCTTAAGGACAACGACACATGTCTAGCATTCTGACCAATAACGGCGCAGCCGTTGCACTGAACACGCTCAAGTCGATCAACAGCGAATTGTCCAAGGTACAGGATACGATCTCGACCGGCAAATCGGTCAACTCTGCAAAAGACAACGCCTCTGTCTGGGCGATCTCCAAGGTGATGGAGGCCGACGTTCAGGGATTTGAAGGCATCTCGGATAGCCTGTCGCTGGCGGATTCGACTGTCTCTGTGGCCTCGAGCGCCGCCGAAACCGTTTCCGATCTGCTTACCCAGATCAAGACCAAGATCGTATCGGCCCAAGAAGAGAACGTAGACCGGGAAAAAATCCAGGGTGATATCGACGCGCTCCGCGATCAGATTCACTCGGTCACGGGTGCGGCGCAATTCAATGGTCTGAACCTGATCGAAGGCACCGATGACGTTAACGTGCTGTCGTCTCTGGACCGGTCATCCGATGGATCGATCAGCGTCTCGACCATTGCCATCGCGCGTCAGGATCTGACGACGAGCGCGGGCGTCTATGGCGGCGGCGGTACGGCCCTGGACACAAACGCGACAAAATCTGCGACAACGGTCGATTCCGCCGGAAACTCGGCGAACATGACGATCGCGACCGATTCAGACATGAGCGATAACACGATCACACTGTCGATCGGTGGGACGAACCTGTCCTTTGCCGCGGGTGATTTGTCCGGCGACCAGGATGCCGCCGCACTGCATATCACCTCTGCCATTAACGCTTTGGGCCTCGAAGGGATCACCGCAGCCGTCAACGGCACCAACGCAAACCAGATCGACATCACGTCGACCCGCGCGTTCGAAGACGTTTCGCTGGCGGCGACCGGCGCAACCCTTAGCGACACCACGATTGCAGAGCGCGCAGAGACGATCGATTTTTCCACCTCGGCGGTGGTGAATGAAGGCGACGGATACAAGGTCACCGTCGGCGGCGCATCTTACGCATATGTTGCCGGCAAGGGCGAAACGATGGAGGACGTCGCTCGCGGGCTCAAAATGGCCATTGACGGCGCGGAAATCGAGGGCATTTCGACCTCTGTCGTTCAGGACGAAACAACTGGTCAATGGACACTGAAGGTCGACAATGACGGCAGCGGCTCCTCGAGTTTGGCGCTGAACGTAGTCGGCGAGGACGGCGGCACTGCCTCGGGTGGCCTGTTTGGCCTCGACAGCATTGACGTTTCCTCGGCCTCTGGTGCAGCAGCAGCTCTGGAAAATATCGATACGCTGATCAGCAGCGCCGTCGATGCCAGCTCGGCCTTTGGTTCAGTTCAGGGTCGCCTCGAAACCCAATCCGAATTTGTCAGCAATCTGACAAGTGCCTTGAAGGCCGGTATCGGCAGCCTTGTGGATGCCGACATGGAAGAAACCTCGGCGCGCCTTCAAGCGCTTCAGGTTCAGCAACAGCTGGGGATTCAATCTCTCTCGATGGCCAACCAGGCTCCGCAGTCGATCCTGTCGCTGTTCCAGTAATGATCTTTGGGGAGTCTGTGACTCCCCAATTCCATCGGCAAAACCCATGGACCAATTCGTCCTGAAAGGACTTTGAATGTACCTCAGAGATCAGGCCAGTCTGGGCTACGGTGCGGGACAGAGTCCCGTCCGATCACCGCGATCCATCGAGTTTCAAGTGTTTGCCCAAGTCACATCACGTTTGAAAAAGGCCAGAAAGTCCGATAACACGGCCGATTTGGCAAAAGCAGTCTACGACAATCGCAAACTTTGGACTGCAATTGCCGCAGATATTGCATCGCCGGGAAACCAACTCCCAGAAAACCTCAAAGCCCAGATTTTCTATCTTGCTGAATTTACGTTCGCACATTCGGCCAAGGTATTGCGAAAGCAGGCCCCCATCGACGTGCTGATAGATATCAATCGTTCAATCATGTCAGGGCTCAACGGGGTGGTCGAGGCATGACTGGTCTCGTTCTTAAACTCAACCCGGGGGAACGTGTGTTGGTCAACGGCGCCGTCATTGAAAATGGTGATCGGCGGTCGAGGATTGCAATCCTGACACCGAATGCGAATATTTTGCGCCTTAGAGATGCTTTGCACCCAAGCGAAGCGGACACGCCTGTACGCCGTGTTTGCTACATCGCTCAGTTGGTGTTGTCCGGCGACGCAGATCCGCGGGCGGCCTCCAAGCAGTTGCTCTCGGGGATCGAGCAGCTGAGCCAGGTATTCAGGGACGATGATAGTCGAGAGTTTTTGAACGGCGCGACATTGGCGGTGGTCGAAGGCGAGTTTTATCGCGCACTCAAACTACTTCGGAATATGCTTCCCAGGGAGGTGAGGCTCTTCTCAACCGGAGCTGAACCGCGATGACCTATCAACCCGTCGTTCCGATGACCGGATATGCAGGATGGAAATTCCTGTCCCGCACGATCGAACAACAGAAGGAAACCTTTAGTCAAAGCGCTGAAATCAAGCGTGATGTCGACTATTTTCGAGAAAAAATCGGGACAGTTTCGACCGCCGAAGAACTGGTAAGTGACCATAGACTGCTAACGGTTTCCTTGACCGCCTTTGGCCTCGAAGACGACATCTACGCAAAGGCATTTGTTCAAAAGGTTCTCGAGGATGGAACCCTGGACACGACCGATCTGGCCAACAAACTGTCAGACAAACGATATGCTGCCTTCTCCAAAGCGTTTGGCTTTGGCAATTTCGACACCCCGAATACCGTAATGTCCGATTTTGCCGATGACATCATCTCCAAATATCAAGATCATAGCTTTGAGGTAGCGATTGGCGACGTAGACAACGATATGCGTCTGGCATTGAACCTCTCGACGGGGCTTGAGCAAATCACAGAGACGGCGTCGACTACAAATGGCCAATGGCTGGGCATAATGGGAAATACGGCCCTTCGTTCGGTATTCGAAACCGCTCTTGGGTTCCCGTCGAGCTTTGCTGGGATCGACATTGACCAACAGTTGGCCCAGTTCAAAGATCGTGCCGAACGGGTCTTTGGCACCAGCGATGTCAGTGAGTTTCTCAACGGCGAAAAGCAAGAAGATCTAATCAAGCAATTCCTGATTAGATCGGAGCTAAACTCCTATTCCACGTCAACCACGGGCTCTCTGGTCCTCCAACTCTTTCAATAGAGCCCTCCGTTACATATGGATGCCGGACCTATCAGATTTCGTGTCAGCAATGACTGCCCGAAGCTGTTGAAAGGAATCTTCGACGCTCTGTGACGTCGTTGACAGCAGTCGATCCAACCCCGGTTTTTTCAGAATTGCCCGATCAACCAGGGTGTCGCTACCCTTTGCGTATAAACCCGCCTTTATCATCAGATCTGACCGTGCATATGCACCAATGAGACGTCGGGCATCCGATAGTAACTCATTTTCATCCGGTGTAGCCGCTTGTGGCAGAGATCGCGATACAGACCGAAGCACATCGACCGCCGGGTATCGGCCCGCTTCTGCAATTGCTCTGTCCAAAACGACATGTCCGTCCAGCACGCCTCTTAACATGTCGGCCACGGGCTCCTCCATGTCAGAGCCAGCAACGAGTACACTGTAGATCGCGGTAATGTCGCCTGTATCGCCCGATCCTGGTCCCGCCCTTTCACACAGACCCGCAATCGCAGACGGGGTCGAGGCGGGATAACCCCGTAGAAACCCTGCTTCGCCACTCGTCGCGCTCACCTCGCGATGCGCCTCGGCAAAGCGGGTTACCGAGTCGACAAGCAAGAGGACGTGCAGGCCGAGGTCCCGAAAATACTCGGCCACAGCTATCGCCGACAACGCACAGCGCTTGCGGATTTGCGGCGCTCGATCAGAGGTTGCAGCAACCACGACAGAACGCGCGAGCCCCTCCGGGCCCAGAACACTGTCGACAAACTCCCTGACTTCACGCCCGCGTTCTCCAACCAGCGCAATGACCGCCACATCGCATGCAATGCCTCGCGCCAGAGTCGCCAATAGCGTCGACTTCCCCACCCCTGATCCCGCAAAGAGACCAATCCGTTGCCCCTTTACCAGCGGCAGGAGCGTATCGAATACGATCAAACCGGTCGCGAGCCGCTCCCCCAGTCCTCGGCGCTGATAGGCTTTGGGCGGCGCGGCATGTAACGCAACAGGTCGTACGCCACCCAGAATAGGCCTATTGTCCAAAGGCCGACCGTCAGGGTCGATCACCCGTCCGATCCAGCTGGGGTCCGGTGCAAAGCCGGGACTGCCCGTCAGTAGTACGGAATCGCCGATTTGCACGCCCTCAAGAGTTTCGTCGGGAGTTAGATAAACCCAGTCGGATGTGAGTCGCACAATTTCGGCAGCCACATCCGCGCTGGAGGCACGGATAATCACCCGATCTCCGAGCGAGGCCACAGTCGAAAGCCCGCGGGCGACAATAGTATTTCCATTTATTTCAATAACATGACCTACAAATCGCTCACTTCTGAGCCCATTGATCATGCGGGCCGCTCTGGTTTCTAGATCGCGCATGCGCTCGTGCCTCTGTGTGATCTCGTCAACCTGAACTTAACGAATCTAGGTTAAGCCAAAGTTGAAGCAAATCGAGGGAGAAGCCCCGATGTACGAAAACCTGAACATATTCCGCTTATCGGGGGCACTTGCCAGCCAGTCCAGCGGACAACAGTCGATCGCGGCACGCAATATCGCGAATGCCAACACACCCGGCTACACGGCGCAACGTTCTGCTCCATTCGAGATCGGCGCGTCAGCGACGGCGACATTGACGCCACGAACCACGCGCAGCGAACATCTCGGGCAATTCGTCTCAGCGGCAGGGTGGCAGGAACCGGGCCAGATCGCGTCCTTTGACCAGCACAACACCGTTTCGATCGAACAGGAAATGGTGAATGCGACTATCGCTGGCCAGAACCATGAAAAGGCGCTCGCCGTCTATCGGCACGGCATGACTGTGCTCCGCTCGGTTCTTGGAAAGGCTTGAATATGGTAGATCTCGCCTCGGCATTGACCATCTCCGCCTCCGCGATGGAGGCACAGTCCCAGAGACTGGCGCGCCTGTCGGAGAATATCGCAAACAGCGATACGCCCGGCTATCGTCGAAAAACCATCAGCTTTGAGCAGGAATTAGACTTCGGGCTCCCGACGGGCGCAATTGCGGCGGGGCCGGTTCAGTTGGACGATAGCCCCCTGGAACAGATCTATGATCCGTCAAATCCGCTGGCCGACGAGACCGGCCATTACGACGGATCCAACGTCAACCTGTTGATCGAAATGGCCGATGCCCGCGAGGCTCAGCGAAGTTACGAGGCCAATCTCAAAATGTTTGATCAAGTTCGGCAAACCACGAGCCAATTGCTCGAACTTTTGCGTCGATAAAGGATCGCGGAAATGGACATCGCATCAATTCAGGCACACGCCGCCTATTCAGCCACCAAGTCATCTATCCCGTCGGGCGACACCTCCGAAACTGCCCTCGACTATGTCACCAGCTTTGCAGAAACCCTCGCGCAGAATGAGACCGTCGCGGTGCAGTCGATGACTGGCCAAGGCGACGCGCACGCCCTGGTACAGGCCTTGACCCAGACCGAGCTCGCCGTCGATACGGCAGTGACAATTCGCAACAAGGTCGTCGAGGCCTATCAAGAAATCCTCCGGATGCCAGTATGATGACCGAGGCGCAATTCTACGATGTGTTGCGGGCCTCTATCTGGGTGGCCATCGTGATTTCGGCGCCCATATTGGTTATTTCACTGGGATCGGGGTTGGTCATTGGCCTGTTTCAGGCTTTGACGTCGGTGCAGGAAAACTCACTCACATTCGTGCCAAAACTATTCTGCATCCTTGCGGTTTTCTGGATGACCATGGGCTTTATGTCCGAAACGGTTGTGGCGCTCTTCACCAATACGTTGATCCCACTCATCGAGGCGATCTAATGACTGTTTCCAATTATGTAACCCTGACCAGACAGAGCGGCCTGCTAGCCGAAATGCAGACAATTGCGAACAATATCGCCAACGCGAATACCAGCGGTTTTCGCAGCGAGAATATCGTCTTTAGTGAAAATATCAGGCAAACCGAAGCGGGTAGCATCTCGATGGCCGCCGCCCGCGCCCACTCTACCTCTTTTGAGCAGGGCAGTTTTTCACAGACGAACGGACCCTTTGATTTTGCGATCGAAGGGGATGGCTTTTTCCTCGTGGAAACACCCGAAGGCCAGAAGTTGACGCGCAACGGCGTATTCTCCACGAACGAGGCGGGCGACCTGGTCACGATGGACGGCTATCCTGTCCTCGACACGGGGGGTGCTCCGGTTTTTTTCCCGCTTGGGTCGAGCGATTTTGCGGTTGCAAATGACGGCACGATTTCCGCAGAGGGCCAGCCGATTGGCCAGATCGGGCTCTATTTGCCAGAAGACCCACAGACGCTGATCCGCGGGGAAGGTCTGCTCTTTAGCGCCCCGTCCTATGTGTCCGATAGCGACTCTGTGATTTTTCAAGGCTTTGTCGAAGAGTCGAATGTAAATCCAATCATGGAAATCGCCCGGATGGTCGAGGTGCAGCGCGCCTATGAACTGGGCCAGAGTTTTCTGGACCAGGAAAATGATCGGCAGAGCCGCTCTATAGAAACACTGGGAAAATAAGAGGTTAGTATGCGCGCACTAGAAATCGCCGCAGGTGGAATGTCCGCTCAGCAAACGCGGGTCGAAGTAATCTCGAACAACCTCGCGAACATGAGCACGACCGGCTTTAATCCGCGGCGCGCCGAATTTTCCGACCTACACTATCAGCAGGCCGTCCGCCCCGGTACAATCAGCGCCAGCGACGGAACCGTAGTCCCGACGGGCGTCCAGCTTGGGCTCGGGGTGCGCGCCGCATCGGTCACAGTGATGCTGGAACAGGGCAGCCTTAGTTCCACCGGCGGGGATCTGGATCTCGCGATCGAAGGGTCCGGCTATTTCGAAGTCACGATGCCCAATGGCAATTCGGCCTATACCCGCGATGGCGGGCTGAAACGATCCGAGGACGGGCTGATCGTGACCTCCGACGGCTATCCGGTTGTGCCAAATGTGACGATACCGTCGGATTCCAGTTCGATCAGCATCAACTCCGAGGGCGAGGTCTATGGATATTTCGCCGATAGTGTCGAACCCGAACTTCTCGGTCAACTCAGCCTCGCGAACTTTGCAAACGCCAAGGGGCTGGAGGCGATCGGCAGCAATCTTTTTCTTGAATCTCCGGCCTCTGGACCCGCCCTCAGCGGAACCGCAGGCGAGGATGGGCTAGGTCTGATCCGGCAAGGCTATCTCGAGGATTCCAGCGTTGACGCCGTCAAAGAGGTCACCGACCTGATCGAGGCCCAAAGGGGCTATGAGCTGAATTCAAAGGTCATTTCGGCGGCAGACCAAATGCTCGGCTCGATGGTACAGGTCCGATGATCAGGGTGATTATCGGGATACTGGCGGCCATGCCGGCCTCGGCAGAAACCGTCGTGGCAGCCAGAACTATTCCCGCACACACGATTATCGCTCCAGAGGACCTTGCCGTAAAAGCCGCAACCGTACCGGGCGCCGCGACTTTGCCGGACGAACTGATCGGCATGGAAACACGGATAGCGCTCTACGCTGGGCGCCCTGTGAGCCCGGCAGACGTCGGTTTCCCCTCTGTCGTGGATCGCAATCAGATCGTACCACTCATTTACGAGAGGGACGGCCTAAAAATATCGACTGACGGTCGATCACTGGACCGCGCGGGCCCCGGCGACGTGATCCGCGTCATGAACATAGCGTCGCGAAAGACAGTGACTGCGAGGATTGGCATCGATGGAGCAGCCTATGTCGGTCAATAGGCCATGGTTGTTCCTCGTGCTGGCAGCCGGATGCACTCCGTTGGATCAGGTCGGTCGTGCGCCCGAGTTTTCACCTTCGGTAGCTTCGCTGGAATACAATTCCATGATGACCCCGGATACACCGCTGCAAGAGCAATACGCTACCCGGGCCGTCGATCAGGCGTCGCTCTGGACCGGCGAGCGCGGCTCGCTCCTTGGTGAGAGGCGGGCAATGCAGCGCGGAGATATTCTGACTGTCGTCATTGAAATTAACGACAGCGCGCAAATGTCGAACAGCAGCGACCGTTCCCGAAGTGCAAGCCAGGAAATGGGCGTCAGCGATCTCTTTGGAATTCCCCAGCGTATCGATCAGCAATTGCCGAGCGGCGCCAGTATGGGATCGGCCGTTGGCCTGAATTCCAATAGTAGCGCAGCTGGTGACGGATCTGTGCAGCGACAGGAAAAACTGACACTACGCGTCGCCGCCACGGTGATTGACGTCCTCCCCAACGGAATTTTGTCCATTCAGGGGAGCCAGGAAGTCAGGGTCAATTACGAAATGCGCGAACTGCTGGTCAGCGGATTTGTGCGGCCCGGGGATATCTCGCGTCAAAATGAAATTACCTACGACAAGATCGCCTCTGCCCGGATTTCCTATGGCGGTCAGGGGCAAATTAGCCAGATGCAACAGCCACGCTATGGTCAACAACTGGTTGAAGCACTCTTGCCCTTCTAGGAGTATTGCATGAAAAAACTTATTTTCCCTGTGCTAATGGGCATTGTTGGGGTATCCGGCGGCGCCGCAGCAGGATTCTATTTCAAAACAACCCATAAGATCGAAGACACTGACACCGGGGTCCATGAAACGGCGGTGGCAGCGGAACACGACACAGAGCACGAGCAAACCGATACGACGACGCACGCAAATGCCGACGTGGAATATGCCAAATTGAACAATCAGTTCGTTGTGCCCGTTGTTGCTGGTGGCAAAATGGAAGCCATGATCATTCTCGGCCTCTCCGTCGAGATCCCCGCCGGCCAGCAGGAGGCCTTGTTCGAATTGGAGCCCAAACTGCGCGATGCGCTTTTCTCAACGATGCTAAACCATGCAAATCTAGGTGGTTTTTCGGGTGACTTTACATCCCCGTCAATGATGCGCGCCCTCCGAGAAAGCCTCGATCAAACCGCACAATCAGTCGCACCGGGCCTGGCACGAAGCGTCCTCATTCTGGAAATCGCGCGTCAAGACATGTAGCTTGACCCTCAGTGCCCGGATTTTTTTCCTGCGCTTTGGACAGTCTTTAGCAATTCCAACATCGCATGATGTTTGCCAAACGCCGCTGCCAGCGGCGTTTTTTGCGCATCTTCCATAGCAAGTACCCTTGCCAATTCTCGATTCAACGCAACCTTGCGCTGCTCGGCCCAAATCTGCCATCGTTCGTTCCGCAATGCGGACGCGGCAATGTCTTCGGTCGCCAAAGCAGAGTTCGTCCGACCATGAGAGGTGACCTGACCAATCAGATCGCGTAGGTCAGCCTCACGCCTCGCGAGGGCGGCCATTTTCGACTGCTCCTGCTGAAAAACCATCTCGGTCAGCGCAACAAGTTCTTTTAGTTGCAAAATCAAACTCATCAGGTCAACGCCTCAGCTTTTGCACCACACGAATAGCTGCAGCGACGGCCCGATAATGCTCGGGTCTGATCGGCTCGCCCACCTCGACGGTCGCGAAAATAGCTCTGGCAGTCGGCGGATCACTCCGAATTGGCACATGCGCGGCGCTGGCGCGCTCGCGAATCCGAAACGCAATTTCATCCGTGCCTTTCGCGACACATCGAGGCGCTGACTTGGTTGTTGGATCCCAGGCCAGAGCGACCGCATAGTGCGTAGGATTGACAATTATAACACTCGCTGTTTCAATATCTTTCAACATCCGGTTCATTGCGACAGAAACGGCTTTTTGCCGCCTAAGCTGCTTGAAATGGGGATCTCCCTCACTCTGCTTATGCTCATCGAGCATCTCCTGCCGTGACATGCGGTTTTTTCTAAGAAACGCACCTCGCTGCCAAAAAAAATCTACCATGGCCAAAACACCATTGGCCACGAGAATGCACAGAATCATACTTTGAAAAGTATGACTCAAAATATTGATAGTTCCCCATGTACCGTATAGTGGTGCAAACAAAATCAGTTCGCGGGCGCGCCAAAAAACAACCCCGGATATGACACAGTAGACAACCAGTCGCGAAACCGACTTGGCAAATTCAAATAACCCCGCGGCACCGAACTTGTTATTTATCCCTTTGATAAGGGAAATTCTATTTAACTCTGGCACAAGCCTCTGGGTCGAAAATATCAACGATCGCTGTGCAACAAGCCCGACGAGCAGAACCAAACCGGGAAAGATCAACGCCACGGCAACCGTCAACAAAAATGATCGAAAGTAGCGACCCAGAAAAAATTGCCCGCCATCGGCAAAAACTTTTGGACCAAGTGTATGAAGCTCACCAAGCATTTCGACAAGCATCCCACCACTCGTACGCAAGATCGCATCGCCGCCAAAGATAATAATGGCGGCAAATACCCCAAATACAATGAATTGATTGAAATCCTGCGAACGGGCTATTTCGCCACGCTTGCGCGCCTCGTCAAGGCGCTGCTGTGTCGGCTCGAACTGTTTATCACCGTCATCGCTCAATTGAGGCTCCAGATCAGGAACATCATGAGATTTTTCCCGAATATCTGAGTCACTGGGAAAATTGTCACTCCAGTTACAAATAATCCAGCCAGAACAATTGCTGGCACCGAAACGATGGAAATCATCAACTGCGGCATCGCTCTACCGACATAACCTGTCGTAATATTGTACAGCACCGCTGCAACAAAAATGGCTCCTGAAAACTCAAAACTACTTTGGAAGGCCAGCGCAAAATAGCTCAAAACAAATTCAGCAGGATTAAAGCCCGCGGCCAAGACACCGAATGGAAAATAGACGTATGACTTCGCGATAAACATGATACATTCCAATGGCAGCCCGATGACGCAGACATATCCAATTCCGATCCAGTTATAGAGTCGCCCTAGCACTAGAAAACTGTCATCGGCTTGAGAAGCGCCCAGCATCTGTGACAACGACAAAAACTGTGATGCAATGACACCAGCAATTTGCAAGGCCAAGAACATCGAACGTATAACAAATCCAAGCATAAGGCCAATAAGTATTTCACAAAGGGATGAGACGATAATATGGTTCAAACCATGTTCACGTGGATCAATCTGGATCAGTAAAGACAGAAATACAGATACCACAATACAGATTATCAACCTAAACCTGGTAGGCGTGACAGTTTCACCCAGAACTGGAAGAAGAAAAATTAGGGGTCCAACGCGTAAAAGCGTTAGGAAAAACATCCATATATTACGTTCCCCTATCTCGAGAATACCATTGACTGCAGTCACGTTGTCACAGTCCCAACTAGAGACAGTTTTCCGTCTAGACCGACCTCTTCGAAACTAATCACAGCGGCTGAAAGTCCCTTTGCAGCCATTACACCGCGAAGGAATCGGCGCCGTTTGGATGTCGAGATTACAGCTACGCGATCACCACCTTCGTTAGCTTTGGTCAATTTGTCCGCAAGTGAATTTGAAAGCTTATTGAATAGTTCGGCTGGCAGAGCGATTTCCGAATTCTTGTCACTCGACAATTGGTACCGCTGAAAGATATCCTCCCACTCAGGCGCAAGCTGCACGACCGGGACGGAGCCATTGCTTCTCTTGAGCTCAGATAATATCTGGTATCCTAGGCGCTGTCGTACATACTCTACAATAATTTCTATGCTGGTACCGCCACCTCGCACCTCTGCAATACTCTCGATAATCAAGTGCAAATTTCTAATGGAAACACGCTCTTCGAGTAATAATCGCAAAACGACCAATAGCTGATCCATTGGAACACGATCAGGTAGCATTTCATCCAAAAATCTCCGATTGGCATCGCTGCGCGAAGCATCGGTCAAATGAACCAGCTCGTCCAGAACACGGCGGAGACTCTTCATCGTCATAAATCGTGCCAAGTTCCGCTTGAGGGTTTCGAGCAAATGGGTCGAGAGAACTTCGCTCGGTGCAACAGTGGTAATTCCGTCTGTCGCAGCATCGTTCTGATATCTCGCCGAAATCCAACGCGCTGGCGCACCGTAAACTGGCTCTGCCACGTCAGCGCCGGGGATTTCCAGTTCACCCGAGCTTGGCCGTAGCGCCAAAACCTGCCCGACTTGGAGCACTCCTCGCGCGTGCTCGACCCCAAGAATACGGATAACATAGGTTCCCATCGGGAGTTCTGCATTATCGGTCAGTCTCATTTCTGGAAGAATCAAGCCGAAATGGGACGCAATATGTTCGCGCATACTGACAATTCGCATATCAAGACCGGTGCGAAAATCGAGGACCGTCTCGATAAGATCAGGCGCGAATTCAATGTGGATTTCATCCAGATCCAAAGAGTCACCAATTGGCCGGTGACGTTGACGCGGGTCCGGCTGCCCCTCGGCCGCATCGTCTGTCGTACTGGACGGTAATGAAACACGAAAAGCCAGATAGCCGAGTCCGATAGCGGCCGATATAAACGGTAGGAAAGGCATTCCAGGCATGATGGCAAAAAAGGCCATAACAATTGCCACAGTTCCGACTGCAGCCGGGTAGCCAAGCATCTGCTTGATCAATGACGCATCAATAGATCCGGTGCTCCCACCTCTTGCCAGGAGCAAGGCGGACGCAACAGAAATAATTACAGAAGGAATCTGACTAACCAGTCCGTCTCCTACGGTCAGTATTGTATAGGTATCAAAGGCCTCTTTGAATGGCATACCATGAATTCCGACCCCCATTATCATACCTACAATAATGTTGAGGGCAGTAATCATCAGACCGGCGATAGCATCTCCTTTTACGAACTTCGAAGCTCCATCCAGTGATCCGAAAAAAGTTGTTTCGGCCTGCTCAATCTCGCGGAGACGTTTAGCTTCGGAGTGATTAATCGAACCAGAACTCAGGTCGCTATCGATCGACAGCTGTTTGCCGGGCATAGCGTCCAACGCGAACCGGGCGCCCACCTCGGCCATTCGGGTTGCACCCTTATTGATCACGACAAAATTGACAATGAGTAACACAAAGAAGGTCACGACACCGAGTATTGTCGATCCTCCCATGATGAAGCTCGCGAAGCCTTCAATAACTTTTCCCGCGGCATCAACTCCTTCGTGACCACGGCCAATAATGAGTTTTGTTGAGGACACATTAAGCGACAGTCGCAGCAATAACGACGCTAGAAGAACCGTAGGAAATGATGAGAAATCGAGTGGCCTCACAATAAATAATGTTATTGAAAACATCAGGATAGCGATTGCGAAAGAAACCGCGAGGCCGATATCGAGAATGATTGACGGCATAGGCAGCACCATCATTACAATCACAGCCATCAGCGCGATTGAAAAGAGTACTGTCGGTTGAAAAATTTTCTCGCTGATCAATGCGGATGTCCAATCTTAGCGGGATATTCACCAAGACCATCATCGTGGGCAATTCCTAAATTAGGATTAACCGAAGTGACCTGCCAGTGCACATTAGTCCAACAGCGATATGAGCCTGCGGATTGTTTACTGTGCCTACCAACTCTGGACCACCCGAAGCTGGAGTTTTCGGGCCTTTGCTCACGATGACGGGCTGGTTGCGTCACCGGGAAAGTGCAATGCGCTCGGGACGTTGTATCCGTTCGCGCTATGTGGTCTGTCGTCGTTGTAGTGTCTACGCAAATCCTCCAGTTTCTCGCCGGCATCTGCAAGCGTCAAGAACCAGTGTGCGTTCAGGCATTCGGACCGGAGCTTGCTGTTGAACGCTTCGATGAAGCCGTTGTCGGTTGGTTTGCCGGGCCGCGAGAAGTCCAGTGTCACGCCCTTTGCGTAAGCCCACAGATCGCAACCGCGCCATTGGGAACGCCTGCCTGATCATGGGGCGATGATCTAAGTCACGTGTTTAACGACGTGTCTTATTCGGGGGTCATCAATGCGAGGTGAACTTCTTGGGGTGGAGCGGCGGCGTTTCTGGCGCGACGAGGACAAGCTTGAAATTGTCATGTCGGTTGGTGCTGGCGGGGCAACGGTAACGCAAGTGGCGCAGCGCCACGAGATTACGCGGCAACAGATTTACGCCTGGCGGCATGAGTTGAAGAAGAAGGGGATATGGTCGCCCGATGCCGGGGCGCTTTTCTACCCGTTGGATATTCCGGTTGCAGCCGGAGTGCCGGTAGCGTTGCACCCTACCGCTGAAGCGTCGCCACCGAGTGTCGTTGAATTGCGCCTGAATGGTGGGCGCAGCTTGCGTTTTGACAGCACGGTAGATCCGGCCGTGCTGACCGCCCTGATCCGCGCGGTGGACGCGGCATGATCGGTCCGGGCACCGGTGTTCGCGTCTATCTGGCCTGTGGCGTGACGGATATGAGGAAGGGAATTGCGGGATTGGCGGCGCTGGCCCAGGATGTTTTGCGGCAAAAGCCTGCCAGTGGAGCGGTGTTTGCGTTTAGGGGGCGTCGCGGGGATCGGATCAAGCTTCTGTTCTGGGATGGGCAAGGGCTTTGCCTCTACTACAAAGTTTTGGAGCGGGGCCGCTTTGCGTGGCCGAGCACGCAGGATGGGGCACTGCGGCTGACCTCGGCGCAGCTTGCGATGCTCTGGGAAGGCATCGACTGGCGGCGTCCGGATTGGGGTTCTCCGCCTGCACGGGTCGGGTGATTTTACGGCCGAATTTGCTTTGTTTCTATGGTGCTTCCGCCTGATTTTTGGTAGTCAGGCTCATGTTGAACCCTGCTGAAAATCTGCCAGATGATCCCGCTGAATTGAGGGCGATGATCGCGGCTTTGCAGGTAGAAAATGCCCGGATCGAGGCCGAGAACGCTAGGATATCGGCGACATTGCGTGTCCATGATCAACTGGTTCAAGCGCTGCGCCTGCGGATCGCCAAGTTGCAGAAA
>CALMJS010000031.1 GCA_937864535.1 uncultured Paracoccaceae bacterium
CGATCGTGCCGATGTTTACGTGCGGCTTGTTACGTTCAAACTTTGCCTTAGCCATCTCAGAAGGCGCCTCGCGTGTTCGGGGGCCAACCACTGGCCCGGTTCAACATCGCGGGCGATGTATTGGCAAACCGGGCAGAAATCAAGCATCAGTTAGAAGTATCGGCACCTCGATGTGCGCGGGCGGCTGCCAATGCCGCCGCGTCAAAGCCCTCGATAATGGTCGGGTCGTCCTCGACGGCCTCGGACTGGCCACCGAACAAATCACCGTGTTTCCGCATGTAACGTTCGATCGCCCGCGCCGCGTTAAAGGCCAGACCGTCTATCTGTTCCTCGCGGGTGCGGGTCAGGCCCGAGCCGAGGATCGGGGCACAGCAGGGTTCGAAAATCGTCAACTGAATCGGCTCTTCGTTCAGCTTTTCTTGCGTCGCATCCTCGATAAAGGTCACGCCGATGATCAAAACAGACTTGGGCGAATAGACAATCGGGATGCCGGCGCGGGCGACAACATAGCCCTGAACCCCCACGGCAATGTGGAACCACGCGTCGCCCTCATAGCGTCCCAGCCGGTCCTGGATCGCGCCTTCGACGGCGGCCTTCCATTCGGCAGGGGTCACATCGCGCGACAGAGGTCCCTTTTGAGCGTGATCCGCATTCGCGAAATTATACGCCAGACGAAAGGTACCGATCGGCTCGGGCGTTCCGGAAATATCGTCGCGGGGCGCCCCGCAGGCAGAGAGAACGACAGCCAGCGCAACAGCGGCAAGTGATTTCAGGCGCATTTTGGTCCTCCGGCCCTCGGGCGAGTCGGCTAGTTGAAACGATTGTCGCGCGGAAACCCACGCGGAGCCATCCGGCCCGTCCCTGCCCGCTTGCCCAGCCATTCGGCCAAGTCGGGTTCCGTCCGGGTCCGACCTGCCGGATCATGCCATGACAGCCCATCCGCCAGAACAAAGGTCGTGGCGTCAGACAGTCCACCGTCCTTGTATTTTTGCAGGCGGACACCTTTGCCACGGGCCATTTCGGGCAGTTCTTCGATGGCGAAAACCAGCACTTTGCGGTTTTCACCGACAACGGCGACGTGATCCCCCGACACAGGTCGAATCACGCGCAGCACAATACCGTCCTTGACGTTCAGGACCTGTTTGCCAGACCGGGTCTGCGCGATCACCTCGTCTTCGTTCACGATGAACCCGTCGCCTTCGGAGGAGGCGAGCAGCAGTTTGCGACCGGGCTGATGGACCATCATTTCGGTGATGTCACAGTCGTTGGGCAGATCGACCATCAGACGCAGGGGTTCCCCCATCCCGCGCCCACCCGGCAGGTTGGCCCCGAGAATGGTAAAGAATTTGCCGTTACTGCCAGCGATGATGATCTTATCCGTGGTCTCGGCGTGGAACATAAAGCGGCCTTCGTCGCCGTCCTTGAACTTGACCTCTGAATCCAGCGCCTGATGGCCCTTCATCGCGCGGACCCATCCCATTTTGGAACAGATCACGGTGATCGGCTCGCGCTCGATCATGGCCTCCATCGGGACATCTTCGACCATGCCCGCATCGGCGAATTGCGTCCGACGTGCCCCGCCGGGGGCATCGCGACCAAACTGTTTGCGGGTTTCGCGCAATTGTTCGGCAATCTTGGACCACTGTTTCCCGTCATCCGCCAAGAGCGCCGCCAGTTCGGCGCGTTCTTCGAGCAGGGCATCGCGTTCGCGGACCAGTTCCATTTCCTCGAGCCGCCGCAACGACCGCAGGCGCATGTTCAGGATCGCTTCGGCCTGAACTTCGGTCAGCTCCCCCTCACCCTTGGCCGGCAGAGGCGAGACATAGTCCTTTTCAGAGGTCGCCCGCGCCCGCTTGGTATCCCAAGCCTCGGCCATCAGGGCAGCCTTGGGATCATCGTCGTAACGGATGATGTCGATCACGCGATCCAGATTGAGGAAGGCGATGATCAAACCCGTCAGCACCTCTAGGCGATGGTCGATCTTGTCCATCCGGTGCTGGCTACGGCGGCAGAGTACATCGCGACGATGGTCCAGAAACGCCCGCAGAACCTCTTTGATCGAACAGACCTTGGGCGTCTGGCCATCGACCAGCACGTTCATGTTCAGGCTGAACTTGATCTCGAGGTCAGAGTTGCGGAACAGCATGCCCATCAGCATCTCCGGCTCGACCGTCCGGCTGCGGGGCTCTAGCACGATGCGCACGTCATCCGCGGATTCGTCGCGCACGTCGGCCAGCAACGGCACCTTTTTCAGCTGAATGACTTCGGCCAGTTTTTCAATCAGACGCGATTTTTGCACCTGATAGGGAATTTCGGTGACCACGATCTGCCACTGACCGCGCCCGAGATCCTCGATCTCCCACTTGGCCCTCAGACGGAACGACCCGCGCCCCGTGCGATAGGACTCGGCGATGCTCTCGCGCGGTTCGACAATGATACCGCCGGTCGGAAAATCCGGACCCGGAACGTATTGCAGCAGCGTATCGTCGGCGGCGTTCGGCGCCTTGATCAAATGCAGGCAGGCGTCGATCAATTCGTGCAGGTTATGCGGCGGAATGTTCGTCGCCATCCCCACCGCGATTCCCGATGCGCCATTCGCCAGCAGGTTCGGAAACGCGGCCGGCAGAACGATCGGCTCTTCCAGAGTGCCATCATAGTTCGGGCGGTAATCTACCGCGTTTTCCGCCAAACCTTCTAACAGCGCCTCGGCGGCGGCAGTCAGTCTGGCCTCTGTATAGCGGCTGGCGGCGGGGTTATCGCCGTCAATGTTGCCAAAGTTGCCCTGACCGTCAACCAGCGGATAACGCACGTTGAAATCCTGCGCCAGACGCGCCATCGCGTCATAGATCGCCGCATCGCCATGCGGGTGATAGTTGCCCATCACGTCGCCGCTGATCTTGGCGGATTTACGGAATCCCCCTGTCGACGTCAGTCGCAATTCGCGCATCGCAAACAGAATACGGCGATGAACAGGCTTTAGCCCGTCGCGCGCATCCGGCAGGGCGCGGTGCATGATAGTTGACAAGGCATAGGTCAAATACCGTTCGCCCAGCGCCCGGCGGAGCGGTTCGGTAAAGTCCATCTGGCCAGTCTCTTGGCCGTTTTCGGGGTCGTCTTTGGCGTCGCTCATACCTGTTGTCTAGCCGCCAGAGTGGCCCTGCGCCAGCGCAAATTATGGGCGCCTGACACGGCGAAACAGTCGCGCCGCCCAAGGGCGCAACCGCATTTGCAGGATAGGCGCCCCTTCATACACACCCCTCTCGGCCGTCGGCGGCATCTCTGGCGGGGTGTAATGGATCGGGACCACCGGTGCGGCCACTTCGGTTTCCGTTCGCAGCGCACAGCGCAAGACCAACTCGTACACGTCATTCGGCAAGTCCGCCAACGGTTGCCATGTCGCGTCCTCGGGCCGCGATGACAGGTCGGCGTGGTATCCACGCTCTGCCGCCCAGACCGCCGATTGCGCCTGAAAACTGTCCCGAACGCCCGCAGCTAATTCTGGCGACAGGAACGAAAAATCCGGCCCTTTGTGCACCGGAACCATGCGAAAGAAATCCCTGAGGGTATCTTCTCGGCGGGTTTGGTTGGTCAGGAACATATTGATGGTCCGGGCGGCCTGTATCGTGGCCCGATCCGGCGTCGCATAGACCGCCTGTGGTGCGGGGTTGGCGACGCCCAACGGCAAATCCAGCCCCGCCGCCTGCGCAAATGCCCGCAAAACCCCGTCGCCGCGCGCTGCCGCATCGTAATCAATCAGACGGACCGGACCGTTGGCGATCGCCTCGAACGGCGCAAACAGACCGGCAAAGTCGGTCAGAATGCCCTGATAATCGACCAGAAACTCCTCGATCGTGCGGGCACCGCCTCGATTGCCGTTACTGACCACCTCGCGGTAGAACCGTTCGATCCAGACATCGGGCCGTCGGACAAAGGCCAGCAAGCGGATCGACCGAAACCGCTTTAGCTTTTCCAGCAAGGCGGGCAGAGCGACATCGCGGTCAGACCGCAGGGGCATCAGAAAGTTTTCGCAGGACAGCAGGACACGCTCCGCGCCAGCGGCTTTTATTTCCTCGGCCAGACCCTGCCAGATGTCCTCTCCGGCACCCGACCTCAGCGCATTGAGCAGCATCTGGTGCCCGGGCAGGCCGCCGTCCCGCGTGGGATTGAACTCCGGCCCCGGCAAACCCGTGCGCGGGAAGAGAACGCCCTGATCGGCCAGTACCTGCGGATTGGCCGCGCACCACGACTGGATAGCGGTGCTACCTGTTTTGTGCAGTCCCAAATGAAGGATCAGATCGGGCAAATCGGGCACCGTCCGTGCCGCACTCGGAGTCGAGATTCCGGTCAAACAGGCATAGGCCGCCGCAAAATCGCCGTCTGCCATAGCGCCTACGACATTGAAAAAATCGCCCCGCGTGACACGGCCAAACCGGGTCTCTTCACCGACACGGCTGATTTTGCGGATAACGGGGTCTTCGAAAATGCCCTGCCCCAGTCGTTCGTCCGCGATCAGCGCCTGCACCCGCTGCGCCATACCCGCCGGGGCGGACCCGTCGGCCAGAGCAGGCAGAATGCCAACATCCCAGATCAGACGCGACAGCGTGTTGAACACTTCCCGCTTGAGAAACCGGGGGGGCGCATCGACACGATCCCGCCAGGCGATCACTTCGGCCATGCATTTTTCCAGCAACTTGAGCTGGAGTTCCATGACCTCTGCATCGGGCGCAGAGGTGGAAATCGATCCTGCACGCCGTCGCCAGACCCGGATCGGCCGACCCAGTTGCGCAATCGTACCCGCCCGCGTCACCGAAGACAGGACAAACAGCCGATCCTCGAATTTGCGCTGTTCTTCGTCAAACGTCAGCCCGGCGTCGCGCAGAAATTCGGCGCGGTAAAGACTGGACCAACTCGACGTGATGAATTGCGCAGCCTCGAGCCCCAAGAGCCCCGGTCGCACCTTCTGATCGGCGAACAGCCGTCGGTCGCGGGCCAGAACCGACACCCGGGGCGAGCCGACCTGAGTCAAAAAGGTCTGTGCATGGGTCATATCCGCGCCGGAGTGCTGCGCGTAGGCCAGCAGGTCGCGCAGTCCGCCCGAAATATAGTAGTCGTCAGCGTCCAGAAATGCGATGTGCTGCCCCTCGGCCACGGCCATGCCAGCATTGCGGGCCGCCGATAAACCCAAATTGCGAGGTTGATGCACCACCCGCACACGGTCGGGTACACCGAGCGCAGAAAACGCCTCGGGCGCAAAAAACCCGGGATTGTCGTTCACGACAATCACATCCAGACCGCTAATCCCTTGCGACAGAACGGATTCGACCGCCGCCCGCACAAAGGCGGTCTCATTGTAAAATGGGATAACAACCGAAAGAGGGCACCCGCCCCGCGTTGGCAGCATGCAAGCCCCGTCTTACTAGAGACTGACGTCAGTCCCGACACCTGTGTCGCCCGTTTCGTCGGTATTGCCGTCCGCGTTTTCATCCGCGGTGTCGTCTTGTGGCAGAACCACGTCGACATCGATCGCACTGACAATTAACGCTGCGAACATTGCCAAAAGCGCCATTAACATTGAAATTTCCCTAAACCGAACCCACGCCTGACGAAGAGAAAGACTGACCTTAGCCAAAAGTATAGTTTCTCTTACCAAAAAAATTCGAGTTTGCATCATAAAAGGTAGGACCACATGCAGCGATCCATTCTCATCACCGGGTGCTCTTCGGGTATCGGCTATGCGGCCGCCCATGATTTGCGCGCGGCAGGGTGGCGGGTATTTGCGTCGTGTCGGCAACAATCTGACTGCGATCGCCTCTCTGCCCAAGGATTCGATGCCCCCCTGTTGGACCTGACCGACCCCGCCACGATCCGCAGTGCGCTGGACCATATCGTTATGCAGACCGGCGGCACGCTGGATGCGCTGTATAACAACGGCGCCTTTGCCTGCCCCGGTGCGGTCGAGGATCTACCGCGTGACGCGTTAAAGGCCGTGTTTGAAGCCAATGTATTCGGCACGCATGACCTGACCTGCGAAGTCATCAAAATCATGCGAAAACAGGGGCATGGCCGAATCGTCACCTGTTCGTCGGTTCTGGGTCTGGTCGCCTACAAATGGCGCGGGGCCTATGTGGCCAGCAAATTCGCCCTCGAAGGTCTCATGGATGTTTTGCGGCTGGAATTGCGCGACACCCCGATCAAGGTCGTTCTGGTCGAACCGGGACCGATCACGTCAAAGATCCGGGTCAATTCCATCCCGCACTTTGAACGTTGGGTCGATTGGAAAAACTCGGCTCGCGCCGAACAATACCAGACCCTGACCAAACGTCTGTACGAGGATCGCGGCCCTGACAGATTCGAGCTGCCGCCCTCTGCGGTCACCGCCAAGATCCTGCGCGCCCTGACCGTCGCCAATCCCGCGCCGCGCTACTATGTCACAACGCCGACCTATTTGATGGGGACCCTCAGGCGGTTGCTGCCGACGCGGGCGCTCGATTGGCTGATCGCAAAGGGCTAGCACCCTTTCCTTTCTCGGTCCCCGTGTTACATCGGGCCCACATCGACCACATTCGACGGAGCCGTCATGTTCAGAGAACCCGCCAACTTTATCGTCCTTCTGGCCTGTATCGGCGTCGCCGCGATCTTGGCTTGGGGTCTGGGCACATTCGGCACCGGAGACACCAAAACCCACGGCAAGAAGTCCAATCAAATCATGCGCTATCGCATCTACGCCCAAGGCGTGGCCGTGGTCCTGATTGCTGGCATCGTCTATCTGCGAAAGTTTTTCTAAATGGTGGTTCTGAACAAAATCTACACCCGTACCGGCGACGCAGGTCAGACCGCCCTCGGAAACGGGGATCGGGTTGCGAAACACTCGGCTCGCGTCAACGCCTATGGCACAGTTGACGAATTGAACGCGACGCTCGGCATGGCCCGCCTGCATGCCCATGGCGAACTGTCCGACTGGCTCGCGGCCATTCAGAATGACCTCTTTGACCTAGGCGCGGATCTGTGTCGGCCAGACATGGAAAAGGACGCTGAGGCCCCCTATCCCGTGTTGCGCATCCTGCAGACCCAGGTTGACCGGCTAGAGCGCGAAATCGATGCGATGAACGCGAATCTGGAACCCCTGCGCAGCTTTATTCTGCCCGGCGGCTCTGCGCTGTCGGCGTATTTGCACCTGTGCCGGACCGTGGCGCGCCGCGCCGAGCGGCTCACGGTAGAGTTGGCAACGGTCGAAACCGTCAATGAGGCCGCGATCAAATATCTGAACCGGCTTTCGGACTGGTTCTTTGTCGCTGCGCGGGTCGCGAACGACAACGGGCGCGCCGATATCCTATGGGTGCCGGGGAAAACCCGCTGATTCTCGTCCGATTGGCGCCAGAATCACATCCGACAAGACATTTACGACCAAAGTTGGCGGCGCCCCACGCAACATAATTGCGCCGCTAACATCCTTTATTTTCAAACAATCACAGCGATCAATCAAAGTGCAACGTGGCGTCTTAGGTCGACACCGCGTCGATTTTGCACTGTTTTCCTTGTGCTGCACTTGCTAACACGCTGGCAAAGACGCCTCATGGCAACGCAATTTAGGGAGATACCGCCAATGAAGGTCCTCGTACCTGTGAAGCGTGTGATCGATTACAACGTAAAGGTTCGCGTCAAAGCGGATGGCACGGGTGTTGATCTCGCGAACGTAAAGATGTCGATGAACCCGTTTGACGAGATTGCCGTCGAAGAGGCGATCCGTCTGAAAGAGGCCGGCAAGGCGGACGAGGTGATCGTGGTATCGGTCGGCGTCAAGCAGGCTCAGGAAACGCTGCGTACCGCTCTGGCGATGGGGGCCGACCGAGCCATCCTCGTGACGGCCACTGACGACGTTCACACCGATATCGAACCTCTGGCCGTGGCGAAAATCCTTGCCGCTGTTGCCAAGGAAGAGAACCCGGGCCTGATCATCGCGGGCAAGCAGGCGATCGACAACGACATGAACGCGACCGGCCAGATGCTGGCGGCGCTCTTGGGCTGGGGTCAGGCGACCTTTGCCTCCGAAGTGGCGATCGACGGCGGCAGCGCCACCGTGACCCGCGAGGTCGATGGCGGTCTGCAAACAATCAAAGTGGCCCTTCCGGCTGTGATCAGCGCCGACCTGCGCCTGAACGAACCGCGTTACGCATCGCTGCCCAACATCATGAAGGCCAAGAAAAAGCCGCTCGATGAAAAGACCGCAGCCGACTACGGCGTCGATGTCACCCCGCGTCTGACCGTGGTCAAAACCTCCGAGCCGCCGGTCCGTCAGGCCGGTATCAAGGTGGGTTCGGTGGATGAACTCGTCGCGAAACTCAAAGAAACCGGAGCGATCTGATGGCTGTCCTTCTTCTTGCCGAAGTGTCGAACGGCCAATTGGCCAAAGACGCTGTTTCCAAAGCCGTTTCTGCCGTTGCAAGCCTTGGCGACGTGCATGTTCTGGTGGCTGGTCAGGGCGGTGACGCCGCTGCGGCCGACGCCGCGACCATCGCGGGCGTGGCCAAGGTGATCTTTGCCGCCGACCACGGTTTCTGCCACACGCTGGCCGAACCGGTGGCCGATCTGATCGTGTCGCTGGCAGGTAGCTACGCCCATATCGTGGCGGCTGCGACCTCGGACGCGAAAAACGTGCTGCCGCGCGTGGCAGCCCTATTGGACGTGATGATCCTGTCTGACGTCACTGCCGTGATCGACGCCGACACCTTCGAGCGCCCGATCTACGCCGGCAACGCCCTGCAGACCGTGAAATCGGCTGAGAAGGTCAAGGTTCTGACCCTGCGCACCACGTCGTTCGACGCGGCGGCGGGCGGCAACGCCGCCCCGGTCGAGGCGCTGGCAACCGCTGCTACCACCGGCAAGTCCGAGTGGGTAGAAGACAAGGTCGCCACAAGCGATCGTCCGGAACTGACCAGCGCGAAAATCGTTGTCTCCGGCGGTCGCGGCGTCGGCTCCGAAGAGAGCTTTGGCATCATCGAAGCGCTGGCGGACAAGCTCGGCGCGGCGGTTGGCGCCTCGCGCGCGGCGGTGGACAGCGGCTTTGCCCCGAACGACTGGCAGGTCGGTCAGACCGGCAAGGTCGTGGCACCGGAACTGTATATCGCCTGCGGTATCTCGGGCGCGATCCAGCACCTCGCCGGCATGAAGGATTCGAAAATCATCGTCGCCATCAACAAGGACGAAGAAGCCCCGATCTTCCAGGTCGCCGACTTCGGCCTCGTCGCGGATCTCTTTGCTGCCGTGCCGGAAATCACCGGCAAGGTCTAAAGCTGATCGAAAACTCGATAAAAGGCCCGTCGATCTGGCGGGCCTTTTTGTTTGGTATCAAGATATTATATGCGGCAAGAGCTGCTCTGCCGCCTCTTGGTGGCAGCGCACACTCAACCGTTCCGCAGCCACGCTGGTTTGCAACAGAGGCACCACCATCCGCGTCGTCCCCTCGGCCAAGGCGGCGCGGCTCGGCCTGACCTCGACCACGTCCTTGACCAAGGGGCGAAGCTGATCAACCATCGTCTTGGTTACAAAGGCCGGTTCTAACTGTCCGGCCCCGCTCACCTCATGCCACGGCGTATCGTCCATCGGGCGAGAGGCAAACCACATCAGCACCGCGTTCGCCCCGATCTGCGACAGGAATAGCCGCATCCGAGCCACCCAGGCCTGTTCCAATTCGCCCCGAACAATATCGAACCGCTCTGGCGACACATCATACAGGCGTTTCAGGAGATGCCCGGTAAACGCAATCTCGGAGAAATCGACCTCGGGATAGATCACCCGAAGAATACTGGAAGCATCCAGAAACCGGTCATTGCGCCGCGGGTGAACCCGATAAAACCGGTTTGACAGATTTTGCGCTCCCATCACCTGCACGACCGTCACAGCGGCCCCGGCACACAGCCCAACGACCGCCGGATCATGGACGAATGCGTCGATAGAGGCATTCACCACTCCCAGATTGACGCAAGGCCGTCCACAGGCTGCCTCGATCAGGCGCGGATAGGGCCGCTCTATGAATTTCCCGTAGGTATCCGCGCCGCCCACAAAGGCAACGTATTGCCCACTGGTATCACGCTTTGGCCCTCGAAATGTCAGCCGCGATGAATTGTATTGGCAGGGCACATAGGCCAGCCCCGCCGTTTCCAGCGTTTCATGCTTCATGGTCTTCACCACTTCCCTTTACTCACCACGGGCCAGATTCGGCCATAAAGGTTGCAAAGGAGCTAAAGGCGGCATTCATCACAATGTTTAAGGATTGTCTTGCCTTGAACGCGGACCACTTGCGGACATATGGTGCCAGCGAGGATCGAAAGGACGTGACATGGCGATTGAGAAAATTGGTGTCGTAGGTGCCGGTCAGATGGGCAACGGGATCGCCCATGTTTGCGCTCTGGCCGGATACAGCGTGATGATGACCGACGTTAAGGCAGAAGCCATGTCTGCGGCCCTGGCACTGATCGACAAGAACATGACCCGTCAGGTCAGCCGCTCGCTGATCTCGGAAGATGAAAAGATTGCCGCGCTCCGACGCATCCAAACCACCCAAGAAATCGCAAACCTTGGCCAATGTGACCTGATTATCGAGGCCGCAACCGAGCGCGAGACGATCAAGCAGGCAATTTTCGACCAGCTGCTGCCGCATATCGGGCCGAACACGATCCTTGCCTCGAATACCTCGTCGATCTCGATCACGCGCCTCGCCAGCCGGACAGACCGGCCCGAAAAATTCATCGGTTTCCACTTTATGAACCCGGTTCCGATCATGCAGCTGGTCGAATTGATCCGCGGAATCGCGACCGACGATGAAACCTTTAATGCCTGCCAAGAGGTCGTGAGCCGGTTGGGCAAAACCTCGGCCACATCAGAAGATTTCCCGGCCTTTATCGTCAATCGTATCCTCATGCCGATGATCAACGAAGCGGTCTATGCCCTCTACGAGGGGGTCGGCAACGTCAACTCGATCGACACGTCGATGAAGCTGGGTGCGAACCATCCGATGGGGCCGCTGGAACTGGCGGATTTCATCGGGCTCGACACCTGTCTGGCAATCATGAACGTGCTGCATGACGGTCTGGCCGACACCAAATACCGTCCCTGCCCGCTCTTGACCAAATATGTCGAGGCTGGCTGGCTTGGCCGCAAGACCAAGCGCGGGTTCTACGACTATCGCGGAGACAAGCCCGTCCCGACTAGATAACCATCTGGTAAGAAATTTAATTTGTTGGATTTTTCCGATTTTTTTGTCGGCAAAAGGCCGCAGATTAAATTCAAGAATGGGCATATTACTAAAGTTTATGCCGCGATATTGTCCATTTTTGTGCCCTAGGACTGATTGCCGAGGTTGTAGTTCTGCTCAAGTCTTGGGCAGTCTTTCAACGAATGGTGGTTCACATGTCCTCTAACGATCTCTTGGACTTTACGCTCGACGTCGACGGCAACGTCACGGCGGTCTATGAATACGACGAAGACGATGGATGGGAACAGGAAACCATCCGTGCAAACGAAAGCTACGTCACCGCCGGGATCTATGTAGTGTTGATCGAGGCACGCGTCGGCACCTACAAATGGACCATTTTCGAACAGGATGCCGAAACGCTCCTGTGGAGTGAAGCGGCAGAGGGCTATGGCGAGCCGGACCTGACCGAGATCGCAGCTGGCAACTTTACCTCTGGCGAGGACGACGAGGACGAAGACGACGGCGAAGACGGGCTCGGCGACGACTTCTACCAGTTTGAATTCGACGAGTCCGGAACGGTCGTCACCGCGGTTTTCGAGGTCAAGGATGACGGTTCGCTCGAAGACGAACGCATTAGCCCGAATGAGACCTACATGATCGTTGGCGATTACATCGTCGAAATAGAGGATGATGACGGCGGCCAAGAGTGGACCATCTTCCTGCTGGACTCGGCCACGGGGTACTATACCCGCGTCGCCGAAGGCGAGGGTGAACTGGACCTGAGCACTCTCGACACTATCGTGGCGACCTATGTCCCGGGCGATTACGAACGCACAGATTCGGACGATGATTTCAACGGTGGCCGTGATGACGACGATTTCCACGGCGACGACGGCGACGATGGCGATGACGATTACCACGGCGGCCGTGGCACCGATCGGGTGATCTACACGGGCGCGACCAATACCGCCGTCGATCTGAGCAAGTCTGGCCCGCAGGCCACAGGACATGGCTATGACAGCTTTACAGCAATCGAAGACATTGAAACCGATGAGGGCGACGACGACCTGACCGGAAACGGGAATGAGAATTGGCTGAACGGCAACGGCGGCGATGACGATCTCGACGGCAAGGGCGGCGACGACGACCTCGATGGCGGCGACGGGAATGACGCGCTCAAGGGTGGCGCTGGCGATGACGACCTCGATGGCGGCAACGGCAATGACAAACTGAACGGGAACAACGGCGCCGATACGATCAATGGTGGCTCTGGCCGTGACAATCTGAACGGCGGTTCGGACGACGACGATCTGACCGGCGGCGCGGGTCGCGACCGCATCCGCGGCGGGGACGGAGACGACACCTTGACAGGCGGCGCTGGCGACGATGTGCTTGATGGAGAAGAGGGCACCGACATCCTGACCGGCGGCGCGGGGGCCGATGTGTTCGTATTCCATTCCGGCGATGGCACCGACACGATCACCGATTTCGAAATCGGTATCGACCTGATCTCGATCGACGCGGACCTTGCCGAGACCTTTGACGATCTGGTGCTAAGCGCTGCGGGCACGGATACCGTGATCGACTATGGCGGGGATACGATCACCCTGACCAACGTCGATATTTCGACGCTGACTGCCGACAATTTCGTGTTCAACTAAACCAAGCCGGATCGGCCTGCCCGTTTGGGGCGGGCCGTTACCGTTTCAGCGACAGGACATGGTCCCGAAGCCAAGCCATAAAGGCGCGCTGATCCTTGGACCGCTCTGTCACTTCATGGGCTGGAATGGGGTCGCCGATGACGGGGGCTTGTGGCGTATCGAACGCATGGACCACCTCGTGCAGCAGCAAACTCTGCCGCAGCGTCGGCGAAATCTGCGCTGCCATCTGATACCAGCGGGAATTTGACCCCGGGAAATAGCAAGGCACCACGGTCGCGCCCGAGGTCCGGATCATTTTGGCGGTAAATACGTTCCACTCCGCCTCTTCTGCCGGACCGAACATCGATTTCGCCGAGGCCACGACTCCTGACGGGAACAGCGCAACTAATCCGCCCTTGGCCAAATGATCCATCGCGACCTTGCGCATTTCGATCATCTTGCGCTGCGCATCCACCTCATGCGGAAAGGGTACGGGGATCATATAGCTCGCCGCACTTTCGTCGATGCCGGTCAGGATCGAGCGGGTCAAAATCCGGTAGTCGTCGCGGCGTTTGCCGATCAACGCGGCCAACACCATACCGTCCACCAGTCCATGCGGATGGTTCGCGACAAAGACCACCGGGCCGGTTTCCGGAATGCGCGCGATCTGGTCCGCCGGCGTCTGGATATCGATCCCCATGACGCGCATGGTTTCATCCCAGAACGCCTGACCCTTGGGCTCGCCGCGCCGTTCAAATTCCCGGATACGCCGGACGATCGTCAGTTTACCCGTCAACCATTCGATCGCGCGAATGGTGTTACGTTTGTACGGACTTTCAAAGGTGTTCGAGTAAGTCAGGCTGCGGCGGTCATAGAGTCGCGGTGCCTTTTTGTCTGTCCGCAATTTTGCCACCACAGTTTTCACGTCCCTTGTGTGCCTGACCACTTCCCTGTGTCAGTCGGGCCGTCAGTTCCCTTCGCCAAACTTGTCGGCAACCAAGGCCGCGATAGCATCCGCCAAAGCCAACTCCTCGGGGCCGTCCGTTTCGACGTCAATAAAACTTCCCTTGGCGGCTGCCAACATCAAAAGCCCCATAATGCTATCACCAGAGGCGTCCATTCCGTCACGTGACACTGTCGCACGGGCGTCATGCGCCTCTACCACTTCCACCAATTTGGCCGAAGCGCGGGCATGAAGTCCCTTTACATTGACGATTTGCAGGCGACGGCTAATGGGCATTTAACTATTCCGGTTTAACCTGATGGCAATCGATATACTTGCGTCCCGCAACCACCGCAGCCTCGACCGCATCAGACACGCTCTTGGACCGGCTCTTGGCCAGTTTGATCAACATCGGCAGGTTCATCCCGTACATGATACGGCGATTGTCGGGTCCGCAGGCCAAGAGCGACAAATTCGACGGGGAACCGCCAAAGATATCCGTGACAATCACCACGCCATCTCCCGCATCGACTGCATCCGCTGCGACGCAGATTTCGGCCTGCTTGGCCGCGCGGTCGTCCTCTGGACCTGTAGCGATGGCCACCACACCGGCCTGCCGACCGACGACGTGCTCAACAGCGGCTAGATATTCCCGCGCCAAACCGCCATGTGCAACGATCACTATTCCGATCACGCGCTACGACCCCGCTGCGCCGCCCCATCGGGGGTCCGACGTTCCAATTCTCGATGGCGTTTTGACACCTGCCATCCATCCTCTGCAAGCGATTTCGACAAAAGTTCGGTTAATGCAACCGATCTATGTTGCCCGCCCGTACACCCGAAACCGACAGACAGATGTGACTTTCCTTCGTCCTGAAACGCAGGCAGTAGAAGCCCCGCGAGGCCGCGCACGCCAGAGTAGAATGCGTCAAATCGGGGGTCAGATTTCACGTAATCTATGACCGCCTCATCCCGCCCGTCCAGCGGCCGGAGCGCAGCATCCCAATGCGGATTGCGCAAGAACCGGCAGTCGAGAACGATATCCATCCCGCGTGGCAGCCCGCGTTTGTACGAAAAACTCTGGACGGTTATCGTCAGCCGCTTGGCCTCGTTCGGATTAAAGGTGTTCTGTACCTCCGCCCGCGCCTCGTGCGGACTGAGCCCGGTCGTATCGATCAGCACGTCCGCGTGCGACCGCAGCGGCACCAGCAGTTCGCGTTCGAGTCGTATCCCGTCAAGCGGCGCCCCATCGACAGCCAACGGATGACGACGGCGGGTTTCCGAATAGCGCTGGATCAGGCCATCCTCATCGCAGTCCATATACAGCAACTGCATGTCAAATCTGGGATCGTTAGACAGCTTTTCGACGATCGAAATCACGCCGTTCACCGTAAAGTCACGGTTCCGCACATCCAGCCCCAAGGCCAAAGGCCGATCCAGCGGCAGGCCCTCGATCAAGCGATCCACCAGCGACAGCGGCAGGTTGTCGATCACCTCGAAGCCGATATCCTCTAGCGCCCGCACCGCAGTCGTCCGCCCTGCACCTGACGGTCCGGTGATAAAGAGGATCTGCTGTTTGTCGGCGCTGTCAGACATTTAGGAACCTTGGCGATCACCCTTTATATAGTGCAGCAACCCGACAGGGAAGTGAACGGATTCGACCCGAAATAATAACGGAACGTCATGATTGTGAACCCGCGTCACGCGATGGTCCGGCAGGCGCGCTGTTTCGACCTGATCCAGATCGACCACGGCACTCAGGCGCGCTGTGACATACGGGGTTTGTATCAAACCGATGCCGCGCGCCTCGATCAGACCGGCAATCGCCGCTGGCGGATAAACGGTCAAGTCTGGATCGATCAAGGTCCGATCATCACCCACCAGATCACAGCCCATCGCCATGAGCTGCAACGCGAGCGAGGATTTTCCGGCGCCTGACCGCCCTTTGATCAAGAGGGCACGCCCCTGCCACGCCACACAGCTCGCATGGAGATTGAGCGCCGTCAGAGCGGGAGCCCCACCACGAACCGGGCGCCGAGCGGATCAGAGGCAGGATCAGCATCGGTAGGACGGATGTTTTCCGCCCAGATCACGCCGCCATGCGCCTCGACGATTTGTTTGGAAATTGCCAGCCCGAGGCCAGAGTTATTGCCAAACTGCCCCGGCGGGCGTTGCGAATAAAAGCGTTTGAAAATCTTGGTCAGCGCCTCTTCGGGAATGCCGGGTCCGGTATCCTCGACCACCACGAGGACCCGGTTTTCCTTGCGCCGGACCCAGACACGAATCGCATCGCCCTCTTCACAGAACGAAATCGCATTGGTGATCAGGTTCACAAAAACCTGCGCCAAACGCCCCTCCAGGCCCGAAAACAGGATCGGCCCCACGGGCATGTCGGTCAGATAGTCGACCTTTTTCTGCTTGGCCTGCGCACCGAGGAATTCATTGAGATTCCCCAGCATCTTGAGCAGATCGAACTGCTGTTCCTCTTCGCGGACCAATTCGGAATCCAGCCGGGAGGCGCTCGAGATATCACTGACCAATCGATCCAGACGGATGACGTCATGTTCGATCAATTCCAGCAGTTTTTCGCGCTGATCCTCGCGCTTGGCGATCCGCATGGTGCCAACGGCCGATCGCAAGGAGGCCAGCGGGTTCTTGATCTCATGTGACACATCGGCGGCGAATTGTTCGTTCGCCTCGATCCGGTCATAGAGCGCGGCGACCATCCCGCGCAGCGCACCGGAGAGACGTCCGATTTCGTCGGGGCGCGCCGTCAAATCAGGGATACGCACACGGCCCGGAGACATCTTGCGCGCATTGCGATCCCGTCCCAACTCGGCAGCAGCGGCCAGATCGGACAAGGGATTGGCAATCGTAGAGGCCAGAACCAACGAAAACGCGATTGAAACGACAACGCCGATGACGAACATCTGGAGGACCTGTTCCCGCTCGCTACGGATGAGGGCGTCCAGTTCGCCGGCCTGCCCGACCAGAACGACCACGCCGATCGGCTGGCCGTTATGCTGAACCGGCGTCGCCACGGTGAACACCGTCTGGCCCATCGCATTATAGTTTTCGGCAAATACCGTGCCCTGATCCAGTGCCCGCTGCACCACGGCCTGCGCCAACTCGGCCGGGGACCCTTCGCCGACCCGAGCGGTCGTCGGCGCAAGAAGCCGCGCCAGACCCTCCCACAGGCCGTTCAGGAAATCGGTGATCAGCGTGCCACCGTCCGTCACAGGGCTGAGCCCGACCGCTCGGCCCGCACCGGCGGCAGCGGCGGAGACCAGCATCTGTCCGTCGGCCCCGTAAACCAACACGTTCACCCCGCCCGACAGATCGAGCCCGGCAACGACGGCTTCTACGTTGAGATCGTCGACGGCCGACAGAGTGGCGACAGGACCGGCCGGCAGCCTGGTCTCGAACACATCGGCGATGAGCTCTGCCTCATTGACCATGCCGCTGGCACGTTGGAAGGCCAGATTTTCGCGCGAGGGGTTCATCCACAACACACCCGCGATCATCACCACGATGGACAGCAGGTTGAAGGTGATGATCTTGCGCGCCAAGGGCGATCTGTTCAGGGTGATGAACCCGCGCCGACGGCGACGGTCGACCAGCTCCCGATCCAGCGTGGTCTCTGGCGAAACATATTCATCGCCCAAAACGACATCTGCGCCCACTGCCTTGCGGACAGAGCGGAGGTCACGGACGTCGATTTTGGGCGCGATGGTCATTTATTCTTCGTTGTAGCGATAGCCGATACCATACAGCGTTTCGATAGCGCTGAAATCATCATCGACCTGACGCATCTTCTTGCGCAGGCGTTTGATATGGCTGTCGATGGTCCGGTCGTCGACATAGACCTGATCGTCGTAGGCAACATCCATCAATTGATCGCGCGATTTCACGAAACCGGGACGCTGCGCCAAAGCCTGTAGCAACAGGAATTCGGTCACGGTCAGAGAGACGTCCTGATCTTTCCACTTCACCGCATGACGCAGCGGGTCCATCGTCAACGGTCCGCGCACCAGAACCTTGTTCTCTTCGGACTCTTCGACGGGCGCACCGCTTCTGGCCTCCTGTCGGCGCATCAGCGCGCGAATGCGTTCGACCAGCAAGCGCGGGCTGAACGGCTTCTTGACATAGTCGTCGGCACCCATCCGCAGGCCGAGAACTTCGTCGATTTCGTCATCCTTGGAGGTCAGAAAAATGACCGGCATAGTCGATTTTTGCCGGATCCGCTGGAGCAAATCCATGCCGTCCATCCGCGGCATTTTGATGTCCAGCACAGCCATGTCCGGAAAGCGTCGGTTGAACGCATCCAGCGCGGCCTGACCATCATTGTAGGTTTCTACTTCAAATCCCTCTGCCTCTAGCGTCATCGCCACAGAGGTCAGAATGTTTCGGTCGTCATCGACCAAAGCGATTTTATGCATGGGTCGTCACCCTTCAGCCTGTTTTTTGTTACTGCCGTTTTTTGTGATCTGTTGTCCCTGTTTTGCGGCAGCGAATCAATCGGAAACTGATGATTCCACTGTTTGCGTAAACATCGGGTGACTCGAAGCCGACACCTCCGGGATAGTTTTTGCCAATCCGACCATGGTCGCGCTAAATGGTTGCGCTAACACGCATTTGGTTGCGCTAACTGCGACAAACCCGCCTTTTCTCTCGCAAATTCATGGTGCTATGTGAAACCACCCCGGGGCGGAGAGGGCCCCCACATCAGGAGAAGAGACAATGCACCACGGACGGGTGAACCCTACCATGAAGCTGGAAGACCAAGGCATCACGGGGCTGGGCTATGTCTATTATAACCTGATCGAGGCCGACCTCGTCTCTGCATCGCTCAAGGCTGGCGAGTCGACGCTGGGCAATGGCGGGGCGCTGTTGGTGACCACCGGCAAACACACCGGTCGTTCGCCGAAAGACAAATTCGTCGTCCGCACCCCCGAGGTCGAAAACACGATCTGGTGGGACAACAACAAACCGATGGACGCCGACAAATTCGACGTTCTGCACGCTGACATGCTGGCCCATATGCAGGGCAAGGACTACTACGTGCAGGATTTGTTCGGTGGCGCTGATCCTGCACACCGTCTGGACGTGCGTCTGGTGACCGAACTGGCATGGCATTCGCTGTTCATCCGCCATATGCTGCGCCGCCCCGCGCGCGCTGAACTGGACACCTTTGTCCCCGAATGGACCATCGTGAACTGCCCCAGCTTTAAGGCCGACGCAGAGCGTCACGGCTGCCGCAGCGAAACCGTGATCGCGCTGAACTTTGCGCAAAAGCTGATCCTGATCGGCGGCACCGAATACGCCGGTGAAAATAAAAAATCGGTGTTCACCCTGCTGAACTACCTGCTGCCGGAAAAGGGCATCATGCCGATGCACTGCTCCGCCAACCATGCCATCGGCAACCCGGTCGATACCGCCATCTTCTTTGGCCTGTCAGGCACCGGCAAAACCACGCTTTCGGCGGATGAATCCCGGGTTCTGATCGGCGACGACGAACACGGCTGGTCGGATCGTGGCACCTTTAACTTTGAGGGTGGCTGCTACGCCAAGACGATCAACCTGTCGGCCGAGGCTGAACCGGAAATCTACGCCACCACGACCAAGTTCGCGACCGTCGTCGAAAACATGGTGTTCGATGAAGAAACCAAGGAATTGGACTTCACCGACAATTCCATCACCGACAACATGCGCTGCGCCTACCCGCTGTCGTATATCTCGAACGCATCGGACTCGGCTCTTGGCGGTCATCCCAAGAACATCATCATGCTGACCTGCGATGCCTACGGCATCCTGCCGCCGATTTCGCGGCTGACCCCGGCGCAGGCGATGTACCACTTCCTGTCCGGTTTCACCTCGAAAACCCCGGGCACCGAGGTTGGCGTGGTCGAACCGATCCCGACCTTCAGCACCTGCTTTGGCGCGCCCTTCATGCCGCGCCGTCCCGAAGTCTACGGCAAGCTGCTGCAGGACAAGATCGCATCGCACGGCGCGACCTGCTGGCTGGTCAACACCGGCTGGACCGGCGGCGCCTATGGCACCGGCTCGCGCATGCCGATCAAGGCGACCCGCGCCCTGCTGGCCGCTGCGCTGGACGGCACCTTGGCCGAAGGCACCTTCCGCAAGGACGCCAACTTTGGCTTTGATGTGCCGGTCACCGTTGCTGGCGTCGATGCCAAGCTGCTGGACCCGCGCTCGACCTGGGCTGATCCCAAGGCTTATGACGCACAGGCCAAGAAACTGGTGGAAATGTTCGCCGACAACTTTGCGCAATACGTCCCGTTCATCGACGAAGACGTCCGCGCCGCAGCCATCGGCTAAACCGCGCTACGCACCAAAATGTGAGGGTCGGACAGGTCACTGTCCGGCCCTTTTTCTTGACAGGGCCGCCGCGTCGCGCAGGATCACGCTATGAAAATAGCCACGCTCGCCCTCCTCGCTCTTGTGACCCCTTTGGCTGGTTTTGCTGGCGAAGTCAGGTCCAAATCCACCGTCGTTCTGGGCGAAATCGGGCTGCATTGCCCCTATGAGATCACCCGCACAGACAAGGCACCGGACACCGAGGCCGGGCACATCGACAGGTTCGACGGCGACGGGCAGGCGATTGCCCTGACGACGACCGTTCCGGGCATACTCGGGTTGGCCTTTGGCGTCGAAATCGCGCTGGCAGAGGGCGTTACCCTGCCCGGCGCGGAACTGGTCATCACACATCCCCCGATGGGCGATGCCGGGATTACGGAACAGCGTTGGACGCCGAACCTGACCCAAGGCGATTTCGCGCTGGACCTCTACCGGTTTGATCTACCGTATGAAATTCTGATGGGCACATGGACGATGTCGCTGATGTACGACGGTCAGGCCCAAATGAGGGTCGAGTTCGATGTGGTCCCGCCGCCAGCCGGCATGACGCTCGACAGCCTGTGTTCGGGTGAACAGACGCTGTCCTAGCCCATCATGCCTTTGCGGATCAGGTTCAGGCCAGCGATCAACAACACCCACAGCGTCGCCTTGCGGAACATCACCTGATCAATCCGGTCATGCACCATAAAGCCCAGACGCATCCCGACAAAGGCAGGGATCAGCAGAACCGCAGAGAGAGGCGCCGTGTCGGCGTTCAAAATCCCGCTGCGCAGATGCCCCAGCAGCAACATAACCGACCCCAGCCCATAGACCACGCCCTGAACGACGATCTGTTTGGTCTTGGGCGTTTCGACGGCCACGAGATACAGAACGGTCGTCGGGCCCCAAGTGCCGGCAAAGCCCCCCAAAATCCCCGAAAAGAACCCGGAGATCACCGCGCCGATACGGCGGTGACGCTGCGGGATGACCAGCTTGAGTCCGGCAATCTGGATCGAACACAGGCCCACAACAATCACGCCCAGCCAGAACAGCATCGTGTCAGGCGACACCAGCCGCACAAACTGCGAGGTGATCAGGATCATCACGCAAACAATACTGACGTAGATCACATATTCCGAGAGGGCCGCCCGCGCCGCGCCCCACCCTGACCGCGCCACCTGCAACAGGTTGGACATGACGATAGGCAGGATGATCCCGGCGACCACGACCTTGGGGTCCATCAGAATCGACATGCCCGACACCATGATCAGGGGCATGGCAAAGCCGATAGCCCCTTTGACCACCCCGGCAAAGAGGGTGATACAAAAGGCAAAAGCCAATAATTCGGGCGAAACGACAGTGAATAAGGCGTCCATTGGGATGATGTAGCGCGATTGGCGGCGCGGATCACGCCAAATCGTGCGCGACATATACGTACTTTGATCGCACCCAGTACGAAATTAAGTTGCGCTGCGGATGCAAAGGAATTATCTCTGCACGAGCAAACACAGGAGCCCGCCATGCCTCACGACGGACAGGATATTGCCATGACTGCATCGCCGATTTTAGCCGATCTTCTCAGCCTGACTGCGGAGGTGATCCCGACGCTAGACCAGCTGCAGATCGACGCGATTGCCGCCGTCAAATCCGTGGTGAGCGTGAACGGCAAAGTCTCCGGAGAGTTGGTCGAGGCGCATCAGGCGATGACGCACGGTCTGGCCTGGCTCGCGACCTATGTGGAATCGCTGCGCCAGATGCAGGCGTGGTCGAACCGGCTGTCACAGGACGGCAAATTTGGTGATGTCGAACAATTGCTGCACCAGATCGCATTTGGCGAGTATCTGGCGCAGATCAAGGGCGGCATTCCGATGAACCAGGGCGAATTCTTGCGCCTATCGGATTTGGGGCTGGTTGATCCTCTGACCGGAGCGGCGGTGCAGACGCTGATCACCCTTGGCAATACCCAGCAGGCGCGTAGCCGGTTGGTCGAGTTGATGCAGGAACAGTCGGCCAATATCACCGTTGGCAATTGCGGCCTCGAAGAAGAGCTGGAGATGATCCGCGAACAATTCCGCCGCTATGCGGTGGAAAAGGTCGAACCCTTTGCGCACGACTGGCACCTCAAGGACGAGCTGATCCCGATGGAGGTCATCGAGGAACTGGCCGAAATGGGCGTGTTCGGCCTGACCATCCCCGAAGATTTCGGCGGATTCGGCCTGACCAAAGCGTCGATGGTCGTGGTGTCCGAAGAACTGTCGCGCGGTTATATCGGCGTTGGCTCGCTGGGGACGCGGTCCGAAATTGCGGCAGAATTGATTTTGGCGGGCGGGACGCAAGAGCAAAAGGAAAACTGGCTGCCGAAACTGGCCTCTGGTGAAATCCTCCCGACGGCGGTGTTCACCGAGCCGAACACGGGCTCCGACCTCGGATCGCTGCGCACCCGCGCGGTCAAGGACGAGAACGGCGATTACCGGATCACCGGCAACAAGACATGGATCACCCACGCCGCCCGCACCCATGTGATGACGCTGCTGGCCCGCACTGATCCGAGCACCACCGACTACCGCGGCCTGTCGATGTTCCTTGCCGAGAAAACCCCGGGCACCGACGACGCGCCGTTCCCGACCGAGGGCATGACCGGCGGCGAGATCGAAGTGCTGGGCTATCGCGGCATGAAAGAATACGAACTGGGCTTTGATAATTTCAAAGTCAAAGGCGAAAACCTGCTGGGTGGCGAAGAGGGCAATGGCTTTAAACAGCTGATGCAGACCTTTGAATCCGCCCGCATCCAGACCGCCGCCCGCGCGATCGGCGTCGCCCAGTCGGCACTCGACGTGGCGATGCAATACGCCATCGACCGCAAACAGTTCGGCAAATCACTGATCCACTTCCCCCGCGTGTCCGGCAAGCTGGCGATGATGGCGGTCGAAATCATGGTGGCCCGTCAGCTGACCTATTTCTCGGCCTGGCAGAAGGACCACGACAAGCGCTGCGATCTCGAGGCAGGAATGGCGAAATTGCTGGGCGCACGTGTGGCCTGGGCTGCAGCCGACAATGGGCTGCAAATCCACGGCGGCAATGGTTTCGCACTGGAATACAAGATCAGCCGTATCCTCTGCGATGCGCGGATCCTGAACATCTTTGAAGGTGCCGCCGAGATTCAGGCCCAAGTGATCGCGCGGCGTCTGCTGGGCTAGGGGCGTCGGGGGCTCTGCCCCCGTCCCTGCGGGACTCCCCCGAGGTATTTTTGGAAAGATGAAAGGGGGCAGGTGCGCCCCCTAAATTTGTTTGCGGATTTGGTCGATGAGCCGGGCGCGGCTGGCGAGGACAGCCGCGTTCGCCGCTGCTTTGTGTTCGAAGAAATGGCCGGTCGTGCCAAGCGCCAGCGCGATCTCCGGGCCTGTCGCGTCCCCCTCGCCCTTCATGACCGGGACAAGTGGCAGCAAGCGGGGGGCCCAGTCGCCTGCTGCCTCGCGGCTCACGGCGCGGCCGGATTTCGGAGAAATGTAGCACAGATCCTCGTTCACGCCGCGCACGGCACAGGCTGACAGGTCGAGGCCATACCCGAGGTCTGACAGAAGCTGCATTTCCCAATGGAGGTAAGCGAGCGGCCAGAGATCGTTTTGACCGAGCAATTCCAGCAGGTTGATCGTTCGTTGATAGAGGTCTGGCAAGGGTTCCCGTTCGGGGAGGGTGTGCACCAAGAGCGCACAGATCGTCCCGAGCCCCGCCAGCGCCAAACGGTCAGACATCACCTGAGACGCACGGCTGCGGATCGGTTCGAGCGTGAAGGCCCCGAGGTGGTCCGCGAGGCGAGCCCGCCAGACAAGTGAAACCTGTGAACCTGGCTGGAGCGTTGCAGCCATTTTGCGGCTGGCCCCGCCGCGCAGGACGCCGATCTGTCGCCCGTGTTCAGCGGTCAGCACATCGACGATCATGGAGGTTTCCCCATGAGCCCGTGCCGCCAGAACGGCTCCTTCGTCGCGCCATTCAATCATGCCTGTCCTATAAGGCTAGTCCAACCCCGGCTCGTCGAGGAGGTGCCGCCCGTCACGGCTCTCAACTTCGATCACCCAGAGGTCGCTGTCAAACGACACTTGTTTGCGGATGGAGGCGTCAACTTCGGGCTCTGCCGCTTCGATCAAGGGGACCCACCGGCGGTCCCCTGTCATCAGGTCGAACGAGCGCTGATAGGCGCGGGCCTGACCGTCCAGCGTGTTGAGTTTCACCAACACCGCCCCCGCCGTTTCATCCCCGCGGCGCACGACGAAGGCCGGAATATCCGCCAGGCGCAGCCGGGTCAAATAGGCCGACACCCAGATGCCCGAGGCAAGCCTCATGCGTTGCCGTCTTTGAAATCGAGGCCCATCTCGGTGTAGCGTTCCGACTCTTCGAGCCAATTCGGACGCACCTTAACCTGCAGGAACAGGTGCACCTTGCGGCCAAGGAATTCCTCGAGTTCTTCGCGGGCGGCCTTGGAAATCGCCTTGGCGGTTTCACCGCCCTTGCCCAGTACGATCCCCTTGTGGCCATCGCGCGAGACATAGACCACCTGATCGATGCGGGCAGAACCGTCTTTGCGTTCCTCCCACATCTCGGTTTCGACGGTCAGCTGATAGGGCAGTTCCTGATGCAGACGCAGGGTCAGTTTTTCGCGGGTGATCTCTGCGGCGATCATCCGCAGGGGCAAATCGGCGATCTGGTCTTCGGGGTAGAGCCATGGGCTAAGCGGCATCTGTGCGCCCAGCCATTCCTTGAGGTCCTGACACCCATAGCCCTTTTCCGCCGAGATCATAAAGGTGCGATCAAAGGCAAAGGCTTCGTTCATTTTCTGCGACAGGGCAAGAAGATGCTCGGCCTTGACGTTGTCGATCTTATTGATGGCAAGGGCGATCGGCGCCTTGCCCACGCGATCGCGGAGTGCGGCGAGGATGGTTTTCACGCCATCGGTCAGACCCCGATGCGCCTCGATCAACAGGACGACGATATCGGCATCCGCTGCCCCGCCCCAGGCCGCTGCAACCATCGCGCGATCCAGACGGCGGCGCGGGCGAAACAGGCCGGGCGTATCGACAAAGACGATCTGATTGTCGTCCTGCATCGCCACACCGCGAATGCGGGCGCGGGTGGTCTGCACCTTGTGCGTGACAATCGAGACCTTGGCGCCAACCATCCAGTTGAGCAGGGTCGATTTGCCAGCGTTCGGTTCACCGATCAGGGCGACAAAGCCTGCACGGGTTTGAGTGTCGGTCATTGTGTTACCTTTGCCAGCAGGGATTTCGCCGCGGCCTGTTCCGCTTGGCGTTTGGACCCGGCGGTTGCCCGATCCGTTGCACCAGAGGCTAGACGAACTTCGATTGTAAAAACAGGTTGATGATCGGGACCGGATCGCGCCAGTTCGACATAGGACGGGGGCGGTTCGCCGCGCGCCTGCGCCCATTCCTGAAGCGCGGTTTTGGGATCGCGGGCGTCATCCTCGACCTTGTGGATCCGATTGCCCCAGAGCCGCAAGACAACCGTTTGCGCCGCCTCAAAGCCCGCATCCAGATAGATCGCGGCGATCACCGCCTCCATCGCATCGCCGAGCAGCGTCTCTTTGCGGCGGCCGCCGGATTTCTGTTCGGACCTGCCAAGTTTCAGAACCAGCCCGAGGTCGATCTGCCGCGCGACATCGGCGCAGGTTTCCTTGCGGACCAGAGCATTGAACCGGGGGGCCAAAACCCCCTCGGCCGCGGTTCGGTCAGCCTCGAAGAGCGCCTGCGCCATCACGAGGCCCAGTACACGGTCGCCCAAAAACTCGAGCCGTTGATTGTTGTCACGCTGAGGCGAGGACATCGACGGATGCGTGACCGCCCGGACCAAGAGGTCGGGACGTGTGAAAGTGTAGCCAAGCCTTTGGCTAAAGGCGACCAATTCTGCTGCTAGTTTCATTTTACCGCCTTGAGCAGGCGCGACAGGCGCCAGTCCCAGAAGAACAGAGGCTCAGAGCCCTTGGTCGAGTACAATACCGCAACTGCGCGGCCGATAACAGCGGATTGCGGAACAAATCCGACTCCGCCCGCTGCAATAGCAACCCGGCTGTCGCGCGCATTGTCACGGTTATCGCCCAGCACGAAATAGTGGCCCTCCGGAACAACAAAATCCTGCGTCTGATCGAGAGGACCGCCGTCGATAATATTCAGGACACCGTAGCCGGGCCCATCCCCCGGCAGGGTCTCGATCAGCCGAGGTTTTTCACAGCTCGCGCCTTGTCCGACAGCGCCATTGGCACAGCGAGGCATGGTACGTCCCGGTCCCTGCGGCCCCATGATTTCGCTGAACTGTCCGTCCTCGGTCTGAACGGCGGCCTGGCCATTCAGAACCGGTAGTCCATCAACGATCCGGATACTGTCCCCGCCAAGCGCGACGACGCGGCTCAGATGCACCTGTCCGTCAAGCCAGAAGGCGATCACATCACCCCGGTCCGCACGGAAACCCAGCCGTCCGGTCGCCACGACATCCCCGATCAACAGCGTTGGCTTCATGCTGCCGGATGCAACGAAATGGGGCGTCCAGAACACGCGGCTTGCAGATAGGATCGCCAGAAGGACAACAGCGGCATAGCCAATCGCCCGCAGCGGCGTAAAATCCGGCAAGCGTCGAAAACCACGCGATTTGATCAGCAGGACGACAAAAAACGCCGCGCCGATCCATGGCAGAGCCAGCAGAATAGCCAGACCCGCCGGCCAGTTGATTTCGTTGAGGCGGCGAATGACATGGCCGAACATCGGCATCACCAGCCCCGCCAGCAACAGCCAGGACACCACTTCAACTGTACCACGCCAACCGCCTGCCAAGGTCGCAAACGACAGAGCGACAACGGGCAGACAAAAAACCAACGTCACGACCAGCAGTTGCAGTCGTGACGTTCGGCCTGACCAGTCAAAGCCACCCTTGTACAGGTGAATCGGGTTCAGCTTATGTGCCATCGTGTCCTATTCGATGGCCTTAAAGAACCGATCCTTGCGCCATGTCCAGAAGGCGAGGATCGACGAGCCTGCCGAAGAAAAGATGATGCGATCCGCACGACCTTCGATGTCTTCGCGCATGACATAGCCGACGCCGGTTCCGCTGGCCGGGTTCCACGGCACGCGACTGTCGATCGAATTATCGCGGTTGTCGCCCATAAAGAAGTAATGATCCTCGGGGACGGTATAGATCGGGGTGTTATCCGTATCGATCGTCGCGGTGACGCGGTTGCCGTCACGGGTGTTCAACACGTCATGTTCGACACCGTTCGGCAGGGTTTCCCGCGAACGATACTTGATACATTGATCGTCATTCACGACCTCGGCACAGCCCGGACGGGACCGCTGCGGCCCCTGCGCTGCGGTCGTTTCAACAAATTCACCAGCGTCGGTGACCTGGACCGGTTCATTGTTGATATACAGCAGACCGTCGCGCATCTGGATGGTATCGCCCGGCAGACCGATCAGGCGCTTGATATAGTCCTCGCCCTTGCCACGGTGGCGGAACACGATGACATCGCCACGTTCCGGTTCGGAACCGAATAGCCGGTCGTCCGCGCCCATAAAGGCACCGCAGAAATCCTCTGGCCCCAGATCGATACCAAAACGCGGAATTTTGACGGCCGGACAGGATGCGTAGGAATAGCCATAGGCCATTTTGTTCACGAACAGGAAATCCCCGATCAGCAGCGTGTCCTTCATCGACCCCGACGGAATCCAGAACGGCTGAAAGAACAGCGTCCGGAAAATCCCCGCAATCAGCAGAGCATAGACAATCGTCTTGACTGTCTCTTTGATGCTGGCCCAAAGGCCGCCGGTCTCGGTCATGGCAGTCTGCTCCGTAAATTTACTGCTCAATGCGGCTGACATCGTATGGTGTCAACCCGGGTCTCTGTCGGGCTTCTATCACCACGAAGGCCTGCGCCCAAGGATGATCATCCGTCAAAGTCACGTGAACGATGGCGTCGTGTCCGTCGGGTGTCATGTCCCTTAGCCTCTCGGCGGCCCAGCCGGTCAGATGCATGACAGGCTGACCCGTTTCCAGATTGCTAACCGCCATATCGCGCCAGCTGATACCCATCCGCAAACCTGTCCCCAAGGCTTTGGAACAGGCCTCCTTTGCAGCCCAGCGCTTGGCATAGGTGCCTGCCACATCGGCACGCCGTTCAGCCTTGGCCTGCTCGACCTCTGTAAAGACCCGATTGCGGAAACGATCGCCAAAACGGGCCAGCGTTGCCGAAATCCGCTCAATATTCGCGAGGTCGGACCCGATTCCGATAATCATGAGCGCGCATCATCCATAAGGCGCCGCATCTGGGCGATCGCCTCGGCCAGCCCGATGAAAATCGCTTCGCCAATCAGGAAATGGCCGATATTCAACTCCATAACCTGCGGCAAAGCGGCAATCGGCTGCACGGTGTCAAAGGTCAGACCGTGGCCCGCGTGGACCTCAAGACCCAGACTATCGGCCAGCGCAGCCGCCTCGGTCAGGCGGGCCAATTCCGCATCACGCGCGGCAAAATCGCCCTCTGCATGGTAATCGCAATAGGCCCCGGTGTGCAGTTCGACGACAGCCGCGCCAATCCTGTGCGCCGCCCGAATTTGACCGGCATCTGCTCCGATGAAGATCGACACACGGCTCCCTGCCTCGCGCAAGGGCGCGATGAAACCGGCCAACCGCGCCTCATCGCGCAGCACATCCAGCCCGCCCTCGGTCGTTCTCTCTTCGCGACGCTCCGGGACCACACAGATAGCATGGGGTTTATGACGCAGCGCGATGGCCTGCATTTCGGTCGTCGCCGCCATTTCAAAATTAAGCGGCGTCGTCAGTGCGGCCATGAGGCCATCAATGTCGGCATCCGTAATGTGACGGCGGTCTTCGCGCAGGTGGGCTGTAATCCCGTCAGCGCCGGCCATCTCGGCCAGTTTGGCCGCGCGGACCGGATCGGGATAGGCGCTCCCCCGTGCATTGCGGACCGTAGCCACGTGGTCGATATTGACCCCGAGCCGAAGTTTACCTTTGGACATACCTGCCTCTCCCAAGTCTTACGCGCCGCCCCTAATGACGGTCCGATGCGGACCCGGCAGCATTCAATTGTTTCAGCTTTGCACGTAGCCGTTTACGGCGGCTCTTTTGATATGCGCCAATGACGCCAACAGACAAATAGTAAACGAGTGTTGCAGCAATCAGACCAGGAATGATGCAGCCGATCATGAACGGATAAAACACATCATCGTAAAAGATCAGCAAATGCGTCCAATCCGTCTTTTCGGAAGAAAAAATGGCGATCAGGTTGAACCAAAGATCACCGAACGCACCGCCGATTTTGTGCTGGAGCGTGTATTCGAGCCCGCGATCCGGACGCGAGCCAAGGATCAGGTGACCCGTCCAGATCGAGGTCATCGCAATCGGAATGTATGTCGCCGGATTGCCAAAGAATGTCCCGATCAGCGCCGCAGGTACATTGCCACGGACCAATCGCGCCGCCAGCCACGCAATCAGGAAATGCAGGCCAAAAAACGGGGTAAAGCTGGCGAACACGCCTGCCCCCAACCCGCGGGCGATTTTCTCGGGGGTGTCAGGCAAACGACGCAGACGGTGTTTGACATATTCAAAGGCGCGAACCCATCCACCCTTGGGCCAGACCATATGTCGAAATGTCTGCCAGGGAGATAGTCTGTCGCGACGCTTGAACACTATGTCCGATCCTCTTTCGCCTTGGCGCCACGACGGGGGTCACGCAATCGCTTGATCGCGGACACATTGCTCTCGGCCTCTAATGCAGTCATCACCCGATGCAGGTGTTCTACATCTCTGAGGTCTACATCAATGTAAAGGCGGAAGAAATCCGGCTTGCGATCAATAAAGTTCAAATCCGAGATATTGGCGTCCTGCTCGCCGATGATCGTGCAGATCCGCCCCAGAACACCGGCATCGTTGCTAATGGTCATGTCCAGCGTGACGGTATTCACCGCCGAGTGGACGCCATCCTGCCAGTGCAAATCGATCCAGCGCTCTGCCTGATCTTCAAAATCAGCCAAGGCCTGACAGTCGATCGCATGGACCACAACGCCCTGCCCGCGGAATGTAATCCCGACAATTCGCTCGCCCGGCACCGGCTGGCAGCAGGGCGCACGCCGATAGGATTGATCGCCCGACAGGCCGACGACAGCGCGGCTGGTATCGACCTCTTCGCCCTTGCGCTCGGCCAGTTCGGGATAAATGGCGCGCACGACCTCGCGGCTGGTGATTTCGGCGCTGCCGAGCTGGGCCAGCAGTTCGTCTACATCCTCCAGAACCAGGGTCTTGGCTGCGGTGGATAGGGCCTTGTCTGTGGCCTTTTTACCAACGTTTTCAAAGGCAACACGCGCCAATTCACGGCCGAGTTTGATGAACCGTTCGCGGTCTTCCGCCCGCAGGGCCCGGCGGATCGCGGCCTTGGCACGGCCCGTCACGGCAATATCGATCCATGTCACTTCGGGCTTTTGGCCATCAGCGATGATGATCTCGATCGACTGGCCATTCTTTAACCGTGTCCAGAGCGGCACACGCAGACCATCGACCTTGGCCCCGACGCATTTCGCACCGATGCGGGTGTGGATGGCATAGGCAAAATCGATAGGCGTCGCGCCGCGCGGCAGCTTGATCACGTCACCCTTGGGCGTGAAACAGAACACCTGGTCCTGATACATCTCGAGCTTGACCGCCTCGAGAAATTCGTGGTGATCGTCCTCTTGGTCCAGTCGTTCGGTCAACTGCGCGATCCAGCGCACGGGGTCCACCGCGAACCGGTTCTCGACCCTCTCGCCGTTTTTATAGGACCAATGCGCGGCGACGCCTGCCTCTGCGACCTCGTGCATTTCGCGCGTGCGAATCTGCACCTCGACCCGCTTGCCGTCGCGACCGGATACCGTTGTATGGATCGACCGATAGCCGTTCGATTTCGGCTGGCTGATGTAATCCTTGAACCGGCCAGGGACCGCGCGCCAACGCTGGTGGATCGCGCCCAGCACTTTGTAGCAGTCGGCTTCGGTCTGTGTGATCACACGGAACCCGTAGATGTCCGAAAGACGGCTAAAGCCCTGATCTTTCTCCTGCATCTTGCGCCAGATGGAATAGGGCTTCTTGGCGCGACCATAGACGTCGGCCTGAATATTCGCCTTTTCCAACTCGATCCGCATATCGGCAGTGATCTTGGGAATCACATCGCCGGTTTCTTTTTGCAGCATGATAAAGCGGCGCATGATCGAATTGCGCGCTTCGGGGTTGAGAACCTTAAAGGCCAGATCCTCGAGTTCCTCGCGCATCCACTGCATCCCCATGCGCCCGGCAAGAGGGGCATAGATATCCATGGTTTCGCGGGCCTTTTGGGCCTGTTTTTCCGCGCGCATCGACTTGATCGTGCGCATATTGTGCAGACGGTCCGCCAGCTTGACGAGGATAACCCGCAGATCGCGGGACATGGCCATAAACAGCTTGCGGAAGTTTTCCGCCTGTTTGGACTGGGTCGACGTCAACTGGATATTGGTCAGCTTGGTAACACCATCGACCAGTTCGGCAACATCGTGACCGAACAGGGTCTCTACGTCCTTGTAGCTGGCCTTGGTGTCCTCGATCGTGTCGTGCAACAGCGCGGTGATGATCGTGGCATCGTCCATCTGCTGGCTGGCCAGAATGGCGGCAACAGCGATAGGATGGGTAAAGTAGGGCTCTCCCGACTGGCGGAATTGTCCCGAATGCATCTCTTCGCCAAAGGCATAGGCCGTACGAAGGAGCGCCTCGTTTGTTCGAGGGTTGTAGGCGCGGACCAGCGCGACAAGTTTGTCAGCAGTGTAGGTCTGGTCCTGCGCTATCATCTTTGGCCTCCCGCCAGCTTAGCGCTGACCCTGGGCCTCCATCAGCTGACGCAGCAGCTTTTCTTCGGACATGTCGTCCTCGACCGGGCGATCTGCCTCTGCACCCATCAACAGAGCCATCGAGTCATCTTCCGGCTCGTCGACTTCGATTTGGGTCTGGAGCGATTCAATCATACGCTCGCGCAGATCATCGGCCTGCTGGGTTTCCTCGGCGATTTCGCGCAGAGCGACAACCGGGTTTTTATCGTTGTCGCGCGACACCGTCAGCGGCGAACCAGATGCAACCTCGCGCGCCCGATGGGCGGCAAGCATCACCAGTTCAAACCGGTTCGGTACTTTATCAACGCAATCTTCTACCGTTACGCGGGCCATTGGCGTACTCCACTATAGATATGTGGTCCCAAGAAACCCCTCATCTACGGAAAGATCCAAGAATTGACAAGGAGATTCGGCACCGAACACCCTCACTCATAAGGGATGACGGCGTCGATATCAGAACCGGGCAGTTGCCCTAGCATTTCACGAACTGAACGATTGAGCAATGGATGAACCCAGTCGGGCGCAACATCTGCCATCGGAACCAGAACAAACGCACGATCCTGCAACCGCGGATGCGGCAAAACGAGCCGGTCCGGGGCTTCGCGCATCTGATCGGCCAAGGGCAGATCAATCCATGCCTGAACGACCTCCCCATCGGGCAGCACACGATCGCCAACCGCAATCAAGTCCAGATCAAGCGTCCTCATGCCCCAACGGACATCCCGCACGCGGCCAAAGTCGGCCTCAATCTCGTGTAAAATCAAGAGGATTTCTTCGGGCGAGTGGTCTGTTGCCACACGAATCACCGCATTGGCGTAATCCGGCCCAGCGCCGACAGGAAAACAGGGCGTGCGGTAGATAATACTACTTTCGCATAGTTTTTCCAATCTTTCGGATAATTGTCCGATGGCAGACTGGATAATCTCTTTTGGGTTACGATCAAATAACGTAGCGTTCGATCCAAGAGCTATAAGCACATTCTGAGACATGCGTCGGGATGCCTGACTTGTAGTTTACATTCGTGTATTTAGTTTTGATGATCTTCTGCCACCTCACTCACTCACGGCACAACGGCAGAATTGGAAAAAGGACATTTTAATGTTTTATCGGGACGAGCGCTTGGCGCTCTTCATCGACGGATCAAACCTTTATGCAGCAGCAAAGTCACTTGGGTTTGACATCGACTACAAATTGCTTCGCCATGAATTCATGCGTCGCGGTAAACTTCTAAGGGCATTCTACTATACCGCCTTGCTGGAAAACGATGAATATTCGCCCATTCGTCCGTTGGTCGACTGGCTGAACTACAACGGCTTTACGATGGTGACGAAGCCGGCCAAGGAATACACCGACAGCATGGGTCGGCGCAAAGTCAAAGGGAACATGGACATCGAACTGACCGTCGATGCCATGGAAATTGCGCCCTATGTCGATCACATCGTTCTGTTCTCTGGGGATGGAGATTTCAGACCGCTGGTTGAGGCGCTCCAGCGCAAAGGCGTTCGCGTGTCGGTCGTATCGACCATTCGCAGCCAACCGCCGATGATTTCGGACGAACTGCGTCGTCAGGCTGACAACTTTATCGAGTTGGAAGAACTGCGCGATGTCGTCGGGCGTCCGCCGCGTGAACCGCGTCCGGACCAGGACGGCACCGACAGCGAAGACGCCTGAGGCGGCGCACGCACTTCTGCGGCATGACAACCGCTCACGCCAGGCCTATCGGCCGCAGGACGCGATGCCTGACAGAAACCGCCCTTATTGCAGGGCGGTTTTTGTTTGCGGTGTCTGCGACCGACCGGGCCTGACTAGACCTAGACAGGACCCGCGTGCCGGACTACCTGTTGCGACATGACAAAACCGGCCCTCACTCTCTACCTCGCTGCGCCGCGCGGCTTTTGCGCGGGCGTGGATCGCGCGATCAAGATCGTCGAACTCGCCATCGAAAAATGGGGGGCTCCGGTCTATGTGCGGCACGAAATCGTGCATAACAAATTCGTCGTCGACAGCCTGCGCGACAAGGGCGCGGTTTTTGTCGAAGAATTGGACGAATGCCCCGTGGATCGTCCGGTGATTTTTTCGGCCCATGGCGTGCCAAAGTCGGTCCCGGCGGACGCAGAACGTCGCAACATGGTCTACGTCGATGCCACCTGCCCGCTAGTCTCCAAGGTCCATATCGAGGCTGCCCGCCACGCCGACGACGGCCTACAAATGATCATGATCGGCCATGACGGCCACCCGGAAACGATCGGCACCATGGGCCAATTGCCTGACGGCGAGGTGCTGCTGGTCGAAACCGTGGAAGATGTCGCCAAGGTCACCGTCCGCAATCCGTCAAAACTGGCCTTTGTCACCCAGACCACGCTGTCGGTCGATGACACCAAGGACATCGTTGCGGCGCTACAGGCCCGGTTTCCCGCGATTGTCGGCCCGCACAAGGAAGACATCTGCTACGCCACCACCAACCGCCAAGAAGCGGTCAAAGCGATTGCGCCAAACTGCGACGCACTTCTGGTCGTTGGCGCGCCGAATTCCTCCAACTCCAAACGTCTGGTCGAGGTTGCCGCAAAGAATGGTTGCTCCTATGCGCAACTGGTGCAGCGCGCGACAGAGATTGACTGGCGGGCGCTCGACGGGATCAAAACCGTGGGCATCACCGCCGGAGCCTCGGCGCCAGAGGTGCTGATCAACGAGGTGATCGACGCCTTTGCCGACCGCTATGCCGTCACGGTGGAAAAGGTCGTCACCGCCGAAGAGCATATCGAATTCAAGGTGCCACGTGTGTTGAGAGAAACAGCATGAAGCACATTCCGATTGCCCCTCTCGCCCTTGGGCTGGCTGGTCTGATCCCGTTTGGGTTTGGCGCACTGACAACCCTGGGCTGGCTGCCCAATGTCGGCGCCTATGGTGGTCCGTTTTTTGCGCTGACCTATGGCACCGTCATATTGTCGTTTATGTCGGGTGTCTTATGGGGCTTTGCCACCAAGGCCGAGGGCAGCAAGGCCGCTGTTTGCTATAGCCTGTCGGTGATCCCGGCACTCTGGGCATTCTTTATGCGCGGCGACACTTTGACCGGCGCGGTCATATACCAGGTGACCGGCTTTGTCGGGCTGTTCCTGCTGGACTGGCAGTTTGCGCAATGGGGCCTGACACCGGCGTGGTGGCTGCGACTGCGCGCCATTCTGACGTCTGTCGTCGTGCTTTGTCTCTTGGCGCTGATGATCTGATGGCTGATTTGTTTGCTTATACGGACGGTGCCTGTTCTGGTAACCCCGGTCCCGGCGGCTGGGGCGTGCTACTCTTGGCCAAGAACGGCGCAGAGGTCCTGAAAGAACGTGAACTCTGTGGCGGCCAGGCTGACACCACAAACAACCGGATGGAATTGCTGGCCGCGATCAACGCGCTTGAAGTTCTGGACCGTCCCAGTGCGATCACCGTGATCACCGATAGCGCCTACGTCAAAGGCGGCATCACCGAATGGATGTGGGGCTGGAAGAAAAAGGGCTGGAAAACCAGCACCAACAAGCCCGTCAAGAACGAGGACCTGTGGAAACGTCTGGACGAAGCCGCCAAGCGGCATCAGGTCAAATGGGAATGGGTCAAGGGCCATGCAGGCCATCCCGAAAACGAACGTGCGGATGAGCTGGCCCGACGTGGCATGAAACCGTTCAAGGGCTAGAGGCGCACCCTAGCGATATAGCGTCTTCGCCCGCTCCTCGAACGCGCGAACGACGCGGCCCATCGCTTCGTTAAAGAACATCCCGGCAGCGCCCTGTAGCAGCTTGCTCTTGAACTCGAAGTCCACCTCGAAGGACACCTCGCAGCAGCCCGGCACATCGGCAAACCGCCATGTGCTGTTCAGATGTTTAAACGGGCCGTCGATATAGGCGGTGTCGATCTGCTGCCGCTGCGGCCAAAGCGTCACCCGCGACCCGAAAGATTCGCGGAACACTTTGAACGAGATCACCAAATCCGCCAGCATCACCGAATGATCGCCCATATCTGTCACGGACCTAATACGCGCCCCCGCGGTCCACGGCAGAAACTTGGGGTAATTCGCGACATCAGCCACCAGATCATACATCTGCTGGGCGCTGTAGGGCAGGATTTTGGTTTCAGCGTGCTGGGGCATTTGGGGCCTATCCGTCAAACTAGCCCCTAATTACGCTCTACCTGTCCTGGTGCAACCCCTTTACCCGAAATCACCTTTGACTCGCCCCTCCCCGCTGTCCCAAGGTCGGCGCACACCCCACGGAGTCGCCATGCCAAACCGCCCCCACGTGATTGACGAACTGATATCAGCCAAGGCCATCGCCGCCCGCATCGAGGCACTGGCCAAGGAGATCTGCCACGAATTTTCCGACACCGACAAATTGGTCGTCGTTGGCCTATTGCGGGGGTCCTTTGTGTTCATCGCGGATCTTGTGCGCGAACTGACCCTGCCGGTCGAGGTCGATTTCCTAGAGGCGTCGTCCTATGGCGATAGCACCGAGAGCAGCCGCGAGGTCCGCATCCTCAAGGACCTGCGCGGCACCATCGAGGGGCGCGATGTGCTGTTGGTCGAAGACATCGTCGACACCGGCCATACGCTGACCCGCGTGACCGAGTTCCTGAACGCCCGCCACCCCAAGCGATTGAAAACAATCGCGCTTTTGGACAAACCATCGCGACGCGAGGTCCCGTTTACCGCAGATTGGACCGGCTTTGAAATTCCGGACAAATTCGTCGTCGGCTATGGTATCGACTTCGCCCAGCGCAACAGGAACCTGCCCTACATCGGCGCGGTCAGGTTTCTGTAAACACGGGCTGCCTCGACAGATAGTCGGTCAACCACGCCCGCACCCGGCGCAAACGCGGCACCCGCGCCATGTCAACATGACTCGCCACCCAGAGCGGGACGCTTGGCATGGCAATGCCGGGATCGAACGGCACCAGCCTGGGATCGCCCGCAGCCAGAACCACAGGCAAAAGCGTCTGGCCAACCCCCGCCGCAACCAGTTCCCGCAATACCACAAAACTATCGGCCCCCGTCACGCTGCCTTCTCCGGTCAACTGAGCGTTCAGCCATTCGGCCATCTGCGACCGCGACAACGCGCCGCGCAGTCCCAGCCACGGCAACGCACCATCCTTCCCAACAGGGCGATAGGCCGCAATTCGCAGCACCCCGGCCTGGGTTCCGATCAATTCTTCGGGAAGTTTCTGTGAGGGGCGCACGGTTATATCGGCATGCAACCGCGCCAGATCCAGATGGGCATTCGTGCAATGCAGCTCGACCGACACCCCCGGTAGTTGCTCGGTCATCGCCGCCACGGCCAAGGGCAAAACAGACGAACACAGCGTATCGGTAGAGGTGATCCGCACGATGCCGGCCACCTGCGCGGCCTCCCCCTTTACAACCTGTTCAACTGTTTGAATCGCAACATAAACTTCGCGAACAGCATCCATCAGTTTCTGCCGTTCCGGCGGCACAGAATACCCCTGTGGTGTGCGATCGAATATGGCGCGCCCCTGCCGCTCCTCATAGGCCGCGACGCGCCGCAGAACCGTCGCATGGTTCACCCCGAGCATGCGGGAGGCCGCACTCACCGACCCCGTATCGGCCACAGCCAGCACGAACCTGAGGTCATCCCAATTATCCTTGTGCATAAATAGACACCCCCTAAGCATATTTGCCGAATGGCCTTCACTAATAACACAGCTACGATTTGACGCATTATTTGATTCACCTCCAGGGAGAGCCCGATGTTTCGCACCGCCAAGGTCCTTTTGACCGCCGCCGCCCTAACTGCCACCCTACCCGCTGTCGCGCAGGACGTTGATCCCGCAATTGCTGGCGCGATCAAGGCCCGTCAGGCCCACATGCAGCTTCTGGCCTTCAACCTTGGCACCATCGGCGCGATGGCGCAGGGCAAGGCCGAGTACAACGCCGAGGCTGCCCAGGCTGCCGCCGACAACATCGTCGCGCTGACCACGATCCATCAGGCCGCCTACTGGCCCGAAGGGTCCGACAGCGTCTCCGTCGCCTCCAGCAACGCGCTTCCGGCGCTCTGGGCCGATTTCCCGGGCGTCATGGCCAAAGGCACAGCCATGTCCGAAGCCGCAGTGGCCATGCAGGCCGCCGCAGGCACCGACCTCGCGTCCTTGCAGGGGGCGATGGGGGCCCTTGGCGCCAGCTGCGGTGGCTGCCACGAAGCTTTCCGCAAACCCCGCCAATAAGGCTCGCCGATGAAGGGGCGCAACTACGCAACCGGTTTTGCGGCACTCACCGTTGCCGCGGCCGTGACGGGACTTTGGCTGACATCCCCAAATCCGATGGACTCCACCGTCTTGGAGGGCATCACGCCGGACGCAGAGGCAGGGCGGATCGCCTTTGCCGCCGCCGGGTGCGCCTCTTGTCACGTTGCCCCCGACAGCGAGGCAAGCGACTCCCCGGTTCTAGCCGGGGGTCGCAGCTTTAGCACCGCATTCGGCACATTCTTCGCGCCCAACATCTCGCCCGACCCTGTTCAAGGGATCGGCTCGTGGTCGACCCTCGACGTGGTGAATGCCGTCATGCGCGGCGTCTCTCCTGCCGGCGAACATTACTACCCGGCGTTTCCCTATTCGTCCTACGCCCGCGCCGAAGTGCAGGACGTAGCCAATATAGCCGCCTATCTGATGACGCTCCCGGCCAGCGACACCCCGTCACAGCCACACGACCTGAGCTTTCCGTTCAACATCAGGCTGTCGCTTGGCGGCTGGAAGCTGCTCTTCCAGAACACCGACTGGATTGTTTCCGGCGAACTGACGGAACAACAACAGCGTGGCCGCTACCTGGTCGAAGGCCTGGGCCACTGCGGCGAATGCCATACAGCCCGCAACGCACTCGGCGGTCTCGATACCGGAAAATGGCTCGGCGGTGCGGCTAATCCCTCGGGTCAGGGCCGGATTCCCAACATCACGCCCGGCGCTCTCACATGGTCAGCGTTTGACATCGCCGCCTATCTGGAAACCGGCTTTACCCCGGAATTTGACAGCGCTGGCGGCGAAATGGCGCATGTTGTGCGCAATATGGCCCAACTGCCAGCCAGCGACCGCGAGGCGATCGCCGCCTACCTCAAAATCGTTCCGGCTGTCGAATAGCCCCTGTTTTCATCTTTCCGAAAAATACCTCCGCCGGAGGCTCGGTCCCCGTCAGGGGGCCGAATGCGTCATTTGCCACAACTCGGGCGGCAGGACCTTGACCAGCAGCACCACTGCCACACAACCAAACAGCCAGCCGCCCGGTCGGGTAAACATCCAGATCAGGAACCAGATCAGAAAATTGACCGCCATCCGTGGCAGGCCAAGCAAAAAGAACATTTACAGCATCTCTGGCAAGGAAAGTCCGCGCAGCGCCTCTGCGGTCTCCATCGGTTTCTTGCCTTCGCGCTGCAACCGCGTGATCTCGACCGCACCTTCGCCACAGGCAACGACAAAGCCGTCCAACACTTGACCGGGCTGACCGTGCCCTGTTGCCAAACGGCTGGACAGCAGCTTGACCCTCTCGCCGCCGATCATGCACCAAGCACCGGGGAACGGGGATAGCCCCCTGATTTTACGGTCGATTTCCTCGGCAGGCGCGGACCAGTCGATCCCGGCCTCTGCCTTGTCGATCTTGGCCGCATAGGTGACGCCCTCGGCAGGCTGGACCACGGGAACCAATTGGTCGAGCCGCGACAGCGCGGTCACAATCGCCTTGGCCCCCATATCCGACAGCCAGTCATGCAACTGGCCGGTGGTTTCCTCGGCCCCGATCGCGGTCGCTTGGCGCATCAGAACAGGTCCAGTGTCCAGCCCCGCCTCCATCTGCATGATGCAAACCCCGGTTTCGGCGTCGCCCGCCATGATCGCCCGATGGATCGGCGCGGCGCCACGCCAGCGCGGCAACAGGGACGCGTGGATATTCAGACAGCCAAACCTTGGCGCATCCAGCAGACCCTGCGGCAGGATCAGCCCGTAGGCGACAACCACAGCGACATCGGCATTCAGCGCCACGAATTCCGCGACATCGCCTTCGGATCTAAATTTCACCGGATGACGGACCGTCAGGCCCAGTTGTTCTGCACGCGCCTGCACCGGCGATGGGCGATCTTTCTTGCCGCGTCCCGCCGGACGGGGCGGCTGCGAATAGACGGCAGCGATCTCGTGACCGGCAGCGACGAGCGCGTCCAAAACCGGAACCGAAAAATCAGGTGTCCCCATAAAGATGACGCGCATGGTTTATCCGTTCAGTTTCTTGGCCTTGCGGATCAGCATGTCCCGTTTGACCTTGGACAGGTGATCAAAATACATCTTGCCGTTCAGGTGATCGATCTGATGCTGCACAGAGGTGGCCCAAAGCCCGACAAAGTCGCGGTCCTCGATCTCACCGTTTTCATTCAGAAACCGCACCGTCACAGCACGCGGGCGCGTCACCTTGGCCGACACACCGGGCAGATTGGGGCTGGCCTCTTCGTGATCGCGCGGCTGGACACTGGCGTGCAGCACTTCGGGATTGGCCATGCGCACGGCTTTGCCCCGCTCGTCCGAACAATCGACAACCGCCAGCCGCAGGGGAATGCCCAGTTGCACCGCCGCCAGACCGACCCCGGGCATGGCATCCATCGCCTCGATCATCTCGGACCAAATCGCCCGAATGTCATCGGTGATCGCCTCGACCGGCGTTGCCACGGTCCGCAGCGATTTATGCGGGTACATAACGAACGGACGATGCGCCATTAGCCGCGCGCCCTCTCGCGTTTGTATTTCTGCATCTTGCGGGTGATCATCTGCCGCTTGAGCGGTTTGAGATAATCGATAAACAGCGTCCCGTTGAGGTGGTCGATTTCATGCTGGACGCAGGTCGCCCAGAGACCGTCGAACTGTTCCTCAACGGTTTTGCCGTCGACATCCAGCCAGCGAACGCGCACCAGTTTGGGGCGCGCGACCTCGGCGTATTGCTCTGGGATCGACAGACAGCCCTCTTCGTAGACGTTCTTTTCGTCCGATTCCCAGATGACCTCCGGGTTGATCAGCACCATCGGCGCAGGCTTGGCCTCTGGATCACGCTGGGCGTCCATGACGATCAAACGGTTCAGGACGCCAATTTGCGGCGCAGCGAGCCCGATACCGGGCGCGTCATACATGGTTTCCAACATATCGTCGGCCTGCTTGCGGATTTCGGCGGAAACCTCGGCAATCGGGTCGGCAACCTTTTTCAGGCGCGGGTCGGGATGGATCAGAATAGGGCGTAGGGTCATGATCGGCATGTAGCGATTCCCGTGCCAACTCGCAAGGATTGGCGCATTTGCCCTTGATCCCGTGCATCAGCGGCGCAACTCTGTCGCAAACGAAAAGAGGCCAAACATGAATTTTGACGATCCCATCGACCGCCGCGGCACCCATAACGTCAAATGGGACGAGATGGAGGCGATCTACGGCGTCCCCGCGCAGGACGGCATCCCGATGTGGGTCGCTGACATGGATTTCGCTGCCCCCGACTGCGTTCGCGACGCGGTCCGCCAACAGGCAGAGCACGGCGTCATGGGCTACTTTGGCAACGACCGCCCCTACAAAGAAGCCATCCAATGGTGGATGAGGACCCGTCACGGCTGGGATCTGGACACTGCCTCGATCTTTACGACCCACGGGCTGGTCAATGGCACGGCCCTCTGCGTGGATGCCTTCACCGCACCCGGTGACGGGGTCGTCCTGTTTACGCCGGTTTATCACGCCTTTGCCCGCGTGATCCGCGCCGCAGGCCGCCGTGTCGTGGAATGTCCGCTAACCTGCGTCAACGGCCGCTACGAATATGACTTCGACGCCTATGACGCACAGATGACCGGCAGTGAAAAAATGGTGATCCTGTGTTCCCCCCATAACCCGGGCGGCAGGGTCTGGACCAAGGCCGAACTCGAAGCGGTCGCCGCCTTTGCCATCCGTCACGATCTGGTGCTGGTTTCGGATGAAATTCACCATGATCTGGTAATGCCCGGCCATACGCACATTCCCATGCCCCATATCGCTGGCATCGAGGACCGGCTGGTGATGATGACCGCCACGACCAAGACGTTCAATATCGCCGGCAGCCATTCTGGCAATGTGATCATCGAAAACCCCGCCCTCCGCGCCAAATTCGCCGCACGGATGGCCGCGCTGGGGATATCGCCCAATTCCTTTGGCATGTTCATGGCCACCGCGGCCTACAGCCCCGCAGGCGCGACCTGGGTCGATGCGCTCTGCGCCTACCTCGACGGCAACCGCCGCCTGTTCGATGCGGCGATCAACGCGATTCCGGGCGTGACCTCCATGCCGCTCGAGGCGACCTACCTCGCGTGGGTTGATTTCGCAGACACAGGGATGCCGCGATCCGAATTCACCGCCCGCGTCGAACAAACCGCACATATCGCCGCCAACCACGGCACGACATTCGGTACGGGCGGAGAATCGTTCCTGCGGTTCAATCTCGCGACACCACGCGCCCGTGTCACCGAGGCTGCGGAGCGGCTGGTCAACGCCTTCCGCGACCTCCAGTAGCCGTTAGCGATCGGGACCCGACAGAAACCCGACAGGCCTATCGTCCGGGCGCTCGAAATCAGCGGCCGGACCATCGGAAACGGGCGTCATCCACTTGAACTCGAACACCCGTTCGTCCCCTTCCTCGCTGCTTGTCACCACCAAGGCTTGGTACAGCTGACGTGGACCATCATAAATCTGGACATGGCCGCGCAGATTTGGCGCATCCTGCGCATCAACAGAAAACCCGCTCTCCCACAGGCGCCGCAGCCGATACACCTTGTCGCCGTCATGCACACACAACCGTGACGACCGCTTGACCGAGGCTCGCTTGGCCTCTTCAAACCCTCTTAGAACTGCATCGGGTAGATCTTCAAACATGGCCGCACCTCTTCCTGATCAAAGGATGGCGCAGCCAGTTTGAAAATCAACCAGTCCAAAAGGATGATAATCCAACAGGTTAAAGGCGTGACTTGTTTACACCACCCGCGCCTTGGGGCGCAGGACATGCGGCTTTGCAGCATCATAGAGGGCGCTATCGGGGAACCCGTGATCCGACCCTAACGCCGGACCAACCAGAACCAGCGCCGTCCGGGTGATCTTGGCCTCACGCACCTTCGGCTGGATATCCGATAGCGTGCCCCGAATAATCATCTGATCGGGCCACCCCACGCGGTACACCACCGCCACCGGACAATCCGCCCCATAAAATGGCGCGAGCTGCCGCTCGATCTCACGCAGGGCGCGAATGCCCAGATGGATCGCCAGAGTTGCCCCCGTGCGCCCGAAATTCTCCAGCGTTTCCCCGTTCGGCATCGCCGTCGATTTCATCGACATCCGCGTCAACACGATCGACTGGGCAACTTCCGGAATCGTCAATTCCTGCCCCAGCGCTGCAGCCGCAGCCGCATAGGCTGGCACGCCCGGTATGATCTGATAGTCGATCCCATCGATTTTCAGCCGCCGGATTTGCTCTGCAATCGCCCCATAGAGCGAGGGATCGCCGGAATGGACACGGGCGACATTCTGCCCCTTGCCATGCGCAACCACGATCTCCGCATGGGTTTCGTCCAGTGTCATGCTGGCGGTATCCATCACCTTTGCACCCTCGGGCGCACAGGCCACAACCTCTTCTGGCACCAGCGATCCCGCATAGAGACACACTGGACATTCGCCAATCAGCCTCCGCGCCTTGATCGTCATCAACTCGGGATCACCGGGCCCCGCCCCTATAAAAAACACAGTCATCGCCGCGCCTCCTGCCTTTGTGCCTCAAATATCCCGGGGGAGCGCCGCAGGCGCGGGGGCAGCGCCCCCAACCCGATCACCACTCAGATCGCCGTCAATTTTGCGGGCGTAGCCACGCGGCGTGAACATCCGCGGACCCTCTCCCAACTGCGCCAAGCGGCTATTGGACGACCCCACCAGAACCACCGTCAGCATATCGACCTCGTCGACCTGCAGATCGACCAACCGCCGATAGCGAACATGCTCCTGCGGCCGCCCGAGGTTCGAGGCCAGCATCACCGGAGTATCCGCCGGACGATGCTCGAGCAGGATATCACGCGCCTCACTCAGCAGCGTCCGGCGCGTCTTGGACACCGGATTGTAGAACGCAATGACAAAGTCACCCTCTGCCGCAGCCCGCAACCGGCGAACGATATCTTCGCGCCGTGTCAGCAAATCTGACAGGGAAATCGTACAGAAATCATGGCCCAGCGGCGCACCTGCCCGTGCTGCGGCCCCTTGTAGCGCCGACACACCGGGGGAACAGATCACATCGACACGGCGGGCAGCATCCGACACGCCCAATTGCTCTGCCGTCCGATCCAATAGTTCGAACGTCAAGGCACCCATGGCATAAATCCCGGCATCACCCGAGCAAACCAGCGCGACATTGCGCCCTTCTCCTGCGCGCTCCAGCGCATATCGGCAACGGTCTTCCTCCCCGCCCAAGGGGAAATCGCTGCGTTCCTTGCCCTGTGCCAGCGGACCCAGCAGGTCAATATACAATCCATAACCAACCAGTTCATCGGCCTCTGCGACCAATTTGGACACTTCCGGCGTGCGCCAACTGGCCTGTCCCGGCCCGATCCCGACGATCGACAAACGGCCCCGCGCCCGTCCGGGCATTTGGGTGATCGGCGCATCTGCCTTGGCAATCGCGCAGGTCGCATTGGCCGTCTTCATCTTCTCGACCACCAGCCGCCCTACGCTTGCCGCCAGTGCCGCGCCTTCGCTCACCCCATGGCAGCCGACTTCGGCAAAAACCACCTCCGAGGGGTTAGTAACAGCCTGCGCCTCCAACTCGGCTGCAGTAAACAATCGCAGCGGAACCCCCAGCCGTTTTGCCAACTGGTTCATCGCCGGCTCGTCGGCCTTGAGGTCAATCGTTGCAACGCAGGCAACCGCACCAGCCGCAATACCGGCCCGTCCCAAAGCTTCGGAAACAAGCGACCACAGTTCCTCGGGATCGGCATTTCGCGCGCAGCCGACACCCAGAACATAGGACTGCGGATGATAGACCAGACGCTTGGGCCCGCCTTCGGAGGGTGCCTCGGTCACGACCAGCTCGACCGCACCACCATTTGCCTCGATCCCAAAGATGTTCGGCCCGTCCAGCGACACGCCTTCGCCCGCCAACATCGCCGCCATTGCGGACTTGGCATCGTCCGGATTGGCCAAGCGATAGCCCGCCGGCGGTACGTCCAACGCCACGCTCAGGGCAACATCCCCCGCCGTGGTGATCGCGGCCTTGGCTCCCAGCGCCTGCGCAATCTCCGCCGCCAGCCGGTTGGCCCCACGATGTCCGCCCAGCAGAGGGATGACCACCGACCCGTCATCGCTCACCGACAACACCGGCGGCTCGGCGCGCTTGTCCGACAACAGCGGTGCGACAGCCCGGATCAAAATCCCAGAGGCGCAAACGCCGATGACCGGAACTCCTGCGGCAAACATATCCCGCGCATGATCCAAGGCATTCCCAAAGAACGCATCCGCCCGATCGACGCGGCCCTCGCGACCATGCACATCGCAGCCAAGAGCATCCGCAATGCGATGCGCAACCGCCTCACCAGAGCGCGACAACGCCATTACAACAGGTTTTACAGCCACGGATCGGCTCCTTTGGTCAGAAGTATCATTGAAAAGTAGGGTGCCGACTCCGGCGCCGCGGACAGGGGCAGAACCACCTGGGTCGGCAGCGTCGCGCGTTCGATATAGGTTGCGTGGTGTAGCAGACCCAAATCTTCAATCACCATACGAATTTTTGCCAAATGGCGGCCGACTTTCATAATTGCCACACTTTCGGCACCTTCGATACGCCGCCGCAGCTCCGCCTCGGGCAACGGACCCGGCAATACCGTCAGCCGTTCATTACGGGCCACCAGCGGACGCCCTGCCACCGAGGCACAGGCGGTAATCGAGGTCACTCCCGGCACAACTTCGCACTCGAATCGCTCGGACAACCGCGCGTAGAGATACATGAACGACCCATAGAAAAACGGGTCGCCTTCGCACAGAACAATCACATTCCGACCGCGCTCAAGGGCCGCCGCAATCTTGCCGGCCCCTTCATCATAGGCAGCCTGCGCCGGGGCGCGATCTGTGGTCATCGGCACCGTCATCACGATTTCGGTGGCGGTGGGCGAAATCAACTCAGCCGCAATCGACCGCGCAAAACTCTCTCCTCCGACCAATGCCGGATAGGCAATCACTTCGGCCCCGGCGATCAACCGCGCCGCCCGAAGTGTGATCAGGTCGGGCGCGCCCGGCCCAAGCCCCACACCGTACAGGGTCCCGTTCATGCGCCCGCCCTTTCATCTTTCCCCAAATACCTCCGCCGGAGGCAGCGGGTTTGGCAAAAACCCGCTTTCATCGTTTGACCAGACTCCATTGCGTCACCGACATCGCGGGACGCCAACCCCTCAGCCGCCCGACGGGGGCGGCCCGTTCGACACTGATACGCGTCAGATCACCGCCATGTTTCGCTTGGAGATCGCGCAAACAGGCCTCGCCTTCCAGCGTCACCGCATTGGCAACGAACCGGCCATAGGGCAGCAGGGCCTGCCAGCAGAAATCGAAAACCGCCTCGGTCAAACCACCGCCGACAAACACCGCATCCGGGGCCGGTAGACCCGACAGCGCGTCCGGCGCCCGACCTTCGATCAGCCTCAGTTTCGGGGCGCCGAGGGCCAGAGCATTCTGCGCCGCGAGTGCAATGCGATCAGCCCGGGTTTCGATGCCAATTGCCAACGCATCGCGCGCGCCACGCATCCACTCGATCGCGACAGACCCGCTCCCGCAGCCCACGTCCCAGAGCATCGCGCCGCGCATCGGCATTAACCGAGCGAGGGTGATCGACCGCACCTCCTGTTTCGTCATCGTCCCGTCAGACACAAAACACCCGTCAGGCAACCCCGTCAGCGGCAGGATTTGCGCATCTGGTCCGGCGACACAGTCGACGGCCATTGTGTTGAATGCCGGAACCGCTTGGGTCCACGTCTCGGCTACCCCGTCAAAGCGCGCCTCGGCCGCACTGCCCAAGGATGCAAAGACCGTCATGTTCGACGCCCCATATCCACGGTCAGTTAGCAGCTTGGCGACCTGCCCGGGCGTTTCTGACCCGGTAGTAAGTAATAGGAGTTTTGCCTGTGGCCGGATGAACGGGATCATCTGCTCGACCGGGCGACCATGGACCGTCAGGGTTTCGAGGTCGGCAAGGCTCCAACCCATCCGGCAGGCGATGTGTTGAAACGCAGAAAGCTGCGGATGGAACCGGACCTCGGGTGCAGGCAGCGCACGACCGATCCGCGCGCCCACGGAATACCAGAGCGGATCGCCGGTAGCCAGGACGACGACACGCTGGCCCCGCAGGGACAACAACTGGTCGATCAAGGCATCAAACGGCGAAGGCCACGAAATCCGCTTGGCGGTGACATCAGCGGACAGCGCATGATGGCGATCACCGCCAATGATCACCTCGGCCTGCTGCACGATGGCCCGGGTCGAGGGCAAGAGTCCGTCCAGACCCTCTTCACCAATTCCAACGATATCAAGCCATTGGACCATCACATCACCTCTGGCAGACCAGCGGCCAACGCGTTGACCGCAGCAGAGGCCATGGCCGATCCACCCTTGCGCCCGCGAAGCGCGACAAAATCCACTCCACGCGGGTTCGCGGCCAGTTCGGCCTTGGATTCAGCGGCACCGACGAAGCCAACAGGAAAGCCCAGAATGATCGCCGGTTTGGGAAACCCCTGATCCAGCAGTTCGAGCAAATGGAACAGCGCCGTGGGTGCGTTGCCGATTGCCACAACCGCTCCGTCGATGTGGTCCTCCCAAAGCCGGACAGCCGCCGCGCTACGCGTATTGCCGATCTCGGCAGCCAAGCCCGGTGTACGCGGGTCATTCAGCGTCACTTTTATTTCGTTACCATTTGGTAAGTAACGTCGAATAATGCCCGCTCCAACCATTTCGCAGTCACATAGCACAGGCCGCCCCGCCAAGAGCGCCTCTCGTCCAGCCTGAAAGGCTGTCGGGCTATATGCCAAGCGATCCGCAACCTCGACCATGCCGCAGGCATGGATAAGCCGGGTGATCAACGGCTGAAGATCGACAGGAAATCGATCCAGACGTGCTTCGCTCCGGACTGTTGCAAAGCTCTCGGCGTAGATCGCCTTGGGGTCTTTTTCATAAGGACGCATCGCGGGCCTTTCGTCGGGCTTTGTTCCAAAGCCCGATGCCTCCGGCGGAGGTATTTCGGGAAAGATGAAAGCTCAGGGCTTTTTGGTTTTCAGTGCGCTCTTGGGGCCCAAAGGATGGTCGGCGTGCGGATAGGGCGCGTGGTGGTGATGATCGTGATCATGCCCGTGATGATGGTGGTGACCATGGGTATGAGCATGGAAATGGATGTTGCCATCGCCGTGGTCGTGCCAATCCCCCGAGGGGACATGGCTGGCATGGCCATGCGGCTGGGAATGGGACTGGGCCGTCAAGCGGCAAAGTCCGGTACAGAATGTATCGCAGAGCGTGCAATCGGCGACGTTCGATCCCGGCGCGCTGGCACCTTGGCCTTCGACATGGTGGTGATGGCTCTCTTGCGGGGCGCCGACTTCTGCCTCGAACCCGAGGATCTGGGTGCGATATTTACAGGTCGCACAGTTGGGGGGTGGGACCTCTCCTACCTGTTCTGTGATCCGTTCTGCAAAGGTTTCCAAGACCTTGGGATGATCGCCCAGATAGCCAGCCTTAACAAACTGCAGATGGGGGTATTCGGCGGCCACCTGATCGGTGAACCCGTAAATCCGGTCGATCAGGATGCCCGAGAACAGGAAGTAGGGGAAAACCACGACGCGTTTATACGGTAGACGAGCGACATGCTGCAGGCATGGCTCTACCAGCGGGAAAGTGACGCCGGAATAGCCGACCTCGCACCAACCAAATCCCAGCCCCTCCCACAGCATGCGGGCGACCTTGGAGACATTGCCGTTGGCGTCCGGATCAGAAGCGCCGCGTCCGATGACGACCAGACAGGTTTCGTGCAGGGGCACCTCGCCGTGATCGGCATTCGCCTGCGCGACCGCCTGCGTGATGCGGTCGGCAGAGGCGGCGATCATTTTCGGGTCGACACCCAGCTCACGACCGTAGCGCACGTCGATACCGTGTTCCGCCGCGTAGGTATTGAGCACCGTGGGAATGTCATTCTTGGCGTGCATCGCCGCAAAGAGCATGCCCGGCACAGCCAGGATGCGATCGCAACCCGCGTCGCGCAGAGCATCGAGACCAACGCGGATGACCGGATTTGCAAACTCGAGATAGCCGTAATCAACCATCCAGTCCGAGGGCAAATAGGCTGGCAGTTTCTCGGCCAGAACCTTGAATTCATCCACTGCCGATTGGCTGCGCGATCCATGTCCGCAGATCATTACGCCGGTCTTCATCTCTGGCCTCCGTTTCATCATGGCCAGAGACCCGCAGTATCTGCGGGGGATCGACGACGTGACCCTTGGCCCCCGTTTGGGTCAACCGCGGCGCCACCACCTCTCTGGCCGAATTGGCTTCGTCACGGGCCTGTCTATCCGGACAGCGGCAAAGGGGCAAACGATGAAACGTCGCACAGCGGGCCAAATGCGACCTGTGCATTGACGCAAGCGGCCTGCGCGACAACGGCGTTGGCGATTTTGGGGGATCGGCCTACGTTTGACCAAACGAAAGGAACGAAGATGGGCTATTTGCAGGACGGCCAATGGGTCGACCAATGGTATGATACCAAATCGTCAGGCGGCACATTCGTGCGTACCACGGCCGCATTTCGCAACTGGGTCACCCCGGACGGCGCGGCAGGTCCAAGCGGCGTTGCCGGCTACAAGGCCGAGTCCGGGCGGTATCACCTCTATGTGTCCTATGCCTGCCCTTGGGCCCATCGCACCCTGATATTTCGTCAGATCAAAGGATTAACCGATCATATCGGCCTGTCAGTCGTACATCCGCATATGCTGTCCGAAGGTTGGACCTTTGGCTCTGATTTTGACGGGGCAACGGGCGACAGGCTGTTCGGGTTGCCCTATTTGCGCGACATTTACACGCGTGCCGCGCCGGATGTGTCAGGGCGGGTCACCGTGCCGATCCTGTGGGACACGCGGACAAATACGATCGTCTCCAATGAGAGCAGCGAGATCATTCGCATGTTCAACAGCGCCTTTAGCGACCTGACAGGCAATCACGACGACTATTATCCGCAGCACCTGCGTGGGGACATCGATGCGCTGAACGACCGAATCTACGACGTGGTGAACAACGGCGTTTACAAATCCGGGTTTGCCACCTCCCAAAAGGCCTATGATACCGCGGTCACGGCCCTGTTCGACGGTCTCGACTGGATAGAAGGGATACTGGCGCAGAGCCGCTATTTGACGGGTGACCAAGTGACCGAGGCCGATTGGCGGCTCTGGACCACGCTTGTGCGGTTCGATCTGGTGTATCACGGGCATTTCAAATGCAACCGTCGGAAACTGGCCGAATACCCGAACCTCTGGGCCTATACGCGCGAATTGTACCAGATGCCGGGCGTGGCCGAGACCACCCATTTCGACCATATCACGCACCACTACCACTATAGCCACGATACGATTAACCCGCACCGGATCATTCCGACGGGGCCTATGCTCGACTGGCACGCGCCGCATGGACGCGGATAACCGACAGGGTGTCGTTTGCAGGACGGTGCGGGGCATTTGGTCGCCCTACCCTTGTTTCGCGGCGCAAGATCAGGTTCAAGCGCTGCAACAAGGAAGGGACTCATGACCAGCTGGATCACTATCTGCGACACGTGCAAAACCGAAGGTTGGAGCGAAAAGGGCACCGAGACCACGGATGGCGCCGCGCTGGCCGCGTTGATCGAGGCCGCCGCCGAGGGGCAGCCGGTCCACACCCGCCGCGTCTCTTGCACCATGGGCTGCGAAAGAGCCTGCAACATCATCGTGCAGGCCAAGGGCAAAATCGGCTACTCTTTGGGGAAATTCGAACCGACCGCAGAGGCCGCGCAGGCGATCGTAGACTATGCCGCGATGCATAGCGCCAGCGAGACCGGGCAGGTTCCGTTTCGGCAATGGCCTGTCGGGGTCAAAGGTCACTTTGTTTCCCGCCAAGTCCCCCTGCCGGAGAGCGACTGATGGCACGCGATCATGGCGGCGGCGTAGATGCCGCTGTGGCGCATTGGGGCGGGGAACGTGCCGATTGGCTCGATCTGTCAACGGGGATCAACCCGGTCCCCTATCCCGTTGGCACGATTTCAGACCGCGCGTGGACCAGCCTGCCGGATACCGGCGCCGTTAACCGGCTAAAGGCAGCCGCCAGATCATTTTGGCAGGTGCCGCAGGAACTGGACATTCTGCTGGCCAATGGAGCCAGTGCCCTGATCGCGCGCATGCCTCAATTGACCACACATAAAACCGCGTACATCCCACAACCAACGTACAATGAACACGCTGCGGCATTTGACATGGCGGGCTATAGCCTGACCAGCGAGGGCGCTGTTCACGTCTATGTCCATCCCAACAATCCTGATGGTCGGCTCTGGGGTCCAGAGATCTTTGAACCTCGCCCCCTGACCATCATCGACGAAAGTTTTGGCGAGGTGACGCCAGAGGCGAGCCATCTGGGACGGGCCGTCCATGACGGTGTTCTGGTGCTCAAGAGCTTTGGCAAGTTCTGGGGGCTGGCAGGACTGCGGCTCGGCTTTGTGATCGGCAAACCGGACCTTTTGGCCCGGATTGCCAGACTGCAGGAACCGTGGTCGGTGAATGGACCCGCGCTGGAAATCGGCGCGCGCGCTTTACTAGATCACGCTTGGGCTGCCCAAACCCGCATCAGGCTCGCGCAGGATGCAGCACGACTGGACGCCCTGATGACCGCACGAGGGGCCACCGTGGTTGGCGGCACCACGCTGTTCCGGCTCTATCAGGTGGACGACGCCGCCGCATGGCAGGACCGTCTGGCGCGCGGTCATGTCTGGTCGCGCATTTTTCCCTATTCGACAACATGGCTCCGCCTCGGTCTGCCCGCGCCCGACCGTTGGTCACAACTCGAGGCTGCGCTGTGACTGTCCTTTTGGCGATGATCCTCGACGCAATTTTCGGAGAGCCGAAATGGCTCTGGGATCGCCAACCCCATCCGGCGGTTCTGATGGGGCGGTTAATCGGCTGGGCGGATCGTCGGTTTAACTGTGGCAACAACCCATGGGACCGGGGCATCGCGGTGATGGCCCTGCTGGTCGCGGGTGCGATGGCCTTGGGCGGCGCGATTCAGGCCCTGCCCGGCATCTGGGCCGACGTCATCGGCGGTGCCATCCTTTTGGCGCAAAAATCGCTGGTGGATCACGTCCGCGCCGTGGCCACAGGATTGCGGCACTCGCTTGACGCAGGGAAACAGGCCGTGGCGATGATTGTCGGGCGCGATACCGCGGACATGGATCAGGCCGCCGTTTCCCGCGCAGCGATTGAGAGCGCGGCGGAAAATTTCAGCGACGGGATCATTGCCCCGCTGTTCTGGTTTGTCGTGGCTGGCGTGCCGGGGCTGCTGGTGTACAAAATCACCAACACCGCAGACAGTATGATCGGCTATCGCACGCCCCGACATGAACAGTTTGGCTGGGCTGCGGCGCGGTTTGATGACCTGTTGAACCTGATCCCGGCACGCCTGACCGCCCTGCTGTTTGTCGCAACAAAACCCAACCTATGGAAATTCGTACCGATCAGTAAGGATGCGAATTTGCACCGTAGCCCGAACGCAGGATGGCCAGAGTCTGCGCTGTCGCGGGGTTTGGGCGTCGCGCTCTCCGGGCCACGGGCCTATCACGGTGAATGGACAGAGTTCCCTTGGGTCAACGCCACTGGTCGGCGCGAAGCCAATGCCGATGACATCGACCAATCAATCCGTGAATTGTGGAAGGCATGGGCCATAGCCTTGGGCGGGGTCTTGCTGCTGACTGTACTGTGCCTTTGACCCCGGCGGTCAGACTGCTAACGTAGCCGAAAACCTATCGGAGCCGTTATGCGTATTGCCTTGACCCTTGCGACCCTTTTGATGGGCGGTGTTGCCACTGCACAGACCTGCGGCGGATCGTTTGCGAGTTTCGTCGACGACCTAGCGGCAGAGGCTGTCGCCACAGGTCGCAACCCCGCCACCGTCAGCGCGTTTTTCACTGGCGTCGCCCAAGACCCGGACGTCCTGCGAGCGGATCGACGGCAGGGCGTATTCCAAAAGGATTTTATCGAGTTTTCCCGCAGCCTGATTTCCCAGAACCGGGTCGACAACGGGGCCATCTATGGTCAACGCTACGCCGAAGTGTTCGACCGCATTCAGCGAGACTATGGCATTCCCAGCGGCGTTCTTTTGGCGTTCTGGGCGTTTGAGACCGACTTTGGTCAGGTTCAGGGCAATTTCAACACCCGAAACGCCTTGGTGACGCTGGCCCATGATTGTCGCCGCCCCGAACTGTTCCGCCCGCAGATTTTTGCCGCCATTGATCTGTTCGCGCGCGGTGATTTCGACCCCCAGACAACGACAGGCGCCTGGGCAGGGGAAATCGGTCAGGTCCAGATGCTTCCTGCCGATATTCTGGAGAACGGTAGGGACGGCGATGGCGATGGTCACGTCGATCTGAAACGGTCGTCGGCAGATGCGCTGCTGTCGGGCGCGGCGATGCTATCCTCGCTCGGGTGGCGCCCGAACGAGCCATGGTTGCAGGAAATCACCGTACCGTCGGATCTGGACTGGTCGAAAACCGGCCTGAATCACACGCTGCGCGGCGGCGAATGGCAACAGCTCGGGATAGCGCCCAAGTCTGGGCAGATCGCCAATTTACCTGCCTCTGTTCTGCTGCCGATGGGTCGTAATGGGCCGGCCTTTCTCGCCTATCCCAACTTCCACGTTTATTTCGAATGGAACCAGTCGATGGTCTATGTGACCACCGCGGCCTACTTTGGCACCCGACTGATGGGCGCGCCTGTCTATACCGCTGGCACGCCAGAACCGGGCCTCAGCGGCGAGGAGCTACAGTCGCTTCAGCGCAAACTGGAGCAACGCGGCTACGATGTTGGCGGCGCTGACGGCATTTTGGGCGAAAAAACCCGCGAGGCCGTTCAGGCGGAACAGCAGCGGCTGGGGTTGCCCGCCGATGCATGGCCGACGCAGGACCTGCTAGGACGCCTGTAATATGGCCGAATGGGGCATCTGTACAACGGTCAAGGCACCGCTGATCGAGGTAGAGGCCTTTGTCGCGCATCACCTGTCGTTGGGCGCGTCGCAGATCTGGCTGCACTTCGATGACCCGGACGACCCGGCGATACCGGCGATATCATCCGTTTTGGGGGTGACAGCGGTGCGCTGTGACGCCGACTATTGGGTAGACAACGGCGGCAAACGCCCGCCACGGATCGAGGGCCGCCAGTCCGCAAATATCCGGCGCGTCTACAAATCCGGCCTGCTGCCGTGGGTGGCGCATATCGACATTGACGAGTTTATCCATCCGGTGACCCATGTCGGCGCTGCGTTGGACCAGATAGACGCCGACGATCCGATTGTGCGCATGCGCCCGTGGGAGGCGCTGTACGCCCCCGTCACCGACTTTCCCTTTGCGCCGGGCCTGTTTCGCGCCCCCATTCGCCCCGCGACGGTTCCCCTGTTGTTCGACCGTCTGTTCGGCGACTATAGCCCCCTGATGGAGCGCGGCAGCCTGAGCCATGCTGCAGGCAAGGCATTCTACCGATCCGGGGTCGAGGGACTGCGACCGAAAATCCATACCGCGCGGCTCAAGGGGCGCCCGTCAACAGGCTATCCCTTCAATGACGATTTGCGGCTGCTGCACTTTCACGCGCAGAACAAAACCGCGTGGATCAACGCCCTGCCAAGGCGGCTCAAGAGCGGGTCGTACGGCGGCGCACCGGCAATGGCCGATTTTTTGGCGCACGCCACAGCAGATCAAATTAATGCATTCTACGATGCTGTCATGATGAATAATGCAAAATGGGAACAGTCCTGCCGCAAGCGTGACCTGCTGATAGAGGTAGACCTAAACCTGCCGGCCAAGGTTGCCAACCTCAGGCAACCATAGCCTCTGCCTTTTTCAGATCGACCGACACCAGCTGACTGACGCCCTGTTCGGCCATCGTCACGCCAAACAGCCGGTCCATTCGTGCCATCGTGACCGCATGGTGGGTGATGATCAAAAACCGTGTATCGGTCCGCCGGGTCATTTCGTCCAGCAAATCGCAAAACCGCGTGACGTTCGCATCGTCCAGCGGCGCGTCCACCTCGTCCAGCACACAAATCGGGGCAGGATTGGCCAAGAACACGCCAAAGATCAACGCCAGCGCGGTCAAAGTCTGTTCCCCGCCCGACAGCAGAGAGAGGGTGGACAGCTTTTTGCCCGGCGGCTGACACAGGATTTCGAGGCCAGCCTCTAGCGGATCATCGGATTCGACCAGAACCAGCTTGGCTTCACCGCCCCCAAAGAGATGCGTGAACAAAAGGCCGAAATTCTCGTTCACCTGTTCAAAGGCGGTCAACAGCCGTTCCCGCCCCTCGCGGTTCAGCCCGTAAATCCCCTGACGCAGGGCCTTGATCGCATCCTCGAGGTCGGCCTTTTCGCCGGTCAGCGTGTCGAATTCCTTCTGGACAGCAACAGCGTCCTCTTCGGCTCTCAGGTTCACCGCGCCCAGCGCATCACGCTGGCGTTTGTACATGTTCACCTGATTTTCAATCTCGTCCGAGGGCGGCATATCCTCTGGAAGCACCCCCAGAGTCGCCAGCAACTGGTCCGGCGTCGTCTCTAGCGTTTCTCGAATGCGCTCTGCCGCGGCCGCAACGGTTTCGCGCGCGGCCTCGTTGCGGGCCTCTGCTCGGGCGCGTGCCTCCCGCGCCTCCGAGGCGAGCCGTTCCTTGTCCCGCTCAGCCAACTGGACTTCGCGCAGGGCGGTTTCCGCCTCGGCCAAGGCGTCTGCCGCCGAACGCCGCCGGTCTTCGGCGGTCTCGATCGCTTCGGTCAGTTCTTCACGCTTGGCAGCAATCTCTTCGGGCACTGTCATCGCCTCAAAGAGGTCCTCTTCCGACTGCTCCTTGCGCTCTTCCAATTCGGTGGTCCGTTTGGCGGCGGTATCCAATCGGTGCCGCCAACCGCTGACTTCCTTGGTGATTTCCTGACTACGCTTGAGTCGGGCATCCCCTTCACGCCGGATTTCATCAAAGTGGGACCGCTTGGTCATCATCATCATACGGGCGGCTTCAACCCGCATCTTGATATCCTCGACGCCCTCCCGCGCATCTTCGAGGTTCGCCAGACCGCGCAGGCTGGCCTCTGCCTCTGCCACGGACCGTCGCGTGTTCAGTGCCTCTTCCTCATGACGCCGCAGCGCGAGGATCGACGTCTCCCGCTTGCCATGGGCAAGATTCCGATCCGCCTCGGCACGGGACAGGGCGCGGGCGGCGTCGGCAACATGCTGGTCCGCCGTCCGCCGGGCCATCCGCGCCATCTGGTCGGCCCGAGTCAAATCCTCGAGCCGCCGATTCAAAATGTCATGCGTATCCCGCGCAGCGCTGGCACGATCCTCGGCCTGCTCCAGATCTTTGCGCAGGGACCGCAACCTGTTGATCTGTTGCAAACGCAGGGCCGCCGCTGACGGCGCATCCTCTGCCCCGGCGCGATAGCCATCCCAGCGCCACAGATCTCCAGCCACACTCACCAGCCGCTGACCCGGCAACAAATGGCCCTGCAAACGCGGGCCATCCGCAGCCTCGACCAAGCCGACCTGCGCAATACGCCGACGCAAAACAGACGGCACATCAACGACTTGCGCCAGAGATGTCACCCCCTCGGGCAGGCGTTGGTCTTGCGGATAGGTTGGCAACTCGGCCCAGCCCGTCTGACCCTCGGCCCCGATAACCGGTGCGCGCAGATCATCGGCCAGCGCAGCCCCCAGGGCTTTTTCGTATCCCGACTGCACAGACAACAGGTCCAGAACCTGCCCGCCCTCGCGGCTGTCACGATCCACCAGCTTGCTCAGCGCGGCAACCTCGGCCCGCAGGGCACTGACCTCGCCCTCGGCGGCGGACCTCACAGCCCGCGCATCGGCCTCTTGCTGCTGGATATCCGCGCGGGCGGCCTCTGCCTCGATCAGGGTCTCCTCGGCACGCTCGGCCGTGTCGCGGGCAATCTCCTCGGAGTCTCGGGCAGCCTCGAACCGCTCTTGCGCAGTGGTCAGCGCGTCTTCGGCCTCTGCGACGGCGCTCTTGGCACGCTCCGCATCGCCCTCGGCCTTGACCAACGCGCGGCGCAAATCGTCGATCAGACGCTGCGCCGACTGGTGCCGCGCCGCCAACCGGGCCACATCCTCGGTCTGCTCCGACAACTCGGTTTCACGGTCCTGCAAAATCGACGCGGCCTCACGCGCAGCCGTCTGCGCGTCATCCAGACGCTTGTCATGCCCTTGACTTGCCTTGGCAATCTCCCGGCCTTCCCACTCCAGCCGCTCGATCATTTCCACCGCGTCACGGTTCAGCCCGCCCTCGCGCTCGATATCCCGCGCGAGCTGATCAATCCGGTTCTTCAGCGTCTGGATCCGTTCCAGAGCCCGCATTTCTTCCTCTTTCAGCGCATCTCTTTGCACCGTCAGCCGCTGCAGCACAGCCCCCGCAATCGCCTCCTCCTCGCGCAGCTTGGGCAAACCCGCTTCACGCTCTACGCGCATCCGTTCGGCCTCCCGGGCCGCGGATTCTGCTTGCGATGCGGCTACCGTCCGCTCGCGCAGCGTCGCCACAGCGCCCAACCGCGCCTCTTCCGCCTCTTTCCAACGACGGTAGAGCAACATGCCTTCCGACTTGCGCAGATTGTCTCCGATCTCGCGGTATCGCGCGGCCTGTCGCGCCTGCCGGGCCAGTTGTTGCAACTGGTTGGCCAGCTGCTCGATCACATCATCGACCCGCTCTAGGTTCTGTTCGGCCGCCTTGAGCTTCAGCTCGGCTTCATGCCGCCGCTGATAGAGCCCGGAAATACCGGCTGCTTCTTCCAGAATACGCCGCCTCGCCTTGGGCTTGGCATTGATCAGCTCGGAAATTTGCCCCTGACGCACCAAGGCAGGCGAATGCGCCCCGGTCGACGCGTCCGCAAACAGCATTTGCACATCGCGCGCGCGGACATCCTTGGTCCCCACCTTGTAGGCGCTGCCAATGTCACGCGTGATCCGGCGGACAATCTCCAACTGGTCCAGATCGTTAAAGGCCGCCGGCGCCAACCGCTCCGAGTTATCGATGACCAGCGCCACTTCGGCGTAGTTGCGGGCCGGGCGGGTCGCCGCCCCGGCAAAAATCACGTCTTCCATCCCGCCGCCGCGCATCGCCGTCGGACGGTTTTCCCCCATCACCCAGCGCAGCGCCTCGAGCAGATTGGACTTCCCGCACCCGTTGGGTCCGACAACACCTGTCAGGCCTTCGGAAATAACCAACTCCGTCGGATCGACGAAGCTCTTGAAACCGTTCAGTCGCAATTTGTTAAAGCGCACTGTCTGGCCTCCTGCTCGATTCTTGTTGGGACTTGATTGTCCGGCCCCGAGCCGGCCGAGTCAACGAAACCGCCCCGAATATGGCCCCCATCGGCGGGTTATCCACAATATATCGCCGCCGCGCTTTCATCTTTCCCCCAAATACCTCCGCCGGAGGCTCGGTTCTGCCGCAGGCAGAGCCGATTTGCGACGGTGGCACCCCATGACAGGTCGCGAATCCACCTTGACCGACCGGCCGTTGCAGCGCACAAAGGGACCGCACGGTGCCTCACGATGGATGCAAAGCGTCCGAGGATAACCGGGAATGCGGTAAGGCCAGATCCTATTCGGAGGGCCAATTCCGCAGCCGCCCCCGCGACTGTATGCGGCGAGCGTGCCCAAAACGCCACTGGGACACCGGGAAGGCAGGGCCACGCAGCGACCCGCGAGCCAGGAGACCGACCTTGCAAAACGTTCAACCTCCGTCGGGTGTGACGGAAAAGGAGATAAAGATGACCAAGACCTTCGCGATTGCACGCGCCAATACCGAAATCCTGTCGATCGCCGCTGCGGCTCTGATCGGCCTGAGCCTGATTTTCGTTGCCGGCATGAGCCACTCTGCCACTGCGCACGATCTGACCCATGATTCCCGTCACGCAATCGGCTTTCCCTGCCACTAAAGCAGACCGAACAGTCCAATGCTGAAAAAACTTTTTACCGGCGCGTTGTTCGCCGGTTTGGCCGCGGGGGCCCTCGCGGCCCTGTTGCAACTTGTTTTCGTCACTCCGCTGTTGATGGAGGGCGAACTCTATGAATTCGGGGATCGGGTTCACTTTGGTGAGTCCGGACCCATGTCGCCTGCGGGACATCCAGCCATCTGGACGGAAATGCCACGCCATTTCACGACCTTTGCCAGCAATCTGGTCACCTATACCGGCTTTGCCTTTGTCGTTGTGGCACTGATGGCGCTGGCCTCGAAATTCGGGGCGCGGATCACGGCCCGAACCGGCGCAGTCTGGGGGCTTTGCGCCTTTCTGGCTGTCAACCTCGCGCCGTCGTTCGGTTTGCCGCCCGAACTACCCGGCACGATGTCGGCTGACCTCGATATCCGTCAAATCTGGTGGATGGCGACGATTGGCGCGACCGGAACCGGGCTGGCGCTATTGGCCTTTGGGCGGATGAACGTCCACTACGCCTTGGCGCTCATCCTGATACTCGCACCGCATCTGGTCGGCGCGCCGCATCTGGACACCTACTATGGCGAGGCACCGCCGGAACTCGGCGCTCTGTTCGCGGTTCGCAGCCTCGGCGTTGCGGCTCCGGTTTGGACCCTTCTGGGTCTGGTCGCCGGCTGGGTCTGGTCACGCGACTAGGCCGGGATTCGTCCCAGCAAACAAAACCGCAGTTGGCCGATGGACCGGACGTCATGGACGATACCATCATCGGCCGCTGCATACAGTCGGGCGAACTCGGCGATCTCTTGGGCCTGTGTGTCGGGATCGACGCCGGAAAACAGATAGGCGGCCTTGCCTGCCGCACGGAACGACACCGTGACCGGCTTGCCGCAGACGATCATACAGTCTGTCGTCGCCACCTCAGCCTCGACCATACCGCGCAGCCGTTCTGCCAGCGCAGCCCCCTGTGCGGGACCGTCCGAACGGCAGCTTTCGCAGATGGTGATACGATCCGCCATCGTCTTTCCTTTCCGGCCCGATTGGGCCAAACATATGCGACCCATATCGGAGCCCGCCATGCCTGCCAAGATTCCCGCCACCGTTGTCACCGGTTTCCTCGGTGCCGGTAAGACCACCCTGATCCGTCACCTGCTGCAAAATGCCAAGGGCAAGCGGATCGCCCTGATCATCAACGAATTCGGCGACCTTGGCGTAGATGGAGACATCCTCAAGGGCTGCGGCGATGAGGTCTGCACCGAAGACGACATCATGGAACTGTCGAACGGCTGCATCTGCTGCACCGTGGCCGACGATTTCATCCCGACGATGGAAAAGCTGCTGAACCGCGACGACAAACCCGATCACATCGTGATTGAAACCTCGGGCCTTGCGCTGCCGCAACCGCTCGTCCGTGCGTTCAACTGGCCGGGCATTTCGACCAAGGTCACCGTGGACGGTGTTGTGACCGTGGTGGACGGCAAGGCCGTCACCGAGGGCCGTTTCGCCCACAGCGTCGAGGCTGTCGATGCCCAGCGCAAACTGGACGAGAACCTCGACCATGAAACCCCGCTGTCCGAACTGTTCGAAGACCAGATCGCCTGCGCCGACATGATCGTCGTCAACAAAACCGACCTTTTGTCCGCCGATGAAGTCGAGGCGCTGACCGCGCAACTGAAATCCGAGAGCCGCGATGGCGTTCAGGTGGTCAAGGCGACGATGGGCGCTCTGCCCGTCGATGTGCTGCTGGGTCAGGGGATCGGGGCGGAGAACGACCTAGAGGCCCGTCACGAGGTGCATCACCATCACCACCACGACGATCATGACGATGACCACGATCATGACCACCATCACCACGACCATGGCCATGACGAATTCGAGTCCTTTGTCGTGACGCTGGGCGAGATTGCCGACCCCAAGGCGTTTTCGGCCAAGGTTGTCGAGATCATCAAGGCCCACGATATCCTGCGCCTCAAGGGCTTTGTTGCCGTTTCCGGCAAACCCATGCGCCTGACGCTCCAAGCTGTTGGCCCGCGGATCGAAACCTACTTTGACCAGCCATTCCGTGGCGACCGCGAAACCCGTCTGGTGGTCATCGGCGAGGCCGGTCTGGACCGCACTGCCATCGAACAGGCGCTGACTGCATGATCATCGTCGAGCGGAATAGCCCCAAACATCCACAGGCCAGCGACCTGCTCCGGCAGTCGCATGCCTATCTGGATACGCATTTTCCGCCCGAAGAGAACTTTGGCCTCGATATCGACGGTCTCTGCGTTGACACGATCCGGTTCTTTACGGCCCGGATCGGCGATACCATTCTGGGCACCGGCGCGCTGTCGATCAAGGACGGCTATGGCGAGGTAAAATCGATGTTCACCTCCCCTGCCGCTCGCGGCAAGGGGGTGGCCTCGGCGCTCCTGCGACAGATCGAGGACGAGGCACGCGCCGAAGGGTTGCCGCTGTTGCGGCTGGAAACGGGCGTCCCGCTGGTCGAGGCAGTCGCGCTCTACGACCGCCTCGGGTTCACGCGACGCGGCCCGTTCGGGGACTATCCGGATCTGGCCTCTTCCATCTTCATGGAAAAGGCCCTGTGAGATCACTCTTCCTTTTTGGCCTCTGCGGCCTTTTTCATCCGGGCGAGCAGCGCAGCCTTGTCGTCCTTGCCGCCAAACGGGTTCTTGTTTGTTCCCTTGGCGTTATGTTCGTTGTGGCGCGGGTGACCCTTTGGCCCCTTTGCGTTGCCCGATTTGCTGTAATCCATGATGTGGCTCCTTTGCCGCGCTGATGCCTGAAATATAAGGCCGATACAATGCACCTGCTAGCCGCTACCCCCGGAAACATCGACGATCAGGAACCCGTGGACCTCGGGCAGAGCCCGGCGGACGTCGTGGTGATCTCTGCCGCGGACACGGAACTGGCGGCTCTGTCACAGGCCCGCAGCGAAATGACCGAACCGCCGACCCTGCGGCTGGCCTCCCTGATGAACCTGATGCACCCCTTGTCCGTGGACCTGCATCTGGACAGTTGCGCCACGAAATCGCGGATCGTCGTTGCGCGGGTTCTGGGCGGTGCGGGTTATTGGAAATACGGGCTGGAACAGTATGCGGCGCGTCTGCACGAAGCGGGTGTCCCCTTTGCCGCCCTGCCCGGCGATGACAAACCGGACGCCGAACTGCGCGAACTGTCCACTGTGCGCGGCGCGGACTACGATGCCCTCTGGAGCTATCTGGTCGAAGGCGGTCCCGCGAATGCCGCCGGGTTTCTGGCCTATGCAAAATCGCTGATTGACGGTGGCGATCGCCCTGCGCAGGCCTCTCCCCTGCTCAGAGCGGGCATCTATTGGCCGAGCCTTGCCACATCGAATCTTACCGATGTGAAAGAAATGTGGACACCGGAGGCGCCGGTGGTTCCGATCATCTTTTACCGCGCCTTGGTACAGGGTGCCGGGCTGAACCCGATCAATCGGCTGACGCGATCCCTGTTGCGGACAGGCCTGAACCCTCTGCCGGTCTTTGTTGCATCGCTCAAGGACCCGGTTTCGGTCGCCACGCTGGAACAGTTGTTCACCTCTGCGCCGCCCGATGTGATCCTGAACTGCACCTCGTTTGCGGTGGGCAGCCCCCATGCGGACGAGGCCGCCGCCAACCCGCTCGCCGCGGCCTTTGCCAACAACGCCCCCGTGTTTCAGGTGGTCCTGTCCGGCGGCAGCGAAGAGGCATGGTCGCAGGGTCTGACTGGCCTGTCTGCCCGCGACATCGCCATGAACGTCGCCCTGCCCGAGGTCGACGGCCGCATCCTGTCCCGCACCATCAGTTTCAAGGGCGAGGCCTATTTCGACGACGCCACAGAATGTCCGATTGCCACCTATCAGGCGAACGGCGACCGCATCGATTTTGTCACCCGCCTGACCGCGAACTGGGCCACCCTGCGCAGAACCGCACCCGCCGACCGCAAAATAGCGATTGTTCTGGCGAACTACCCGAACAAGGATGGCCGGCTGGCGAACGGCGTCGGCCTCGATACCCCCGCCGGCACCGCACATACGTTGTCGTTGCTTGCTGCGGCGGGATACCAGACCGAAACGCCCGACAGCCGCGCCCTGATGGACCGGATCACCGCTGGCCCGACCAACTGGCTGACCGACCGCACCCAGAGAACCGGGGGCGAGGTGCTGCCGCTGACCGATTACATGACGCAGTTCAACGCCCTCCCGTGGGAGGTCAAACAGCGGATCACTGATCGCTGGGGCACGCCCGAAGACGACCCCTTCCTCACGGACGCCGGATTTGCTCTGTCGATCCACAGCTACGGCAATGTGGTCGTCGGCGTGCAACCCGCACGCGGCTATAACATCGACCCGACCGAAACCTACCACTCCCCCGATCTGGTCCCGCCGCACAACTATCTGGCGTTCTATTTCTGGCTGCGCCACACACTGGGCGCCCATGCCATCGTTCACATGGGCAAGCATGGCAATATGGAGTGGCTGCCCGGAAAATCCGTCGCCCTGTCAGAGACCTGCCTGCCAGAGGCCGTCTTTGGCCCGACGCCGCATATCTATCCCTTTATCGTCAATGACCCCGGCGAAGGCACGCAGGCCAAACGCCGTGCGCAGGCGGTGATCATCGACCACCTGACCCCGCCTCTGACCCGCGCCGAGAGTTACGGCCCCCTGCGCGATCTCGAAGCCTTGGTTGACGAATATTACGAAGCCGCAGGCGTCGACCCCCGCCGCATCGACACGCTGCGCCGTGAAATCCTGTCGCTGTCCGATGTGACGGGGCTGGCGCAGGACGTGGGCATGACCGGCGATCAGGAACAGGATCTGGCCAAGCTCGACGCCTATCTGTGCGAGTTGAAAGAGGCGCAAATCCGCGACGGCCTGCATATTTTCGGCCAATCGCCGACCGGCCAGCAGGCGCTGGACCTCGCCATCGCGCTGGCGCGCGTGCCGCGTGGTGACGGCAAGGGGCGAAATGCCTCGCTATTGCGGGCGCTGGCAGACGACCTCGGGCTCGCTTTCGATCCGCTCAGCGCCGACCTCGGCACCCCATGGAGCGGCCCGCGCCCCGACATCCTGACCGATGACAGCACATGGCGCACCAGCGGCGACACCGTCGAGCGGCTCGAACTCCTCAGCCAGACGCTCTTGCGGGACGGTGGGTGGGGCGATGCGGAGGACACTCCGCGAGCGTCGCCCCCCGGACCGAAATCGGCAGAGGTCATAGGTGAAATCCTGACCGTAATCCTCCCGATCATCGCCGCCTGCGGACCTGATGAGGGCGCGGCAATCCTGACTGCCTTGAACGGCCACGCCGTCGCCCCCGGCCCGTCCGGCGCGCCGACCCGCGGCCGGCTGGACGTGCTGCCTACGGGCAAGAACTTTTTCAGCGTCGATAGCCGTGCCGTTCCGACGCCGACCGCTTGGTCGCTGGGATGGAAGTCCGCCAACCTGTTGATTGAAAAACACCTTCAGGATCACGGCGACTGGCCGCGCACGATGCTGGTGACCGCCTGGGGCACCGCAAATATGCGGACGGGCGGCGACGACATCGCGCAGGCGCTCGCGCTGATGGGCGTGAAACCTACATGGGACAGCGCCAATCGCCGTGTGACCGGCTTTGAAATCCTGCCCGAAGGCGTGCTGGGCCGTCCGCGCGTTGACGTGACCCTGCGGGTCTCCGGCTTTTTCCGCGATGCATTTCCACAGTTGATCGCGCTGGTCGATAGCGCCGCCCGTGCGGTTCAGGCGCTGGACGAATCCGACGACCAGAACCCCGCCGCCGCCCGCGCCCGCGCCGGTGAAAACGCCGCCCGTGTTTATGGATCGAAGCCCGGTGCCTATGGTGCAGGCCTACAGGCGCTGATCGACGAACGGATCTGGAACGACAAGGCCGATCTGGGCAACGCCTATATCGAATGGGGCGGTTACACTTATGGGGCCAAGGACGACGGCACCGCCGACCACGACGGCTTCCGCCAGCGCCTGTCCCAGACCGAAGCCATCGTGCAAAATCAGGACAACCGCGAACACGACCTGCTGGATTCGGACGACTATTACCAGTTCGAGGGCGGCGCTGCGGCGGCGATCAGCACGCTACAGGGGCAAGATCGCCCGATTTACCACAACGACCATTCCCGCCCCGAACGCCCCGTCATCCGCACGCTGGAAGACGAGATCGGCCGCGTAGTCCGCAGCCGCGTAGTGAACCCCAAATGGATCCAAGGTGTCAAACGTCACGGTTACAAAGGTGCCTTCGAAATCGCCGCGACCGTTGATTATATGTTCGCCTTTGCCGCCACGACCGGCGCGGTGCGCAGCCATCATTTCGATCTGGTCGAAAGCGCCTTTCTCGAGGATGACGACACCCGGGCCTTTATCGAGGACGCAAACCCCGCTGCCCTGCGCGAAATCGCGGAACGGCTTCAGGAAGCGATCGATCGCGGGCTTTGGCAGCCGCGCTCGAACTCTGCCCGTGCGCGGCTTGCCGGAGTGTTGGACGCTTAAACCGTCGCCAGCATTGCAACGCCGACGTAGAGAACCAACGCGAAAATGGTGAAATACTGCATGATGAACCCCGATGCCCCGTAGAGACCGCGGATCTGCACGATTGCAATTGCTCCCGTAAGGGGAAAACCGCGCCGACATGATGCGGGCCTGAAAACTGTTGAATATCCGCCACATACGGAGAGTGGAATTGACTTTGCCATACCGCCTCGCCGCACAGAGTCCCGAACTGGTTCAGGTTCTCGACCTTATTCGGGCAAGTTTTGCCTACATGGACGGTATCATCGCCCCGCCTTCGTCGATGCATCATCTGACCGTCGAATCGCTGGCACGCACCGCCGAGGAGGCCGAGGTCTGGGCCATAGGTGTGCCACCGGTCGCCTGCGTTGTTTTCACTCCGAAACGCGATGCACTTTATATCGGCAAACTGGCGGTTGCGCCACTCCACCGAAAATCCGGACTTGCCCGCGATCTGATTGCACTGGCCGAAACCCGGGCGCATGCGCTGGGCTATGATACCCTGGAACTCCAGGTCAGGGTCGAACTGACCAGCAATCAGGCGACCTTTATTCGGCTGGGCTTTGTGGAATCGGGTCGAACGGCGCACCCCGGCTATACTCGGCCGACCTCGATCACCTATCGAAAAACCATCAACCGTCTGAAATCCATATAGGTTTCTGATTACATCTTAATGTTGACATATATACGGATATTCCTATACATGAATACATGTTGATAACTTAATATAAGGAGAGCCCCATGCCCACTCTCGTCAAACGACCTGCAGACAACTGGTCACCGCTCTATTTCCTAGGCTCCGTCGGAGCAGGCGGTCTGGCTGTTACCTTCTTTATGTATCTGATGTTCTGGGTCCCGCACCCGAACGCCTCGGTGCCGGTCTTCAAAGACATTGCCGCCGCTTGGGCCAAGGGCAATCCGTGGCAACAGACGGCCATCGCCATCGCAATGCTGGCAATCGCCTTCTTTGTTTTTCAGAATATCCGCTACCTGCTCTGGAATCTTGCCAAGCTCATCGCGTTCAAACAAACCGCTGCCTATCAAAAACTGCGCCACTCGAACGGTGAAACACAGTTGCTGGCGATTCCGCTGGCCGTTGCGATGTCGATCAACGCGCTGTTCATAGTCGGTCTGGTGTTTGTGCCGAATCTGTGGTCGATCGTCGAAGTTCTGTTCCCTGCCGCCATGGCCGCATTCTTTGTCACCGGTCTCTGGGCGCTGCGCATGATTGGTCACTTCCTCGGACGTGTCCTCTCCGAAGGCGGGTTGTTCGACGTAACGACCCACAATTCCTTTGCCCAACTCCTGCCTGCATTTGCCCTTGCGATGGTTGCGGTCGGTCTCTCGGCGCCTGCGGCTATGTCGGTGACCACAGCCACCGTCGGCACGGCCATTGTCATCTCGACCTTTTTCGGGCTGATCGCCGCAATCTATGCGATCTTTGGAGCCATCACCGCTTTCAACTCGATGCTCCACTATGGCACCGCGAAAGAGGCCGGTCCGACCCTGATGATCATCATCCCGTTGATGACCGTCCTTGGCATCATGGTGCTGCGTCAGAGCCACGGCCTGCACACCACGTTCGAGGTCCACACCACGAACGTAGAAACCCTGATGACGCTGACCAAGTTTTTGACCGTGCAGGTTCTGTTCCTCATGCTTGGCCTGACCATCCTGCGGCGTCAGGGCTACGCCTCGACCTTCCTGTGGGGGGACAAAACCTCGGCCGGCTCCTATGCGCTGGTCTGCCCCGGTGTTGCTCTTTCGGTGATGGTCCAGTTCTGGTTGCACAAAGGTCTGGTCGCCGCGGGGCTGGTCGCCAAATTCAGCACCACCTACTGGGTGATTGTCGCTGTCGCACTGGCGTTCCAGTTCGCGATGGTCGCGCTGGTCTTCCACCTGAACCGCCGTCACTTTGGACGCAGCAGCATGGTCGCGGTCCCCGCAGAATAATCACTCTCTTACAGAACATACGAACGGGCGTCTTCGGGCGCCCGTTTGCCGTTTTGCGCCTTGCACCTGTGCGAGGCTGGGGCCAAACTCTCCAGCGCACAGGAGAAAAACATGACCGAAGATACAGAACGTCACGCGCAGAAAATGGCCAAGAAAAAGGCCGCCCGCGATAAGATCATGGCGACCAAGACTGACCAGAAGGGCCTGATCATCGTTCACACCGGCAAGGGCAAAGGCAAATCCACCGCCGCCTTTGGCATGATTTTTCGCCACATCGCACATGGCATGAAATCCGCCGTCGTCCAGTTCATCAAGGGCGGGATGAGCACCGGAGAACGCGATCTGATCCTGTCCCGGTTTACCGACCTGTGTGAATTCCACACCATGGGCGAAGGGTTCACATGGGAAACCCAGGACAAAACGCGCGATACCGAAATGGCGCAGGCAGCCTGGCAAAAGGCCAAGGATCTGATCCGCGACCCCGCCAACAGCATGGTCCTGCTGGACGAAATCAACATCGCGATCCGCTACGACTATATCGACATCAAAGAGGTGGTCGAATTCCTGTCTACGGAAAAACCACATATGACCCATGTGGTCCTGACCGGGCGCAACGCCCATGACGACCTGATTGAAATCGCCGATCTGGTCACGGAAATGGAACTGGTGAAACATCCGTTCCGGTCCGGAATCAAGGCGCAGATCGGGGTGGAATACTAACTCCGCAATCCGGGAACACCCACACGTCAGGGCGGTTGTCGGACCCTGCGGCAGCGGTTCAGCCACGATCCGCTGCCCGTTTCTGATCGCGCTTCAGCCTTTTGGATTGCTGGCGGCTCTGATCTGGCTCAGCGTTTGCCCGGTGGTCAGCGCCTCCGGGTTCACGCGCAGTTCGATCACGGCCAAGGTCCCGGCGGCCTTGGCCCGCGCAAAGGCAGGCACAAAATCATCCTGCGCAATGACCGTTTCCCCATGACCGCCATAGGCCCGGGCCAGCGCGGCATAGTCTGGATTGGCCAGCCGCGTGCCAGAGACGCGGCCCGTGTAATGCCGTTCCTGATGCATGCGAATAGTGCCGTATTGCCCGTTGTTCACCACGATGACGATCGGGTGGGCGCCATATTGGACTGCCGTCGACATTTCATTCAGCGTCATCTGGATGCAGCCATCTCCGGCCATACAAACCACTGTTTTGTCTGGGTATTCGAGCGAGGCAGACACCGCCGCAGGGAAACCATACCCCATCGACCCAGAGGTAGGCGCCAACTGGGTGCCAAAGGTTTTGAACTGATAATACCGATGCAGAAACGCCGCATAATTGCCCGCGCCGTTGGTCATAATGGCATCCTCGGGCAAATGCGCGGTCAACCAGCCGATCACCTCTTCTTGGCGGACCTCGCCGGGTGTCGCGACGGGCGTCGCCCAAGCCAGATAGGCAGCATGCGCCTGTTCCATCGCCGCGCTGGCGTGCGGCTTTATCGTCGCCTGCGACAGGGCGATCGCAAACGCATCCGCACGGGCACAAACCGCGTGGTCGGGTTGCCAGATATGACCCAGTTCCTGCACATCGGCATGGATATGGAACATCGCCTGCTGTTGCCGAACCGGGTCGGCCAATTCGAACCCGCGCGTTGCGATGTCACCAAACCGGGACCCCAGCACCAGTATACGGTCGGCCTGCGCGACCCGCGCCGCCAGTTTCGGGTTCATCGCCACGTTCAAATCCCCAGCCCATGCGGGGTGGCGATTGTCCAAGTAGTCCTGCCGCCGAAACGATGACGCCACGGGAACCTGCGCGGCGAGGGCAAATTGACCCAAGGCCGCCGCTGCATCGGTGGACCAATGCGGTCCCCCCACAACAATCAGGGGCGATTGTGCCGCCGTGATCCAGTCCGCCGCTCTCTGCGCCTGCGCGGACAGATCCATGTCCGGCAACGCGGCAGTGATCCGCAGATCGGGGACATCGGCCTGATCGCTCAGCATGTCCTCTGGCAACGCCAAAACCACCGGACCCGGACGCCCCGAAGTCGCGACGTGCCATGCCCGGGCAATATATTCGGGGATGCGGTCGGTCTGATCGATTTCCGCGACCCATTTGGCCAAGGGGCCGAACATGGCGCGATAATCAACCTCCTGGAACACCTCGCGGTCGCGGTGATCACGGGCGATCTGGCCGATAAACAGGATCATCGGGGTCGAATCCTGCCGTGCGACATGGACCCCGGAACTGGCGTTCGTCGCGCCCGGTCCGCGAGTGACAAAGGCTATGCCCGGCGTTCCGGTCATCTTGCCATAGGCTTCGGCCATCATCGCCGCGCCGCCCTCATGACGGCAGACGATGTTCTGGATGCCGCTGTCATAGAGCCCGTCCAGCGCGGCAAGGAAACTCTCGCCCGGCACCGAAAACACACGCCGCGTCCCCAGTTTTGCCAATTGATCCGCGAGGATTTTTCCGCCGTGCCGCATGTTATGTTCCTTATACTTCTCGTCCAAAGTGGCTTGGGTCGTGCGCTAGGGCAAGCCCCGCCTCAGAAACTCGCCTCGGGGCGAAATCCCGGCGGGATCGTATCCCGCCCATCCAGCAGTAGATCCGCCATGACCTGACCGACCTTTGGCGCCATGCCAAAACCGATCTTGAACCCGCCATTGGCGATAAACTCTCTGGATCGCACCGGATGCTGGCCCAGCATCGGCGCACGGCTCTTGGCACGGGGACGCACGCCTGCCCACCTCTCGATCACCGGGGCATCCGCCAACATCGGAAAGGCGGCGCGCGCCCGATCGATCACTGCGTCGATCTGATGATCCGGCGTGTCAGGCTGGTCAAAACTGTTTTCGCTGGTCGAGCCGATCGCCACCGTGCCGTCCAGATGCGGCACGATATGCAGACTGTCGGCAAAGAGTTGCGGCAAATCGGCTGCATCAAATTTCAACAGTGCAGCCTGACCTTTGACGCCTATTCCTATGTTTTTGGACATGCCTTCAGACAACTCGACCAAACCACGCCAGCCGGTCGCATGGACGATTTTTCCCTCAATGGGACCATCGGTAACGACCTCGCCGCCCAGCCCGACGATCGCAGCGGCCAGCGCATGGGTGGCCTTGCGCGGGTGGATGCGGGCGGTCAAGGTGTCATAGACAACCAGCCCGCTGGCGGATTTGGGGACCCAAGTGCCAAAATCCGCTGCTGGCTGAACCCGCCATTCAGCCTGACCGCGCCATAACTCTGCCGCGGTGGCGACCCGCTGATAGGCCAAGGCAACGGACCGTTCATCGTTCAGTGGCTGCAGACGCCCCGACCGCAAATATCCCGTCTGTTGGCCAGAGGATGACTCGACCCCGGACCAGAACGACTCTGCCATCAGCAGACTCTCTAGCTGGAACGCCTTTTTGTCGTTCCAGTTTTCCGGAACATGCGGGGCAAGCGCCCCGACCAGCCCCCCGGATGATCCCGAGGCAACACCGTTCGGATCAATGACCCGGACCCGCGCACCCCGCTGGGCGCAGGCATAGCCGACAGCCAATCCAAAGGCACCCGCCCCGAAAATCGTGATATCTGCCGTTGCCATTCGTCACCCTCGCGTCCAAAGTCGCGGCGACCCTAAGGCAGAACACCATGAACGACCAGCCGCAAGCCGAGCTTGACTGGCGAGATGGAACCATTCCGATCTCGCGCCGCTTTGACGACCCCTATTTTTCGCTCGATAACGGGCTCGAAGAGACACGTTATGTCTTTCTTGCAGGCAACGACCTGCCCGCCCGCTTTGGTGGCGATTTCGTCATAGGCGAGCTGGGTTTTGGCACGGGCCTGAATTTTCTAACGACATGGAAGGCATGGCAGGACGCAGGCAGCCCTGGCTCGCTGACCTTCGTGACCTTTGAGGCCTTTCCGATGGCGGTCGCGGATATGGCCACCTCTCTGGCGGCGTTTCCGGAATTGGCCGAATGGTCAGACCAGCTAATCAGTGCCCTGTCCGCTGGCGGACCGCTGCGGTTTGGCCAGATCGAGCTACAGATCGTGGTCGGCGACGTGCGCGATTGCCTGCCGCAGACCGACCTCTTGGCGGACGCGTGGTATCTGGACGGCTTTAGCCCTGCCAAGAATCCCGAAATGTGGGGGCCGGACCTGATGGAGCAGGTTGCTGTGCATACCAAAACCGGCGGGACACTGGCGACCTATACAGCTGCGGGCCATGTGCGCCGCGCCCTGTCGGAGGTCGGCTTTGATGTCGTCCGCCTCTCAGGCTACGGCCGCAAACGCCACATGACCAAGGCTGTGAAACGATGACCGAACAAAACACCCGTCAGGGCATCATGCTGATGATCGTGACGACCTTTGTCTTTGGCATTCAGGACGGTCTGTCCCGCCATCTGGCCGAAGTGTACGACGTGCGCATGGTCGTGATGATCCGCTACTGGGTCTTTGCCCTGTTTGCCTTGGCTATGGCATGGAGACAGGCAGGATCGATCCGCGCGGCCTTTCGCACCAGTCAACCGATATTGCAGGCCCTGCGTGCGCTGATCTTGATCGCGGAAATCTGCGTGATGATTGTCGGCTTTGTCAGATTGGGACTGGTCGAGAGTCATGCGATCTTTGCCTGCTATCCGCTATTGGTTGCGGCCCTCTCCGGACCGATCCTGGGTGAAAAGGTCGGCTGGCGCCGGTGGGCGGCCATTGGTGTCGGCTTTGTCGGTGTGATGGTCATCTTGCAGCCGGGATCGAGCGTTTTTTCCATCAACATGCTCTGGGCGGCAGCGGCATCGCTGATGTTTGCAGTCTACGGGTTGCTCACCCGCTATGTCGGACGCAAGGACCGCGCGATCACGTCCTTTGTCTGGACCGGCGTCGTGGGCGCCGCGGGCATGACGGTGGTGGGCCTGCCCTATCTGGCCCCGATGACCGCCCTCGACAGCCTGCTGATGGGTGTTCTGTGCATGACCGCGCTAACCGGTCACTATCTGCTAATCCGCGCCTATGAAGTGGCCGAGGCCAGCGCCGTGCAACCCTTTGCCTATCTGCAACTGCCCTTTGCCTCGATCATCGGGATCATGGTGTTCGGCGACATCCTGCGCTGGAACGTCGCGGTCGGGGCGGCCATCGTTGTGTCGGCGGGAGTATTCACGCTGCTACGCGAACGGCTGGCGCGACAGCGCCGTCACTGACTGGGCGGTTTCGGATCGGCCGTCACGGCCCCCTCTGTCCACGGGCGCGGCACCGGCCGCCGAATGGGCGTCTGGCCGATCAGCAGGCTGGTAAAGTCAATCGGCCCCACCTGCCCCGTCAAGCGGGCGCGATAGATCGGGATCGATTCCGTCACCCGCTGAACATAGTTGCGGGTTTCGCGGTAGGGGATCAGCTCGATCCAGTCGATCACATCGACGCTGCCATTACGCGGGTCGCCGCGTTCGGCCATCCAGTCCGTGGGGCGGGCCGGACCCGCGTTATATCCTGCGGCGATCATGACCGGCGAGTCCCCGAACCGATCCTGAAGACCGAACAGATACTGGCTGCCCAGCGTGGCGTTATAGGCCCAATCCGCCGTCAGCCGCGCTCGGCTATAGGGTAGCCCCAGTTCCTTGGCGACGTCTTCGGCGGTGCCGGGCATCAACTGCATCAATCCCAGTGCGCCAACCGGACTGCCGACGGTATGATTGAATTCGCTCTCTCTGCGGGCGATGGACAGCGCCAGTTCCGGTGCAACGGGCAAATCCATTTTGCGCAGATCGTGCAGCGGGTAATAGAGTTCCGGGATCACCATGCCACGCGCAACGCCGGATTTTGCCAGCAAAAGCGCCAGAAACGGCTCGTTCCGGCGCAGCAATTCCTGACCCAGCGTGCCCAGATCATTGCGGTCCAGCGTCTGCCCCAGTTTGGCAAAGAACAGAACCGCGGGCGTGCGTTGATCCGCATCGATCAGCTCGAACCCGGCCCGGGCCGGTTCAGACCCGGCGACAGCGGACCCCGCAAAGGGGGCAAACACCTCGTTCCCGATCATCGCCGGATCAAGCGAGAGACCCAGCCTTTCCGCAGCCAGCAGACCATAGAATGCCGTCTGGTGCTGAGCGGCCTGTGTGTAGGCGGTCTGCGCCGCAGTCGCATCGCCCAGCGCGTCATAGCTCCGGCCTATCCAATAGGCGGCACGGCCGTCGGAAATCGGACTCTCGACCGCAGCATCGACCGCGCGAAAATGCGTCAAGGCCCGCTCTGGGTCGTTCAGGAACCGCAGAGAGATGAAGCCAGCGAGCCATTCCAGATCGGCATAGGCCTCGCCGTCCTCTGCGGTCAAATGGTGCTGGCTGGCTAACAGATAGGCGCTGTCATAGCGGGCCTGCCGCATTTCCCAACGGGCCAAGGTACGCCGCCAGCCCGACCACCGAAACGGTTGTTCCAGCAGGGCGACATCATGGGTCCGCTCGGCCAGAACGGCGACGGCCTGGGTATATTCACCGCGATCTGCCAGATTGCTGAACACATCATAGGCCAGCCCCACATTGCCGCGCAGCGCCTGCGGCACGGCATTCACGAGGTCGGTCGCCGTATCGCGTTTGCGGATCAGTGCAATCCGCGCCTCGGCCAAGGCACGCTGATCAGCAGGCAAGGTCGGCACCAGACGGGCGGCGTCCTCGACCTTCCATCGCCAGAGCATCGCATCGACGCGGGCCGCATTGAGCGGCGCCAACTGTGGCCCAAAGGCCGCAATGAGCGCGTCAAACTCTTCCTGCGTCAGGCCATATCCGGTCCAGATCTTGCGCAGAACCTCGGCCGCCTTGTCGGGCTGGCCCAGCGCCAGATAGGCCTGCGACAGCCGCAGCCCACCCCAGCCCGTTTGGGGATCGGCCCCGCCGAAATAGGCAATCACATCCACCGCAGCGGTCTGCTCGGTGATGGCTTCCTCGCCCTTGGCGCGCAGACGATCCAGCCCCGGCCAATCCGGGTGCGCGGCCAAAAATGCAGTGTATTCAGGGAATTCTCCCTCGCCCTCGCGCAGCCGGGTCCAGGTGATCAACTGCTGCGCCAACAGATCCTGCCCAGCCAGCCCATAGGCAGCGGGCCAGTCGCCCTGTTCGATCGCGTCAAAGGCCGCAACCAGTGACGCATCCTCTGCCCATAGGCAGGACGGTAGGGTCACCACCAGACAGGCGGCTAGGAAACGGGATCTGATCTGCATCGGTCTGCCTGTTGTTTTGTCACAAAGCCTAGCGCAGTACGCACAAAGCTCAACTCACAAACTTGGCAAACACCCCAATCCCGTCTAGGTTCCGCCCGTTTTCAGCAGTGGCGACTCATCGCCAAATCACGACAAGGAAAGACGTTATGTTCAGAGGATCGATGCCAGCATTGGTAACGCCGTTCAACAACGGCCAAGTGGATCTGGACACGCTGAAAAAACTTGTCGAATGGCATATCGAACAGGGTAGCCACGGGATCGTCCCGGTTGGCACCACCGGCGAAAGCCCCACCCTGAGCCACGAAGAACATGATCTGGTCGTCGCCACCGTTGTCCAGCAGGTCGCCGGCCGCGTTCCGGTCATCGCCGGCGCCGGGTCGAACAGCACGGTCGAGGCCGTCCGTCTGGTCCAAGCCGCCAAGGACGCGGGCGCCGATGCTGCGCTGGTCGTCACGCCCTATTATAACAAACCGACCCAGCGCGGTCTGTTGGCCCACTATCAGGCCGTGGCCAAAATCGGCCTGCCGATCGTGATCTACAACATCCCCGGCCGCTCGGTGATCGACATGACCCCGGCGACCATGGGCCAACTGGCGCAGCTGCCGGAAATCGTCGGCGTAAAGGATGCCACCGGCGATCTGTCGCGGGTGCCCAAGTGCCGGATCACCTGTGGCCATGACTTTGTCCAGCTGTCGGGCGAGGATGCGACGGCGCTCGGCTTTAACGCGCATGGCGGCGTCGGCTGCATTTCGGTCACCGCGAACATCGCGCCAAAGCTTTGCTCCGAATTCCAAGAGGCGACCTTGCGCGGCGACTACAAACTGGCTCTGGAATATCAGGACCGCCTGATGCCGCTGCATGAGGCCGTGTTCCTAGAGCCCGGCGTTGCCGGTGCCAAATACGGGATGTCGCTGCTGGGCCTGTGTTCTGATGAGGTCCGCCTGCCGCTCACCGGGCTAGAAGACGGAACCAAAGAGCGCATCCGCGCTGCCATGGTGCATGCCGGTCTGCTGAAGTGACCACACGGACAACCGCCAGAGCCAATCTGGTCGGGAGTATCTTTATGATCGTCTCGATGGCAGGATTTGCCATCGAGGATTCCTTTATCAAACTCGCCGCCAGCTTTGCCCCCGATGTTCCGGTCGGGCAGTGGTTTGTGACCGTCGCAGGGATGGGCATGGCGGTCTTTGGCCTCTTGACCGTCGCGACTGGCCAGACCCTGTTCACCCGCGATTATTTCAGCAAACCGCTGATCGTCCGCGGGGTGTTTGAAGTCCTCGGGCGACTTGCCTATTCCTTGGCCTTTATCCTGACGCCCCTCATCACAGCGACGGCAATATTGCAGGCTACCCCGCTGGTGGTCATGGCCGGGGCGGCGATTTTCCTCAAGGAATCGGTCAAGCTACGCCATTGGATCGCGGTGTTTTGCGGTTTTGTGGGCGTCATGCTGATTTTGCAGCCGTGGGGCGCGTCGTTCAATTTCCTGACCATCCTTGCTGTGATCGGGATGATCGGCTTTGCTGGCCGTGATGTAGCGACCCGCGCCTCTCCGACTCGGATGGGGAATTTCCAGCTTGGGTTTATCGGCTATTCAATGTTCGCCATTGCCGGGCTGATCATGTGGCTGCTTGCGGGGCGGATCACGACCACCCTACCCTTGCAATCGCTGATGTTTATCGGCGTGGCTGGGATTGGCGGCATTGTCGGGTACTATGCGCTGACCGTCGCCATGCGCACCGGCGAGGTCGGGGCCGTCACGCCGTGGCGTTATTCGCGGCTGATTATCGGTGCGTTGATCGCGTGGGACCTGTTCGGCGAACGGATGGATACCGCTACCCTGATCGGCAGCACGATTGTCGTCCTGAGCGGGATATCGACGTTTCTACGGTTCCGCCGCTGATCAGGTTTCCAACCGGGGTTCCTTGGCCTCGATCTGGCTCTTGCGGATGTAGCGCATGGTTTCGACCAGCACCGCTGTCGTAAACCCGAAATTCAGCATGCCATTGGTCGCAGCCAACCCGCCGAGCAACTGCCATTCCGGCGGCAGCAACACATCACCGAATCCCAGCGTGGTAAAACAGGTCAGGGCAAAATAAACCGCCGGTTCCCATGCAGGAAACAGGTCCAGCCAGCGAAACGCCGACGCCCAGATCCAAACGCTGATGGTTGCCTGCCCGAGCACCGCCGTTGCCGCCCCAGAGAGCACCAGCAACAGTTTGGGGGAATGCGGCGCACGGCGCAGCCATCCGGAAAGATAGGCAATCGAGTTTTCGATCATCAGATAGAACATGCCCGCCATGACGATGGACATGAGCATCAGCATCGAACCAACTACCAATTGAAATGTCATGTGGCCTGCATCTCGGTTTTTTCAAACATTAGAACGGATCATCCCGACACGATAGCCCACAACACCTTGCCGTTGCGGGTCCAAAGGCATATCTGTCCGACATCATGGCCAAGAAACCGGACAATAAAAATTACAAGGTCATTGCCGAAAACCGGCGTGCCCGTCACGACTATGCCATCGAGGATGACCTCGAGGTTGGCATTATCCTCATGGGGTCCGAGGTCAAATCCCTCCGGACCGGCCAGTCGAATATCGCCGAAAGCTATGCCAACGTCGAAGAGGGCGAGCTGTGGCTGATCAACGGCTATATTGCCAGCTATGAACCTGCCCGCACCTGGGGCCACGAGGAACGCCGCAAGCGCAAGCTGCTGGTGTCGTCCCGCGAACGCGCCCGCCTTTGGAATGCCACGCAGCGCGAAGGCATGACGCTGGTGCCGATCGTGATGTATTTCAATGACTGCGGCCTCGTGAAACTCAAGCTGGGCATCGCCAAAGGCAAAAAGAACTACGACAAGCGGGCAAGCGATGCCAAACGCGACTGGGATCGCCAGAAAGCCCGGCTTTTGAAGCACGGAGAGTAATTTTTCGGCACCAAGGGCCTGACGACAGACCTCTGCACTTGCGTGCTGGGATGGGCCGCGTTAGGGACGCCTCGGACCTTGACAGCGCAGACAAGGGCATCGACATGACCGACGTTTACAAAGACGACCCCAAAACGCTCGTTTCCACGAGTTGGCTGGCTGCACGCCTCAAGGATCCTGACCTGCGGATTCTGGATGCCTCTTGGTTCCTGCCCGGCTCTGGCCGCGATCCCAAGGCCGAGTTTGCCGCAGAGCATATCCCCGGCGCCCGGTTCTTTGACATCGACGAAATCTCTGACTTGCGGTCCGATTTGCCCCATATGGCCCCGCCAGTGGAAAAGTTCATGTCGCGGATGCGCGCCATGGGCATTGGCGATGGCCATCAGGTCGTGGTCTACGACAGTGCAGGCCTGTTCAGCGCCGCCCGCGTCTGGTGGCTGTTCCGCATTTTCGGCAAGTTCGACATTGCGGTTCTGGATGGCGGCCTGCCGAAATGGAAATCCGAAGGTCACCCCGTGACCGATGCCGAACCGGTCATTCGCGACCGCCACATGACCACCGCACCCCAGCGGCAGATGGTCAAGGACGTGACCGAAGTCGCCCGCGCCTCCAAACTGCGCGATCACGTGATCATCGATGCCCGTGGCGCCGCCCGCTTCCGCGGCGAGCTCGCCGAACCGCGTCCCGGTCTGCGCTCTGGTCACATTCCAGGCGCGCGCAATGTACCCTTTGACACGGTCCTCAATACGGACGGCACGATGAAATCCGCGCCCGCATTGAAAACCGTATTTGAAAAGGCTGGCGTCGATCTGTCGATGCCGGTGATTACGTCCTGCGGGTCCGGCGTGACCGCCTCGATCCTCTGCCTTGCCCTCGAACGGATGGGCAAAACCGATCACTCTCTCTACGACGGCTCATGGTCCGAATGGGGCATGTACGCCGATCTTCCTATCGCAACCGGAGAAGCATGATGCTCGAGCATCTGAAAGAACAACCCGCCGACAAAATCCTTATGCTGCTGCAGGCCTTCCGCGAGGACCCGCGCGCCGACAAGATCGACCTCGGCGTCGGCGTCTATAAGGACAAGACCGGCCTCACTCCGGTGATGCGTGCCGTCAAGGCCGCCGAGCAGAAGATCTGGGAAACCCAGAACTCGAAATCCTATACCAGCCTCGCTGGCGAACCGGCCTATATCGACGCGATGATCGGCCTCGTGCTGAACGGCGCCGTGGCGCGTGAACGCGTGTCTGCCGTGACCACCCCCGGCGGGACCGGCGCGATCCGTCAGGCCTTTGAACTGATCCGCAAGGCCTCGCCGGACGCCACCGTCTGGGTGTCGAACCCGACTTGGCCGAACCACGTGTCGATCCTGAACTATCTGGGCATGTCGCACACCGCCTATAGCTACTTCGACGCCACGACCCGCGATGTCGACTTTGCTGGCATGATGGCCGACCTGACCAAGGGCCTCAAGGCAGGCGACGTCGTGCTGCTGCATGGCTGCTGTCACAACCCGACCGGGGCCAACCTGAACGCCGAGCAGTGGGACGAGGTGATTGCGCTGATCAAAGCAAAGGGCGCCGTGCCGATGGTCGACCTTGCCTATCAGGGTTTTGGCGATGGTCTGGATGCCGATGCGCTGGCCACCCGCAAAGTCGCGGCCGCCTTTGACGAATGTCTGATTGCGGCGTCTTGCTCGAAAAACTTTGGCATCTATCGCGAACGCACCGGCGTGTTGATGACCGTTGCACGCGATGCCGGTCAGGCCAAACTCGCCCAAGGCATGTTGCAGTTCCTGAACCGTCAGAACTTCTCCTTCCCGCCGGATCACGGCGCCCGTATCGTCGCGACGATCCTGAACGACGAAGCTCTCAAGGCTGACTGGATGGCCGAGCTGGAAGAGGTCCGCCTGTCGATGCTGGGCCTGCGCACGCAACTGTCCGACGAACTGCGTCGCCTGACCAACAGCGACCGTTTCGACTTTATCGCCCGTCACCGCGGCATGTTCAGCCAGATCGGCACCACCGCCGATAAGGTCGAGCAAATGCGCGCCGACAGCGGCATCTACATGGTGTCGGACAGCCGCATGAACATTGCTGGCCTGAACAGCGACACAGTCCCGCTCTTGGCTGCCGCGATCGTCAAAGCAGGCGTCTAAGCCAATCAGAATGATCGAAAAGGCGGGGTTTTCCCCGCCTTTTTTGTTACCCGGACCCTAGCGCTGCCTCAGCGCCCCAAGCCCCGCAAGACCCGCCAACAGCAGCACCGCGGACGCGGGCAACGGGACAGCGGGCAACGTCGGCTCAGTCCCGAAAGACGCGGACGTGTCGTGAATACGAATATAGTCGAGGCTACCAGCCAGCGCTTCGCCACTCACGGCGCTGTCATCCATAAAGAAATGGACATCATTCGATGCGTAAATATTAGAGGGATCAAAGGTCGTCATGGCAAGGACACCGTTTACCCAAGCTGAGAACAGATTGCCGCTTCGCTCAACGCTAAATACAAACGGGACATTGTCCGGAACAAAGCCACCGTTCACACCATAACCATACGCTTCGACGGCTGCGTTATAGAAGTAAATACCAAAGTCCGACGAGCGGCCCAAGAAGTCGAGGACCTTATTATACCCGGAAACCGAATCGACGGCAGTAATGCCGATTTCAATGGCGTAATCGGTAGAACTCGGCAGCCCATTCACGAGCCGAAGCCCCTCTTGTAGGTCAAACGTATAAGTCCCGCCTGACACGACCCCACCAAAAGAGGTTAGGCTGGGTCCGGTGCCCATGGTGTCGCCCAAACCCGTAGTAAAATCATAACTGTGCAGCAACGCAGCCTGAGCCGGCGCGGCCATCAATCCAAGCGCCGTACAGGCTCCTGCAAACCAAAGTCTCATTTCGCCCCCAAAAGTATAAAATTTATTCTATAACTCTGCGCCTTTGGCCCAAAACAGTCAACTATTCTCATAAGGCGCAAAAACGGGCGCACCTGCTTGGTACGCCCGCTCCTGGAGGAAACCAAAAGGGCGGGACTAACCCGCCCTGATGTCTTAGTTGTGGTAGGCTTGTTCGCCGTGCGACGCGAGGTCGAGGCCCATCCGCTCTTCGTCGGTGCTGACACGCAGGCCCATGACGACATCGATGATCTTGTACAGAACGAACGAGGCGATACCGGACCAAGCGATGGTGATCAGAACAGCCTTGATCTGGATCATCGTCTGCGCACCCATGGTGATGCCTTCGACGTAGCCCATGCCGCCCAGACCCGGTGCTGCAAAGATACCGGTGCCGACTGCGCCGATGATGCCGCCCACGCCGTGGATGCCGAACACATCGAGGCTGTCATCGTAGCCGAACTTGTTCTTGACCACTGCGACGAAGAAGTAGCACACCACCGAGGCAAACGCGCCGAGGAAGATCGCGCCGACCGGACCAACAGCACCAGCCGCCGGGGTGATCGCAACCAGACCAGCCACCAGACCCGAGGCAGCGCCCAGCATCGAGGCCTTGCCACGTGCCAGACCTTCGACCACGCACCACGCCAGAATAGCGCCAGCCGTTGCCGTAAAGGTGTTGATCATAGCGAGGGTCGCGGTGCCGTTGGCCTCGAGGGCGGAACCGGCGTTGAAACCGAACCAGCCAACCCACAGTACACCGGCACCCACCAGCGTCAGCGTCAGCGAGTGCGGCGCCATCATGTCCTTGCCCAGACCGACGCGCGGCCCGATAACAAGAGCACCGACCAGAGCCGCGATACCGGCGTTGATGTGCACAACCGTGCCGCCTGCAAAGTCCAGAGCGCCCATACCAAACAGCAGACCGTTAGCATCCCACACCATGTGAGCGACCGGGTAGTAGACGACGATCAGCCACAGCGCGACAAAGGCCAGCAGGGACTTGAATTTGATCCGCTCAGCAAAGGCACCGATGATCAGCGCCGGCGTGATTGCCGAGAAGGTCATCTGGAACGCGATGAAGACAAATTCCGGGATGACGTAGTCGGACGAGAAGGTCGCGGCCATCGTGTCGGGCCCGATCCCCGCCAGGAACACCTTGGCCAGACCGCCCCAGTAGGGCGAGGTCGACCCACCAAAGGCCATCGAATAACCGAACAGAACCCACATCACCATCGCCAGCGCGGTGATCGCGGTACACTGCATCAGAACCGAGAGCATGTTCTTGGTGCGGACCAGACCGCCGTAGAACAGTGCCAGACCCGGCAGGATCATGAACAGAACCAAGAGGGTCGAGGTCATCATCCACGCCACGTCGCCCTTATCCATCACAGGCGCAACCTCGGCGGCGGCGTCAGTGGCGGCGGCAGCAGCATCCTGCGCCCAAGCGGGGGCAGCGGCGACGAGGCCTACCAAACCCAATGAGGTTGTTTTCAAAAGAGATTTCATTTCACTATCCCCTAGTACGCCTTAGAGCGAGTCATCGTTGGTTTCGCCGGTCCGCACGCGCAGCGCAGACTCGACGTCCAGCACGAACAGCTTGCCGTCACCAATCTTGCCGGTCTGGGCAGTCTTGACGATGACTGCCACAACTTCGTCGACCATGTTGTCCGGGACGACGATTTCCAGTTTGATTTTGGGGACGTAGTTTACCGAGTACTCGGCACCGCGATAAATTTCAGTGTGACCGGATTGGGACCCAAACCCCTTAATCTCGGTCACCATCATCCCGCGAACACCGGCAGCAGTCACAGCTTCGCGGACTTCTTCCAGTTTGTAGGGCTTGATGGCAGCAATAATGAGTTTCACGTTCTTCCCTCCCATCTGTTGCCGCGACCGTGCGGCAGGGATGAACCGACCTGACGCCTTGGCCCGCCATCGCACAAGCTTTGGGCAATTACTCTAAAATGAGGCAGCTATTCTTTTGGGTGCAATTGATTAAAATTTAATCGTAGTGATTATTTTTTAATCAGACCGCAAAGCCGACAGTCGAATCATCCGGAAAACAAAAAGCCCGGGCGCGAACGCCCGGGCGAGTAGCGAAATGCCAACTGGAAGGGTGTTAGCCTTTCGTAAACTCGGGATAGGCCTCCATGCCCAGCTCTGCCTTGTCGAGACCCATGATCTCTTCTTCGGCGCTGACGCGGATGCCAACGGTGACCTTGAGGATGGTCCAGACGATGGCCGATACGATGAAGACGAACAGACCGACGATCACGATCGAGGCAACCTGACCGTAGAGGGTCGCATCCGGGTTGGTGATCACCACAGCCAGCGTCCCCCAGATCCCGCACATCAGGTGAACCGGAATGGCACCAACGGCGTCGTCGATCTTGAGCTTGTCAAGGAACGGCACAGCAAAGACCACAATCACACCACCAACGGCACCGATCAGCAAGGCCATGCCCAGCGACGGGGTCAGCGGTTCAGCCGTAATCGACACCAGACCTGCCAGCGCACCGTTCAGAACCATGGTGAGGTCAACCTTGCCGTACATGATCTGGGTCACGATCATCGCGGCAATCGCACCGCCAGCAGCACCGGCATTGGTGTTTGCAAAGATGCGCGAGATGTCGGCCACGTTCCCGGCGGTATCCATGTACAGCTGCGAACCACCGTTAAACCCGAACCAACCCATCCACAGGATAAACGTACCCAGAGTGGCGAGCGGCAGGTTGGCACCCATGATCGGAACCGTGCGGCCATCCTTGTACTTGCCCAGACGCGGACCGAGGATCAGAGCGCCGGCCAGAGCAGCCCAGCCACCGGCAGAGTGCACAACGGTCGAACCGGCAAAGTCGAGGAAGCCAAAGTTCGCGTCCAGGAAACCACCGCCCCACTTCCACGAGGCTTCGATCGGGTAGATCAGGCCCGTCAGGACGACGGTAAAGGCAAGGAACGGCCACAGCTTGATCCGTTCAGCCAGCGTACCGGACACGATCGAGGCTGTGGTTGCACAGAACATCAACTGGAAGAAGAAGTCAGAGCCAACAGACGCATAGGTCAGGTCGGTTTCGGTATCAGCCAGACCGACCGGCTCCAGAACGGCTGTAGAAATCGCGCCCAGAACGTTCGGGATGATCCAGCCGTCACCGGGGTACATCAGATTGTAGCCAACCAGCCAGTACATGATGCCGGCGATGGCAAACAGCGCCACGTTTTTCAGCAGCTGCATGCTCGTGTTTTTCTGGCGTACCAGACCTGCCTCAAGCATGGCAAAGCCGGCCCCCATGAACATCACCAGAAACCCGGTGACCAAGAACATAAAGGTGGTGAAAATATAGCCGATTTCTTCGGTCGGCGGTGTCATGTCGGCGACGGCCTCGGCCGCCTCTTGGGCAAAGCCCAAGGTCGGCAGCGCGATCAACGCGGCAACGACCGGGAGTGTTTTTGCGAGTCTCATTAAATTATCCCCTGTTCGCCAATCTCAGAGTGCGTCGTCGTTTGTTTCACCGGTCCGAACGCGCAGCGCAGAATCGACGTCCAAGACGAAAATCTTGCCATCACCGATTTTGTCGGTGCGGGCGGCGGTTGCGATTGTGGACACGATCTGCTCGGCCATGGCGTCAGGCACCACAATCTCGAGCTTTACTTTCGGGACAAAATTCACGGCATATTCTGCGCCACGGTAGATTTCGGTGTGACCCGACTGAGAGCCAAAGCCCTTGATCTCGGTCACCATCATCCCGCGCACGCCAGCGGCGGTCACGGCTTCGCGGACCTCCTCCAGCTTGAACGGCTTGATTGTAGCGATGATGAGTTTCACGTTCTTCCCCTTGCGAGTTTCCTTGGCGACCACGAGCTGGGCCGCTTGGCTCCAATGGGCTGGCCCAAGCGCGTTGCATCAAGTTTTCGAGAGGCGCGAGGCCGACGAAATCCGTAATTGTTGCACATTTTTTGCACTGATTGTTACATTTGATTAATTTTTACGCAAAAAACTGAGCGCACCCTTGCACCTCTTCAGGCCCTAAACATTTCCGCATTCACAGGATATGGTCGCGCCAAAAGCATAGGATCGAGCAGACCCATGACCTCTTCAGGACGCAACCGCCCCAGTTTGGTGGCCGAGAATCGGTATACAAGCCGACAGGCCCCGAAAAAGGCAGCGCCGAAAAAGCCGACTCCTCCGAAAAAGCGGCGCACCTCGGGCGGGGGGCGCCCGCCCCGCAGGCCGCGTGGCCCGATCGCCCTTGTCCGCGGGCTCATCGGCTGGATTTTCGGGTTGATCTGGCGGGTTGTCTGGCGCGGCATCCTGATCGTCAGCCTGATCATCGGCGCATCGGTCTGGTACACCGCGTCCAATCTGCCGAACGCCAGTGACCTGATCGACGGGCGCGCGCGCGGCTCGGTCACCATGCTGGACCGGGACGGGCGGCAATTTGCGTGGCGCGGCGACCAATTCGCCGGCGCCATCACTGCCGCGTCAGTGTCGCCAAACCTCAAAAACGCGGTTGTCGCGACCGAAGACAAACGATTCTATTGGCACTTGGGGATTTCACCGCGTGGTATCCTTGGCGCGATCCGCAGCAACCTGCGCGACGGCAATGGGGCGCTGTCCGGCTCTGGCGGCTCGACCATCACCCAACAAACCGCGAAACTGCTGTGCCAGGGCCAGCCCTTTGACGCAACGCTGTGGCAGAACGAGGCCGCCTATGAGGCCGACTGCCGCAAGACCACCCTTTGGCGCAAGATCACCGAAGCCGTCTACGCGATGGCGATGGAGGCCACGTATACCAAGGATGAAATCCTGACGATCTACCTCAACCGGGCCTACTTGGGCGCGGGGACACGCGGGTTTGAGGCTGCATCGCAGCGGTATTTCGGGGTTTCTTCATCTCAGGTGACACCCGCCCAGGCGGCACTCTTGGCGGGACTGCTCAAGGCTCCGTCGTCCTATGCCCCGACCACGAACCTGCAGCGGTCATGGGACCGCGCCAGCGTGGTCATCGGTCTGATGGAAGACCAAGGCTATATTACCGCCGCGCAGGCTCGGGACGCACTGACAAATCCGGCGCAGATCGTCGCCAGCGCACAGGGACGCGAAGGCGGCTATTTTGCCGATTGGGTGATGGACACCGGACCGTCCTATTTCACCGAGGACACCACCGAAGACGTGATCATCCGCACGACCTTTGATCCTTATATCCAGAAATCCGCCGAAGAAGCGCTGGCCTGGATATTCGAGAACAAGGTTCGCGAAGGATCCGAGGCGCAGGCCGCGATCGTCGTGATGTCGGCAGACGGCGCCGTTCGGGCAATGGTTGGCGGGCGCCAGTTGACCTCTGGCGGGTCGTTCAACAGGGCCACACAGGCGCTGCGCCAGACCGGATCGTTGTTCAAACCCTTTGTCTATGCAGCCGCGCTCGAACTCGGACACTCTCCGAACGAGCTGATCAACGATGAACCGATGTGCATGAACATCGTCGGATCCGGCGCATGGTGCCCTCAAAACTATGACCGCGAATTCAAGGGCCAGATCACCCTGACCCAAGCCCTGCGCGAGAGCCGCAATATCCCCACGGTCCTGCTATCCGAGGCAGTCGGACGCGAGGCCGTGCGCAATGTCGCCAATGGCTTTGGCCTGACCGCCGAACTGGCGCAGGGGCCCGCTCTGGCGCTTGGCGTATCGGAATCGACCCTGCTGGAAATGACTGGTGCCTATGCGGGCATTCTGAACGGCGGGTCCAGCGTGACGCCCTATGGCTTGGTCGAACTGAGCCTGCGGCGCAATCCGGGCGTGCCGCTGATGGGCAGCGGCGGCGGCATCGGCGAACGGGTCATTCGCGAAGAGAGCGACCGCAAGCTGATCTGGATGATGAACCAGGTGGTGGAAAACGGCACAGGCGGCCGCGCCCGCATCGACGGCTGGCAAATCGCCGGCAAGACCGGCACCACCCAAGGCGCGCGTGACGCATGGTTCATCGGCTTTACCGCAGATTACGTGACCGGCGTCTGGATGGGCTACGACAACAACGAAAAGCTGACCGAAGTCACCGGCGGCACACTTCCCGCCGAAATCTGGCACGAAACGATGACGCGCGTGCTAACGAATATGGCACCCGCCCCGCTGCCGATGATCACACCCGATGCGAATTCGGGCGGGCTGGTCATGACCGACGACGAAGCGCAGGGACTGATCCAGATGATTCTGCGGGAACTACAGGGGCAGTCGAACTGATCAGCGACACACAACGACCCGGGTGCTCCAGTCCGCGCAGGATTGGGGCAACTCGCCGGGCAGATCGCGGTCGGTATAGATCGCGTTCACATCGGATAATGAGGCGATACGTGCCGGAGCATTGCGCTGAAACTTGGTGTGATCCGCAACCAGCCAGACCTCGCGCGATTGCCGCAGGATCGTTTGACTGACGCCGACCTCCTGGATGTCAAAGTCCAGAATGTCGCCTTCCACGTCCAAGGCAGAACAGCCGATGACGGCGTAATCGAATTTGAACTGGCGAATGACATCAGAGGTCAGCGGCCCGATCAACCCGCCGTCAGACCGCCGCAGCGCCCCGCCGGTCACAATGACCTGACAGGACTCATTTCTGGATAAGATATTGGCGACATTCATATTGTTCGTCACAACCATGATGTCACGATGTCCCATCAGGGCGGCGGCGACGGCCTCGGTCGTGGTGCCGATATTCAGGAATATCGAACAATTGTCGGGCAAGTGGTCGGCGACGGTCCTGGCGACCGCCCGCTTGCCCTCCTCGTTCAGGATGCGGCGATCCTCATAGCCGATGTTGATCGTGCCAGACGGAAGCACGGCACCACCATGAACGCGGTCCAGTTTCCCCTCTTCGGCCAGATCGGTCAGATCGCGGCGGATGGTCTGCAAGGTCACGCCGAAATGGTCAGCCAGCGCCTCGACCGTGACCTTACCCTCACGCCGCGCGATTTCTATGATCTCTGAGTGCCGAAATGACTGCGCCATAGCTCCTCCGCCCGCCTACGCTACAGGGGGCATTTCCGGGCTTCAAGTCTACTCGGTCAGGTCCGGACAGCGCTCATAGCGAAACACATAGCCGTTCCAGATCATCAACAGACCGTCCCCGTCCGCGGGATGCATGAACATGGCGCGCTCGACCCAGCTCTGACCGGACCCGCTGCATTGCATGCTATAGAGCGTTGCGTCCATGTCGACGACATCGACCGGGCGGGTCATCTTGCACTGCATCGACACACCGAACAAAGTATTGTCGCGGATCAAAAGCGCACCGCCATCGACCCCGACCAGCCCACATTCGGTACTTGCGGCCTGACGATACACGCCGTCAAACTGGCCAGCCACCGCAACGGCTGGCAAAAACAGCGCACACAGCGCTGCACAGGCACGTCTAATCATGCGTTTTGCAGATCCGCGATAAGTCCATCAATATCACCACGACGACGATCCAGCATCGCACCGACTTCGGTGCGTTCGGAGGTGATCATATTGATGCCTTCGATAAACATGTTGATGAACAACGGTTTGCCAGATCCGTCCGAAATCACGAAGCTGACTTCGAACGGGGCCTGCCCCTGAAGCACGGCCATTGACCGGACTTCGATTCCGTTCGGCACGGTCACAGCCTCTTTGACCTCGATCCGGCCACCGATAAACTCGCGGAACCGGCGGCCATACTTGCGCGAGATATACCCGCGGAAGGCCGTCACAAACTGTCGACGCTGCGACTCTGTCGCCCGCCGCCAATCATTCCCGAGAGCGGTGCGCGCAATGATGTCCACGTCGGCATAACGATCAAAGATCGATTCAAAGTCAGCAATCATCGCAGACTCCGACTTGCCCGAAGCAATCACTGTGTTGATTTCGGCGACCAGCGCATCGACCAGACCCTGTGCCGATGCCGTATCAAGCGCTAAGGCGGCGCGCGGCAGGGCTACACTGGCAGCGGCCAAGGCAACAAAGGCACGGCGGTTCATGGCAAGGGTCATCACTGGTCCTCGTATGGATCAAAATAGGGGTCCGCATAGGGATCGTCGGCATAAGGGTCCATATAATCGGTTTCCAGCGTCGTTCCCAGTTGATAGCGCCTGTTCTGAAGGTAAAGAAGTCGTGTCTGGGCGTAGCTGTCCGCACTCTCATACAGCACGGAATCGACGGTCGATCCGTAATTGCCCCGCATGATGATCCGGTCCGCGACCTTGGCGCCATTCGAATAGCGCAGTTCCTGCGGGGTCAGCACACCGCTGAGCGGGTTAAAGAACAGATCCACCATCGTGCCGACAGCATCGCGTTCGGTCGACGGGCCAAACCCCGGCAATTCGACATAGGCGCCTTCTCCGACGCCCCAAACCGCCAGAGTTTCGCCGAAATCGGTATCCTGTTCATACAGACCAATAGCCCCGGCCGGATCGAACAGACCGCCAAAACCGATCGTGGTGTTCAGAACCAGACGCAGAGTGTTGGTCGCCACCCCCTCGACATTCGCCTGCAGCACGCCATTCACGATCTTGCCGGGCAGCGACAGGTTCGAGGCGAAATTGGTGACGCGTCCGGTAATTTCGCTCGGGACCGCATTCGCCACCTGCCCCGCCGGCCGCAACAGCGCACTGTCCAGAGCGACGTTAAAGTCGTGAACCTTGCGGTTGGTAGCCTCATAGGGGTCGTGAATGGCTGCGCCGGTCGGAGACTGAGAGCAAGCAGACAGTGCGCCCACCAAGGTGACGGCGGCTATGACGATACGATAAGGCAATACTGATCCGGTCCTGTGATGATGCGGGCCAATGGCTCAAATGGGTTGAACAATGACAACGCAATGGTCAATACACGGTATGGGGTGCAAACGAATATTGGCGTCCAAGTTTTGTCTATTTTTACATAAAACGCCGGGACACTCCATTGGGGAACCTTAGCTTATGCGAATGACCGCTCATACGACCACCCGTGGCCAGTCGGAATTGGCGGCCGTCCGGCGCGAGAGCCGCCCACTCTACTGGCTGGTTGCCGTCTTTAGTATGGTGGTCAATGCGCTGATGCTGGTCGGACCGCTCTATATGTTGAACGTCTACGACCGTGTACTGGGCTCCGGGTCGATAGAGACCCTGATCGCACTGACCGTTCTGGTCGCGTTCCTCTATGGCTGCATGGCGATTCTGGACTATGTCCGGGGCCGGATCATGGCGCGGGTCGGCGCACGGTTCCAATCGCGACTGGACCGCCGCGTGTTCGAGGCGACCCTGGCCGCCACCACCACCGGCAAGGCGATGACCCAAGCCTCTAGCGGTTTGCGGGATCTGGAATCCGTCCAGCGGATGATCATCTCGCCCGCGGTCATGGCGGCCTATGACCTGCCATTCATGCCACTGTTTTTCTTTGGTATTTTTCTTTTTCACCCGGATCTGGGCTATCTTGCCCTTAGCGGTGCGGGTCTGCTGATCCTGATCACCATCGCCAACCAGATCGGCACCAAGAAACCGCTCGAAGAGGCCAATCGCAGCACGCATAGCGCGGAAATGATGGGCAACCTAATCCGCTCTGAATCGGACATGGTCCAATCGCTCGGCATGCGCAATTCGGTGTTCGGTCGGTGGCAGCAACTGCGGGACAAATCGCTCTGGGCCACAATCGTCGCCTCAGACATGGGGGGGCTTTTCAGCGCCCTGTCCAAAACGCTGCGTCTGTTTTTGCAGTCGGCGATGCTCGGAATGGGGGCCTATCTGGCGTTGCAGCACGAACTGTCACCGGGCGCGATGATTGCCGGGTCGATCCTGCTCGGACGGGCGCTGGCCCCGATTGAACAGATCATCGGGCAGTGGGCCGCTGTCGTGCGTGCCCGCGAAGGCTGGAGCAATCTGACCGTCCTTCTGAGCGAAATTCCACAGGATGTGCCACGCACCACCCTGCCCCGCCCCAGAGCGATTCTGGAGGCAAGCAACGTCACCGTGATCCCGCCGGGCGAATCACAGGCAGCGCTGCGCGGGATCAGCTTTCGCCTTGAACCCGGCCATGCGGTCGGCGTGATTGGCACGTCAGGGGCGGGAAAATCCACTTTGGCCAAGGCCCTTACCGGGATCTGGCGACCCGCTGGCGGGAAAATCCGCCTCGATGGCGCATCGCTGGATCAATATGATCCGGACACGCTCGGCTCCTATATCGGGTACCTGCCGCAGCGCGTGCAGTTGCTGGACGGTACGATTAAGGAAAATATCGCCCGTATGGCGCTGCAACCCGATGATGCGGCTGTGGTCGAGGCCGCGAGGCGTGCTGGCGCGCATGACATGATCCTGCGTCTGCCCGACGGCTATGACACGCGCGTGTCGGCCTTGGGCGGTCGTTTGTCGGGCGGTCAAATCCAGCGGATCGGCCTGGCCCGTGCAATGTACGGCGACCCGGTGATCTTGGTTCTGGACGAACCCAACTCCAACCTCGACAACGACGGCTCCAACGCGCTCAACGATGCGATCCGTGACTTTATGTCGGGCGGCAAGTGCGTGCTGATCATGGCGCATCGCCCTGCCGCGATCCAGCAATGCGACATGCTGATGCGGATCGAATCCGGAATGCTGATGGCCTTTGGACCCAAGGACGAAGTGCTGCGATCCATGGTCGCCAACCACCGAGAAATCCAAGCGAAAACCGGCATCGGGGGCGTGGCATGAGTACGCAGAACTGGAATGTCAGGCCGATGGTTCTGACCGGGCTGATCACCCTTGGTGTGTTGATCGGCGGGTTTGGTGGCTGGGCCGTGGTCGCCGAAATGGGCGGCGCTGTGGTGGCGGGCGGCCGCATCGAGGTCGAACAGAACCGGCAGGTCGTTCAGCACCCCTATGGCGGCGCCGTCAAAGAAATACTCATCGACGAGGGCGATATCGTGACCGCCGGGCAGGTGCTGCTGCGGCTGGATGACAAAGAATTGCGGTCAGAGTTGATTATCGTTCAGGGTCAGTTGTCCGAAGTCATCGCGCGGCGCGATCGGCTGATGGCGGAACGCGACAACGCAGAGGTCGTATCCTTTGATCCTGAATTGGCCGACGCGACCGAACCCGAGGTTCAGGCCCTGATCGCAGGGCAAACGCGGCTGTTTGAAACCCGGCGTGCAAACATCGCCACAGCGATCGAGCAGTACCAGCGGCGCAATGACCAGATCCTCGACCAGATCGCCGGCACCAACGCCCAGCAGGCGTCTTTGGTGCGCCAGATCGACCTGATCCAAAAGGAGCTGGTGGATCAGCAATCCTTGCTGGACCGGGGATTGGCGCAGGCAGCGCGAGTGCTGGCGCTTCAACGCGAATTGGCCAGCCTCGAAGGCCAACAGGGCGAATTGGCCGCGGCCGTGGCGCAGGCCGAAGGACGGATTACCGAAAACAACCTCGCGATTCTTGGCATCCAAACCACCCGCCAAGAAGAGGCGATTTCCCAGTTGCGCGACCTACAACCGACCGAGGTCGAATTGCGCGAACGGCGGACGACTATTGTCAATCGGCTTGACAGTCTCGAAATCAAGGCTCCGGTCAGCGGGGTGATCTACGGATTAGAAGTCTATTCTACCTCGGCCGTTGTTCAGCCCGCGCAACCGCTGCTGTTTATTGTTCCGCAGGACCGCCCATTGGTCATTTCGACCCAGATTCAGCCGCGGGACATCGACCAGATCCGCGTGAACCAAGAGGTCAGATTGCGGTTTTCTGCCTTTGATCAACGCCGCTCGCCGGAACTGTTGGGGCGCATCGTGACCATCTCGGCCGACGCTTTTGAAGATCAGGCCACACGGATGTCGTTCTATCGCGCCGAGATCAAGCTCGACGACGGCGAGTTGGACAAACTCCCCCCTGAAATGGTGCTGATGCCCGGCATGCCGGTCGAGGCCTTTGTTCGAACAGGCGACCGCACCCCGGCCGAATTCCTGATCAAACCGATGGCAGACTTCTTTGCACGGGCCTTCCGCGAGTCGTGATTGCAGCCTCCGCTATTGATGGATAGCGTGGTCGCACCACCAACAGAGGAAGTCCCATGTCCAAGATTGAGGCCGAACTGGCAAAGCTGGGCGTCACCTTGCCCGACGCCCCTATGCCTGCTGCCAACTATGTTCCCTATGTGATCAGCGGGTCACTGGTCCATGTCTCGGGACAGATTTCGCAAAACAGCGACGGCCTGATCAAAGGGAAATTGGGCGACACGATGACAACAGAGGATGGCGCCACAGCGGCGCAGTTTTGCGCGATCTCTCTGTTATCACAGCTAAAATCCGCGTGCGGCGGAGACTTGGATCGCCTGCGCCGCGTCGTCAAGCTGAACGGGTTTGTGGCCTCTGCACCGGATTTTCACGACCAGCCCAAGGTCATCAATGGTGCCTCCGATTTTCTGGTGGCAGCACTGGGCGACATCGGACGCCACGCCCGATCTGCCGTTGGTGTCGCCGCACTGCCCTTGGGCGTCGCCGTTGAAATCGACGCCGTATTCGAGATCGCCTGATGCTGCACCCCGAATTTTTGAGCCGCCCGATTGCGCATCGCGGGTATCATGACCGTGCCGCGGGCCGACCGGAAAACAGCCTCGCGGCAGTTCAGGCAGCCATCGACGCGGGCTACGGGATCGAGATTGATATCCAGCCGTCCGAGGACGGTGTCCCCATGGTGTTCCACGACTACAGCCTCAAACGGCTGACCGGCGCATTGGGTCCCATCGCACAGCGTACTGCCGCCGAACTGGGAACTCTGCCCCTGCTAGGAACCGACCAGACGATCCCGACCCTTGCGCAGGTGCTCGAGGTTGTTTCAGGACAGGTTCCGCTGCTGATCGAAGTCAAGGACCAGGATGGCGCATTGGGACCGGGAGTCGGCGCGCTAGAAGAGCGCATCGCTCAGATACTAGAACACTATTCTGGCCCTGTCGCACTGATGTCGTTCAACCCGCATTCAATGGCGGCAATCGCGCCGTTGGTGCCTCACATCCCACGTGGCCTGACAACTTGCACCTACCGGGCAGAGGACTGGCCGACGATCCCGCAGGAGACGCGCGACCGGCTGAGCCTGATCCCCGATTATGACCGTGTCGGGGCCTGTTTTATCAGCCATGATCGGGCGGACCTCGCGGATACGCGCGTTGCGGAATTGGCTGCGCAGGGGGCGACGATCCTGTGCTGGACCATCCGGTCAGCCGACCAAGAGGCCGAGGCGCGCAAGTTTGCAGCCAACATCACGTTTGAGGGCTACCGCGCTTGACCTCTGGCGCGGGAAACTCATCTTTCGGCTATGGAACATATTGAAATCGGCCTGTCACATTCGATCCATGACATCCCCGTGGCGGACTGGGATGCATGTGCGCTGACCGATGATCGGGCGCGGCCGATCGACCCGTTTACTACGCATCGTTTTCTCGCCGCGCTCGAAGATTCCGGTTCGGTCGGTCGCGGGACTGGCTGGCAGCCGCAGTACCTTACCGCGCATCAGAATGGCGCTCTAATCGCGGTTAGTCCCCTCTATGTCAAAACTCATAGTCAGGGCGAATATGTCTTTGACCATAGCTGGGCCCAGGCCTTGGACAGGGCGGGCGGTCATTATTACCCCAAACTCCAGATTGCCGTGCCATTTACGCCGGTCACGGGTCGGCGGTTTCTGACACGACCGGGATATCAGGCCGCCGGGATTTCGGCACTGATCCAAGGGGCGATCCAGATCACGTCGGACAATGCGCTATCGTCGCTGCACGCGACCTTTTGCACAGAGGCCGAGGCAATCGCTGCGGAACAGATGGGGCTATTGGTCCGAACCGGGCAGCAGTTTCATTGGGAAAATCAGGGCTATCAGGACTTTGATGGTTTTCTGGCCGCGCTCTCTAGCCGCAAGCGCAAGGTCATTCGCAAGGAACGACAGCAGGCACAGGACTTTGGCGGTGAGATTGTCCAACTCACAGGCGACGCGATCTCTCCGGACCATTGGGACGCATTCTGGGCCTTTTATCAGGACACCGGCAGCCGGAAATGGGGCACACCCTATCTGACGCGTGCCTTCTTCGACCGTTTGCACGACACGATGCGGCATGACGTTCTACTGGTGCTGGCAATCCGAAACGGCAAACCCATCGCCGGGGCGCTGAATTTTATCGGGCAGGAGACGTTATTCGGCCGATACTGGGGCTGCGTCGAGCATCACCCATGTCTACATTTCGAACTGTGCTACTATCAGGCTATCGACTACGCGATTGCCCATGGACTGCGGGTCGAAGCGGGCGCGCAGGGCGAACATAAACTGGCACGCGGGTATCTGCCACAGCAGACCTATTCCATTCACTGGATCGCGCACCCCGGATTTCGCAAGGCTGTCAGCGATTTCCTGCAGGACGAACGCAAGATGGTTGACGAAGAGATCGACATTCTCACCAGTTATGGCCCGTTTCGACGCGACGCCAATCCTCAGGAGGAGCAGGACTAATGGACCTTTCACCGGTTCTGAACGCTGGCTGGACCCTAAGCCCGGATGGCAAAGCCATTGAAAAAACCTATCAGTTCCGGAACTTTATTGCTGCCTTCGGGTTTATGACCGAGGCCGCTCTTTGGGCGGAAAAATGGAACCATCACCCCGAATGGAGCAATGTCTACAATCGGGTGCACGTCCGTCTGACCACCCATGACGCAGGCGGGCTGACACAAAAGGACGTCCAGTTGGCAACAAAAATGGACGCCCTGAAAGGAGACTGATGCAGGACCTGCTGAACACCGTCGTCTGGAATGGCAACACCATTGGCGATTATCTGACGTTGGAATTTCTGGCCGGACTCGCCGGTGACATTATATCAGTTGTATTGATCGTCATCCTGGGCTTTGCGGTGTCTGGCTGGCTACGGCGCAGGATCGTCAACATTGGCCGCACGAACCGGCATCTGGATGAAACGCTGTTCCTGTTCCTCGGGGATATCCTGCGCTATCTGGTTTTGGCGCTGGCGACGCTGTTTGTGCTGAACACCTTTGGCATTCAGACGACGTCGATTGTCGCCATCATCGGTGCGGCGGGTCTGGCGGTCGGCCTCGCCTTGCAGGGCACATTGTCGAACATCGCCGCGGGCGTGATGATCATCCTGTTTCGCCCGATCCGCGTCGGTGATTTCGTTGAAATCAGCGGTGTATCCGGCACCGTCAAAGACATTTCGCTAAACTACACAGAACTGGCCAATATCGGCAATGTTCAGGTGATTGTTCCCAATTCGAACGTCTGGGGCAACACGATCACCAACTATTCCGTCAATCCCACGCGCAGGGCAGAATGGACGTTTGGCGTAGGCTACGGCAGCAACCTCAAGACCGCCGAAGAGGTCATCCGCTCCACCATCATGGCGGACCCGCGTGCGATGGCCGACCCGGCACCGTTTGTTCAGGTCAACAATTTGGGTGATTTCTCTGTCGATTTTCTGGTCCGCGTCTGGGTCAGTAACGCCGACTATTTCCAGTTTCAGGCCGATATGAAGCGCAACGTCAAAGAGGCATTGGACGCAGCCGGGATCGATATACCCTTCCCGACACGGACCGTCCTGAGCGCGGAATAAAAAGGGCGGCTATTGCCGCCCCTTTCACCTAGATTTGGCCCAGCAGGGTTTCCCCGGCCGAAATTTCGCACATGCCCGGGCTATCTTCGAGGTTCAGAACCTTCACCACGCCGTCTTCGGCATAGAGCGCGTAGCGCTTGGAACGGTCGATCAGACCAGCGGGCGGGGCACTGAAATCGAGGCCGATCGCCTTGGTGAATTCCGCCGTCGCATCGCCCAGCATGTGCAGACCAGCAGCGGTGGCACCGGTCGCATCGCCCCACGCCTTCATCACGAACGGATCGTTCACGGACACGCAGATCACCGCATCCACGCCCTTGGCGTCGAAATCGGCCTTGGTGCGGATAAAGCTTGGCACATGGGCCGTGGTGCAGGTCCCGGTATAGGCGCCGGGCAGGCCGAAAATCACCACCTTTTTGCCAGCCGTCAGATCCGCCAGCGCGACACTTTCGGGTCCCTTGTCTCCCATACGCAACAAGGTTGCACTCGGCAGCGAGTCTCCGGTCGAAATCGTCATATTTTTTCCCCTGTTCGGAATTGCATGCAGCGATTTGCAGGATATAGGGTCTCGTCTAGGACTGGCCATAGAAATCGGAGACAATTATGCAGCATTTCGTCGTGATCGGAGGCGGACAGGCAGGTGCGTCTTTGGTGGCCAAGCTCCGCAGCGAAGGGTTCGATGGCAAAATCACCCTGATCTGCGCCGAAAATGTCCTGCCCTATCAACGCCCCCCGCTGTCCAAGGCCTATCTGCTGGGCGAGATGACGCTGGATCGACTGCTGCTGCGTCCGGCAGAGTGGTATGCCCAGAACAACATCGACGTGATGCTGAACACCCGCGTCGTCGAACTGCGTCCGTCACAAAAGATCATACTGCTTCGGGGCGAGGTCGAGATGGCCTATGACGAACTGGCGCTGTGTACCGGGTCCTACCCGCGCACCCTGCCTGCGGCTATCGGCGGCGATCTGGATGGCGTTTACACGGTTCGCGATCTTCAGGACGCCGACACGATGGAGCCCGAATTCGTGGCCGGTCGTAACCTGCTGATCGTTGGCGGCGGTTACATCGGCCTCGAGGCCGCAGCGGTCGCCGCGAAGAAGGGCGTCAACGTGACGCTGGTGGAAATGGCACCGCGGATTTTGCAGCGCGTCGCCTGCCCGGAAACCTCGGACTATTTCCGCGCGCTGCACAAATCGCATGGCGTCAACATCCTCGAAGGTGTCGGGTTGGACCGCCTGATCGGCACAGACCGGATCACCGGGGCCAAGCTGTCTGACGGCACCGAACTGGCGGTCGATTTTGCAATCGTCGGCGTTGGTATCCTGCCGGGTACCATTCTGGCCGACAGTGCCGGGATCGTCTGTTCCAATGGTATCGACACGGACCGCCACGGCGCGACCTCGGCCGCGCATGTCTGGGCCGCCGGAGACTGTGCCAATTTGACATTCAAGGGCCAGCGCATCCGGATTGAGAGTGTTGGAAACGCAATTGATCAGGCCGAAGTCGTCGCGAAAAACATGCTGGGTCAGGGCATCGATTATGTCGCCGCGCCGTGGTTCTGGTCGGATCAATATGATGTCAAACTGCAGATCGCCGGTCTGAATATCGGCTATGACACTGTCTATGTGAAAACATTTGCCGATATGCCAGAGGCGCGCGTCCACTGGTACTACAAGGATGGCCATTTGATCGCCTGCGACGCCATGAACGCCGCCAAGGATTATATGGTCGCCAAGCGTCTGATCGAGGCTGGCCGCAACGTCGCCCCGGACATCCTGTGCGACGAGGCCACGAACATGAAGGCTCTGCTCAAAGGGTGAGGATTATCGGCGGCGCACATCGCGGGCTCGCGCTCGCCGCGGTCGGCAAAGGCGATCCGGGCGCACATTTGCGCCCGACAACCGATCGCGTGCGCGAGAGCCTGTTCAACGTGTTGCTGGGGGGCCGGTTTGGCGATCCGGTGACCGGTGCGCGCGTGCTGGATCTGTTCGCCGGAACGGGTGCTCTCGGGCTTGAGGCACTGTCACGCGGGGCGACGCATGTCACGCTGGTGGATGATGGTCGGGTCGCGCAAAAACTGATCCGCGAAAACATCGCCAAATGCAGGCGCGAGGCGGATTGTACCTTGCTGGGCTGCGATGCCACGCGGCTGCCCGTAAACACCGGGCCGAAATTCGATCTGGTGTTTCTGGACCCTCCCTATGGAAAAGGCATTGGCGACAAGGCATTAGCTGCTGCGTTGCAGAGCGGCTGGATTTCTGATAGCGCTAGCATCGTCTGGGAGGAGAGCAGTCCGCAAATCGCGCCAATCGGTTTCGCCCTGCTCGATCACAGACGTTATGGCGACACGCATATCACGATCCTGGAAAGAGCCCCATGAAACCTGCGCTAGTGATTTTTGACTGTGACGGGGTGATCGTCGATAGCGAAGGACAAACCTGCATCGCCATCGCCAATTCATTAACCCGCTACGGGATGACAATCACTGCCGACCAGATCCACGACCAGTTTTTGGGTGGCACGCTGTTCGACATACGGGACAGGGCGCGAGCGGACGGCTTTGATCTGCCGGACGATTGGGTGCGTGAGGTCTACGCCGAAATGTTTGACCTGCTGGATCAGGGCGTCGCCCTCAGTAGCGGGGTCGTCGATTTGTTTGACGCGCTAGAGGCACAGGGGACAAAGATCGCCATCGCCTCGAACGGGGCGATGGACAAAATGCGCCATACTCTGGGACCGCACGGGCTATTTGACCGGTTCGACGGCTGGATCTGGTCCGGCCACACCAGCAAATCGCCCAAACCGGAACCCGGCATGTTGATTTCCGCCATGCAAAAGGCCGGCGCGACGCCGGAAACCACCGTTATGATCGACGATAGCCCCGCCGGGGCGGGTGCTGCCGAGGCGGCTGGAACGCGATTCTACGGCTATTCGGAACACACGCCAGCCGAGAAATTGGCCCAGACCGGCGCGGAAATCGTCCGGTCGATGGCCGAGTTGAAAACGCGGCTGATCGCCTAGTAGGTCGGGTGGAATTTATTTGCTGCCGAGAGCGTGAAAATCTCTGCCCCGTCGGCACGAATGCCTACCGAATGTTCGAACTGTGCCGACAGCGATTTATCGCGGGTCACTGCGGTCCAATCGTCGGCCAACACCTTGGTTTCCGGGCGACCCAGATTGACCATCGGTTCGATGGTAAAGAACATGCCCTCTTCGAGCAGCGGACCGGTCCCGGGGCGACCATAGTGCAGCACGTTCGGCGCGGCATGGAAAACCCGGCCCAGCCCGTGACCGCAGAAATCGCGCACGACAGACATGCGGTGGCTCTCGACGTAGGACTGGATCGCGTGGCCGATATCGCCAAAACGATTGCCGGGCTTTGCGGCCTCGATCCCCAGCATCAGGGCGTCATGGGTCACCTGGATCAGCCGCTCTGCCTTGCGCGGGAGCGTCCCGGCGACATACATCCGGCTGGTATCGCCATACCATCCGTCCACGATCACCGTGACGTCGATGTTCAGGATGTCGCCATCCTTTAGAACCTTGGGCCCCGGAATGCCGTGGCAAACCACATGGTTAAGGCTGATGCAGCTGGCATGCTGATACCCGCGATAGCCAATCGTGGCGGAAACAGAGCCCGATGCAGTCACCATTTCGGTGATCTTTTCATCGAGAGCGGCCGTCGTCACGCCCGGCTGAACAAAGGGAATGATGTCATCGAGGATCTTGGACGCTACGCGGCCAGCTTCGTGCATACCCGCAAAATCAGCATCCTCATAAATGCGAATGCCGTCTTTGGTCAGTTTGCCGCGCAGATCCTCTTTCACGTCCATTCTCCGTCTTTTTCAATCGGGCCTATGTACTGCGGTTTCCACTCTAGGACCAGTCCCCTATGGAACAAAGGCCAAAGGCGCGCCGACAGCGATCCCCTGCACGCTGATGTCCGTGCTCAGCGGCAGGACCTCTACCCCTGTATCCAGCGCCTGACTGAACGCGGCGGCATAGGCGGGGTCAATATCACCGGCCACAGCGACCCGGTCACAATCCGTCCGCTGTACCAGAAAGATCAGGACCGCACGGTCACCCTCCTGTACCACCTTCGCCAGTTCAGCCATATGTTTGGCCCCGCGCGCCGTGACACTATCGGGAAACTCGGCCAGACCCGCGCGGCGCGACAGTGTAACCGATTTCACCTCGACCCAGAGGTTCGGCAGCCCCGGTTCTGTCAGCAGAAAATCGGCGCGGCTGTTCGTGCCATATGGCACCTCGGCGCGGACTGTTTTGTAGGCGCTTAGCCCGTGAACAAGGCCGTTTTGCAGGGCGTGTTTCAACGCACGATTGGGCACAGAGGTATCAACCCCGGTAAAATGGCCATTTTCATGGTCTACCAGCCGCCAACCGTATTTCAGCTTTTCCTTTGGATCATCGTTCGGTTCGAGCCAGATTTTGCATCCCGGTTGTGCCAGTCCCATCATGCTGCCGGGGTTGGCACAATGGGCCGTCACTTCGGTGCCATCCCCTAGCACACAGTCGGCGAGGAACCTCTTGTATCGACGGATGAGGCGCGCGGGGATCAGAGGTGTAGAAAACTGGATCATGCCGCCCTATACCAAACACACGTATGACGGAGAACCCAATGTCGAACCCGACCGCTGCGATCCTTGTGATCGGCGATGAAATCCTGTCCGGCCGCACCCGTGACAGCAACATGCATTTTCTGGCGGGCCGTCTGACGGCCATTGGCATTGATCTACGCGAGGCTCGCGTCGTCGCGGATCGTCCCGCCGATATTATCGAGGCGGTCAACGCCCTGCGCGCGCGTTATGACCATGTGTTCACCTCGGGCGGGATCGGGCCGACGCATGACGACATTACCGCGGACTGCATCGCCGCGGCGTTTGACGATCATATCGCCGTCCGCGCCGATGCCTATGGCCTGCTCAAGGCGCATTATGATGCGCGCGGTCAGGACTTTAACGAATCGCGCCAACGGATGGCCCGCATTCCCGATAGCGCGACGTTGATTGAAAACCCGGTCAGCACCGCGCCGGGCTTTACCATTGGCAATGTCCACGTCATGGCCGGGGTCCCCTCTGTTTTCGAGGCGATGGTCGCCTCTGTCTTGCCGACGCTCACGGGGGGCGCGCCGCTGTTGTCCCAAACGTGGCGGATCAATCGCGGCGAAGGCGACATTGCGGGGCCGCTCACCCAGCTGGCCGCCGATTTCCCTGACCTGTCCATTGGCTCCTACCCGTTCATCCAGAACGGCGCACACGGGTCGAACATCGTGATACGCGGCACGGATGGCGGGCGTGTCGATGCGGCAATGGTGCGTCTGGCGGGGCTGTTTCCGGCATGACCCTTCCAACATGTGAACACCTCTATGACGTTATCGACGTAACCTGGCCCGCAGCCGAAAAAATCCACCTCGGACCGTGGACGCTTCGCCTTGGTTTGGGCGGTGGCAGCCGGGTTTCGGCCACAACCGGACAGGGAACGTCCGAGGACATTCCCTCGGCCGAGGCCGCCATGCGCGGCATGGGCCAACCCTGCCTCTTCATGATCCAGAAAGGGCAGCAGAGCCTGGACACTCTCTTGGGTCAGCGCGGATATCAGATTAAGGACCCGGTCACCCTCTATGCTGCGCCAATCGATCTGATTGCGACCCATAGACCGCCCCCTGTCACCACATTCGAGGTTTGGCCGCCTCTCGCTGTTCAGGCCGAACTCTGGGCCGAGGGCGGCATCCATCGAGAACGTTTGAATGTGATGGAACGTGCCGATTGCCACCGAACGACTATCCTCGGGCGTCTGGACGATACACCCGCAGGGACTGGCTATATCGGCATCCACGACAGCATCGCGATGTTCCACGCCCTTGAGGTCAGCCCGAAATTTCGGCGGCGCGGGCTCGCGGTTTCGATGGTCCGCGCGATGGCATTCTGGGCCAAGTCTCAGGGGGCCACCCACATGGCGCTGGTGGTCACGCAGGCCAATATCGGTGCGAACGCCCTCTATTCATCGTTTGGGTTCGAGGCTGTTGGCCACTATCACTATCGCCATTTGCCGGAGTAACCCGTGCGCCCGTTGATCTGCGTCTTGACCCTGTTTGTGTCGATGTGGCCAGCCATCGGCCACGCACAGTCCACGCTGGAATTTCCTGCCAGCGCGATCCTGATATCCGACCGGACACTCACTGACGACAGCTATGATGTGCCGATCGCACCATGGTCACCGGACGGGCTGCCTGTGACCTCTGTCGAAGGCGATGTCAGCAGACAAATCTGGCGCATCCCTGTCGCGCGGCTGGCAACACTACAAATTCTGGCGCCGCTGCGGGAACAGCTCGTTGAACGTGGATTTGATATTTTGTTCGAATGCAGGTCCGAAACCTGCGGCGGATTTGATTTCCGATTTGCAGCAGATATCGAACCGGCCCCGGATATGCTGATTGATCTGGCCGATTTCCGCTATCTAGCTGCGGCAGATGGCGACACCCAAGTCGCACTCTATGTCAGCCGCACCAATGGCGCGGGCTACGTCCAGTCGGTCACAATTTCGGGAGGGAGTCCTGTCGACGCCATCCCCACACCGGCAGCGGAACAGCCACCCGCGCCGCAGGTGATGACCCCGCAGATACAGCCCGTGACCCATCCTGATGATCTGGCGACCGCGCTGGAAACGGCGGGCCATACTATCCTGTCCGACGTGATCTTTGACCCGGGCACAACGAACCTTGGCGCAGACGACTACAGGTCGTTGGCAGAGTTGGCGGCCTATCTCAGATCTCACACCAACCGCCAGATTGCTGTGGTTGGCCACACCGACAGTTCTGGCAGTCTTGAGGTCAACATCGCCGTCTCGCGGCGGCGCGCCGAAGCCGTAAGGGATCGCCTGATCGGCGCCTACGGGGTGTCCGCCGATCAGGTCATTGCCGGCGGCATGGGGTTTCTGGCACCGGTGGCGAGTAATCTGACCTCTGAGGGGCGCGAAGCCAATAGGCGCGTCGAAGCTGTCCTGATTTCCACACAGTGATCGCGGCGGTTCCAGAATTCGATTGAACGCATCAGCGACCCGAACTGTCACAGCGACACCATAGGCCAAGGAAGTGCCGAAACCATGCCTCACGACCATCACCATCATCACATCGACCCTGACAGTGGCGACGTCAAAATCTCTGCGGCAATCGCGATCAATTTGGGCCTGACAGTTGCGCAAATCATCGGCGGCATCCTATCTGGCTCTCTGGCACTGATCGCTGACGCGATCCATAATTTATCCGATGCGGTGTCGCTGATCCTTGCCTTTTGGGCGCGCCGGATCGCTCGCAGACCCGCAAATGACCAGATGACATTTGGCTACGGTCGCGCTGAAACCATTGCCGCGCTCGTCAACTATACCACGCTCATCCTGATCGGCGTCTGGTTGGCGGTCGAGGCGATCCAGCGACTGTTTGCACCGCAACCGGTTCAGGGCTGGACGATTGTCGTTCTCGCCGGGATCGCCATTTTGATCGACCTCGCCACGGCGCTGTTGACCTATCGACTGTCAAAGCAAAGCGTCAACATCCGCGCGGCCTTCCTGCACAATCTGGCGGACGCTCTGGGTTCTGTCGCGGTGATCATCGCCGGTATTGCGGTGCTGTGGCGCGGATGGTGGTGGGTTGATCCGCTGGTGACAATGGTGATCGCGGGATACATTCTGTGGCTGTCGCTGCGTGAAATCGGCGGGGTGATCCATACGCTGATGCTTGGCACACCTCAGGGAATTTCACCCTCCGAGATCGCAGACAATGTGGCAAAAATTGACGGAATTGCCGAAATATATGACGTTAGAGCATGGATAATTGATGAGCGGACCAACGCCTTTAGCGCCCGTATCCGTGTTGCGCCCTCGTCAGTGGGTTATGCCGAAGGGCTGCGCCGATCCCTCCGCCAGCGGCTTCATGACGACTATGGCTTTGAGAACATCACCCTAGAAATCGAAACGACGCCCGGGGACAGGCCCCAGACGCCGCATCATCATTCGCATTGACCTACCAGTTATCCGGGCCTTTTTCGGCAAAGGCATTGACCAGAAAATCGATAAAGGCCCGCACCTTGGGCTGGGTGAATCGACCCGGCGGATAGACGGCATAGATGCCTTGGACATCGACGGGCAGGCTCGGGATAGCCTCTTGGACCAGCCCGTCTTTCATCGCGTCGGCATAGAGGAACGACGGCAGATATGCGATCCCCAGACCGGACACACAGGCGTTCAGCAGCGATTGACCGTCATTGACGGTCAGCCAACCCGCCGTGCGCACCTGACGCTTTTCGCCGCTCGGCGCGGTGATTTTCCAGACGGCGTTATTCGCTTGGTTAGAATAATGTAGCAATTTGTGGTCGTTCAGATCGTCGATTTTCTCTGGCCGACCGTATTGTTCGAAATAACGGGGCGAGGCGATCATCCGGCGCGACGTTTCCGTCAGTTTCCGCGCGCGCAGCGTGCTGTCCTCTAGTTCTCCGACACGAATGGCCATGTCAAACCCTTCGGAAATCAGTTCGACATAGCGATTGTTCAGCACCATATTGACGGTGATATCCGGAAACTCTTGCAGAAACTGACCCAGCACGGGTGACAGGTGATTGACGCCAAAGTCGGTCGCAACGCTGATCCGCAACATGCCCGAGGGCGCGGATTGCATCGAGGTCACAAGGGCATCCGCCTCTCCGGCATCGGTCAGGACACGGCGGGCACGATCATAATATGCGAGCCCGATTTCAGTGGGGCTGACGCGGCGAGTGGTGCGGTTCAAGAGACGCGCCCCCAGACGCGCCTCCAGGGCCGAGATGTGCTTGGAGACGGCGGATTTCGAAATCCCCATCTTCTTGGCCGCATCCGTGAAACCGCCCTGATCCACGACTGTGGCAAAGGCCTCCATCTCTGTCAGGCGATCCATAACCGTGCCCTCCGTAACCTGTCCTAGAGCCTCTATCGTCCCCAAATCGGGCACAATCTGGGCCAACACCGGACAATATCGCGGATTCAGACGTTTTTCGGGGCGCAAATGGATAGAAGAAGAGAAACCTTCTTACAAAACGGCCGCCAAACGTGTGCCTTGATCAATCGCACGCTTGGCATCCAATTCTGCCGCAACGTCGGCGCCACCGATGAAGTGGCAGGCGATTCCCCGGTCTGCCAAAGCATCGGCCAGAGTGCGATCCGACAGCTGACCAGCACAGAGGACGATTGTATCGCAGACAATCAGCTCGGGGTTTTCCTTGGCCGCGCCTTGGCTGATCCAAAGCCCCTCATCGGTGATCCTGTCGTAATTGACACCGCCGCGCATGGTAACGCCCTTCATTTGTAGGGCCGCGCGATGGATCCATCCGGTCGTTTTGCCCAGCCGCTTGCCCGGCTTTTCGGCCTTGCGTTGCAACAACGTGACCTGACGCCGCGACGGGGTCGGCTGCGGTCCGGCGGCAGACAGGCCGCCACGTGCCTCTGCCGGATCACCGACGCCCCATTCCCGCAGCCATTCGGGCAGGTCGGTGGTCGGGCTGTGATCGGTGGTCAGAAATTCGGAGACATCAAACCCGATGCCGCCCGCGCCGATCACAACGACACGTTCGCCGACCTCGGCCCCGCGCAGGACATCAATATAGGACAGGACGTTTCCACCGTCCTGCCCGGGAATGCCCGGATCGCGCGGTGTCACCCCGGTCGCGATGATCACCTCGTCAAAGCCGGACAGCATATCCGCTGTGGCAGCCGTGTTCAAACGCACCTCAACGCCAGCATCTGCAGCAGAGGCCGCGAACCAATCGACCAATCCGTGAAACTCTTCCTTGCCGGGGACCTGTTTGGCCAAGTTCAACTGGCCGCCGACTTGGCCGGACCGTTCAAATATCGTGACCCGATGGCCACGTCCCGCCGCCGCAATCGCCGCCGACAGGCCGGCCGGACCGGCCCCGACGACGGCAACATGTTTGACGACTGCCACCTCGGGCAAGGTCAGTTCCGTTTCATGACAGGCCCGCGGATTGACGAGGCAGGAGGTCAGCTTGCCACCAAAGGTATGGTCCAGACAGGCCTGATTGCAGGCGATACAAGGGGCGATCAGGTGGGCCTGCCCCTTGGCGGCCTTGGCCACGAAGTCCGGGTCAGCCAGAAACGGCCGCGCCATGCTGATCATATCCGCACAGCCCTCGGCCAAGACCGCCTCGCCCACGTCGGGCGTATTGATCCGGTTCGATGTGACAACCGGGATCGACACCTGCCCCATCAGTTTCTGGGTGACCCAAGCAAAGGCACGGCGCGGCACACTGGTCGCAATCGTCGGAATCCGCGCTTCGTGCCAGCCGATTCCGGTGTTGATGATCGTGGCGCCCGCAGCCTCGACCGCCTTGGCGAGGGTGACGACCTCTTGATGGGTGGACCCGTTCGGGATCAGATCGATCATCGACAGGCGATAGATCAGGATGAAATTCGGCCCCACGGCCGCGCGCACCCGACGCACCACCTCGACCGGCAGGCGCATCCGGTTCTCATAGGACCCGCCCCAACGATCTGTGCGGCGGTTCGTATGCGTCACGAGGAACTGATTGAGGAAATAGCCCTCTGACCCCATGATCTCGACACCATCATAGCCAGCCGACTGGGCACGGACAGCGGCCGTTACGATATCCGCAATCTGCTTTTCGATCCCGTCTTCGTCCAGTTCGGTCGGGGTAAACGGAGAAATGGGTGATTTGACCGCGCTCGGGGCCACGCAATCCTTGCCATAGGCGTACCGGCCAGCATGCAAGATCTGCATCGCGATCAGCCCGCCATTGTCGTGGACGCGGTCCGTCACGACCCGATGGTTGGCGATGTCCTGATCCGTAAACAGGCCCGCCGCACCGGGGAAAACGCCGCCCTCGCGGTTGGGAGCCATACCGCCCGTGACGATCAGACCTGCGCCACCCCGCGCCCGCGCCGCGTAGAACTCTGCCACGCGATTCCAGTCGCGGGTTTCCTCCAGGCCGGTATGCATCGACCCCATCAGGACGCGGTTGCGCAGAGTGACAAAGCCGAGGTCGAGCGGCGCCAAGAGATGGGGATATGCGGTCATGTGGTCCTCCTAAGATAAAAGGATCATTGCCCGCCGTTCGGCTAACGTCACCTGCAACGCGGCGTCATTAGGGCCGGTAAAGATCATCCTCGGCTTCGGCGGGATCAATCCCCAAGGCAACCAGCCCTGCCTCTAGATGGTCCGCCAGATGCGGGGACCCCGCCAGATAATCCTGTGTCGGCGTGGTCGCTTCTTGCTGGGCGGTGGCAAATGCCTCTTGGTAATCCTCTGCCTCAAAGCTCCCGCGTCCGATCCAGAACACCGCCACCAGCGCAGCGCGTTCCTCGTCGTTCAGGGCGTCGATGAAGGCATCAAATTCACGCTCTCCACGACCTTCTTCGCGGGCAAGGATGATGATTTCCGCAACTTTATCTGCTGCTATATGCATGGCCGGCTCCTCTATCACAGGAACCACAATGGCCTGCGCGGCGATCTTCAGCCTTGATCTAACGCAAGTCAGACAAGGCGGAAATACAGCCAGTCCGGGATGAACTGGGCGATGCGAAACATGGCGGAAAACGGCCAGGGGAAATCGCGACGGAAACGGTTTGTGTTCATATGTTCGAACATCAATCGCGCCGCATGGTCAGGTTCCATGATGAACGGCATGCGGAAATCGTTTTTGTCGGTTAGCCGTGTCTTGATAAAGCCGGGATTGACCAGTTGAACGCAGATCCCGCTGTGCTTGAGGTCCGCCCGCATGGTTTCTGCCAAGGATTTCAGAGCCGCCTTGGTTGCGCCATAGCCGATGGCACCGGGCAGACCGCGATAGGCTGACAGCGATCCGGTCAGGACAATATGGCCCTCGCCGCGGATCTGCATGTGCGGAAGGATCGCACCAACCGCGTGCAGCGCCCCGAGGAAATTGACCGAAGCCATGGTTTCCACCTGCGGCGCGGACCAATCGGCAGCGGTCATCGGCCAATAGGCCCCGGCCAGATAAACCATGCCATCAATGCGTCCGATACTCTTGGCGACCGCATTCACCGCCGCCAGATCGGTGACGTCCACAGGAACGGCGGCAGCACTCCCCGGCAAGTCCGCTACCAGAGACTCGAGCCGATCCCCATCACGCGAAGACAGGATGACATGTGCACCCGCACGGCTCATCTGCATGGCCAAGGCGCGTCCCAGACCCTCGCTCGCCCCGATTAGCCAGTAGCGCTTTCCCACCCAACTCCGCATAGGACCTCCTTAGGCCGGACGCATGGTTGCGATCAACTCGGCCACTTTGAACCCGAACTTGCGAAACTGCGATCGATTGACCAAGGCTCCGCCCGGAGTGGTGTAGATCCAATCGGTCACCGACAGGACATGCCCGCCCGCATCTTCGTCCAACCGGATTCGATAGCGCAGAACCATCGCCGATCCAGTCTGTCGCCCGTATCCTTTACCAACCAGATCGGGGGCATCCGCTTCGATCTGGCCATCGGGACCAATCTTCAAGGACCAATGCCGGGTCTGACGGCCGCCGCTGTCATAGAAGAAATGTTCGACCATAGCGCCCTGATCCCCTGTCCATTGCGCCTGAAAATTGCCCTTGAACCGGGATGCGACGCGGCCAAACGGGCCATAGATCACCCCGTCACAGGCGATATCTCCGTTCAGAGACTGCCGGATATCCAGCGGCGCACCAGAGACATAGTCCTCCGGCCGCTGCGCAGAAAAGCTTGCCCATCGGCGCATGGCAATACCACCGATCACTGCAAGTACACACCCCAGCGCTAATCCAAACCAGAACATGGCCACTCTACCTGCTAACTGTTGACGAAGGAGGAAGCGGACGATTGCGATATTTCGCCCCCTTGAGCCGCAGGCGCAGTGCCTGCCAGAATATCCGCGCCATGACCAAACGGGTCCCCAGAGGGCGCATGGCAAATGCCCTGAGCAGCCTGCCCGTCGTGAGCGTCTGGCGAGGGCCGGACAAGGTGGCGACGACGCCGCCTGCCTCGTGATTGTAGTCGATGACGATATTCACATCGGTCCGGGAAATTCCAAAGCGGAACCGATATTCCCCGTCGACTGGCTGGAAGGGCGAAACATGGAATATTTTCCGCGCACTGACCCAATCTCGCGCCTCGATCGGACGAAAATCGGCGTGGTGGCACAAATAACTGTGCCGATCACCGAACGTGTTGCTAACCTCTGAAATTACTGCGCGCAGGGTATTCGAGGCGTCATGACACAGCCAAAAACTCACCGGATTGAACACATAGCCCAGACTGCGCGGTTGCGTCAGCAGATCGATCCGGCCATTCGCGGGAATGTTATATGCGGCTATGACCTCTCGCACCCACGCGGCGCCCCGACCCTGCCCAACCGGGCCGCCATTGTCGCGGTCATTGACAGACCACAGACCCCTAGCGTTGCGTCCAAACAGCCCCGGCTTGGTGCTGATTTTTTCCGCATTCAACAAGACGAAATCGACGGAATAGCTGAACCCATGCCGATTGGCCCCACGACGCCCGTGGAAAGTGGTGGCCGCGATGACATCAACACCTGTCATTCTGCGGCAACCCTTTGGGCATTGCGGGCCAGCACGGCCTGCGCCACGTCAACCGCACTGGACAAACCGTCCTCGTGGAACCCGTTGCGACACCACGCGCCGCAGAACCATGTGTTGCGTTGACCGTTCAGCAGCGGCACCTGCTTTTGCGCCTCTAGCGCGGCCAGATCATAGACCGGATGGCGCAGGGTGACCTGATCCCAGATCAGCTCTTGGCGAATGGGACGTGTGGTGTTCAGCGTGACGAACAGATCATCTTGCTTCAACCACGGCTGAAGAGAGTTCATCCAGTAGGTCAGGTCGATGGTATCGACCGTCTTTCTGGGCGCTTCGGTATAATTCCACGACGACCAGACAGCGCGGCGGCGGGGCATCACCGACGGGTCGGAATGCAGAACGATGTCGTTGGGTTGATATTTCACCGCGGACAGAATGCGGGTTTCGTCCTCGGACGGATCGACCAGCAGCCGCAGGCTATCGTCCGAATGGGTCGCGAGAACCACGTCATCGAACATTTCCCATTCGCCGCCATGGGCCCGCACCTCTACCCCACCGGCGACGCGGCGCAGGCCGGCAACCGGCGTATCGGGACGCAACTGCACACCCCAGCCCTGCAATCCAGCCACCAGACGGGTCACATATTCCACCGAGCCACCGGCCACGGTGTACCACTGGTGCTGACCGCTATGGTGCAGCAGGGCATGGTTTTCGAAAAACTGCATCATCGCATGGGCCGGAAAGTCGAGGATTTTTTCGGTCGGCGTCGACCAGATCGCACCAGAGAGCGGCAGCAGATAGTAGTCCCGGAACCATTCGCCGGTCCCCAAGGCCGCCAGCAGCCCGCCAACCGTCTTCGCCTGATCCTGCCGGGCAACGCCCAGCGCGGTCGCGTTGAACCGCAGCACATCGCGGATCATCCGCAGGAACCGCGGATCGGCGGCGTTTTTGGGCTGAGCGAACAGAGCACGCAAGTTCTTGAGCCCGTATTCCAATGCCCCGTCCCGCACAGAGGCGCCGAATGTCATATCGGATTTCACCACGGGCACGTCCAGACGGTCAAACAGCGCCATGAGTTGCGGATAGTTCACATGGTTGAATACGATGAACCCGGTATCCACCGCCTGATCGCGATTGACGCCTGCCCAGCGGGTACGGGCATGGCCACCCATGCGCGGTTCAGCCTCATAGACCGTGACGTTGTGCGTTGGCGCCAGCATCCATGCCGCCCCAAGCCCGGAAATACCGCCGCCGATGACGGCAACCGAACGCCGCGGATAAGAGAGAGCTTCGAAAGGCATGGAATTCTCCTGTGTTCTGGAATGGATACGTGGAACTTCGCGTTCTGGATGACTCTTGGAAAAAAATGATCTGACCGCCCGGACGGGACGTAACGATGGTATGTTGATGGAAAACTCTTCTCTTGCCACTGTTGGCGTGATTGCGTCTGACCGCTATGGTCAGCACAGCACGATTGCTATTGGCCGCACGGAATATCGAAGAGTGACTGACACGTCAGACCCCACAATGCCCGCTTGGGTCGCCGAGATTTATGCGATCCGCGACCATCAGGACCAAAAGGCCTTTGCCCGGATATTCGGGCATTTCGGCCCGAGGGTTAAGGCGTTTCTGATGCGGTCGGGCGCGGCCCCCGATGTGGCCGAAGAATGCACCCAAGAGGTGATGGCGACGCTCTGGCGCAAGGCCCATCTGTTCGACCCCAGCCGCGCCAGTGCCGCAACGTGGATCTATAGCATCGCGCGAAACAAGCAGATCGACATGATCCGCAAATCCAGACGACCAGAACCCGAAGACCTGCCTTGGGGTCCAGAGGCCGATCCCGACCCGGGCGAGGCTCTGACTTTGCAGGAGGAAACCGCAAAACTCGGACAGGCCCTCGCGGCCTTGCCGGAAAAACAGCGTGATCTGATCCAGAGAGCCTACTTTGGCGATCTCAGCCATTCCGAAATCGCAGAGCAAACAGGCCTGCCACTTGGAACGATCAAATCGCGGATACGATTGGCGCTAGACCGCTTGCGCCATGCTATGGGTAATTGATTATGACGCAGATAAAACACCACCTGACCGATGCAATCTTGATGGCCTACGCGACTGGCTCTTTGACGGAGGCGTTTAGCCTCGTGGTGGCGACCCATGTGTCGCTCTGCGACGATTGCCGTGCGCAACTGGCGGAACTCGACGCTCTGGGCGGCGAGGTCATGATGACAGCCGGGTCGGTCGATCTGGATGAGGACGCCTTTGCAGCGACCTTGGCGCTGATCGCGCAGGACCAAAAATCTACCGCGCTGCGTCCGCGTAAAACCGGCATTTTTCCTACCCCGCTGCAATCCTATCTGGGCGGCGATCTGGACGCGGTTAAATGGCGTCGCGTGGGTGGCGGTGTCAAACAGATGATCCTGAACACCGATGGCGTCGGATCGGTGCGTCTGCTGTACATCCCCGCCGGCATGTCAGTGCCGGATCACGGCCATCGCGGCCTAGAAATGACCTTGGTCCTGCAAGGCGCGTTCAGGGATGAAACCGACCGGTTCGCAGTTGGTGATGTCGAGGTTGCGAACGAGGACCTGAACCACACGCCCATCGCCGAAGACGGTCCGGACTGCATTTGTCTGGCCGCCACCGATGCACCGCTGCGGTTTAACACCCTGCTACCGCGCCTAGCCCAGCCGTTTGTCCGAATTTAATCGCGGCCCAGCACAATCGCGTCAGCGGGATCGGGTGCCAACTCCTCGAAATCGAAATTATCGAGCCGTCTGGCGCGACGTCCCGCCTTGTCCGCGCTGATCTTGATCTCCGCCACGTCCTTGGCCGCCTGCCCAAAGTGGCGGTCCAGATTTTCGACCCGCTGACCCAGCCGATCCACATCGGCGTAGAGCAGCGACAATTCCCTGCGGATCGCCCCGGCCTGTTCGCGCATCCGTGCATCCTTGAGGATCGCGCGCATCGTATTGAGCGTGGCCATGCAGGTCGTGGGTGAAACCGTCCAGACGCGTGCCGCAAACCCTTCGCGGATCAGGTCACCGAAATTCGCATGCAGTTCGGCATAAACGGCCTCAGACGGTAGAAACATCAGCGCCCCGTCGGCGGTTTCACCTTCTATGATATACTTTTCCGAGATGGCGCGAATATGCGCCTTGACCGCCGTGCGCATCTGCCGTGCGGCCTCGGCCAGTTCGTAATCGGTCTTTGCCGCGCGTAGCCGTTCATAGGGTTCAAGGGGAAACTTGCTGTCGATCACAATCGGACCCGGCGGATTGGGCAGATGAATCAAACAGTCGGCACGTTTTCCGTTCGAGAGCGTATGCTGCAAGGTATAGCTGTCGCTCGGCAGCGCCTTGGACACGATGTCGTGCAACTGGATTTCGCCAAAGGCACCACGGGTCTGCTTATTCGCCAGAATGTCCTGTAGCCCCAGAACGTCGCCGGACAATTTCGTGATGTTTTCTTGCGCCTTATCAATGGTTTTCAGCCGCTGTTGCAACTCCCCCAGCGACTGCGCGGTCGCCTTGGCGCTGACGGTCAGGTTCCGGTTCATCATCTCTGTCACCTGCTGCAGACGCGCCTCCATCAGTTTGAGCATCTGGGCCTGGGATTTGGTCTGCGCCTCGGTGACCGAGGTGAGGCCACCAAAGAGCTGTTGTTGCCCGTCCGACAACATTTGAACGCGCTGCGTCACACCGCCCATCTGGCTGGCCACATATTCGGCCATGCGGGTGGACCGACTGGCGCTGCGCAGGACACTGATCAATAGAAACACGGCCAGAACACTCAGCCCTCCGGCGCACAGAGCCAAGAGGGTGATCGGATCATTCAGATCAAGCGTCATCAGGTGCGTCCAAACAAACGTTCAATGTCAGAGAGCCGCAGTTCCACATAGGTCGGGCGGCCATGGTTGCACTGGCCCGAATGCGGCGTCGCCTCCATCTCGCGGAGCAGGGCGTTCATCTCTTCGCCGCGCATCCGCCGACCGGATCGGATCGACCCATGGCAGGCGACACGCGACAAGATCGCCTCGATTTTGGACTGAACCGTTGTGCTGTCGCCCAGATCGGCCAATTCGTCCAGAATGTCGCGCAGCATCGCATCGGCATTGACCTCGCCCAGAATGGCGGGGGTTTCGCGCACGCAAACTGCGCCGCCTCCAAAGGGTTCGATGGTCAGACCCAGACGCGCCAGATCATCCGCAACGTCTAGCAACCGGGCCGCATCACCCGACGAAAGCTCTACAATTTCCGGTATCAGGAGGGCCTGCGCAGCAACGCCATTTTCATCCATCTGCCGCTTGAGCCGTTCATAAACCAGCCGTTCATGCGCTGCATGCTGATCGACGATCACAATCCCGGTTTCTGTTTGCGCGATGATGTAGTTCTCATGGACCTGCGCACGGGCCGCGCCCAAGGGGAGCGATTCCAGCGGGGCGGGCTCTTCGAACACAGGCTCGATCCGGGCAGAGGGAACCGACAATTCGGCAAATCCCGGTGCCTCCGGAATCGGGGCCTGCATTTGATAGGTCATTGACCGCGCCGCATAAGACGGACGATCCGCGTAATACGGGGCCTGGTACACGGGAGCAGCCGGACGTTCTGGCCGCATCGCGCCCAAGGTCTGCATCGCAACCGTGGTCGACGCCCGATGCCCTGCCCCGGCCAAGGCATGGCGCAAACCCGACACGATGAGGCCACGCACGATCCCCGGTTCGCGAAACCGGACTTCGGACTTTGCAGGGTGAACGTTGACGTCAACCAACTGCGGGTCGCAGTCGATGAACAGGGCCGCCGCAGGGTGCCGATCACGCGACAGGAAATCCATATAGGCGCCCTTGAGTGCGCCAATCAGCAGTTTATCCCGCACGGGCCGCCCGTTGACGAACAGGAATTGCGCAACCGATGATCCGCGCGAATAGGTCGGCAGGGCCGCATAGCCGGTCAGGTGGAACCCATCGCGTTCGGTATCCAGCGCAACCGAGTTGTCGGCAAAATCGCGGCCCAATACCGTCGCGAGCCGCCCACCCAGGGCATCGAAGAGTGCCCCCTGCTCTGCGTCGGCGCGAAACACCTCGCGGCGATCCCCGCCAGAGGCATCCACCAGAACAAAACTGACAAAGGGTTCGGCCATCGCCAGACGCTTGATGATATCTGTAACAGCCTGCGATTCCGCCCGATCCGTGCGCAGGAATTTCAGCCGCGCCGGCGTGGCGTAAAACAGGTCCCGCAGTTCGACCACTGTGCCAGCGGACAGGGCTGCAGGCCTAACCGCGCCCATCTGACCCCCGGCGACGGAAATCGAGGCGCCCTCTGCCCCTTGGACCCGGCTGGTGATGGTCAGGCGGCCAACCGCGCCCAAGGACGGCAGCGCCTCGCCACGAAAGCCGAAGGAGTGGATGTTCAGCAGGTCGGAGCCATCGATTTTCGAGGTCGCATGTCGCGACAGCGCCAGCGGCAATTCCTCGGCTGCAATCCCACAGCCGTCATCCGTCACGCGGATCAGGGTCTTGCCACCATCGGCGATCACGACCTCGATCCGGGTCGCGCCCGCGTCGATGCTATTCTCCACCAGTTCCTTAACGGCAGAGGCAGGCCGCTCGACCACTTCGCCAGCGGCGATGCGGTTTATAGCAGCCTCATCCAATTGACGGATCACAGGACGGGTTTCGAGCATATTGGGGTTCGTTTGGGCCATGCCACAATAACTAGCATGGCCCTGCACGATTCTGACAGGGGTATTTCGTGAACACTAGTCCGTGCTGGTCACCCCGACCGGCTGGCCGACAACGACGAAACGCAGCGCCTCCGGGTTTAGCCAAGTCTGCGCCACGCGCATCACATCGTCTAGGGTGACAGCGTTGATATAGTCATTGCGATGCACGACATAATCGATTGGCAAACCTTCGGCCTGCATGCCCGACATGATCCCGGCAATCTGTTCGTTGCCATCGAACCGCAACGGATATTCGCCCGTCAGATAGGTCTTGGCCGCGTCCAGTTCCTCTTGGCTGACGCCAACGGTTGCGACGCGCGCCCAGTTGTCCAAGATCACATCCATGGTTTCCGCCATTTTATCATTGGCCGAGGCAACGGACCCGATCCACATTTCGGCGTGATCCTTGGGCACCAGATAGGAATAGACGCCATAGGTCAGGCCCCTTTTTTCGCGGACCTCTTCCATCAGGATCGACTGTAGGCCATTGCCGCCCAGAATGGTATTCAGCACATAGGCAGCAAAGAAGTCAGGATCATCCCGCTTTGGCCCCGCATGACCGAACAGGGCGACCGATTGCGGCGTATCAAAGGGCACCACGGTCACACCGCCACCAACGCCAAAGGCGACATCCTGCGGCAGGTCCGGACCCTCGGTCGGCAGACCGCTGAGCAATTGGTCAATCAGGACCCCCAATTCCTCGGGCGTGATATCCCCAACCGCCGACACCACCGCCCGCGACCGGACCAAGGCATTGCGATAGGCGACAAATATATCGTCCTGCGTCAGGCCGGCCAGAGTTTCGGTCGTGCCCTTGTCATCCGACCCATAGGGATGGTCGCCAAAGGCGGCGCTGTAGAACGTGGCTCCGGCGATGCGGTTGGGATTGCGCGCATCCGAAGCCAAGATGGATTCCACCTGACCGCGCACCCGGTCGATCGCATCCTGATCGAACCGCGGCGCAACCAAGGCCTGCCGCAGCAGCGCCGTCGCCGCCTCACGGTTTTCCGTCAGAAACTTGGCAGAGACCGTGACGCCATCGGCATAGCTGTCAAATGTGAACGAGGCGGCGAGCGCCTCTCTCTCGCGCTGGAAATCCTGCGCTGTCATTTCGCCGGACCCCTCTTCGAGAAGGCCGACCATCAGATTGGTCGCCCCCCGTTTACCCGGCAGATCCAGTGAGCTGCCGCCCGCAAAGTGGATCTCGATGGCGGTAAAAGGAATAGAATGCTCTTCTACCAGCCAGGCATTGATCCCGCCGGGGCTGGTGACCTCCTGAATGACGACATCCGCTCGTGACATCGTCCCCAAAAGCGACAGGACCAGAATGGCCAACATCCGCATCTTCATTTTGCGTCCTCCTCGGCGGCAACGACCCACATGGTGACAGACCGTTTCGGGTCCAGCACTTCGGCGGCGACCTCCTTGATCTGGGCAGGGGTGACCGTTTCCAAAATTTGCGGCCATTCCTGCACATCCTGTACGGTCAGCCCCTGGGCCAAGGCGGCCCCATAGCGGTTCGCCAGACCTTCGACATTGTCACGGGCATAGATTTCAGAGGCGCGCAATTGCGTCCGAATCCGCTCCATCTGGTCGGTGTCGATATCCCGCGCCATGAAATCGGCAATCGCGGCGTCCATCGCGGCCTCTGCCTCGGACAGGGTGACGCCGGGCACAGGGACAACCGTCAGAGCAAAGGTCGTGTCGTCGAGGCTCTGACCATTATAGCCCGCTGCCGAATAGACCGCTGTCTGCGTGTCGAACTGGAGCTTGACCCCCAAGACCGAGGAAAACGGTGACCCGCCGAGCATCTGCGCCAGATACACCAGCGCAGCCGCCTTTTCCTGAGCGCCGCTATCACGCTCTGGCGCGAGGTAACTCCGGCTGAGGTAGGGCTGGGACACACGCGGATCGACATAGGTCAGACGACGCGCTGCAGTTTGCGGCGGCTCTTCGGACCGCAAGCGTTCTGGTAGCGCGGGCTCCATCGGAATCGGGCCGTAATATTCCATCGCCAACTTGTGCACGTCGCCGGGGGTGACGTCCCCCGCCACGACCAGCACCGCGTTATTGGGGCTATAGTTCAAGTGGTAGAATGACAGAGCGTCGTCATAGCTCAGCTGCTCCATCTCATGTTTCCAGCCGATGACCGGGACGCCATACCGATGGTTCATGTATTGCGCCGCCATCATCTGTTCGCGGGCCAGCGCGTTGGGATCGTTTTCCGTCCGCTGGTTGCGTTCCTCCAGGATCACCTGCCGTTCGGTTTCGATGTCCTCTTGGGTGAGCTTGAGATTGCGCATCCGGTCCGCCTCCATCTGCATCATCAAGGGCAGACGATCCGCGGCAACACGCTGAAAATACGCGGTATAATCGTAGCTGGTAAAGGCATTGTCGCTGCCGCCATTGGCCGCGACGACCTCGGACAACTGACCGGAGGCCATGGTATCGGTCGCCTTGAACAGCAGGTGTTCGAGGAAATGCGCAACGCCTGACTGTCCGACGGGTTCGTCGGCCGAACCGCGACGATACCACACCATATGGACGACAACGGGGGCGCGGTGGTCTTCGATGACCACAACGTCCATTCCGTTACCCAGCGTGAATGTTGACACCTCTTGCGCGGCAACGGGCGCAGCCGTCAGCGCCAGAGCCAGAGCGAATTTACGCAACATCGGGACCTCCTGAACTTCGGGACAACCCTAGCCCAGGAAACCGCAGCCGCAAGCGGGGGAAACGCAGTTGTGACTATCTGCTAGGCGGCGCGGAGGGCACATCAACCCCGGCATCGCGGAACCGGATCAACTCGGCAAAGGCATCGAGCGCCATTCTGCGATAGGTGCGGAAATAATTGTCGCCGCCAAACAGACCAAACCGCCCGCGAATTTTACGATAGCGGCTGTCCTCTTCGGCGGTCACGGTGCGAATGTCTGCCGTGACGCCATAGCGGCTGACTTGGGCAATCAGCGCGGCATCGCCTGCAACCCCGCCCTCAACGCGCCCGCCCAGCGCGGCAACCGCCGCAGCAATCGGTTGCGGTTCGGCTAGGTTCGAGGCCCCGGGCGTCGGGGTCGGCAATTCGGCAAAATTGGCCGGCATCACCAGCGGATTGGCGGGCAGCACGCGAAATTCATCCGGACCCGTCAGCCGTGACGACGAAGAATGCAGCGCCCCAGAGCCGCCGCAGCCCGCCAAAGCCAGCGCCGCAATCAGGGCCATTCCGGTAATCCGCATACAGTCCACTCCCTCTTTGGAATGATGTGTATCGCAGGAAAACGCGTCCGTCACGGGGGTTTGTCCCTACCGACGGCCTTTGGTGTCCCCGGTCAATAGCACCATTCCGGCCGCACCGATGAAAATCGCAATGTCAGCGACGTTAAACGCATAGGGGTTATAAAACCCGCAGCAGGACATATTCAGGAAATCCGCGACGGCGCCATAATGCAGGCGGTCCACCACGTTTCCAATCGCCCCGCCAATCAGCAGGCCACCCGACAGATAGGTCCAGCGGGACCCGCCCTCCCGCCATAGCCAGACCAGCACAAAGCCGACAATCACCAGCGCGAGGACAATCAGAACCCACCGCATGTCAAAGCCGGAGAACAGGCCGAAATTGACTCCGCGGTTCCACGCCATGCGGAATTCCAAATAGGGCGGCGCGATCTCGATCAGGTCGCGGGTCCGCAACGCCATCAACTCGACCACCAGATATTTGGTGATCTGATCCAGCAGAAGGGTAATCCCCCCTGCCAGACCCATCAGGCGCAATCCGCGCGTTTTTGCGATCCGTGCCATTTAGTGGCGGAAGTGGCGCATGCCGGTAAAGACCATCGCCAGACCAGCCTCATCGGCGGCGGCGATAACCTCGGCATCACGCATGGACCCGCCCGGCTGGATTACGCAGGTCGCGCCAGCGGCGGCAGCCTCCATCAGACCGTCGGGGAACGGAAAGAACGCGTCCGACGCAACAGCCGATCCGATGGTCAGCGGCTGCGGCAGGCCGAGGGCTTCGGCCATGCGCTCGGCCTTTTTCGCGGCGATCAGGGCCGAGTCGACGCGGCTCATCTGGCCAGCGCCAACGCCAACGGTCGCACCGTCCTTGACGTAGACGATCGCATTCGATTTGACGTGCTTGCCGACTTTCCACGCAAACAGCAGATCGGCGAGTTGTTCGGCGGTCGGGGCTTTCTTGGTCACGACCTTGAGGTCGTCCATGCCGATGAATCCGGCGTCCTTGTCCTGCACCAGCATGCCGCCGGCAACTTGACGGACAGTGAACGAGGTATCCAGCACGTTCGGCAAACCGTCGGTGGTCAGCAGACGCAGGTTCTTTTTCGAGGCGAAAATCGCCTTGGCCTCATCCGATGCACCGGGGGCAATCACGACCTCGGTGAAAATCTCGGTGATCGCTTGCGCGGTTTCGGCGTCCAGCGGGCGGTTCAGCGCCACGATCCCGCCAAAGGCCGAGGTACGGTCACAATCAAAGGCCTTCTGGTAGGCTTCGATCAGGGTCGCGCCCTTGGCAACGCCGCAGGGGTTGGCGTGCTTGATGATCGCAACGGCTGCGGTTTCAGCCGGATCGAATTCGGCAACCAGTTCGTAGGCGGCGTCGGTGTCGTTGATGTTGTTGTAGGACAGTTCCTTGCCCTGATGCTGGACAGCGGTCGCGACACCCTGACGGGCAGAGCCATCGACATAAAACGCCGCCTGCTGATGCGGGTTTTCGCCGTACCGCAGGGTCTGCTTGATTTCGCCTGCGACCACGCGGCGGCGCGGAGCCACTTCACCGATGGCCGACGCCATCCAGTTAGACACGGCAGCGTCATAGGCACCAGTGCGGGCATAGGCGATCTGGGCCATCTTCTGACGGAAGGCATAAGAGGTCTGTCCGTCGTTCGCAGCCAATTCGGCCAGCAGGGCGTCGTAGTCCTGCACGTCCACAACCGTGGTGACAAAGCCGTGGTTTTTCGCCGAGGCGCGGATCATCGCCGGACCGCCGATGTCGATATTCTCGATCATCTCTTCGTAATCGGCACCGCGTGCCAGCGCCGCCTCGAACGGGTAGAGGTTCACGACCAAGAGGTCGATACCGCCGATGTCGTGCTGTTCCATCGCCGCAACGTGGTCAGCATTGTCACGCAGGGCCAGCAGGCCGCCGTGCACCTTGGGGTGAAGGGTTTTCACGCGGCCGTCCATCATTTCGGGGAAACCGGTGACCTCGGACACGTCCTTGACCGTCAGGCCCGCGTCACGCAGGGCCTTGGCGGACCCGCCGGTGGACAGCAACTCTACCCCACGCGCGGCCAGCGCCTGCCCCAGTTCGATCAATCCGGTTTTATCGGATACGGACAGTAGTGCGCGGCGGACGGGATAGAGATCGGTCATCAAGGGCTCCGGGGTTCAGTTGCAATCCTACACCGCCGGGTCATCCTGAACATAATCGCGCACGGCATTCGGAGTTTCGTGCGCCTTGGCCAAGGACCAGCGGACGCGCGTCGCATAGGCGATTGCGCGCCCGGATAAAACCACTTGTTGCGTTGTCCGGGGCCTTAATCGACCATTTTCTAGATAAACCGACGGTTCAATGCGCATTTGCACGGTTCCGTCATGGCGAAACACCCAGATTTCACCACTCTTGAGCGTCAGCGACACCGCCGTCCCCCCCATATCGAGTGAGGCCTCGACATCGGGATGGAGGTGGAATCGCACCGAATAGGCAACACCGTCAGAATCGCGTGCAATCGCCGCATCGAACCGTTTCTGATCGGCGTCGGAAAGGGTCGTCATCAGATCCTCGCCGGACAGACCGCGCCCATCATGCGTAAGCTCTAGCGTCCGACCATGCGTCAATCCGTGGGTTTTCAGCCAGCCGTCGTGGCCGACCTCTAACCGAAGGGCATCACGCAGAGGTGTTTGTTCAACCGGCACCCGGTCGGGCGTGTCGATCAACCATTCTTCGCGGCGGGTTTTGCGACTGGCCGACCCGAGTCGAGAGGACGAATAGCCTTCGATCGCCAGCGTCGAATGGCTGGCCGTTGCCCGTCCAAACCGTCGCCATTCCGGGCCAAACGTCACGCCAGAGCCGCAATTGACGATAAGCGCGCGCCGCCCAGACGTCAGCTCAAACGCGCAGGTAGAGGCATGCGCCCCCCGGCTGGCCATGCCCCTGGGCGGTGGCGCCGCATCCACAACAATCGTCGTCCGCCCGCCGGTGAGCCGGGCAAATCCCATATGCCTGCCAGTGGCCGGCAGGTCGCGAATGCCCGAATCCGACAGGGCATGGTCCAGCCGCCCGTCAATGCCGCGACCGCCTCCGTGGAACCGCGCTAGACCGCCATCGGCATGCCGCAGGGCACGCAGCGTCGGCGCAATCCGGGCGATGGCGCTGGTGATAGCCTCGGGCGGGGTGCGACCGCTCTCTTGGATGGCATGACAGGCCCAACCCAAGAGGGTCAGAACCTCGAGCAGTTCTTCGGGGTTACGGGTGGGAATCCCGCCCTCGGCGTCGATCTGGGTCTTGCAATCGCGGGCCAGCGCATTGATCGCCGGGGTCACGCGACCTGCCATCCCTTCGAGGGAAAGCCCCGCATAAATCATCCCCGCCAAGGCCTCGAACCGGGCCAGTCCGGGCGGCGTGGAACGCCAGCGACGGGACAGAAACAGCGTCTGCCGCGCAAGGCTGGTCAGCAGTTTATCGCTATCGACCTTTTCGCGCCCCCGCAGAAGGAAAAAACCGTGGTTGATCCACCGGATGAGCCGCCGCCCCGTCAGTTCGGGCGTCCAACCCGGCCCACGGCCGCGCCCATAGCGATCTATCCACTCCAGCACCCAGATCTGGGCACGCTCACGCGCTTCGGCGTCGCCAACGGCAGCCAGATCATCCAGCCACGCGCAACTATGGATTTGCGGTGCGATGTCAGACGTATCCGCCGTGATATCCCAGATCGATTTGCCCGGAGCCTCTATCAGCTCTCCCGAGAACAAAAAATTTCCGGAAATCAATTGCCTACCACGGGCGAACAGACCGATGGACTTTGGTTCAGGCTGCGAGGTAAAGCCGCGCGCCGGTCGCGCAAACGCAGTTGCACGCGCATGAAGGCGATGCATTGCCTGAGCCCGACGGGCGCTCCATGTCACTGCTTTGGCCACTGGTCTGCTGCCTCGGTCTGCGGTTGCCGCATGTTGGCCGGATCATAGGCAAGGCCGCGCGGCCTGTCACGCAGGCTTTGTCAGAACCGCGACATAGAACCCGTCCATGCCGCCCCGATCGGCCCAATAATCGGGCCGAAGACGCAAACCACCCTCTTCGGTTAGCCACGACGGGTCGATCCCGGGCAAGCGCACGGCATCGGCATCGACGGTCCAGCCGGGGTTATGCTCCAAGGCCGCCTCGATCTGGACCTCGCCCTCATCGGGCAACAGGCTACAGGTGCAGAACACCAAACGCCCGCCGGGCCGAACGAGGGTCATCGCGTGGTCGATCAGCGCGGCCTGCATTTCGATCAGGTCACCAAACTCGCTGCCATCCTTTGCGTGCGGCAGATCAGGGTGACGGCGGATCGTGCCGGTCGCGGAACAGGGCGCATCCAGCAGAACCGCGTCAAACCCGCCCTGATCATAGGCAAAGGCGTCACTGACCACGATCTCGGCCTTTAGGCCGGTGCGAGCCAAATTTTCCTCGACCCGCGCCATCCGGCTCTCAGAGATATCAACGGATGTGACATGCGCCCCTGCTGCCGCCAGTTGCAGCGTCTTGCCGCCGGGGGCCGCGCAGAGATCGAGTATTCTTTCGCCCTTCTTAGGGGCAAGGGCCATAACCGGCATCGCGGCCGCAGCGTCCTGAACCCACCAATCGCCTGCCTCGAACCCGGGCAGGGCCGACACCTGAACGCCGGCCGCCAATCGCACCGTGCCGGTCGGCAGAACCGTGCCGCCCGTCGCTGCGGCGACCGCCGCCGGATCGGACTTGGCCGTCAAATCCAGCACCGGGCCAGCGAAATGCGCCGATTCGATGCCCACAATCGCGGGCTTGCCCCAGGCGTCGATCAGCGGGCCGCGCAGCCAATCCGGCAACCGCGGTTCGGGCAGTCGATCCCACGCGCCGGGACGTTCTTCGGACACGCGGCGCAGAACGGCGTTCACCAGCCCCTTCATGCTCGCGATCTTGCTATCGCGCCCGACGATTTCAACGTAGGAATTCACGACACCGTGGGCGGCCACGCCGCTCCAGATTTCCAGTGTGCCCATCCGCATCGCGTTGCGCACCGGCAAAGGCGGGCGTTTTTGCAGAAACGGTTTCAGCATCCTGTCGGCGCGATCCGCAGCGCGGAGCGTATCCAGCGCGAGCCGCTGCGCACGGGCGCGATCCTCGGGCGCAAACCGCGCCAAGGCACCGCCACCGATCAATTCAGACAACAGCCGACCCTCTGTGGTTACAGCATTGACCAGCCGCCAGGCAGCGAGTCGCGGGGTCAGTCCGGTCTGTGTCATGAGGTCCTCTTGGCCAAAAAGATGCCCCGGACTATATCAGGGCAAGCAAAGGAACAAGAAACATGACAGACAAGACCGAACTCCCCCCTGCCGCCCAGCGCGCACTGGCCGAGGCAGAAGAGCGTCGCAAGGCCGCAAAGACGGTTGAATTGCCGACCGAATTGGGCGGTCGCGAGGGGCCGGAACCCGTCCGTTTTGGCGATTGGGAAAAGAAGGGCTTGGCCATCGATTTCTGACGGCCAAGTCGCAGCTATTGGGGTCAGAGCCCCAAAACATCCATCATATCGTATTCGCCGGGGGCCTTGCCCTGCCCCCAGAGCGCGGCACGCAGGGCACCGCGTGCGAACAGGGCGCGGTCTGTCGCGATATGGCGCAGAACGATGCGTTCGCCCGGCCCGGCAAACAGAACATCATGTTCACCGATAATATCGCCGCCGCGCACAACGGCAAAACCGATATCGCCACGCTTGCGGGCGCCCGTGATCCCGTCACGACCCGAATCACGCACATCCTTGAGCGAGACACCCCGACCATCGGCCGCCGCCTGTCCCAGCATCAGCGCCGTACCAGAGGGCGCATCGACCTTTTTGTTATGATGGGCCTCGATGATTTCGATATCGAAATCCTCATCCAGCGCGGCGGCGACCTTGCGGGTCAGGGCAGTCAACAGGTTCACACCCAGAGACATATTGCCCGCCCGCACGATGGTCGCATGCCGGGCCGCGGCAGCGATTTTCGCCAGATGATCATCCTCGAACCCGGTGGTGCCGATCACGTGAACGGCCCGCGCCTGCGCGGCGAGCGCGGCAAATTCGACGGTCGCGGCTGGGGCGGTAAAGTCAATCACGGCTTGGGCTTGGGCGAAGGCCTCTAGCGCGTCATCGGTCACAACGACGCCCACCGGCTGCCCGCCCATCGCGGTGCCAATGTCCTGACCGACCCATGCGTGGCCAGCACGTTCAACCGCACCGACCAGCCGCATCTTGTCCGACGCCAAAACCGATTTGATCAACGTCTGCCCCATCCGGCCAGAAGCCCCGGTGATTACGATGCCCGGTAGATCGGTCATGAGTGTCGTCCTCTTGCTAGGTCACAATTCAATGGCGTCTTGCTTGCCCCTCAAAGGGTCGCTTGGCAAGGGGCGCGAAGCGGCATACATCAGGCTTTATGGCAAAGAACCGTTTTTCTCAGGGCTCGGGCCCGTCTCAGCGCCAACTGCGTGTTGGTGAACTCATCCGTCGCGAACTGTCGGACGTGTTGTCGCGTGGCGATGTACACGACACCGATCTGGGTCGCATGTCCATCACCGTGGGCGAGGTCCGCTGTTCACCGGACCTCAAACACGCCACGGCCTATGTGCTGCCGCTCGGCGGCCAACAAAAAGGCACCTGCCTTGCCGCGTTGCGCCGGAACAAAGCCGAGCTGCGTCATCTGGTGGCCAAGGGGCTGACGCTGAAATACGCGCCGGATCTGAAATTCGAGATCGACGAAACCTTTGACCGGATGGACGAAACCCGCCGCATGTTCTCGGACGAACGTGTGCGGCAGGACGTTGACGACGACAACGACGATTACGGCGACGAAGAAGAATGATCCGCGCTTTTGCGCTCTGGGTGTTGATGGCTGCGCCGGTGGGCGCGGTCCAATGCGATGTGCGCGGTTACTACACCGTCTGCGCCATCACACCGCAAACCGAAGACCTCAGGCTATTTCGCGCCGACTCGGACGGCACCGTCTATGGATCGTTCAGTGCGATTGAACGGGCCGCCGGGCCGCTTGCCTTTGCGATGAATGCGGGGATGTATCACCCGGATCGCAGCGCGGTCGGGCTCTATGTCGAAGAGCGCCAAGAACAAATGCGTCTGGTGACCAACGCAGGGCCAGGCAATTTCGGCATGTTGCCCAATGGGGTCCTGTGCATCGGCAGCGATTGGGCACGGGTCGTCGAGACGCTGAGATTCGAGCGCGAAGCGCTGGATTGTACCTACGCCACCCAGTCCGGACCGATGCTGGTGATCGACGGGGACCTGCATCCCCGGTTTCTCAAGGACAGCACGTCGCGCTATATCCGCAACGGCGTCGGACAGTCCGAAGACGGAAAAACCCTTTATTTTGTCATTTCTGACAAACCGGTAAGTTTTTATGACTTCGGCAGTTTCTTTCGCGATGTCCTGAAAACGCCGCAGGCGCTGTATTTCGATGGCAAGATATCGCGGCTCTACGCTCCATCGATTGGCCGCGACGATGGCGGTTTCAGCATGGGACCGATTATCGGGATTCTCGCACCCTGACGGTTGACCCCATCCTCAGAACAAGGCTAGCAGGCGCATTCAAAATCAGCTGCGACAGATCAGGAGCACGTCATGGGCAAGCGCAACAAAGGGCGGGACATTTCAGGCTGGCTCGTGATCGATAAACCGGCCGGGATCACGTCGACCTCTGTCGTGAACAAGGTCCGCTGGGCGCTGAACGCGAACAAGGCCGGACATGCCGGCACCCTCGACCCCGAAGCGACGGGCGTTCTGGCGATTGCGCTGGGCGAGGCGACCAAAACGATCCCCTACATCACCGACGCCCTCAAGGCCTATGAGTTCAGCGTGACCCTCGGGGCAGCGACCAACACCGATGACGCCGAAGGCGAGATCATCGCCCAATCTGACATGCGCCCCTCGGACGAACAGATCAAATCCGCACTGTCGGGCTTTGTCGGGGACATCATGCAGGTCCCGCCCAAGTTTTCCGCCGTGCGGATCGACGGCCAGCGGGCCTATAAACTGGCGCGCGACGACGAGGATTTTGAAATCGCCGCCCGCCCTCTCTGGGTTGAGAGCCTGCTGCTGACCGACCGACCCGATGCGGACCATGCGCTGCTGGAAATGACCTGTGGCAAGGGCGGCTATGTCCGCGCTATCGCCCGCGATCTGGGGGCAGCGCTGGGCTGCTACGGACATGTCGAATGGCTGCGCCGGGTGTGGTCCGGTCCGTTCAAGGCCGAAACGGGGCTATCGCTCGAACAGGTAGACGCGATGGCGCGCACGCCCGACTTGGATGCCTATCTGCTCCCCTTGGAAATCGGCTTGGCCGATCTGCCCGAGGTCCGCTGCCCACCTGAAAGCGTTGTGAAACTGCGCAACGGCAACCCTGCAATGGTGATCGCCCATGACGTCGAATATGGCGACGACTGCTGGGCCAGCTATGAGGGCAAGGCGGTCGCCGTCGGGTCCTTCCGCGCCGGTGAACTGCACCCGTCGCGGGTCTTTGTTGACTGATCAGGCGACCTCTTCGAATAGCAGGTCGTCGATTTCCGGTTCGCCCCACGGCAAAACAGCCGTCTCGATATCGACCGGCGGATGTTCGACGATGACGCCGTCCCAAGGAAACTGATAATCTGCCAAGAGCGGCTCGACTTCGGTCGAAAGCTCGGCATCGTCAAATGCGGCGTGGTCGCCGTCGGTGGCCGAATGCCCACCAAAAACATCGAAAAACAGCCCAATCCCAATCGAGCCAACCGCTAGCAAGCCACTCAGGTCCATGTTTTCCCCATCTAGTTTGGCAACGCGCCTTCCCTTGACGCGCCATAGGGACAATAGTGCTGCGAAATTAGGTCAATTTATGTCTAAAAATGCTCGAAAAATGTCATCTTAAGGGAGATGCCGCCTCGACGGCCATCTATTCGGACTGCGAGAGGTATCGCTATCTGTTGACCCGCGTCTGGGATGACACTGGTCGGCGTGCGCTGTTCGTCATGCTAAACCCCTCAACCGCGACAGAGATTCAGAACGATCCGACAGTCGAGCGATGTGAACGTCGGGCACGGGCCCTGGGGTTTGGCGCATTTCGGGTGACCAATATCTTTGCCTGGCGGGACACCGACCCCAAACTGATGCGGGCGGCCGAGGACCCCATTGGCCCGGAAAACGACGCTGCGCTGGTGTCATCCGCGCTAGATTGGATCAGACCGCAGGATCAGATCATTTGCGCATGGGGCGCGCATGGCGACCATCTGGACCGCGGAAATACCGTCAAGGAACTGCTGCGCGCTACTGGCAAGCCGCTGTTTACATTGGGATTAACCAAGAGCGGACACCCCAAACATCCCCTCTATATCGGCTATGACCAGCAGCCCGCGCTATGGATTGATTAACCAAAACCGCTGAATCTTTGAGTGTTTGGGGCGCGTTTGTTTTAGTCTGAGCACGTGAACATTCGGGGAACGGTTATGTTGTTTCTGCTTGGACTGATGGGAATGGCAGTGATCGGGGCGGCCATGATACCAGTGGCAGATCTGTCCGACAGCCCCAGCGACGGGGATGAAATTATCCTCGGGACAGACGGGGAAGACGATATCTCCGCCGGTGACGGAAATGACTACATTGATGGACGCGACGGCGACGATACAATCGCCGGTCAGGAGGGTGATGACGAACTCCATGGCGGACTGGGCGGCGATACTGTTTACGGTGGCACCGGCGATGATACCCTGTTTGGCCATGTGGGCGACGACATCATCAACGGCGGGGCTGGCCGCGACGTGCTGAGCACGGGCGACGGCAACGATGTGCTACTGGGCGGGGATGGGGACGACGCGCTATCCGGTTCACTCGGGGATGATACGCTCTATGGCGGCAACGGTCAGGACGTTTTGCACGGCGGTTCTGGCAATGACACCCTGTCTGGCGTGGACGAGGACGAACAGGTCACGGACTATGTGAATGGCGGCGCGGGCGATGATCTGGTGGTCGGCGGCGCCCATGACGTTCTCAGCGGTGGAACAGGTGCCGACCTGTTCGACATTTACGCGACACAGGATGGCCCGACCACCATCATGGACTTCACACCAGAGGATACTCTATTGGTCAGCTTTGAGGGGAATACAGAACCGACCTTGTCGCTGATGCACGACGATCTGGGGACCACGGTCCTCGCCGACGGTGTTGAAATCGTGCAGTTGGCGGGGGTATTTGACCTTACACTTGACCAGATCCTTCTGGTTTCGCAGTAGAGGGCGCAGGTTTTTCTTTCCTTTTTCCGCATTCTGGTTTAACCGCCGCTATCCCTGCCTTGGCGGGGATTCTCTCCACGGGCCTTGCTGGACGACATCCCGGCACGCGCCATAACCCTTAATCCGAAAGGAGATCCCGATGTCGATCACCGCTGAAGAAAAAGCCCGCGTCATCGCTGAATACGCCACCAAAGAAGGTGACACCGGTTCGCCGGAAGTTCAGGTTGCTATCCTGTCCTCGCGCATCGCGACCCTGACCGAGCACTTCAAAACCCACAAGAAAGACAACCACGGTCGCCGTGGCCTGCTGAAAATGGTTGCCCAGCGCCGCAAGCAGCTGGACTACCTCAAGGCCAACGACGAAGGCCGTTACCAGTCGCTGATCGAGCGTCTGGGTCTGCGTCGCTAATCCGCCGCAAACCGGTTTTCTGCAACGCCCGCCCTTTCGGCGGGCGTTGTTTTTTTTGGACCAGCCTGAGGTTCCGGACCGAAGGACCGCCACCGGGCGGACCAAAAGAGCGCGAACCAACAGAATGCTTCCCAAAAGGGTGTTTTTGCTGTATCCGCGCCCCATCTGTGACGTGAGCCCATGCCCCCGGGCGCATGCGAAGGATTGGGGGCGGCGGCAATGGGGCCGCCATATGAACGGGAGACCCGGAGGGCCGGGAGAGCTCCCTTACAGGATACGCTAGATGTTCAACGAAGTGAAAAAATCAATCCAGTGGGGCGAAGAAACGCTGACGCTGGAAACCGGCAAGATTGCCCGTCAGGCTGATGGCACCGTGATTGCCACGCTGGGCGAGACCTCGGTCATGGCCAACGTGACCTTTGCAAAAGAGCCGAAGCCGGGTCAGGACTTCTTTCCGCTGACCGTTCACTACCAAGAGAAATACTATGCCGCCGGCAAAGTGCCGGGCGGTTTTTTCAAGCGTGAAGCACGCCCGACCGAGCGTGAAACGCTGACCGCGCGTCTGATCGACCGTCCGATCCGCCCGCTGTTCGTCGATGGCTTTAAGCACGAAGTGCTGGTCATGTGCACCGTTCTGTCGCACGATCTGGTCAACGACCCCGATGTCGTTGCGATGATCGCTGCCTCGGCTGCGCTGACCATTTCGGGCGTTCCGTTCATGGGTCCGATTGCTGGCGCCCGCGTCGGCTTTGTCGATGGCGAATACGTGCTGAACCCGGCCGTGGACGACATGGACAACCTGCGCTCCAAGCCTGAACAGCGTTTGGATCTGGTCGTCGCTGGCACCAAAGACGCCGTGATGATGGTGGAATCCGAAGCCTACGAACTGACCGAAGCCGAAATGCTGGGCGCCGTGGTGTTCGCGCACCAGCAGATCCAGCCGGTTATCGACCTGATCATCGATCTGGCCGAAGCCTGTGCCAAGGAACCGTTCGACTTTACCCCGCCGGATTACAGCGCGATCTACGAACGCGTTAAGTCGCTGGGCGAAGCAGACATGCGCGCCGCCTATGCGATCATCAACAAGCAGGCCCGCGTTGCCGCCGTTTCAGCCGCCAAGGACGCCATCAAGGCCCAGCTGACCGAAGAAGAACTGGCCGACGCCAACCTCGGCCCGGCTCTCAAGAAACTGGAATCCAGCGTTCTGCGCGGTTCGGTTGTCAAAGAGAGCAAGCGGATCGACGGTCGTGCACTGGATCAGGTGCGTTCGATCGTGTCGGAAACCTCGATCCTGCCGCGCACCCACGGTTCGGCCCTGTTCACCCGTGGTGAAACCCAGGCTCTGGTCGTGACCACTCTGGGCACCGGCGATGATGAACAGATCATCGACGCGCTGCACGGCAACTTCCGCTCGAACTTCCTGCTGCACTATAACTTCCCGCCGTATTCGGTCGGCGAAGTTGGCCGCGTTGGGTCGCCGGGTCGCCGCGAAATCGGCCACGGCAAACTGGCATGGCGCGCTCTGCAGGCTGTTCTGCCGGCGGCTACCGATTTCCCGTACACCATCCGCGTTGTGTCCGAGATCACGGAATCGAACGGCTCGTCCTCCATGGCTTCGGTCTGCGGCGGTTCGCTGTCGATGATGGATGCGGGCGTTCCGCTTAAGGCTCCGGTCGCTGGTGTGGCCATGGGTCTGGTGCTGGAAGATGACGGGTCCTATGCCGTTCTGACCGACATTCTGGGCGACGAAGACCACCTGGGCGACATGGACTTTAAGGTCGCAGGCACCGAAGCCGGGATCACCTCGCTGCAGATGGACATCAAGGTTGCCGGTATCACCCCGGAAATCATGGAAAAGGCGCTGGAGCAGGCCCGTCAGGGTCGCATGCACATCCTGGGCGAAATGTCCAAGGCGCTGACCACTGCCAATTCGTTCTCGGTCCACGCACCGCGTATCGAAACTATGCAGATCCCGACCGACAAGATCCGTGAAGTGATCGGTTCGGGCGGCAAGGTCATCCGTGAAATCGTCGAAGTGTCGGGCGCTAAGGTCGACATCAACGATGACGGCACGATCAAGATCGCCTCGTCCAACGGCGAAGCCATCCAGAAGGCCTATGACATGATCTATTCGATCGTGGCAGAGCCCGAAGAAGGCAAGATCTACAAAGGCAAGGTCGTCAAACTGGTCGACTTCGGCGCGTTTGTGAACTTCTTTGGCAAGCGTGACGGTCTGGTCCACGTTTCGCAGATCGAAAACCGCCGCCTGAACCATCCCTCCGACGTTCTGAAAGAAGGTCAGGAAGTTTGGGTCAAGCTGCTGGGCTTTGACGATCGCGGCAAGGTTCGCCTGTCGATGAAAGTCGTCGATCAGGAAACCGGCAAAGACGCCGTGAAAGAAGACGCCGAGGCAGAAGCCGAAGAATAATCGGCCTCTTCAGGATAAAAGAAACCCCGGTGGCGACACCGGGGTTTTTTATTGGCTAGATGATTTCGTCTTCGTCAAACAGCGGTTGGCCATCCAACTGCTCGGCCAGTGCGCCGACAGTTTCCCCCGCCTTGACCGGATCGGGCAGAGTCGCGATGTGGAACAGCGCATCACCTTCGTTGATAACCGGCAGGTTGGACCGGCCAACGATGATCCCGGCCTCGGACGCGACGATTTCGGATTCGTTTTCCCCGAAGGGGTCAGAAACGATACCCAGAACCTCGCCGATCCGCACGGTATCGCCCGATTGCTTGAACATCCGCACCAGCCCACCGGCAGGCGCACGCAACCAGAACGAGGTCTTGGACCGGATGGGCCGCATCTTGGGTTTGGTAATGCCACGGGCGGCGACCATACCCAGTTCGTTCATAACCCGCAGAATCCCCAGCACCCCGGTCCGGGCGGCGTATTCGTCGAACCGCAGCCCCTCGCCCGCCTCATAGAGCAGCATATCGACGCCGGACTCGGCCGCGGCCTTGCGCAGGGACCCGTCGCGTTGTTTCGATGGCAGAATGACCGGAGCGCCGAACACCTCGGCCATATGGGTCAGACGGTCGCTCCCGGGGTTGATCCGCACCTGCGGCAGGTTCGTGCGCTGGACTGCGGCAGAGTGCAAATCAATGCCGAAATCACAGCGCTGCACGATTTCCGTCAGGAACAGGTAGGCCAGCCGCGCAGCGAGTGACCCCGTCGGCGATCCGGGAAAACAGCGGTTCAAATCGCGGCGGTCAGGTAAATACCGGCTCTGGTTCAGGAACCCAAAGGTGTTCACGATCGGCACCGCGATCAGCGTCCCCGCCAAACGATCCAGCGTCGGCGTGCGCAACAGGCGGCGCACGATTTCAACACCGATAACCTCGTCCCCGTGGATCGCGGCAGAGACGAACATCACGGGACCGGGGCGTTTGCCGTGGATCACATGGCAGGACATAGTGACCGGCGTATGGTCCGACAACGAACTGACCGGCAGATCGATTGTGCCGCGCTGACCGGGGGCGATACGGCGCCCGGCCAATTCAAACGGTTTGCGGACCTCTGCGGTCATCCCTTGCCTTTGGTTTTGGTCGCCCCCTCGCGGGCGTTCTTTTCTATAAATTCGATGATTTTACCGGCGATATCAATGCCGGTCGCGCCCTCGACACCCTCGAGCCCCGGCGAAGAGTTCACCTCCATCACCACCGGCCCATGGTTGGACCGCAGCATATCGACGCCGCAGACATTCAGGCCCAGACATTTGGCAGCACGGATCGCGGTTGACCGTTCCTCGGGCGATAGTTTGACCAATTCTGCCGATCCACCCCGATGCAGGTTCGAACGGAACTCGCCCTCTGCCCCGGTCCGCTTCATCGCCGCAACGACCTTGCCGCCGATGACAAAGGCGCGGATGTCGGTTCCCCCCGCCTCTTTGATGAACTCCTGCACCAGAATGTTGACCTCGGCGCCACGGAACGCCTCGATCACCGATTTGGCAGAGCGGTTGGTATCGGCCAGAACCACACCGATCCCTTGGGTTCCCTCCAGTAGCTTGACCACCACGGGCGCACCGCCCGCCAGTTTGATCACCTCGTCTGTCGCCTTGGGATCATAGGCAAAGGTCGTCACCGGCAGGCCGATCCCGTCCCGCGCCATCAACTGCATCGAACGCAGCTTGTCCCGGCTGCGGCCAATAGCAACCGATTCATTGAGCGGGTAGGTGCCGGTCATTTCGAACTGTCGCAGCACGGCCAGACCATAGAACGTGATGCTGGCGCCGATCCGCGGCACCACGGCGTCATACTGGGGTAGCTTTTCACCGTTGTAGTAAATCTCTGGACGGCGGCTGGCGATGTTCATGTAACAGCGCAATGTGTTAATGATATCAAGCTCATGCCCGCGGGCCTCTGCCGCCTCTTTGATCCGCTTGTGCGAGTAGAGGTTAGCGTTTTGAGCCAACATCGCGATCTTCATGATCCGACCTTTCGAATGCCATCGGCCAAATGCGACCGACCGGGGTGAACGAGGACATTACGCCGACTGATCGCCGTACGTCCCAGAATGATAGGCAGAGACATATCGGCCCGATTTGCCAAGGATATGTCGATTCGCCATGTTTTTTCGCCAAGGATCAGGCGGGATTCGATGACCAGACGCTCTTGGGGGACGCCCGACGTGTTTTTGATCATCCGGGTATCGACCAAGGGCGCCTCACAATCGACGGCTTCATCCAGACCGGCATGCGGCACGTGGAACCGAACCCAACGCGAACCGTCCTTTTCGAACAGGCGAATGCGGGTCGCATGAATGGCGGAGGTGCGCGCCCCTGTGTCAATTTTGGCAGTCGCCCGCGCGATGCCCAGATCAGGCAGCGACACGTTTTCACGCCATCCAACAATCAGCGGAGGTTTTGCAGGCATCGGACATCTCTTTGGCTGGTAGCTATCGGGCTATCCTATGCCAGAGCGCCTGTCCACAGCCCGCACAACGCCAGTCGGCAAACGAAAAGACCCCGCCGATGAGCGGGGCCAGTTCGATAGGCAGGAAACCCGATCAGGCCGGGTCTTTGGCGAACCGCAGATAGGGCAGTTTTTTATCCAGCGCGCCGTATTTGGCTTCGGCGGCGGCGTCATCCAGCGACAGGGCGACGATGACGTCCTGACCCGTTGTCCAGTTTGCCGGCGTCGCGAGAGGCACGCCAAAGGTTTTCTGAAGCCCGTCCAGCGCACGCAGCACCTCGGCAAAGTTGCGACCGACCGACATCGGATAGGTCATGATCAACTGTACCTTTTTGTCCGGCGATACGATGAACACCGAACGGACCGTGGCGGTATGGGCCGGAGTGCGGCCATCGGGCAGGTAGGCATCGGCGGGCAGCATGTCGAACGCCTTGGCCACGGCCAGATCGGTGTCGGCAATGATCGGGAAACCAGCCTTGGCACCGGCAAAGGCTTCGATGTCACCTTTCCAGTCCTTGTGCTCTTCTACACCGTCTACGGAAATCCCCATGACCTTGGTGCCGCGCTTGGCCCATTCATCGGCCAGCTGCGCAACAGCGCCAAACTCGGTCGTACAGACCGGGGTGAAATCCTTGGGGTGGGAAAACAGAATGGCCCAGCTATCGCCGATCCAGTCGTGCAGGGCAAAGGTGCCGTGATCCGTCGTGACAGTCAGATTCGGAAGAATATCGTTGATGCGCAGACCCATTGGATCCTCCTCGATTTTACGTTCGACACCGATATAGGGGGTCGCAGATCAAACCGCTACACCGGCCTGCGTATTTGTCGCAGGTGGGACCAACGCGCAAGATTAGAGAGCCAGACACCTGCTGACATGTCTTGACACCGATCCGCCATAGTCCGGAAATCCGGCGTAAACAGGAATTAAAAACGTTTTAGGCGCCAAAAATCTCTCGAAAGGATCATAGGATTGCCCATTCGTTATTCTTGAGGTATATGACGGATACGTCAGCAACCAAGAGTTGACCTTTGGGGTGTTACGGCCACCGCCCGATCCTGAACACTCCGAAATACAAAGGTGCGTATGCCATTTCTTGGCCTGCGGAGTTTCAAAATAGGATCGGACAACGAATGCTCGGTATGGAGCCAAACATTGTTCTGCGGAATCTGGGAAATGTTGATTCCCCGCTGGTCCTTGTGTTCGCGGATCTTCCGCATCAGGCAAAGGGACTTCACCATCTGGTTACGGGACTGGTTCCGGACTGGCATGTGACGACGGTCAATTTCGATCTGATACCCAGCGCCCCCTATCAAAAGGCCCAGTTGGATCTGCCCCGGTTGCGATTATTTGCGGAACACGAAATTTCGCGAGTGGTGCCCGATCAAATCATCCTTGTCGGTTATGGCATAGCCTCTCAGATCGTGTTGGACCTGTACGCTGGCGACCGGATAGCCGTAGAGCGCGCTGCCTTGCTGCATCCGGCAACGCAGCGCGAAGACCTGTTCAATCTTAAATTGGTAGGCAAGAAAATCTTTGTCAGCACCGGATGGCTCGACGGGCGGTCACTGGTGTCCAAGACCGAACTACTGGTTCGCCAGATGCAGCACATGAACGCCAGAGTGACCAAACACATCCATCAAGGCGGAATCGAGGTGACACACTCGGAAGCCGATGCCCTACAGGCGTTTCTAACCGGGAAATAACCAGCTTCTAGAACGGCGCTTTAGCTGAAATTCGCATGCCCTTACCGCTCTCTGGATGAGCGAACTGCAAGGTCTCTGAATGCAGCATCAAGCGGGGAAAATCGCGTGCCGCACCCGTCGCATAAAACGGATCGCCGAGGATCGGGTGCCCGATTTCCTTCATATGGACACGGAGTTGATGCGAGCGACCCGTTTTGGGATAGAGGCGGACGCGGCTCTCACCATGGCCCGAACGAACGACCCGCCAATCGGTAATTGCAGGCCGCCCTTGGTCAAAGTCGACCTTTTGCAGCGGCCGATTGGGCCAGTCCACGATCATCGGCAAATCAACGGTGCCGGTCTTTTCGGCAAATTCACCCCAAACCCTTGCAACATAGGTCTTTTTCGTGGTGCGCGCCTCGAATTGTCGACCCATCGCCTTTTGCGCATGCGGGGTCAAGGCAAAGACGATCACACCCGAGGTATCGCGATCGAGCCTGTGCACCAGGAGCGCGGTCGGAAAAACCGCCTGCACCCTGGTGATCAGGCAATCTGCCAAATGCTCGCCCCTGCCCGGCACCGAAAGCAGGCCGGAGGGTTTATCAACGATAACCAGTTCATGATCCTGATAGAGGATCGAGAGCGGGTCCATCGGCGGTCGATAGTCCGACACGGTCATAGATGGCCAAAGGTCTGCGACAGGATCGCGGCCAAATTCTGCGCGTCATGGTCATCAAACGCGTCGGGCTGGTTGCTGTCGATGTCAAACACGCCCAGGAGACGACCCTGACCATCAAAGACCGGCAAAACGATTTCCGACCGCGTCGAAGAAGAACAGGCGATGTGGCCCGGAAAGGCATCGACGTCCGGAACCAGTTGCACCTGCCCCGTCCGAGCCGCGGCACCGCAGACGCCGCGATCAAACGGGATCACCAGACAGCCATGCCCCCCCTGATAGGGCCCGATTTTCAGCACCTGCGGCGCGGTCACCCGGTAAAAACCGGTCCAGTCGAACCGGTGATCGGCATGATGCACCTCGCAGGCAACGGTGGCCATCAGCGCGACGCTATCCGTTTCGCCGTGGGTCAAGGAGGCAATGGTCTGGGCTAACTCTGTGTAATCGACGCGCATGTTGTTCCGTTTCGCGGGGGCTGTCTGCCCCCGCACCCCCGAAGGTATTTGGGGAAAGATGAAAAGCTGGATGCGTTTTAAGGGGATTGCGATTCTTTCGCCACATGGAAAACGGACCCGTCGACCCGACAGCAGGCCATCTATTGTTGCGCAAGGATCAACAACCCCCTGATGGACTGTCCTTTTTTACGAATTATATGCCTTCGCGCCGCAATACTGCCCTTATTCTTCCATGCATTAGACGGGATCGCAGGCGATACTGATGGGGTAGCTGCAAAATGCTTCCCTCGGCGCTGCGTACATATGCCCCCACCCAGTTGCGCAGTGCCGAGGCTCAATCCTGTTCTGGCGATTGGGCTCTATCCAAGCAAAGTGTTCAGATGGTCCTAGTTCAACTGCGAATGCAGTTGATATTGGCCGTCCTCGAACGCGTCAAAGAAATCGGCGACATCGGGATGATCGACCGGCTGACCCGAATAATCCGCGATCAGATTTTGTTCCGAAACATAGGCGACGTAATAGCTGTGATCATTTTCTGCCAGCAGATGGTAGAAGGGCTGATCTTTGCGTGGGCGGCTATCTTCGGGAATGGATTGGTACCACTCCTCGGAATTGCTGAAAATCGCATCGACGTCGAACACGACACCGCGAAACGGGTGTTTGCGGTGGCGGACGATTTGTCCCAGTTGATATTTTGCGCGTACTTTGAGCATGGCCCTTTGCCCCCTAGCCCCGTAATAAACTCTTACGGACGCGAAAAGTCCATCATGCTCCAACGTATAGACGGAAACAGATTGTGAACCTCGCTCTGACAGTTCTGCAGATCACCGCCCCGGTCTTTATTCTGGCTGCTGTCGGATTTTCCTGGGTCAAGATGGGGTTTGAATACAGGGTGGAGTTCGTAACGCGTCTGGCGATGACGTTGGCCGTGCCCTGTCTGATTTTTGTCGCCCTGATGCGAACCAAGATCGAGCCCGAAGCACTGGCGGCGCTGTCGCTGGCGACGATTTCGGGATATGCGATGATTTCCGTGATCGCGATCACGATGGTCAAGATCATGCGGCTGAATGTGCGGACCCATCTCGCGCCACTGATTTTCGGGAACACAGGCAACCTGGGTCTGCCACTGGCGCTCTTTGCCTTTGGCGAAACCGGGCTGGGTTATGCGGTGGTGGTCTTTGCGGTGATGGCCGTGATTTCGTTTACTCTGGGGATCTGGATTGTCTCTGGCGGCGGATCACTGGCCAAGGTCGTCAAAGAGCCATTGGTCGGCGCGACCCTGCTGGGGGGGCTGTTTCTGTGGCAGGGCTGGGAAACACCCGTATTCCTGACAAATGCCCTCAAAATGATCGGCGACATGGCCATTCCGATGATGCTGATCACGCTGGGGGTCGCTGTTGGGCGGCTCCACACGCGGGACATCGGCAAGGCAATGATCATGGCGGTGATCAAGATTGCCATCGGCGTCGGCGCGGGGATTGTCGCGGGGCGCTGGTTCGGGCTGGGCCCGGTTGCCTTTGGTGTGCTGATCGTGCAACTGGCCACGCCTGTCGCGGTCACCAGCTATCTGCTGGCGGAAAAATATGGTGCGGACGCACAATCGGTTGCCGGTCTGGTGGTGGTTTCCACCCTGATGTCGGTGGTCAGTTTACCGCTTATCCTTGCTTTCGTGATCTGACCTAGCCTGCTTTGCCGTTCCCATTCGGGGTCATATCGGCTAGTCTGAAAAAAACAAAAGAGCGAGAGGCAGATGAGCAGACTCTTTCGCGCCCTGTTAGTGTTGCTAGTCGTGGCCAGCTGCGGCGGTCGGGATCGTTCCGCCCCGCGCGAGCTGGACAATGCCTGCGCGATTTTGACAGAGCGGTCCCACTATGTGAGCGCATTCCGCGCAGCGAAACGCAATTGGGGTGTCGAACCTCATGTCCTGATGGCGATGATCTATCAGGAGAGCAAATTCATCGCGAACAACCGGACCCCGCACCAATATGCGCTGGGTGTTATTCCGATCGGCCGCCAGTCCTCGGCCTATGGCTATGCGCAAGCGTTGGACAGCACATGGGAAGAATATCAGCGCGCCGAAGGCGGCTTTGGCGCACGGCGGGATAATATCCGCGATGCGACCGATTTTATGGGCTGGTACATGTCGCAAACCGTGGCAGAGACCGGCATTCCGATGAACGATACCCGCAATCAGTATCTGGCCTATCACGAGGGTCGGACAGGGTATCTACGTGGCACCTATCGGTCCAAGTCTTGGCTGGTTCGGATTGCAGGCGAAGTTGGCGACCGGTCTGTGATGTACCAACAGCAATTGCGCAACTGCCGCGTAGCCCGGTTCTGAGAATAGCGGGGCGCGGCTGGCCTAGCCCCGCCCCCATTGCTCGGTGATGGCGATCAGGTTGAATAGGCTGTCAGAGATCGAGCCGCCATATTCCATGTTCGCCAGTTCGATCCGGGTTTGACCACCCGCCCCGTCGACCATCACCCATTCCACCAGATCCAGCGGCGCGTTGGTAAAGGCCAGCGTAATGGCCCCGTATTCGGGATGCGCCGGGTCCTGGGCTGTGACCAGAGTATGGCCGCCAGCGGTCCGGACATCCGTAACCATGTCGGATTGGGTCAGATCGACCTTGCGCCCGAGGATCAGCCCCAGTGGCGTCTGCCCGATCGGAAACCGCTGCGGACCTTCGTTTGAACGGCCATCGAAAATAGCCACTGCGCCGCCACCCGCGACCACTAGGGACCTCTCTGGCGGATCATATTCGAACCGGATACGCCCCGGCCGTTTGATATAGATGCGTCCGGTCGAAATCGTGCCATCGGCGTTAGACTGGCGAAAGGTCCCGCTAGCGGTCGAGATATTGGTCAGGTAGGTCGAAATGTCCTGCAAAGACACCGCTTGCGCAACTGCACTGCGCCCCAGAACCGCAAGGGCAATCGGCGCCAGCAAGAGAGACCGTCGAAATTGGTTCATCCGTTTTCCTGTCATCGTTTCCTGTGACACATGGGCCTAAAACACCATGTTTCCAAGCGTTATGCGATAACAGCCGGTCACATTGACAAGATGTTAGTAATAGCTGTCAAATGCCTCCAACGTCACGCCCAGCAGTTTGACCGACAGCTTGCCGGTTTCGGCATCGCCCCAGTCGAGCCGCAGACCGTTGGAGATCTCGACCGTTCGGGCATCGTAGACACTCCAGCCAAGGGCACTGAGATCCAGCCAGTCGACTCCCACACCGAAATCGGTGATCGTATCGACCCCGCCAAGCGAATCTTCTTCAAAGAGAAAGCTGTCATAGCCCGCCCCACCGGTGAGCCGATCATTCCCTGCCCCGCCGTTCAGGGTGTCAGAGTCGGCACCGCCGTCGAGGATATCGCTGCCAGCGTTACCGTTCAGGGTGTCAAAGCCGGCATCCCCGTCTAGCCAGTCGCGCAGTCCGCCGCCGTTCAAAATATCGTTGTTTTCGCCGCCAGACAGGCGATCTTTGCCGGCGCCGCCGAATAGCGTATCGTTGTGTTCACCGCCAACCAGACTGTCCTGCCCGACGTCCCCAAACAGGCGATCCTTGCCGTTGCCGCCAAAGAGCGTGTCGTTGCCACCCTCTCCCTTGAGAATGTTGACCGCCCAAGCGCTGATGTCCCAGTCGTAATCAGAGGCAATATCGGTGGCGGAATTTGCATAGAGCGTATCCGCACCATTGCCGCCATACAGCTTATCGCTGCCAGCAAATCCAAAAATCGTATCGTTACCGGCACCGCCCTTGATGGTGTCATAGTAGTCCCGGCCGATCAGGAGGTCATCGCCACCCTTGCCGTCGATACTATTTTCAGCACCGACGCCCAGTATCGTTTCGGCACGGTTCGACCCACCGATTTCCATGGTGGCACCGGACTGAACGAACGACCAACCGGTGGTATCAACAGGGTCGCCATAGAGGAACTGCAGAGCCTCCAAATCCAGCGATGCCAGCTCTCCGTTGCCGATGATGTTCCAGTTATAGGTCATCACCGTATAGTTCGCGTTATCTATCGCGGGGGCGAGCGTATATGTGCCCTCGAATGTATGCGACAGACCCACCGCATGCCCCAGTTCATGCAAAACGACCCGGAACCAAGAGGTCGTGCTCAACGTCGGATCGTCCGTCAGGTCAATCTGGAAATCACCCTGCCCGGTCGAGGAATCGGAACTATAGGCATAGTGGGCCCAGCCACCCCATTCCGTCCCCAGAACGCCATAGACATCGATCATCGCGTCCATGGTGCTATCAACCTCGACAAAGACGATCCCGGCGGCCTGCGAAAACATTTCGGCGGCCTTTACGAACTGCGCCCGCTGCTGTTCGTTGAACGACGCAACCCCGCTGATTGCCCCATTTTCCGGCACGTCAACGTCACCCGTCAGGGGCAGCTCGTCATCGTCCAGAAAATGGTAGGTGACGATCACCGGAGTCCCGAGATCGGTCAAACCGTTCCAACGATAATTCTCGTGGTCGTAGTAGGCAGTGATCGCGCGGTAATCATAAACAACAGTCATAGGTCTTAGGTACCCCTTTGGTCATCGGCATTCGGAGCCCTAACAACCCTAATGTTGCTCAGGCACCAAAATATCCCGCTTGCCCACGTGGTTCGCAGCAGAAACGACACCTTCGTCTTCCATCTGCTCGACCAATCGTGCTGCCTTATTGTAACCGATTGCAAGCTTGCGTTGAATATAAGACGTCGAACACTTGCGATCTTTAATCACAATCGCGACAGCCTGATCATAGAGCGCATCTTCACCGTCGGAATTGCCGCCTAGACCCAGTTTCGCATCGATATCTGCGCCGGCCTCATCATCCGGACCATCTACCACGCCGGACATATATTCGGGCGGGCCATAGGCCTTGAGGTAGGAAACGATCTCTTCGACCTCTTCGTCAGAAACAAAGGGACCGTGAACGCGGGTAATCCGGCCACCGCCAGCCATGTAGAGCATATCGCCCATCCCCAAGAGCTGTTCCGCGCCCTGTTCACCCAAAATGGTGCGGCTGTCGATCTTCGACGTAACCTGGAACGAAATCCGGGTGGGGAAGTTCGCCTTGATCGTACCGGTAATCACATCGACCGAGGGACGCTGTGTCGCCATGATCAAGTGGATGCCAGAGGCGCGCGCCATCTGGGCCAAGCGCTGGATACAGGCTTCGATTTCCTTGCCCGCGACCATCATCAGATCGGCCATTTCGTCCACGATAACGACGATATAGGGCATAGTGACCGGAGTCAGCTCTTCGGTTTCAAAGATCGGATCGCCGGTTTCTTCGTCAAATCCGGTCTGAACCGTGCGTTCGAACATCTCGCCACGGGACAGGGCATCGCGCACGCGGCCATTATAGCCCTCGATATTGCGCACGCCCATTTTCGACATCTTGCGGTAGCGTTCTTCCATTTCGCCGACCACCCATTTCAGGGCAACAACGGCCTTTTTCGGATCGGTCACAACCGGCGACAACAAATGCGGGATTCCGTCATAAACCGACAGTTCCAGCATTTTCGGGTCGATCATGATCAGACGACATTCGTCCGGACGTAGCCGATAGAGCAGCGACAGGATCATCGTATTGATCGCAACCGATTTACCCGACCCGGTCGTCCCCGCAATAAGCAGGTGAGGCATCTTGGCCAGGTTGGCGACAATCGGTTCACCGCCGATATCCTTGCCCAGTGCCAGCGGCAAACGCATGTTGCTGTCACCGAAATCGCGGCAGGACAGGATTTCACGCAGCACGACGGTTTCCCGTTTGTCGTTGGGCAATTCGATCCCGATAACGCTCCGTCCGGGCACCGTGGACACACGCGCAGACAGTGCCGACATGGACCGCGCGATATCGTCAGCCAGACCGATGACACGGCTGGCCTTGAGGCCCGGCGCGGGTTCGAGTTCGTACATCGTCACCACCGGACCCGGACGGACGCTGACGATTTCGCCCTTGATGCCATAATCATCCAGAACGGATTCCAGCATCCGTGCGTTTTCTTCCAGCGCCTCATTGGACATGTGGTGGCGTTCGACATCCGCCGGATCGCGCAACAGATTGAGCGGCGGCAGATCGTAATCCGGCGCGGGTTCTTCAAACCTCAGCGAGGGTTGCGCGTCGGTCTGCGCCTTTTTCGACGGCTGAACCGGACGCTTGACGGTCGGCTGTACGACCCGGCGCTGCGCCTGCGGCGCAACGGAGGGCAGGCGAACCGGCGGGACCTTTTCAACGAAAATATTGTCTTCGTCGTCCAGGGCCATGTCGGCGGCGTTCCAGCTCTCCAACTCGGGCAGGCCGCCCATAGGCGCCGCTTCGATCCCCATCTCGACGATGGGTTCGTCGTCGCTATCGTTGGCCAAATAGCGGCTGTTCTGCACGGGGCGTTCGAACACGCGGTCTTCGTACTCTTCGACCGGAGCATAGAAATCGGTGGCCTCGGGCGCGTCGGACAGCTCCACATGATCATGACGGGCCATGTCGCTACGCATCACCGGCGGCTCGACCATCAACGGACGCGGGCGACGGGCGGCGACAAAGGACGGCTCGATCCGCAGGCCATCGGCAGTTTTTGTGATCGGCGATACCGGCGGCGGCGGGGGCGGCGCGTTCCTGCTGCGGATGACATCGCTAATGCGGGCGCGGATACGGTCTTCGTCGGGCGCACCGGCGTCGGCGGACATCGGGGGTTCCTGATCCACCAGTTCCGGTTCCAGATCGGGGGATTTGCGCAGCATACGCGGCATCAGCCCGCTAAACAGCCCACCCTGCGACGGTGCAGGGGACGCGGCAGTGATCCGTTGCGGCGCGGCAGGTGCCACGGGATGGGCCGGCGACTGCGCGACCAGAGGGGCCGCCGCCATCGGACGCTGGGTCACACGCGGCATGAAGGGTTCGGATCGCATCGCTTCCGGGGGAGCGGCCTGCACGCGCGGCTCCGCTCTCAGGTGGTGCTGGGCTGGCTCGGCCACGGTCGGCGTTTTGCGTGCCACGGCGGTCCGGACGATCGACGCGGTGCGCGACGGCATCGCAGCAGGGTCGGGATCGGGGATCCACAACTCTGCATCGGCCTCTTGGCGCATGATATCACGTTCGGCACGGCTGGTTTCCCGGCGTGCCTGAACGTTGGCATAGCCCGATTGCGCTACCCGGACCGAGGCCTCTGCCCCGCGCCCCAAGAGCCGCAAGATCAGCGAATACACAACGATCAAGCCATAGAGGAAGAACCGCCACCCTGTTCGGAGTTCGGGGCGGGTAAAGCCCATCACAAACAGCCCGACCAAGGCCATCATGACGCCGGCGCCAAAGGTCACCAGCTTGACCGCGATGATTTCGCCGACCGGAATCAATGTCAGGATCGCGCCCAGCGCCGTGTAACCGAACATGCCACCCAGCCCAAAGGAGTGCGTCCATTCCGCACCCGGCGGGATCGTCGCCGCATAAACCGTAGCGATCACAACCGGGATCGGGAAATAGATCAGCCGCCCGATGGCACGCTCTGCGCCCATATGCGCCGTCAGACGCAGGCCCCAGACAACCAGCAGCACAGGCACCCACCAAGACGCCTTGCCCACGACCATCATCAGAGGCGCGGCAATCGACGCACCAATACGGCCCATCCAGTTTTGCACGGGGGCATCGGTCGCCAACATCCAGTTCGGATCTTCGGGCGAATAGGACCACAGCATCATCGCCGCCATGATCCCCAGAACAATCAGGCCCAGCCCCAGCAGTTCCTTGCCGCGTTTTTCAATCGCGGCCTGCATGGTGCTATCCAAGAGCGGATCGCGCTGACGGGTCGAATACAGGGCCATACTGTCCTACCTCTCAGTCATAGAGGCAGTCGCGGATCATCGTCAGACCGCGCTGCATCTTTTGGGTCGGGGCCACCATGGCGACCCTGATGTACCCCTTGCCGGGGTTTTCGTTATTCACGTCGCGGCTCAGATACCCGCCGGGCAACACCCTGACACCGGTTTCCTGCCAAAGCTTTAGCGTCGCCGCCTCGCCGTCCTGCACCGGCAGCCACAAGAAAAATCCACCTTCGGGCGTTTGGTAGCCCGGCACCGATCCAAGGATCTGCTCTGCAAGTTTGAATTTTTCGTTATAGAGGGCGCGATTTTCAATCACATGCGCCTCATCCGCCCAAACACGGGCCGACACCGCCTGAAGCGGCATCGGAATGGGCGCGCCGGCATAGGCCCGCAATTGACGAATACGGGCAATCGACTGAGCGCCGCCAGCGACAAACCCGGACCGCAGCCCCGGCAGGTTCGACCGTTTGGACAGCGAATGGAAAATCGTGATCCGTTCGGGATCGGCGCCCATTTCTGCGGCAACCTCCAGCGCGCCAACTGGCGGCTGGTCGCGATAGATCTCGGAATAGCATTCGTCGGCAAAGATGCGGAAATCATGCTTTTCCGCGAGCGCGATCAGGTCGCGCCAATAGTCGCGACTGGCCACAGCACCCTGCGGATTGGCGGGCGAACAGATATAGGCGATCGCGGTCCGATCCAGCACCTCGGCGGGCAGGCCGGTGTAGTCAGGCAGGAAACCGTTTTGCGCCGTCGCGGGCACGAAAACCGGCTCTGCGCCAACGGAAATCGCAGCAATCATATAGACTTGGTAAAACGGGTTGGGCGTCAGAATAACTGGACGCTTGCCATTCTTGGTCTCGGGGCACAGCGCCATCGCGGCATTATACAGCCCCTCCCGCGTCCCGTTGAGCGCCATAATCCGATCAGGGGTGACCGGCACACCGAACCGTGCCGCGATCCAACCCGAAATAGCGTTCAACAGATCGGACGATCCGTCATTGGCAGGATATTTCCCGAAACCGGCCAGATTCTCGGCCAAAACCTGACCAACCCATTCCGGAAATGCGTGCTGCGGCTCGCCAATCGTCAGGGCAAGCGCCTCTCCTCCGGGCGCGTGAACGTCCAGAAGCTTGCGCAAACGCGGGAATGCGTAATCAGCCAGGTTCGAAAACCGCCCGGGGAAATCCATATACTGCCTCAAGGTTGCGGGATCGTTTTTGCCCCGCTTTGCCCCGATTTAGCCAAATTTCGATCCGGGTGTCCAGAAAAACGAACCCGCTCAGGGCGCTAATCCGGTTAGGTGTGTCCTATTGGACGAGCACCTTTTCCACAGCTGCCCCCAAACGCAGCAGATGGCCGTCCTGTCCCGGCCCCATATTTACGGACAAACCACAGGATGGCACGCCCGTCGGCAGGGTCAGCGAACATCCGCCCATCAAATTGCCAACCCGGGTATTTCGCAGCGCCAAGAGGTTTTCAGCCACGAAATAGTCGCCATCTGTTTCAAGCCGCGCCGCGTTCGGCGGCAGGATCGGCGTCGTCGGCAACACCACGGCGTCGAACCCGGCCGTCGCCTGTGCCCAGTCGCGGCGAATGCTCTCCAGCTCGGCCCAGCCCGCGATGTAATCGGCTGCCAGAACCTGACCGCCGGGGCGTATGCGGGTCAGAATCTGGTGATACATCTTGCTCGGATCCGCCTCGATGATATCGCGCCAATAGGCATAGGCGTCCGCGGTATAGAGCCCCCCGGCCAGCTGAAACGCCCGCCGCATGGGTTCAAACCCGATCTCGACAATCTCTGCGCCCGCCTCGCGCAGTTTCTGGGCCGCCTCCCCAAAGGCCGAAGCCGGACCGTCGCGCAGATCTTCGCCCGCAATCGTTGTCAGCACGGCAAACCGTCGCCCGCACACAGAGGCACCCTGCAAATCCACCTTGGGGCCACCCAGTGCCGCCAGCATCAGCACCGCGTCCTCGACCGTGCGACAGAGCGGCCCAACGGTGTCAAAGGTCTTGCACAGCGGAACCACGCCGGTCAGCGGCAACAGACCATGGGTGGTCTTGAGCCCCACCAGATCGTTCCACGCCGCCGGAACGCGCACCGACCCTCCGGTATCCGACCCGACAGCCGCCGCCGCCAATCCGAATGCCACCGAGGTCGCCGCCCCGCTCGACGATCCGCCAGCGACCGCATCATGATCGTTCACACAGGGCGGCGTGGCCGTATTGGGGTTCAGGCCGAGGCCGGAAAACGCGATCTCGGTCATATGCGTCTTGCCCAGACAGACCAGACCCATCCCCGTGGCATGCGCCAGCACCGCCGCATCCTGCGAGGGCACGCGCCCCTGAAAGTAGGGCGTACCGGCCTCGGTGGCGACGCCAGCGCTGTCAAACAGGTCCTTCCAGCTGATCGGCACCCCGTCCAAGGGCGACAACCGCAACCCGGCCTTGGCCCGGCGGGACGCGGCAGCGGCCTCTGCCATGGCACGATCATGCGTGACGCGGGCGTAAATACGGTCGCGAAACGGATGTGCCTCGATGGCATCCAGATAGCAGCGCACCAGATCAATCGGGTCGATCTCTTGTGTGCCGATCCGCCGTCCCAGTTCAGCCGCCGATAACCCGAGCCATTCCTTCATTCCCGCCTCCTTGCGATTTGTCGCAACGCTAACGAGGCCGAGACCGATGGACAATCCCGTCCAAGCCGCCATATTCAGCCACATGACCCATGACTATGACATCCTGATCGTCGGCGGAGGCCTCAATGGCCCGGCTCTGGCTCTCGCACTGGCCCAGGCGGGCTTTCGCGTCGGCATCGTCGATTCTGTCCCGACCGAGACCTATCGCGCACCGGATTTCGACGGTCGCGCCTATGCGCTCGCGCTCACCTCGCAGCGGCTCTTGCGCGGGATCGGACTGTGGCAGGCTTTGGCCCCCGTCGCCCAGCCGATGCTGGAAATCAAGGTCACCGATGGCATCGCCGGCCAGGGCCCGGCGCCGTGGATGCTCCACTTCGATCACGCCGAAATCGAAGAGGGGCCAATGGGCTACATGGTCGAGGATCGCCACCTACGCCCCGCCTTCCTCGATGCCATGGCGGCCGACGACCGGATCACCCTCCTGTCCCCGGAAACAGTCGTATCGCAGACCGCCTCCGACACAGAGGTCACTGTCACCCTTGCCAGCGGCAAAACGATCTCTGCTTCTGTCCTGATCGGCTGCGACGGCCGTCGTTCCGGCACGGCCGAACGCGCCGGGATCAAACGCACGGGATGGTCCTACGGGCAGACCGCAATCGTCTGCGCCGTCGCACACGAACGCCCCCATCACGGCATCGCACACCAGTTCTTTTTGCCGCACGGCCCGCTGGCAATCCTGCCGCTCTCCGGCAACACCAGCTCGATCGTCTGGAGCGAAACAGACGCCCGGGCAGCCCAGTGCGCAGCGATGAACGACGACAACTTCCTCGCCGCCCTCCGACCCGCTTTCGGCAGTTTCCTCGGCGACATCCGGCTTCAGGGTAAACGGTTCACCTACCCCCTCAACCTCACGCTCGCCAACAGCTTCATCGCAAACCGTCTGGCACTGGTCGGCGACGCGGCGCATGGCATGCATCCGATCGCAGGACAGGGACTAAACGCCGGTCTGCGGGATATTGCTGCGCTCGTGGATGTCCTGCGCGACGCCCGTCAAACCGGTCAGGACATCGGTAGCCGCCAGACGCTGGAGCGCTATCAACAGTGGCGGCGCTTTGACACCGCGACCCTAGCCGTCGCGACCGATACCTTTAACAAACTGTTCTCGAACGACAATCCGCTCCTCCGCGCCGTGCGCGACATCGGCATGGGCGTCGTGAACAGCATCCCGGCCGTCCGTCGAACCCTCGTGCGCGAGGCGGCGGGCCTCACCGGTGACCTGCCCAGCCTCATGCGCGGCTGAATTCATCTTTCCAAAAATACCTCGGGGGTGAGGCCCATCGGGCCGAGGGGGCAGCGCCCCCTCTCTTCAACCCAGCTGGCGCGCTTCGTCGATCAACATGATTGGAATCCCGTTCCGGATCGGAAACGCAACCTTTCCGGCTTCGGAAACCAGTTCCTGCTTGTCGGCGTCATAACTCAGCCGCGTCTGTGTCAACGGACAGACCAAAGCCTCGAGCATCTTGGGATCAAACGAAATATCGCTCATTGCACACTCTCTTCTCCGCCGCCGCGCAGCGCAAATTCCATTAAGGTGATCAAGGTCTCACGACGTGTCGGCAGATCCGGCGCCTCGAGCAGGGCCTGACGATCCTCTGCCTCGAAGGGGCAGAGCATTGCCAGTGAATTGATCAACAATTCATCCTCGGCTTCGCGCAGACCATCCCAATCCGTCGAAAGGCCAGAGGCTGCCAAAAAACGCCGCAGCAGGTCTATCACCTGCCCGCGCTGCATCCCTTGATCGGTTTCTGCCGGACCTTGGTCCTTTTTGAATCCGTCCCATGACACCTGATAGCGACGATAGGGCGTAAACCCGACGATCTCTTCGCGCAGCCGATACCGCGATATCCCGGACAGGGTAATCATATAGCGGCCATCTTCGGTCTCGCTAAACCCGGTCAAACGGCCAGCGCAGCCGATCAGATGCAGACCCCGCGTCCCGCAGGGCTGAACCATCCCGATCAGGCGGTCCGGCGTCTTGAGCACATCGTCCACCATCGCCAGATAGCGGGGTTCGAAAATGTGCAGCGGCAACCTCGCCCGGGGCAGCAACAGGGCTCCGGGCAAGGGAAAGACAGGGATGGCGTCCGGCAAATCAAAGGTGCGCATAGACGGCATCTAGATCACCGGCGCGATCAGGCAAACAAAAGGCTGGACAGTTTGCGACGTCCCGCCAGCGCGATGGGATCGTTCGGCTTGAGCGCGTCGAAAATCTGGAACAACTGCGCCTTGGCGGCCCCTTCATTCCAGTCGCGGTCCTTGCGCATGATCAGCATCAGTTCGTCCACCGCGGCCTGCGTGTCGCCGCGGGCCATCAGCGCGGTAGCCAGATCCAGCCGCACCGCATGATTGTCGGGCTCGGCGTCCACTCTGGCCTTCAACTCTGCGACCGGGCCGGCATTCTGGGCCTGACGCGCCAAGGCCAACTGCGCGTGGACAGCGTCCAGATCGGGTGTCCGCGCGATTTTCGCGGGGGCCCCGTTCAGGATAGCCTCGGCCTGATCCAGATCGCCCAGCGCAATCTGGCACTGCACCAGACCGGCAAAGGCTTTGGGATTTTCCTCGTCTTCGCTGAGGATCGCTGCAAACACCTCGGCGGCGCCTTCGGCATCGCCCTCGGCCAGCATGGTCTGCGCCTCTTCGACAGCGGCATCCAGCCCTTCGCCACCAGCCAACTGTTTCAGTTTATTGACGAACTCTTCGATCTGGCTGGGCGGAACCGCGCCTTGGAACCCGTCTACAGGCTGTCCCTGCCAGAATGCATAGACCGTCGGGATCGACTGGACACGCAACTGGCCTGCATAGGCCTGATGCCGGTCTACGTCGATTTTCACCATTTTGACGGCACCGCCCGCCTTTTGCACAGCAGCCTCGAGAGCCGGTCCCAAGGTCTTGCACGGGCCACACCAAGGTGCCCAAAAATCAACGATGACCGGCACTGTCTTCGAGGCTTCGACCACGTCCTGGATGAACGTGGCGTCCGAGCCTTCGATCACCAGATCACCCTTTGGGGCCTGTTTCGCACCAAGTTCAAGCATACCAACCTCCGAGAACTGCGTTTGCCCCTATATGAGCCGCCAAACCGCATCCTACAAGGGACAGCCCATTGCGCGATGGCGTCGCATGGCCCTATCGTCAGACAAAATCCTATCAAAGGCCCAGCCATGCCAACAATCCTGACATTCGGTGACAGCAACACACACGGAACCCCGCCCATTGTGACACCGGGTGTCTATGCGCGGTTTCCGGCAGGGACGCGTTGGCCCACAGTGATGGCCGCAGAACTGGGTCCGAAATGGACGCTGGTCGAAGAGAGCCTGCCGGGGCGCACCGCGCAGTTCCCCGACCCGATCATGGGTCCCCATATGGAGGGCACCAGCGCCCTGCGAATCGCGCTAGAGAGCCACGGACCGATAGACGTGCTGACGATTATGCTGGGCACCAACGACACGAAAAATATGTTCGGCGCGACGCCCGAAAAAATCGCCGGGGGGATGGATGCCCTTTTGCGTATTGCCCGCTCGGAACCGATGCAAACCCGGCACGGCGGGTTCAAAATCCTGCTGATTTGCCCGCCGCCGGTCAAAGTCCAAGGTCCGATCAGCGACCAGTTTCTATTCGCCGACACCAAGGGCAAGGCCTTGCCACCGCTCTATAAAACCATCGCCGCCCATCATGGCGTCGGCTACATGGATGCGGGCAAAGTGATCGAAACCAGCGCAATAGACGGCGTCCATTTTGACGAGGCCGATCACCCCAAGCTAGGCCAGGCCGTCGCCAACGCGGTGCGCGCCCTGTAACAGCCCCGCCCTGCGCCGATTAAAGGTCAAAGCTGGCAAAAACCGGCGCGTGATCACTGGGCTGATCCCAGCCCCTCGCTTCACGCAGGATACGGCTGTCGTGTCCGGCGTTGGCGATATCCGCCGTGGCCCAGATGTGATCCAGCCTGCGCCCCTTATCCGCGCCATCCCAATCCTTGGCGCGATAGGACCACCAAGAATACAGCAGACCCTGCGGGATATCCTGCCGGGTCACATCGACCCACGCGCCGGCCTCTTGGACCTCGGCCAGATGATCGACCTCGATCGGCGTATGGCTGACGATCTTCAGCAGTTTCTTGTGATCCCAGACGTCATCTTCACGCGGGGCGATGTTCAGATCCCCGACCAGGATCGACTTTTGCGGCGCCCGAGCGCGGAAATAGTCGCGCATCTCGGTCAGATAATCCAGTTTCTGGCCGAATTTCTCATTCTTGTCCCGATCCGGTTCATCCCCGCCTGCGGGCACATAGAAATTATGGACCGTGACCCCGTTTTCCAGCCGCCCCGCAATGTGCCGGGCATGACCGAGAGAGGCGAAATCACGGCTATCCACCTCAGTGATTGGTTGTTTGGACAGGATCGCCACACCGTTATATCCCTTTTGACCGCGGGCGATCATATGGCCGTAGCCCAGCGCCTGAAACACATCGAACGGGATCAATTCAACCGGCGATTTACATTCCTGCAAACACAGAACATCCGGCGCCTGCTCTGTCATCAGCCTGGACACCAGGGCTTCGCGCAGCCGCACCGAATTGATGTTCCAGGTCGCAAGGGTAAGGGTCATGTCGTGCTCCAGCCATTTGCCACAGACCTAACAAGGCGCGGCACCCTGTAAAAGACCCGCAATGACCCGATCCGAGGCATCGGCGCATAAAAAATGCCCCCGGAAATCCGGGGGCAAGTCCAACAGGGAGGAAGTGGCTTAACCCCGCCACAAGGGAACTCGCTTGTAGATCAGTATACGACAACCCTTACGAATATTTTAGCGGAATTATGCAACCAGTCGATATCCGCCGTTTTCCGTAACAAGGAGCCGCGCATTCGCAGGATCGGGCTCGATCTTTTGACGCAGTCTGTAGATATGGGTTTCCAGCGTGTGCGTGGTCACCCCGGCATTGTAGCCCCAAACCTCATGCAGCAGCACATCGCGCGGCACCACGGAATCAGAGGCCCGATAGAGAAACTTGAGAATGTTGGTCTCTTTTTCCGTGAGACGAACCTTCTTGTCTTCGGGTGTTACTAGCAATTTCTGTGCCGGTTTAAATGTGTAGTGTCCCAATTGGAACACGGCATCCTCTGACTGCTCGTGCGTGCGCAATTGCGCCCGGATTCGGGCCAGCAGCACCGGAAACTTGAACGGTTTGGTGACATAGTCATTGGCACCGGCATCCAGACCCAGGATTGTGTCACTGTCGGTATCATGTCCCGTCAGCATCAGAACCGGGCACTTCATCCCTTGCTTGCGCAGCAAACGGCACAGTTCGCGGCCATCCGTATCGGGCAGACCCACGTCCAGTATGACCAGATCGTAGTGACCTTCCTTGACCCGAACCAGGGCCTCGGCGCCAGAGCCAGCCTCGAACACATCAAAGTCCTCGGTCATGACCAGCTGTTCGCCCAACGCCTCGCGCAGGTCAGAATCGTCATCTACCAACAAAATTCGCTTTAATTGTGCCATCGGCGGCCTCCTTCACGTCTTGTCCCAGACATGTGATCGTTTGCACCGCACATCAAGAATTACGACAAACCCTCACGCGGACGTGTCGAAAGCGCGGCGAATATTTCAATCTCTGACAAACCTGCCTAAATAGACCCCTGACTTGCAGGACACAGACATGGCCTTTTCGCCCACCAGTATCGAACGACTCGCCCGCGCCCGCGCCGATCTGCGGATGGGTGTGCCCGTGGTTTTGGACGGCGGCGCCCTTGTCCTGGCGGTCGAAACACTGGATGCCGACCGCCTGTCGCAGGCCTGCGGGCTGGGGGCCGGTGTTCTGACCGTTACGGCGCGCCGTGCCGAAACGCTCAAACTGGCGGCCTATGACACCGACCTGACCCGGATCGTTTTGCCGAAATCCCCGACCGTCGACTGGGTCCGCTCTCTCGCCGATCCCAAGGACGATCTCAATCATCCGATGAAGGGTCCCCTGCGTGCCGAACGTGGCGGGGATACCACGCTGCATCGCGCCGCCATCGCCTTGACCAAGGCCGCCCGCCTCCTGCCCGCCGCAATTGTCGTCCCGCTCGACCATCCTCAGGCCTTTGCCCTGACCCATGATCTGACCCGTCTGCCGGTCGATGCCGCGCTCAGCACCGATCTGTCGGCGCTGCACCCCATCGTCTCGGCCCGCCTCCCGATCGAGGTGTCTGATGCCGGCCGTCTGCATATTTTCCGCCCCGACGACGGAGCCGAAGAACATTACGCCGTCGAAATCGGCGCCCCCTCGCGGTCCGAACCTGTCCTCGCTCGCCTGCACAGCGCCTGTTTCACCGGTGACGTGCTTGGCAGCCTCAAATGCGATTGCGGACCACAGCTTCGCGGTGCGCTGGCCCAGATGGGGGCGAACGGCGCTGGCGTGCTCCTCTATCTGAACCAGGAGGGCCGCGGCATCGGCCTGACCAACAAAATGCGCGCCTACTCGCTGCAGGACCAGGGGTTCGATACGGTCGAGGCGAACCACCGCCTCGGATTTGAGGACGACGAGCGCGACTTCCGGATCGGCGCCGAGATTCTGCGCAAACTCGGCTTCTCCGCAGTACGGCTCATGACCAACAACCCGAACAAGGTGGCCCGGATGCGCGATCACGGCCTCACCGTGACAGAACGCGTCCCGCTCAAACTCGGCCAGAACCGGCACAATCACCATTATCTCGCCACCAAGGCCGCCAAATCCGGGCACCTCTTGTGATGTTCACGCCCCGCGACCTCGTACTCACCCCTTCGGGACTGCGGTTCGGTGGCAAAATCTACCCCTGCACCATCGGCCGCAACGGCCTGACCACTCGCAAAGCCGAAGGCGACGGCGCCACCCCCTGCGGGACCCATCGGATCGTCGGCATGCTCTACCGCCCCGACCGCATCCGGCGCCCCGTAGCCTGGGCGCGACCCATCGGCCCGCGGGATCTATGGTCAGACGACCCCAACCAGCCCGACTACAATCACCCGGTTCGCGCCCCCTACAGCGCGAGTCACGAAACCCTGCGCCGCCCCGACCCGCTCTATGACCTGATCCTGATCACCGACTGGAATTACCCAATAGCGACCCCGGGCATGGGCTCCGCGATCTTTATCCACCAATGGCGGCGTCCCGGCTACCCGACAGCAGGCTGCGTGGCCCTCGCACGCCGCGACCTGCATCACATCGCCTCGCGCCTCTCGCTTGGCACCAGACTTTTGATTCGCGCCTGATTTCATCTTTCCCCAAATACCTCGGGGGAATCGGCGCAGCCGATGGGGGCAGAGCCCCCGCCTTAACCGTAGTCTCTCTCGCCAAAAATCGCGGACCCGACCCGGACATGGGTCGCGCCAAAGGCAATGGCGGTTTCAAAATCGCCGCTCATGCCCATCGATAGCCCCGCCAGCCCGTTGCGCTCTGCAAATTTGCGCAGCAGGGCAAAATGCACTGCAGGTTCTTCGTCGGCGGGCGGGATGCACATCAGGCCGACCACCGGCAGGTCCATCGCGCGACATTCCGCAACCAGTTGATCGACGTCTGCGGGCAGAACACCCGCCTTTTGCGGCTCCTCTCCGGTATTCACCTGCACGAACAACTTTGGGCAGGCACCGGTTTCCTGCGCGATCCGCGCGATGGTCTGCGCCAGTTTCGGCCGATCGACGGTGTGGATCGCCTGCGCGATCTCCATCGCGGCACGCACCTTGTTGGTTTGCAGCGGGCCGATCAGGTGCAATTCGATTCCCTGATAAGAATCGCGGAACCCCGGCCATTTGCCTTGGGCCTCTTGCACCTTATTCTCGCCAAAGACTCGCTGGCCTTGCTGCAAAACCGCCTCGACACGGGCGTTGGGTTGCACCTTTGACACCGCAATCAGCGTCGTACTGCCTGCCACCCGGCCCGAGTCGGCCTCGGCCTTGGCAATCCGGTCCTGAATGTCTTTTAGGCCCATGGCTGTCTCCCTATTCCCCAAGTTTTCTTGGCTCACATGCGGTTTTAATCCAGCAAACTCAACTGGTGTCGGCAACGCCCCCGACAAAACAGTGTGTGACCGAACTGCATCACACTTGGGTATCAGAACAATCATGCTGGGCAAATTGCTTGAGTGACGGGGGCTTTGGGCGCAGAAACACCATCAATGCAGGTGCTGATGTACGCTGCTGAGTTTTAAACACGAGGGAAAACCATGAAAAAGATTCTTCTCGCTTCCGCTTCGATCGTCGCCTTCGCTGGCGTCGCTGCTGCTGAAGTAGACCTGTCCGGCTCCGCAACTCTGGGCTACAACGACGTTGCTGCTGGTGGCAACGACGGCTTCTACTCCGAAGTAAACCTGGATGCATCCCTGTCGGCCACTCTGGACAACGGCATCACCGTAACTGTTGCTGCTGACGTTGACGAACTCGACAACCCGGACAACTCGACCGCTGCCGACGTGACCATGACCATCTCGTCCGAAACCGCTTCGCTGGTTTACGGCGACACCACTGCAGCAGCAAACGACACTTGGTCGGCTGTTGGTTCGATGGACAACGACGGCTTCTACGAAGACGGCGACGCGCTCCTGAAGGGCACTGTGACCTTCGGCGACGTGACCGCTTCGGTGTCCTATCTTGCTGACAACGGCGCAACTGAAGCGACCGAAATGAGCGTTGGTGCAACAGCCACCCTCGGCGGCGCATCGGTTGCACTGGCCTACCAGGCTGGTGGCGCTGTGACCGGCAATGAAATCCTCGCTCTGCGCGCTGGCATGACCGTTGGTGGTGCTGACGTTGCTGTTGGCTACGCTTCGAACCAGACCGCAGACACCAACTCGACCGGCGTTTCGGTTACCTACCCGGTTGGCCCGGTTGCTCTGACTGCTTCCTACGTTGTTGAATCCGGCGCTGCCGACGACAACTGGGACATCAAAGCTGTTTACACCGCTGGTGCAGTTTCGGCTACCGTCTACACCGACGAGTCGGACGACTGGGGTATCGACGCTTCCTACGACGTCGGCAACGGCCTGAAGGTCTTCGGTGGTCTGGATGACGCCGGCGACACCACCTACCTGGCTGCTACCTACGACCTCGGCGGCGGCGCTTCGCTGCTCGGCTCGTTCGTAGACACCAACGCTGCTAACTCGGACGACGAGTACGGCGCTGGCGACTACCAGGAAGGCACCACTGTTGCAGTGTCCTTCTCGTTCTAATCTGAACGAAGCTGGAATTAGGGAGGGCGGTCCGCAAGGGCCGCTCTTTCCTTTTGGGCCTATGCCAAAACGCTTGTGACAGCGCCGCCCGTTCGTTACACATTTCCAAAGACTTGGGCCGAAATGGAAATGGAACAGGGGCAAAACGTGACTGTCGGATACCGCATTACCCGCCTAGCAATCATGGCAGGATTGGCCCTGTCTCTCTCGGCCTGCTCTGGTGGATTGTCTTCGCTGAACCCCTTTGCCAAACGCGATGCAGCCGTGCGTCAGGCCGCCCGTGTCAACGGGTCGGAACAGGTGGCGGTGAACCGTTATCTCTGGGCCGCGTCTCTGGACGTACTTTCCTTTTTGCCAGTGCAGAGCGCGGACCCATTTACGGGTGTAATCGTGTTCGGTTATGGCACCCCGCCGGGTGGCGGTCGCGCCTATCGTGGCACCGTTCACGTTTCTGATCCCGCGCTCGACGCCCGGTCTCTGCATGTGGCGCTGCAAACCTCTGGCGGCCCGGTCAGCGCCGAAACCCAGCGCACGATCGAGGATGCGATCCTGTCCCGTGCCCGTCAATTGCGTATTCAGGATCGCGGCCTATAGAATCTGGCTGCAAAACCGACTAAACCCACGCCGGGCCCCGTGCCCGGCGTTTCCATGTCCCAAAGGACCGATCCATGTCCCGCTATTCCGCCGCTGAAATCGAAGCCAAATGGCAAACTGCTTGGCAAGAGGCCAACATCTTTGAGGCCACCCGTGAGGGCGGCAAGCCCAAGTACTATGTGCTAGAGATGTTCCCCTACCCCTCGGGCCGCATCCACATGGGCCACGTGCGGAACTACACCATGGGCGACGTGGTGGCGCGTTACAAAATGTCCACCGGACACAATGTGCTGCACCCGATGGGCTGGGACGCATTCGGGATGCCGGCAGAAAACGCCGCCATGGCCTCGGGTGGTCACCCCAAGGACTGGACCTACCAGAACATTGCCGACATGCGCGCCCAGATGAAGCCGCTGGGCCTGTCCATCGACTGGAGCCGCGAATTCGCCACCTGCGATCCGGAATACTATGGCCAGCAGCAGGCGCTGTTCATCGACATGCTGGACGCCGGTCTGGTTTATCGCAAAAACGCCGTGGTCAACTGGGACCCTGTCGATATGACGGTTCTGGCCAACGAACAGGTGATCGACGGCAAGGGCTGGCGGTCCGGTGCCGATGTGGAACGCCGCGAACTGACGCAATGGTTCTTTAAGATTTCGGATATGGCTGGCGATTTGCTCGACAGCATCGACGGGCTGGATAACTGGCCTGCCAAGGTCAAGCTGATGCAGGCCAACTGGATCGGCAAATCCCGCGGGCTCGAATTCAGCTTTGACCGCGTTGACGGCGCTGATCCGATTACCGTCTACACCACCCGCCCGGATACGCTGATGGGCGCCTCCTTTGTCGGGATTTCGCCCGATCACCCGATTGCCAAAGAGCTGGAGGCACAGAGCCCCGAAATCGCAGCCTTTGTGGCCGAATGCCGCAAGGGGGGCACCACCGAAGAGGCACTCGAAAAGGCTGAGAAGCGCGGCTTTGACACCGGGCTGCGTGTCAAGCACCCGCTCGACCCGTCGTGGGAATTGCCGGTGTGGATCGCCAACTTTATCCTGATGGACTACGGCACTGGCGCTATTTTCGGCTGCCCCGCCCACGATCAGCGCGATTTCGACTTTGCGACCAAGTACGCTCTGCCGATCAAGCCGGTTTTTGTCGCAGAAGGCACCGAGGAAGAGACGCTCAAGGCGGCCTTTGTCCCGTTGAAATCGGAAAAGGTCCGCTATGTGCGCGGTTTTGCCGGCGCAGAGGTTCAGACCGGTGAAGACGGCGTCAACGCCGCTATCGATCAGGCAGAGGCCGAGGGCTGGGGCACTGGCGTGACCAAATTCCGCCTGCGCGACTGGGGTCTGTCCCGCCAGCGCTATTGGGGCTGTCCGATTCCGGTGGTGCATTGCGCCGATTGCGGCGTCGTGCCCGAAAAGAAAGAGAACCTGCCGGTTCGCCTGCCCGATGACGTAACCTTTGACGTGCCGGGCAACCCGCTGGATCGTCACCCGACATGGCGCGATTGCACCTGCCCGTCCTGTGGCAAGCCTGCGCGGCGCGAAACCGACACGATGGACACCTTTGTCGATTCGTCGTGGTACTACGCCCGCTTTACCTCGCCCCGGGCCAATGTGCCGGTTGAACAGGCGGACGCAGACTATTGGATGAACGTTGACCAGTATATCGGCGGGATCGAGCATGCGATTTTGCACCTGCTCTATTCGCGGTTCTTTGCCCGCGCGATGAATATTACCGGACACCTGCCCGAAACCGCGCGCGAGCCCTTCAATGCGCTGTTCACGCAGGGCATGGTCACGCACGAAATCTACCAGACTCGCGACGAAAACGGACGGGCGGTCTATCACTTCCCCGAAGAGGTAGAGAACGGCGTTCTAAAGGCGACAGGCGAAGCGGTCGAGATCATCCCCTCTGCCAAAATGTCCAAATCCAAAAAGAACGTCGTGGACCCGGTCAGCATCGTATCGACCTATGGCGCGGATACCGCCCGCTGGTTCGTGCTGTCCGACAGCCCGCCAGAGCGTGACGTTGAATGGACCGCCGCCGGTGCCGAAGCGACCGCGAAACATCTGGCCCGCGTCTGGCGGATCTGCGCGGACATCGCAGAGGCCACTGAGGGAACCGGGGACGGTGATCTCGACCTGCTCAAGGCAACCCACAAGGCCGTGGACGAAATCACCAAATCGCTGGAAACATTCGGGTTTAACGCGGCTATCGCCAAGCTCTATGCGCTGACCAACACGCTCCAGAAATCGACAGCTGGCGGCACGGCACGCAAATCCGCAGCCCGCATTCTGGCGCAGTTGATGTCGCCGATGACCCCGCACCTGTCCGAAGAGCTCTGGTCGATGCTCGGCGGCGAAGGGCTCGTGACAGTGGCCGCATGGCCGGTAGCCGATCCCGCCCTGTTGATCGAGGACGAAGTCACCCTGCCGATCCAGATCAACGGCAAGCGGAAAGGCGAAATCAACGTTCCGGTCGATATGCCCAAGGAAGAGGTTGAAAAGCTGGTTCTGGCCCACGATGCTGTCGTCAGGGCGCTGGATGGCGCGGCGCCGAAAAAGCTGATCGTTGTTCCCGGAAGGATCGTGAACGTTGTCGTCTAAACCCGCTGCCCGCTGGACCCGCCGCGCCGCCATATTAGGGGCTGCGGCGCTTGCGGGCTGCGGATTTAGCCCGGCGTTCGGCCCGAACGGGCCAGCCCGGGGTCTACGAAACGCGATCGAATTCCAGACACCTGACACCGTCGAAGGCTACCGCCTGCGCGAACGGTTAGAGCGCAGGTTGGGCGCGCCGGAGGCACCGCGCTACGTGCTGAACGTGACGCTGGACCTCAACCGATCGGACGTGGCTATCGCCTCGGACGGCGAGGCCGGGCGGATCACGCTGAATGGCAAGGCCCGTTATAGCCTGAGTGATATGGCCGGAACACCGATTGCGTCGGGGCATGTCGATGCCTTTACCGGATATTCGACCAACGGATCGACCGTCGCCACCCGCGCAGGCGAAGAGGACGCCCGCCTGCGTTTGGCCAATATCCTGGCCGGGTTGATCGTGGCGCGGTTGATGGCGATCAGCGCCAATTTACCGGAATGAAACTGAACCCGCGCGATGCAGTGGCCTATTTCCGCAAACCCGACCCAAATCGGGCCGGTGTGCTGATTTTTGGCGCCGATGCGATGCGTGTGGCGCTGCGCCGCAAGGAGTTGATTACTGCGCTGGTCGGCGCAGAGGCCGAAACCGAAATGCGCCTGTCGCGCATGGCAGCGGCCGATCTGCGCAAGGACCCCGCCCGGTTGCTGGATGCCGTCAAGGCGATCAGCTTTTTCCCCGGTCCCCGTGTCGCCCTGGCCGAGGATGCGACTGACGGGCTGCGCGATGTGTTTGCCGCCGCACTAGAGGATTGGCGCGACGGGGATGCGCAAATCATTGTCACCGCTGGACAATTGACTGCCAAATCGGCGCTGCGCAAATTGTTCGAGGACCACCGCAATACGGTTTGCATCGGTCTCTATGATGACCCGCCCAGCCGCGACGAGATCGAAGGACTGCTGGCCGCGGCTGGCCTGACCAACATCGACCGCGACACGTCAGAGGCGATCATCGCCCTGTCGCGACAATTGGACCCGGGCGATTTTCGCCAAACCTTGGACAAGCTGAGCCTGTACAAGCTGGGCGATAGCAGTCCGGTCAGTGTGGCCGATCTGGATGCCTGCCGCCCCCAATCCGCCGAGGCCGAGCTGGACAGCCTGCTACAGGTGGTCGCAGAGGGACGGACCAAGGAGATTGCCCCGATCTTGCGGCGCCTCTACGCGCAGGGCGTGACGCCCACGGCGCTCTGTATCGGGGCGCTGCGCCATTTCCGCACGCTGCATAGCGCCAGTTGCGACCCCGGCGGTCCAGCCGCCGGTGTAGGCCGCCTACGACCGCCCGTTTTTGGACCACGTCGGGACGCGATTGTGCGGCAGGCAAGCAAATGGGGGCGCGAACAACTCGAACGTGCCCTTACGGAAATATTGACGACCGATCTCAGTTTGCGGTCAACATCAAAGGCTCCGCAATCGGCCTTGATGGAACGCACTTTGATACGCCTCGCAACCCTGGCAAACAGATGATTCAAGATGTTATCGTAACCGGCGCCAGCGGCTATCTCGGTGGTCGCGTGTGTCGCCAACTGGTACGCGAAGGGTATCGCGTCACGACCCTTGTGCGGCCCGGCTCGGAGAAGGATGCCCATGCCGGTACGCGCAAGGTGCGCCATGACCTGATGCAGGGGCCAGTCGACTGTTCCGAATTCGACCTGATGATCCATTGCGCCGGAGAGGTCCGCCCTTCGGACCCCAACGGCGATATCGCCAAATCGGTCAACGTAAGATTGGCCGAAAACGCTGTCCGCTGCCGGGCCAAACGCCTGCTGGTGATCAGTTCGATCGCAGCGTCGGTGGCCGAAGTCACCCCCCGCCGTGCCAACCGGTACGGCTATGAAAAACTGGCGGCAGAATATGCTATTCGCAACCTGCTGCGACCGGGACAGGACTGCGTTTTCCTGCGGCCCCCTGCAATCTACGGTCCGATGGTCGATGGTCCTCTGGCAACCTTGGCCGCGCTGATCCGACGGGGAACGCCATTGCCATTGGCATGGGCGCACACACCCCGGCCCTATCTGTCCAGCCGCAATTTCGAATCCCTGATATCAGCCATTGTTGCCGCACCGGATCAGACTTGGGCTGCGGCGCATCTGGCAACGCCAGAGCCGCACGATGGCATGTTGATCAGCACCAGGTCGCTGTGTCAGCATCTGGCACGGTCGATGAAACGAAAATCGTCCTTGTTCGGGATGCCCAATGGCCTGCTCCGCCTTGGCGGCTGGATGACAGGTCGCTCTGCGCTGATTTCCAGCGCATTGGACGCGGTGCCGATCCGATATGGCGATCTACCGGCGGAACTGTGGGGCTGGACCCCGTTGGATCAAATGCCCGATTCACTCACCTATCTGCGGAGCCAATAGCGTCGCCCCGACCACGGCCCGTAAAGGTCTGCCAGAGCAATGCCAGATCGCCAAGCGCCGTTCGGCGGGCGATATAGTCAGCATCCGCCGCGGCGAGTTGTTCCGGCCGCGACATATCGATGCCAGACACCTGCGCCGCCCCGGTAATACCGGGAGCCACGTCAAAAACCGATCTCGCGCGCCGCGCCGCGATGACATCTGATTGGGTCGGCAGACAGGGACGCGGCCCCACCAGCCGCATCTGTCCCAGAACGACATTCCACAATTGAGGTAGCTCATCCACCTTGGTCCGTCGCAACCAAGCCCCGCAGGCGGTCACATAGCCGGCCGATACCTCGTGCGAGCCAGCGACCGGCGTGCCCTGATGCATGGTGCGTAGTTTATAGAGTCGAAACGGTTTTTCATGCCGTCCAACGCGCGTCTGGACCAAAATCGGGTTACCGCGGGATTCGAGACGGATCAGCACCACGATAACCGCCATAATGGGGACCGTGATCAGCAGCAGGATCGCCGCAAAGAGCCATTCTAGAGTTCGATACATCACAAACGAAAAAGGCGGACACGATGCCCGCCCAATCCTGAAATATCTATGGCGACCGATTAATTAGAGGTGGCCGTGGTCGTCGTGGCAGCAGCAGCCTGTTCCTGGATCGCCTGATATGCAGCGACGGTCAGGAAGGTCAAACCACCAACCATCACCAGCATAGAGCTGGTCACGGTGACGCCCATGACGGTCGTGCCAACAGTGGCCGCAACGGTCGAAGCAGCAGCACCACCGGCGGCACCACCAGCACCAGCAGCACCGGTTTCGGTTTGGGCAAACGCACCGGTCGCAGCGGTAAGAGCAATGGCCGAAGCCAGAAGGATTTTACGCATTTCTAATCTCCAGACAAACACAAGGGTTGAGTAGACGGTAACCGTTCTTCGCCAATTCAGCAAGTTTCAATAAGGTTAGTCAATCTTTACGGCAAAAGTGTTTCGACGGCGCCGCCATTCAGGCCGAGCCTTTGAACCGATTGCCGGACGACGTCACGATCATCGATCCAATAGTAGTTCGAAAATTGAATTTGTGCGTTTTTACAGTCCTCTTGGACCACATATGTGGAAATTGTGCGATCAAAGCCGCTTAGAACTTCGGAGCCAAGGTTGGAATAGACGCAGTCGAAATCGATGCGGACGATCTGGTCGTTCCCGGTAAGATATTCCATACTCCGGCGGGTTGCACCATTTCTACGCATTTCCACCAGCATATTCCCGAGGTCAGAGGCATGAACGCCGTCGTCGACCCCTCTGGTCTCGACGATGATTCCCTGCTCCATCGTAAAGGTCTGATTTGCCGGCGCGGCCCAGATGGTACGGTTTTCCAGCTCCATGAACGGCTGGACCAGCACTGCAACGCCGGTCTCACGCGACAAAATCAGCATGAGAGGGACCGGACTATCGTCAAATGTCGCCGCGCTGACAGGCGTAACGGCAGCATTGACCTGACGTACCTGAAACACGGACGTAAGCCGGGGGATAATCGAGTCTTTGACCAAAGGGCCGCAGCCGGAGACCGTCAGACCCAAGAGGGCCAAAGCAATCGTCTTTTTCATTTCCAGAACCGCCCCCAGCTATTTTCGTAATTGTCGAAATGACCCTTACGGACGACTTCGTACAACCGCCCCTCGACAGCCAGGCGCGCCCCGCCGTCGCGACTGAGGGAATTAAGAGTCGTCGATTGCGCCGTTCTATTGGGCTGACCAGAGGTCCAATCCAGCGGGACCGTCACGCGGATACCCTTGTCAAAGGACCCCTCGCCGAAATCGGCAAATGGAACATCTGTTAGCGTTGCATAGGCCCCCAAACGCCACCCATTCGCAAATTCGCGATCGACTGACAGTGTAGCGCCCCAGTCACCCGCCAGATAGCGACCACCGTCCAGTTGCACATGGAAACCATTGTCCATTTTCCAATAGGCAGACAGATGACCGGTCAAAACATCATAGTCTTGAAACCCGAAACCCATGTCGAAATCACGCTGGGCGACGTAGTTCAATTCTGCCCCCAGAGCAAAGGGACTATCGGTTCGTTTCCAGAGCAGTTCCGCCGAGATCCCGCCGAACATCTGTTCGAGATACCCAACGGTCAAGCGGCTATAGAGGTTATCCCCCGGAATGCCGTACCACGCTGCGGCTAGATTGCTCAGCGCCAACGAACCCGTTTGACCATACCGTCCGATATCGCTGCGGACATGAGGCAGGACTGAACCGCTCCCGGACGCTTTACCTTCCCGGTTTGTCCAAAGTCGATCGCGCACTGCCCCCGACAGGACAAAGGCGGGGCTGAATTCATAGCGCGCGACTGCCTCGATCCCTACATCAAAGGTCGCCGGATTTGTCGGGTCAAACAGGGTCAGATCGGAATAAGGCCGCACGCCCCATTCAAACGCGCTTTGATCGGTCTGAACGGTTGTCAGAGTGTCGGCAGACCGGGCCGGGCCGAACTCTGCGCTGTCATAGATGCCGCGCGTGCCCCCGACCGACTGGCTAAACCTCTCCACATCCCGTCGTTGCAGCCGCGTGGACGACAGGGCAATCCCGCGATCCGTCGGCTCTAGCACAAAGCTCTCGTAGTGATCGGGCAGCAAAAACGACAGGATTCGCACCACATGGCCCATGGCCTGTGCTTCGCTACGATACTTTGAATTTTCGTAGCGGACGCGCACCTCTGTACCGGCGAATTCGATCGCTTGCAGTTCGATTCCATCCGCCGCCATCGCCTGCGTCAGGGTCGTTTGCAGGCTCTCGCTCGATTGTGGACCAAGGACCATCGGCGTCGCCCCGGCACCACGCACCCTGACCGGCAAGGGTGCCGGATCAAGACCCGAAACGTTCGGACGGTTCACCGGATTGAACACATGGGTAAAGGACAGGCCAATGTCAGTCCCGAATAACGAATAGGCACTGATCTGGGACGACTCGGACGGTGTCCAGGTCAGACCGAAATTGAACGGACTCTGCGGATCAAGGTTGCCATTGTTGGTTTCCCGCACATAGGCATCCGATGAATACTCACCGACCAGAGTGAACTTTGGCGTCAATCGCCATTCCACACCGCCAAAGAGTGCGGCATCGCCACGGAAATACTGGCTGAACGAAGGTGTCCCGCCCAGCCCGAAATCGTTATTGGGCCGGGTTTCAAATCCGCTAGCCAGCACGCCGAGCGGATTTGTAAATCCGTTGCGGGTCCCGAGTCGACCCCAGCCCAAACCGCCGGTCAACCGGATATCGGGGCTGACAGTTTTCGTCGCAACCACATATTCGGAGGTCAGCAGGCCGGTACCGGCAAAATCCCGCAGGCCGACGGATACAGAGGGCAGCCACGGCCCCTCTCTGACCACATTATACTGGAAGTCAAAGCTCCGATCGTAGGTATCCGCCGTTCCGGGCCCGCGCACATGGTCAAAATGTGCGTATCGGAACGTACCGGTAATCCGGGGCGCCAATTGGAATGTCAGCCCGACCCGTTGTTGCAGACCAAAGCCGTTCACACTGACCGAGGCTTCGCCGTCAGGTGCGACATGTGCAGACGGCATCTCGACCAGTCCCGGCGTCCCGTAGAGCGAATAATGCGGCCGCACTTCCTGCGCCCCGGCGAGTGACCCGACCCCGACCACACCGCAAATAAGAACGGCCTGCACACAATTGCTGATTTTAGCCACGGGCCTGCATCCTGAAATTACTTTTCAACCGACCATAGCCGTCATCAATTTCAAATCAAACGACAAAAGACTCTTTCTGCATGTGCGAAACCTACCAAATATTAACGAATGCTGCGGTAACGTCGTGGGCATGATTATTTCGCACCAACATAAATTTGTCTATTTTGACAATCCGATGGCCGGCGCTGACGAGCTGCGACGTCATTTGGCGCATGCATCCGATGAGCTGGTTGTAGAATTCCAGCAACGCACACCCGACCATCCGTTCTATCATCACATGACCCCGATCGAGGCCCGTCGCACCTTTGACATGCTGAACTGGAATTTCAGCAGTTATCGCCGGATCACTTGCGTCAGGAATCCCTTTGTCAGACTGCCAGCGGCCTATCTTCGGATCCGATCAGAGGACCCGATCTGGCGTTTCAGACAGCGCGCAGGCCTCGGCGTGCCGGATTTTTTACATTGGTTGGAGGAAACCCGACCCGATGGTGTCGGCGGCGGCGGGAAAATCGGCCAACGCTGGCGCCGCTATGCGACCTGGTCGATGAAATCCTGGGCCGGCGATGCGATCTCGACCGTCCTGCGGGTAGAGGATCTTCAGACCCGTGCCGACGATCTATTCGCGGAACTCGGCGTCAAAAGGGCCACTCATCGAATTGCCGAATCCGTCTATGCCGACGCATCGGTCCTGATCTGTGACGCTGCCGCACGTCTGATCGAGGAACGATATGCCGAAGACCTGCGCAATTTTGGGTATCACCGCCCGGAACTCACCCTTGCGGCATAATCGGCGGCGGCCTGTCCTGCGGTCCTGCCGGTCGCCAAACAGGCGGTGATGAGGTAGCCGCCGGTTGGCGCCTCCCAATCGAGCATTTCACCGGCACAGAAAACCCCGGGACGGGAGAGCAACATCAAACGCCCATCCAGCGCGTCAAAGCGCAACCCGCCCGCCACAGAGATCGCCTCGTCAATCGGCCGGGGTCCGTTGTGCCGGATGGGCAGCGCCTTGATCAGACGCGCCAAGTCATCGGGAAACGGACGGCCAAATTCATTGAGCAAGGCTATCTTGACCGCATCAAGACGCAGCGTTTTCCGCAAAAAATTGGAGAGGGACTCTTTGCCCCGTTTGCCCAGCTTTTGCCGAATGTCCGCCTCGCCGAGATCCGGCAACAGGTCCAATGTCAACGGCGCACCAGTCCGCAGAGCCCGCGAAACGGTATAAATGCCGCCCCCTTCGAGTCCGCGCGACGAAATAACGAACTCGCCTCGGTCGGATTGGGTCCCGACGGTCAGCACGCAGCCCTTTACCGGTTGGCCATAATAGGGCGCCATGTGTGACGACCAATCGACGAGGAACCCCATATTTGCAGGCGCGAAATCCGCAACTTGCCCGGGCAGATACTGCACCCATTCCCCGTCCGACCCAAGTCGCCGCCAACTGGCACCACCCAGAGCAAGGACCGAGACATCGGCCTGATAGACCTCTGGTCCGGTGGGCGTATCAAACGTCGCGGCCTGCCCCGACCACCCGACCCAGCGCCAGCGGCGCATTAGCCGGACACCCTGTGCCTCCAGTCGCGCCAACCACGACCTCAGCAGCGGCGAAGCCTTCATCACCACAGGGAACACGCGGCCCGTTGATCCGACAAACACCTCTTGTCCGAGGTTTTCGGCCCATTCAATCACTTGCTGCGGACCAAATTCCCCGAGAGAGGCGGCCAAAGCCGGAGGCAGATCGCCATAGGAGTCGAAAAAACCCTCGCCCACCTTGGTAATATTCAGGCCCGATTTCCCCGCCATCAGGAATTTTCGGGCGGGCGAGGGCATCGCGTCAGCCAACAGGACATCATGGCCCGCAGCCGACAGAACGTCCGCCGCCATGAGGCCGGCAGGTCCCGCTCCGATTACGAGTGCCTTTGCCATCGTCCCTTGCCCTTTGTCACAAACGCGCCATCCTGTTTCGAAAACTGCGGTACCATCGAATGACTGACGATCCAACATGCGCCCTGTGCGGGCGGCCTATTCCTCGGGATGTCCCGCAGAGTCTTCATCATCTGATCCCCAAGCTGAAGGGCGGCAAGGGGGGACCCGTGGTTTTGCTGCATCACATTTGCCACAAGGAAATCCATGCGACACTCAGCGAGGCAGAGCTCGCCCGCGACTACAACACGCCAGAGGCCCTGCGCAGTCATCCGCGGCTGGCCAAATTCGCAGCATGGGTCGCGAAACGTCCTCCGGGTTTCCTATCTCGCACACCGGGAAAGCGTCGCTAAATCAACCCCTTGATTCCTCGGATATGTTCGGGCGAAGCGCCAAGACAGTCCGCACATAGACCATGGGCATAGGGCATCAACTCTTGTGCCTCGACGATGGCATCAACCAACCCAAAGCCCAGCGCCTGATCCGCCGTAATCTTTTGTCCGCCCATCAGGATCAGCTTGGCCCTACTGGGTCCGATCAGCGCGGCCATGCGTTTGGGGTCCGATGGCTGCGGCAGGAATCCCAGTTTCATCACGGGATAGAAAAATTTGGCCGATGGCACTGCGATGCGCAGATCGCAGGCCAGGGCCATGCCAAAGGCGCCGCCCGCCAAGGTCCCGTTCAGCGCCGCAACCGTCAGGCAGGGCAGAGCCGCCAGAGCCCCGGACAAACGCTCCCATACCGGACTGACGGCCAAACCGGCGCGGGCCTGTTCAAGGTCGGCCCCCGCACTAAACACCTTGCCAGTCCCGGTGAGGATCAAAGCCTTGGCCGTTCCGGCGCGCTCCGCGATTTCGGCCAATTGGGTCAACATCTCTTGTGTCAGAGAATTGGCCTTTTCGGGGCGGTCGATCGTCACGATCCACACATCGTCGCGCTGGTCCAGATGTATCATGTTAGTCCTAAAGCGTGTCGAATGGCAGCGTCGCGCAGCCGGACATCCTGACCCAGCCAGTCATCGGCCTGCGATCCGCACATCCAGACCAAGGCCCGCGCTGGCCATTCCGGGGGTATATGATCGGTCCATTCAAGCTGGGCGACGCGGCCGAGGCCAGAGGCCTTAATGTCGCGCTGCATCTGTGTGGCCACAGTGCCGGGCGACAGACCCAAGGACCGGATGCCCTGCGCGCCATATTCCAGATGTAACTGCCGCGTCAGCATGTAGACACCGGCCTTTGATGCGCAATAGGCAGACCAGGGATCATAAGGATCGTGCGCCGCCCCCGAGGAAATCGAAATCACCGTGCCGCCGCCCTGCGCCAGCATCTGCGGGACGACCGCGCGGATGCCGTGATAGATGCCCTTGAGGTTGACATCGATCACCTGCCCCCATGCCTCTGGATCGGCCTCGGCCAGTGGTGCCATCGGGGCAATCATACCGGCGTTGCCAATCAGGACATCGACGCGGCCAAAGGTCGCTATCGTGGCGACAACGGCCTGCTCCATTTCCCAATAGCGCGATACATCGCACGGAATTGCGAGGGCGTTTTCCCCGATATCACCGGCAATTTCGGCAATCTGGTCACCGCTTCGGGCCAAAAGCACGACTTTGGCACCTTCTGCAGCAAAGCGCCGGGCCGCCGCCTCGCCTATACCGCGACTGGCGCCAGTGATCATCACAACCTTGTTTTGCATGGTTCCCCCTGTTGCCTTCATGTCTAGAAATCCCTCCTTGACGTAACGCTCGATGCCAAGGACTCTGCGCCCATTGTTAGGGAAAGGATGCCCAATGAAAAAGTATTCCATGTTGAAGGGCGCCGTATGTATTGCAGCCCTCACGACGGCTCAGGCAGCCTATGCCGATATTAGCCCAGAAGAGGTTTTGGACAACTGGAAGCAGCAGCTGAGCAGTTATGGGGACGGTGTCGTCACCTTTGGCAACGAAGTGCGCAATGGCGACACCCTCACGGTTGAGAGCCTGACCTTCGATTTCGACGAGGATGGCGTCCAGTTTTCCGGCCAGATCGACGCAATTGATCTGACCGAAAACGGTGATGGCACCGTCACCGTCACGATCCCCGAAAAAGCGACCTTTATGTTTACGGACAGCACGACGCAGACGGGGTCGATGGCAACCATCGACTTGACCCAGATTGGTCTGAAAATGCTGATCTCGGGCACGGTAGACAACCAGATCGTCGAGACTGCGGCAAACCAGATCGGTCTGACCCTGGTCGACGCGATGGAGAACGGCGTAGCCGTCCCGGCCGAGTTTTCCATGAATATCAACGATGTATATGTCTACAACGAAGTCGCCATGGGCGATTTGATCCGCTCGGACAATACGACGACGGCGGGTTCTGTCGATCTGATCGCCGCGATCACCGCCGATGGCACCACGACCGATCTCTCGGGCCAAGTGACTCAACTCGAGCTATCGGGTTACTCGGTGATGCCCGCGACCTATCAACAGGACGATTTTTCGGGCGCCCTGATGGACGGCTTTGATGTCGCGACGACCCTCAGCACCGGACCAAGCACGATCATTGCCACGGTCGAACAGGCAGATGGTACCACCAGCGTCGCGACTTCGGCCGAATCGGGGCAAATGTCGATGAGCGTGAACAAGGACGGGTTCGAGATCAGTGCCTCGTCGACCGGGCGCGCGTTTCAGGTAATGGGACCGGGAGCGCCGATGCCCGTCAATCTGAGTGTCGAATCCTACGGACTTAATTTCGCGATGCCGCTTTCGGCGACCGATGAACCTGCACCGTTCGCCGCGGGGATCGATCTCGTCGGTCTGGATATCAGCGACGATATCTGGGCCATCGTAGACGGTGCCAATCTTCTTCCGCACGATCCGATCACGGTTCAGGCCCAGCTATCGGGGACGGGAACATTGTTCATGGACCTGACCGATCCGGCGCAAATGGCGGCTCTGGATCAGGGCGCGATCCCGGGCGAATTGAACAGCGCGTCGCTGGACACATTGCTGATCAGCGTCGCCGGCGCGTCGATTGATGCCACAGGTGCGTTCACATTCGACAACGCCGACATGGTGACCTTTGGCGGTTTCCCGCGTCCGGTCGGCCAAATTACGGCCCACGGACAGGGCTTGAACGGGCTGATGGACAAACTGGGCATGATGGGGCTACCGATCAGCGAGCAGATCGCGGGGTTCCGTATGATGCTCGGGATGTTCACGACCGCTGTCGGCGAAGACGAGGTGACGACCACGCTCGAAATCAACGATACTGCGCAGGTTCTGCTGAACGGCAACCGCATCCAGTAACACATTGCCCCCGGCGTCACGGCGACCGGGGGCTTTTTCGATGTGTCCCTTGCGATAACGGGCGGCGCGGTCTACCTCATATCAGAACACGAGGACCCCGCATGACATCGCTTGCCCAACTTACCGAACAACTCTTGGACTATGCGCGCAGTGCTGGCGCGGACAGCGCGGACGCCATCGCCCTGAGTGATGCATCGGTTCACATTGATGTCCGGTCTGGCAAGTTGGAGAGCGCGGAGCGATCAGAGGGCACCTCTGTCGGCATTCGGGTTCTGATCGGACAGCAACAGGCCTGCGTGTCGACATCCGACGTGCGACCAGACTCTCTGAAGACGATTGCCGAGCGCGCGGTGGCAATGGCAAGGTTTGCGCCGATCGATCCCACCTGCGGGCTGGCTGATCCGTCACAGTTGGCCACCGACCTCGAGTCGTCGCGGCTGGACCTGTTCGACCCGAATGACGACCCAGATCCGGCCCGGCTTCAGGCGATGGCAGCCGAGAGCGAGGCCGCTGCACTGGCCGTCAAGGGCGTGGCACAAGTGACCTCCGCCTCCGCTGGCATGGGGCGGCGCGAAGTCTATATCAGCGCCACCAACGGATTTTCAGCTGGCTATCGGCGAAGTGACTATGGCCTGTCCTGCGGTGCCTTGGCCGGAACCGGCAGCAGCATGGAGCGGGAATACGACCACGATGGCCGCATCTATTTCAGCGATCTTCGCGATCCCACTGACATTGGCCGCATCGCGGGCGAACGCGCCGTCGAACGCCTGTCTCCTAAACGACCCAAAACCGGTGCCTACCCTGTGATGCTGGATGAACGCGTGGCTTCTGGCATGATCGGGCACCTGATTCAGGCGATCAACGGCACCTCGATCGCCCGCGGGTCCTCTTGGGCCAGAAAACTGTTGGGCGAACAGGTTCTTCCCGCCGAATTGTCGCTGATCGATGATCCTCATCGTCCCCGCGCAGGGTCGTCCAAGCTGTTCGACGCCGAAGGTTTACCGACCGCACGCCGCGCTATTGTAGAGAATGGCATTCTAACAGGGTGGACGCTCGACCTCGCCACGGGTCGCAAACTGGACATGCCCAGCACCGCCAATGCGGTGCGTGGCCCCGCCGCACCGCCGTCGCCCAGCGTCACAAATATCGAATTGACCCAAGGCGCGATGAGCAAATCCGACCTGTTGAAACAGATGGGAACAGGGCTCTTGGTGACCGGATTTATTGGCACATCGATCAACCCCAACACGGGCGATTATTCGCGCGGGGCCTCCGGGTTCTGGGTAGAAAATGGCGAAATCACCTATCCCGTCAACGAAGTGACTATCGCTGGCAACCTGATCGAGATGTTGCGCCGCATCACCCCTGCAAACGACGCGCGCACCTATTCCAGCCGTATCGTTCCGTCGCTGCTGATCGAGGGGATGACCCTTGCTGGCGACTGATCTGGCCCTTTTGAAGGAGGCCGCTCGGGAAGCCGGCGTCATCGCGACCCGCTACTTTTCCGCCAAGCCGCACGTTTGGGAGAAACCGGACGGTGCTGGCCCGGTCACCGAGGCGGATCTGGCAGTGGACGCGATGCTGCGTGAACGCCTGACCGCAGCACGGCCCCGCTATGGCTGGCTGTCCGAAGAAACTGCCGATACGCCGGACCGGCTCGCGACCCAGACCCAGTTCATTGTCGATCCCATTGACGGCACACGATCCTTTATCGAAGGCTCCAAGGACTGGGCGCATTCCCTCGCGATCGTTCGGGATGGCGTAGTACAGGCGGCCGTCGTGTTCTTGCCGATGCGTCGGCAGATGTTCACGGCCCACCTTGGTGGTGGGGCTGCACTAAACGGCCAGCCGCTGCGGATTCGCGCCCTGCCGCAGACACCGACGATTTTGACCGCGCGCCCCAATCTGGACGCAGCACATTGGAAAAACGGCGCGCCGCCGCCTCTAGAACGCCACTTTAGGTCGTCTCTCGCATTCCGGATGTGTCTGGTCGCGCATGGCCAATTCGATGCGATGCTGACGCTGCGCCCCAGTTGGGAATGGGATATCGCCGCCGGTGCCCTGATCTTGACAGAGGCCGGCGCCAAGGTCACAGATCGGACCGGAGCCGATCTTCGATTTAATGGCCCGAGCGCCTTGCTCAACGGCGTGATCGCGGCAGGGGCAGATCTGCATGAACAGCTTGCTTCGAACCTGATCTAGGGCATCCTGCCTTCGGGTCCCCGTTCTCAGGCCCACGCCGAAAGAAACCCGCTATGCCACAGCCCTTTGCTCTCTCAACGTTTGCCCTCCTTCGGCGACCGGGTCAGGCTGCCCCGACAACCATCCGGCGGCCCGATGGCCCCCTGATGTGGTTCCATTGCCTGTCCAGCCGACACGTGGATTTCGTCCGATCGATCATGCGGTCCCTGGATTACCAGCCAGATGCAGTACGGTTCCTGTTGACGGGCACCGGGCAGGACCCGGTCGAGACCGCTGATCGCACGCTGATTTTCGCGCAGGGTCCCGGTGAGACACGCAATGAAATCAACACCTTTCTGTCGATCTGGCAACCAGACGCCATTTTCTGGCTGGGCGGCAATATCGATCCTGTTTTGCTGTCGATGACAGAGGCGCTGCCGGTCAAACGGTACCTGATCGACGCGCAGGCGGATATTCCCGGGATCGCCGGGGGGGGCTGGTTTCCGGGTTTGCGGCGTGCCGCCCTCGGCCGTCTGGACATGATCTTGACAGCAGACAGCCTCTCGGCGGTGCGGCTGCGCAAACAGGGTGCGCGCGGCGACCGGATCTATGTCACCGGCGCCTACGAAGAAGAAACGCCCGTTCTGTCCTGCAATGATGCCGAACGCGACTATGTATCCGAAACTCTGGGCACGCGGCCTGTGTGGCTGGCGGTCGATTGCCCGCCAAAGGAACTGGACAATGTGATCGCAGCGCATCAGGCGGCCTGTCGCAGGTCACACCGCCTGTTGCTGATTGTCGTTCCCAGATCCATTGACCAAGGCCCCGAGTTCGTGCAGCGACTCGAGTCCGCCGGTTTCGAGACAGTCCTCCGGTCCCAAGGCGATCCCGGTGACACCACCCGCGCGTTGGTGGCGGATTTGGATGGCGAATTGGGCATGTGGTATCGAATCTCGCCGCTGTGTTTCATGGGCGGCACGCTGACCAGCAGCAGCCGCCACCCCTATGAGGCGGCCGCGCTGGGGTCCATTGTCATCCACGGCCCTATGACTGCGCCCTATGACCTCTGCTATGGGCGGCTGGACGGGGCTGGCGGTGCCTGCGCGATACGAAATGGAACAGAGCTGGGCGATATTGTTGAAACCCTGCAAGCCCCGGATAAAGCCGCGCAAATCGCCCATTCGGCATGGGATGTCACCTCGCGCAGTGCGGCGGCGACAAATCGGGTTGCCGAACTCATCCGTAACGTTCTGAACGGAGTGGACTAGCGTATGCCCGCACCTCTGTTTTGGTTCAATGATCCTGCAAAACCCGGGCTCAAGGCGCGACTGTTGTCACCTCTCGGCTGGCTCTACGGCGCTGCAACGGCACGGCGACTGCGGCAGTCCGGCTATCGGGCCTCGGTGCCGGTGATATGCATCGGCAACATCAACATCGGGGGTACCGGGAAAACGCCAACCGCGATCGCGCTGGCGCAGCGGTTGATCGGCTGGGGGTACCGTGTCCATATCGTGTCGCGTGGCTATGGTGGATCGCTGGCGGGGCCAGTGCAGGTCAATGAGCGGACCCATTCCGCCGCCGAGGTCGGAGACGAGCCGCTGCTATTGTCCGCGTTCACCCCCACATGGATCGCACGCGACCGCGCCGCAGGCGTTCAGGCCGCGCAATCGGCTGGCGCCGAGGTGATCCTGCTGGACGACGGGTTCCAAAACCCGAGCGTGATCAAGGATCTATCTATCGTTGTCGTCGATGCCAGCCGCGGGTTTGGCAACGGGCGGGTACTGCCCGCTGGACCTTTGCGGGAACCCGTCGGAACCGGGCTGAAACGTGCCAATCTGGTATTGTCTATCGGCCGGACCAAGGCCCAGATCGACACAGGAGAAACGCCACTGATGCACGGACAGCTAACCCCGCTGCAAACCGGGATGGTCTGGCAGGATATGCGGGTTCTGGCCTTTGCCGGGATCGGCAACCCGGACAAATTCTTTGGTACCCTGCGCGATCTGGGCTGCAATATCATCCGCGCCGAGGCGCTAGAGGACCATCAGCCGCTAACCGAGGCTCTGCTGACCCGGCTAGAGCTGGAGGGCAAAACCCGCGTCGCACAGTTGGTCACAACGGAAAAGGACGCCGTGCGTCTACCCGCGCATTTCCGGCCCAAGGTGCTGACGGTTCCGGTTCGGCTTTCGATTGACGACTGGTCCCCTCTGGACGTCGAACTGGCGCGGATCGGGATCACTCCTCGATGATCTGCTGATCCTGCCCCAACGCTGGCGAGGGACGGTCCAGCGCCAACTCCGCATCCGAAAATGTAAAGGGCGACCGGATTGACGGGACGCCATCCAGCGTCACGACCATACCACGCGACACCACCTGTGGATCGGCAAACACGTCCGCCATGTCGTTGATCGGCCCTGCCGGAACGCCTTGCTCTTCGCACAGCGCCAAGAGGTCTGCACGTGACCTGCGCCGCGTCTCGGCCTCCAGCAATGGCACCAAATCGGCGCGATGGGCCAATCGATCGGCGTTCGTCGGATAGCGCTCTGCCAACTCTGCCACGCCCAGCGCCGTGCAGAGGCGCCGGTACTGTCCGTCGTTCCCGCTCGCGATGATGATATGGCCGTCCGAGCAGGCAAACACCTGATACGGCACGATATTCGGATGTGCATTACCCATGCGGCGGGGTGACGTTCCGGTGGTCAGGTAGTTCATTCCCTGATTGGCCGAGATCGCCGTCGCCACGTCGAGCAGCGCCATATCAATATGCTGGCCCCGCCCGGTAGTCTGGCGCTGATGAACGGCGGCCAAGATTGCGGTGGCGGCATAGACCCCGGTAAAGATGTCCGTGACCGCCACGCCGACCTTTTGCGGCTGCTGGTCCGGCTCTCCGGTGACGGACATCAGGCCCGACATGCCCTGAATGATATAGTCGTAACCGGCGCGATGGGCATAGGGGCCGGTCTGACCAAACCCCGTGATCGAACAATAGATCAGCCGCGGATTCACCACCGCCAGACTGGCATAGTCCAGCCCGTATTTGGTCAATCCACCGACCTTGAAGTTCTCGATGACGATATCGGCATCGGCGACCAGCCGGCGGACCGTCTCTTGCCCGTCCGGTGTGCGGAAATCGACCACGACCGATTTTTTGCCCCGATTGGCAGCATGGAAGTACGACGCCGAGCGATCATCGCCCCGCTCGACAAAAGGGGGCCCCCATTGGCGAGTATCATCGCCGTCTGGGGACTCCACCTTGATCACCTCGGCCCCGAGGTCGGCAAGCGTCTGACCGGCCCAAGGGCCGGCCAGAATACGGGCCAATTCAATGACCTTGAGACCGTTTAGAGGCGTCATTCAGATTTCGGCGCTTCGACTCCGGCGGCAATCAGGGCCTCGTCCAGAACCTTGGCAAACTCTTCGTAGGACATGTTGGAATACTTGACATCCTGCACCTTGAACTGCGGAGTGCCTTCGATGTTGTCGGCCTGACGGTTCTCTTCGTACCAGTTGACCAAGGCCTGAGCCTGATCGGCATCCGCCATACAGGCATCGAGCGAGGCATCGTCCAGCCCTGCCGATTTGCCGATGGCACGCAGGTTTGCGGCAATGGCAGCAGGTTCGCCAGCGGCCCATTCGGTCTGACGTTCGAACAGCATTTCGGTGATGCCAAAGAAACGCATGTCACCGCCACAGCGGGCAATCATCGATGCCCAGAGGCCGAAGCGGTCGAAATACACTTCGCGGAAGATGAACTTGACCAAACCAGTGTCGATATAGTTCGCCTTGATCTGTTTGAACTGATCGCCCGCGAAATTGCGGCAATGCGGACAGGTAAAGGACGCGTATTCGATGACGGTCACCTTGGCGTCGGGGTTGCCCAGCACCATATCCGGCACCGCGGGTGCGTCTTGGGCCAGAACCGGGCCGCCGAATGCAGCAAAGGTCAGCGCGGCTGCGGTGGTGCTCAGGAAATCGCGTCTCTTCATGGAATCCTCAGGTCTTTCTCTTGCTAAGGGCATTTGTCGCCAGCGCCTCTAGTGCGCGGCGCAGGTTATCATCGCTGACCCCGCTCCCTGCATGACGGGCTTCGGTCAGGGTCTGTGGATCAGGCTTGGGTTCGGTTTTCGGTTTATGGGCAAAACTCGCCCGGCCTTCGGCAAATCCGGTCGGCGCGGTCTGGGTGATCCGGATCCGGGCCACGGCGCGATAGCCGTAGCAGGCGTTCACCTTATCCAAGAGCTGCGGCTTCTGCATCTCGAGCATCGGCGCCTGCGATCCCGTGGTCAGCAGCGTCAGGGTCGCCCCCATGCCATCCCGACCATAGGAGATGTCCACCGGACGACAGATACTGGCGATCTGTTCGCCTGCAATCTCGCTCCAATGGGTAATGACGCGGGACACGGCAAAGCCGCGCGATTCTGTCGCGCTGCGGATGCGGGATTGCATCAGATTGACGGCGCGGGCAAAACCGCGCGTGGTTCCGTTGTGGCGTGTCTGTGTCATCTTGCGCCCTATCTTACGTGCCAGAACGGGCGGCGCCAGCGAAACCGCCGTAACAGGAGCTAAAGAATGCGTGACAGGTTCAGCGACAGCCTCTTGGCATGGTACGATCAGCACGCCCGCACCATGCCGTGGCGGATCGGGCCCACCGATCGTCGGCAGGGTATCCGACCCGACCCCTATCGGGTCTGGCTGTCAGAGGTGATGTTGCAGCAGACCACCGTTGCCGCCGTCCGCGATTATTTCCTGCGGTTCACCACCCTTTGGCCGACGGTTCAGGACCTCGCCGCAGCCCGGGACGCCGATGTCATGGCGCAATGGGCAGGTCTGGGGTACTATGCCCGTGCGCGCAATCTGTTGAAATGCGCCCGCGACGTTGCGGAACTGGGTGCATTTCCTGACACGGCAGAGGGTCTGCGTGCCCTGCCCGGAATCGGTCCCTACACGGCTGGGGCGGTCGCCTCTATCGCGTTTGACCGGCCAGAGGTCGTCGTTGACGGCAACGTTGAACGGGTCATGTCGCGCCTGTTTGACATCCACACGCCTCTGCCTGCCGCGAAACCAGAGCTCACAGAACGCGCCCGCGAACTGACTCCGTTGGATCGACCGGGCGACTATGCGCAGGCGGTGATGGATCTGGGGGCAACGATTTGTACGCCGCGCACTCCTGCCTGCGGGATTTGCCCGTGGCGCGATCCCTGCCTGGCCCGCCAGCGGGGGACAGCGCCCGACCTGCCAAGGAAAACCCCGAAAAAGCCGAAACCGACCCGTTTTGGAATTGCCTATATCGGACGGCGTGTGGATGGCGCCTATCTGGTCGAAACCCGACCGGACAAAGGTCTGCTGGGCGGCATGCTCGGCTGGCCGGGGTCAGACTGGTCCGAGTCGCCTGCACCCTGCCCGCCGACGTCTGCCGATTGGCAAGCGCAATCGCAGGTCGCCCAGCACACATTTACCCATTTTCACCTGACCTTGACGGTGATGACGGCCACGTTGCCAGCGGGCTGCAATCCTGAACGCGGGCAGTTCATCGACCTCGTGCCATCTTCCCTGCCGACTGTGATGCGCAAGGCCTATGACATTGCGGCAGAGCAGTTTGAGACTGATTGAAACACAGGCGCGGTGGTCCTAGTCTACCGCCAGATCGGAGACCGCCATGCCCCAGCCTGACTTCAGTCGTTTCGCCGCTGCTGCGCCGTTTTGGCTGTCGCTCCTCTTGGTGCCCTTGCCGATCATCGGTGCGGTCTATGGCGGCTGGACCATTGCGCTGACCCCGGTGGTCGGCTGGCATCTGTTTACGGTGATCGACGCGATCAAGGGCATGAACGAGGGGAACCCCGATACGCAAACCCCCACCGCTGACCTGTTTTGGTATCGTTCGATCACCCTCCTGTGGCCGTTCGTTCAGGGGGGGCTAATTTTTGGAATGCTGTTCTACCTGACACGACAGACCCATCTCACCAACCAAGAAGTGTTCTGGATCATCGTCGATCTGGGCATCGTCAGCGGCACGGTAGGGATCGTCTATGCCCATGAATTGATGCATCAAAAACCCAGCGCTGAACGGTGGCTCGGGGATATTCTGCTGGCGATGGTTCTCTATTCGCATTTCCGCAGCGAACATCTGTTGGTGCATCACACCTATGTCGGCACGCCCAAGGATGCCGTCACCGCCCGCTACAACGAAGGGTTTTGGCGGTATTTTTTGCGGGTGCTGCGCCATTGCCTCCCGTCTGCCTTTGCGGCGGAAAAACGCATGTTGGCGCGGCGAAATTTACCATGGTGGGCGGCGCGCAACCCATTTTGGCGATATGCTGCGCTGCAACTGGTCATGCTGGGGACCGCGCTGGTCATCGGCGGCCGGTCAGGCGTGCTCTTGTTCGCGGGACAGGCCTTTGTGGCGGTGCTGCTGCTAGAGGTAACGAACTATGTCGAACACTATGGCCTCACCCGGCGGCATCTGGGCGACGGCAAATACGAACATGTCAAGCCGCATCATTCGTGGAACGCTTCGCATACCGGCACAAATTGGCTGTTGATCAACCTTCAGCGCCACTCGGACCACCATTACAAACCCGACCGCCGGTTCCCGCTGCTACAGACCTACCCCGAGTCCGAGGCGCCGCAACTGCCCTTTGGCTATACGGTCATGGGTTTGGCGGCCTTTGTGCCTCCGCTCTGGCGGCGCTGGATGAACCCAAAGGTGCGCGCGTGGCGGCGTCAGTATTATCCCGACATCACCGATTGGTCCGCCTATAAGGCGGGCACAACCCCGATGCCACGCTGACAAAAAGCCCCGCCGAATGAACGGCGGGGAGGTATGAGCCTACATCGGCCGAGCAGGGCCGGAGGCTCAGGCGGTAAAGGTTAGAGCTTTACTCGCTCATCTCTGCGCGGATTTGCTGGCGCAGCAGGTCGATCGGAACATTCTGTCCGTCCCGCTTGAAGTGCCAGTAGGTCCAGCCATTGCAGCTTGGCGCGCCTTCCAGATGGGCGCCGACCTGATGGATCGACCCCTTCATGTCGCGGCCAACGATAGAGCCGTCCGCACGCACCTTGGCGGTATGACGACCGTTCATCGACACCAGTTCTTCGCCCGGACGCAGCAACCCACGTTCGACCAAAACGCCAAAGGCAACGCGGGGCTCTGCCCGTTTGGATGCCGTGACCTGCAACGCCTCGCGGTCGAATTTGCGGATCGCGTCGATCCGGCGCTGCGCGACCTTGCGATAGGATTCCTCGCGCTCGATCCCGATGAATTCACGGCCCAGCATTTTGGCGACAGCGCCGGTGGTTCCGGTGCCAAAGAACGGATCGAGGACAACATCACCGGGATTGGTCGTGCCGACCAACACACGGTGCAACAGTGATTCCGGTTTTTGCGTCGGATGCGCCTTGTCGCCGGCATCGTCCTTGAGACGCTCATGGCCGGTACAGATCGGCAGAACCCAGTCAGACCGCATCTGCACACCTTCGTTCAGCGCCTTAAGCGCCTCGTAGTTAAAAGTGTACTTGCTCGCTTCTTCCTTGGAGGCCCAGATCAACGTTTCATGGGCGTTGGTCAGGCGTTTGCCGCGAAAGTTCGGCATCGGGTTCGACTTGCGCCAGACCACATCGTTCAAAATCCAATACCCTTGGTTTTGAAGCTCTGCGCCCATGCGGAACACATTGTGATAGCTGCCGATCACCCAGATGGCGCCATTCGGTTTAAGAATGCGCCGGGCGGCGGCCAACCAATCGCGGGTGAATTTGTCATAGGCACCAAAGGACGAAAACTGGTCCCAATGGTCATCGACGGCATCAACCTTGGAGTTATCCGGTCGATGCAAATCACCACGCAATTGAAGATTATAGGGCGGGTCCGCGAAAACCAGATCCACGCTGTTTTCAGGGAGCGAATTCATCACATCGATGCAATCGCCCGCAATAATACTGTTAAGGGGGAGCGTTTCCACGCCCACCTGCTTTGCTCTGCTCATTTTTTACTGCCTCATTAACCGGCGGCTTTTGCCGCTCTATGGTTGCTGCCCAAAATGAGTCACAGAGAGTCCCGTGTCAAAAAGTTTTTTGAATCAACACGTTATCTTTTATTGTTGATACAAGATGTTGTGTACGGGTTTGAACGAACGCCTATGATGTGGGGTTACCCCTAAATTTCTCAGTCCGGCCAAATGTTCCGGCGTGCCGTATCCGGCGTTCCGGTCCCAGCCATAACCGGGAAACTGTTGCGCCAAGTCCACCATGATCCGATCGCGACATATTTTGGCAGCAATCGAGGCCGCCGCGATCGACACCGAACGGGCATCGCCCTTGACGATGGCTTCGGCGGGAATCGACAGATCGCGAGGGATTTTGTTGCCGTCGATCAGGGCATAATCCGGCGGAATGCTCAGCCCCTGAACCGCGCGCACCATCGCCAAATGCGAGGCGTGATAGATATTCAGCGTGTCGATTTCCTCGACCGAGGCATGGGCAACCGACACTTCGGCCACCTCTAACACCTGCTCGAGCAGCACGGCCCGCCTGCGGGCACTCAGCTGTTTAGAATCATTGAGCCCCTCTGGCACCCGCGCGAGGTCCAAAACCACGGCAGCCGCCGTAACCGGTCCGCACAGTGGCCCGCGCCCGACTTCGTCAACGCCAGCAATCCGCAAGAGGCCACGCGATTGCGCCGCCAGTTCAAAAGAAAGATCAGGAACGGTCTTGGTCATGCCTCTGCATAAAAGGGGGCAAGGGCCATGTCCAACCCTTGCCCCAGTTCGACGCGGTTATCGGGATGCCCGCGCCGCCTGCTCGGCCTCTAGCGACCTGCGGTGCGAAACCCGTTTCGGGTCAGGCACTGCGGATCATAGCCGTTTCGACTGGCGCCAAAGCTGTCGATGTCGCGTTCGCACACCCCCGGTAGCAGTTCGGTTCGGACGCCGAATTGATCCATGCAGTCAGTGGTATACAAATTGACCGGCCCCGACCGGGTCGGCACTCCCATCAGGCACTGGCCCGGAAGATCTCGGGACCAAGTATTCTGCGGCCGATAAGGCTCGTGATTGGTGTCATGGCGCCCATGCTGCCAATGTTGCGGCTGCGGCGGCTGCGGTTGCGGCTGGGGCCGGGTGGTCCCACGGTCCCGATTATCGGACAGGGCGGCGCCTGCAATCGCCAGAACAGTCAGGCCAAGAAGGATATTGCCGATCTCACGGTCACTGCGATTGCCGGGTTCGGCCCCGGCTGGCGACGCAAAGGCTAGGGCGAGCGCGGCAGTTGCGGCTGTAATGATTTTTGTCATGGGATGCTCCGTTCTGCGGTCATGGTCCCACTGCGACCATTTCCGCCCCGACGGGCAATAACACCGCCCTGTCAGGCGATAGCCCGCTTCATCCGGCGTTTGGTTATTGAATAGCAGCCGGTTTTCAGGTGATCTGATGCCACCATGAAAACCATCCTCACCACTCTTCTGGTTCTGCTGGCCGCGACAACCGCGCAGGCCGCCTGCTATGCGGATTACAAGGCCAAGCAGAACGAACCCCTGCGCCTGCAATATGGTGTCGCGCAGATCAACGGTGCCTGTACCGAATCAGACGCCGCTGCGGAACTTGCGCCGCGACTGGCCTCTGCGGGCTGGACTCTGCTAAACGTGGTCAGCGTATTTGATGAACATGGTTTACAAGAAAGACGGGACAGTGCAGGCGAATTCTATCTCCGCTACTGAGACACGGCAGACTGGAAACCGGTTTGTCCTGATCGGAATTGCAGCCATCGTCGCGATCATCGTTATCGGTGCGATTGTGCTGTTCGCGAGTCTGCCCGACGCTAACGCGTTCAACGCCCGGGTCGAGCGCATCTTTGTCGAAAATGACAACCTGAACACTCAGGCCGAACTGAAACTCCTCGAAATCCTCGCACAGTCGGGGACCGCGTTTCAGGATACCATTGCCACCTATAAATTCGTGTTCTTTGTCCTGCTTGTGTTCGCTTCGGCGATGTTGATCGCGGCTGTGGCGTTCTTGGTTATGCTCATCCAGATGAATCGGCGCATGGGGCATATCGAACGCAAAGGTATCGAGGTGAACAGCCTCCTGATCAGCCGCGACCAGAACACCGTTTACCTCAATAACTTTGAGTTCAAGCTGACCGAAGCCGCCATTGAAACGCTGTCCGTTCTGGCAGAGGCGCGCATGGACGACGAGGTGCTTTCCGGCGCCCAGATCGAAGGCGTCATCTCCGGCCGCGATGCTGCCGACTGTGACGAAGCGGCAGGCGCCACGCGGATCAAACGTTTGCGCGACACGCTGGGCAATCAGATGGTGAGCGAACTGTTGGTCAAGAATATCGCCCGACGGGGCTATATGTTGGCCATCGACAAGGACGTCATCCGGATGGTCTAGGTGTCCCGACCGCCAGAATTGCCGCAAGCAATCTCGGCCAGAGAGGTGCCGGACAGGAATTGGCTGGTGCGTAGTCGATCTACCCAGATAAATCAGAGCCAGCGTCGCGCAGGGGTATCCCGCAGGGACCAAAGTTCAGGCAGCGACCGTGATCTATTACAGCAGAAAGTCTGTTGCGGACAAACTGCTTATGCCCAGCAACCCGATCTCAAGATCGGCGACTGCATCGCCGGTCACGTCCGCGAAGACGATGATCTCCTTGGTTTTGGTGTTTTCGTCGAGGTTCGCGGCCTCGTACCAGACGGAATTGGCGGCCGCCGTTGCGCCAAAGCCGAATTTCTGGTTCCCTCTAACCGTGGTGTTGGCATCGATCCCCCTCAGGTCGAGATCGTCGATACGGGTGACAAAGTGATCGATCATGTCACGTGTGGAACCGATTGAGGAATCGGAAACGCTCTTGAAAACAAAAACATCCCGGACTCTGTCGGCCCCGCCATCGAGTATGTCAGAACCGGCACCTCCGATCAGAGTGTCCTTGCCGGCTGCTCCCTCAAGCAAGTCGTTGCCAACATCTCCGCGCAGAAAGTCATTCCCGGTTCCACCGTAGAGATTGTCATTCCCGGCACCGCCAAAGAGCGCGTCCATTCCGGCCGAACCGAACAGATGGTCATGACCGCGGCCACCGTTCAGGTAGTCGTTTCCAGCCGAATTGTAGAGGAGCGCAAAGGCATCGCGAAATTCATCACCATAGAGCCAGTCGTCCCCGTCGCCACCGAACAGCCGATCGTTGTCCCGACCACCGACCTGATAATTTGCCCCGTCGCCGCCGACGATCACATCATCGCCGCCACTGCCCGAGGCTTCTGAATCCAGCTCACCGACGTAAATATTGTCGCTGGCGTTGGTCCCAAAAATGTCATGAGCGACCCCTGCCGCACTCATGTCGGTCTCAACAGAGCCGATCCTCAAACTGTATGACGTATAGGCGTCATTGGCTGCCACGAATGTGACCAGTTCAATAGTAACCGCGCCATTGGGACCGCCTGCCTGATCATGGGGCGATGATCTAAGTCAC
>CALMJS010000032.1 GCA_937864535.1 uncultured Paracoccaceae bacterium
GCGACCCCCGGCGTGACAGGCCGGTACTCTAACCGACTGAGCTACAACCGCGCGTCTTCTGTCGTGGCATCCTAGATAGCAAGTGGCGCGGTTGACGGGGCTCGAACCCGCGACCCCCGGCGTGACAGGCCGGTACTCTAACCGACTGAGCTACAACCGCGCATCGTGCTATCCGGTGTGTCACCGAATGTGGGGGCGTTCTACGGGGAGTGTCAGACGGCGTCAAGGACCTGTTACAGAAAAAAAGCGATTTTGACGCAGATATTTGAAAATAAATAAAAATTCGAGAATTTTCGATCCAGATCCACTGGATCCGATTGGGTTTGCGGGGCCTGTTTGCATGCAAACCGTCCGTTTAGGCGATTCAGGCTCGATGATATCCCGACCCTCGGGGTCAGCGGTCACCGGTCGCAGGCCTGCGCCTGGTTCCGCGAGTCGCGCTTTGCCTCGATTTGTGTCAGGGACCGTCGGCGAAGGCGACTTGGCGGGCACTTGGAGGGCACTTGGCGGGCACTGTGATTAGAGGTTGCGAATTCCTGCGCGGGCGCTTAGGTTGCAGCGCAAATTTTCCAACAATAAAAGGACTAGCGCCATAGCCCGTAGACCGCACAACGCACCCCCGGTGCGTGAGACAGGACCCCGGATCAACGAACGCATTCGTGCTCCTGAAATTCGCCTTATTGGCGCCGATGGCGAAAACGTGGGTGTTGTGACCCCCGAACGCGCCTTGGAAATGGCTGAGCAGGCCGGACTCGATCTCGTCGAGATTTCACCGAACGCGACGCCGCCGGTGTGCAAGATCATGGACTTTGGCAAGTTCAAGTACGAGACCCAGAAGAAAGAAGCCGAAGCACGCAAGAAGCAGAAGGTCATCGAAATCAAGGAAGTGAAGTTCCGTCCCGGCACGGATACCCATGATTACGAAGTCAAGCTGCGTTCGGTGTTCAAGTTTCTGGAAAACGGCGACAAGGTGAAAATCACTCTGCGGTTCCGTGGCCGGGAAATGGCGCACCAAGAGCTGGGTCGCCAGCTACTTGAGCGGATTTCCGAGGACGTGAAAGACCACGGGAAAATCGAAAACATGCCCAAGCTGGAAGGACGCCAGATGGTCATGATGATCGGTCCGAAGTAAACCGGGTTCGACATTGAGAAAGGCCGCCCTTGGGCGGCCTTTTGCGTTTTCAGCCCTCGCGCGGGCTAGGTCTGGTCGGAATTTCCTTAAGCAGACCACCGACCCCCATCGCGGCGATGTCCTCTGCAGTCACCGCCACGCCGCACAGCAGCCGCTCGAGCACCCAATCGGCGCCGTTGAGCGCCGGAGACCGCGCACAGCCAGGCAGACCGATCACCGGGCGCCCCTGATAGTCGCCATGGAACAGCAGGTTCCCCGGATCGACAGGCATGCCGAACCGTTCAACCCGCCCGCCCGCCAGACGCAGCCCCGAAGGGGCCACATCCTGCGGGTCCGAGGTCGCGGAGGCCGTCAGAATCAGCACCATCTGCCCCGGAGCGGCCTGAATTGCGGCGGCAATGTCATCGGCCCGATGCGGGACCAGACAGCGTTCTGTCAGCGCGACGCCCATACGGTGCAGGCGACCGTGGATCGCCTTGCGCCCTTTGTCCGAGGGAATATCCGCGTCGATCATCGTCTCGATCAGGGTTGCGGTCTGCCAGACAACAGGCCGTACAGCTATGGCCCGTCGGGCGGCGGCGGCGGCCTGATCAACGTCCTGCTGCGGCACGCCATAGGCGATGATTTTAACGGTGGCGATCATGGTCCGCGGATCGGTGCGGAACCACTCGGGCACCGTCGCGAGCGTGATCAACGGATTGACACTGTTCAACTGCCCGATGGCGGCGACGTCGATTTGCGCCACCCCTGCCACCGTTGCATAGAGGTTGACCCGCCCGGTCGCCGCCCCGGTGACAGAGAGGTTCTGCCCCGCGGAGTCCGGTACGAGGCTGGCGGCGATCTGCGCCGCAGCGGCATCCTCGTGCAGATCGGACGGGTCCAGCCGCGCGACGATGACCGACTCAAGCCCTGCTGCCTCTAGGGCCGCGCACTCAGCCTCGGACAATAGCCGCCCCTTGGGCAATTTACCGCCGGGCAGGTCGATCGAATGCGCCAAGAGGGCACCAGCCGCCTCTTTGACGGGGACGGGGCCGAACCTCATGCTGTTCTCAGACGCTGGGTGATTTGGGCCATGATACTGATTGCGATCTCGGCGGGGGATTTTGCCCCGATGTTCAGCCCGACAGGGGCATGGATGCGGGCGATCTGATCCGGCGTAAATCCGGCCGCGGTCAGACGTTCGACGCGTTTGGTATGGGTGCGGGTGGACCCTAGGCAGCCCAGATAAAATACATCAGATCCCAGCGTGGCGCGAATAGCCGGATCATCGAGTTTGGGATCATGGGTCAGCGTCACCACCGCCGTCCGCGGGTCAAGGCCGAGCGCGGTCAACGCCTCATCCGGCCAATCGTCAAGGATGGTTTCGCCGGGGAAACGGTCCTCTGACCCGAACACCGGGCGCGGGTCGATCAGAAAGGGATCATAGCCGCAGGCCCGCGCCATCTGGACCAGGGGCTGGGCGATATGCACCGCGCCGACGATGATCATCCGCAAAGGCGGGTTGTGAATGGCGACAAAGGTCTGACCGTCCTCTTGGACGCCGGATCTATCGCTGCGGAACAGGTCGGCAAATTCCGATACGTCGGCCAGCCGCCGCGACCCGTTTTGCAAATCCGCCACATAGGCGATCTGTTTGCGCGCCGCCCGGGCCGCCACCAGCTCCGCCAGCAGCGCCTCGGTCAGGGTTTCGCCGCCGACAGGTTCGACCAACACGCGGATGCGCCCGCCACAGGCCAGCCCGACGGCAAAGGCCTGATCGTCGCTCACGCCGAAATCGAGGAGGCGAGCCTTGCCATCTTCGATCGCGTCAAAGGCTTCGGTGATCACCGCGCCTTCGACGCAGCCGCCCGACACCGATCCCTCCATCGCGCCGTCGCGGTCCACCACCAGCATAGAGCCGATCGGACGCGGGGCAGACCCCCAGGTTTCGACCACCGTGGCCAAAACAGCGCCGCGCCCAGCGCGATGCCAGTCCAAGGCCAAAGCCGGTATATCTGTGACGTCAACCATCGTCCCCTCCCCGTTTGGCAACAGATTAGACCTCTTGGCCCAAGGTTCAACTGCTACCGAAGTCGCAAAGGTAAATCCCCGCATTTCGGAAAAATCGCCCTCGTTCGGGCGCTGCAATGAAAAAGAGCCCCGAAGGGCTCTTTGACAGGGTTAGTTGCTGGCAACTTGCGCCAAGAGCGGCGTGATCCGGCGGATCGTTGCGCGGCGGTTCTGCTGTTCGTCCGCCTGCGTGTTCACCTTGAGGAACCGTTCGCCATAGCCCTGCACCACGAGGTTTTCCGGCGGAATGTCGAAATATTCAGACAAGGCCAGTGCCACGCTCTCGGCCCGGCGGTCAGAGAGCGTCAGGTTCGACACCTCGGAGCCGACCGCGTCGGTGTGCCCTTCGATCAGGAAAATCTCGCGCGGGTTTTCGGCCAGCATATCCTCCATCAACAGGCCCATCCGCACGAGGCTGCGGATCTCGTCCCGCGAAATCGCCGAAGACCCGGAGGCAAAGGTGACCGAGTCGAGGTCGATTGCCGGAACCAGTTCGCGCACCTGCCGGATTTCACGGATCTGGCGCAGCGAATAGGTGCGGTCCACCGTTGCCGGACGGTCCGCAGACATGGCCGCGATCAGGCGGGCCATATCGGCGTCAGAGACCGAATAGCTGGGCGCAGGACGGGTGGTTTCCACCAGCGTGCGCACATCGACAGGCTGGGCCGGAGCGGCCTGATCCTCGATCAGGTTGATGCGGGTGCCATCGGGCAGGATGCGGGCACGGGTGACCACGCGGCCGCGTTCGTCGCGGATGGTCATGACCTGCGATCCGTCGGGACGCATCACAAAGGTCCGGGTCGAGCCGTCCTGATAGGTTTCCGTGCGCACGTCGTTGCCCGCCTGATTGAGCAGCGCATCGTCGTTCTTGTAGATTTGCAGACCGTCATTGCCCTGCACGACCACGCGGTCGCCGGTGTTGGCGACAACCTCTTCGTTGCTGTTTTTCAGGATCGACCCGACGACAACCGCGCCAAGACCGATCAGCATCGCCTTTTCAAAGGCGCTCAGACCTTTGTTGTCAGCGCTGACTTCGGCATTGGCCGAGGCGGTGGTGGTGAAATCCTCGTCCGATGTCCGGGCATCCGCGTCCGTCAGCGTCTGCTCGGTCACTTCGGCCTGTGCGGCGGCGTCCTCATCCGCGGCCAGCGGGGCGGCGGCTTCTTCGGTGACAGTCGGGTCCTCGAGCGGTTCATCCGCGGCAAGGGTCTGTTCCGGCGTGTCGGTCGCAGTGATCTGCTGTTCCATCTCGGCGGCGATTTCCGCGATCTGGTCGGCCATATCGGTCTGGGTTTCCGCCAGTTCGGCCTGTTCGGCAGCGATCTGTGCCGCGATATCCTCGGTCACAACAGGGCCGGTTTCGGTGACTTCTGCCAGCGGGGCCGCAACACCGGTTTCGGCTGCCAGCGCCTCTAGCGCGGCAGTCGCGGCATCACTGGCCTCTGCGGCGCGCAGTGCGTCAGCGGCGGCCTGATCGGCGGCATCCTGCGCGATGGCCGCAGCCGTGGTCGCATCGTCCGTCTGGGCCAGATTGGCCTGTCCAACCGCAATCGCAGCCTGCGCATCCGCCTCTGTCGCGGCATCACGGGCGGCGGCAGCGGCATCGACGGCAGCGGCAACAAAATCAGCGGCGCGTTCAACCTCGTCGGCAGCACCAGCGGCCTCGGCCGAGGCCATCGCGTCGTCCGCATAGGCGGCGACCTGATCGGCCAAGGTCTGCGCCGACATCGCGGCCTCGATCGCGTCCGTGGTCGCCTGCGCAGCGGCCTCGGCCCCATCCGCCGCCTGCGCGTCAGCGGCAGCCTGTGCATCAGCGGCAGCCTGTGCATCAGCGGCGGCCTGAGCGTCAGCAGCAGCCTGTGCATCAGCGGCAGCCTGTGCGTCAGCGGCCGCCTGCGCGTCAGCAGCAGCCTGTGCATCAGCGGCTGCTTGTGCTTCGGCCTCGGCGGCCTCGGCGTCAGCATTCAGGATCGCGTCAATGGCGCCCTGACCCAAAACCGCAGCGGCCAAAGGGTCGGTCAGTGGAACAGCGGTCGGATCGCCCTCTGCACAGGGTGGCAACTGCCCATCGGGCAGGCAGAGCAGAACCGCCGCCTGACCATCCGGGGTCGAGGTAAACTCTTGCGCCAAGGCGGCGAGCGTCATCGGGGATTGCGGCACAATCAGCGACAGGGAGGCAACCAGCGCCGTCGTGGTGCGGGTGTGAATGCGGGACATGAGGTCTCCTCTTGGGTATCCGGCCGTATGGCCATCATCGTCTATCGGATAGACAACGCGGCCATGACCGATTTGATCCCATTTCGCAGCAGAAAAACGAAAACACGCCTGTGTTATCGGCTATCAGGCTACTCTATCAGCCGCATCAGCCGGTCTTTTTCGCCCGGATCGTCGATTTTCGCGATCGCCTCGGCCAAGCCTTGCAGCGATGCGATGTTATGCCCAGCGCGGAAACTGGTGACATGGGGCAACATGGCCCTGATTCCCTTGGCCTTGGGGGCAAATCCCTCCCAGCGCAGCAGCGGGTTCAGCCAGATCAGTTGACGGCACGACAGATGCAGCCGCTCCATCACCGCCTCTAGCCCGCCTTCGGGGTCGCGGTCCAACCCGTCGGTGATCAGGATGACCACCGCACCCTGCCCCAGCACACGCCGCGACCAATCGCGGTTGAACCGGTCGATGGATTGCCCGATCCGTGTACCGCCTTCCCAGTCCTGCGCCTCGGCCCCGGCGGCGGCCAGCGCGGCATCCACATCGCGGTGGCGCAGGTGGCGGGTGATATTGGTCAGCCGCGTGCCAAAGGTGAACGCATGGACCTTGGCCCAGCCCTGCCCCTTGGCGTTGGCAACCGCATGCAGGAAATGCAGCACGGCGCGGGAATATTGCGACATCGACCCGGAGATATCGCAGATCACCACGAGGTTGGGATAACGTTCGCGTTTGCGTTTGGTGGCAAAGCTGGTGACCTCTCCGCCCTGCCGCATCGCGCGGCGCATCGTCGCCCGCCAATCGGCAATGTCGCCCGCGCCCGCAATCGTCCGGCGCGATTTGATCGGCCGCACCGGCAGCGTCATCCGCGCCAAAATCCGCTTGGCCTGCGCCATTTCCTCGGTCGACATCTGCTCGAAGTCCAGCGTGCGCAGCTTTTCTTCGGCGGAAATCGTCTTGGAGGCATCGACGTCGATCAACGCCTCTTCGTCCTTCTCTTCGTCCTCGGGCTTGGGCAAGGGAACGTTCTGATCGTCCAGCAGTGCCTCTGCCGCCCGCTTCTCCCCGGCCTTGGCCTTGCGTTCCTCCTGCACCCCGCGGATCGAGGGCAGCATCATCGACATCATATGTTCCAGATAGCGCGGATCGCGCCAATACAGCCGGAACACCTGACCGAACACCACCCGATGTTCGGGCCGCGTGACAAAGCAGGCCTCTAGCGTCCAATAAAAATCGTTCTTTTCGGTGAACCCCGCGGCCTCGACCGCGCGGATGGCGTCGATCAACCGCCCCGGACCGACCGGCAGACCCGCCTTGCGCAGGGCCCGCGCAAAGTGGGTGATGTTATGGGCCAGCTTGCCATCCTCGGGGATGTTCAGCGGGATATGTTCTGCCATGATCGCGCCCTTAGACCGGCGCGAGTTCGGCGCGGGCTTCTTTCAGAATACGCTGCGCCTCCGACCCTTCGATCCGGGCAATATCGTCCTGGTATTTCAGGATCGCGCCCAAGGTATCTGCGATCACCTCTGGCGAGAGGTCGATCACATCCAGCGCCAACAGACATTTTGCCCAGTCGATGGTTTCCGCAACGCCGGGACGTTTGAACAGATCTTCGGTCCGCAGCTTTTGCACAAAGGCGACCACTTCGCGGCTCAGCGTCTCTTGCGCCTCGGGGGCGCGGGCCTGAAGGATCTCCAGTTCACGGTCAAAGCTGGGATAATCGACCCAATGATACAGACAGCGCCGCTTGAGCGCGTCATGCACTTCGCGGGTACGGTTGGAGGTCAGGATCACGATGGGGGTTTCGGGCGCCTTGATGGTGCCCAGCTCCGGGACCGTCACCTGAAAATCCGATAGCGCCTCGAGAAGGAAGGCCTCGAACGGCTCGTCGGTGCGGTCAATCTCGTCGATCAGCAGAACCGGCGCGCCGCCTTCTTGGGGACGCATGGCCTGAAGCAGCGGCCGTTCGATCAGATACTCCTCCGAGAACAGTTCGGTCTTGAGGTCTTTACGGTCCGCGCCCCCGGCGGCCTCGGCCGTGCGAATCGCGATCATCTGCTCGGCAAAGTTCCATTCGTAAACCGCAGAGGCCGCATCGAGCCCCTCGTAGCATTGCAGACGGATCAGCTTGCGCCCGAGGGCGGCGGCAATCGCCTTGGCAATCTCGGTTTTGCCGGTCCCTGCCTCACCCTCGAGGAACAAGGGACGACCAAGCCGCAAAGACAGGAACACAACAGTGGCCAAGGCCCGTCCACAAACATAGTTTTGTCCCGCCAACAGGCGCTGGACGTCGTCGATACTGTTGATGGTCATGTCTTCCTCCGGTTTGGGGCCATGCTGCATCCCCTTGGCCGCAGGTCAAGTCGTGCCTTCGTCGCAAGTGTAATTCATCCTATCGAAAGGATAGTTCGGCAAAACGACTTTAGATCATCGCATTTTCGCCGCAAACTGGGGCGATATCCCGACCTCAGGACTAATCGCACCCCAAAGGCGCACCATGAAAGATGTAACGAGTGATTTTCAAACCGAACTGGCGGGGCTGGAACGGGATGACTGGTTTACTGCCCTCGATGACCTTGCCGAAGAGTACGGTCATTTCGAACCCATCGGCGCCGACCACGGCGCGGCCTTTATCGATGCGGGGCCAAAACTTCTGGTCACGTTTGAATCCTATCCGGAAATCGTGGCCAATTCGGAACGCGCCGAACCGCGCGGATTTACCTTTGTACGGGCCTTTGGCTGGTCGCATCTGGCCATCGTCGCCAAAGACGAGGGCTGGTTTCGCGACAAACGGATGTTTCACTACTTTGACCGTCTGATTGACGACGGTTTTTTCGAGGATTTCGAACAGGTCCTGTTCTATGGCGTCCATCGCGGCGGCTATGCGGCCTGCGCCTATTCCGTCGCCGCACCGGGCGCGCGCGTCTTGGCACTGCGGCCTACGGCAACGCTCAGCCCGCGCCACGCAGGCTGGGACCAGCGCTATCGGACGGATCGGCGGCTCGATTTCACCAGCCGGTATGGCTATGCCCCCGATATGATCGAGGCAACCGACCGCGCCTACATCATCCACGACCCGCAAGAGGCGTTGGACGATATGCAGGCCAGCCTGTTTACCCGCCCCAATGTCACCGCCCTGCGCATGCCGATGATGGGCCAGCGTCTCGATCACTCCCTGTCCGCCATGGGGGTTTTGCGCACGATGGTCGAAACGGCGATGAACGGCACCTTGTCCGAGGCCAGCTTTGCCAGGCTCTATCGGGAACGACGGTCACATCTGCCCTATCTGCGCAACCTCGTGACCGCCTTTGAACAGCGGCAACGGCTGGAGTTCGCGGCGCGCGTTTGCCGCTATGTGCTGGCGAAGTCGCACCGCCCCCATTTCGCCCGCCGACTGCGCGAGATCGAGGATCTGATGAAACTCGACGGCTAAGGCCGACCGAGACGATCCCATAAACAAAAAGGGCGCTCAGGGCGCCCTTTGCCATTGAATCTGTCGCGTCGATCAGACGTAGAACAGATCGCTGAACACATGACGTGCGATGTCTTCGCGTTTGATGCCTTTTTGCGCGAGTTCGGCATCGGTCATCCGGTTCAGGCGCAGGATCTGGGCGCGGCGTGCTTCCATGCTCTGCTGGGCGTCCAGAGCGCGCGCCAGTGCACGGAAGAAACGGGTCAGAGCACCCTCGCGCGGGGCGGCGTAGGTCGAGGAATTGGTTGCTGCATAGGCCATGATCGGCTCCGTTTGTCTCTCTGTCTATGCCGATCAAGCTAGGCCTTTGAACCGTCCGGAAAAACAGACAATCCAGCAATGCCGCATTGCGGCAAACGCATGCCGACCCATGCGCACGCAGCCTATAGCGCGGCGCCGCGTCATTGTGTAAACCAAGCGCCATGATAGACGCACCCATGACCCGCCTGACCATCCGCCGCCCTGACGATTGGCACCTCCATCTGCGCGATGGTGCGATGCTAGAGGGCGTGCTTCCCCACACCGCAGCGCACTTTGGCCGTGCCATCGTGATGCCGAACCTCGTGCCTCCGGTCGTGACCGGCGCACAGGCCGCGGCCTATCGCGACCGCATTCTGGCCGCCCTGCCCGCAGGCATGGCCTTCCAGCCGCTGATGGTGCTGTATCTGACCGAAGACACCGACCCCGAGGATGTCGCCGCCGCCCATGCCGCGGGCATCGCAACCTCGGTCAAACTGTATCCCGCCGGGGCAACGACCAATTCGGCCTCTGGCGTGCGCGATTTTGACAAGGTCCGTCCGGTTCTCGAAAAAATGGCCGAGATCGGCATGCCCCTGTGCGTGCACGGCGAAGTGACCAACAGCGACATCGATATTTTCGACCGCGAGGCGGTGTTCATCGAACGTGTCCTGCATCCGATCCGGAAAAAGGTTCCTGACCTGCGCATTGTGATGGAGCATGTCACCACGCAGGACGCTGTGGATTATGTCCGCGACAATCATCGCAATCTGGCCGCGACGATCACCACGCATCACCTGATCATCAACCGCAACCACATTCTGGCAGGCGGCATCCGTCCGCATTATTATTGCCTGCCGGTGGCCAAGCGGGAAATCCACAGGATTGCCTTGGTCGAAGCGGCGACCTCCGGAGATGAGCGCTTCTTCCTTGGCACCGATTCCGCACCGCATACCGATCCGAACAAACTTCAGGCCTGTGGCTGCGCCGGCTGCTTTACCGCGCCCAATACCCTCTCGTGTCTGGCCGAAGTCTTCGAGGCCGCCGGCTTGCTCCGGAACCTCGAGGCCTTTACGTCGCGCAACGGGCCGAAATTCTACGGCCTGCCTGTGAACAGCGACACCGTGACCTTGGTCAAGGGCGAGCCTGTCACCTACCCGGATCGTATCGAGACCGGCGCGGGCCCGGTAACCGTTTTCGATCCCGGTTTCCCGCTGCACTGGCGGGTCGAGGCGTAACAGCCCCGGCCACCGGCAGGGCAAATGGCCGACATGCCAAGCAACCTGAACAAAATGGGTTAGAGTCAGGAATTCCTGACTCTAACCAAAAGGCTATAGCGTCTATCCCTCTGGAGATTTCTCTAAAGAGGCTTGATAATGAGTACGTTCGCTTTCTCTGCGCTTGTTCTGGACATGACCGCCCATGCGTCAAACCAGCAAACCATATCGATCGAATATGCTGGCTGGTCAAATATCGAAGTCGTTGCGCCGGATGATGCAACTTTTGATTTCATGGCCGCAGAAAACCCTGTAACGGGTTTCGGGATCGATCTGGACCTTATTCAGGGCGATCATTTCTACAACATTTACATCGACCGTGCGAAAGCCGACCTATTGGCCGTCGACTATCTCTTTACCAACCTCTACGACACCACGCGGTACAATGGTGACACGTCGACGATCCTATCGTTCACGGTCTACAACGGGACGAACAGCGCGGGCGATCTGACGGGCCGCATGATGATCCTAACAATCGGCGGCGATGCCTTGCCGACAATTGAATCAACCGCAGATTTCTGGAACTGGCAAAACTCCATCAGCGACTGGACCCTCAACACGACCGATTTTGCAGCTGGTGCCTTGTATAGTTGGGCCGACCTGAACCCTGCCAGCCAGTCCGAAGATGATTACATCTCAACCACCTCTGGCCGCGATGTCGTCTACGGTGGGCTCGGTAACGATGTCTTTGTTAACTCGCGCGGGCGCGATAAATTCTTTGGTGGCGAGGGTGTAGACCTTATTCGGTTTGATCGTGACCCAGACGGAGTTCACGTCGATCTGGCCAATAGGACTGCCACCGACGGGTGGGGTCACACGGACCGGATCATCGGGATTGAAGAGGTCACAGGGTCCAATTTCGACGATACCGTTATCGGCAGTCGCGCAGATAATTATTTCCGCGGTCTCGATGGTAGCGATACCTTTGACGGCGGCAAAGGCCGCGATTATGTGTCCTATAATTGGGATGAATATTTCGGCGGCTCACTCGGCGTCACCGTCGATCTGGCCGCAGGTACGGCGACCGACGGCTTTGGCGCGACGGATACGCTGATCAATATCGAAGCGGTGATCGGCACAGACAGCCGCGATTCGCTCTCAGGGAACGGCAAGTCGAACTATCTGCGCGGTCTGGACGGCAACGATACACTGGTCGGGCGCAACGGTGATGACTACCTGCGCGGCGATGCGGGTCGCGACGTGCTGAACGGCGGTGCCGGGAGGGACTTTCTGCGCGGCGGCGAGGGCAATGACACCTATCGCGGCGGCGCTGGCGCGGATAAGTTCGAGTTCTACAGCGGCTCTGACAAGGTTCTGGACTTCAACGCGGCCGACGGCGACTTTGTCTATGTCGATAGCGCAGAGATCGTGAGCTTCGCCGACCTGATGGCCAACCACATCGACCAGACAGCGAATGGCGCACTGATTTCCGACGGTTTGGGCAACGAAATTCTGCTCAAGGGCATCGATATGTCCTCGCTGGTCGCCGGTGACTTCGAGTTTTCGGCTCAGATCGCCTAAATCGACCGACGGGCCATCCCAGCGGGTGGCCCGCCTGTCCTGCCAGTCACAGCAGCGGACGGGACAGGGTTTCTGTGTCAGAAATGCAGCTAACGGTTGATTTGATCCGGCACCGCGACTAAGCCGTCCAAAGACAGCTCTGCCGACGGGTCCACAATTTCAGGGTCGCCCGTGACTTGTCCAAGACCGCGCCCGTTTTGATTTTCAGGATAGTCAGGATACGAAAATGACAACCTTCAGCTTTGATACGGTCTGGTTTGAATGGACCGAGGACGCCGACACCGGCACCCACGTCCCCACCAACGCCGGGTCGGGCTATCTGGATCTGGTTACGCCCGAAAATGCCCTGCTCGGCTATTCCGCGATATCGCAGGACCCGACCGATGGCGTCACCTTTGATCTGATCCAGGGGGATCAGTTTTATAATCTGTCGTTCCATGGCAGTTCGTTGTCCAGCCTCGACGAGGTGCTGGAGACGCAAGCCTATTTCGTCGAACTGACCTTTGACAACGGCAACCTCTCGACGCTGATGCAGTTTGATTTTGTCACCGGACACGACGCGGTGACCGGCGCTGCCTCTGGCATCCGGATGAGCATTGTTATTGCCGGCGACCCGTTGCCCTATATCACCGACATCAGCGAATTGGCCGATCTGGACGCTTCGGTGGTCAGTGCCGCGTTCCCGTCGGGCGCTCTTGCGCCGGGTCAGACCTTTGGCTGGGCGGATCTGGCCCCTGCATGGTCCCAAGAGAACGACTATATTCTCGGCACCGAGGGCAACGACCTCATTCGCGGCGGTCTGGGCAATGATTACATCCACGGCGACCTGGGCGATGACCGGCTGTTCGGCGGGCCGGGACTGGATACCCTCAGCTACTCGGGTCAAAGCTCTGGCGTCACAGTCGATTTCAATCTCGGCTTCGCCGTGCAACAGACCGTCGAAGTGGACCAGATCGCCGGGTTCGAAGCCGTGGTCGGCACATTTGCCGACGATACCCTGCTCGGCTCTTCTGGCTCCGAGACATTCTACGGATCATTGGGCACCGATACGGTGGACGGTCGCGGCGGCAACGACACGTTTGTGCTAGGCTATGACATGACCTTTGCCAGCCTCAAGAATCGCACCTCCCAGGGTGTCATGGGCAACGAGACGACTCTGCTGCATATCGAGAATCTGGTTGGCAATTATTTCGACGACATCCTGATCGGCGACCGCTTTGCGAATACCCTTCGCGGCAACGACGGCAACGACGCGATCAAGGGTCTGGGCGGTAATGATTTCCTCGATGGCGGCCATGGCAGTGATCGACTGGTCGGCGGCGCAGGTGCGGACACATTTGTGTTCGACTACGCGACGCCCTATGGCCCGGAAAAGGACATCATCATGGATTTCCGTGCCGGCCAAGACGATCATATCGCAATCGCGAGCAGTGAAATCGTTGGGTTTCGGGATATGAAAAACAATCATGCGACCGAATTGAACGGCAATCTGATCATTCAGGTCAATGAAGACATTAAGCTGGTTCTCAAAGGTGTCGCCCTCGCGGACCTGCACGCGTCAGATTTCACCTTTGCCGACCCGTTTGCTTTTTAAGCCCGAGGGTTAGCCCACAGTGCGCGACCATGTTCGCCTGCTTTGGGACGAAACCTAGCCCGCTCAGAAATGATCCAAAAGGGTATACAAATATCCTTTTCGGATCAAGTGCGTGAACCCTGACTAGGGGAATTCATCCTGACCCCCTAGCACGTCATGGGGCCAAGACCGTCACCAGAGGTCGGTTTTCTGTCAATTCATACAGGAGTTCAGGCCGCACTGTGTTCGGAGCAGAGGACCATCCAGACGCAGACTTTCACGATGATCAAAGGGGCAATCGATGACGACCTATACATTCTCCGGCTACGCCGCAAAGTACCAATACGACTATCTGTTTGACAACGAAACGATTCTGGCTGTCGAAGAGGTGCAACTGGTCGTCGTAACGCCTGACGCAACCACGCTCAGCTACACCTATACAGGCGACGGCAACAGCCCGCTTGAGGTCGATACCCTGACGACGACCGGCGACCTCTATGAAATGTATTACACCGCCAGCTGGGGCACGGATTATCCCGGCTATTATGACGGCATTACGGAATTCGCCACTGTGTCGTTCAGCAACGGCAACGTGTCAAACCTGATGCAGATGACATTGAACGAATACATGGAAGGCTTTGTCGAATACGGAACCTTTCTTCTGTTCCATCTGGACGGTGATGCACTTCCGGACCTCGCCTCGGTCTCAGCGTTCGCGTCCTTTGGTGCCACCGTCGATACGCTTGACCCGATTTCCACGGGCGCTTTTGCCGCTGGCGAGGTCTTTAGCCTGCTGGATTTGAACCCCGATTCCGTGTCCGAGGACGATGAGGTCTTTGGCAGCAATGGCCGTGACGTTCTGAACACCGGCGTGGGCGACGACTTGATCAACAGCTCGCGCGGCAACGACGTGTACAAGGGCGGAACAGGTTTTGATGTCGTTATCTACGCTAACGACAAATCCGGCGTGCAGGCCAACCTGGCAACCGGGCTGGCGACCGACGGATGGGGCCACACAGACAAATTGTTCGGGATCGAGGCCTTGGCCGGATCGCGGTTCGCCGATAACTTTGTCGGCGATAACAGGTCCAACGATTTTGCCGGCTTCAAAGGCGCGGACACCTTTGACGGCGGCGCGGGCAGTGACAGCGTGTTCTATGAATCCGACGCCGACATGGGCGGCCGCGCCGGTGTGACGGTGAAACTGAACGAAGGCTTTGCAATCGACGGATTTGGCGACCGCGATAGCTTTACCAACATTGAAAACGCCTATGGCACCGCCAAGAGCGACCTGATGATCGGCAACGGCAAGGCAAACGAACTGGTCGGCAACGGCGGCAAAGACGTGCTCAAGGGGCTGAACGGCAACGACCTGCTCGAAGGCGGCCAAGGGGACGACGTGTTGTTCGGCGGCCGAGGTGCCGACATGTTCAAATTTGAAAACTCGAACTACGGCAATGATGTGATCCGCGACTTTAACGCGGCGCAGGGCGACACCCTCCTTCTGCAAATGGGCAACATCACCAATTTTGCAGACCTGATGGCCAACCACATCGAAGAAGTCGGCGGCGATCTGGTGATCACCGACAACAGTTCTGCCGTGATCACCATCCGCAATGCCGCATTGGCGGACGTATCGTCGGATTGGTTCGTTTTCTAAGCCGTTCGCCTGCCGCCCGACCCCAAATCGGGCGGCAGTTTTTCCGCGCGCCCCTCTTCAAACAGAGGTCGTTCCAGTCTAAGGACGGGAAAACCCATCAAAGGACGCGCCATGATCCCCAGTACTTTCCCCGCCAAGGAAGAAATCGCCCGCCTGACCGCCGGTATGCTGCTGGAAATCGGGGCGGTGCATTTCAACGCCCGTGACCCCTTTACCCATGCCAGCGGCAAAAAGGCTCCGACCTATATCGACTGCCGCAAGCTGATTTCCTTCCCCCGCATCCGCTCGACCCTGATGGATTTCCTGTCGGTGTCGATCATGCGCGAAGCCGGGTTCGAGGCCTTTGACAACATCGCAGGCGGCGAAACTGCGGGCATCCCCTTTGCCGCGCTGGTGGCCGAACGTCTGGCCCTGCCGATGACCTATGTCCGCAAAAAGCCCAAGGGCTATGGCCGCAACGCCCGTATCGAGGGCGCGATGACCGAGGGCCAGCGGGTTCTGCTGGTCGAGGATCTGACAACCGACGGCGGCTCCAAGCTGTCATTCGTCGATGCGATCCGCGAAACCGGCGCGACCTGCTCGGCCACGGCGGTGATTTTTTACTACGGCATTTTCGAAGGCGTCGAACAAACGCTGGCCGATCATGGTGTGCAACTGATCAGCCTGTGCACATGGTGGGACGTTCTGGCCGTCGCCAAGGAACGCGCAGCCTTTGACGCGGAAACGCTGGCCGAGGTTGAAAACTATCTCCGCGACCCGGCAGGCTGGGCCGCAGCGCGGGCGTAAAACCGCCGTTAACCCCTGCAAAATCAATCAAAACGCCCTCAATTCGTGGGGGCGTTTTGTTATTCACAGCTTATCCACAGGGTTATACCGTTTGAGGTCGCGGACCGACTGAGGTATCACATGCCCCACGGCAGACCAGACGCGGAAGTACAGGCATGAACGATATCTCGCCCCTTCAGGCAAATGGCGCGAATGAGGCAGACCTTGATCCGGTCCCCCATTCGATCGAGGCGGAACAGCAGCTCTTGGGCGCCATTCTGACCAACAACGATATTTTCGACCGTGTGGCATCGATCATCACGGCCGAGCATTTCTACGACCCCGTCCACCGCGTGATCTATGAAACCGCCGCCGCGCGGATTTCGGTCAACGCGCTGGCCTCTCCGGTCACCCTGAAAACCTATCTCAAGGACCATCCGGGCCTGCAGGAACTGGGCGGGGCGAACTATCTGGTGAAACTGGCCTCCGTGGCGATCTCGGCCTTTGCCGCACGCGACTACGCGCAACTGATCTACGATCTGGCCATTCGCCGGGAACTGATCCGCGTGGGCAAGGATATCGTCGACGAGGCGACCCGCGTGCAGGTCGATACCGACGCCAGCAGCCAGATCAGCCGCGCCGAACAGCGTCTCTATTCCTTGGCCGAAAAGGGCAAGTCCGAGACCGGCTTTACCAGCTTTGTCAAAGCGGTAACGCAGGCCGTCAACAGCGCCGCCGCCGCCTACCAGCGCGAAGGCCAATTGTCCGGCATTTCCACCGGACTGGTCGATCTGGACAAAAAACTGGGTGGTTTGCACCCGTCGGACCTCTTGATCCTTGCCGGTCGTCCGTCGATGGGCAAAACCTCGCTGGCGACCAACATCGCGTTCAACATCGCCAAAGCCTATCGCAAGGGCCGCAAACTCGACGGGACCGAAGGCGCGGTAGATGGCGGGGTCGTCGGGTTCTTCAGCCTCGAAATGAGCGCCGAACAGTTGGCCGCGCGGGTTCTGTCCGAGGCCTCGGAGGTTCCGTCGGAAAACATTCGCCGCGGGTCGATGACCGAAGGCGAGTTCCGCCAGTTCGTCGATGCCGCCAAGGCGCTGGAAACCTGCCCGCTGTTCATCGACGATACGCCCGCCCTGCCCATCAACCAGGTCGCGGCCCGTGCCCGCCGTCTGAAGCGGACGCATGGGCTGGACGTGTTGATGGTGGACTACCTCCAGCTCTTGCGCGGGACCGGCAAGGGCGACAACCGCGTGCAGGAAATCGGCGAAATCTCGATGGGCCTCAAGGCGATCGCCAAGGAACTGCATATTCCCGTCATCGCCCTCTCGCAGCTATCGCGTACCGTCGAGAGCCGGGACGACAAACGCCCGCAACTGTCGGACCTGCGGGAATCGGGCTCGATCGAGCAGGACGCCGACGTGGTGATGTTCGTGTTCCGCGAAGAATACTATGTCGAACGGGAAAAACCCGGCGAGGATTCGCCGACCTTCCTCGACTGGCAGGACCGGATGAATCGCCTGCATGGCCGCGCCGAAGTCATCATCGGCAAACAGCGCCACGGCCCGATTGGCACCGTCGACCTGTCCTTTGACGGGCGGTTCACGAAATTTGGCAACCTTGTGAAACCTTGGCAGCAGGACGCGCAGGACGGATACTGATTTTCCCCTTGCCGATCCCGTTGGCCCATAGGACAAGAGCGACATGGGTACTGGACATCTGACGATTGATCTGAACGCAGTGGTCGCCAATTGGCGGGCGCTGGATGCCATGACGAGCGTTGAAACCGGCGCGGTGGTCAAGGCGGACGGCTACGGGCTTGGCTCGGACAAGGTGGCGGCGGCGCTGGCGCGGGCTGGCGCGCGGCGGTTCTTTGTCGCCTCTGCCGAAGAGGGCGCCAAGGTCCGGACCGCCGTCGGACCAGAGCCCAAGGTGCATGTGTTTTCCGGCCATATGGCGGGCGATACAGAAACGATTCTGGGTCAGAACCTGATCCCGATGCTCAACAGCATCGACCAGTTGACCCGCCATTTCGAAGCCCTGCCCGGCCATAGCTTTGGCATCCAGCTCGACACCGGGATGAACCGGCTGGGGATGGAATGGAACGAATGGGCCGCCGTCGCGCCGATGGTTCTGGCGCAATCCCCGGATCTGGTGATGTCGCATCTGGCCTGCGCCGATGAACCCGACCATCCGATGAACGCCTATCAGTTGGACCTCTTCCACCAGATGACCGATGGCATCGGCGTGAAACGGTCGCTCTCGGCGACGGGCGGGATTTTGCTGGGCCCCGATTATCATTTCGATGTCTGCCGTCCCGGCGTCGGCCTCTATGGCGGCATGCCCTTCGCGCAGGCGAAACCGGTCGTGAAACTCGACCTGCCCGTGGTGCAGGTGCGCGACCTCGAAGAGGGCGAAGTGGTCGGCTATTCGAATACTTGGCAGGCCGAACGTCCCAGCCGCGTCGCGACGGTTTCCGGCGGATACGCCGATGGCCTGCTGCGCTCGCTGTCCAGCCGTGGGCGGCTCTGGGCCGGGTCGATCCCCTGCCCGCTGATCGGGCGCGTGTCGATGGACCTGATCACCGTGGACGTCACCGATCTGGACGAGGTTCCGGACATGCTGTCGATCCTCTGCCCGACGCAGACGGTCGACGATCTGGCAGACCTCGGCTCGACCATCGGTTATGAAATCTTGACCTCTTTGGGCGGGCGCTATCACCGGCGCTATATCCAGTCGTGATTCAACGTCTCTTGCAAAAAATCGGTGGCGCGGTTCTGTCGAGCCTGGCCATGGTGGGGCGTGTGACCCTGTTCACCGCTGACACGATCAGCCATCTGGTGCGGCCACCGTTCTACCTGCGCGAACTGGGCAGTTCGCTGATCCAGATCGGCTATTTCTCTTTGCCCGTGGTCGGATTGACCGCGCTGTTCACCGGCGGTGCGCTCGCGCTGCAAATCTACGCAGGCGGCGCCCGTTTCAGCGCCGAGGCGGTCGTGCCGCAGATCGTGGCCATCGGCATGGTGCGCGAACTCGGGCCCGTTCTGGTCGGCCTGATGATCGCGGCCCGCGTGACCTCTTCGGTTGCGGCGGAAATCGCGACGATGCGCGTGACGGAACAAATCGATGCGCTGGTGACGCTGTCCACCAACCCGATGAAATATCTGACCCTGCCCCGCGTGCTGGCCGCCACATTGGCCATGCCTGTGCTGGTCGGGGTTGGCGATGTGATCGGCATCATGGGCGGTTTCATTGTCGGCACGCAAAAGCTGGGCTTTAACGCCTCGACCTACATCCGCAACACCGCCGATTTTCTGGAATTTCACGACGTCGCGACCTCTTTGGTCAAGGGCGCGGTCTTTGGCTTTATCGCCGCGCTGATGGGCTGCTATTTCGGCATGTCTTCGGGTCGCGGGGCGCAGGGCGTGGGCCGTGCGACGAAAACCTCGGTCGTGGCGGCGGCGGTTCTGATCCTCGCTGCGAATTTCATCCTGACAGAGGCGTTCTTTTCCGCATGATCCGGCTGACTGACGTTCACAAATCCTTTGGCAGCAATCAGGTGCTTCGCGGCGCGACGCTCGACGTGGCCAAGGGGACGTCCACCGTGGTGATCGGCGGATCGGGGACGGGGAAATCGGTTCTGCTGAAATGTATTCTGGGCCTCGTGACGCCGGATGCTGGCACGATCCATGTCGACGGCGTCGATGTGACGACCCAGCCGCGCGATGCCTTCCTTGCGCGGTTCGGCATGTTGTTTCAGGGCGGCGCGCTGTTTGATTCGATCCCCGTCTGGCAAAACGTGGCGTTTCGCCTGATGCGCGGGTCGCTCAAGCGCCCCAAGGTCGAGGCGCGTGACATCGCGATCGAAAAACTGCGCCGCGTCGGTCTGGCCCCGGATGTCGCCGACCGTTTGCCCGCCGAACTGTCTGGCGGCATGCAAAAGCGGGTCAGCCTCGCCCGCGCGATCGCTGCCAACCCCGAGATTATCTTTTTCGACGAACCGACCACCGGACTTGATCCGATCATGTCGGGGGTGATCAACGATCTGATCCGCGAAATCGTGACGGAAATGGGCGCAACCGCGATCACCATTACGCACGATATGACCAGCGTGCGGGCCATTGCCGACCGCGTGGCGATGCTTCACGGCGGGTCGATCCGTTGGGAAGGTCCGATTGCCGAAATGGACAGCGCAGCAGACCCTTATGTCGATCAGTTCATCCACGGCCGCCCGACCGGCCCGATTGAAACCCTGCGCTAAGGTGACGGGGCGCATCGCCCTCTGGGCCAATCTGGCGCTGTTGATCCTGTTTCCAGTGGCATGGATGGCACCGCTGATGCGGGCCTCTCTGTTGCCGTTGTTTGGCATGTCCGAAATCAGCGTCCTGTCCGGCCTTCAGAGCCTGTGGGAAACCGACGTGTTTCTGGCGCTCCTGGTGACTGCCTTTGCGCTGTTCCTCCCCTATCTGAAAACCATCGGTCTGGCCCTCGTCCATGTCGGCCTCTTGGACCTGCGGGCCAAGCCGGTTCTGGCGGTCATGGGCAAACTGGCGATGGCCGATGTGTTTCTGATCGCGCTCTACATCGTGCTGGCCAAGGGCGTCGGGCTGGGGCGGGTCGAAACCGGATGGGGTCTCTATCTGTTCACGGGCTGCGTTCTGACCTCTCTGGCAATTTCTCTCTTTGGCCCCAAGGGCAGCGGGCGATAAATCCGCTTGCCGCGCCTCGGGCCTTGGTCCAAAACAAGAACATGGCAAAAGATACCGCGAATTTCACCTGTTCCGACTGTGGCGCGACCTCGACCAAATGGTCGGGTCGCTGTGACGCCTGCGGGGCATGGAACACCATCACCGAAGACAAACCCATCGCCACCAGCCACGGCAGCAAGAGCCTGACCGGACGGCGTGGCCAGCAGATCGTTCTGACCGATCTCTCCACGCTCGATCCCGAACCGCCCCGCACAGAGGCCGGTGTTGGCGAATTGGACCGTGTGCTGGGCGGCGGGCTGGTCAAGGCCTCGGCGCTGCTGCTGGGCGGTGATCCGGGGATCGGCAAATCGACGCTGCTGTTGCAGGCCGCGGCGCGGTTCGCCCGCAACGGGCTCAAGGTCATCTACATTTCCGGCGAAGAGAGCACCTCGCAGGTCCAGATGCGGGCGCGGCGGCTGGGACTGGAAAGCAGCCCCGTGCGGCTGGCCAGCGAAACCAATTTGCGCGACATCCTCACCACGATGGAGGCCGAACGGCCCGACCTCGCCATCATCGACTCGATCCAGACGATGTTCGTCGATACCGTAGACAGCGCGCCCGGATCGGTCAGTCAGGTTCGCGCCTCTGCGCATGAACTGACCAGTTTTGCCAAAAAACAGGGAATCGCGACGATCATGGTCGGCCATGTGACCAAGGAGGGCGCGATTGCGGGCCCGCGCGTGGTCGAACATATGGTCGATACCGTCCTCTATTTCGAGGGCGAGCGGGGCCATCAATTCCGCATCCTGCGGGCTGTGAAAAACCGCTTTGGCCCCTCGGATGAAATCGGTGTGTTCGAAATGACCGGCCGTGGATTGGCCGAGGTCAAAAACCCCTCGGCGCATTTCCTGTCAGAGCGCGGCGCACCGACGCCGGGATCGGTGGTTTTCGCCGGGATCGAGGGCACCCGCCCAATGCTGTGCGAAATTCAGGCGCTGGTCGCCCCGAGCCCGACCTCGCAGCCGCGCCGGTCGGTGGTGGGCTGGGACGGCGGGCGGCTGGCGATGATCCTCGCGGTTCTGGAATCGCGGTGCGGCATCGCCTTTGCCGGCCTAGACGTCTACCTGAACGTCGCGGGCGGCCTCAGGATCACCGAACCGGGCGCGGATCTGGCCGTCGCCGCCGCGCTGATTTCCGCCCGCGAGGATGCGGCTCTCCCGGCGGATTGTGCCATCTTTGGCGAGATTAGCCTGTCAGGAGGGTTACGTCCGGTCGTTCAGACGGAAAATCGGTTGAAAGAAGCGCAAAAACTTGGTTTCTCCACGGCAATCTTGCCGCCGATGCCCAAACGGGCGGCGGCACCGGACATGACCCTGCGGCAGGTGCAGGACGTGGCCGGATTTGTGAACGACATTTTCGGGCCGCGTGAGCGGAAGGGATAGAACGCGATGGATAGCTTTACGATCATCGACGGCGCCGTAGCGGCGATCATCGTCGTCTCGGCTCTTTTGGCCTATAGCCGCGGCCTTGTCCGCGAAGCCTTGGCCATCGTCGGCTGGATCGGGGCTGCGGTCGTCGCCTTTGTGTTTGCCGGACCGGCGGGCAAGTTTGTCGGCTCGATGCCGGTGATCGGCGATCTGATCGACAGCAGCTGCGAGTTGATGATCATCGCGGGCTTTGCAGCGGTCTTTGCCATCGCGCTGGCGGTGTTTTCGATTTTCACCCCGCTCTTGTCCAGTGTGATCCGCCGCTCCGCGCTCGATGCGGTGGACCAGTCGCTGGGATTTTTGTTCGGCGTCGCCCGCGGGATCGTTTTGGTGTCGGTCGGGTTCTTTCTCTACAACACGATTTTGTCCGGCCAATCGATGCCTGTCGTGGATGACAGCCGCTCGGCCTCGATCTTTGACAGCCTGACCGGCAAGATTGAATCGCAGGACCCGCAGGCTGCCGTAGGTTGGCTGAGCGCCCGTTACGACCAATTGCTAGGCTCTTGTACACAGTGATTTTGCGCTGCGCCGCAGAAAGTGTATGATAGTTTGGTGACACTCGCCCCCTGAGGCACTATCAGGGGGCCGCAAACCCCTTTCACGGATTCGGAGCCCTCCCTCGTGTCCCAAACGATGCCGCCCGCCCATCCTTTCGATGATGACAAACTCAAAGAGGAATGCGGGATCTTCGGCGTAGTCGGCGTGACCGACGCGGCGAACTTTGTGGCCCTAGGCCTGCACGCCCTGCAACACCGCGGCCAAGAAGCGGGTGGCATTGTCACCTTTGATGCCGAAAACGGTTTCAACAGCGCCCGCCGGATGGGCTATGTTCGCGACAACTTTACCAGCGCGGATGTCATCAAAACGCTGCCGGGCCATATCGGCATCGGGCACGTGCGCTATTCGACCGCGGGCAACAAGGGCCAGACCGCAATCCGCGACGTTCAGCCGTTCTTTGGCGAATTCTCGATGGGCGGGGCCGCTGTGGCCCACAACGGCAACCTGACCAATGCCGCCACCCTGCGCCGCGAACTGATCGAGCGCGGTGCGATTTTCCAATCCTCGTCGGATTCGGAATGCATCATCCACCTGATGGCCCGTTCGATGGGGCGCAACATTCCCGACCGCATGGAAGAAGCCCTGCGCAAGGTCGAAGGCGCGTTTTCCGTTGTCGCCATGACCCGCACGAAACTGATCGGCGTGCGTGACCCGCTGGGCGTGCGTCCGCTGGTTCTGGGCAAGGTCGGGGACGGCTGGGCGCTCGCGTCGGAAACCTGTGCGCTGGATATCATCGGCGCGGAATACGTCCGCTCGATCGAACCGGGCGAAATGGTCGTGATCTCTGCCAAGGATGGCGTGCAGAGCCACTTCCCCTTCCGTCCGCAGAAATCGCGGTTCTGCATCTTTGAACACGTCTATTTCTCGCGTCCCGACTCGATCTATGACGGCCGCTCGGTCTATGAGACCCGCCGCCAGATCGGTGTCGAACTGGCCAAGGAATCGCCGGTCGAGGCTGATCTGGTCTGTCCGGTGCCGGATTCGGGGACGCCTGCCGCCATCGGCTTTAGCCACGAGAGCGGCATTCCCTACGGCATGGGCATCATCCGCAACCAGTACATGGGCCGGACTTTCATCGAACCGACCGACGCCATCCGCAACATGGGCGTGCGTCTGAAACTGAACGTCAACCGTGCGCTCATTCAGGGCAAACGGATCATCCTGGTGGATGACTCGGTCGTGCGCGGCACCACCTCGCGCAAGATCAAGGACATGCTGCTGGATGCAGGCGCTGCGGCGGTGCACTTCCGCATCGCCTCTCCGCCCACCGCATGGCCGTGTTTCTACGGCGTGGACACCCCGCAGCGTGAAAAACTGTTGGCGGCCAACATGACCGAAGACCAGATGTGCGAATATCTGGGCGTGGACAGCCTCAAGTTCATCTCGCTCGACGGTCTCTATCGCGCTGTGGGTGAAGCAAATGGCCGCGACCCCAAGGCGCCGCGCTATTGCGACGCCTGTTTCTCGGGCGAATATCCGATCCCGCCAGCCGACATGCTGGAAAAAGGCTTTAAGCTGAAAGCGTAAACCACTGATCTGGGGCCCTCTTGGGGCCCCTTTTTGCTAGAGGTCCCGATGTCGAAACCTGACACGATTGACGCCTATCTGGCCCCACTGCCCCCCGTTCAGCGCGCCGCGCTCGAACAGTTGCGACAGCGGATCAACGACCGTCTGCCGGGCAACGTCGAGGGGATTTCCTATGGCATGCCCGTCCATAAACTCGGCGGCAAGGCGATCGCGGGCTATGGCGCGTTCAAGGCGCATCTGTCCTACTTCCCGCATTCCAGCCTGACCCTGCCACAGGTCGAGCCGGTTCTGATGTCGCTCGGCTTTCGCGCCTCGAAGGGCGGGTTTCAATTTAGGCCCGGCGATACGATCCCGGACGACCTCCTCGACCGCCTGATAACCCTGCGACTGGCCGAAACCGGACTGGCCTGACAGACAACTGGTGATGCGACGCGCGGCCCCACTTGCGCGGGTCCGATCAACCTGCCAAATGGACACATGACCCAAGATACTCGCCCCACCGCATTGATCACTGGCGCATCTCGTGGCCTCGGCTCGGCCTTGGCTGTGGCGCTTGCTCCGACACATCACATCATCGCCGTGGGCAAAACCACCGGCGCGCTGGAAGAACTGGACGACCGGATCAAGGCCGTCGGCGGCCAATCGACCTTGGCCCCGATGGACATCACCGTCGAGGCGGCCATGCAGCAACTCTGCCGGTCGATTTTTGATCGTTGGGGCGGGCTGAACCTCTGGCTGCACACAGCGGTTTTGGCCGCGCCATTGTCGCCTGCCGGTCATATGCCGACCAAGGATTTCGAAAAATCCGTTGACACCAACATCAAGGCGACCGCCCGTTTGATCAGCTATGTCGAACCGCTGCTGGGACGCGACGGGCGCGCGGTCTTCTTTGACGATCCCCGCGCCGGAGAGGCGTTCTTTGGCGCCTATGGATCGACCAAGGCCGCGCAGATCGCCATGGCGCGGAGCTGGCAGGCCGAAACCGCCAAGGTCGGTCCCAAGGTGGAGATCCTGACCCCAGCGCCAATGCCGACCGCCGTCCGTGCCCGCTTTTTCCCCGGCGAGAGCCGCGAGGGGCTGGCCGACATCCGGTCCGAGGCCGCCCGCCTCTTGCCCGCGATCCTCGGCTAAGTCCGCGATCCGCCTGCATCTGCGGCACAGGTGACACAGGCCAGCGCCCGAGGGGCGTTCTGGCCCGCAAAAGCTTGCTGCCAGTCCGACCAATGCTTAGGAACATCAGGAAAAGGGAGGCCCACCATGCGCATTCTGATAACCAATGATGACGGCATCAACGCCCCCGGACTGGCTGTTCTGCACAGGATCGCGACCGAACTTGCCGGTCCTTCGGGCGAGGTCTGGACCGTGGCGCCCGCCTTTGAACAATCGGGCGTGGGTCACTGCATCAGCTATACCCACCCGACGATGATTGCCGAACTCGGCCCCAAACGGTTCGCCGCCGAAGGGTCACCCGCCGATTGCGTTCTGGCGGGGCTGTTCGACGTGATGGCCGATGCGCGGCCCGATCTAGTGCTATCGGGTGTGAACCGGGGCAACAACGCCGGCGAAAACGTGATGTATTCCGGCACCATCGGCGCCGCGATCGAGGCCGCCCTACAGGGTGTGCCGGCGATCGCGCTCTCGCAGTTCTTTGGCCCCGGGAACAACGATCTGTCCAATCCGTTCGAGGCCGCCGCCGAACACGGGGTGGCCGTGGTGCGCAAATTGCTGGATGCCGCGCCCTGGGACCAAGAGGATTACCGCCTGTTCTACAACGTGAACTTTCCCGCCGTTCCCGCCGCAGAGGTCAAGGGAACGCAGGTCTGCGCACAGGGTTTCCGCCGTGGCACCAGCTTTGCGGTCGAACCGCATCTGTCGCCGTCTGGCCGTCGCTTCCTCTGGGTCCGCGGGGGCAATCAGCACCTGCGCACCCTGCCCGGCACGGATGTCAGCGCGAATTTGGACGGCTACATCTCGGTCACGCCGATGCGCGCCGATCTGACGGCCCATGACACGCTCGACCGGCTCAGAGAGGCGCTCGCGTGACCTTTTCTGCCGAGGCCAAGATGCAGTTCCTCTTTGCCCTGCGCTCGCGCGGGGTGACGGACAGCCGTGTTTTGACCGCGATGGAAAAAATCGACCGCGCGCAGTTCGTGCGGGGTATCTTTGCCGACCGCGCCTACGAGGACATGCCCCTGCCCATCGGTGCGGGGCAAACCATCAGCCAGCCCTCGGTTGTCGGCCTGATGACCCAGGCGCTACAGGTCTCTGGCCGCGACAAGGTGTTGGAAGTCGGCACCGGATCGGGATATCAGGCGGCTATCCTGTCGCAACTGGCCCGCCGGGTCTACACCATCGACCGCTATCGCAAGCTGGTCTCGGACGCCAAGGCGATATTCGACGCGCTGGATCTGGCTAATGTGATTTCCTTTGTCGGCGATGGCAGTTTTGGCGTGCCAGAGCAGGCGCCCTTTGATCGCATACTTCTGACCGCCGCTGCCGAAGATCCGCCGCCGCCGCTCTTGGCCCAGCTGCGGGTTGGCGGTATCATGGTCCTACCCGTCGGCCAATCCGACGCCGTCCAGAGCCTGATCAGGGTTGTCCGCACCGAGAGCGGCTTCGAGTACGAAGAGCTGCGCAAGGTGCGCTTTGTACCATTGGTCGAAGGTCTGGGCGACTAGACACCACTAGCCTCCAGACAAATGGAGGCAGCCAACAACGATGAGGACGAGCCATGACCAATTTGATCCGACGCCCGATGGTGCTGGCCACCGGTGCGGCGCTGTTGCTGGCAGCCTGTGACAACCCGGTCGATTACGACCTGCGCAGCCAGCTGGGGACCGGCCCCTTTAGCACCACGGCCGCCGCGCAAAACCTGCCCGGCCGCCCCGCCGCCGATAGCCGCGGTGTGATTTCCTATCCGACCTATCAGGTCGCCGTCGCCCGCGAAGGCGATTCCGTGCAGCAGGTTGCCGACCGTCTGGGCCTGCCCGCCGGCGAATTGGCCCGCTACAACGGCCTGTCGCCCGATACGGTGCTGCGCCGCGATGAACTCTTGGCGCTGCCGTCGCGGGTCTCGGAACCGCTTGTCGCCTCTGGCGCGGCCTTGGGCAACGATGAGGTGGATGTCACCTCGCTGGCGGCTACCGCCATCGACCGCGCCGGTCCGCAGCAGACAACTACCCGCGCGAGCACCGTCAGCCCCGCCGCCACCGCCAGCGTCGCCGCCAGTGGGGGGATCGAACCGATCCGCCATCAGGTCACCAGTGGCGAGACGATCTATACCGTGTCGCGGCTCTATAACGTTCCGGTGCGGGTAATTGCGGATTGGAACACGCTCGGCTCTGACCTCAGCATCCGCGAGGGCCAGTTCCTGCTGATCCCGCAGTCCCTGGCCACAGGCGCCACGCCAGAGCCCGCCGCCACCACTGCCCCCGGCACCGGCAGCGCGACGCCCGTTCCGCCCTCGGCCAGCACGCCCTTGCCTGCTGAAACCGCTGCCGCCGCGCCTGCTGCCGCGCCCGCCACGCCGGACCTCGGAACTGGTGCCGCGCCGGTGTCGGATGCGCCGCTGATCATGCCGGTGCGCGGGTCCATCGTACGCGGCTATGCCGCTGGCACCAACGAAGGCATCGACATTTCCGCCACTGCTGGCGCCGAGGTCAAGGCCGCCGCCGCGGGCACCGTCGCCGCCATCACGCGCGACACCAACAACATCGCCATCGTGGTGATCCGCCACGCGACGGACCTGCTCACTGTCTATACGAACCTCGAAAACCTGAAGATCAGTGAAGGCCAGACCGTCACCCAAGGTCAGGCTATCGGTCAGGTCAAGGCCGGGAACCCCGCCATCATCCACTTCGAGGTTCGCCTCTCTGGCATGAAGAGCGCCGATCCCGAGGATTATCTGCCCTGAGCAGACGATATCTAGTAGAACAAGGGCGGGGTTTGATCCCCGCCCTTTGTCTTTAGTCCAGTTTCACACCGCGCCGTCCGGCCAGATCGGTGAAATATTGCCACGCCACGCGGCCAGATCGGCTGCCGCGGGTGGCCTGCCATTCGATGGCTTCGGCCCAAAGTGTGGCTTCGTCGATTTCGATGCCGTAGTGGCCGCAATAGCCGCGGATCATGTCCAGATACTCGTCCTGATCGCAGGGATGGAATCCCAGCCACAGGCCGAAACGGTCCGATAGGGATACCTTTTCCTCGACCGCTTCGGCCGGGTTGATCGCGCTGGACCGTTCGTTTTCGATCATGTCGCGGGGCATCAGGTGCCGACGGTTCGACGTCGCATAGAGCACGACGTTATCTGGCCGCCCCTCGATCCCGCCGTCCAGAACCGCCTTGAGCGATTTGTAGTGCGCATCGTCATGGCTGAACGACAGATCGTCGCAAAACAGGATGAACCGCTCGGGCCGTCCGCGCAGCAGGTTCAGACAGCGACCGATGCTGGGCAGGTCCTCGCGCTGGATTTCCACGACCTTCAGGCCCGGATACTGAGCGCAAAGTTTGCCGTGCACAGCCTTGACCAGACTGGATTTTCCCATGCCCCGCGCACCCCAGAGCAGCGCGTTGTTCGCCGGCATGCCACGGGCGAACTGTTCGGTATTGGTCATCAGCGTATCGCGCGACCGGTTGACCCCGACCAGCAGATGGACATCCACGCGGCTGACCTTGGACACCGGCACCAGACGATCCGGTTCGGTATGCCACACAAAGGCCGAGGCCGAGGTAAAATCGGGCGCAGCCAAAGGCGCCGGAGACATCCGCTCCAGCGCCGCTGCAATTCGTTTCAATGCGGATTTACTCACGCAGCATCCTCTTCATCGTCTACCCAGAGCCCTTCGGCCCGCAACCTTGCTTCGCGCTTTTTCTCGACGCGGGCAACCAGCTGGATCGAAATTTCATAGAGGCCATAGACCACAGAGAACAACACAATCTGGCTGATCACATCGGGCGGCGTCGCAATCGCGGCTAGGATCAAGATGCCGACGATGGCGTATTTGCGCACCGCCTTGAGACCCGTCGCTGAGACCAGCCCCGCCTTGCCCATCAGGGTCAACAGAACCGGCAGCTGGAAACACAGGCCAAAGGCCACGATAAACTTGATCGTCAGCGACAGGTAGGACTGCGCCGAGCCAAGATAACCGATGCCCGCGCTGGCCGCTTCGCCTTCGCCGCCCATCACCGTGCCCTGTTCAAACCCGAGGAAGAACGTAAACGCCATCGGCGTGATCACGTAAAAGGCAAAGGCCGCGCCCAGGAGGAACATCGCGGGCGAGGCGATCAGGAACGGCAAAAACGCATTCTTTTCCGATTTGTAGAGGCCCGGAGCCACGAACCGCCACAGTTGATAGCTGATCACCGGAAACGACAGCGCCAGCCCGCCCAGCATCGAGATCGACACCGCAACGAAAAAGCCCTCTTGCAGAGCGATCATCACCAGACCGCAGTCCTGCTGCCCCTGATCCGCCAGCGCCACGCAGAGCGGCTGGGTCAGAAAGTTGAACGCCGGCTTCCAGAAGGTAAAGCAGATCAGCATCGCCACGACAAACGCGCCAAGCGCGCGGATCAGCCGCGTGCGCAGTTCCGCCAGATGTTCGATCAGCGGCGCCGAGGAGTCGTCGATATCGTCGGTCTTGGTCATTCTTTCGCCTCTGGCTCGGTCGGGGTCGGCTGTTCGGTGACGCCGTCAGTCGCGGCGGGTTTCGGCGCAGGCTTCGGCGCGGCGGTCAGCGTGGGATTACCGGCTGGCACCTTGGTTGCCTTGAGCGCATCCATGTCCGCTTCGGCCCGATCGAGTTCCGCCTCTGCGGCGGCCTCGGCAGCCTCGCGCTCTTTGCGCTCGGTTGCGGCCTTGGCCATCGCGTCGCCCATTTTCTGCTTGGCTTCGGCCCGTTCGGGGTCAAGAGTGCTCCCGACCGCCTTCTTCGCCTGATCAAGTCCGAATTTCTTTGGGTTTGCAGCCGCTTGCAGCGTTTTGTTGATGTCCTTCATTCCGGACTGATCTGCGGCCTGATCCATCGCGCGGCTAAATTCCCGCGCCATGCCCTTGGCCTTGCCCACGTACTGGCCTACCGTCCGGAACAGGCCCGGCAATTCTTCCGGGCCGACAACAATTAGCGCGACGATGCCGATGACGACCATCTCGCTCCAGCCCATGCCAAACATAGCGGCTATCCTCGTCTAGTGGGGGTCGATCAGACTTTGTCTTTTTCGTCCGATTTCACGTCAGCGATCGACTCTTCGCCGTCCTTGATGCCCTTCTTGAACGAGGTGATGCCTTTGCCGACTTCGCCCATGATCGAAGAGATTTTGCCGCGGCCGAACAGAACCAAAACGACGACGGCGATCAGGATCAGACCCATCGGGCCGATATTGTTGAGCATGATGTTCTCCCTTGTCGGGCGCTACGCCCGGTTAGATGTGCTTTGAGACAGGCTAGCCGGACCGCGCGGCAGACAGAACCCCGCCTCCAGCGCAATTCAGCGGTAATTTCGCGGCTTAGTGACAAAAACTTGTCAGTTGCCCTGTCACATGCGATGACAGCGGACGGAGGCCCCATGCGACGCGCTGACAGACTGATTACCTTGATTACGCTGCTCAAAGACGGGCAGATGCACCGCGGTCCGGATTTGGCGGCGCGGCTCGGGATCAGCCTGCGCACGCTCTATCGTGACATGGACACCATCGCGGCCTCAGGCGTGCCGATCGAGGGCGAACGGGGCGTCGGGTATCGCGTGACAGCCGCGCTGACGCTGCCGCCGATCAATCTGACGATGCTGGAGCTCGAGGCGCTGCATCTGGGCCTCTCCGCCGTCGCCCAGAGCGGCGATCCGGAGTTGACCGGGGCGGCCAAGGCACTTGCTGCGAGACTGGACGCTGCCCTGCCCGAAGACGGCGCACCGGGTCAGGGGGCGGGACTGGCAGTCTATCCATTTGCCGATGCAGCGTTAGGGTTTCGCTGGCTACCGCAGATCAAACAGGCAATTCGCGCCCGACAAAAACTGGTCCTGACTCTGTCGGGGATGGACCGGACGGTGCGCCCGCTGAGGCTGGATTACTGGGGGCGCGTCTGGACCTGCCTGTCATGGTGCGAAACCACCCGCGACTTTGCCGAGTTGCGGCTGGACCGGATCGAATCCCTGCGCGTGCTGCCCCAGCTCTTTATCGACGAGCCGGGCAAGGGTCTGGCCGATTACGCCGCCCGCTGAGGAAACACAAAGCAGCGATCCCGCCGGATCATCAGCCACAGCGCGGTGCCGACCTTGGGCAGGAACACATGCGGGACCTGCGCCTTGAGGATCGAACCGTCAAAGTCCATGCGGAATTCCACCAGACTCTCGCCGCCCAGAAACCGCGACCGCACCACGACGCCACGGGCCGGAACCCCGTCCTGCGGGGTCGGGTTCGGTCCCCGTCCAGCGCGGTCAAAGTCGATACGCAGATGCTGCGGACGAATGACGATCTCGACCTTTGTGCCATCGGGCACACCGGGCGTCAGGAACTGGCCAAAGGGTGTGTCGGTCAGCGCGCCCTGTACCTGCCCGTTGATTACGTTGATATCACTAAAGAATGCCGCCGCCGCGCGATCTACGGGCGCGTTATAGATGTTATACGGCGCGCCGCGCTGAACGATTTTGCCACGGCGCATCAGGGCGATTTCATCTGCCATCCGCATCGCTTCGGCGGGTTCGTGCGTGACCAACAGGACGGCCGTGCCCTCGGATTTCAGCACTTCCAGCGTCTGGTCGCGGATATCGTCCCGCAGCCGGTTGTCCAGCCCGCTGAACGGCTCGTCCATGAGCATCACCCGCGGCCGCGGCGCCAGCGCCCGGGCCAAGGCCACGCGCTGTTGTTCACCGCCCGAGAGCTGGTGCGGATAGCTGTCGATGTGGCGCAGCATATCCACCTTGGACAGCAATTCTTCGATCCGCGCGCGATTGGCAGCAACGCCGCCGCGTAGCCCAAAGGCAACGTTGGCAGCGACGGACAAATGCGGGAACAGAGCGAAGTCCTGAAACATCAGCCCGATCGACCGGCCTTCGGGCGGGATGCGGAACACGGTATCGCAGACCAGTTTGCCGTCGACCCAGATTTCGCCGCTGTCCTGCATGTCAACGCCCGCGATCATCCGCAGCGTCGTTGATTTGCCACAGCCCGACGGCCCCAGCAGGCAGGTCACCTGCCCCGGCATCACCGACAGCGACACGTCATCAACCACCGCCAAACCCTCGAAGTGGCGGCGCAGGTTGCGAATTTCCAGACGGGGTGGCGTGGTCACAGGATATTTTCCGACAGAAGCAATCAGGTAAGCCCCGTCCTAACAACCGGGGCAAGCCGGGGCAAGCCCCGTGACATGTGTCAGATCGTCTGGTTCGCCGCGCCGCCATCCACCATCAGGTTTTGTCCGACGATAAAGGCCGCCTGCTGCGAACACAAAAACGCGCAGGCCGCGCCGAAATCGCTGGCCGCGCCATAGCGCCGCGCCGGGATCGTGGCGATGCGGGCGGTGCGGGCCTCGTCCGGGCTGACCCCCTGCGCCTTGGCCGCGCCGGCGTCGAGCGAGGTCGCCCGATCCGTGTCATGTATCCCCGGCAAGAGGTTGTTGATAATCACGCCCTGCGGCGCCACCTGCCGCGCGGTTCCGGCAACAAAGCCGGTCAACCCGCTGCGGGCGGAATTGGACAGACCCAGTTGCGAGATCGGCGCCCTGACGCTGGCCGAGGTGATGTTCACCACGCGGCCCCAGCCTTTGTCGATCATGCCAGGCATCAGGGCCGTCATCAGCGCAATCGGTGTCAGCATATTGGCGTCGAGTGCGCGGATGTAATCGTCGCGGGTCCAGTCCGACCAGACCCCCGGCGGCGGACCACCAGCATTGGTCACAAGGATATCGATCCCTTGGGCCGCGTCGATCACGGCCGCCTGACCCTCTGGGGTGGTCACGTCGGCGGCGATCGTCACCACAGGCACGCCAAAGCGCGCCCTGATATCCGCCGCTGTCGCCTCGAGAGCCTCTGCCCCCCGTGCGTTCAGGATCAAATCGACACCCGCACCGGCCAAAGCCTCGGCGCAGCCGCGCCCCAGTCCTTTGGAGCTGGCACAGACCAATGCACGTTTACCTTTGATACCCAGATCCATCCTACCGTCCTTTTGTGGTGCTGCCTGTCTTAATTTTCTTGCGACCTATGCGTCGTTGACGCAATCTTTGCACTTTGGATGTTAACGTCCCAGAGATTTTGCAATATATTCCAATCCCATCATGTCCAGCAACACCGAACAGCTCGCAACACAAACCCTGCCCGTATATCGGGCGGCCGCCTTTGTTGTGGTTTCCGGCGTTGCCGAAGGGGATGCGGTCTCCTTTGCAGACGAACTGGTTCTGGACGATATCTATAACCTGCTCCCGCGGATGGCCCGGTCGCATTTGACGGTCGGGATGGCGCCCGATGCCTCGAAAATCTGGGTCGCAGAGCGCTCGGACCTAGGTCACGCTGGCAACCGGATCTATCTCGATTGTTGCCTGACGCTGATGAACACCCATGGCACAACACATGAGGCGCTGGTTCTTGTCGAGGTGCAGGATGGCGGCGTCGAGGCTGTCTATCTCTTGCCGCTGTCGCCGCTGGTTCCCGAGAGTGACTATCGACTAGTGGGCATCGACCGCGACGCGGCGCAGGTGCGCTTTGCCGATCTGGCCAGCGTGGCGTTTGCGGCGGGGACGCATATCACCCTTGCCTCCGGGGAACAGATGCCGATCGAGCAGCTCTCGGTCGGTGACCGGGTGCTCACCCGTGACGATGGCCCGCAGATCATCCGCTGGATCGGGCGCACCACTCTGCGCGCCTTGGGCGAATTTGCCCCCGTCCTGATCCGCAAGGGAACGCTGCACAATGAAAACGACCTGATCCTCAGCCCCGATCACCGGCTGTTTGTCTATCAGCGTCAGGACCGACTTGGCGCGGGTCGCGCCGAGGTGCTGGTCCGTGCCCGCCATCTGGTCAACGGCACCACGGTGGTCCGTCTGGATGGCGGCTTTATCGACTATTACCAATTGCTGTTCGACGAACACCAACTCATCTACGCCGAGGGCATCGCGGCGGAATCGCTGCTGATCGATCCGCGCATCCGTCAAAGCCTGCCGCGCGAGGTGCGTAACCGCGGCCACCGGCGGCGCCATCACCACGATTACGAGGTGCAGGACAAACTGATCGCAACAACCGATGTTGCGGACCTCCTGCGCAAGGCGTCTTCGACCTAAACGGGAAAATCTTTCTCGGGCATGCCTACAAGTGTCAGGGAATGAACCGTTCTAACAGCCATCGAACCTTAGAACGGGAAAACGACATGCTTGACAGCAGCAATCTCGATACCCACCGCGTCCAGCGCATCATGCAATTGCATGGTATGACAGATGGTGTGAAACGGACTCTCTCGAAGTATTCCGCCAAGATCAACGCAGCCATGCCCAAAGCCGGGGCTGAACTGGTAGACTTCATCGGATCGCACGGTGGCTACAATCTCGCCGGAGATCGTGGCGGCGCGATGCGCACGCACATCATCCAGGCGCTGTGCCGTCATTGGGTCATCGCGATGCGTGGCGATTTCGGCCCTGACTATATTGCCTCGGTCCAGCAGATCGCCAACACCCACAACAAACTGCGCGTCGACCCGCATCTCCAGATGGCCGCCTACTCGCTCTTGCGCTCGAGCATCATGCGTCAGGTGGCACGCCCGTGGGTTCCGTCCTACTTTAACACCACCTTGGGCGATGCGCTGACCCGTCTGGTCGCGTTCGACATGGACATGGCGGTCAGCACCTATCTCGAAACCCAGATGAACGAGAGCGCTACGCTGCGCCACACCATGAGCGAGGAATTCCGCAACAGCCTCGGCCACATTATGGAAACCCTCGCAGCCGCGGCAGAGCAAACGTCGTCGAATGTGCGTCAGGCCTCCAGCCTTGCCGGGAACATGGCGCAGTCCGCCGCGACGATCCGCGAACAGATGACCGCAGCGACCAATATGTCCGCCTCGGCCAGCAACAAGGCCGTGCAGGCCGCCGGTCAAGTCGAAGTGCTGTCCTCCAAGGTTCAGGACATTTCCGAAGCGATCATGCGCATCAGCAAGATCGCCAACCAGACCAACCTTCTGGCCCTCAACGCCTCGATCGAAGCCGCCCGCGCCGGCAGCGTCGGTCGCGGGTTCAGCGTTGTGGCGGGCGAGGTGAAGAACCTCGCGGCGCAAACGCAAAAGGTGACGGATGACATCAACATCCTGCTCGAGGCGATCAAGGGCGAAACGGCCCAGGCCGTTGACAACGTCCATTCGGTGAATACCGAAATCAAGGCGCTGAACGATGCCTCCGGTCAAGTCCAGATCGCTCTGGGCAAGCAGGGCGAATTGCTGCGGGTGGAAATGATGTCGAACATCCAGCAGTCCCAGACCGGTTCTGAGAGCCTCGCCAAACAGGCGCGGTCCCTGCGCGACACCGCCGAAGATTTCTTGCGTCGGATCATGGGCAGCGGTTCCTGATCGCCCCGTCGGAACGGCTCGGGGAAACGTGCTGTCAGTATCCCCAAGCCCCAAAGCGCAGCGACGCATACCCATGCATCGCTGCGCGACAGCTTGTCAGAACACGCGCATCGAATTATACGCCGCAGCATGTTGGACACCGCTGAAAATCGCCCCGCCCTGCCCCCGGAAATCGCTCGTCGTCGGACGTTTGCGATCATTTCGCACCCTGACGCCGGCAAGACCACGCTGACGGAAAAATTCCTGTTGTTCGGTGGTGCAATCCAGATGGCCGGTCAGGTCCGCGCCAAGGGCGAAGCGCGCCGCACCCGCTCCGACTTTATGCAGATGGAAAAGGACCGCGGCATTTCAGTGTCCGCCTCGGCCATGTCGTTCGATTTCGGCAACTTCCGGTTCAATCTGGTCGATACCCCCGGCCACTCGGATTTTTCCGAGGATACCTATCGCACCCTGACAGCCGTTGACGCTGCTGTGATGGTGATCGACGGGGCCAAGGGCGTGGAAAGCCAGACGCAAAAGCTGTTCGAGGTGTGCCGCCTGCGCGATTTGCCGATCCTGACCTTCTGTAACAAGATGGACCGCGAGAGCCGCGATACCTTTGAGATCATCGACGAAATTCAGGAAAACCTCGCGATTGATGTCACGCCGGCCTCTTGGCCGATTGGCACCGGGCGCGAATTTATCGGCTGTTACGATATCCTGAACAACCATCTGGAACTGATGGACCGCGCCGACCGCAACCGCGTGTCGGAATCGATCAAAATCAACGGTCTGGACGATCCGAAGATCCGCGAACATGTGCCGTCCGCCCTCTTGGACACGCTGATCGAAGAGCTGGAAATGGCGCGCGAATTGCTGCCCGCGCTGGACCCGCAGGCGGTGCTGGAGGGTCACATGACCCCGATCTGGTTCGGCTCTGCCATCAACAGCTTTGGCGTCAAGGAACTGATGGACGGGATCGGCAAATACGGCCCCGCGCCGCAGCCGACCACCGCCGATCCCCGCGCCATCGAGCCGTCAGAGGACAAGGTCGCGGGCTTTGTGTTCAAGGTTCAGGCGAACATGGACCCCAAACACCGCGACCGCGTGGCCTTTGTCCGGCTGTCGTCGGGGCATTTCGAACGCGGGATGAAGTTGCTGCACGTCCGCTCGAAAAAGCCGATGGCGATTTCCAACCCGGTTCTGTTCCTCGCAGCCGACCGCGAACTGGCCGAAGAGGCCTGGGCCGGCGATATCATCGGCATTCCGAACCACGGCCAGCTGCGCATCGGCGATACGCTGACCGAGGGCGAAGCGCTCAAGGTGACGGGCATTCCGTCCTTTGCCCCGGAACTCTTGCAAGGCGTGCGGGCGGGCGATCCGATGAAGGCCAAGCATCTGGAAAAGGCGCTGATGCAGTTCGCCGAAGAAGGCGCCGCCAAGGTGTTCAAACCGATGATCGGCTCCGGCTTTATTGTCGGCGTCGTCGGGGCTCTCCAGTTCGAAGTCCTGGCCAGCCGCATCGAGCTGGAATACGGGCTGCCGGTGCGGTTTGAATCCTCCCAGTTCACCTCGGCCCGCTGGGCGACCGGCCCCAAGGCCGCGCTGGACCAATTCATCAACACCAACAAACAGCACATCGGCTATGACAATGACGGTGATGTGGTGTTCCTGACGCGACTTCAGTGGGACATCGACCGTGTGGTGCGGGATTATCCCGACATTCGTTTGACAGCGACCAAGGAAATGATGGTCTAACGGAACAAAGGGCGGCCTAGGCCGCCCTTTTGCTGTCGCGTTAGGTGGATAACTTAGGCCAGTCGGTCGCGCCTGCTGCCGTAGCCCGGTTGCGACAACGACAAACAGACTGTGATGCAGATCATCACAAAGCTGATATACGTCATCAGCGGCATGTCTTCGAAAACCCATGCCATCAGGATCGGACGCTGACCTGTCATGACAAAGTAGAAGGCACTGACAACGACAATCGTATTGAATCTGGAAATCACGCGTCCGGCCAGCGACCAACCCTTCTGCCCATAGGTGTTCAGCACGATGGACAACGCCACCATAACCAGCCCGAGTGACGTACCGACGGTCATATGATGGCCATCCCCCCCCAATGCCAGCAGATGATCGAGGTTGATATTGGGCGCCACGGCCATCAGGAACAGCCGGACCGAGGCTGTAAACAGCACCCAGAACACTCCGACCGTAAACAGAATTCGATCAAGGGTGGACCGTACATCCTGACAGATCAGAACCACCCCCAGCAGCGCAAAGCAAATTGCAGTGGTCCCCAACATCCTCAGCCCCTCGGAAAGACCGGGAAGCGGCAGAGCCTCGCCCCAAAACACCCAACCAGCCAGAACGTAGAGCGCGTGTCCGGAAACCGCGACACTGAGCACACGAATGAGGCCCTCTGTGATCCGGTTTTGCAGCGGCTGGAATTTCCACTTCACAGCGTCCACCCGTCCAAAAAGAAGGGTGACTGGCTCTGGATAAGACATAATACCGCTCCTTTCCTAGCGCTGCTCGCCTCTAACGCGACAGGCAATCGGGGCCCGAACCTGCCAATCGGTAGAGAGTGAACCGTCAAACAGAACATGTAACTACCTACAGGTCATAACGCCAAAAAAATTGGATTATTCATACAGCCCTAAGGTATCAAAATTATACTCATTCGTATAGTTATTCATCTACCCAAAATAGATTTATGCGTCAGCGATTTCCCTTTAGCGAGAATGCACGGGGCAAAAATATTGGCGAGGATCCACAATGGACGGACCTATACGTTTAGCCAAAAATGACCCAAAATTGCATAATTTGTGTACTTTCGCGACAATCGGCAATAATCTCTGACCTACGGATCAGACCAGATCCAAAGTTTATATAAGGTTAGAGGGTATTCCGATGAGATTGGCTTTGACAACCAGCACGATCGCCTTGCTGGCATTTGCAACCACCGCAGGCGCCACACCCTTGGCGGGCGTTGGCACCTACACCGGCACGGCTGGATTTGCTTCGGCAGAGGGCGATCTGACCAACGCGCCGGGGAACGGGGCGATCGTCTACGTCAGCACCGTTGGCGCAGGCGGCTTTACAGGTCTGAATGTGGGCTCGGAGTATAACGGCTCGGTTCTGACCACCAACACCTTTTCCGCCAATGCGGGTGAAGCATTTTCCTACTATTTCAACTATTTCACCTCGGACGGTGCTGGCTATTCCGACTATGCCTATGCATGGCTGCGCGACGTGAACAATTCCGCCAACGATATTCTGATCTTTACCGCCCGCACACAGGCGTCCGGCGACACCGTACCGGGCTTTGATCTGCCGCCGATTGACAGTTCGGTGACGCTGAACCCCGGAAGTACAGCCATCATTGCCGTCGCGCCCGACTGGACAACCGGCCTTGGCTTTTCGAGTGGCGAATGCTACATGGGCGTCGGCGAAGGCTGCGGTTATACCGGCTGGATCCAGTCCAGCTATACCTTTGCAACTGCTGGCACCTATGCCTTTGAGTTCGGCGTCGTAAACTGGTCGGATGACGGCTTTGACAGCGCGCTGGCGATTTCCGGCGTGACTGTCGCTGGTCAGGAAATCCTGCCATCGGTTCCGCTCCCGGCAGCCGGGTGGATGCTGCTCGCGGGCCTTGGCGGTCTGGCTGGCGTTGCCCGCCGCCGCAAAACCGCCTGAGGCCTTTGACAGTGCCGTTTGATGGGCTCGGCCGCTGGCCGGGCCTGTTTTCTTTTGTCACATGGTTAAAATGTCGTAAAAGTTGACCTTTCTGATCGTTCAGAGTAAAAGCCTCGCATTCCTTCGGGAAGTGACGCGGGGCGCGTGGAAATTTGCGTCCCATAACCCACGGCCGACGCATGGCCGCGATAATGGACGCTAATGACCAAATTCAACGATCTGAACCTTGACCCTAAGGTTCTCAAAGCAGTCGCCGAAGCCGGCTACGAAACCCCGACACCAATTCAGGCAGGCGCTATCCCCGCTGCCCTTGAGGGGCGCGACGTATTGGGCATCGCCCAAACCGGCACTGGCAAGACCGCCAGCTTTACCCTGCCGATGATCACCCTTCTGGGGCGTGGTCGCGCACGCGCACGCATGCCGCGCAGTCTGGTTCTGTGCCCGACGCGCGAATTGGCGGCTCAGGTCGCCGAAAACTTTGACGTTTACGCCAAGCACACCAAGCTGACCAAGGCGCTGCTGATCGGCGGCGTTTCGTTCAAGGATCAGGACGCCCTGATCGACCGCGGTGTTGACGTATTGATCGCAACCCCCGGTCGTTTGCTCGACCATTTCGAGCGCGGCAAACTGCTGCTGACCGGCGTGCAGATCATGGTCGTCGACGAGGCGGACCGGATGCTCGATATGGGCTTTATCCCCGATATCGAACGCATCTTCCAACTGACGCCCTTTACCCGCCAGACCCTGTTCTTTTCGGCGACGATGGCCCCGGAAATCGAACGGATCACCAATACCTTCCTTCAGGCCCCTGCCCGGGTCGAGGTTGCGCGTCAGGCGACGACCTCGGAAAATATCAAGCAGGGCGTGGTCATGTTCAAGGCCAGCCGCAAGGACCGCGAAGGCACCGAAAAGCGTCGCCTGCTGCGTGCGATGATCGACCAAGAGGGCGACACCTGCACCAACGCGATCATTTTCTGCAACCGGAAAACGGATGTGGATATCACCGCGAAATCGCTGCAAAAATACGGCTACAACGCCGCTGCGATCCACGGTGATCTGGACCAGAAACAGCGTATGGACACGCTGGACAAATTCCGCACTGGCGAACTGCGTTTCCTGTGTGCCTCTGACGTAGCAGCGCGCGGGCTCGACATTCCTGCGGTGAGCCACGTGTTCAACTACGACGTGCCCAGCCACGCCGAGGATTATGTTCACCGCATCGGCCGCACTGGCCGCGCCGGTCGCAAGGGCAGCGCGATCATGATCTGCTCGCCCCGCGACGAGAAATACTTTGAAGCCGTGGAAAAGCTGACCCAATCGGCAATTCCCCGCCTCGAAAATCCGTTGGCGGGCCTGCCCGTCGAAGAAGACAGCGCCCCGCGCCAAGACAAACCGAAATCGAGCCGCAGCCGGTCCCGTGGTCGCAAAGACCGCAGCGAACCGCGTGCCGAGGCTGCCGAGGTCGTCGCAGTGCAGCCGCAGCCGGTCGAGGTCGTCACCGCGCCCGAGCCGCGACCCGAGCGCACCGAACATCGGCACGAACGCAATGACCAACGGCGCGAGTCGTCCGGACCGCGTCACGACCGTCGCCGCAATGATCGCCATGACCAGCCGATTGGCTGGGGTGATGATGCACCGTCCTTTATCCGCCTTAGCTTTGCCGAGAGACGCGCAAATTGATCCGATGTCTTGGGGGCCTTGCCTTGGCCCTTTGCAGTGCAGCCCCTGCGTGGGCTGACATCTGTACGGTTCGTGTGAATGCGATGGATATTACCATCGACACCGAACAATTCGCCGATGACGATCTGTCACCCGGCCTCCGCGAACGTTTGCTGCGTTCGCCCGGTCGTCTGATGGACCGGATCAAGGGCGATGAACCGACCTGCACCAGCGACGTAACCCTGACCTTTATGGCCAGCCTGACGGAAAGTTACACCAGCGAAGGGTTCTGTCTGGATTATACCGGCGATGATGTCGGTTATGTCATGGTGCCGGGGGAACAGAATTTCCGTGGTCGCTGTGAACGCACGACCTGTCAGCGGGTCGATATGGCGTCCGATGAACTCAAACAGGTTCAGGACAACATGACCCATGTGTTCGGACAGCCGCCGACACCGGGCGAAATTCGCCGCGCCGAAACCTTTGGCGCCAAACTGCTACAAGGGTCGGACAGATTCTTGCGCACGCAGGCGAACGGCGCTGCCTCAGTCGCGCTGACGGCGGCGCTTGGCACCCCGGCGATTGCCGCGGCGGGGATTGTTACCCTGGTTGCGGTCGAGGGCAGCGCGTTTCTCTGCCGCGATTGATCACTGTTGGAAAAGGGGCCTATCGGCCCCTTTCTAGTCGCGCGATCTACGGCGTAGTGCCGCCATCAGCGCCATCGCGCCACCGATGAGCGGCAGCGAGGCCGGAACCGGAACACTGGGCAGCACCGGTTCGGTGATATCGCGAATGACGAAACTCTCCGCCCCAAAGTTCGTACTGCCGAGATTGGTAATATAGCCTGCCAAGGCATCGCCCGGCTGGCAGGCGCCCAAGTCGGTAAACCATTCCGCCGCACACAGGTAGGTATCGCCCGCGTAACTCACCGTGCCGAGAGGCGATTGGAAGGCCGCGATAAACGCGGTCAGGTTCGCTGTGATACTGTCGGCCACCTCTTGGGCGGTCGGAATCCGCCAGCCGTACTGGGTCTGCTCGGCCCATGAAAACGGACAACTCTCGTAATTCATATTGCACGGAGCGGCCCAGACCCATTCCGCACCACCGTATGTCACAATCCGGTCTGCCGGAATCGGCCCGAGCGTCACAGCAGCAACCTGCCCGGCCGCCGCAATCATCATGAAGGCACTGATAGCAAAAACAAAACGCCGCATTTGCTAGAATCCCCATATCAATATGTAGATTCTAGCAAAAGATGCAGCGTCTCGTCGATATAAATCCAGAGGCGAGCGATATCAGGTCAGGCGACTGACAATCACCGTGACCTCCGGCTTTTTGCCGATTTCGGTCTGGCAGACGTTGCGCACGATGCGGGTCAGTTCCTTGTCCAGCTCGTCATCGTCCAGCAGGGTTTTGTCGTCGGCACGGTTCAGGAACTGGCTCAGGTCTTCTTCCAGCACCTCGACCAGCGGCGCATCGCTGCGGCCGAGTTCGGCAAGGCCCATGACCTCGCACCACGGATCGCCCAGCGGTTCGTCGTTTTCGTCGATCAACAGCGTCACGGTCACATGACCATTCAGCGCCATGCGGATACGGTCGCGGACGATCCCGTCCAGCGCGCCGATCTGCACCGCCCCATCCAGATAGGTCCGCCCGGTTTCGACATAACCGCAGACCTGCGGACGATCGCCCGTCAGATCGACCATCGTGCCGTTGACCGCGACGATGCCCGCAATGCCCTTGGACTCGCCCAGTTTGACATGTTCGCGCAGGTGACGGTGTTCGCCATGCATCGGGATCAGCATTTGCGGCTGGATCAGGTCGTGCATCCGGCTCAGGTCCGGACGGTTCGCGTGACCCGACACATGGTAGAGCCCGCCACGGTCGTCGATCACCTCGACGCCCTTTTCCGAAAGTTGGTTCATGATGCGGATCACGCCGCGCTCATTGCCGGGGATGGTTTTCGACGAAAACAGGAACGTATCGCCTTCGGCCATCGACAGGCCCAGATATTTGCCATTGGCCAACTGTGCCGAGGCCGCGCGGCGTTCGCCCTGGCTGCCGGTGACGATCAGCATCAGATTGCCACGCGGTACATGCTGCGCGTCTTCGGGGCTGATGGTTTTCGGAAAGTCCGACAGAATCCCGCTCTCGATCCCGGCTTCGATCATGCGGCGCATGGCACGGCCCAGCAAACAGATCGAACGGCCGGCCTTGTCGGCGGCAACGGCCAGCGTTTTCAGGCGGGCGATGTTCGAGGCAAAGGTCGTCGCGACCACCATGCCCGGCTGTCCGGCAATCAGTTCTTGCAGCGGTTTGGACAGTTCCGCCTCGCTGCGTCCCGGCGCCGGAGAGAACACGTTGGTGGAATCGCACATCAGCGCCTTGACGCCGGGTTTGGCAATCTCGGTCCACAGATCGGCGTCAAAGGGTTCGCCAACGACAGGGGTGGTGTCGATCTTGAAATCGCCGGAATGGACGATCCGACCGGCGGGGGTATCAATCAGCAGACCCGCGCTCTCGGGGATCGAGTGGGACACCGGGACAAAGCTGACCTTGAACGGGCCCGCGTGGGTGACCACCGGATAGGCACCGACCGTCTGGATCACGCCCTCCGGCAGGTTACGTTCCTCGAGCTTGCGGCGACCGATATTGGCGGTAAAGGTCCGCGCGTAAACCGGTGCGCCCAGACGTTCCCACACCAGACCCAAGGCCCCGATGTGGTCTTCGTGCGCATGGGTGATAAAGATCGCCTCGATCTGGTCCTTGCGCTCTTCGAGCCATTTGACATCCGGCAGGATCAGGTCAACGCCGGGCGTGCCGTCCATATCCGGAAAGGTCACGCCCAGATCGACCACGATCAGACGTTCGCGATCCGGCGCGCCATAGCCGTAGACATAGGCGTTCATGCCGATTTCGCCCGCGCCGCCGATGGGCAGGTAAATCAGTTTTTCGCTGCTCATTCTTGTTCCTTATTGAATTGGTGGATGACGGTCAGGCCATGCATGGTCAGATCGTCCTCGATATGGTCGAACAGGGTTTCCACCTGCTCAAAAAGTCGGGCAAGCCCGCCGGTTCCGATGATCCGCATCGGTGCATCATATTCAGCGCGGATGCGCGCGCAGATTTCTTTGACCAGACCCACGTAGCCCCAGAAAATTCCGGACTGCATACAGGCCACGGTGTTTCGCCCAATCACCCCGGTGGGGCGACTGATATCGACATGCGGCAGGGCCGCCGCGGCGCGGTGCAGCGCCTCGAGGCTGAGGTTCACGCCCGGCGCGATGACACCGCCGACATAGGCCCCGTCAGCCGCCACCACGTCAAAGGTCGTCGCCGTGCCAAAGTCCACCACGATCAGATTGCCGCCGTGCCGGGAATAGGCCCCCGCCGCGTTGACCAGACGGTCCGGACCGACCGTGGTGCCCTCATCGACGCGGGGGGCGATCGGCAGAGCGCAGTCAGGCTTGCCCACCACCAGCGGGCGACAGTTGAAATAGCGGTCCGCCAGAACCCGCAGGTTGAACACCACACGCGGTACGGTCGAGGAAATGATCACCGCGTCAATATCCACGGCGACCTTGCTGTGCTGCATCAGGGTCGAGAGCCAGACGTAATACTGGTCCGCCGTCCGCTGATGTTCGGTCGAGGTCCGCCACGTCGCCACGAACTTCGATCCATCCCAGATCGAAAACACTGTGTTTGTATTGCCGCAATCGATAGCAAGTAGCATAGCGTCCTCTTAGAAATAAACGTCGGCTGCGGCAATGGTCTGCGGGCCGCGTCCGGTGATCAGGATCAGATTGCCGTCCATGTCGATGCCGTCAAAAATCCCGGTATAGGTATCGCGCGCCGTACGGGCGGTGATCACATCTCCCAGACGCGCAGCATGGCGCATCCAGTCTTCGCGGATACGTTCAAAGCCGAAATAGGCCAGCTTGCTCTCTTGTGTGGCATAGCTGCTGGCCAGAACCGTCAGGAACTCCTCGGCGGTGACGGTGACGCCGACAGCTTCGGCGACGCAGACCGGCGGGAATTTCGCCTCCGGGTCGGTCGGGGGGCAATGGGCCAGATTGACCCCGATACCGATGGACAGCCAATCCACCGTGGTCCCGCTGCTGCTACTCTCGAGAAGGATGCCCGCGATCTTGCTGCTGTCGAGCAGCACATCATTGGGCCATTTGGTCGCCAGACGTGACCGGTCCACCCAGAGCGCCAGCGACTCGAACAGCGCATTCGCGGCGAGGAAGGACCGCAGCGCCGCATCGGCAGGCCGCAGACCGGGCTTGGATATCAACGTCGCCGCAAGGTTGCCGGTGGGGTTGTCCCACGCCCTGCCCCGACGGCCCCGCCCCGCCGTTTGCCGATGCGCCATAATCCATGTCGGAATACGGATCGAGGCCGCCCGACGGGCAGCCTCGTTCATGGTGCTATCGACCTCGTCCAAAATCACGAGGCCGTAGCCACCGGGCCAGCTCGGCCCCTCTTTACGGTCAGTTGACAAGCGCTTGTGCCGCTGCCGCTGCTGCCGGAACGATACCGAACAGGTTCGCAGCCCCGACCAGAACAACCGCCGCCGAGCCCATCAGCGCAACCCAGAGAACCGGGTTCATTTTCACGTCGAGGCCGTCGTTTTCCTTGCCGAAGAACATGAAGAACACGATGCGCAAGTAGTAGAAGGCACCGATCACCGAGGCGATCCCGCCCAGAACCACCAGCCAGAACAGGCCCGAGTCCACCGCAGCGCGGAATACGCCGAACTTACCAAAGAAGCCGATGAACGGCGGCACGCCAGCAAGGCTGAACATCAGGAACAGCAGCGCCCATGCCTTGGCCGGTTCTTTGCGCGACAGCATGTTGAGGGACGAGATGTCCATCATCGGCTGGCCGTCTTTTTCCATCGACAGGATAAAGGCAAAGGTGCCGATGTTCATGGTCACATAGATCGCCATGTAGATGAGCATCGCCTCAACGCCTGCGACAGTACCAGCCGCCAGACCCATCAGCGCAAAGCCCATGTGGGCAATCGACGAATAGGCCATCAGACGCTTGATATTGCGCTGACCGATGGCGGCAATCGCACCGACATACATCGACAACAGCGCGATCAGCGAAATGATCTGCTGCCAGTCACCGACGGTCCCGCCAAAGGCGTCAAAGGCAACGCGGGCAAACAGGCCCATCGCGGCAACCTTGGGCGCGGTCGCAAAGAAGGCGGTCACCGGCGTCGGCGAACCTTCATAGACGTCCGGCGTCCACATGTGGAACGGCGCGGCCGACACCTTGAACGCAAAGCCGGCGAACATGAACACCAGACCGAACAGCAGACCGATGGAAATGTCGTGGCCGGTCGCCTCGATGATGCCGCTGAACAGCGTGGTGCCAGCGAAACCGTAGGTCAGCGACGCACCGTAGAGCAGCAGACCCGAGGAGAGCGCGCCCAGCACAAAGTACTTGAGGCCGGCTTCGGTCGATTTCACGCTATCGCGGCGGAGCGAGGCGATCACATAGAGCGCCAGCGACTGCAGTTCCAGACCCATGTAGAGGGCCATCAGGTCCCCTGCCGACACCATCACCATCATACCGACGACAGAGAGCGACACCAGCACCGGATATTCGAACCGCAGCAGACCGCGACGGCTCATGTACTCCTGGCTCATGGCCAGAACAGCCGCGGCCGAGAACAGGATCACCACCTTGGCAAAGCGCGAGAAGGCATCATCCACATACATCCCGTCAAATGCCACGCGGGTGCCCTCGCCGTTCACGGCGATCAGCAGGCCCAGAATGACGAACACAGCGGCCGTCACCCAGGTCAGCAGCGAGGCAGTCTTGTCCTTGCCCGTGTAAACGGCGCCGACCAGCGTCACCATCGCAAAGATCGCCAGGAAGATTTCCGGCAGAACGATCTGAAGGTCTTGAGAGATCATGGTCCCGGCTCCTTAGTGCCCAGCGGGCGCGGCTTCGGCGGCGACAGCAACGGTCAGATCCGATGCAGCCACGGCTTCGTTTACATGTTCGACCAGCGCATGAACGCTCGGCCCGATGATATCGGTGACCAGGCTGGGATAGACGCCCAGCAGGATGGTCATGACGACCAGCGGCGCAAAGATCAGCTTTTCACGACGGGTCATGTCGGTGATGGCCTTCAGGCTCTCCTTGATCAGCTCGCCCATCACGACGCGGCGATACAGCCACAGCGCATAGGCCGCCGAGAAGATCACGCCCGAGGCAGCCACAGCCGCAACCCAGGTATTGACCTGGAAGATGCCCATCAGCGTCAGGAATTCGCCGACAAAGCCTGAGGTGCCCGGCAGACCGACGTTCGCCATCGTAAAGAACATAAAGATCAACGCATAGGCCGGCATCCGGTTCACCAGACCGCCGTAGGCGTCGATGTCACGGGTGTGCATCCGGTCGTAGATCACGCCAACGCAGAGGAACAGAGCGCCAGAGATAAAGCCGTGCGACAGCATCTGGAAAATTGCGCCGTCGATGCCCTGCTGGTTCACCGCAAAGATCCCCATCGTCACATAGCCCATGTGGGCAACCGACGAATAGGCGATCAGCTTTTTCATGTCTTCCTGCACCAGTGCGACCAGCGAGGTGTAGACGATCGCGATCGCCGACATCCACAGCACCAGATCGCCCATCACCGCAGAGCCGACAGGGAACATCGGCAGGCTGAACCGCAGGAAGCCGTAGCCACCCATTTTCAGCAGGATCGCCGCCAGAACCACCGAACCCGCCGTCGGCGCCTGAACGTGCGCGTCCGGCAACCAGGTGTGGACCGGCCACATCGGCATTTTCACCGCGAGCGAGGCAAAGAACGCGAGGAACAGCATGGTCTGCAAACCGCCAACCACGTGGATTCCCAAAACCGAGAAGCTGTCAGTGCTAAACTGATGCGTCAACAGCGTCGGAATGTCGGTGGTGCCTGCATCGGCGTACATCGCGATCATCGCCACCAGCATCAGCACCGAGCCGAGGAAGGTGTAGAGGAAGAACTTGAACGCGGCATAGATGCGGTTCTTGCCACCCCAGATCCCGATGATCAGGAACATGGGGATCAGGCCCGCTTCGAAGAAGACGTAGAACAGGACCAGATCCAGCGCCATGAACACGCCGAGCATCAGCGTTTCCAGCAGAAGGAAGGCGATCATGTATTCCTTGACGCGGGTTTTGACCTCCCATGCCGACCAGATCACCAGCGGCATCAGGAACGTCGTCAGCATCACGAACAGCACCGAAATGCCATCCACGCCCAGTTTGTAGTGCAAGCCCATCAGCCACTGACGGTCTTCGACAAACTGCATTTCGGTGTTGGCGGGATCAAACCCGGCCAAGATGAACAGCGACACGACCAAAGTGGCCAAGGTCGCGATCATCGCCACCCATTTGGCATTCCGATGGGCGCCTTCATCGTCGCCGCGCAGGAACAGGGCCAGAATGGCCGCGGCCAGCGCCGGGATGAAGGTTACGATCGAGAGAAGGTTTTCCATTAGTGCGATCCCCCGGTGAGCGTCACCCAGGTCAGAATGACAGCGATGCCCAGAACCATCGCGAAGGCATAGGTGAAGACGTAACCGGACTGGGCGCGGCCTGCGAGACGGGTCAGGAAGGGCACGATGCCCAGAGCCAGACCGTTGATCCCGCCGTCGATGGTGGCTTCATCGCCGCGCTTCCACAGGAAACGGCCGATGGCCTTGGCGGTACGGACGAACACGACATCGTAGAGTTCGTCAAAGTACCATTTGTTGAGCAAGAAGTTGTACAGCGGGCGCTGGTTCTCGGCCAGTTTGGCCGGAGCCGACGGGTTCACGATGTACATGTAGTAGGCCGTGAAGAAGCCGATTAGCATCGCCACGAACGGGCTCACCTTGACCCATGCCGGGCTGTGGTGGGCGTCGTCCAGAACGGTGTTCGACGCGTCCGACATGTAGATCGCGCCAATCGCGGCGTGACCGGCGTCGGCATGGCCCTCTTCGGTCGGTGCAGCCGCGTGCGCATCGGCAGCCGGTTCAGCAGCGTGCGCATCTGCAGCAGGTGCAGCTGCATGGGCGTCTGCGGCCGGAGCGGCCTCGTGACCTTCAGCAGCCGGAGCAGCCTCATGACCTTCGGCAGCCGGGGCAGCCTCGTGGCCTTCGGCGGCGGCAACTTCATGGTGCGGCATGCCAAAGAACGCGGTCATCTTGGTGTGATCGCCAAAGAACGGCGCGTACCACAGCATCCCGGCGAACACCGCGCCAAGCGCCAGAACACCCAGCGGCAGCGTCATCACCAGCGGGCTCTCGTGCGCATGTTCATGCGCATGATGGTCGCCGCGTTCCTTGCCAAAGAAGGTCAGGAAAATCAGACGCCAGGAGTAGAACGAGGTGAACAGTGCCGCGATGACCAGCAGCCAGAAGGCATAGCCATTGCCCGAGGCATAGGCACTCTCGATGATGGCGTCTTTGGACAGGAAGCCGGCAAAGCCGATCGAGGTCAGCGGGATACCAACGCCGGTGATCGCAAAGGTGCCGATCATCATGGCCCAGAAGGTCAGCGGGATCTTTTTGCGCAAACCACCGTAATTCCGCATGTCCTGTTCGTGGTGCATCGCATGGATAACCGAACCGGCGCCGAGGAACAGCATCGCCTTAAAGAAGGCGTGGGTGAACAGGTGGAACATCGCCGCGCCATAGACGCCCGTGCCGGCAGCCACGAACATATAGCCCAGCTGCGAACAGGTCGAATAGGCGATGACACGCTTAATGTCGTTCTGCACCAGACCCACCGTGGCGGCGAAAAACGCCGTGGTCGCGCCCAGATACATGATGAACGATTTGGTTTCCGGCGCGTATTCCATCAGCGGCGACATGCGGCAGACGAGGAACACACCGGCGGTCACCATGGTTGCGGCGTGGATCAGCGCGGACACCGGGGTCGGGCCTTCCATCGCGTCCGGCAGCCATGTGTGCAGCAGCAACTGTGCCGATTTACCCATCGCGCCGACGAACAGCAGGAAGGCCAGCAGGTTCGCGGCATTCCACTCTGTCCACAGGAACGGAATGGTGGTTTCGGCGATATGCGGCGCCTGATCAAAGATCACGTCGAAATCGATCGACCGCGTCAGCATGAACAGACCGAAAATCCCGAGGGCAAAGCCGAAGTCGCCCACGCGGTTGACCACAAAGGCCTTCATCGCGGCAGCGTTCGCGCTCGGCTTCTTGTAGTAGAAACCGATCAGCAGATACGAGGCAACGCCCACGCCTTCCCAGCCAAAGAACATCTGGACGAGGTTGTCCGAGGTCACCAGCATGAGCATGGCAAAGGTAAAGAACGACAGATAGGCAAAGAAACGTGCCCGGTAGTGTTCGTGATGGCCCCAGTTATCGTCATGGGCCATGTAACCCATCGAGTAGAGGTGCACGAGCGACGAGACCGAGTTCACGACGATCAGCATGATCACCGTCAGACGGTCGATCCGGATCGCCCATTCTGTAGCCAGCTCGCCCGATTCAATCCAGCGCAGCAGCGATACCGTGTAGGCATTGCCGTCAAAGCCGAGGAACAGAACCCAGGACAGCAGCGCGCAGAGGAACAGGATGCCGGTGGTCAGCCACTGGGCGCCCTTTTCCCCGATGATCCGCCAGCCGAAACCGGCGATCAGCGACCCGACAAGGGGTGCAAGAAGGATAAACTTTTCCATGTCGGATCAGCCTTTCATCACGTTGACGTCTTCAACGTCGATGGTCCCGCGGTTGCGGAAGAAACAGACGAGGATCGCCAGACCAATCGCAGCCTCGGCGGCGGCAACGGTCAGCACAAACAGAGTGAACACCTGACCGACCATGTCGCCGTTAAACCGGGAAAAGGCGACAAAGTTGATGTTGACCGACAGCAGGATCAGTTCGATCGACATCAACAGGATGATGATGTTCTTGCGGTTGAGGAACAGCCCGAAGATCCCGATGACGAACAACGCGGCCGCCACCACCAGGAAATGCTCAATTCCGATTTCGATCATTTGCTCTGTCCCTCGCTTTTACGTGTCGCGAATTTTGTCATCACAGCCCCTGCCCCGGCTTCACGTCCTTGAGCTCCATAGCCTTGGCCGGATCGCGGAACATCTGGGCCAGAATATCCTGACGCTTGATGTTCTGGCGGTGGCGCAGGGTCAGAACGATGGCCCCGATCATCGCAACCAGCAGGATCAGGCCCGCCAGCTGGAACAGGATCAGGTATTTGTCGTAGATCAACAGACCAAGAGCGGCGGTATTCTCAACGCTGCCATCGATCGGCGCGGCCAGTCGGGTCTGGAACCCGTCCGAGGTGTGCCACGCGCCATAGGCCATCGCGAGCTGGATCAGGATGATCACCCCGATCAACAGCGCCAGCGGCATGTAGCGGGCCATCTCGGCCTTGAGCGCGGCAAAGTCGATGTCGAGCATCATCACCACGAACAGGAACAGCACCGCGACCGCGCCGACATAGACGATCATCAGCAGCATCGCGATGAATTCGGCGCCCAACAGCACGAACAACCCTGCCGACGACAGGAAGGCAAGGATCAGCCACAGAACAGAGTGAACCGGGTTCCGGCTCAGCACAGTGAAAAGCCCGCCTGCGACAGTCGTCAGCGCAAAGGCATAAAAGGCGATATCAGCAACACTCATTCGTCCCGGTCCTTTTTCGTGTCCTCGGCCATCGCTTCATTCGCCAGCGACATGGCTTTGGTCATTGCGGGAACGCCTCCGAACATGGCCGCGTGGGCGATGGTCTCGGCGATCTCTTGTTTGGTGGCGCCTGCCTCGCGCGCGTGGCGGACGGTCAGGCGAATTTGCGTTTCGGCGCTGGCGCCAAGGATCGTCAGACCCATCAGCGTCAGCAAGAGCCGCAATTTGGAATCCAGACCTTCAGGGTTAAAGGTCTTACCCATCATGGCTTCCATCATCTCGGCGGGCATTGTCGGCCACAGAGATTCAAACCCCTTGGGCATGAACGATTCGAGGGCGGGGTTGAGCGATTTCGCCCAGTCCTGCCCAGCTTTCAGCATGGCTTCAAAGGGGTTCGTTGGATTGGTCATCTGTAGGGCGCATCCAATTCAAGATTGCGGGCAATTTGGGCTTCCCAACGTTCGCCGTTGGCGAGCAGTTTCGACTTGTCGTAGAACAGCTCTTCGCGGGTTTCGGTCGAGAACTCAAAGTTCGGGCCTTCGACAATCGCGTCCACAGGACAGGCTTCTTGGCAGAAGCCGCAGTAGATGCACTTGGTCATGTCGATGTCATAGCGCGTGGTGCGGCGGCTGCCATCTTCGCGCGGCTCGGCGTCGATGGTGATCGCCTGCGCAGGGCAAATCGCCTCGCACAGTTTACAGGCGATGCAGCGTTCCTCGCCATTGGGATAGCGGCGCAGCGCGTGTTCGCCGCGGAAACGGGGCGACAACGGCCCTTTTTCGTGCGGGTAGTTCAGCGTTGCCTTGGGGGCAAAGAAGTATTTGAACCCCAAGCGGAAGCCTTTGATAAAGTCGGCCAGCAGGAAATACTTGGCGGCACGGCCATAGTCGATCTGCGTCATGGATCAGCCTCCAATCGTCCAACGGGCCCAGAAACCGCCCAGGACTTCGAATTTTGCAAGGAACGACACCAGTACCACCCAGCCCAGCGACATCGGCAGGAACACTTTCCAGCCCAGACGCATCAGTTGGTCATAGCGGTACCGGGGGGTGATCGCCTTCACCATCGCAAAGATGAAGAAGCAGAACACCATTTTGATGATCATCCACAGGATACCATCGGGCAGGAATTCGACCGGGGACAGCCAACCGCCGAGGAACAGCAGCGACACGAGGGCACACATCAGCACCACAGCGGTCAATTCGCCGATCATGAACAGCAGGAACGGGGTCGAGGAATATTCCACCTGATAACCAGCCACCAGTTCCGATTCCGCTTCGGGAAGGTCGAAGGGCGGGCGGTTGGTTTCCGCGAGGGCCGAGATGAAGAACAGGAACAACATCGGGAAGTGCGGCAGGAAGTACCACGACAGGATGCCCATGCCGTCCTGCGCCGCCACGATGTCCCCGAAATTCATCGAACCGGTCGAGATGATCACACCGATGATGATCAGGCCGATCGAGACTTCGTAGGAAATCATCTGCGCCGCAGAGCGCAGCGAGCCGAGGAACGGATACTTCGAGTTCGACGCCCAGCCGCCCATCACCACGCCGTAGACTTCGAGCGAGGAGATCGCAAAGACGTAGAGGATCGCGACGTTGACGTCTGCCAGCACCCATCCTTCATTGAAGGGGATCACCGCCCAGGCGACCACGGCGGTCACAAAGCTGATCATCGGCGCGAGGAAGAACACGAACTTGTCCGCGCCGGCCGGGACCACGACCTCTTTCACGATGTATTTGATGAAGTCTGCAAAGGATTGCAGCAAACCAAAGGCGCCTACGATGTTCGGACCCTTGCGCATCTGGACCGCAGCCCAGACCTTGCGGTCCGCATACATCAAGAAGGCCAGCGCCACCAAGAGCGGCACCAGTACCAAAAGGCACTGACCCAAGGTCAGCAGCAGGATCCCAAGGTTGGTCGTGGTGAAGAAATCAACCATATTCGTCCCCTTACACCGTCGGTATTCCAGATACGCCACAATCGGCGACCGTGACTTCGGCGTCTATTGTCCTGAGCCCGCGCGGCAACGCCGGCGAGATGGTGTAAACAGCATCCGCGTCCCAAGTGCCACCCTGTTGTGACACCCTCGTCCGCACATGCCGCGCAAACCCGTAGCCACGGATCAGCGCATATTGTGCAGCGGCGCATTCGGCGTATTTCGCAACGTCCGATTCGCCTCTCGCCCCTGTCATCGTGACCCGGAAATTCACCAGATCACCGTCCAAGAGCCGGGTTTCGACCCCTTGGTAGGACGGGCGAAATTCGCCCTGTCCCACCTGGGCCGTCTGGGATGCGGTGCACCCCATCAGGACCAGCGATGCAAACACCGCGGCCCGCACCCGTTATTCCGCCGCGACTTTCGTTTGCGACGCGCGGGCTTTGGCCTGAGCCGAGAGTTCGGCCATCAATTCAGAGGCGCGCGCAATCGGGTTGGTCAGGTAAAAGTCCTTGATCACAGGACGGAAGGTCGCGTTGCCCAGCGTATCGGTGGGCAGCGGGTTCCAGTCGTTTTCGATGACTTCGTCGATCCGGGCCAGATGCGGCACCGCAGTGACCATCGCCTGACGCAGTTGCGCCAGCGAATCCCACGGCAGGGTCGCGCCCAGTTCGGCGGACAGTGCCCGCAGAATCGCCCAGTTTTCCTTGGCCTCGCCCGGCGCAAAGGCGGCGCGCATCGCGAGCTGCGGACGACCTTCGGTGTTGACGAACAGGCCATTCTCTTCGGTGTAGGCAGCCGCCGGCAGGATCACGTCAGCGCGGTGCGCACCGCGGTCGCCGTGCGAGCCCTGATAGATCACGAATGCGCCTTCGCCGATTTCGACTTCGTCCGCGCCGATGTTGTAGACCACTTCGGCGCCATTCATTGCGCCGTCGCGGCCACCAACCGTCACCGCGCCCACGTCCAGCGCGCCAACGCGGCTGGCGGCGGTGTGCAGAACCAGCAGCTTTGATCCGCCCTTTTCCGCCAGCGCCTGCGCGGCGGCCAGAACGGCCAGACCGTCAGCCTCGTTCAGGGCACCCTGCCCGATGATCATCACACCGGCCTTGGACTGCTTGTCCGAGTGGTCCATCGCCAAGAGCTGTTGCAGAACCGAACGGTCAGCACCCAGATGCTTGTAGTCGTAGGTCAGATCGACAGCCTCGCCCACCAGACCCACGGTCGCGCCCTTCAGCCATGCCTTGCGGATGCGGCTGTTGAGAACCGGTGCCTCGGTGCGGGGGTTGGTGCCGATCAGCAGAATCATATCCGCCGTGTCGATGTCTTCGATTGCGGCGTTGCCGACATAGGCCGAACGGTTGTCCGCCGGAACGCGGGTGTTATCCACGCGGCATTCGACGTTGCCACCCAGACCTTCGACCAGCGTTTTTAGGCTAAATGCGGTCTCGACGTTGACCAGATCCCCGATCAGACCGGCGACCTTTTTGCCCTTCATGCCGGCAGCGGCGGCCGTCAGGGCTTCGCCCCAGGTCGCTTTGCGCAGCTTGCCGTTTTCACGGATGTAGGGGCTGTCCAGACGCTGACGACGCAGACCGTCCCAGACAAAGCGCGACTTGTCCGAAATCCACTCTTCGTTCACGCCATCGTGGTTACGCGGCATGATGCGCATGACCTGACGGCCCTTGGTGTCGACGCGGATGTTGCTGCCCAGAGCGTCCATCACGTCGATGGTTTCGGTCTTGGTCAGTTCCCACGGACGGGCGGTAAAGGCGTAGGGCTTGGACACCAGTGCGCCCACCGGGCACAGGTCGATGATGTTGCCCTGCATGTTCGAATCCAGCGTCTGGTTCAGATAGCTGGTGATTTCCGAATCTTCGCCCCGGCCGGTCTGGCCCATCTGGGTGATGCCCGCGACCTCGGTCGTAAAGCGCACACAGCGGGTGCAGCTGATGCAACGGGTCATGTGGGTTTCCACCAGCGGCCCGAGGTTCAGGTCCTCGGCGGCACGCTTGGGCTCGCGATAGCGCGAAAAATCCACGCCATAGGCCATGGCCTGATCCTGAAGATCGCATTCGCCGCCCTGGTCGCAGATCGGGCAATCCAGCGGGTGGTTGATCAGGAGGAACTCCATCACACCTTCGCGGGCCTTCTTGACCATCGGAGAATTGGTTTTGACCACCGGCGGCTGGCCTTCCGGCCCCGGACGCAGGTCTTTGACCTGCATGGCGCAGGACGCGGCGGGCTTGGGCGGACCGCCCACAACCTCGACCAGACACATGCGGCAGTTGCCAGCGATGGACAGACGTTCGTGATAGCAGAAGCGCGGCACCTCGATCCCGGCCAATTCACAGGCCTGAATCAGGGTCATGCTGCCCGGAGCTTCGACCTCGATCCCGTCGATGATGATTTTTTTCAGATCGGACATGGCCAGCCTTTTGGTTCTTGTCGCCTAGACCCGGCACTCCGCGCGGCAGGCACACGGAGGCATGCAGTCGCGGGCGTTCTAGCGCGGCTTGCTGCGCTGCGCCAGACGTTACGACACCAAAAGGATGGGAAATTTGCCCCTCATTTCACAACTAGGTCGTTTGAAGGGCAAAAATAGTGGTTTCGACTATGGTCCTATTAATCTGACTAATTTTGTCGGATTAAAAACACAGAGTCGATGGCGCGTCAATGGATCAGACGGCCAGCGGCGGTTTGCTGGTCGATCTGCTCTTGGCCGACGGCACAATAGCTGGACTCGTCGCCTTCTACGGCGCCCCAGTCCGCGATCCGGGCGCGGGCAACCTCCTCGAGGCGGGCCTTCTCGGCCTTATCGTTGACATAGGCGTCGATTTCCTCGGCGCTATAGCCCAACTCCTTGGCCCGCGATTTGAGCGAATTCAGAAAGCTCACGCCGCGGATCAGCCGGACGTCGAGGTCACCGCATTTATCCGCCAGCTCCATGGCGATTCCCGCCGTGATGATGCCTTCGCGGATTTCTTCGACATCTTTGAGGGGGGGATTGGCCAAGGCGGCGGAGGCACTCAGGCCAAACGCCAGCGCGGCAAGGGTCGTCATTAGATTCGGGCGCATCTGGGTCCTCATGCAGTGATGCCTGTAGCATCTGGTCCCTGCCCGCCTGCTATTCAATAGCGCCCCGTCAAAACGGCAAAGAACGGCCGAACGGAGCTGGGCCTGCCAGACCCCATCCGGTCGGCAGGCCCCACCGTGAGCGGTGGCCTTGCGGCTAAGGGGGCGCTTTTACGACACCGGCTGTCGACCACGATGCTGGGAAACCAGACCCTTCCCCTAGGGAAATCGCGAATTCTCAGGCGAAACCACACCAAATTGGCGAATTGGCCGCTGCCAAGCGGGTTGGCGATCCCCGCCGCAGCCCGTAACGTTGCGTCATTACGAACTGAGGATTTGTCTTATGCACTTAGCCGAACTGAATGTCGGGCGATTGGTGGCCCCGACCGACGATCCCCGCGTCAAGGAATTTATGGACGCGCTGGACCGGGTGAATGGTCTGGGGAAACGGATGCCGGGATTCGTCTGGATGATGGAGGGATCGGGCGAGCCCGGCACCGGAAACACGGAAACCAAGATCGACGGTGATCCGCAGTTCGTCGCGAATCTGACCGTCTGGGAGTCGGTTGAAACCCTACGAACCTTTGTTTTCGACACCATCCACAAACGGTTCCTTGACCGCCGCGCCGAGTGGTTCGAAATCCTTGGCGCGATGCACTTTGTGATGTGGTGGGTCCCCGAGGGGCATCAACCCACCTTGGCAGAGGCGTTGGAGCGGCTCGAGGACCTCAGGACCAACGGACCGAGCGAACGCGCCTTTGGCTGGGCCTACCTGCACGACAAGTCCTAACAACGAAAAAGGCCGCCCCCTTTCGGGGCGGCCTTTGTGAGATCGGCGGGAATTATTCCGCAGCGATCCGCTTGTGCTTGATGCGGTCTTCGATCACGTCGCGGAAGTTGCGGATCAGACCCTGGATCGGCCAGGCGGCCGCGTCACCCAGTGCGCAAATGGTGTGGCCTTCGACCTGCTTGGTCACGTTGAACAGCATATCGATCTCTTCGACGCTGGCGTTGCCCTGAACCAGACGCTCCATCACGCGCATCATCCAGCCGGTGCCTTCGCGGCACGGGGTGCACTGGCCGCAGGATTCGTGCTTGTAGAACTTGGACAGACGCCAGATCGCTTTGACGATGTCGGTGGACTTGTCCATCACGATCACCGCCGCCGTGCCCAGACCCGACCCCAGCTCGCCGCGCAGGTAGTCAAAGTCCATGATGGCGTCTTTCATCTTTTCGCCACGGACGCAGGGAACCGACGAGCCGCCCGGAATAACGGCCAGAAGGTTGTCCCAGCCGCCACGGATACCGCCGCAGTGCTTTTCGATCAGCTCTTCGAAGGAGATCGACATCGCTTCTTCGACAACACAGGGGGTGTTCACATGGCCCGAGATCGCGAACAGCTTGGTGCCCGCGTTGTTCTGACGACCAAAGCTGGAGAACCAGCCGGCACCGCGACGCAGAATCGTCGGAGCAACGGCGATCGATTCGACGTTGTTCACCGTGGTCGGGCAGCCATAGAGGCCCGCGCCCGCCGGGAACGGCGGCTTCATGCGCGGCATGCCCTTTTTGCCTTCGAGCGATTCGAGCAGAGCCGTCTCTTCGCCGCAGATATAGGCGCCCGCACCGTGGTGCAGGAACAGGTCGAAATCCCAGCCGGATTTGGCGGCGTTTTTACCCAGCAGACCGGCGTCGTAGCATTCGTCAATCGCCCGCTGCAGCGCCTCGCGCTCGCGGATGTATTCGCCGCGCAGGTAGATGTAACAGGTGTGGGCGTTCATCGCGAACGACGCAATCAGCGCACCCTCGATCAGGGTATGCGGGTCGTGGCGCATGATTTCCCGGTCTTTGCAGGTGCCCGGTTCCGATTCGTCGGCGTTGATCACCAGATAGGACGGACGGCCGTCCGATTCCTTGGGCATGAACGACCACTTGAGGCCGGTGGGGAAGCCCGCACCGCCACGGCCGCGCAGACCCGAGGCTTTCATCTCGTTAATGATCCAATCACGGCCCTTCTGAATGATATCAGCAGTGCCATCCCAGTGCCCACGAGCCATCGCACCCTTGAGCGTGCGGTCGTGCATCCCGTAGATATTGGTGAAAATCCGGTCCTGATCCTTGAGCATGGCTCACCCTTCATCATTCTGGCGTGCCCGCCAGATGCCATAAGTCATCCATAAAGCCCAGCCGAAACCTGCAAGGGCAATGAGATCGAACAAGGCCAGCACCCGAAGGGACAGGCCAAGGGCTCCGCCAATCCAAGTGGCCAAGATCCAGAACACGCCGACACCAGCCAGAAACAGCGCCGCGCGCTGCCCCGACTTGCCCTGATTGTTCTGTTTCTTGGCACTCATGTTTGGTCGCCTCAGTAGTCGTTGGTTTTGGCCCGGACGAGGAATTCCTCGACCCCGACCTCACCGATCAATTTCGCTTGTGCAACCCACTTATCACGGGTCACGCGGCCCTTAAACCTCGGAAGGTTCGCGTCCATCCATGCCACGTCGGCATCGGACCAGCCCGCGATCTGGTCGTAATGCCAAATACCGTGGCTGTTAAGCAATTCTTCCAATTTTGCGCCAACCCCTTCGATGACGCGCAGATTATCCGCCGTTCCGCCGCGCGGTGCCGCCAATCCGGCGGGTTTCGTGGCTGCGGCCGGTTCGGGCTGGTATTTCCAGTCGCCTTTGGCAGCGGCCAGTTCCTCTTGCCCCTTGAGCGGCGCCGAGGGTTTGACTTGGGCCTGCGGCTTTGCCTTGGGTTTTGGCGCGGCCTCTTTGGCAGGGGCCACGTATTTCCAATCCCCTTTGGCAGCGGCCAGTTCGTCCTGTCCGGGCAGCGCAGCCGATGGTTTGATCAGCACTGGCGCCGGCTCCGCAGCCTGCTGTGCAGCCTCGGCCACGGGTGCAGACGCTACGGGGTCACCCATCGCGGGCGTCGGGGCCACTGCAGGCTCTGGCGCGGGCTCTCTCGCAGCGGGCGCAGCAGCCGCAGGTTTCGGCGCAGCGCTCGCCACCGGGGCGGCAGGCTCGCTCATGACCGGCGCGGAGGCCTCACCACAAAAGAAATACGTCAGAATCAGACCGGCAAGCGCAAAAATCACGATGCCCGCAACCACAGCCGGCAAAACCGCCCAGCCGCCCGAGCCTGCCAGTCCGAACATCGCAACCACACCGACAATGGCCGACACGATCCAGCACAGCTGACGGCAACCCATTCCTCCAGTCCCATTCGACATTAACTATTCCTCCATAGTCCCTGTTTGTGGCCCCTTTTGTTGTGACGTTTGGGGCTTCAATGACATTACTATAGGAAGACCGACAATTTTTGTATCGAATGTTGGTCTTATGGACGGAGACGGAGAGATGTGTTTTGATCCGCAGATCATTTCCCACCTCCCCGATGTTGGTTCTAGGTCTCTGACGCCAGTGTGGCCGCCTGTGCGACCCAATCGTCACGCTCGATCCGGCCTTTGAATTTCAGGCGCGCATCGACCCAAGCGATTTCTGCGGCGGTCCACTTGGCGATCTGGTCAAAGTGGTAGATCCCCAATCCATTCAGGGTCTCCTCCAGCTTTGGCCCGACGCCAGTGATCCGCTTGAGGTCATCAGCCCCTTCAGCACGAGCAGCTTTCAACAGTTCAGGTTCAACTTCCTCAACTGCGGCTGCCTCAGCCTTAGGGGCCTCAGGCTTTTTTGCAGAGGCACTCCCGGAGGTGAGCCAAGGCGTCAGCAGTGGAACCTCGGTTCCGTCGATGCGCTTGACCGTGTCGCCGATGTCCGAAGCCAGTTGCACCGAGGCGTTGTACTGTGTGCGGCCACTCTCGTGGTCGGTCAGCGCGGTCAGACCGGACAGCGGTTCGGCGGCATAGCGGCCATTCTGCGGACCCGGCGTCGGCACCTTGCCAGCGGCCAGATCATCCAGCAGCTTGCGCAGACCATCGGCGGTCAGGTCCTCGTAGTAGTCCTTGCCGATCTGGGCCATCGGTGCGTTCGTGCAGGCGCCGAGGCATTCGACCTCTTCCCACGTGAACTTGCCATCCGCAGACAGGGTAAACGGGCTGTTCGAGATCTTTTCCTTGCAAACAGCGATCAGGTCTTCGGCACCGCAGATCATGCACGACAGCGTGCCGCAGATCTGGATATGCGCCACCGAACCGGTCGGCTGAAGCTGGAACATGAAATAGAAGGTCGCCACTTCGAGCGCGCGAATATACGCCAGCCCGAGCATTTCGGCGACATATTCGATGGCCGGACGGGTCAGCCAGCCCTCTTGCTCTTGGGCGCGCCAGAGAAGCGGAATGATGGCCGATGCCTGACGGCCTTCGGGGTATTTGGTGATCTGCGCTTCGGCCCACGCCTGATTAGCGGGCGTAAAGGCAAAGGAAGCGGGCTGTTCGTGGTGCAAACGGCGCAGCATCGTGTTCCGGCTCCGGTTCTGATGGCAACGCGCGGGGCGCTGCCTGTGGTTTCACTTGCTCCGCCTTACTGGCAGGCGGCGGTATGGAGCGACATGCTCCCATCGGGTTCGAGAACAGCGGTGCCAGCCTCGTACATGGCGGCAATCGCTGCAAAAACCTGTTCTTCTGTCAGACCGGCGGCCTTGAGAACGGCATCGCCGTTTTCATTGGTGACAACGCAGCCCGCAGCCTCGATCGCGGCGCTGAGAGCCAGCACATCCTCGGCGGTATCCGCCAGAACCGGCGATGCGACGATCGCCAACACACTCAGTCCAAACAAACGCGATAGCATCTGGCACTCCGAAAACAGGGTTTCGCCGCCCTCACCCACGACAGGCAGGACGGCGCAAGGATTAGCGGTCGATCTCACCGAACACGACGTCCATCGTGCCGATGATCGCAGCCACGTCGGCCAACTGGTGCCCCTTGGCGATGTGGTCCATCGCCTGCAGGTGCAAATAGCCCGGCGCGCGCAGTTTTGCGCGGTAGGGTTTGTTGGTGCCGTCCGCCTTGAGGTAGACGCCGAATTCGCCCTTCGGGGCTTCGACGGCGGCATAGACCTCGCCTGCGGGGACGTGGAACCCTTCGGTGTAGAGCTTGAAGTGATGGATCAGCGATTCCATCGAGGTCTTCATGTCACCACGCTTGGGCGGTGTGATCTTGCCACGGGCCAGAACGTCACCCTTTTCGACGCGCAGCTTGGCCACGGCCTGAAGGATGATGCTGGTAGACTGGCGCATTTCTTCCATGCGGACCAGATAGCGGTCGAAACAGTCACCGTTCTTGCCGACCGGGATCTGGAACTCGAACTCGTCATAGCATTCGTAGGGCTGCGCACGACGCAGGTCCCATGCAAAGCCGGACCCGCGCACCATCACACCGGAGAAGCCCCATTGCTGGATGTCCTCTTCGGTGACGACGCCGATATCGACGTTCCGCTGTTTGAAAATCCGGTTTTCGGTCAGCAGGCCGTCGATGTCGTCCAGAACGTTCGGGAACGTCTTGGCCCAGGCTTCGATATCGTCGAGCAGCGCATCGGGCAGGTCCTGATGGACACCGCCGGGACGGAAATAGGCGGCGTGCAGACGCGCACCACAGGCACGCTCGTAGAACACCATCAGCTTTTCGCGTTCCTCAAAGCCCCAGAGCGGCGGCGTCAGGGCGCCTACGTCCATGGCCTGCGTGGTCACGTTCAGCAGGTGGTTCAGAACACGGCCGATTTCCGAATAGAGCACGCGGATCAGCGACGCGCGGCGCGGCACTTCGGTTCCGGTCAGCTTTTCAATCGCCAGACACCAGGCATGTTCCTGATTCATCGGCGCCACATAGTCGAGGCGGTCGAAGTACGGCAGGTTTTGCAGATAGGTCCGCGATTCCATCAGCTTTTCGGTGCCGCGATGCAGCAGGCCGATATGGGGGTCGCAGCGTTCGACGATTTCGCCGTCCAGTTCCAGAACCAGACGCAACACACCGTGGGCCGCAGGGTGCTGCGGACCAAAGTTGATGTTAAAGTTCCGGATTTTCTGTTCGCCGGTCAGGGCGTCATGGAAACCTTTTCCGCCGTCCATCACTTGGCTCCCTTTTCATCGCCGGGAAGGATGTATTCAGCCCCTTCCCACGGGCTCGTAAAGTCGAACTGACGATATTCCTGCACCAGTTTGACCGGCTCGTAGACAACGCGCTTCTGCGCTTCGTCATAGCGAACCTCGGTATAACCGGTGGTCGGGAAATCCTTGCGCAGCGGGTAGCCGCGGAACCCGTAGTCGGTCAGAATGCGGCGCAGGTCCGGATGGCCCGAGAACAGGATGCCGAACATGTCGAACACTTCGCGTTCAAACCAGTTCGAGCTGGGATGTACGTCGATGATCGAGGGAACCATTTCCTCTTCGCGGATGGCCACGCGCAGGCGGATACGCTGGTTCGTGTACATCGACAGGAAGTGATAGATCACGTCAAAACGTTTTGCCCGCCCCGGGTAGTCCACAGCGGTGATATCCACCAGCGTGGAAAAACGGCAGGTCGGATCATTCTTCAGGAACTCGACAAAGGCGACCAGCTGCGAGGGTGCAACGTCGACGTTCAGTTCGTCAAAGCTCACATCCCACGCCAAAACGGCGTCGGCCTTTTTCAGTTCGAGCAGGGCGCCCAGTTCTTTGAGTGCGTCAGACATCGGATCCCCTCAGCGAACGATCGTGCCAGTGCGGCGCATTTTGCGCTGCAACTGAAGAATGCCGTACATCAGCGCCTCTGCCGTCGGAGGACAGCCCGGAACGTAGATGTCGACCGGAACGATGCGGTCACAGCCGCGCACGACCGAATAGGAATAATGATAATAGCCGCCGCCATTCGCACAGGACCCCATCGAGATCACGTAACGCGGTTCGGGCATCTGGTCATAAACCTTGCGCAGTGCGGGGGCCATCTTGTTCGTCAGCGTCCCCGCGACGATCATCAGGTCCGACTGGCGCGGAGAGGCGCGCGGTGCGGTGCCAAACCGTTCGAGGTCATAGCGCGGCATCGAGGTGTGCATCATTTCAACCGCGCAGCAGGCCAGACCAAAGGTCATCCAGTGCAGCGACCCGGTTCGGGCCCAGTTGATGATGTCAGCGGTCGAGGTTACGAGGAACCCCTTGTCCTGAAGCTCGCGATTGATGGCGCTGGTGACAACTTCCTTGTCAACGCCCGCCGTGTTCGCGCCGGTCATCACTCCCATTCGAGAGCCCCTTTCTTCCATTCATAGGCAAAGCCGATCGTGAGAACGGCCAAGAATACCATCATCGACCAGAACCCGACCATCGACAGATCCTTGAACGCGACGGCCCAAGGGAACAGGAACGCCACTTCGAGGTCAAAGATGATGAAGAGGATCGACACCAGATAGAAACGCACATCGAATTTCATACGTGCGTCATCGAATGCGTTGAACCCGCATTCATAGGCCGACACCTTTTCTGCATCCGGGTTGCGCACGGCAACGATCACCGCTGCCAGCACCAGAATCGCGCCCAGCACGATCGCCAGCCCAAGGAAAACGATGATAGGGAGGTATTCGCGAAGCATGTCTTCCACGACAGGTCCTTTCTCAAGGCTCGGGCCGCACGGGAATACATGCAGGCCGCAGGTTTGGAATGGCTTTACCGCTGCCGCGTCATAGGGTCAACCAAGCGAGACCACCTGAACTGCGGTTTTTGCATCGAAACTGCGCTTTGTGCGCCGCAAGCCATCCACAACACCTTGGTCGCAGCCGCAAAGCGGGTGTCAGCAGGGTTTCGGACAGGATTCAGGATCGGGGCCTTGGATCGGGGCCTTGGATCGGAGCATGGGGGAATTTTGGTGCTATCGGCTCACGCCGGCCGCAGTCTGCCGCGACTTTGGCCGGACACCTGTCGCCGCCGATCCTACTCGGACACCCAAGGCGCGGGACGACGGTCGAAAAAGGCGGCGATTCCGTCTTGGGCTTCTTGCGTTTCCCACCGCGCGACCAAGGCGGCAATCGTCATGTCGATCTGCTGCTCCGTGGGCCGCGCCCCGAGCGAGAGCGCCAGCGCCTTGGCCGCCGCCACCGCGCCCGGGGCACAGGACAGATAGGGGCTGACCTCTGCCTCGATGGCCGCGTCGATCTCGTCCGGCGCGACCACCCGCGCCAAGAGCCCCAGCCGTTCGGCCTCGGCCGCATCGAACAGACGCGCGGACATGAACACCCGCCGCGCCATTGCCTCGCCCAATCGGGCCAGAACATAGGGACCGATAGTTGCGGGAATCAGCCCCAGCCGGGTTTCGGTCAGGCCAAATCGCGCCGCTTGGGTCCCGATTGCCACATCGCACACGCAGGCCAACCCGACCCCTCCACCAAAGGCATTGCCTTCGATGCGTCCAATCAGCGGCTTTGGCAAATCGTTCAGCACCGCCAGCATCTGCGCGAGCGCACGTGCCTCGCGGGCTCGGGTCTGCGGGTCCGCGCGCATCTGATCCTGCATCCAGCCCAGATCGCCGCCCGCGCAAAAACTGCGCCCCTCGCCGCGCATGACCACCACCCGAACCGCAGGGTCCGCCGCGACCTGTCGTGCCGCCTCGGTCAGTTCGGCGATCATCAGCGCCGACAGCGCATTATGTTTCTCCGGTCGCGCCAGACAGAGGTCGGCAACGCCGCGCGGATCTACGGATAGCTTAACGGTTTCCATCACCCATCCCCCGTGCTTTGGACCGGATTGCCAACGCCACCTCTGCCGCACGGGCCAAGGCATCGCGCTCCACGCCGGTGGCCAGTCCCAGCGCCTCTAGGCGATCTACCACCCGGCAGGTATCAACATTGCCCGGCGCACCCGGCGCATAGGGACAACCGCCTAATCCCCCGACCGCCGCGTCAAAGGTCCGAAGGCCCAGATCCAGACAGGCCTCGATATTCGCCAGTGCCTGCCCGCCGGTATCGTGGAAATGTCCGGCCAGCGCCTCGACCGGAACCGATTGCGCCACCGCCGACACCATCGACCGAACGGCGTCGGGTGTCCCTGCGCCAATCGTATCCCCCAAGGACACCGACATCGGAGCGAGCGCCCAAAGCCCCTCAACCGCCCTGACCACTTGGGCGGGCGTGACCTCTCCATCAAAGGGGCAGCGCACAACGCAGGACACGTAGCCCCGCACCCGGATGCCCATCGCAGTCGCCGACGCGACGACCGGAGCGATACGATCCAGACTGTCACCGACCGAACAGTTCAGGTTGGCGCGCGAAAACCCTTCGGACGCGGAAATGAAAACCGCAATTTCGCCGGGACGACGCGGCAATTTCTGGCTGGCCTCGACAAAATCACTCCACCCCCGCTGGTTCGGGATCAGGGTGGCGTAGTTGATCGGCAGATCATAGCGCAGACCTGCCAAGACCGCCGCCGTATCGGCCATCTGCGGCACCCAAGTCGGCGACACAAAAGACCCCACCTCGATATCGCGCAATCCCGTTTCGGCCAAGGCGGCGATCAGGCGCAATTTGTCATGAACCGGGATCAGTTCGGGTTCGTTTTGCAACCCGTCCCTTGGTCCGACTTCGTATATACAAATTGCATTATTCGTCACGGTGTCAATCCCCTAGACCTCGTCCTGCGCGACCGGTTCGAGGGTCACAATCGCGATCCCCGCCGCGACCTGATCACCCACCGCAGAATGAATGGCCTGCACGATCCCGTCTCTTGGCGCGACCAGCCCGTGCTCCATCTTCATCGCCTCGAGGACGGCCAGTCGCTGCCCTGCGCTGACCGCCGCACCGACGACGACATCGACGGCGCGGACCAATCCGGGCATCGGCGTCAAAATCACGTCGGAGGCCTGATCTTTGCTCTGTTTGCCCAGCGGGTCCGCGACCTCGAACAGGCGCGGCGTCTGGCCAAACACCGTGATTTGATCGCCATGCCGCAGGGCCTGCGGCAGCGGGGCACCGTCGCACCACCACCCCTCGCCCAGACGCAGGACCTCTGCCCGCCAATCGGGCGTGGTGATCACGCGGCGTCCGGTCGCGGTTTCGACGCGAAACGTCAAGTCCTCTGCCAGATGGCGCAGCGTGACCGATTGGGGATGGGCGGTCCAGAGGTGGAACCCCTCATGCGCGGTCTGTTGGATGAGCCCTGATGCGACAAGGACCGCAGCGGCTTGCTCGGACGGGGTTGGCGGCGGCATGTCGGTTAGCGTGGCGATAGAGCGCCCAATCAGACCCGTATCCACCGCCCCGGCGACAAAGTCCGGATGCCGAACCAACGCGCCAAGGAATCCGATGTTCGTTACGGCCCCGGCCACCTGCACCTGCGCCAGTCCATCCGCGATCTTGCGCAGCGCCGCCGGACGGTCGGGGGCATGCACGATCACCTTGGCAATCATCGGATCATACCACGGGCTAATGGTGTCCCCGGCCACCACGCCGCTGTCGGCCCTGACGCTGTCGGGAAAGAGCAGATGCGACAGCTGCCCGATTGCGGGCAAAAATCCGGCAGGCACATCCTCGGCATAGAGCCGCGCCTCGATCGCGTGGCCGGTGAAGGTCAAGTCATCCTGTGTTGCGGGCAAGGGCTGGCCCGCTGCCACCCGCAGTTGCCATTCCACCAGATCGACGCCAGTAATCGCCTCGGAGACAGGATGTTCCACCTGCAGGCGGGTGTTCATCTCCATGAACCAGAAGTCAAACGTCTGGCCGTCCACGATAAATTCTATCGTGCCCGCGCCGCTATAGCCGATTGCCTTGGCGGCGCGAACGGCGGCTGCGCCTATTTGCGCCCGCAATTCGGGCGTCATTCCGGGGGCTGGCGCCTCTTCGATTACCTTTTGGTGGCGCCGTTGCAGCGAACAATCGCGTTCGAACAGGTGAACCGCCTCTTGTCCATCGCCAAAGACCTGAACCTCGATATGGCGCGGGTTCAGGATCAGCTTTTCGATCAGGACATCCGGATTGCCAAAGGCTGCCTGCGCCTCTGCCCGAGCAGAGGCCAGCGCGGCTGCGAACTCCTGCGGTGAATGAGCCGCCCGCATCCCCTTGCCGCCGCCGCCCGCGACGGCCTTGATCAGGACGGGAAAGCCGACCTTCGCGGCCATCTGGGCTAAATGCGCGGCGTCTTGGGTCGCGCCGTGATAGCCCGGCACGACCGGAACTCCGGCGCGTTCCATCAGCGTTTTGGCGGCATCCTTCAGACCCATCGCGCGGATCGCCGCGGCCGAGGGGCCGATGAACACCAGACCTGCCGCAGTGACGGCCTCAACAAAATCGGGGTTTTCGGACAGGAATCCATAGCCGGGATGGATCGCCTGCGCCCCCGTGGCCAGAGCGGCCTGAATGATCACCTCGCCCCGCAAATAACTGTCGGCAGAGGGCGCAGGTCCGATCCGCACGGCCTGATCCGCCTGCACCACGTGCTGCGCCGTGGCATCGGCGTCCGAATAGACCGCAACCGTTTTGATCCCCAACCGACGAGCGGTGCGAATGACCCTGCACGCGATTTCGCCCCGATTGGCGATCAGAATTTTATCGAACATTCCATCGGGGCCTCCCTCCCCGGATCAGTCCTCGGGCTGACCGCGAAAGCTGCGGAACCGATGGCGGTAGATCAAATTGGGCCGGTCGCCTTCGAACAGATAGAACAGCGTCAGACCGGAAAAAATCAGATTGCCCAGCGTCAGAAACGCCTCGGCCTGATCGAGATAGGCCAGTTCGCGCAGCGCATCGCCCGTGATCGTACCCAGCAGCGACAGCACCATCTGCACCCCTGCCAGCCCAACCGCCCAGGGCGCCCGGATCGCCAGCATCAGCGCCGTCAAAATCTGCAGCAGCGCCACCACCAACAAAATCGTGTTGCCGGTCTGCACAAACGCATAGATCCGCAGCACGCCAAAGGCCGCAAAGACCGCCACAATCGCCCAGAGCGTCGCGCCCAGCCGCCCCTTGGGGTGGCCACGCGCCATCTCTGGCGTCACATAGACCCATTGCGCGCCGGTGGTTTTGTCCATTCTGCCGTATTCGAAACGGCCTTCTTCAGGCAATTTGGCCATCTGTCATCCCCTACATGCGGAACACGCCAAACCGTGTTTCCTCTATCGGAGCGTTCAACGACGCCGCCAACGAAAGTGCAAGCACTTCGCGCGTTTTGCGCGGGTCGATCACCCCGTCATCCCACAGCCGTGCCGAGGCATAGAGGGGATGGGATTGTACATCGAACATCTCGAGTGTGGGCTGTTTGAACGCCGCCTCATCCTCGGCGGACCAAGTGCCGCCGCTGCGTTCGATGGCATCGCGTTTGACCGTCGCCAACACACCCGCCGCCTGTTCGCCCCCCATGACGGCCGTGCGCGAATTGGGCCACGACCACACAAAGTTCGGGCTATAAGCCCTTCCACTCATGCCATAATTTCCAGCACCGTAAGAGCCGCCAACGAGAACGGTGATCTTTGGCACCTTGGTCGTTGCAACGGCAGTGACCATTTTTGCCCCGTGCCGCGCGATACCTTCGGTCTCGTATTTGCGGCCAACCATGAATCCGGTGATATTTTGCAGAAAGATCAGTGGAATACGGCGCTGACTGCAGAGTTCAACGAAATGCGCGCCCTTTTGCGCGGCCTCGGAAAACAGCACACCATTGTTGGCAACGATCCCGACGGGCCAGCCGTCGATATGGGCAAAGCCCGTGACCAGCGTTTCGCCAAAACGTGCTTTGAATTCATCAAATTGCGAGGCGTCCGTGATGTGACGTATAACCTGCCGGATGTCATATGGGGTCTTTAGATCCGCAGGCACGATATCCAGTATCCCCTCAGGGTCGAGCACGGGATAAACTGGCATTTTTCTATTAATAGTCATATGATTACAGGACACAGCAGAGGCAACACATTGACGCACCAGAGCGAGGGCATGGGCATCATCCTCGGCCAGATAGTCCGCAACGCCGGACAGCCGGGTATGCACATCACCGCCGCCCAGATCCTCGGCGCTGACCACCTCGCCGGTCGCGGCCTTGACCAGCGGGGGACCCGCCAGAAAAATCGTGCCCTGACCGCGCACGATGATCGACACATCGGCCATCGCGGGCACATAGGCCCCGCCCGCCGTGCAGGACCCCATCACGGCGGCGATCTGCGGAATGCCCGCAGCGGACATATTCGCCTGATTGTAAAAAATCCGCCCAAAGTGGTCGCGGTCGGGAAACACCTCGTCCTGATTGGGCAGGTTCGCCCCGCCGCTGTCGACCAGATAGACGCAAGGCAACCGGCACTGCGCGGCGATTTCCTGAGCGCGCAGGTGTTTCTTGACGGTCATCGGATAATAGGTGCCGCCTTTGACGGTGGCGTCATTGCAGACGATCATGCAATCGACGCCGTTGACGCGACCGATCCCGGCAATCACCCCGGCGCAAGGGGCCGCGCCCTCGTACATGCCATGCGCCGCCGTGGCGCCGATTTCCAGAAACGGCGATCCGGCGTCCAGCAGATTGGCCACACGGTCGCGCGGCAGCATCTTGCCGCGCTCGACATGACGCGCCCGCGCCTTGGCCCCACCGCCAGCCGCAGCCAAGGCCGCAGCCTGCGCCACCGTGTCAATCATCGTCAAATGCTGGCTGCGCCGATCCGTGCCCATCTCACATCGTTCCCATCAACTCTCGGCCGATCAGCATCCGGCGGATTTCACTGGTGCCAGCGCCGATCTCCATCAGCTTGGCATCGCGAAACAGACGGCTGACGACGCTGTCGTTCATAAACCCCGCCCCGCCCATCGCCTGAACCGCCTGATGCGCCTGCACCATCGCCTGTTCGCTGGAGTAGAGCACGCAGGCCGCCGCATCCTGACGGGTGACTTCGCCGCGATCACAGGCCTTGGCGACCTCGTAAACATAGGCGCGGGCGCTATTGAGCGCAGTATACATGTCCGCCACCTTGGCCTGCATCAGTTGAAAATTTCCAATCGGCTGGCCGAACTGTTTGCGGGTGGCGAGATAGGGCATGATTTCATCCAGACAGGCCGCCATGATGCCCGTGCCGATCCCTGCCAGCACGACGCGTTCAAAGTCCAGACCGGACATCAGCACCCGCACGCCCTGCCCCTGACCTCCAAGGATATTCGCGGCGGGCACCCGCACGCCGTCGAAAATCAGCTCGGCGGTATTGGAACCGCGCATGCCCAGTTTGTCAAAATGCGCCGAAGTGCTGAAGCCCGGCATTGTTTTTTCAACGATAAAGGCGGTGATCCCTTTGCTGCCCGCTGCCGGGTCGGTTTTGGCATAGACGACCAGCACGTCGGCGTCGGGGCCATTGGTGATCCAGTATTTCGTGCCCGTGAGGACAAAGTCATCGCCGTCACGATCCGCCCGCAGCGCCATAGACACGACGTCCGATCCCGCGCCCGCCTCGGACATGGCCAAGGCGCCGACCTGCGTGCCGTCGATCAGACCCGGCAGATATTTGCGCCGTTGGGCGTCGGACCCGTTCAGCTTGATCTGGTTGACGCACAGGTTCGAATGCGCCCCATAGGACAGCGAAACCGAGGCAGAGGCGCGGGCGATCTCTTCGACGACGACCGTATGCGCCAGATAGGACAAACCGCTACCGCCAAGCTCTTCGGGAACGGTGATCCCGAGTAGCCCCATTTGCCCCATCTCCTGCCAGAGCGCGGCCGGAAACAGATTGTCGCGGTCAATCTGCGCCGCCAAGGGCTTGACCCTGTTCTGCGCCCAATCATGGACGGTATCGCGAATAGCGTTCACCTCGTCGCCGAGGTCGAACCGCATCGAGGCGTTGAACATGGCATTCCTCCCAAGCGCATTATTGAACGCTTGTTCATTTCTAAGCCAGACTCAAAGCGCGCGTCAATCCACTCCGTAAACCGACAGGTCCAGCCGCCGCGTTTGCGACCTCTCAGCCGGGGTTAGAGGGTATTTCCGCAGTTGATATTCGTAGTGCAGCGACAGACGCGTGCCCCATCCGGCATGGACCGACCCCATCAGGCGAATATGGGCATCCATCCACGTTTGCCGCGAATAATCGTCGAACCCGCCGCCCATCGCGGTTTTGCCGCGCAAACGGGCCAGTAGACCGGGCTTGCGATAGCTGCGGGTCGCCTCTTCTTGGGCACGCACGACGGCGGCGGTGATAGCCTCCATCACCAGAAACACGATCTCGTGCCCATCGACCTGACGCCGTTCGACCTCGGTCTCGTCATGGGTCACGACCCAGTCGAAGATCGGTCCCTGACCTTCGACGTGGGTGTCGCGCTCTTCGACCGGCTGGCTGGGCAACACATAGTCGGGCTGCGGCATCCTCAGCCGCGCCAAGGTCGTGCGGATTTCGGTTTCGACGTCCATCCGTTTCACGATTCGGCGGCCTGCTGTTGCCAGACCGCCGAAACCTCGGCCCGAATGATCCGCGCGATCTGGGCGCAGTCGTCCAGCGAAAATGTCAGCGGCAGGCGCATATCCATGATCCCGGCCAAGATCCGGTCGGTCTGCGGCATCGCCGGATGCGGCGCGTATTTCCAGCTATCGTATTTCGAGGTAAATCCGACCGGCTCGCTCGCGCCGAACCATTTTAGCTCGACCCCGCGGGCCGCACAGCGCGCAACCACCGCGCGAATGCGATCAGCGGGCCAGTCCAGCAGCAAAAACTGGAACGAAGAGGCGACAAAACTCTCTTCTTCGGGACGGTCAATCAGGGTCATGCCGGGCGTATCGCGCAGGCCTGCCTCGACCACGCGATAGCGGGCATTCCATTTCCCGCACTGTTCGGTCAGCAATCGCAGTTGTGGCCGCAAAATCGCCGCGCGCAGATTGTCCATGCGCCCCGAAATATTGGGGGTCTCGTATTTGATCTGTGCAAAGGCCTCGGGCGGCGGCGCGGCGCGATGGCGATCGAACAGCATGTAGCTGCCGGACATCATGATGGCCCGCGCCATGGCGTCGGTGTCGTCCGAGATCAGCAGGCCGCCCTCGCCGCTGTTCATATGTTTGTAGGTCTGGGTGGAATAGCAGCCAAAGGTGCCGAACCGCCCCGAATAGGTTCCATGCCACTGCGCCCCCATCGTATGGGCGCAATCCTCGATCACCGTGACGCCAGACGCGCCACAAATCCGCATGAGTTCGTCCATATCGCAGATATGCCCGCGCATATGCGACAGCAGAAGGACCTTGGCCTTGCCGATTTTGGCGCGCAGGTCCGACAGGTCGATCACCAGACCTTCGGTGACGCCGACATAGACCGGCACTGCGCCAAGGCTGGCAATCGCGCCCGGCACCGGGGCCAGCGTAAAGGCATTGGTCAACACCGGATCGCCCGGTTTGACCCCAACTGCCCGCAAGGCCGTCGTGATCGCATACCCGCCCGAGGCTACCGCCAGACAATAGCGCGCGCCGGTCGCCTCTGCGAATTCTTCTTCCAGCAGCGCGGCTTCGGCAATTTCACCGGCAACGGTGTTATAGCGGTGCAGGCGCCCGTGACGCATGACCGCAATCGCCGCCTCGATCCCCTCTTCGGGGATCGGCTCTTGCTGTGTGAAATTCCCACCAAAGATTTCGGACATGGCCGCACCTCCATGGACCGAAAATGACGGGACAGGCCGTTAGGGTCAATCCGCCTTGGCGCGATGGGCTTTCTGCATGCGCACAAAGGTCACAAGTGTGACCGCCAAGATACCAGCCGCAATAAAGAAACTCGCGGAGGGACTCTGAACCGGGGCGCGATCCGACATGAAAAACCCGAAGGTCTGGGAATAGAAGATCGTACCGAACAACATCACCAGATTCATGATCGCCGACATGCCTCCCTGCAACTCGCCCTGGGCGTTTTCCGGCACCTCGCGCGAGGCCAGTCCCATCAGCATCGGATGGATCAGGCCTTCGGGGCCGTGGATGATCAGCAGGACCAGCACCACCAGCAGGCTATCGGCAAAGCCGTAGCCGACCGCCGCAATCGTCGCGCTGATCAGCCCCATCAGCGCCACCCGCCGTTCGCCGAACCGCCGCACAAGCGGCCCCGACAGCCCGCCCTGCATGATGGATTGCACGATGCCAAAGCCCATCAGCGTGATACCGACCCCAGCCTCGCTCCAGCCGAAACGGGCCATACCCCAGAACGGCCAGATCGTCGGATAGACCGCCGAGCCAAAGAAAAACAGTGCCGTCACGATCGAGAGCGGCAGCACGGTGGGATAGGTGCGGAACACCTTGAACGCGCCGAACGGATTGGCCCGCCGCCAGTCGAATTTCCGCCGGTTTTCCGCCGACAGGGATTCCGGCAGCGCAAAATAGCCGATGCAGAAATTCACCGCCGAAACCCCGGCCGCGGTCCAGAACGGCACCCTCGGGCCAAACTCGCCCAGCAGCCCGCCAACGCCCGGCCCGATCACAAATCCCAGACCAAAGGCCGCCCCGACCATGCCAAAGGCCGCCGCACGGTCTTCGGGCGGGGTGATGTCGGCCAGAACGGCATTGGCGATGACATAGGACGCGCCGCAAACGCCCGCGATCAACCGGCCAAGGAAGAGGACAGACAGCGACGGCGCGAGGGCACAGAGCACGTAATCCGCCGCCATCCCGCCAATCGCCAACAACAGCAATGGTCGCCGCCCAAAGGCATCCGACAGGTTGCCCAGAACCGGCCCCATGATGAATTGCGCCACCGAATAGGTCGCGAACATCGCGCCTGAAATCTGCGCAGCCCGCCCCAGATCGACATGGCCCACATCGGTCAGGAGCGCGGGCAAAACCGGAATGATCAGCCCGATTCCGACCATATCGAGGAAAATCGTAATGAAAATAAACAGGCGCACGCCGCGGCGGCGCTTGGCGTCGATCAAGGGGGTCATAATACGCTCCGGAGGTATGACCGCACCTAATCCCCGACGCCATGCGGGGTCAATGGGTCACAGGTTCAGACCGCGCACCACCTCTGTCAGGTCCTCGTAGCGATTGATCAGCGCATCCGCGCCGAACTGCTGCACCTCTTCGGCGGCAGGTCCAAAGGTCACGAGGATCGACGGCACCCCCGCCGCCCGCGAGGTTTTGAAATCGGTGATACTGTCACCGACCAGACAACACCGCGCCGGATCGCCGCCTGCACGGCGGGCCGCCTCGAACAGGGGTTCGGGATCGGGTTTGCGCACCGGCAGCGTATCGGCCCCCACCAGCGATCCGAACGCGTCCAGAACGCCCAAGGCCTGCATCAGCGAAATCGCCAGACCTTCGGGTTTGTTGGTGCAAATCCCCACGGCATAGCCCTGATCCTTGAGGTCGGCGACCGCCTCCATCACCCCGGGATAGAGCGTCGTATGACGGCACAGATCGGCGCCATAGGCCTCGAGCAGCAGGGGGTATTGGCGGTCGATCTCTTCGGGACCGTGGCTGCCCGTGCGCGCAAAGCCCAAGGTCAGCATGGCCCGCCCGCCGCGCAGCGCCACACCGGCGTCCGCCACCGGGTCCAGCACATCGCCCAGCCCGAGCCCGCGAAAACAGGCATTCGCCGAGGCAATCAGGTCGCGGCTGGTATCGGCCAAGGTACCGTCGAGGTCGAAAATCACGCTACGCATCAGAAAATCCCGCTCTTTTCCCCCTGTGTAACGAACCGAAAGGTGATGTGAAGTCCGAATTGTTGCGATATGGGACAGGCAAGGCCATACAAGGGCCAAAATAGTTACGAGGCGCATATGAGCATTGCATTGATCGTTCTGGCCGCAGGCATGGGAACGCGCATGAATTCCGACCTTCCCAAGGTTTTGCATGAACTGGCCGGGGCGCCGCTGGTGGTTCATGCGATGAAATCGGGCGAGGCCCTGTCGCCCGAAAAGATCGTCGTCGTCACGGGAAATGGTGCCGATGCCGTCGAAAAGGCCGTCACAAAATGGAACCCCGACGCGCAGGTCGCCCTTCAGGCCGAACAGAATGGCACCGGCCACGCTGTGATGCAGGCCCGCGCCGCGCTGGAGGGATTTACCGGCGACGCGATTGTTCTCTATGGTGATACCCCGTTCATCCAGCCCGAGACGCTGGAGAAAATGCTCTATGCCCGCCGCACCCATGATGTGGTCGTTCTGGGCTTTGAGGTGCCGGACACGTCGGTGCGCTATGGTCGCTTGGTGACGACAGGAGACGACCTCTCGGCCATCGTCGAGTTCAAAGACGCGACCGAGGCGCAGCGCCAGATCACCCTGTGCAACTCCGGTGTGATTTGCGCCGATGCGGGCCTGCTGTTTTCCCTGCTCGACGATGTGACCAACGACAATGCCGCCGGGGAATATTACCTCACGGATATCGTCGCCTTGGCCCGCCAGCGCGGTATGAACGCCACCGTGGTGCGCTGCGATGAAACCGAAACGTTGGGCGTGAACACCCGCGCGGAACTCGCGCGCGCGGAACAGATGTATCAGGCCCGTGCCCGCCTTGCGGCGATGGAGGATGGTGTTACCCTGCACGCGCCGGACACGGTGATCTTTGCCCATGATACGGTGATCGGGCGCGATGCCATCATCGAACCGCAGGTGGTGTTCGGCCCCGGCGTGACGATTGAAACCGGCGCGCGCATTCGCGCCTTTTCCCACCTAGAGGGCTGTCATGTCAGCCGCGGCGCGACTGTCGGCCCCTTTGCCCGGCTGCGCCCCGGTGCCGAACTGGCCGAAGACGTGCACATCGGCAACTTTGTCGAAATCAAGAACGCCACGATCGACGAAGGCGCCAAGGTCAACCACCTGACCTATATCGGTGACGCGGAGATCGGCAAAAAGACCAACATCGGCGCGGGCACGATCACCTGCAACTATGACGGCGTGTTCAAGCACCGCACCACCATCGGGGCCAACGTGTTTATCGGGTCGAACACCATGCTGGTCGCCCCGGTCAAGGTCGGCAATTTCGCCATGACCGCCACCGGCACGATTGTCACCCGCGACGTACCCAGCGGCGATATGGCCGTTGGCCGCGCCAAGCAGGAAAACAAGGCCGGATTTGCGGACCGTTTCTTTGAAAAACTCGAGGCCAAGAAGGCCAGCCAGTCCAAGGAGTCCAAATAATGTGTGGCATTGTCGGCGTTCTGGGCAACCACGAAGCGGCCCCCATTCTGGTCGAGGCGCTCAAGCGTCTGGAATATCGCGGCTATGACAGCGCCGGGATTGCCACCGTCAATCACGGTGCGCTGGACCGCCGCCGCGCTGTCGGCAAACTGGTGAACCTGTCCGACCGTCTGGTGCACGAACCCTTGGCCGGCAAGGCGGGCATCGGACATACTCGCTGGGCGACCCATGGTGCCGCCACCGAAGGTAACGCCCACCCCCATCGCGCCGGTCAGGTCGCTGTCGTTCACAACGGCATCATCGAGAATTTCCGCGAATTGCGCGAATTTCTGGCCGAACAGGGCATCGGCTATGAAACCGACACGGATACCGAAACCATCGCGCTGATGGTGCAATACCACCTGTCGCAGGGGCTCTCGCCGCGCGAGGCCGCCGCGACAACCATTGCGGGACTAGAGGGGGCCTATGCCCTCTGCCTGCTGTTCGAGGGCGAGGACGACCTGATGATCGCCGCCCGCAAAGGCAGCCCTCTGGCCATCGGCCACGGCAAGGGCGAGGTCTATGTCGGATCTGACGCGATTGCGCTTGCGCCTTGGACCAACCAGATCACCTACCTCGACGAGGGCGACTGGGCGATCCTGACCCGCAACAGCATCGACATCCGCGACGCCAGCGGCCAGCAGGTTCAGCGCGACATGCGGGTGGTCAACGTCGACGCTGCCCGCATCGACAAGGGCGGCTATAAGCACTTTATGGCCAAGGAAATCGCCGAACAGCCCACCGTCCTGACCGAGGTTCTGGGCCATTACGTCCGCGATGGCGGCATCAGCCTACCGGGCGAAACCTTGGATTTTACCAAGGTGCAGCGTCTGACGATGGTCGCCTGCGGCACTGCGTTTTATGCCTGCTACGTGGCGAAATACTGGTTCGAACAGATCGCCGGACTGCCGGTGGAAATCGACGTGGCCAGCGAATTCCGCTACCGCGAACCGCCGATTACCGCTGGCACGGTCGCACTGTTTGTCAGCCAGTCTGGCGAAACCGCCGACACGCTGGCCGCGCTACGCTATTGCAAGGGCCGCGCCGATGCCATCGTCTCGGTCGTCAACGTGCGCGAGAGTTCGATCGCCCGCGAGAGCGATCTGGCCCTGCCGATCCTCGCCGGGGTCGAGGTCGGCGTCGCCTCGACCAAGGCGTTTACCAACCAGTTGATGACCTTGGCCCTGCTGGTGCTCAAGGCCGCGCAGCAGCGCGGCACGCTGACGGCAGAGGCGCTGGCCGCGCGGCTGGAGGCGCTGCGCAGCCTGCCGGGGCTGGTGAACACCGCCCTGACCATCGATGCCCGCTGCGAGGCGCTGGCGGTCAAACTGGCAGAGGCCCGCGATATCCTGTTCCTTGGCCGCGGGCAGATGTATCCCCTCGCCCTCGAAGGCGCATTAAAGCTCAAGGAAATCAGCTATATCCACGCCGAAGCCTATGCATCGGGCGAACTGAAGCACGGTCCCATCGCACTGGTGGACAAACATGTGCCGGTGATCGTCATGGCACCGCGTGACGGGCTATTCGACAAGACCATCAGCAACATGCAAGAGGTCATGGCCCGCGGGGGCCGCGTCCTGCTGGTCACCGACAAAAAAGGCGCGGCCGAGGCCGGAGACGGCGTCTGGGAAACCCTGATCATGCCGGAAACCGATCCGTTCCTTGCGCCGATCCTCTATGCGGTTCCGGCGCAGATGCTGGCCTACTACACCGCCGTGGCCAAGGGCACGGATGTGGACCAGCCCCGCAACCTCGCAAAATCGGTGACGGTAGAATAATGGCCAAGCAGTTTCCCGCCTTTGACGACGTGACCACCGATTTCGTGGCCAAGCAGCACATCTTCTTTGTCGGCACCGCCGACACAGAGGGCCGCGTCAATGTCTCGCCCAAGGGCGGGGACAGCCTGCGCATTCTGGGGCCGAACCGGCTGATCTGGCGCAACCTCACCGGAAGCGGCAATGAAACCGCCGGACATCTGAAATCGGTGAACCGGATGACGGTGATGTGGTGCAGCTTTGACAAGCGACCGGTGATCCTGCGCGCCTATGGTACGGCCCGGACCCTGCACACCGGCGACAGCGACTGGCAGGCGCTCGACAGCCATTTCGCCCCCCATGTGGGCGCGCGCCAGATCTATGACATGCAGGTCGATCTGGTGCAGACCTCCTGTGGATTTGCTGTGCCGTTTTTCGACTTTGTCGCGGATCGCGACACGCTGGATATCTGGTCCGAACAGCGCGGCGCAGACGGTATTCGCGACTATTGGGCGGAAAAGAACACAGCGACGATCGACGGGCGCGACACCGGTATCGCCGATTATCTGTGAGTGCTGGACAGCCGGGGGCAAAGGGGCTAGCCTGACCCTGCGCCCGCCATGGGTGCCCTTCTCTGGAACAGAGGCTCCCCCACATGACAGATTTGAACACGGCGATCACCATCGCCACAGCCGCGCATGCCGGTCAGACGGATCGCGGCGGCCAGCCCTACATCCTGCACCCGCTCCGGGTCATGCTGTCGCTGCACGACCCCGACCAGCGGATCGTCGCGGTGCTGCACGATGTGATCGAAGACTGCGCGGATCAAGGCTATGACCGGGCCTATCTGGCGGCGGCAGGGTTCAGCGATACGATCCTCGCCGCGCTGGATGCGGTCAGCAAAACCCCGCAAGAGGCCGAGGCGATGCGCAACGCGACCGGCGCGGCCAAGGATGCCGCCTATCTGCGTTTTGTCGCCCGCGCCAAGGCGGACCCCATCGGGCGGCATGTCAAGCGCGCGGACCTGATCGACAACATGGATACATCGCGCCTGCCATGCATCACGCCCGAGGACCTGCTGCGCGTCGCACGGTATCAACAGGCGGTTGCCCTGTTAGACGGTTGATAAGGGACGGGGCTTCGACTATCGCCGACACCATCCGCGACAAGAGGTTCACATGACCGATATCATCTGGCCCGCGCCCGTCATCCTGACCGATACTGCGGTCACACTGGCTCCCTTGACCCAAGACCACGCGGTCGATCTGACCTTGGCCGCGGCGGACGGCGATCTGTGGCGGCTGTGGTATACGATGATCCCGCATCCCGATCAGGTCAGCGCCGAAATCGACCGCCGTCTGGGTTTGCAGGCAAAGGGCACCATGCTGCCCTTTGCTATCCTGACGCCAGAGGGGCGTGCCGTGGGGATGACCACCTATATGAACATCGACGCGGGCAACCGGCGGCTCGAAATCGGATCGACCTGGTATGCCCAATCGGTGCAGCGCGGGCCGATGAACACGCAGGCCAAATGCCTGCTGCTGGGCCATGCGTTTGAAACGCTCGGCTGTAACGCGGTGGAATTTCGCACACACTTCATGAACCACCAGAGCCGCGCCGCGATTGAACGGCTGGGCGCGAAACTGGATGGTGTCTTGCGGTCGCATATGGTGATGGCGGATGGCTCGCTGCGCGATACCTGCGTCTATTCGATCCTCGCCCATGAATGGCCTGCGGTGCGCAATAATCTCACTTGGAAACTAGAAAGGCCGCGTGGCTGATGCAGATTGATGACCTCTTGGCGCGATTGACCGCGCTCGGAAATCCGACCGAAGCGGCGGCGATGGCCAGCTATCACAAAACACAGCGCACGGTTTTGGGGATCAAGGTTCCGGTCCTGACCGACCTGAGCAAAGAGCTGCGCGCCGACCTGACGCTGGATGACCGGCTCGCGCTCTGTGCGGCGCTCTGGGCGGCGGATATCCACGAAACGCGGGTTTTGGCGGCCAAACTGCTGGAACAGGCACGCATTCGTCCCGATGACAGCGGCGCGTGGAATTTGATCTGCGGCTGGGTCCCTGATTTTGACGGCTGGGCCATCGCCGATCACGTCTGCATCGCCGGACAAAAGCGGCTCTTGGCCGATCCGGCGCGGCTGGATCAGGTCGAGGCCTGGACGACCTCCGACCACATGTGGACCCGCCGCGCCGCGCTGGTGATCACGCTGCCTTGGACCAAATTGAACAACCCCAAAGACGCCGATCAGGCAATCCGTGACCGGGTGCTGGGCTGGGCGGCCAGCTATGTCGATGACCGCGACTGGTTCATCCAGAAATCCATCGCGTGGTGGCTGCGGGAATTGTCGAAACACGACCCTGACCGCGTGCGCGGCTTTCTCGCCGACCATGGCGAGCGGATGAAGCCCTTTGCCCGCAAAGAGGCCGCGCGGCAATTGCCGCACTGACCTAGGCCGCGTCTACCAGCGCACCGGGATCGGGGTCACAGTCCCGTCCTTGGGGGCATATTCTACCTCGCCCAGCGGCGCGGCCGCCCCATCCGGGGTGGTTAAGGTGACGTTGACATGGTGGGTAACCACCCTCTCCACAACCGCGGTATAGCCCAGATCAAAGGGCTCTGCCGTGCCCTCGGGGGCGGTCAGATGCACATGCGCCGTGAGCAGATCATACCGCCCGTGGTCATACTGCCCCTCCCCCAATTCCAGCGCTGTCACGGCCAGACCCCAGACGGCCCCGTCATCGACCGAGGTCGCCACGATATGCGCCGCCAGATAGTCGGCCACGGGGCTGGTGGCTCCGATATCGCGAACATCCACCACCAGCGCCAGTTCCGACAGCGGGATCGACAGCACCCCGTCGACGCCATCCGCCGTCACCGTCAGATCGAATTGGCTGTCAGGAACAGGATGGGCGGCGGCGGGACCGCTGGCCGCCAACCCCGCCATCATCACAGCCAGCGCGCCCAGGTTTCGCTTAGAAATCATAGACCGCCCCATAGTCCGAAACCTGATCGCGCCAGATCGTGTGATAATGGATCTGGTCGCCGAACACGACGCCGTTCTGGCAGACAAATTCGATCCAGACGCCGGGACCATCAATCCGGACGTAATCCGCGTGATGGGTCAGGCTGGCATCGCCGGAAAACGCGATATAGGTCTGGTCGAGCTGCGCGGCATAGCCCTGCATAATCGCCGCTGCCGATTGGTCATTGGTATCGGCAACCCATTTCGACATCGCCACCAGCACGAGGTCCTTTTGCTCTTGGGTCAGGTCGGCGACCGACAGACCGACTGCGGCGTCAGGGAATTGCCCATCCTGACCCGGTCCGAGCAGGACATCCGAAAACACCTGATCCAGTTTGGCAGATGCCAATTGATCCGCCGTCAGAGAGCCGAGCATTGCGACCATCGCATCGCGGTCGTCGGTCAAAGGGCTGTAGACCGTGCCATCAACTGACCAGACCTTGGGTTCGACACCGACAAAATAGGGAGTGGCGCTGGTCTCAGTTCCGCTGACATAGGTGTGCAGGGTCGCCAGATGGTGGCCACCGAACTGCAATTGCCAGGTTTGATCCACGCTGGGCGTGCCGAAGAACGCGATAAAGTAGTTGTCGGCGGAATAGACCAAGCCGCCGCCTGCCCCATCCGGCGGGGGCATGCCGTCAGGTGGAGCCATCCCATCCGGCGGAGTCATCCCATCCGGCGGGGCCATGCCATCGGGCGGTGTGCCGCCCGGCCCGGTTGGGGCCGAAGCCAATCCGGCCTCCTGCGCCAGCGTCAGCACACTGTCGCCCATCATCACAGCAGTAGTTTCGAAGAAACCATCGGTCGTCCCCGTGCCCGACGCCGCCAGGATCACCCGCAAGGCTGCGGATTTTTGCGCCTCGTCCAGATCGGCCAAGGCGATGCCGACGCGACATTGCGCACCGCAGGGCAAATTGGACCATGCTGTCGCGTTTTCCACCGTCATCGGCAGCAGGACCTGGGCCTTTTGGTCGTCAGTGAGGGTTGCCAGAAACGCCTCGGCCTCGCAGACAACGGCTGCGGCGGCTTGCTGGTCAGCGCAGGCGGGCGATGGCGCCTGATCGGCACCTGGGCGCAGCAACCCCGAGAGCGTCACCACGCCCTGATCATCCATGGCAATATCGGCGCTCTGCCCCCATGCGCCGGTCGCGCCAAAGGCCGCGGCGGCGATCACCGACACCCTGCCCAACTGTAACAACGCCATTCCTTCGATCCTTTTTGTCCAGCCACCACACTGACGCGGCGACCTGTTCTCCTGACAAACGGCCGGAGCTGGCATTTCCGTCGCACAATTCGCTTAGGCCTTTTCTCTCAAAACCCTCCATGCCATAAGCCGAGCGTCATTCAAACTCAGGAGACGGACCCATGCATGACATCCGCTTTATCCGCGAAAACCCCGGCGCATTCGACGCCGCCTTGTCGCGTCGTGGGGCCTCTCCGAAGTCGTCCGAAGTTCTGGCCATCGACGAGGCGCGCCGCGCCCTGATCCATGCCGCCGAAACCGCACAGGCCGAACAGAACGCCGCCTCGAAGCTGGTGGGTGCCGCCAAGGCCAAGGGCGACGAGGCCGAATTCGAACGCCTGCGCGCGCTAGTGGCCGAGAAAAAGGCCGACATCGCCCGCATGACCGAAGAGGCCAAGCAAAAGGACGTCGAACTGACCGACCTGTTGCTGACCATTCCGAACATGCTCTACGATGACGTGCCCGATGGCGCGGATGAAAACGACAACGTCGAGATCAACCGCTGGGGCACGCCGCGCAGCTTTGATTTCAAACCGGTCGAACATTTCGACATCGCCGGTGTGCAGGGCGGCATGGACTTTAACGCCGGGGCCAAGCTGTCGGGTAGCCGATTTGTCGTGCTCTCGGGGGCGGTCGCCCGCATTCATCGCGCCCTCGCGCAGTTCATGATCGACTATCACGTCGACATTCATGGCCTGACCGAAGCCATCACCCCGGTGATGGTCAAAGAGGAAATGATGTATGGCACCGGCCAATTGCCCAAATTCGGCGAGGACAGCTATCAAACCACCAACGGTTGGTGGTTGATCCCCACCGCAGAGGTGACCCTGACCAACCTCGTCAACGGCGATGTGGTGGAGGAGGCAACCCTGCCCCGCCGCTATGCCGCCCATACCCAGTGTTTCCGGTCCGAAGCCGGTTCGGCTGGCCGCGACACCTCGGGCATGCTGCGCCAGCACCAGTTCGAAAAGGTCGAGATGGTCACAATCACCACTCCGGCCCAGTCCGAAGAGGAACACATCCGCATGACCCGTCAGGCCGAAGCGATCCTCGAGGCGCTGGAGCTGCCCTATCGCACGGTGAAACTGTGTTCGGGCGATATGGGGGCCGGGATGAAGCGGACCCACGATCTGGAGGTCTGGCTGCCCGGTCAGGACAAGTACCGCGAGATTTCGTCGGTCTCGACCGCGGGCGACTATCAGGCGCGCCGGATGAACGCCCGGTTCAAACCGACCGCTGGCGGCAAGCCGGAGTTCGTGCACACGCTGAACGGCTCGGGTCTGGCAGTTGGCCGCACGTTGATCGCCGTGCTGGAAAATGGCCAGAATGCCGATGGCTCGGTCACCCTGCCCGCCGCGCTGCATCCCTACCTCAAGGGTAAGGGCACGCTGACAGCATCGGGCGATTTGATCTGACTTCGGGCGGGGCGTTTTCGCGCCCCGCTACCCGCCGTTTCTGGGCCGGAAATGAGTGTCCAGATTATGGGTCCAGCCGCCATCACGGCGGCGCATCCGGTCGCGGATCTCTGTCACTGCCGCCTCCGGCAGATCGAACAGCGTTGCGTAAACCCCATCCAGCGTCGCCGGACGATACGCGGGGTCGGCCCTAAAGCGGTCAAAGGCCGCGAGGCTGAGATCGTCAATCGACTTGGGCCGTGCAGCGCGGTCGTAGCTGCGCAGCCGCATCAGGCTGTCGATCAGGTTCACCGGCCCTAATTTATTCCGCAGATGTTCGCGCACATCGAACCGATGCGCCACGCGGTCGAATTCATCCCAATGCACCGCGAGCCCCGCCTGCAGCGCGCCCAGCGTCATCCAATGCAGCGCGATCGAGGACAGCCCTTGCCGGGTGCCGCCGCCGCCAACCGATCCATGGTCACCGGGGAACCAGAGTTGTTGATAGGGCGAGACTGCCGCGTCCCCCTCGATCCGTTCCTGTACCAAGGCATCGAGGTTGGACCACGGATGCGACCGGTATGTGCTGCGGTGTTCATCCAGCGCGATGGCATGGCGGGCGGATTGCACCATCGACGACAATTTGGTGTCGTGAAACCGATACTGGGCATTCAGCCGGTCCGAATAGGGCAGCGCCACCGGAACCCCCAGAGAGCTGACCGTGTCCCACACGCCCAAGAACCTGATCGTCAGCCGGATCGCATCCGTATCGCCCTTGGCCATGCGCCAGTGGAATTCGCTATCGCTGGTGGCAGTATAGGGCGCAAAGTCAGCGCGGAATTCATGCGATTTGGGGTCGTTGGGATGATCACGCGGATCACGCGACACATAGCGGGCAATCGCCTCTGGGATGCGGTGCAGGTGTCGGCGGGGCGGGATGCCGCAATTTCGGATCAGCCCGACCAGCGACCGCGCAGCAAAAGACCCACGCGAAAATCCAAAGATCATAATCTCGTCACCGGGTTCATAGAGGAACACCAGATCGCGATAGGCCCTCTCGATGATATCGAGCAGCCCCCAGCCAAGCGCCCCGCCCAGAATTCTGTCCGAAAACCGCCCGAACCAAGTGTTGGCGATCCCGGCCCCGACGCCGGGCACATAGATCACATGCTGCGCCACCCCGGCCGTATCGCTGTGCCGCGAACAGCGGGCCAAGCGCACGACATTCGTCGGCTCGACCGCATCGGGACGGTTCCACGTCCCATCGATGAAAATGACAATCCGTTTCATGGAATAATCCCGTAAAATCACCCCACCCTACAACCTATCGACGATTTTCCAAGTACCGCTGATCCACTCCCCTAGCCGAAACGTATCTACACTATGAAAAAGCTCCTCCCTTGGCTCACCGCCCTATTCGCCCTGACCTTTGTGTTTGCCCCTGCGGTCACCGAGCCGTTCATGGGCTATCGGCCAGAACATTTCCCCAATTTCATGGCGCAGCCGCCGATCCAGCCCGCGGGCTATGCCTTTGCGATCTGGGGTGTGATTTATAGCTGGCTGATCGTCTCGGCAGGTTTTGGCCTGTGGAAGCGGCGCACGGACGGCGCATGGCAGAACGTGCGCGGCCCGCTCGCGTTGTCGCTTGCGCTGGGTACGCTGTGGCTGGCGATTGCCAACGCCACGGCGATCTGGGCGACTTTGGTGATCCTGATCATGGCGGCGGTCACAATCCTCGCCCTGCTGCGCACCCCGTCCAAGGACTACTGGTGGCTCAAGGTGCCGCTGGCGCTCTATGCCGGGTGGCTGACCGCAGCGTCCTTTGTCTCGCTCTCTATCACCGTCGCGGGCTTTGGCCTGCTGGACTATCAGACCGCCGGTGTGATCGGCCTATTGGTCGCCATGGGCATCGCGGTACTGGTGCAGTTCATGCCCCCCGTCAGTCCGGCCTATGGCGCGGCGGTGATGTGGGCCCTGACGGGCATTGTCGTGCAGAACGGCACCCAAAACCTGACCATGACGATTTTGGCCAGCGCAGGGATTGCTGCACTGGCCATTGTAAACGTCACTCGCCGCGATTTTGCTTGAGGTGCTTTGACAGCTTGGACGGCTGCTTTTTCTTTTTGCCCTTGTAGGGGTTCTTTTCGCCCTGATCGCGCAGATACAGACGGATCGGCGTCCCCGGCATGTCGAAATCGGACCGCAGACCGTTGATCAGATAGCGTTCATAGCTCTCTGGCACCTTATCGGGGTGCGAGGTCATCACCACAAAGGCGGGCGGACGGGTCTTGGCCTGCGTCATGTAGCGCATCTTGATCCGTTTGCCCTGCGGTGCGGGTGGCGGGTGCTGTTCCAGCATGCCAATCAGCCAGCGGTTCAGTGCAGCCGTCGCGATGCGGCGGTTCCACGTCACATAGGCCTTCATGATGGCGGCATGCAGGCGATCCAGCCCCTTGCCGGTCTTGGCGGACACGGTGACCATCGGCGCGCCGCGCAACTGCGGCAAGAGACGTTCGAACATCTCGCGCAGCTCTTTCAGCTTTTCCTGCTTATCGTCTTCGGTGTCCCATTTGTTCACCGCGATGATCACCGCACGGCCTTCGCGCTCGGCGAGGTCGGCAATGCGCAGGTCCTGCTGTTCGAACGGGATTTCTACGTCCAGCAGCACGACGACCACTTCGGCGAATTTCACCGCACGGATACCGTCAGCCACCGACAGCTTTTCCAGCTTTTCGTTGACCTTGCCCTTTTTGCGCATCCCGGCGGTGTCGAAAATCCGCATGGGCACGTCTTCCCATGTGGTGCGCACGGAAATTGCGTCACGGGTGATCCCCGCTTCGGGACCCGTCAGCAGACGCTCTTCGCCGATGATTTTGTTGATGAGGGTGGATTTGCCAGCGTTCGGACGGCCAATCACTGCGATTTGCAGCGGCTTGGCCTCGGTCGGCATGACGATTTCCGGCTCGTCACCTTCTTCGAAATCGTCCCATTCCTCGATATCGACATCGACCTCGGGGGCATCGGCGGCGGCGCGTTCCGCGAACTGTTCCGACAGCGGCAACAGGATGTGATAGAGTTCATCCATCCCCTCGCCATGTTCGGCGGACAGGCGGATCGGTTCCCCCAGTCCGAGGCTATAGGCCTCGAGGAACCCGCCCTCGCCCGCACGGCCTTCGGATTTATTCGCCGCGAGGATGACGTTGGCGTTCTTTTTGCGCAGGATATCGGCGAAAACCTCGTCCGACGGGGTCACGCCGACGCGGGCATCCACCAAAAACAGACAGACATCCGCCATTTCCACGGCGCGTTCGGTCAGGCGACGCATCCGGCCCTGAAGGCTGTCGTCGGTCGCCTCTTCCAGACCGGCGCTGTCGATCACCGTAAATCTGAGATTGCCCAGCTTTCCTTCGCCTTCGCGCAGGTCGCGGGTCACGCCGGGTTGGTCATCAACCAGTGCGAGCTTCTTGCCAACCAGACGGTTGAACAGCGTCGATTTGCCCACGTTGGGGCGGCCCACAATGGCGAGAGTGAATGTCATGGCCTTAGCCCTTTCAGATCAGACGGGGGCGATACACCATTTCGGCGTCAACGGAAAGCCAACAGTTGGCCGTCTTTGTTCACCACATACAGAACGCCGCCCGCCACGACGGGGGCGCTGGCCGCGCCCTTGGCCAGCGAAACCGCGCCGGTCTGTGCGCCCGACACCGGATCGAACAGCCGCAGTTGCCCGTCCGAAGAGGCAACGATGACCTGTCCCCCGGCCAGAACCGGCCCGTAATGCGCAACCGCGCCGCGGGAACGGCCAAAGCGTTTCTCGATCAGATCCGGCAGGGCGACCCGCCAGATGACCGCCCCGTTTTCTGCGTCCAGACGGATCAACTGGTTGATATCATTGACCGCAAAGATCGATCCGCCAGCAACCCACATCTGGCCGACCGCGCCTTCGTCGGCGGTCCAGCGGATCTGGCCCGTCCGCAGATCAAAGGCGGACATCTGCCCGGTGGCGTTGGCGGCATAGACAGTCTGACCCGACAGCACCGGCGCGCCCGACACGCCCGACATCACACCGACCGGGCGACCGATGCGGTCCCCGACCACCGCCGAGGACCATTTGCGCGTGCCGCCGTTGCGGTAGGTCGCGACCAGTTGGCCAGAATCAAACGGAAACACGACGGTATCGCCAGATACTGCGACCGGAGCAGATGCGCCGAATTGCGAAACCGAGCCTGCGCCCGTGACGGTCCAGCGGGTTTGGCCCGTGGCCTTATCGATGGCCCAGCCACGACCGTTGCGGGCCACGACAAAGAGGTCATTGCCCGCCACCGTCGGAGCCGAGGCCCCTGCGGCGTTCAGATCCTGCCGCCACAGCACAGCGCCAGTGGCCGCATCCAGCGCCCAGACTTCGCCAAAGCCGGTGGTGGCATAGACCACGCCGCCATCAATGGCGATGCCGCCGCCGATGCCGGTGACGGTTTCTCCGGCAGGGACCATAGACACCGCCCAGAGCCGGGCGCCAGCCGTGGAGGTCGCGACCAGTTGCGCCTCGGAGTCGATGGTGTAGACCACACCGCCCGCGACGGCGGGATCAATGCTCAGGCGGCCATGACGGGTGTCACCGCGACCAATGTCCGCGACAAAGGCCAGCTGCGGGCTCGTTGCCAGCGCCGGATGCGGCATCAGGTGCTGGGCGTTGCCGCCGATCTGTGCCCAGTCGGCATTCGCCACAGGCGCCCCTGCGTTGAGGGCGCGCGTGGTGTTGACCTCTGTAACCGCAGCCGAAGCGAGGCCATCGCGCAGATCCAGCCGTTCCCCCGGCAAGATCACCTCTTTGGGAGAGCATCCGGCCAACAAGGCAAGTGCCAACCCAGATCCGAGCAATAGCTGTTTGGTCACGGCCCCGCCTCCTGCTTAGTTCGTGGCGACGTCGCCGCCCAGGGCGACGATCAACGACTGGACACGTTCCACTTGGCCACGGGTCACTTCGGCGTCCTGCAAAATGGTATTCAGGGTCGCCAGCGCCGTCTCGACATCGGCGGCCTGCGCCTGCGCGACACCGACCTGTTCCAGAGCCAACAGCCGCAGCGGCTGGCCCGGTTGGGTCAGGCTGTCCAATGCGGCAATGCGGTCGGCCGGAGCCATCGTGGTTTCCTGCAGCAAAATCGCCTTGAACGCGCCGATGTCACGGTAGATCTGATCGACATCCGCCAGTTGCGACAGGCTGGTGTAGGCCGCAATCGCCGCATCGCGATCCCCGGCAGAGACCGCAGCCGACCCGACCAGCATCAATTGCGCGACCGAAGTCGGCAAATCGTTCAGGGCGGTGACGCGGGCACCGGGTTCGTTTTCTTTCAGGGCCGACAGAATGGCATCGCCAGCCGCCCGGGCCGCGTTTTCGGCCTGAGTGCTGCGATATTCGACAAAGGCCGTCACACCGACCAAGGCCACAACGCCAACCACACCGATCCATCCGTACCGTTTCAGCAGCCCGAAAAGATGGTCGCGGCGGACCTCGTCGGTGACTTCGTCGATAAAGCTCTCGTTATTGCTCATGCTGCTCTCATGCCGAAAAACGGCTTTGGATGTTCCTCTTTGGACCGTCTTAGCGTGTCGTTGGCCCCGTTGCCAAGTCCCCTGCCCGATAACATCGCCGTTCAAAGCTGTTGCCCAATGGCAATAGACACAATTATTAGTCATCTAAACCACATGGTTTAGCGTATACCACGGTAGAGATTGACCGGAACGCGCCGCATGACGGCGCGCCTGTGCCTGTTGTGACGGACGAATGAGGACAAAATGCGTTTAATGCCAATCGTGACTGCCACTGCTGTGACCGGGTTCCTGTATTTTCTGGTGGCCGATCGGGATCGCCTCTTGGCCTTTGCCCAAGCCGCTCCGGACCAGCAGACCGAAGCGGCGGCTAATGAAGTCCAAGTGCCGCTGATCAAGGTCGTCGCGATCCAGTCCACCTCTCGCGAAATTGAAAATGCGATCGTCGTGCGTGGCCGGACCGAGGCCGCCCGTCAGGTCGAGGTCCGCGCCGAAACCATTGGTCAGGTCATCTCGGAGCCGCTGCGCAAGGGCAGCCATGTCGAGGCAGGCGATGTGCTCTGCCAGATCGACCTAGGCACACGAGAGGCGCAACTGGCCGAGGCCCGCGCCCGTCTGGCGCAGGCAGAGGCAGGCGTCCCGCAGGCCATGGCCGCGCAGGCACAGGCTGAGGCCGCGATCCGCGAGGCAGAGGTCAACCTGACCGCAGCCCGCACGCTGTCAGCGGACGGTTACGCCTCGACGACCCGTCTGGTCGGGGCCGAGGCCGCGTATGAGGCCGCACAGGCCGGGCTGGAGGCCGCCCGCAGTGGTCTGGCGAGTGCCGAGGCCGCGATCACCAGCGCCAAAGCCACCGTCGAGACCGCGGAACAGGAACTGAGCAAAACCGCGATCACCGCGCCCTTTGCCGGTCTGCTGGAAACCGATGCGGCAGAACTGGGGACGTTCCTGTCTACCGGCGGCGCCTGCGCAACGATTATCCAGCTCGACCCGGTGAAACTGGTCGGTTTTGTCCCCGAAACCGAAGTTGCCCGCGTCACGGTTGGCGCCCCGGCGGGGGCGCGGCTCGCCTCTGGTCAAGAGGTGCGCGGCGAGGTGACGTTCCTGTCGCGCTCTGCCGATGAAACCACCCGAACCTTCCGGGTCGAGGTCGAGGTACCGAACTCGGACCTGTCGATCCGCGACGGCCAGACTGCCGAAATCATCATCGGCACCGACGGGCAAAAGGCCCACCTGATCCCGCAGTCGGCGTTGACACTCGATGACGAGGGCACGCTGGGCCTGCGCACGCTGGATGGCGACAATGTCGTCGGCTTTGCGCCGGTCGAGGTGGTCCGCGACACCGTGGACGGCATCTGGGTCACGGGCCTGCCCGACGATCTGTCGGTGATCGTCATCGGTCAGGAATATGTGACTAGCGGCGTTGTCGTTGACCCGACCTACCGCGAGGCCGCGCTATGACTGGCATGATCGATTGGGCCGCGCAGCGGGCGCGGATGGTAATTGCCTTTATCGTCCTGTCGGTGATCGCCGGGGCGGTGGCCTATGTCAGCCTGCCCAAAGAGGGCGAGCCGGATATCGAAATCCCGGCCTTGTTCGTGTCGGTCCCCTTCCCCGGCATTTCAGCGGCTGACTCGGAAACTCTGCTGGTCAAACCGATGGAGACCGAACTCGCCGATCTGGACGGTCTAAAGTCGCTCAGCTCTGTCGCCTCCGAAGGCTATGCGGGTGTGGCGATGGAATTCGACTTTGGCTGGGATAAAACCCGGACCATGGCCGATGTGCGCGACGCGATGAACAGCGCCCAGTCGAAATTCCCCAACGGCGCCGAGCAGTATTCGATCAACGAGATCAACTTTTCCGAATTTCCGATCATCATCGTCAACCTGACCGGCGATGTTCCCGAACGGACCCTGATCCGCGTCGCCAAGGACCTGCAGGACCAACTGGAATCCATCGACGCGGTGCTCTCGGCCAATCTGACGGGCCAGCGCGATGAAATGCTGGAGGTCCAGATCGATCCCCTGCGGCTAGAGGCCTATAACGTCACCGCAGGAGAATTGATCAATGTCGTCACCGCCAACAACCTGCTGATCGCCGCGGGCGAGGTGGAGACCGCGCAAGGCACGTTCTCGGTCAAAATCCCGTCCTCGTTCGATAACCCGCAGGATGTCTACGATCTGCCGGTCAAAACCAACGGCGACCGTGTGGTCACCCTGGGCGATCTGGCAGAAATCCGTCTGACGTTCGAGGATCGCACCTCGACCGCCCGCTTTGACGGCGTCACGACGGTGGCGCTTCAGGTGGTCAAGGCGCGAGGGTTCAACCTGATCGACACCGCCGCAGAGGTCCGCCGCGTTGTGGACGAGGCGCATGCCGCATGGCCCGAGGAACTGCGCGCGGCCGTGCAGGTCGGCACCTCGAACGACCAGAGCCGGACCGTCGCCTCGATGGTGTCCCAACTCGAAGGATCGGTGCTAACCGCCATTGCGCTGGTGATGATCGTGGTGCTGGCCTCTCTCGGGACCCGCTCTGCCCTGTTGGTCGGGTTCTCGATTCCGACCTCGTTCCTGCTGGCGTTCCTGCTCTTGGGGATTATGGACGTAACGATTTCCAATATCGTGATGTTCGGCCTGATCCTCGCGGTGGGGATGCTGGTGGATGGCGCGATCGTCGTGGTGGAATACGCCGACAAACGCATCGCCGAGGGCGCAGGCCCGATGACCGCCTATACCGAGGCCGCCAAACGGATGTTCTGGCCGGTGATCTCTTCGACGGCGACGACGCTCTGCGCGTTTCTGCCGATGCTGTTCTGGCCGGGCGTGCCGGGCCAGTTCATGGGCATGCTGCCGGTCACGCTGATTTTCGTGCTCTCGGCCTCGTTGATCGTGGCCCTGATCTACATGCCCGTGATGGGCGGCGTTCTGGGTCGCACCAGCCGGATTTTTGGCCGTGTTTCCGATGCGCTGTCGGCGCGACTGCCGTGGATGGTGCGGGCGGTTCTGGTGGTCCCTGCGGGGCTCCTGGCCTTTGCGGGACTGATGACCGCGCTGAACCCCGGCTACCTGAGCGGCACCGCCGTCCAGACCCAAGGACTGACCGATGCCCTGCCCGGACTGGTGATGTTCGCCATGGGCGCGGTAGCGCTGTCGATCACGCTGGGATCGGTGCAGATCGCCCGCCGCGCGACCAAGGTGAACGCGGGCTATCGGCGGAGCTGGTTCGGCTGGACCATCTGGGGCATCGTTGCCAATCCGGTCATGCCGCTTGTCACCATCGCGATGATCGGCGGCTTTGTGATGATGACCTTCAGCTATTTCGGCAAGAACAACAACGGCGTCGAATTCTTTACCGAGACCGAGCCGGAACAGGCCATCGTCTATGTTCAGGCGCGCGGCAACCTCAGCCTGGAAGAAAAGGACGATCTGGTCCGTCAGGCCGAAGAGGTCGCCCTCACCACCCCCGGCGTCGGCAGCGTCTTCGCCTTTGCCGGGGCCGGTGGTCTGAACCAGAACACCGCAGGGGCCGAGAGCCCGCGCGACGCCATCGGCCAGCTACAGCTGGAACTGGTCCCGTGGGAGGATCGCGACGATTACGCGCGGGCCAATGGCTTTGACCTTGCCGATCTGGACGGCAATGCCGTGATGGCCGCGCTGCAATCACGGCTGGACCAGATCCCGGGCATCCGGACAGAGACCCTGAACCTCGCGATGGGGCCAGCCTCGACCAAGCCGGTGCATCTACGGCTCAAGGGCGACAACTGGGACGAATTGCTGGCCACGACGCAAAACGTGCGGACCGCGTTTGACCAATTGCCGGGGCTGATCCAGATCGAGGACAGCCGCCCCCTGCCCGGCATCGACTGGGAGATCAAGGTCGATGTGGAAAAGGCAGGTCGCTTTGGTGCGGATGTGGCAACCGTCGGCGCAATGGTGCAGTTGGTGACGCGCGGCGTCATGCTCGACACCATGCGGGTCGACAGTTCCGACGAGGAAATCGAAATCCGCGTGCGCCTGCCCGAAGAGGACCGCGTGCTCTCGACCCTCGACAGTTTGAAAATCCGCACCACCGCGGGTCTTGTGCCGCTGTCGAACTTTGTCACCCGGACGGCGGTGCCGAAACTGGCGCAAATCGACCGGATCGATCAAAAGCGGTATTTCGACATCAAGGCGGGCGTGGCGACCGGATTGATCAAGCTCACCGATCCGGAGACGGGCGAGAGCACGATCCTCGCCGAAGAGGATGTCACGTCGGAACAGCAGAACGGTATCGACTCGGGCCAGTTGACCCGCGAGGTGGTGAACGGCAACGAACGCATCGCCGCGATCGAGGCATGGTTGACCGGTTCTGACATCCTGCCCGCCGGAATCAGTTTCGAATGGGCGGGCGATATGGCGGACCAAGCCGAAAGCTCTGCGTTCCTCGGGCAGGCGTTCTCGGCGGCGCTGATGCTGATGTTCATCATCCTGCTGGCGCAGTTCAACAGCTTCTACAACTCGGTTCTGGTGCTCTTGGCGGTGGTGCTGTCAACGGCGGGGGTGCTGGTCGGGATGCTGGTGATGGATCAGGCGTTTTCGATCATCATGACCGGGACGGGCATCGTCGCGCTGGCCGGGATCGTGGTGAACAACAACATCGTACTGATCGACACCTATCAGGAATACCTGCGCTTTATGCCGCGTCTCGAGGCGATCATCCGCACCGCCGAGGACCGCATTCGCCCGGTTCTGCTGACCACGCTGACGACAATGGCGGGCCTCGCGCCGATGATGTTCGGTCTCAGCCTCGATTTCGTCAACGGCGGCTATTCCATCGACAGCCCGACGGCGCTGTGGTGGAAACAGCTGGCGACGGCGGTGGTGTTCGGGCTGGGGATCGCGACGGTACTGACGCTGATCTTTACCCCCGCAATGCTGGCGCTGCGGATCTGGGTGGGGACCTACGCCCTGTGGCTGGGCCGATTGCTGGCGCGGCTCTCCATGGGTCGCGGAAGCCGCGCGGCCCGCGACTGGGCCCTGGCCCGCGCCGCCAAGCGCAGCAAGGTGCCCGATATTCTCTGGGTCGAGCCCGCGCCAGAAGCCCCGGTCCTGCGCCAGGCCGCAGAATAGGAGATCGGTCCGGCTGCGCCGGACCGAGGCCTCCGGCGGAGGTATTTGGGGAAAGATGAAAGCAGGGCTCTGCAAGGAGTAACGCATGGACAGGTTGACCTGCGCGAGGATGTTTGTGGCCGTGATGGAAACCGGCAGCTTTGCGGCGGCAGCACAAAAGCAGGGCACCAGCGCCGGGCAGGCCTCGAAACTGGTGGCGCGGCTGGAGGCCGAACTGGGCGCGCGGCTATTGAACAGGACTACGCGGGCGGTCACCCCGACAGCGGTCGGGCAAGGCTATTTCGACCGGCTTCGTCCGCTGCTGGATGATCTGGAAGCGCTGGACCAGAGCATCGAAGATGCCAGTGATGCTCCGCGTGGGCGACTGCGGCTGACCGCTCCGCGAACCTTTGGCGCGATGCAACTGACGCCGGTTTTGCTGGAGTTTGCCGCGCGGTATCCCGAGATCGACCTCGAGGTCGATTTCAGCGATCGGCTGGTCAATCTGGTTGACGAAGGGTTCGATGCCGCGATCCGCGTGGGGCGCCCGGCTGACAGCAGCCTGATCGGGCGCAAGCTCTGCACTGCGCAGATCATCGCCGTCGCATCGCCGCAGTATTTGACGGCGCATGGAACACCGCAGGTCCCGGGGGACCTGAGCGGTCATCGCTGCATCGTTGATCGGAATTTTCGTGACCCACATCGCTGGGAGTTTGCCAATTCGGAAAGCGTGAGCATCAAGGGCAGGTTGAGTTTTTCCGATGCCGAGGCCTGTTGCGAGGCGGCAATTGCGGGCCACGGGATCGCCTATGGTCCGGACTTTGTGGCCTATGACGCGCTGGCAAAGGGGCAGTTGGAGCGGATTTTATGCGATCACGCTGCGCCGCCGTTTTCGGTCTACGCCCTCTATCCGGCGGGGCGGCATCTGGCGGTCAAGGTCCGGGTGCTGGTGGACTATCTGGCCAAGGCCTTTGATCCGGCGCCTTGGGCACGGTCATAAGTTCCATTTTGGAACGAATAACTTGCCAAATTACATGATTATCTCCATCACGGAATTTCGACATAAGGGGGTGCAGTTTTATTCCTCTGCTAAGGACTGCACCAATGACTGCTACCTCTACCAATACCCGTATCTCCTTTGATGCGACGCAAACCGCCGCGCTGATCCTGCGGGTGACCACGGGCGTGCTGTTTGTCCTGCACGCATGGCTGAAAATTTCGGTCTTTACGCCTGCGGGCACTGCCGGATATTTCCAGTCGATCGGCCTGCCCGGCTTCTTGGCCTATATCACCATCGTTGTCGAACTTCTGGGCGGGATTGCCCTGATCGCCGGAGCCTATACCCGCTATGTGTCGCTGGTGATGATCCCGGTACTTCTGGGCGCGGCGGTTTTTGGCCATGGCGCGGCCGGGTTCTTTTTCTCGAACGCCGGTGGCGGCTGGGAATATCCGGCATTCTGGGCCGTCGTGATGGGGGTTCAGGCGCTGCTGGGCGGCGGTCTGTGGGCCGTCAAAGACTAAGCCAAAGACGGGGCCGGATCATTCCGGCCCCGTCTTCTGACCCAAAAGGAGGCCGCGATGCTGGTGAATGGCGTTTGGACCGAAGCCTGGCAGCCTGTTCAGGCCAAGGACGACAAGGGCGAGTTCGTCCGTCAGATCAGCAGTTTTCGTCACCGGATCGGGACGGCGGATCACCCTGCCGAGGCAGGCCGCTATCATCTCTATGTGGCGTATATCTGCCCCTGGGCCTCGCGGGTTCTGATGGCACGTCAGATAAAGGGGCTAAGGGATGTCATTTCCGTCAGCGTGGTAGGACCGCGGCTGACGCCGCAGGGCTGGGCCTTTGGCGGGTTCGACGGCGCGAGCGAGGATCATCTATTTGGCGCGCGGTATCTGCATGAACTCTATACGCGCGCCGACCCGACGGTAAACGGACGCGCCACGGTGCCGGTGCTGTGGGACAAGGTCACCGGCACTTTGGTCAACAACGAGAGCGCCGATATCCTGCGAATATTGAACAGCGATTTTGGCGACTTGGCCAGCGGGCCTGACCTCTACCCGGCAGACCTAGCCGCGCAGATCGACGCGCTGAATGACTGGATGTATCCGCGACTGAACAACGGGGTCTATCGGGCTGGCTTTGCCACCACGCAGATCGCCTATGATGAGGCCGTGCGCGATGTGTTCGACGCTCTGGACCAGCTGGAGAGCCGTCTGTCAGATGGGCGGGACTGGCTGCTGGGCGCCACGTTCACCGAGAGCGATATTCGCGCCTTTGTCACCCTGATCCGCTTTGACGCTGCCTATCACGGGCTGTTCAAATGCAATCTGCGGCGACTGGCCGACTATCCGTTTCTATCGGCCTATGTCCGGCGGGGTCTGGATGTGCCGGGTGTACGCGATACGGTGAAAATCGACCACATCAAGGCCGGTTATTACAGTATCGCGGCGCTAAACCCCGCCGGGATTGTCCCGACGGGGCCTGATCTATCGGCCTTGGGGCTCTAGGCCCAACGCCACGGACGGGTGTGGGCGCCCAGAACGGTGGCGACCTGATCTTCGGTCACGCCGTCGGCCTGTGCCACACAGGCGACGAGTCCCAGCTTTTTGTCCTCGATCACATCGGTGACCTGCACGGCCAGCCCTGCCTCGGCCAGCGCGGCGTTGTAGACGCGCTTGATCGCCAATTTGCGCAGATCGGGCTTAAAGATCTTGCCGACAGCGGTTTTCGGCAATTCGGGCAGGATTTCCAGATGTTTGGGATGGGCGGCACGTTCGTGGATGCGGTCCTTGGCAAAGGTTAGCAGCTCTTCGACGGTGACGGTGGCATCCTTGACCAGTTCGACATAGGCGCAGGGCAATTCGCCCGCATAGCTGTCCGGCTGACCGATGGCCCCGGCAAAGGCGACGGCGGGATGACCGGCAAGTGCCTCCTCGATTTCGGCGGGGTCGATGTTGTGACCCGACCGGATGATCAGATCCTTGGCCCGGCCCGTGATCCAGACATAGCCGTCGGCGTCGATGCGGCCCAGATCGCCTGTGCGCAGATATTGCGTTTGCGACAGCGGACCGGGGTAATAGAGATCCTTGTTTTTCGCGGCCTCGGTATAGGTGCTGCCCATCGACACGCCGGGATTGGACACGCAGATTTCACCGATCACATCTGTGGCGCATTCCTCATGGGTGACGTGATCCATGATCTTGACGTCGGTGTAGGGGAACGGAAAGCCGATAGAGCCGATTTTCTTTTGGCCATCGGGCGGGTTGATCGACACCAGACAGGTGGCCTCGGTCAGACCATAGCCTTCGCAGATGGTGACCTTGGCCGCCTCTTCGAAACGGCGGTAAAGTTCGACAGGCAGCGGGGCCGAGCCGCAGAACGCCAGTTTCAGCGAAGAAATATCCGCATTCACCGGACGCTGCATCAGCGCGGCAATCGCGGTGGGAACGGTGATCATGAACGTCACCTTGTAGCGTTCGACCAGCTTCCAGAAATTGTCAAACACGCCGTCGCCGCGATAGCCTGCGGGCGTCGGAAACACCACCTGCGCCCCGGAGCCGAGCGAGGCCCCCAGCGACACGATTGCCGCAAAGACATGGAACATCGGCAGCGGGCAAATCTGGACGTCGGTTTCCTTGAACAGCAGACGCGCACCCAGCCATGCGTTGTAGATGATGCCGGAATAACGGTGCTGCGCGACCTTGGGCAGGCCGGTGGTGCCACCGGTATGGAACAGCGCGGCAACGCGGTCGCCTGTGCTGTCGGCAAAGGTCAATTTGCGCGGCTGACGGGCCACCGAGGATGTGAAATCGATCACCGCCGCGCTGTGAGTCACCTCGACCTTGGGACGGATCAGCGGCACGATCAGCTTTTTCAGGCCGGACAGATGCCGGACCAGATCGACCTCGACCACGGTTTTGACGTTTGGCGCCATGGCGACGGCCTGCGCCGCCTTTTGTGCGATATCGGTTTTCGGAAAGGCCTTGAGCGTGACCAGAGCCTTGGCCCCGGTGTCCCGCAAAATCCCGGCGATGTGTTCGGCATCCAACAGCGGGTTGATCGGGTTCACAACGCCCGCGATCTGGCCGCCCAGATAGGTCAGGATGGTTTCGGTGCTGTTCGGCAACAGATAGGCGACAACGTCGTTTTCGCCAATGCCCAGCGAGCGGAACAGGTTTGCCGTCTGACAGACCTGTTCGTGCAGTTCCCGCCACGACAGGGTTTCGGATTTCGATTTCGGATCCGACAAGAGCTGGAACGTGATCGCCGGCCGACCGCCATGCGCCTCCATGGTCTTGGTCAGTTGCTGATAGGTCGTCACGGGCATATTCCGGTCCGACCACGGCGTCTCGTTTTCAATGGCGGCACGGTCCGCAAGCGTTGCGTAGGTCATGTCTCCAACTCCTCCCATGCGCTTTGGCAGCGCTTTCCTTATCGGACCACCCTGTGAAAAACGGCGATTTGACGCAAGTCTTACGCAACGATACGGAATTATTCCGCTGCGACACCTTCGGTGAATTGCAGTCGCGCCAGCCGCGCGTAGAGCCCGCCTTGCGCCACCAGATCGTCATGGGTCCCCTGCGCGGCGATCTGCCCGTTTTCAAACACGATGATGCGGTCCGCCTTTTTCACCGTCGCTAGCCGGTGCGCCACGATCAGGGTCGTGCGGTCGCGGGACAGATCGTCCACCGCCGCCTGAACCAACCGCTCGCTCTCGGCATCGAGGGCGCTGGTCGCCTCGTCCAAGAGCAGGATCGGCGCGTCGCGCAGGATGGCGCGTGCGATGGCGATCCGCTGTTTCTGCCCGCCCGACAGCATCAGCCCGCGTTCGCCGACATAGGTGTCATAGCCCTGCGGCAGCGCGGTCAGAAACTCGTGCGCGGCAGCGGCGCGGGCGGCACTCTCGACCTCGGCATCGGTGGCATCGGGTCGGCCAAAGCGGATGTTTTCGCGGGCGGTATCGGCAAAGATCACCGAATCCTGCGGCACGAGGGCAATCTGACGGCGGAAATCGGCGCGGCTCATGTCCCGCAGATCAACGCCGCCCATGCGAATTGCCCCCAGTGCCGGATCATAGAACCGCTGGAGCAACTGGATCACCGTGGATTTGCCTGCCCCTGACGGCCCGACCAGCGCGACGGTTTCCCCCGGCGCGATCGTGAACGACACCCCGTCCAGCGCCGCTGTGCCCGGACGCGTCGGATAGTAGAAGGTCACATTGTCAAACCGGATTTCGCCGCTGGCCATGTCCGGCGCCGGCGTCGGCGTGGGTCCCTCGGTCACGGTGTCGGTGGTGCCCAAGAGTTCGACCAGGCGCTCTGTCGCCCCGGCGGCCCGCTGCAATTCGCCCCAGATTTCAGTCAGGGCGCCAACGGCCCCGGCGACCATCACGGCGTAAATCACGAATTGCACCAATTCGCCGATCGACATGGTGCCCAGCGCCACGTCGCGCGCGCCAACCCACAGAACCCCGACAACCCCTGAAAAAATCAGGAAAATCACAATCATCGTCATAACGGCGCGGGTCAGGATGCGCCGCTGGGCCGAGTCAAAGCTCGCCTCGGTCACAGTACGGAATTTCTGCCGGACAGGCCCCTCTTGGGTAAAGGCCTGAACGGTTTGCACCGACAAAAGCGCTTCGGAGGCAGAGCCGGAGGAACTGGCGATCCAGTCCTGGTTTTCTTTGCCCAGACGTCGCAGACGCCGCCCCAAAACCACAATCGGGACGATCACCGCCGGAACAATCAACAGCACCAGCCCCGTCAATTTGGCAGAGGTCAGCAGCAGCAATATCAGGCCACCGAAAAAGATGAACACGTTTCGCAGCGCCACCGAAACCGAGGACCCGATCACCGAGAGGATCAGTGTGGTGTCGGTGGTGATCCGGCTGAGCACCTCGCCGGTCATGATCCGTTCATAGAACGCTGGCGACATGCCGATCATCCGGTCAAACACCGCCTCGCGGATGTCGGATACCACCCGTTCTCCCAGCCGCGTCACCAGATAGTACCGGATCGCCGTCCCCGCCGCCAAGAGCGCGACAATGACCAGGGCCAAGCCGAAATACTGGTTCAGGATCGCAGAGGCCCCGCCTTGGAAATTATCGACGACCTGCCGCACTGCCAAGGGCATCACCAAGGACACCAGCGCCGTCGCCGTCAGCGCGAGAAAGGCCGCGATCAACATGCCGCGATAGGGCCGGATAAACGGCCACAGACCGCCCAGCGCCGACAGACGTTTCGAGGACGCGCGGTCCTGATCATTCGATGTTGGTGCCTTGGCCATGTCCACTCCGACGTTGTGCACTGTCAGATAGCCACGCAACACGACGTTCTCAAGAACATCTGGCCGAAAACGGCGCTGTCCCCGTGCGAGGCTGGCGTTACGAAACGATGATCAGGGGGATTGGAGCGGGTGACGGGAATCGAACCCGTGTCATCAGCTTGGAAGGCTGAGGTCTTACCATTACACAACACCCGCGCTGTGTAGGACCATATAGGCCAACCTGTAGGGGAAGTTCAACCCCCTGCAACCACCGCGAAAACCGCCCAATCCGCACCATATTTCCGCCCCAAACCGCGCTTAGGCCATGATCAAACGCCCGGAAACCGGGTCATACCGAAAAAGGATTCGTGCAGGTGCTCCGCAGAACAGTTCTAACCGCGATCGTCGCTGCCAGTCTGGCCCCCTCGGTGTGGGCGGATTCGGAAAACACCGAACGCCAGATCATCGTCATCACCGACTATGGCATCTTTCCGATGGTGACCTACGTCCACGCGGGCGAAAAGGTCATCTTTAACAATCAGGCCGAAGCCTCTCGGAGCGTTCGGGCGGTATTACGATCCGGCGAAACAACGCCGGACTGGCAAACGCCGACGCTGGCACATGGCGAAACCTACCTGCTCCAGATCGAGACCGACACAGTGCTGGAATTCTATTCGAGCTTTAGCTCGAAAATCATCGGGGCTTTTAGTTTTGATGAGCCGGTGGAGGACATCGAAAAGCTGGACACCCTCGCGTTCGAATACGAAGAGTGATCAGTCGTCTTCGATCAGCGGCTCGATCAACTCAGGGCCGCTGGCGCGATTGGAATTCACAGCGGTGCTGACCCGGCGCAGCGAGATCACACCGGGGGCGGCCGGGCGCATCAGACGGGCGGCACCATGGCCCGCCTCGCCCAGCCAGAGCGGCCAAACCTCGGGCTCGAGGATGATCGGCAGACGGTCGTGGATCGGCGCCATGTCGGCATTTGCGTCGCACGTCACAATCGCGCAGGTCGATAGCCGGTCCGGCCTCCAGTCCTGCCAGATCCCGCCGAACACCATCGGCGCACCATCAGAGCGCGTGACATAATAGGGCTGCGGTGTCTGACCCTCTGCCCGCTTCCATTCATAAAACCCGTCCGCCGCGATCAGGCAGCGCCGTTGCCGGCATGCCTCGCGAAAGGCGGGCTTTTCCGCGATGGTTTCAGACCGGGCGTTGATCAACAGCGGCCCGCCGGTCGGTTCCTTGTACCACGACGGGACAAAGCCCCAGCGCATCGGACGCAGATGCCGGACGCCATCGGCGCTGGTGGCAACGGAAATCGTGGTCGTGGGACAGACGTTGTAATTCGCCTCTTGCGGCGGCAGGTCATTGGCCGGAGCGGCCTCGAACAACTGCGCCATCGCCTCGTGCGGCAGGGTGATCGCCATCCGACCACACATCAGCGGCTATAGGCCCGTTTTGCGATATCGATCCGCGCCTCCAGCATCGACATGTCCCGCAGCATCTGGGTGCGCAGGGTCCGGTCGGTGGTTTCCAGCAGGTCGCTGCGCAGCTTTTGCAGCTCGCGCGACAGGCTGACAAACTCTGGCACCGCACCGTTTTCGCGGATCAGCCGGTTCAGCAGCGCATTTTCCGGATCGTCGCAGTCAGGCAGGGGCTGCCCAGCGCCGGGCAGGTTGTCGAACGCGCCTTCGGCTTCGGCCTGCGCGATTTTGGCATTGATAAGGTCGATGAGCGGATGATCCATGGCCGCAATCATAAGGCCTGTTGTCTGTCAGCGCAAAGCGGTTGTGCGGGGCTGCGCGATACAACGGCGCTGCGCCGACCTATATTGGTCCCAACACAGGAGACCGCCATGAGCCAGAACCCCGAAAGCCTGATCGACACGCTGATTGTCCCCCGTGCGCGGGACATCGGCGGGTTTGAGGTCCGCCGCGCCCTGCCCGCACCCAAACGGCAGATGGTCGGACCGTTCATTTTTTTCGACCAGATCGGCCCGGCAGAGTTGCTGACCGATCAGGGGCTGGACGTGCGCCCACACCCGCATATCGGACTTGGCACCGTTACCTATCTTTATCAGGGCGAATTCGAACATCGCGACAGCACAGGCAGCCGTCAAATGATCACCCCCGGCGCGGTGAACTGGATGTTGGCCGGGGCTGGCGTGACCCATTCCGAACGCAGCACCCCGCAGACCCGCGCCGCGCCGCAGAGCCTGTTCGGCGTTCAAACGTGGATTGCCCTGCCCGAAGGCCGCGAAGATCTGCCCGCCGCCTTTGAACATCACGGCCGCGACAGCCTGCCGGTGCTGACCGATGGCGGCGCAGAGGTGCGGCTGATCCTCGGGACGGCTTGGGGCGCTGCCTCGCCGGTTACGATGCAGTCCGAGCTTTTCTATGCCGATGTCACCTTGGCCGCGGGGGCCAAGCTGCCCCTGCCCGACACCCACGAGGATCGCGGGCTGCACATCATGACCGGCAGTGTGATCATCGCCGGAGACACCTATAACGCAGGACAAATGATGGTATTCCGGCCCGGCGACGCGATTACCGTCACCGCGGGCGAGGCGGGCGCACGGTTCATGACGCTTGGCGGGGCGACGCTGAACGGGCCGCGCTACATCTGGTGGAACTTTGTGCATTCGGACCCGGACCGGATCGAAGAGGCCAAGGCCGCGTGGCGCGCCGCCGACTGGTCGAACGGGCCCTTCCGCCTGCCGCAGGGAGATGACCACGAGTTTGTGCCAATCACCGCTGAAATGGACCGGATGAAGATCAAACGCTAGCCCAGCAAACAAATCGGCCCCCGCAATCAGATGCGAGGGCCGTTTGTTTGTCGGGCCTAAGGATTATTCACCAACAACGGTGATGCGGCCGTCGGTGTAGGGGGTAAAGGGCGACATGCTGGCCAGATATTCGGCCAGAACATCGGCCAGATCGGGACCATAGTCATAGGCATTGGCAGCGTCCTTGAACATGCCATAGCCGTCACCGCCGTTGCGCACATAGTTGTTGGACACAACACCGTAGGTCGCAGCCGGATCAATCGGCGCACCACCGACCATCACGTCGGAAATCCGCTCGCCCGCCGGTTTTGACGGATCAACAGTAAAGCTGATACCTGCCACCTGCGGGAACCGGCCTGCGCCCTCTTCCATCTGGCTGGCACCGTTTTCCAGCGCCGCCACCATCACATCGCCCGTCACCTGGAAGGTCGACAGCGTGTTCTGGAACGGCAACACCGTCAGAACCTCGCCCATGGTGACCTCACCCGCGTCGATCGAGGCGCGGATACCGCCACCGTTCTGGATGGCAATCTGGACGCCCTGATCGGCCACGCGCGCCAGCATCGCATCGGCGATCAGGCTACCCATCGCACATTCACGGGCGCGGCAGTCTTCGCGCACACCGACGATTTCCGTTGCGGTCTCGGCAACCACCTTGTTGCGGATTTCCTCCAGCGGGACCGCCAGCTCGGCAATACGCGCCAGAACATCGGCGTTTTCCTCGACGCTGGCATCAATGAGCAGCGGCTGACCAGCGGCAGAGGTGATCACACCGGCATCGTCAAAGGTCACGTTCAGCTCGCCCAGATATTTGCCATAGGCATAGGCCGAAACGATCGCGACACCATTGACCATCGTCGGATACGGACCTTCGGCCCCCTCCATATCGCCCAAGAGGGTGTTGGTATGGCCGCCAACGATCACGTCAACGCCGGTGGTGCCAGCCGCAACCGCCTGATCGACCTTATAGCCAGAGTGGGACAGCACGATGATCTTGTTCACACCTTCGGCGGTCAACTTGTCCACTTCACCCTGAACGGCGGCAACAGGATCGCTAAAGGTCACGTTCTCACCGGGGCTGGCCAACTCGTCGGTATCCTCGGGCGTCAGACCGATCAGGCCGATCTTTTCGCCGCCCTTCTCGATGACAGCCGACTTGGCCAGTTTGTCCGCCAGCAGCGGCTCGGCGCTGACATCGGCGTTCGACATCAGGACCGGGAACTCCACCGCGTCCATAAATCCGCGCAGAACTTCGGGGCCATCGTCGAATTCGTGGTTGCCCACGGTCATGCCGTCATAGCCCAAGAGGTTCATGAACTCGGCGGTCATCGTGCCCTTGTAGAAGGTATAGAACAGCGTGCCCTGAAACTGGTCGCCGCCATCCACGAGGATCGAGTTTTCGGCGCGCGCACGGGCCGCAGCCACAGCCGTCACCAGACGGGCGGTGCCGCCAAAACATTCGCCCGCGGCATTGGCATCGGCGGCACAGGTCGAATCATACTGGCTGACCGGTTCGTGCCGGTCATGGTAATCGTTGGTATGCAGGATCGTCAGCGAATAGTCAGCCATCGCTGTCCCGGCGGTCATCGCCAAAGCACAGCTCGACGCAAGAATACGGCGGATCATATCGGATACTCCCAAGTTGAATAGCGGCAGTCTGAAAAGGTTTGACCAACGAGTCAAACCCTACGGTTGCATCACTGGCATTACGTGACGGATGTGACAGTGGCTTGTCACCTGCCGCTGAAAATTGACGCACCCTTGACCAAAGTCGCGGCGAACGGCATGACCATCGCCATGCTGATCTATAAACTCTTCCGCGCCGCCGAGTGGTCCGATCTTCAGACACAGGGCGAAACCCTCGGGGCCCCCGTCGATGTGGCGGACGGCTATATCCATTTCTCGACTGCGGCTCAGGCCCGTGAAACCGCAGCCAAACATTTCGCTGGCGAAAACGGTCTGGTCCTGCTCGCGCTCGACACCGACACCCTCGACCGCCTCGTCTGGGAGCCCTCGCGCGGCGGACAGTTGTTCCCTCATCTCTACCGCCCGATCCGCCTGACGGATGTCCTGTGGCACCAACCCCTGCCCCTCTCGGGCGGCACGCATCAATTCCCGGAGCTGACATGAGCCTCATAGAACAGATCGGCATGCGCGTTCTGCGCCGCATGGACAGCGAACAGGCCCACGGACTGGCGCTGAAATCTCTGGCGATGGGGCTCGGCCCGAAATCCGGCCCCTACAGCACCCCGCGCCTGCAAACCACGGTCGCCGGCCTGTCGCTGCCGAACCCCGTTGGCCTCGCTGCGGGCTTTGACAAAAACGCCACCGTGCTGCACCCGCTGGCCAAATGCGGCTTTGGCTTTGTCGAGGTCGGGGCGATCACACCGCGTCCGCAGCCCGGAAACGACAAACCCCGCCTGTTCCGCCTGACCGAGGACCAAGCCGCGATCAACCGCTTCGGCTTTAACAACAACGGGATGGAGGCCGCCGCCCGGCGCCTTGCCGCCCGGCCAAAGGGGGGCATCATCGGCCTGAACCTCGGCGCCAACAAGGACAGCGCCGACCGCGCCGCCGACTTTGCCCGTGTTCTGGCACATTGCGGCGCGCATCTGGACTTTGCCACCGTCAACGTCTCTAGCCCGAACACTGAAAAACTACGCGACCTGCAGGGCAAGGACGCCCTCGCCGCGCTGCTGGCAGGGGTGATCGACACCAACGCTGGCCTCGCCCGCCCGCTGCCGATCTTCTTGAAAATCGCGCCGGACCTGTCTTCCGATGACCTCGTCGATGTGGCTCAGGTCGCCAATGCCTCGGGCATCGCCGGGATCATCGCCACCAATACCACCCTCTCCCGCGACGGGCTGCGCAGCCCGCATCGGGACGAAAAGGGCGGGCTCTCCGGCCAGCCGCTGTTCGAAAAATCGACCCGCGTGCTTGCAACCCTCTCCACACTGACGACCCTGCCGATCATCGGCGTCGGCGGCGTCGGCACCGCCGAACAGGCCTACCAGAAAATCCGTGCTGGCGCCTCTGCTTTGCAGCTCTACACCGCCCTCGTCTACGGCGGCGTCTCTTTGGTGGACGAAATCACCCGCGGCCTCGATACCCTCCTCGCGCGGGACGGCTTTGCAAATGTCGCGCAGGCCGTCGGAACCGGCCGTGCGGACTGGCTGTAGCGGGCGAGCGATGATCCTCTGGCACAATCCCCGCTGCTCCAAGAGCCGCGACACCTTGGCGCTGTTGCAGGCACAGGGTCACAAACCGGCCCTCCGCCTCTACCTGATTGACCCGCCCTCGGAACAGGACCTGCGCGATCTCCTCGCCACTCTTGGCATGACCGCCTCGGCCTTCATTCGCCGCAAGGAGCCGCTCTTCGCGGACCTCGGCCTCGCCACCACCGATGATGCCACCCTGATCCGCGCGATGGCCAAGGCGCCAAGGCTGATCGAGCGCCCGGTACTTATCGCCAATGGCCGCGCCGCGATCGGCCGTCCGCCTGAAAACGTGCTATCGATCCTGTGATCTGTTTTCATCTTTCCCGAAATACCTCGGGGGTCCGGGGGCAGCGCCCCCGGCCTTTCCCGTTTTTACGGCCTTGGTCGTAGGGACGCCCCCTTGCCAGCCCCCCCGGGCAAGCCTACCTTCCCCCTCATGACCACACCGTTGATCGACCCCTTCGACCGCGCCATTCGCTATCTCCGCGTCTCTGTGACGGATCGGTGCGATTTTCGCTGCGTGTACTGCATGTCCGAAAACATGGAGTTCCTGCCGAAAAAGGACCTCCTGACCCTCGAAGAACTCGACCGGATGTGCAGCGCCTTTATTCGTCTTGGCGTTGAAAAGCTGCGCATCACCGGGGGCGAGCCGCTGGTGCGGCGCGATATCCTGACGTTTTTCCGCGCTATGACGCGCCATCTCGACTCGGGCGCGCTCAAGGAATTGACGCTGACCACCAACGGCAGCCAATTGGGCAAATACGCTGCCGACCTCGCAGCGGCGGGCGTGCGGCGGATCAACGTCTCGCTCGATACGCTCGATGACCGGAAATTCGCCGATATCACCCGTTGGGGCCGCCTGCCTCAGGTGCTCAAGGGCATCGATGCCGCACAGGCGGCGGGGCTGCGGGTCAAGATCAACACTGTCGCGCTCAAGGGCTTTAACGAAGACGAACTCTTCCGCCTGCAGGCCTGGTGCGCCGAACGGGACATGGACCTGACCTTTATCGAGGTCATGCCGATGGGTGACATCGGCAACGAGGACCGCTTGGGCCAATACTGGTCACTGCGGGACCTGCGCGGCAGCCTCGCGCAGAGCTTTACCCTGACCGACCTGACCGAACGGTCTGGTGGCCCCGCCCGCTATGTCCGGCTCGAAGAAACCGGACAGAAGATCGGGTTTATCACGCCGCTATCGCATAATTTCTGCGAGAGCTGTAACCGCGTGCGCATCACCTGCACCGGCGAAATCTACACCTGTCTGGGCCAAGAGGGCCATTCCGACCTGCGCGCTCCGCTGCGGGCCTCGGGTGATGATCAGGTGCTGGAAACCGCGATCCGCAAGGCGATCGGGCTGAAACCCAAGGGCCATGATTTCGACTATTCCCGCCAGACCGTGGATGGCCGCGTCAGCCGCCACATGAGCCACACCGGCGGCTAGGGCCCGCGCCTAGCGTCCCGCCGCGCGGTTCAACGCGTCAATGTCGTAGACCGTGCTGACCCACTCGCGCATCCGAATGCCGGTGGCGCGATGCGCCGCGAAATAGGCATCCAGAAAATCGTCCAGAATCCCGGTGCGGGACCGGCGCATGTGCAGGTATTTGAAACTCAGCTGCTTGCGCGCCTCGGCTTCGCTCGCGCCGGCATAGTCGAACGCATAGATCGCCGCGGCCAGACCGGTGCGGTCAGCGCCGGATTTACAGTGGATCAAAAACGGCTTGGGCAGCGTGTCAAAGGCATCCAGCAGATCGAGAATCCGATAGTCCTCGGGCGCGTGCCGTGCCGTCATCCCGACAGTCCGCGTGACCAGCCCAGCGCGGGTAGCAGCCTCTTCTGACAACAGCGATGTCGGGATATTCACGCCGCCGCGCAAATTCAGCACAGACTTGCCGCCCATCGCCTTGAATTCGCTGATACGCTTGGGGCTGGGGTGGTTCGACCGATAGACCCCCGGGGCAACCATGTCGAAATTGGTCCAGAACCGGCGCAGGAAACCGTGATCGATCCACTTGGCATAGTAGATCGCTCGCGCGCGGTCAGCCTCGGTCACGATGGGCTTTTCATAGGACCGATGCATCCTATGTTCCCAGTCTTTGACCCGATTGACCCACTGTTTGAGCATTCTGTCCCTCATCTGTTCCTGCCATGTGCGGCATGACGCGGCAGATTGCAACCTTTCGCCCGCAGTTCGCAATTGAAGGACGCAGCGTTCCGCCATAGTCATGGGGGCAACCAAGACAGGAGAAATCCCATGGAAATCGACATTGCCGGCCGCAAGATCGGCCCCGCGCATCCCCCGCTGGTCATTGCGGAAATCGGCATCAACCACGGCGGCGACCTCAGTGTCGCCAAGGAGATGGTCCGCCTCGCGGCCGGGGCCGGATGCGAGATGATCAAGCACCAGACCCATATCATCGAAGACGAAATGACCGACGAGGCCAAGTCGATCTTTCCGCCCAACGCGGAGGTGTCGATCTGGCACGTGATGGAACGCTGCGCCCTGTCGCGGGACGAAGAAGCCGAACTCAAGCGCTATACCGAAGAACTGGGGATGATCTGGATCTCCACCCCCTTCAGCCGCGCCGCCGCCGATTTCCTAGAGGAACTGGACGTGCCGGCCTACAAAATCGGCTCGGGCGAGGCGGATAACCTGCCGCTGATCCGCCATATCGCGAAAAAGGGCAAACCGGTAATTTTCTCGACCGGGATGCAGACCATCGACACTATCCGCGCCTCGGTTCAGATCCTCGAGGATGCCGGGGTGCCCTATGCCCTGCTCGAATGTACGAACCTCTATCCCTCGCCCGCTGAAATCGTTTCGCTGCGCGGGGTGACCGACCTGAAAAATGCCTTCCCCAAGGCTGTGGTCGGGTTTTCGGACCATTCGATCGGGCCGGAAATGGCGCTGGCCGCGGTTGCGCTGGGTGCGTGCATTCTAGAACGTCATTACACCGACACCCGCTACCGCAAGGGGCCGGATATCATCAACTCGATGGACCCGGCGGAACTGCGGTTTCTGATCGACCGGTCCAAGGAAATCTGGGTCGCCGCCAACAACCCCAAACAGCGGACCGAGGCCGAAGAACCCGTCTACGCCTTTGCCCGCGCCAGCGTGGTGGCGGATCGTGATCTGCCCGCCGGACATGTGATCACCGAATCCGACATCTGGGCGCGTCGTCCCGGCTCGGGCGAGATTCCCGGCTACGAGTTCGACAAGGTCGTCGGCAAAACCCTGACCCGCGCCGTCACCCGCAACACCCAACTGAAATGGGCGGATCTGGCGTGACGCTCGCCCAGCCCGTTCCGGTTTTCGTGATTTCTCTGGCGCGTGCGACCGAACGGCGGGCGCAGGTCGCGCAGGAGTTTGCGAAAATCGGGATGGGCTACGCGATTTTCGACGGCGTGGATGGCCGCGCCGACGAACAGCGCCTGTTATTGCAGAGCGATTTGCCTGCATGGGACCGGAATATGGGCGGGCCGATTTCGGCGGGCCACATGGGCTGTTATGCGTCGCATGTCGATCTCTGGGCGCAGATCGCCAATGGCCCCGATGAGATTGTCCTGATCTGCGAAGACGATGTGACCTTTGACGCCGCGTTTCCAGCAGCCTTGCAAACGGCGCTGGACCTGCGCGATCAATGGGACATCGTGCGGTTTTCCTGCATCCGCGCCAAGGGTGCCATCGCCCAAGCGCAGCAGGACGGGTTTACCCTCAATGCCTATTGGGGGCCGTTTACCGGCAACGGATGCTATCTGATCCACCGGGCGACGGCGGCGAAACTGGCGGCGCGGTTCTATCCGATCCGCCGGGCGCATGACCACGAACTGAACCGGTTTTTCGTCTATGATATCCGGCTCATGGGATTGACGCCCTTCACCGCCCCGCCGCGCGACAGCGGCCAGAGCTTTATCACCGGCACCCAAATGGCCGAGGCGCGCAAATATCCCAAATGGCGCCGCCTGCCCTATTACGGACAAAAGGCGGCGAATTATCTCCGCCGCCTGATATGGATGGGCCGTCGCGGCCTGTTACGCCGGAAGGTCTGATTTGGCCGGAGCGCGATCCGCCGCCTCGGTCCCGCCCCAGATACCGCAGGTCCGGCGGAAATAGTCGATACAGGCACGGTTGGCGGCGATACGGTTGTGGCCCTGATAGACGAAATTGCGCAGGGCCGCCTCTTTGACCTCGTTGGAATTGCCCTTGGAGCGGACCTTATCCTTGGCATTCAGCCAAATCGGCACGCCGAGCCGTTCGACACAGCCAGACAGCCAGACATCATCGACCGTCCACAGAACATCGGGAATGTCATAGGCGGCATCATCAAAGAATTCAGGACGCACCAGAACCCCGCCCCAGCCCTCCAGGATATCCACATAACCCGAGGACACCGTCTTGGACGGTTTCCACATCCCCAAGCTCAGGGCGCGGCGCGTGCGGTACCATAGGTCCTTTTTGCGGAAAGCGGGTTTGGGATCACGGGCGTTTTGCCAGCCATCGTCAGCGTAGTAGGGCATCGACAGCCAACCGCCCTCTTCGCAAATCACATGGCCCGGCTTTTCTGTTGCGGCATCGACAAAACGCTGCGCCCAGTCGCGGTCATAGACCTTGTCATCGTCACAGAACAAAATCTTCACGTCTTGCCCGCGATATTCCAGCGCGGCAGGCAGAACTTTGGTCGCCGGTCCCAGATCCTGCTCGATGATCCGCAGGTTCACGCCTTCGGGCAGTTTCGGCAGATCAGCCGGATCATAGGCAAAGCGGCGATAGGATTTCGGGATATAGAGGTTGATCGACTCTATTGCTGCGCTTTGGTCCAGCAGCGTTTTCAGGTTTTCGCCAATATAGGGAAACCGGGGCGGTACTGTCGTCACCGACAAAATCAAACGGGTCAAAACCAAGTCCTTTCGTTAAATCATCCCGCCATGGCGGGTCCAATACTCGGCCATCCACGGCACTTGCCCGCGGCCATAATGCGGAAAACGGTCCCAATTGCCTGCAGGCGGCCGGATCAGGTCGATGGGGCGGGGTTTACCGTGGAAGCACAACACCCGAACCGATGCGGACGGCGCGGCAGGGTGCAGGAAGCGATCCAGCCCCAGCGGACGGCGCAGATGGTATTTATAGCTCTGGATCCACGCCTGCGGCCAATAACTGATCGCGCCAGCCTCGCCATGGATGAAATCCTGTTCGATATCGTATTTGGCGATCAAGCCATCACGATCAGACTGCAGGCGATCAACCAGATAGCCCATCTGCCCCAGATCAAAGGCAAAGATCGAGCTCATGCTGCGCGGGGCTGCATTTTTATACCGCCACGGCGCGGAATCGAGCATCACCAGACCCTCGCCGTAGGTGAAAAACTCGTCCATCGCGCCCCAGATCACCATATCGAGATCGATGAACAGCGCGCGCCCGGTCAACCCGTGCAGATCATGCGAAAACAGTGACAGTTTCGGCCATGCGCCGTGATACCAATGGGCGTGTTCCAGCCCGATGTCGGGGATCGCCATCGCCTCGACCTCTGGCAGCAATCCGCTGGCATCATCGGTCAGGCAGACAAAGCGGAACGGCCCGGTCAGATTGGCCCGCACAGCACGATAGAGCACATTGACGTACTCGGCCCCATAGAGGGTACCCCATTTCATACAAAGAACGACGCGGTCCATAGTGCCTCTCAACGCTTGGCCCTGACCTATCGCACAGGTCGCGGACTGTCTACCGACCTGACCTAAACCGCCGGACTAAACCCCGATGTCGCGCAGCTGCGACTTGCAGCCGGCAAAGACCTAAGGCTATGTGGGCGTATGACCCGATCCATTCTTTTTGTCACTGGCACCCGCGCCGACTTTGGCAAGTTGGAACCTCTGGCCGTCGCAGCGCGTGACGCTGGCTTTGACGTGTCGTTCTTTGTCACCGGCATGCACATGCTGGAAGAATACGGCATGACGAAAATAGAGGTGCAGCGCGTCGCGGGCGTCAAGGTGCATGAATTCCTGAACCAGCGCCCCGGCGATCCGCAGGATATGATCCTTGCCAAAACGGTGATCGGGTTTTCCGATTTCTGCATGGAACACAAACCCGATCTGGTGGTCATCCACGGCGACCGGGTCGAGGCGCTGGCCTGCGGGCTGGTCTGCGCGACGAATTACTACCGCTCCGCCCATATCGAGGGCGGCGAGGTATCCGGCACCATCGACGAGATTTTCCGTCACTGTAATTCGAAACTGTCCACCTATCATTTTGTGTCGTCGGCAGATGCGGCGCGGCGCGTGATGGCGCTGGGCGAACCTGAGAGCGCGATCCATGTGATCGGCTCGCCCGAACTCGATTTCCATTCCCGCCCGTCGGGGGTCAGCATCGATCAGGTCAGGTCGCGCTACGACATTCCCTTTGACGACTACGGCATCGTGGTGTTCCACCCCGTCACGTCAGAGGCGGACAGCATGGGCGCGCAGGCGCGGGCTCTCTATGACCGGCTCATCGCCTCGGGGCGGCAGTTTGTGTTGATTGCGCCGAACAATGATCCCGGCTCTGACGGCATCCGCGCGGTGATCGATACCCTGCCCCGTGACAGGTTCCGGGTGCTGCCGTCGATGCGATTTGCCTATTTTTCGGAACTGATGAAGAACGCCTCGGTGATGATCGGCAATTCCAGCGCTGGCGTGAGAGAGGCTCCCTATCTGGGTCTGCCCTCGCTCGACGTCGGCACACGGCAAACCAACCGGTCCAGCGCTGAGAGTATCAGTCATGTCGCCGCACAGGATGCGGCGGGGATTGATCGGTTCCTGTCCGACCATTGGGGCAAACGGTTTGACCGCGACGCCGCCTTTGGCGAGGGATGCGCGGCGGATCGGTTCGTGGAGATCCTGCGTCAGGATGGGTTCTGGACCGCCGATATGCAAAAGGCCTTTGTCGAAAGTGTCTGACGACCTGCCCCACGTTTTGCACCGTCCCCTGCCCCAACCCTTGCGCCGCTATCGCGCCGCGACCGCGCTGATCGCGCCCTTTGCGCCGATGATCCTGCGCCGCCGATTGGCCAAGGGTAAAGAGCATGCAGGCAGATGGCGGGAAAAGCTGGGCCAGCCCACCGCAGCCCGCCCCGACGGGCCTCTGGTCATGATGCACGGCGTCGGCGTGGGCGAGGTACTGGCGCTGCGCGGGCTGATCACGCTGATGCGGGCGCGGCGTCCCGATCTGTCGGTCCTCGTCACCTCCAGCGCGGCCTCGTCCGCGACGGCCTTTGATCGCAATCCGATTGTGGGCGCGGTGCATCAGTTTCTGCCCCTAGACACCCGCGCCACCGCTGCGCCGTTCTGGGACCACTGGCAACCGGATCTGGTGATCTGGGCGGAACAGGATCTCTGGCCGGGCCTCTGCGGCGATTGCGCCGAACGCGGCATCCCGCAGGCGATGGTCAACGCGCGGATGAATGACGCGGCCTTTGCCAAACGCGCCAAGGCCGCCCGGCTCTACGCGGCGGCGCTGGGGCTGATGCAGGTCGTCGATGCACAGGACGATCAGACCGCCGCCAATCTGGGCCGCTTGGGGGCGCAGGGCGTGACCTGTTCCGGATCGCTGAAACCCTTGGCCCCGCCGCTGGCCGACTGGCCCAAAGAGGCAGACGCGCTGCACCGTCAACTCGCCGGTCGCAGGGTCTGGCTGGCAGCCTCCTCTCATCCCGCCGACGAAGCGGTCGCGCTGGCGGCCCATCGCGGTTTTCCGCCGCAGGACCGGCCGTTGTTGATCATCGCCCCCCGCCTGCCCGCCCGCGCGGCAGAGGTTTTGGACGCCTGCACCCAATCGGGACTGACCAGTGCGCTCTGGTCTACCTCGCCCACGATCACCCCGACGCTGGACGTGCTGGTCGCCGACAGCTTTGGCCAGATGGGGCTCTGGTATCGGCTGGCAGAGGCGGCGTTGATTGGCGGCACCTTTGGCGAAGTCGAAGGCCATAACCCGTGGGAGGCCGCCCGCCTCGGATGCTGTGTCCTGCACGGCCCACGGACCGCGAACTTTGCCGCGGACTATGACAGCCTCAGCCAACAGGGCGGCGCGATTGCCGTCACCTCTGCCGAAGATATCCTAACCGCCCTGCACCCGGTCACGCTCGCGACGGCGCGCAGCGCGGCGCAACTGGTCCTGAGGGAACAAGGCGGGCGCAAGGCCGAACTGGTCAACCGTCTCTTGGGCTTGGTGCCCGCATGAGCGCAGGTTTTCCCACTCCGCGTCTGCGCCGTATGCTGATGCTCTATCGGTTGGCGTGGATCCTTGGTCTGCCGCTGATCTGGGTCTATCTGCGCCGCCGCGCGACGAAAGACCCGCTCTACGGCCAGCACTTGCGCGAACGGTTTGGACGGCATCAACCGATGCCGGGCGCTGTCTGGGTGCATGCAGTATCGTTGGGCGAGTTGCGCAGCGCGGTTCCGCTGATCCGCGCGCTGTTGTCGCGCGGCGAACGGGTCGTGACCACCCATTTCACTCCTGCCGGACGGCGCGAGGCCGAAAAGGTCTTTGCCGATGAAATCGCCGCAGGCCGCCTGCGCCCGGTCTGGGTGCCGTTCGAATATCGCTGGACCTTTGCCAATTTCTTCCGCGCGTTCCGACCGAAATACGGGTTGGTGATGGAGGTGGAAATCTGGCCGGTGATGATCGTGGAATCGCGACGTGCCGGTGTGCCGCTATTCATGTGCAACGCCCAGTACCCGTCCAAGAGCTACGACAGGGACCGGCAAAAGGCCCCCGCCCGCGCCGATCTGATGCGCGGGTTCGCCGGGGCGCTGGTGAAATCGGACCTGCAACGCGACCGCTTTGCCAGCGTGGGCGTCGCCCCGATCGAGGTGACGGGCGAATTGCGGTTTGACCAGCCGATCCCGCCGCATCTGACCGCCGCCGGAATCGCCGCCCGCGACTGGATCGCGCCACATCGGCCCGTTATCACGCTGGCCAGCGTCGTGGAGGGCGAGGATGAGACCTATATCGCCGCGATCAAGGCCGATCAGGGACGTAGCCTGTTCATCTATGTGCCCCGCGCGCCCGAACGGTTCAGCGACACCACGCAGATGCTGCGGAGCGCCGGGCTCCGCGTCGCCGAGAGGACCGAAGTTTTCGATGCTGATTTGATGCCGCAGGGCGCAGCGCCCGATATCGATGTGCTGGTTGGCAATTCCATGGGCGAGATGTATTTCTACCTCTCGCTGGCGGATCGGGCGATTGTGGGGGGCGGGTTCACCCCGCACGGGGCGCATAACGTGATCGAACCGCTGGCCCTGAAAAAGCCGGTGATCGTCGGGCCCGAAATTCACACCATCGAGTATCCCGCGGTCGAGGCTATCGCAGCCGGGGTTTGCACCCATGTCACATCGCTGGCAGAGCTATCAGAGGCGATCAGGGCCGACGTCACCGCCAGCCCCGAGCAAATCGATGCCTTTTTCCACGCGCATGCCGGTGCGGTTCACCGCACGCTGGACGCGATAGACCGGCTCACCACGCGCTAAAGCCGCCGTCCACATTGACCAACTGGCCCGTCATATAGCCGGACTGGGCGCTGGCCAGAAACAGCATGGCATCCGCGACTTCATCGGGTTTGCACATCCGGCCCAGCATGATCAATTCACCGACGCGGCGCTGGAATTCTTCGGAATGGTTGTTGAACACCGCCCCCGGCGCGATGGTGTTCACGGTGGCCTGACGCGGCGCCCAGTAGCCAGCCAGCCAGACCGTCAGGCCGTGAATCCCCGCCTTGGTCACGCCGTAGGCCGAGAAATTCTTGAACGGCATGCCGTCATAGATGGGGTGATGCGCCCCGTTCAGCGCATACATCGACGCGACGTTGACCAGTGTGCAGGGCCATTTGCCGACGATATCGCGGTCCATCTGCCGGGCAATCATGAACGCGCCGGTCAGATTGGTGCGCAGGGTCCGTTCAAAGTCGGCCACGCTGGTATCGGCAAAATCCGGGAACGGCTTGCCCGCGCCCATCAGCAACTCTCCGGTGATGGCGGCGTTATTCAGCACCACATTGGGTTCCCAGCCGTCGGCCAGAATGCGTTTGAAAATCGCCTCGCACTGGTCTTCGTTGCCGACATCCAGATCATAGAAACGGAAATTCTCGTTGCCGGCATGCGCCTCTTTCAGCGCCTCGGCCCGATGTCCCTCTAGGTCAGAGGCAATCACCCGCGCCCCTTCGGCCAGCATCCGGCGCACGTAGGTCGATCCCAGTACGCCCCCCGATCCGGTGATGAAAACGGTACGGCCCTTGAGTTGGTCAGCCATTTGCGGCCTCTTTCAGTTGTTCGTTCAGCAAGAATTCCACCAGTTTGAAATCAAACGGGCTGTCGATGTCCACACAGCGTTCGGCGGGCATCAGATAGGGGATCACCCGGCCTTCAAACAGCGACTTGGCGCTGCGCAGGTAATCGGGTCGCACGACATAGGTGCTGGCGGCATGTTCATAGACCGTCGGCGCAGCCTGACGCGCAACAACGCCGCCGGGCAGCGGTTTGGACACATGCAGCGCCCCTGTGGCATCCGGCTCTACGAGGTTGAAATAGGGGTTTTTCCGCGCCTCGCAGCAGGACATCACCATATCCGGTCGCTGCGCCTGATAGAGAGCCAAGGCATCGCCGATATCGCTCGGCAGTCGCAGCGGCGAGGTCGCGTCCAGATCGACAAAGGCCTCTACCGGCCCGATCAGCGCCTCGGAAGCGGCCAAGGCGTGTTGCCACACGCCCCATTTGCCCGCGCTATCGGTGGCCAGATGATCGGGCCGCAGCCCGATGGCCAGCGTCCCCTTGGCCACGGCATGGTCATAGATTTCCTGATCGTCGGTTGACACGACAACAGCGTCAATCAGCGGATGGGCCAAGAGTTGATCCAAGGACCAGTCAATCAACGGACGCCCGCAAATGGGTTTGAAGTTCTTGCGCGGGACGCCTTTGCTGCCTTTGCGCACGCCGATATGCCCAAGGATCATGGGATTTCCTTTGTGATGTGTCCGGTAAAGTGACGGCCAGCCCAAGCCGCCGCCGTCAATCGTGTACTCTCGTCCACGCGGTCGAGGCGCGGGGCGAGAGGGTTGCTCGCCCCCTGTCCCTGTTGCAGCGCGAGCCAGTCGCGGGTGATGCCGACAAACATCTCGTTCCGTTCCATCGTGATCGGGATGTCGCGCGCCCCTTGGGCATCGGTCACTGTATAGCGCTGCGCAGCAAAGTCGAAATCGGCCATGGTCCGGGTGCCATAGAGGATGGTCCGGCGGTGCAGTTTCGGCGTCAGATAGTCCATCCCGACACTGCCCGCCGCGCCATTGGCCGCCGTCAGCATCAGGCGCGACGACATATCCACGCCCGGATAGGCGGGATGGCCGAGGCACGAAACCGGGCCGAGTGTCAGACCGGGAAAAAGCACAGCGGCCATGTCGATTTCATGGCACAGGTCCAGCAGCACCCCGCCGCCATCGGCCCGTGCGGCATAGCTGTCCGAAAACCGCCAATTCGCCCGCCACTGGGTCACGTCATGGCCAATATCGCAGGAAAACCGCACCGTTTCGGTGAGGTCTAGGTCGGCAAGCACCCGAAACGCCGGATGGTAGCGCATCATCAGCCCCAGCATCGAGCGATCCGCCACCGGCGCCATCAGCGCTGTGATCTGGTCCAGATCATCGGGGCGAAAGGCCATCGGCTTTTCGATGTAGAGCGGCAGACCGCGTTCCGCCGCATCCCGAATGGGGGCCAGCCGCACATCGGTTGCTGTGGCGATGACCGCCGCATCGGCGCCGTCCAGCACCTCGGGGCGATAGGCGCGCCACGGCACAAGGTGGCTATCGACCCCCATATGGACCAGATTGTCATGATGACGCCGCCCGATAGAACCCGCGCCGATGACGATAATCTTCATGCGCCACCTCCTGTTGTGCTTGGAATGGCACAACAGGGACTGCGGTGCAATCGGGCGTCATGTCAGGCTAGGGGTCAGGCTGCGGGCATCCGCCGTTCCACGATCTCTGCCCACCAGCTAGAGCCGGCGGGGATCGCCTCGTCGTTAAAGTTATATTCGGGGTGGTGCACCATCGCGGTATCGCCGTTGCCGACCAGAATATAGGCGCCGGGGCGTTCCTCCAGCATATAGGCGAAATCCTCGCCCCCCATGACCAAGGGGGCCTCCTCACACACGCCGCTGACCGCGCGGGCCACTTCGGCGGCGAATTCGGTCTGCGCCTCGTGATTGACCATGACAGGATAGCCACGCATGTATTTCACATCCGCCCGCGCCCCAAAGGCCAAGGCCGTCGTTTCCGCGATCCGTGTCAAACGATCCTCGGCCAGATCGCGGTTATGACGCGACATCGTCCGCACCGTCCCCTTGAGTGTGACGCGCTGCGGAATGACGTTATAGGCCTTGGACGAGCTTTCGATGGATGTAACCGAAACCACGACCTGTTCGACGGGGTCCGCGTTGCGGCTGGCGATGGATTGCAGCGCGGTGATGATCTGCGCCGATGTCACCACCGGGTCCACGGTCTCGTGCGGTTTGGCGGCATGCCCGCCCTTGCCCTCGACAACGATTTCCCACTGGTCGGTCGCAGCAAAGAAGGCCCCCGGACGAATGGCAAAGGTTCCGGTGGGAAAGCCCGGCCAGTTGTGCATGCCATAGACCTCTTGGATGTTCCAACGATCCATCATGCCATCGGCGCACATTTCGCGCCCACCGCCGCCGCCCTCTTCGGCAGGTTGGAAAATCACGACCGTGGTACCGTCGAAATTGCGGGTCTCTGCCAGATATCTTGCTGCGCCCAAGAGCATCGCCGTATGACCGTCGTGGCCACAGGCATGCATCGCCCCCGGCGTTTTCGAGGCATAGGGCAGCCCCGTCGCCTCGAGGATCGGCAGCGCGTCCATATCGGCGCGCAGGCCGACCACCATGCCGCGCTGGTCGGTCTTGCCCTTGATCACCCCGACCACGCCCGTGCGACCGATGCCCTCGACCACTTCGTCACAGCCAAATTCGCGCAGCAATTCCGCCACGCGGGCAGCCGTCCGGTGGGTTTCAAAGAGAATCTCCGGGTGTTCGTGGAAATCACGTCGCCATTCGGTGATATCTTTGTGGAGTTCGGCCAGCCGGTTCTTGATGGGCATGAGAGGGTCCTTTCCGTCGCAACTTCTGGGCATCGGGTGGCGCAACTGTGCGACCTCTTGGCTATCGCCGCAAGTGGTCTGCGAAAATTTTTGATCAAACAGTCACAATACCCGCGCGACCGCCCGAAACATATGCAGGCACCGCTACAGATGCGGGCCAAGGTCGATCGGGCTGCCATCTGAAAACCGATTGAACCGGAACCGGCGCAGATCAAAGCCGGGGTCCTCGCCCGCGACCAGACGCGCAACGACGCGGCCAATCCCGGGCCCGATCCCGAACCCGTGCCCCGCCATCCCGGTGGCCAGCGTCAACCCCGGCAGAGCGGGCACGTGATCCACAATCGGCACGACATCGGGCATCGTGTCGATCATACCGGCCCATGCGGCCTCGATCCGGATCGGACCTGCCTGCGGAAAGGTCTGCTCGAACAGCTGGCGCAACTCTTGGACCTTGCCCGCATGGGGTCGGGGGTCGAGAATCCGCATCGCCTCGAACGGGCCGGGACGGTCATCCGCCCACGACCGCGGAGTCGTCCACCCGTCTGGATAGCCCGCGGGTGCGGCGGGCAGAAACCGCGTGCTCGACGCATCCTTGCGCAATTGCGGGATGTATTTTCCAAGGGCACGAAAGGCGTCCGGCCCGATCATGAATTCATGGAACGCTGCAGGGGCCAGCGTGTAGCCACCATCCGACCGCCGGCGAAAGGCCAAGCGATCATCGGTTGCCGCCCCGCCGAACACCTCGGCCACGGGCGCGGTCGCCGCCACTGTCGCACGGACAGACAGTTGCGGAATGCGGACGCCGTGACGGCGCAGCAGCAGCGACGACCATGCCCCGCCCGCCAGAACCACGCGCGAACAGGCGATGCGCCCCCGTTCGCTGATAACCCCGGCGATTCGCCCGGCGGCAATATCAAGCCCCCGCACGGCGCAGGCTTCGCGGATGACCACCCCAGCCCGCACCGCCGCACGCGCCATGGCCGGAACCGCGACCCATGGCTCGGCCTTCATGTCGCTGGCAGTCCAGAGTGCGCCGTGCCATGCCTTGGCCGGGATCAACGCCTCGGTTTCGGCGCGGGTCAACAACCGGGTATCGAGGCCAACCGCCCGCGCATGCGGCAACCACGCCTCAAACCCCGCCAAATCCGCTGCATGTCGCGCCAGATAGGCCACACCGCCCTGCCGCAGCCCGATATCCTCGCCAAACGTTGCGGCGATCTGCTGCCACATCCGCTGCGCCTCTAGCACGATGGGCAGCTCGGCCGGGTCGCGCCCCTGCGCCCGAATCCAGCCCCAGTTCCGCGAGGACTGTTCCCCCGCGATGCGTCCCTTTTCCAGCAGGGCAACGCGCAGACCTTTGGTCGCCAGTTCCCACGCGGTCATGACACCGATGACGCCACCGCCAATGACCACGACGTCGGTTTCAGGCGGCAGATCCCCCCGGTGTTCGACAGGGCTATCTTGGTGAATCGGAAATGCTCTCATCTGTCCCTCGACTGCCCCCCTTTCGCCGGTTTGTTCCATCTGGTCCGGCCTGCACCGCAGCATTGATCGATTTCCAAATCGCGCAACATTCCATCCTTTCGCCATAGAATAAGGCGCTTGACCCAATTGCCGCAGTGCAGCCACAAAACTGGCTTGCGAGGTGTAATTTTCATGATACCGTTTGGTCAAAATTTGCGCCGGCTTGGAGACGGCTGCAAGATAAAATGCGATATCTGAACCACTTAAGGAATCTCACTTCATGCCAGACCCCACGCGCCCGATCCTGTCGGTCAGCGGTCTAGAGACACGTTTCCATACGCGCAAAGGGTCCGTTCACGCGGTGAACGGGGTGTCGTTTTCCTTGGCGCCGGGTGAATTGCTGGGCGTCGTCGGAGAGAGCGGTTCTGGCAAATCGGTGACGATGATGTCGCTCTTGCGTCTGCTACCCACGCCGCCTGCGGACATCATGGCAGGGCGTGTCGACTTTGAGGGTCAGGACCTCTTGTCCCTCACCGAAGATGATCTGCGCAAACTGCGCGGCAGCAAAATCGGATTCGTATTTCAGGACCCGATGACCAGCCTCAATCCGGTATTCACCGTCGGTCATCAGATCATGGAACCGCTGCGCGAACATCTGAAGCTGGACAAACGCGCCGCGCAGAAACGCGCGCAGGAATTGCTGGAACTGGTTGGCATTCCGGACGCCGAACGCCGCCTGCGCGACTATCCGCACCAGTTTTCCGGTGGCATGCGGCAGCGGGTGATGATCGCCATCGCGCTGGCCTGCGACCCAAAGGTGCTGATCGCGGATGAACCGACGACGGCGCTGGATGTGACCATTCAGGCGCAGATCCTGGAACTGATGAAGGATTTGCGGCAGCGGCTGGGCATGGCGGTGATCTGGATCACCCATGATCTGGGCGTGATCGCCGGGATCGCGGATCGGGTGCTGGTGATGTACGGCGGTCAGGTGGTCGAACAGGCCCCGGTCAAGGACCTGTTCCGCACGCCCAAGCATCCCTACACCCGCGCCCTGCTGTCCACGGTGCCGCGCATCAACGGCGGGCGGGCGCATCGGCTCGAGGTGATCGCAGGCCAGCCGCCGATCCTCAAATCCGCGCCCGTCGCCTGTTCGTTCCGCGACCGCTGTCCAAGTGCCACCGCGCTCTGTGCAGGCACCAACCCGCCGTTGACCGATCACGGCAAGGGCCATTTCGTGGCCTGTTTGAACGCAGAGATGGCCGATGTCTGACCTATCCCCCAAACCGCTGGTTCAGGTCCGCGACCTCAAGATGCACTTTCCGATCTTTTCGGGGCTACTGCGGCGGCGCTCGGGCGCGGTCAAGGCGGTGGATGGCGTCTCCTTTGATGTGTTCGAGGGCGAAACGCTGGGGCTGGTCGGCGAATCTGGCTGCGGGAAATCGACCTGCGGCCGGGCGGTTCTGCGCCTCTATGACATCACCTCTGGGTCTATCGCTATCGACGGCGAGGATATCGCCAAATCGTCGCAATCGGACCTGCGGTCCAAGCGGTCCCTGATGCAGATGGTGTTTCAGGACCCGATGGCCAGCCTCAACCCGCGCATGACGGTCGAGGCGATCATCCGCGAGCCTCTCGACGAACACACCCGACTTAGCTCCGCCGAGAAACGCGAAAAAGTGCTGGAGCTGATGGATGCTGTCGGCCTGAACCGTGCGTTTTCCGGCCGCTATCCCCATGCGTTTTCCGGTGGCCAGCGCCAGCGGATCGGCATCGCCCGCGCGCTGGCGCTGAACCCGAAATTCATTGTCTGTGATGAACCGATTGCCGCGCTTGACGTGTCGATTCAGGCGCAGGTGGTGAACTTGTTAGAGGATCTGCAGGACCAGTTCGGCCTGACCTTCCTGTTCATCAGCCACGATTTGTCGATGGTGCGCCACATCGCCGACCGGGTTGCGGTGATGTATCTGGGACGCATCGTGGAAATCGCCCCGGCCGACCAGCTCTATGCCGCGCCCCGGCATCCCTACACGCGGGCGCTGCTGTCCGCGCTACCGGAACCTGATCCTTCGCTGGAAAATACCCGCGAACGGATCATCCTCAAGGGCGACGTGCCTTCGCCAGCCAACCCGCCCAAGGGATGCAATTTCTGCACCCGTTGCCCGGATGTCATGGCCATTTGCCGTGACCAAGAACCACCCGAGGTTGACATCGCGCCGGGACACCGGACCGCCTGTCACCTCTATTCGTCCTAACCAGAACCGGGATCAACCCGGACCCATAGCCCCAACGGGCATCAACAAGGAGAGACCCATGAAACTCAAGACGCTTATGCTGGGTGCTGTGGCCACGATGGCCTTTGCCCCGGCAGCCATGGCCGATCGCGGCAGCGACGGCCAGTTGAACATCATCTACTGGCAGGCGCCCTCGACCATGAACCCCTATTTGTCCGGGGGCACCAAGGATATCGAGGCCGCGTCGCTGACGCTGGAACCGCTGGCCCGCTACGACGAAACCGGCGTAATGGTCCCCTATCTGGCCGAGAGCGTGCCGACGGTAGAAAATGGCGGCGTCACCGCTGACCTGATGCAGATCACCTGGGTTCTCAAAGAGGGCCTGCTCTGGTCTGACGGCACGCCGGTCACCGCCAATGACGTGGTGTTCACCCACGCCTATTGCACCGCCGAAGGCGGCGGCTGTGCCCAGGGCGCCAAATTCAACGGGATCGAGAGCGTCACCGCCACCGATGACCGTACCGTTGTCGTGAAATTCTCTGCCCCGATGCCGAACCCCTATCAGGGCTTTGTCGGTCAGGAGAGCCCGATCATTCAGGCCGCCCAGTTCGCGGACTGTCTGGGCGAAAAGGCTCCGACCTGTACCGACGCCAACTTTATGCCGATCGGCACCGGCCCGTTCCGCGTCACCGATTTCCGCGTCAACGACGTGATCCAGTACGAGGCGAACCCGAACTACCGCGACGCCTCGAAACCGGCCTTTGCGACTGTCACGCTCAAGGGCGGCGGCGATGCGATGGCTGCTGGCCGCGCCGTGATGGAAACCGGAGAATTCGACTACGCGTGGAACCTGCAACTGGCCCCCGACGTGATTGAGAGCCTCGCCGCCGGTGGCAAGGGCGTTCCGATCAGCGGCTTTGGCACCCTGGTCGAACGGATCGAAGTCAACCTGACCAACCCCTCGCCGTCTCTGCCCGAAGGCGAGCGGTCCACCGTCGCCCATCCGCACCCCTATCTGTCGGATGCAGCCGTGCGCGAAGCCCTGTCAATCTCTATCGACCGCGACCTTCTGGTCGAGGTGGGCTATGGTCAGGCCGGTCGCCCGACCTGTAACCTCGTTCCGGCTCCGGCGATTTATGCCTCGGACAACACCGCCTGCCTGACGCAGGATCTGGACCGCGCGAAACAACTGCTCGAAGATGCGGGCTATAAGGACACCAACGGCGACGGCGTGCGGGAAATGGCCGATGGCACCCCGCTGACCCTGCTCTATCAGACCTCGACAAACGCCGTCCGTCAGGACTTCCAGGCGCTGATCAAGGAATGGTGGGAAGAGATCGGCTTTGCCGTTGAACTGCGCAACATCGACGGTTCTGTCTACTTCGGTGGTGATCCGGGTTCGCCCGATACCTTCCAGAAGTTCTATGCCGACGTCGAAATGTACGCCAACAACTTCCCCGGCACCGACCCGCAGGCCTATCTGTCCGCCTACAAGTGCGACCAGATCCCGTCTCCGGCCAACCAGTGGAACGGCGAAAACATCAACCGCGTCTGTGATCCGGCCTATGAGGCGCTGATCGCCGAACTCGGCCAGACCGCCGACCTCGAGGCCCGCGGCGCCATCGCCCGCAAGATGAACGACATGCTGACCAAAGACAGCAACATCATCATCCCGCTGGTCGACCGCGGCCGCGTCTCTGCGCATTCCAACACCCTTGGCGGTGTGGTCTTGAACACTTGGGACTCGGAACTGTGGAACGCTGCGGACTGGTTCCGCGTCAAGTAACGCAAAACCGCCGGGCGGCCCTCTGGTCGCCCGGCCCGTCTCTTTGGACCGTGCCCCCATGCTGACTTATACACTTCGGCGGCTGCTGCTCGCGATCCCGACCCTGCTGTTCATCGCGCTGGTGATTTTTCTGGTGCTGGAACTGTCGCCGGGTGATCCGATGGCGGAAATCCCCCTCTCGATCCCGCCCGAGGTCAAGGAACGCATGCGCGAGGCACTGGGTCTGGGCCAACCGTGGTACACGCGGTTCGGGCTCTGGCTCTATCAGTTCTTTGTCGTCGAACCCAGCTATTGGATCGACGCCGCCTTTGGCACCGATCTGGCGCAGGGCGCCCAGCGGATCATTAGTTTCCAGTCACGTAGCCCGGTGTTTGACATCATTGCGGAACGGATTCCCCAGACCCTCTGGGTGGTCGGCATGTCCTACGTTGTCGGCGTTCTGCTGGCTCTGCCGATCGGCATCTATTCCGCCCGCTATCAGTATTCGTGGTTCGACCAACTGGGCACGTTCATTTCGATGATCGGCTTTTCGGTTCCGACCTTCTTTACCGGCGTTTTGCTGATCGTGATTTTCTCGGTGAACCTAGGCTGGTTTCCGTCCATCTACGACACCACGCTGGTGGTGAATGACTGGTCCAGCTTTGGCCAGCAACTGCGGCAGATGGTGATGCCGGTGTTTGTTCTGGCACTCTATAACGCCGCCCAGATCAGCCGGTTCATGCGGGCCTCGATGCTGGATAACCTCGGGCAGGATTATGTGCGCACCGCCCGCGCCAAGGGGATGCGGGAACGCGTCGTCGTCCTGAGCCACGTTTTGCGCAATTCGATGATCCCGGTGGTCACCGTGATCGCGCTGGGCGTGCCGCAGGTGTTTGGCGGCGCGATCATCACCGAACAGGTGTTCAAGGTAAACGGTCTGGGGCAACTCTTGATCCTCGCCATTCACGGCAACGACATTCCGATGGTGATGACCCTGACGTTTATCTTTGCGGTGCTGATCGTCGTTTTCAACCTGATCGCCGATATCCTCTACGGCGTGCTAGACCCACGGATTCGCTATGACTGAGACCGCCCCCCTGCCTCCCGTTCGCAGCCAGTGGTGGGACGTGTGGGACCAGTTCCGCCAGCATCGCGGCGCGATGATCGGACTGGGCTTTCTGATCTTTATCACGCTCTTCGTCATCATCGGCCCCAGCTTGTGGGGCCTTGATCCGAATGAAACCGACATCCGCAACAAAAACCTGCGCCCGTTCTACACTGGCATTCTATCCGGCGAAAAATGGAGCTGGGCGCACCCCTTGGGGTCGGACAACCTTGGCCGCGATGTGCTGGCCAACCTGATGCAAGGCGGGCAGATCAGTATGGCCGTGGGCTGGACCGCGATGATCCTGTCGCTGGTCATCGGGACACTGGTGGGCGTGCTGGCTGGATTTTTCCGCCGGATTGACGGACTATTGATGCGGTTTACGGACCTCGTGCTGTCGCTGCCGCTGTTGCCTCTGCTGCTGGTGATGATGCTGTTGTTCCGCGATACCCTGCGGGCGGCCTTTGGCCCTGAAACCGGGATTTTCATCCTGATCGTGGTGGGGATCGGCGTGACCTCTTGGATGCATACGGCGCGGATCGTGCGCGGCGATGTGCTGACCATCAAAGAGCGCGAATACGTCCTTGCCGCGCGGTCCATCGGCACTCCTGCCCGGCGGATCATCACGCGGCATTTGCTGCCCAACGTGATGTCGCCGATCATGGTGTCGGCGACGCTCGGCCTCGCCTCGGCCATCATCACAGAGAGCGCGCTCAGCTTTCTGGGCCTCGGATTTCCCTCGGACTTCCCGACATGGGGCAAGCTGCTGTTTGACAGCGTAGACCGCATGGCCAGCTTCCCTGAACGGGTGATCTGGCCGGGGCTTTGCATCTCTCTTACGGTGCTGAGTGTCAATTACATCGGCGACGGGCTGCGCGATGCCCTGGACCCGCGCCTGCGTGGACAATAATGAAAGGCCCGGAAAACCCGGGCCTTTTTCAATGGTGCATTGATTTCTGGATGCGTTTGAGCACCAGCCAGACCGTCAGGACCACCACAGGGGTCACCCCGCCATACAGCCAGTATTTCTCGATATGCAGCAGCTTTTCGAGGGGCGAGAGCATGTAGAGCACGAGGTTGAGCGCGTAATAGCTGATCGCGACGACCGACAGGCCCTCGACCGTGCGCTGCAGTTGCAATTGCAGGTCAGACCGTCGATCCATGCTGGTCAAGAGCGCCTGATTTTGCGCCGACCGTTCAACGTCCACCCGGGTTCGCAGCAGGTCAGCGGCCCGCATGGCCCGTTCCGACACATCGCGCAGCCGCGTCTCGGTCGACCGGACCGTTCGCATCGCCGGATCAAATCTGCGCTTCATAAACTCGCCAAAGGTCTGCCGACCTCCAAAACGCACCTCTCTGAGGACTTCGATCCGGTCACTCACGATCGATTCATAGGCGGCTGTTGCGCCAAACCGGAACGAGGTCTGCGCAACCATATCCTCTAGCTCTGCCGATACGCCCAGCAGCGCGTGCAGCGTCTCTGCGGGCTCGACCGTTACATCAGACATCCCCGTGACCAAGGCCGCGAGCCGATGTTCGGTCTGACCCAATTTGCCGCTGATGGCGCGGGCCCGAGACAGACCCAACATCGACATTGTCTTGTAGGTCTCGATCTCGCACAGTCGCTGGACGACACGGCCAATCCGCCGTTCGCCACATTGCGGCGCGGCAAACACCGCGAACCGCATATGGCCCGAGGCATCGATCCGGAAATCACCCGCTACGACCAGTTCGCCGTCCAGACACCGGCTCGCCGCGAGGCTCTCTGGCACGAACCACTCGTTGATCCGTTTATCCATCACGCTGTCTTCGGGCATCGGCTCGACCCTGATCAGGGCTGACGTGATCCGCACGCCGGGCGCATCGGCCAGCCAATCCTCGGGAAACATACCAAAGGTCGCCGCATCGAATGGCCGCTCTGCCACGCCATCGCCGAGCAGCGTATAGGTCACAAATTCGGTGTGACTCTCCCACTTGAGCCAGTGCCGACCGATCTGCCCGAAATAATGTGTCGCATCCGGCGCAGGATGGGCTGCACCATAGCGATCCAACAGCGCGATCAAATGCGCACGGTCCGCCCCCTTGTCACGCGCAGCGGCATTTGTAACAGGGCGCAAAGCCAGATAGGCAGCCCGCCCCGGTGCGCGCACCACGGGAAACGGGCGCGCGTGGAGTTCGTTGGACAGCGCATAGCGCTGGGGATGATCTAGGAGGGCTGTCATGGTGCTCATGCGGTCACTGTAGTGTCAGGCACAGTACCAAAGAAATCAGAGCGGACAAGGAAAAATTTAATGATTTTAAATACTTAGCGGCACACTATGGTATACAGTGTGCCGCTGGAGCGCAATTGTGGTTAGATACAAACCACTTGCAACGGAGGGAAGCCGTTAAAGCAGACCGAGGAATAGGTCGAGGTATAGGCCCCGGTATTGCGAATGATCACCCGATCCCCCGCCTTGAGCGTCAGCGGCAGCGGCATCGGACGCTTTTCATACAGCACGTCGGCGGAATCGCAGGACGGACCGGCCATGATGCACGGCCCCATCGGGTCCGCATCGCGAGGGGTCTCGAACTGATAGCGGATTGCCTCGCCCTCGGTTTCGGCCAGACCCGAGAAACGACCAATCGACAGATAGACCCAGCGGTGCACATCGCGGTCGGACTTGCGGCTCACCAGCAGGACCTCGGACACAATCGCCCCCGCCTCGGCCACCATACCACGGCCCGGTTCGGCCATGATGGTCTGCACGGGGCCGAACTTTTCATGCACCATGGCGATAACGGCAGCGGCATAATCGGTCGGCGCCTGAATAGCCTCGCCATAGAACGCCGGGAAACCGCCGCCGATGTTCAGCATTGTCAGATCGTGACCAGCAGCCTTGGCCGCATGCCAGGTTTCCGCCAGCGCGTCCAGCGACGGCGCCCACATTTCTGCCTTGCGGGTTTGCGATCCGACATGGAACGAGAAACCGACCGGATTCAGACCCAGAGACTTGGCAACGTCCAGCAGGCGCAGCGCGGTATCCTTGTCACAGCCGAACTTGCGGGTCAGCGGCCAGTCGGCCTGGCTGACCTCGACGATCAGACGGATATAAACGCTGGCGCCGGGCGCAAATTCGGCAATCTTGACCAGTTCCTCGTCGGCATCCGCCGCAAACAGGGTGATGCCTGCGTTATAGGCCCATTCGATATCCGCCGGACGCTTGATAGTATTGCCGAACGAAATGGTTTCGGGACGAGCGCCCTGGCTAAGGCAGATTTCAATCTCGCCACGCGATGCTGCATCGAAATGCGACCCCAGCTGCACCAGACGGGCAATGATTTCACGGGCCGGGTTTGCCTTGACGGCGTAGTGGATATCGGCGTGCCCCAGACCGACCTTGAGCGCGGCATATTGGGTTTCCACACGATCAACGTCCAGCACCAGCGTCGGCCGGTCAAAGTCGTTGGCGGCAATGAAGGCATCCAGACGGGACGAATCGATACGGGCGGCCTTTTCGGCCCCGGCAAAAGCAATAGTCATGGTCATCTCCTATAGACCCGGCCATTCATGACCGCTCACTTCCAATGGAGACGTTACCGTCGCTGCGTAAACACGTTCAGCGGTTTTGCTTTACCGGCCAGAGGCGCGTGCGTTGGCGTCTTGTTTGCGCATTTGGGGCAAATGCACTTCAGTTTCAACAGCAATTTTTCATCGCAGCCAAAATTTTGTATTTGCGCCATAACTTGCCGATTCATTTTGATCAAAACCCCTATTTATAAGGCTATTTTGATCAAAACTCTCCTCGCCTTGTGATCAAATTTTGGCTAGACCAGCACCATGGCCACACTCATCCTGCTCAACAAACCCTTCGATGTCCTGTCGCAGTTCACTGATTTGCGCAGCCCGACCCCGCGGCAGACCCTGTCCGACTTCGTGTCGATTCCGGGCGTCTATCCTGCCGGACGGCTGGACCGCGATTCCGAGGGGCTGATGCTCTTGACCGACAGCGGGCCCCTGCAGGCCCAGATCAGCGATCCGAAATTTCGCTCGCCCAAAACCTATTTCGCCCAAGTCGAGGGCAACCCCACGGACGGCGACCTTCAGCCGCTGCGCGACGGAATCACCCTCAACGATGGTCCCTGCCGTCCCGCGATCGTGCGCCTGATCGATCCCCCCGATCTGTGGCCCCGCACCCCGCCTGTCCGGTTCCGCAAGGAAATCCCGGACCGCTGGATCGAACTCACCATCACCGAGGGGCGCAACCGGCAGGTGCGACGGATGACCGCCGCCATTGGCCTGCCCACCCTGCGACTGGTCCGTTGGCGCATCGGCGACTGGAGCCTTGACGGCCTCGCACCCGGTGAATGGCGCAGCATCAGCCTCCCCGACCCCGCGCCGAAATCCCCCCGCCCCCAAGGCACCAAACCCGGAAACTTCTCCCGTCCCGGCGGCAAAAAACCGCGCTGGCGCTGAGCGCGGGCGCCCTGCGCTTTCATCTTTCCAAAAATACCTCTGCCAGCGGCTTTGCCCGCAGGGCAAACAAAAAGGCCCCGCACCGCGGGGCCTTTGTCATTCCACCTGATCGGATCAGGACGAAATCTTGGTTAGCAGCTCGTCCAGCGACTTTTTCGCGTCGCCATAGAACATGCGGGTGTTCTCTTTGTAGAACAGCGGGTTTTCGATGCCCGAATAGCCGGTGCCCTGACCACGCTTGGACACGAACACCTGCTTGGCCTTCCAGCACTCCAGAACCGGCATGCCGGCGATCGGCGAGTTCGGGTCTTCCTGTGCGGCAGGGTTCACGATGTCGTTCGAGCCGATAACGATGGCGACGTCGGTCTCGGGGAAGTCCTCGTTGATCTCGTCCATCTCCAGAACGATGTCGTAGGGGACTTTGGCTTCGGCCAGCAGAACGTTCATGTGGCCCGGCAGACGACCCGCAACAGGGTGGATCGCGAAACGGACGTTCTTGCCCTTGGCCCGCAGACGCTTGGTCAGTTCGGAAACCGACTGCTGTGCCTGTGCAACGGCCATCCCGTAGCCCGGGATGATGATGATGCTGTCGGCTTCTTCCAGCGCGGTCGCGACACCGTCCACGTCGATGGCGATCTGTTCGCCTTCGATCTCCATCGCCGGTCCGGTGGTGCCACCGAAACCGCCAAGGATCACCGATACGAACGACCGGTTCATCGCCTTGCACATGATGTAAGACAGGATCGCACCCGACGAACCCACCAGAGCACCGACCACGATCAGCAGGTCGTTGCCGAGCGAGAAGCCGATAGCGGCAGCGGCCCAACCCGAGTAGGAGTTCAGCATCGACACCACGACCGGCATATCGGCGCCGCCGATACCCATGATCAGGTGATAGCCGATGAACAGCGCAGCCAGTGTCATGATCGCCAGCGGCAGGAAGCCACCGGTCGAGAAGTACCAAATCAGGCAGAGGATCGAAATCGCCGCCGCCGCCGCGTTCAGCAGGTGACCACCCGGGAGCTTGATCGCCTTGGAGGTCACTTTGCCCGCCAGCTTGCCATAGGCAATCACCGACCCGGTAAAGGTCACAGCACCGATAAATATCCCGAGGAACAGTTCGACGCGCAGGATATTCTGCTCGACGGCGGTCTTATGCGCCAGCAGTTCGGCAAAGGCGCCCATGTGCATGTCGTGCATCATCGCCATTTTGCCGTCGGCCGACAGCGTCTGCGACATGCCGGACATCACGTGGATGACGTTGTTCAGTTCGAAATGCGCGATAAACCCGACGAACACAGCCGCCAGACCCACCAGCGAGTGCATAGCGGCAACCAGCTGCGGCATTTCGGTCATCTGGACCTTTTTCGCCACGTAAAAGCCGATGATGCCACCGGCGGCGATCAGGATCACCGACAGGACCCACAGGCCCTTGCCGGGGCCGACCAAGGTTGCCGCAACGGCCAAGGCCATCCCGACGATCCCGTACCACACGGCGCGCTTGGCGCTTTCCTGACCGGACAGACCGCCCAAGCTCAGGATAAAGAGGACTGCGGCAACCACATAGGCCGCAATAGTAAATCCGAGTTCCATTGTCCCCTAACTCCTTACGATTTCTGGAACATGGCGAGCATGCGCCGGGTCACGAGGAAGCCGCCAAAGATGTTGATGCCGGCCATAAAGACCGACAGGGCAGCGAGGATGATCACGATGAACGAACCGGAGCCGATCTGCATCAGCGCGCCCAGAATGATGATCGACGAAATCGCGTTGGTCACAGCCATCAGCGGCGTGTGCAGCGAATGCGCGACGTTCCAGATCACCTGGAAGCCGATGAACACCGACAGCACGAACACGATAAAGTGCTGCATGAAAGACGCCGGGGCATAGAGGCCCGCCAGCAGCATCAGCGCGCCGCCAACGGCCAGCAGCGTGACTTGGGACTTGGTCTGGGCCTTGAAGGCGGCAGCTTCGGCAGCCTTTTTCTCCTCGACCGTCAGTTCCTTGGGCTTTTCTTTCTTCTGCGCCGCGATGGCAGCCACTTTGAGCGGCGGCGGCGGGAAGGTGATCGCGCCGTTGTGGGTCACGGTTGACGACCGGATCACGTCGTCTTCCATATTGTGGTTGACCACGCCGTCCTTGTTCGGGGTCAGGTCCGACATCATGTGACGGATGTTCGTCGCATAAAGGGTCGAGGCCTGTGCCGCCATCCGGCTGGGGAAGTCGGTGTAGCCGATGATCGTCACGCCGTTGTCGGTGACGACCTTTTCGTCCATCACGGTGCCTTCGACGTTGCCGCCACGTTCAGCCGCGAGGTCGACAATCACCGAACCCGGTTTCATCGAGGCGACCATATCGGCCAGCCACAGTTTCGGAGCCGGACGGTTCGGGATCAGCGCGGTGGTGATCACGATGTCGATTTCCGGAGCCAGTTCGCGGAATTTCTTCAACTGGGCTTCACGGAATTCGGGCGAGGACACCGAAGCATAGCCGCCGGTCGCAGCGCCGTCCTGCTGTTCCTCTTTGAAGTCGAGGTAGACGAACTCTGCGCCCATCGATTCAACCTGTTCGGCCACTTCGGGACGAACGTCGAACGCGTAGGTGATCGCACCCAGCGAGGTCGAGGTGCCGATGGCCGCCAGACCGGCAACGCCGGCGCCGACGATCAGAACCTTGGCCGGCGGAACCTTGCCCGCAGCGGTGATCTGACCGGTAAAGAACCGGCCAAAGTTGTTGCCCGCTTCGATGACCGCGCGGTAGCCGGCGATGTTGGCCATCGACGACAGCGCGTCCATTTTTTGCGCGCGGGAAATACGGGGCACCATTTCCATGGCGATGACCGAGGCGCCCTTTTCAGCGGCCAGCTTCAGGCCCTCTTCGTTCGCGCCGGGGTTAAAGAAGGTGATCAGCAGCTGGTCCTTGCGGGTCAGACCCAATTCGTCTGCCGTCGGAATCCGGACCTTTGCCACGATGTCGACCGTGTCGAACAGCTCTTTGGCTGATCCGACAACCGTTACACCGGCCTCTGCGTAGAGTTGATCCGAAAAACCGGCCTTTGCACCGGCACCGGATTCGATCACGCAGTCATAACCGAGTTTCTGGAGGTCCTTGGCCGAGGCCGGGGTCATTGCCACCCGGTTCTCGCCCTCAAGTATCTCTTTAGGTGCGCCGATTTTCACGGTTTTCCCCCTTCGTTTTTTGCCATCGTTGTTCGCTTAACCAAAGCAAGATTATTTCACAAGCACTGCTTTAATTGTATTCTTCGGTATCCCGACGAAAGTTCGGACTGATAGCGGTCACAGCCATCGCCTTGTTTTTGTGCAATAGCGTGCAAAATCAGCACGAAACTTGCGTCGAAGTCGATCTTCCTCGGGCAGCACGAATCTTTTCTCGATCAGCCACAGAAAAATCGGGATCAGCGGCAGCGCCAGCGGAGCGTCGAAGCGCAGCACGAGGCCCGACAAAACCATCAGGTCGCCCAGATAGATCGGATTGCGCGTGCGCTTGAAAATCCCGGACTGCACGAGGTGATCCGCCTCGCGATGCGGAATAAATGTCGTGCGCTGACGCCGCATCTCATAGACGGCCAAGAGCATCAGGACGATCCCGCCGCCAATCAACAGACCGGCCAGCAGGTCAAAGATGCCCCAGCGGAACGACAGCCCGGCGGGCTGGAACCGCCCGATATTATAGGCCGCGACGACAAAAATCGCCAACCAGACCGGTGGCGTATCGATCCACTTCATACTCTGCACCTTCCCTTTGCAGTCGCGGCGAACGATGCAACGCGCAGAAGGTCTTGTCACGCCCATATCGTGCGATAGTTTGCGAAAAAAATGAATTGGAAACAAAGATGACCACCGATTTCGCCGCGACCAAGGCCCAGTTCCATTTGCCCAGTGGCGTGACATATCTGGACGGCAATTCGCTGGGCCCGATGCCACGCGCCGCCGCCCAGCGCATGCGGACGCGGATGGAACAGGAATGGGCGGAGATGTTGATCACCGCATGGAACCGCGCCGACTGGATACACGATCCCCGGCGCATCGGTGACCGCGTCGGGCGACTGGTCGGCGCGGCGACGGGCACCGTGGTGATGGGCGACACCCTGTCGATCAAAGTGCATCAGGCGCTGGCCTCTGCCCTCGCCCTGCGGCCGGATCGGCGGGTCATTCTCTCCGACAGCGGCAATTTCCCGTCCGACCTCTATATCGCGCAGGGGCTGATCGCGACGCTGGGTCAGGGCCATAGCCTGAAAACCCCCGCCCCGCAGGATGTTTTGGCCGCGATTGACGACACCATCGCCGTCGTCATGCTGACCGAGGTCGATTACCGCACCGGACGGCGGCATGACATGCAGGCGATTATTCAGGCCGCACATCGGGCCGGCGCGCTGGTCATCTGGGACCTTGCGCATTCTGCTGGCGCGATCCCGGTGAACCTCGGCCAGAGCGGCGTCGATTTCGCGGTCGGCTGCACCTATAAATTCCTCAATGGCGGCCCCGGTGCGCCTGCCTTTATCTATGTGCGCCCCGATCTGGCGCCGATGTGCCGCCCGGCGCTGTCAGGGTGGCTGGGTCACGAGGCCCCCTTTGCCTTTGATCCCGACTATCGCCCGGCGGGCGGCATCGACCGGATGCGCTGCGGTACGCCGCCGGTACTGGCGCTGGCCGCGCTCGATGCGGCGCTGGATGTCTGGGATCAGGTGGATATGGCCGACCTACAGGCCCGCTCTGCCACTCTCGCCGACCGGTTTATCGCCGGAGTCGAGGCGACCTGCCCTGATCTGACGCTGGTCACGCCGCGCGATCCGGCCCGGCGCGGGTCACAGGTCAGCTTTGCCTTTGACCACGGTTATCCGGCGATGCAGGCGATCATCGACCGGGGCGTCATCGGCGATTTCCGCGCCCCAAACATCATGCGGTTCGGCATCACCCCGCTCTATCTGGACGAAGCGGATATCGACCGCGCCATTGCTGTGCTGGCCGATGTGATGGGGAACCGGCTTTGGGACCAGCCGCAGTATCACCAGCGGGCCGCCGTCACCTAGGGCCGCAGCGCCCGACCGAACAGCCGCGCCAGATCCTGCCCTCCGGTGACAAAGGCAGTTGGCGTGGCGGCGTTTTCCTTGAGCCCGTGCCATGCGTTGAACAGCATGCTCGCGACGGCTCCGGCATTGCCGCCAACAGCGCTCAGGTCAACACGCCCCGCGTCGGCCTCGTCCGACAGCCACGCGGCGACAGCGGCATTCACCCGCGCCACACCCGCCGAAACCACGTCGCCGCAGGCGCTTTGCTTGGCCTCCAGCAACTCCTGGCCATGGGCAGAGGCGATGATCTGCTCGATCTTTGGCCCTCCGGCCGAAGCGACCAGATCGCTCAGCGCCTCGACCACATCCCGCCCGGGGGTCAGAATGCGCTGCACCTCTACCAATGACTGATCGAAATACACCTGCGTAAAGGACCGCAGAATGTCCTCTTTGTTCCGGTAATGCAGGTAGAGCGCAGCGCGTGACATTCCGGCCCCCTGCGCTATGTCCTCCATCGAGGTGCGGCGGTAGCCATATTGGCAAAAGGCCGCAAAAGCAGCCTGAAGAATAGCGGCGATCCGGGGATCGAGGTCGGGAAGATCGAGCGTCATGCCGCCACGCTGACATTTTTCGTCAAAATCGTCAATTGACAGACTGACACTTTTCGCCAATTTTGTCAGCATCACCACTTGGAGAGGTTCATGGCCCGCGTTCTGACCATCAATGGCACCACCCGCAGCATCAATTTGCCCGACGACGTCCCATTGTTGTGGGTGCTGCGCGACGAATTGAATCTGACCGGGACGAAATTTGGCTGCGGCGTGGCCTCTTGTGGCGCCTGCACCGTGCATATCAACGGCGAGGCTGTCCGGTCCTGCCAGATCGCGCTGGCGGATGTCGATGGCCCTGTCACCACGATCGAGGGGCTGGGCACACCGGATGATATCGCGGTGATCCAGCAGGCTTGGGTCGACCATCAGGTCGCGCAATGCGGCTATTGCCAGTCCGGCCAGATCATGCAGGCCGCCGCCCTGCTGGCGGCCAACCCCGCACCGACCGACACCGATATTGACGATGCGATGCACGGCAACCTGTGCCGCTGCGGCACCTATCCGCGCATTCGCGCCGCCATCCACGACGCTGCCCAGCGCCTGCAAAAGGTCTAAGCCATGTCCCGCATCGGAAAAATCGCCCGTCGCACATTCCTGTTTGGCACTGTCGCTGTCACCGGCGGCGCGGCCTTTGGGTATTACAAACTGACCGAGCAGCCGGACAATCCGCTGGGCCCCTTGGTCCCGCCACAGGGCGCGACACTGAACCCTTGGCTGATCATCGACCCGAACGGCATCACGATCATCGCCCCCCGCGCCGAAATGGGCCAAGGCGTGCACACCACCCTGCCCGCGCTGGTGGCCGAAGAACTGGACGCCGCATGGGAGGATATCACCGTCCTGCATGGCCCGCCCGCCAAGGCCTATTTCAACCAGGCCCTCTTGGGCGGCGCGTTCCCGGTGGCGGATTACAAACGCAAACCGTGGCAGGATAACGCCGCGATGTTCCTCGGGAATGCCGCGAAATTCCTGAACATGCAGGTCACGGGCGGTTCGACCTCGACCCGCGACGCCTATGACAAAATGCGCCAAGCCGGGGCCAATGCCCGCGAAATGCTCAAGGCCGCCGCTGCGGCCCGGCTCGGGGTGGCTGCTGCCGATCTGACCACCGAGGCGAGCCATGTGATTGCCCCCGATGGCACACGCATCCCCTATGCCGACCTCGCGACCGAGGCCGCGCGTATCGCCCCGCCCAAGGTCGCCCTGCGCAGCCCCGCCGAATGGAAACTGCTGGGCCGTGATCTGCCGCGCACGGATATGATCGGAAAATCGACCGGCACCGCCACCTATGGCGTTGACGTGCGGCAACCGGGGCAGCTCTTTGCCACCGTCCGGATGAGCCCGAAACGCGGCAGCATGGTCCGCTTTGACGCGAGCGTCGCCACAGATATGCCCGGCGTGACCCAAGTGGTCGATCTGGGCGACGGCGTCGCGGTCGTGGCGCGGAACACATGGCTGGCGATGCAGGCCGCCGACACCATCGACATCACTTGGGCCGATGCCGCCTACCCCGCCGACACCGACAGCCAGTTTGCGGTGATCGCTGCCGCCTTTGGCACGGAACCGAACGCGACCCCGCGCAATGACGGAGATGTGTCCGCCGTCACGGGTACCGAAATCACCGCCGAATATCGGGTGCCGTTCCTGCCGCACGCAACGATGGAGCCGATGACCACAACCGCGCTCTATACGAGCGACAGTCTGGTCCTCTGGTCCCCGAACCAAGCGCCCGTCATGGTGCGCGATCACTGTGCCGAGGCTGTGGGGCTGACCCCCGAGCAGGTCACGGTCCACACCACCCTGATGGGCGGCGGTTTCGGACGGCGCGGAGAATTCGACTTTGCCGTCATTGCCGCCCGCGTAGCCCAGCAGATCCCCGGCACCCCGGTGCAGGTGACATGGAGCCGCGAGGAGGACATGCGCCATGACTTTTATCGCCCCGCAGCGATTGCCCGCATGCGCGGCGTTGTGGACCAAGGCAAGGCGCTGGCGCTCGAGGGCCGCGTCGCCTCGCCCTCGGCCTCGCATCAGGCGCTGGGGCGCTGGATGGGACGGGCGATGGGCGGGCCGGACACCGAACTGATCGCCGGAATGTACGACCAGCCCTATGGCATCCCCAATATGCGGGTGTCGGGCTATATCGCAGATCTGGCCGTCCCGGTCGGGTTCTGGCGGTCCGTCGGCGCCAGCTACAACGGATTCTTTATGGAATCCTTTGTCGATGAAATGGCCCATGCGGCAGGGCGCGATCCGATGGAATTCCGGCTGGAGTTGCTGCGGGCCGAACACGCGCCGTCTGCCGCCGTTCTCGAAGCCGTGGCAGAGATGTCCAACTGGATTGAAAAACCCGGCCCAGGACGCGGGCGCGGTGTCGCCTTTACCTACAGCTTTGGCACGCCGGTGGCGCAGGTGGTCGAAATTGCGCAGACAGATCGCGGCATCCGCGTCGATAAGGTCTGGATCGCCTGCGATCCGGGCGTGGCTCTCGATCCGCGCAATATCACCGCCCAGATGATGGGCGGGGCGATCTATGGGCTGTCGGCGGCCTGCTATCAGGAAATCACCTTTGCCGATGGCGAGGCCGAGCAGTGGAATTTCCCGGATGTGGAGTCGATCCGCATGGGCAGCGCGCCACAGGTCGAAGTGCAGATTTTGCAGAACGCCAGCGGGATCAGCGGCGTCGGCGAACCGGGTACGCCCCCGGCGGCCCCGGCGCTGGCCAACGCGCTGTTTGACCTGACAGGACGGCGAGCCACCCAACTGCCCCTCATCAAGGATTTTCCCGAGCTTATCTAGCCAAGTCATTCTAATATAAAACTTTTGGGGCCTATATACTTAACTAGCCAAAATTCACTTGCGTGATCTGGCTAGTTAGAT
>CALMJS010000033.1 GCA_937864535.1 uncultured Paracoccaceae bacterium
TCGAGGTCGGAAATCGCGGTTTCAAAATGCGGGTCCCAGTTCACCAGACGCTTGCCGCGATAGATCAGGCCCTTGTTGTACATATCGACAAAGACCTTGATCACGGCGTCGTGGAAGTTGCCTTCCTCGCCTGCGGGTGCGTTCGGGGCGCCGGACATGGTAAAGGCGTTGCGCGACCAGTCGCAGGAGGACCCGAGACGTTTCAACTGGCTGATGATGGTGTTGCCATACTGCTGTTTCCATTCCCAGACCTTGTCCAGAAACGCGTCACGCCCCAGATCGCGGCGACCGGGCTGGCCCGTCGCGGCAAGCATCTTTTCGACCTGTAGCTGGGTCGCGATACCGGCGTGGTCCTGACCGGGCTGCCAGAGGGTGTCGAACCCGCGCATCCGGTGCCATCGCACCAGAATATCCTGTAGCGTGTTGTTGAACGCGTGACCCACGTGCAGCGCACCGGTGACGTTCGGCGGCGGGATCATGATGGTAAAGGTGTCATCGCGCGATTTGTTCGCGCCAGCTTTGAACGCGCCGGACTCTTCCCACTTTTGATAGATGCGGGCTTCGGCCTCGGCCGCGTTGAAATTGGTTTCCATCGGCATTCTTCAGATCCCTTACTTTGTTGGGGGATCAGATACCGCGATGGGGGACCAAGGGGAAGGGGTCAGACCGCCCTGTCGATACGGGTTGAGAGCTGAATCAGGCTCTCGAGCGCGATAACGCCCTCGATTTCCCCGATCCGGTCCAGCGTTTCGTCCAGTTCCAGCGTGGTGGCCGTGCGCAACTGGCAGCACAGATCGAACCGTCCCGAGGTGGTATGCGCGACCTCGACCGGGGGCAACCGCTTGAGCTGGGCCAGAACGGCGGGCAGGGCATTGGGACGCAGATTGACCAGAACGGTGGCGCGAATGGACTGGCTGCGGGCGGCATCGGACAGGCGCAGCGTATAGCCAGCGATCACCCCCGCACGTTCCAGCCGTTCGATCCGTGCCTGTACCGTGGTCCGCGCCAGCCCCAGCCGCGCCGCCAGTTTGGCAACGGGCAGCCGGGCGTTCTGTCCGAGTTCCGCGAGGAGCAGCCTGTCAATGTCGTCGATATCTGTCATAGTGACTATCCTATCGGCGTTTTGCCGAAAATCAGAGTCATTTTGCGCATATTGCCACGACATTTTGACGGTTATTGACCGCACGATTTGAGAAAACGCGCAAAAAGGAGCCCCCATGCTGCAGCAACAGGTCAGAGCCGAGGATATTCGGGATGTTCTCTTGGCGCACAGCGACGCCGGAGCGGTCCATTTCTTTTGCCCGACGGCCCTCGATCAGCGGCTGGCAGAATTCCGGCGCGGGTTTCCGGGGCTGGTGACCTTTGCGGTGAAATCGAACCCCCAAGATGCGGTGATAACCCGTCTGTGTCAGGGCGGGATCGACGGGTTTGATGTTGCCTCGCCCGACGAAATTGCGCAGGTGTCACGGCTCTGTCCGGGGCGGCCGATGCACTACAACAATCCGGTGCGCAGCCGCGCTGAAATCCGGGCGGGGATTGCCGCTGGCGTGGTGTCGTGGTCGATTGACACGCTGAGTGAGTTGCAAAAGCTGATCGACGCCGGGATTGCCGACGATGCCGAAGTCGCGGTGCGATTCAAATTGCCCGTCGCAGGGGCGGCCTATCATTTCGGGGCCAAATTCGGCGCCACCGAAGAGGAGGCGGTCGACCTGCTGCGCGCCGTTGGCGCGTCTGGACGGCGGCCCGCGATCACGTTCCATGTCGGGACCCAATGCGCGGACCCACAGGCGTGGGTGGCCTATATTCAGGCCGCGGCCCGCATCGAACGGGCGGCGGGCGTGCGCTGTCTGCGCCTGAACGTCGGCGGCGGTTTCCCATCCGCACGCCACGGCGCCGCCCCGCTAGAGCCGTTCTTTGCGGCCATTCGCGGCGCGATGAGTGCCTTTGACACGCGGCCGGTTCTGGTATGCGAGCCGGGGCGCGGGCTGGTGGCCGATGCCTTCGCGCTGGCCGTGCAGGTGAAATCCATTCGGGGGCAGGCGATCTATCTGACCGATGGCATCTATGGCGGGCTGTCGGAGATGGTCAACCTCGCCGCGCCCGCGCTGGCAGTGTTGTCGGCGGAAGGTGTGTGGAGGAACGGGCCGGTTATCGAACGACCTGCCTTTGGTCCGACATGCGACAGTCTGGACCTGCTCAAACATCCGCTGCCCCTACCGGCGACCATCGCAGAGGGCGACTGGATCGTTTTGCGGTCCATGGGGGCCTATGTGACGGGTGTGACGACCCGGTTCAATGGCTATGGTGACGTCGCGGCGGTAACGGTTTCGTTGCTGGATGCGCCCTATGCTGTGACTGGACAGGCCTGAGTAACCCGCTAGGCTGGGGCCATCCAGTCCAAGAGGGTCCAATGCAGCCATTCGGAAAATCCCAGTCCGTCGCCCGAACAGAGGATGTCCGTTTTCTGACCGGGCGGGGGCGATATGTCGATGATATCGCGCCAGAAAATGCGCTCTTTGCCTATGTGGTCCGCTCGCCCGTCGCGCATGGGGTGATCCGGTCATTGGACGTTGCCGCCGCCCGGCAGGCCCCCGGTGTGCATCTGGTCTGGACGGTTCAGGATTTGGTCCAGCAGGGCATGACGCTGGGCATGAAAACCACGGTCGTGCGCAACATCGACCGCACCAAGGGCGCCGCGCCGCTGCGACCTCTCTTGGCGCAGGATCGGGTCCGCCATGTGGGCGAGGCGATGGCCGTGATCGTGGCCGACAGCCTGATCCATGCCCGCGATGCGGCAGACCTGATCGACTACGACATCGAGGAACTGCCAGTCGCGATGAATCTGGCACCGGGGCAGGCGCTGCACCCCGAAGCGCCGGGGAACCTCGCCTATCATTGGGGCAAGGGGGAGCAACAGGCGGTTGAGGCGGCGCTGGCCGGGGCCGCGCATGTGGTCACCGTGACGGTTCCCGATAACCGCATCATCGTCAACGCGATTGAGCCGCGCGGCTGTTATGCCGAATTTTCCGACGGGCGCGTCCATCTGGCGATGAACGGTCAGGGCGTCTGGAGCGCCAAGGACGACGTGGCACGCCATTTGAACTTGCCCGCTGACGCCGTTCGCGTGACCACGCCGGACGTCGGCGGAGGGTTTGGCATGAAGGCCATGGTCTATCCCGAACCGATCCTCGTCGCGCAGGCCGCGCGGGTGCTGGGCCGTCCGGTGCGCTGGATAGCGGACCGGACCGAATCCATGCTCTCCGACAATGCGGGGCGGGACCTGACCTCGACCGCGACCCTCGGGCTGGACGAAAATCTGCGCATCGTCGCCTATCGGGTTGAAACCGATTGCAATCTGGGTGCTTATAATTCGCAGTTCGCCCAACCGATCCAGTCCGATCTGTTTTCCAAGGTCGCGCCCGGCACATACGACATTCCGCTGATCTGGCTGGAAACGCGGGGCTGGTACACCAATACCACGCCCGTGGATGCCTATCGGGGCGCTGGCCGCCCCGAGGCGATATTTGTTCTGGAGCGCACGATCGATCAGGCCGCCCGACAGTTGGGCGTGTCACCGTTTGAGATCCGCCATCGCAATTTCATCCGGCCCGATCAGTTTCCCTATACCAGTGCCACCGGCGTGACCTATGACGTCGGCGCATTCGGCCGGTTGCTGGATATCGCGGCGCAGAACGCGGATGTGGCGGGATTTGCCGAACGGCGGCGCGTTGCTGCGCAGGCGGGACGGCTGCGCGGGCTAGGGGTTTGTTATTACATTGAATCCATCCTCGGTGACCCGCAGGAAACCACCCGCATCGTTCTGACCGATCAGGGGGCGGAAATCTATGTCGGCACCCAGTCGAACGGGCAGGGGCATGAAACGGTCTTTGCCCGGTTTTTATCGGACCACACAGGCATTCCCGCCGATCGGATCACGGTGGTCATGGGCGATTCAGATCGGATCGCCAAGGGCGGCGGGACCGGCGGGTCCCGTTCGGTCACTGTGCAAAACACCGCGACACTGGCCACGGTCGGGCAAATTATCAGCGGTTTCAGCGATTATCTGGCCGCAAAACATGGGGCAGAGGCCGTGCAATTCGATGATGAGCGGTTCCGTATCCCCGGATCGAATGTTGCGCCGACCCTGCTCGAGGTGGCGGCCCTCGCCGCAGCGGACGACCGCCATGATCTGTTGGACCAGAGCGCGACGATCACGCTGCCGTCGCGTAGCTTTCCGAATGGCTGCCATATTGCCGAGGTTGAAATCGATCAATCGACGGGCAAGCTAAACGTTTGCAAATATTCCGTCGTAGATGACTTTGGTAACCTCATTAACCCTATGCTGGCCGAAGGGCAGGTCCACGGCGGCGTAGCCCAAGGCTTGGGTCAGGCGATCATGGAGCAGGTGGTTTTTAGCGACGATGGACAACTGTTGACCGGCAGTTTCATGGACTACGCGATGCCGCGTGCCAGCGATGTGCCGTGGATCGGGTTTACCTCTGTGCCGGTACCGTCTATCTATAACCCTATGGGGATGAAGGGTTGCGGCGAGGCCGGGACCGTCGGCGCACTGGCTGCGGTGGTGAATGCCGCGATCGATGCGGTCGGGGGCGATCTGGCCATGCCGCTGACCCCGCATCGGGTCTGGACCAAGCTAAAGGAGAGGGGACTTGCCGCTTCGTGACTGGGTTCTAGACCTCTTTCGCCGTCGCCCCCTGACCGAAGAAGGGGCTGTCCGGCGGCGTGGTCAGGCGACCCATGTCATTATCCTTGACGGAACCATGTCCACCTTGGTCGCGGGGCGGGAAACCAACGCCGGTCAAGCCTTTAAGCTGTTGTTAGAGAGCGGCCATCACGCCAACCTGACCGTCTATTACGAGGCGGGCATTCAATGGCGCGACTGGACTGAAACCTTTGGCGTTGTGGCGGGGCGCGGGATCAATCGTCAGATTGAACGGGCCTACGGGGTGCTGTGTTCGCGCTGGCATCCGGGGGACCGTATCATCCTCTTGGGCTATTCGCGAGGTGCGTTTGCGGTGCGTTCCTTGGCCGGGGTCGTGGATCGGATGGGCCTCGTGCGGCAGGAACACGCCACGGCGCGGAATATCCGACAGGCCTATCGCTATTACACCCAAGGCGGGCAAAGCCCCTATGCCCGACGGTTCTGCGCCCTTTATTGCAACAAAGACGCGCGGATCGCGGCCATCGGGGCATGGGATACGGTCAAGTCGCTCGGTCTGCGGCTGCCGCTGTTGTGGCGTTTCGAACAAAAGCGGCACAGCTATCATTCCGATGGGCTGGTCGATTGCGTGGATGCGGCGTTTCATGCGTTGGCGATGGATGAAACCCGTGAGGTATTTGCGCCAGAGTTGTGGCGACGACCTGCGGAATGGTCTGGCCATCTGGAACAGGTCTGGTTTCGGGGGACGCACGGGGATGTCGGCGGTCAGATCGGCACTCTGTCGTTTGCCCGACCATTGTCGAATATACCGTTTCTCTGGATGATGGCGCGGTTGGAAGACCGGGGACTGACGCTGCCCCTTGGCTGGCAGCACCGCTTCCCGACCGATCCGAACGCACCGTCAGTCGGAAATTGGCAAGGCTGGGGGAAACTGTTTCTGGCCCGCCGCCGCCGCGTGATCGGGCGGACGTCGGACGAACGCCTGCATGAGAGCGTGACGGACATCCAAAGAACCACCCGACGCCGATTGGTCCATCGGTTAGGGCTCGGGTGACAGGATCAGGCAGGTCACCGTTCCGGTTGCAAACAGTCTGCCGTCCGCTTTGCCCCGAATTTCGCCATGCCCGGTACCCGTCGATCGGCCCACGTGATCGGCCCAGCCCGTGGCGACGATCGGGGTGCCCTGCGGGATCGCCCGGATCAAATTCACCTTATATTCCAGCGTGGTATAGAAACGGCCTTTGGGAATCCGACTCCAGACAGCGCATGACATGCAGCTATCAAGCAGGGTGCCATACCAGCCGCCATGCACACCGCCCGTCGGGTTGCAATGTTCGGGGCCGGGTGTGCCCTCGAACGCGACCACACCGTCGTCGACCATCGTGAGCCGATATCGCAGCAGATCGCCGATCGGTGGTCCCGAAAGGTCGCCGGACAAAATCCGCTGCAAATGTTCGATGCCCGACATCGCTAGGATCTCGGGCATCGTCGGTATGATGTGGTCTGTCATCGCTGGTCCTCCTGTTCGAAGGCTAGCAAATCCGACCGCAGAGACAATCGCTCAGGCGACGTTTTCCAATTTGACGCGGGGTGTCACTCCCAGAGCATGACACACGTCGCGGGTCAGGTCCGGCTTGTTCAGCGTATAGAAGTGTAGATCGTTCACGCCGCCCCGGATCAGATCGTCACACAGCTCGGTCGCCAGAGCGGTCGCCAGCAGGTCCGTCGATCCGCTCCGCGCGGCATTGTCAAAGGCGTCCGCGACGATCTGCGGGATATGGGTTCCGCACATCGCGGCGAATTTCTTGGCGCCGGCCCAGTTTTCGATCGGCAGAATGCCCGGAATGATCGGGGCATCGATGCCGGCCTTTTCGCAGGCATCGCGGAACCGGAAAAACGTCTCGGCTTCAAAGAAGAACTGGGTGATTGCGCTGGTCGCGCCAGCGTCGATCTTGCGCTTGAGCCATTCGATGTCGGCGGCCGAATCTGCCGACTCGGGGTGTTTTTCCGGATAGGCGCCAACGCGGATTTTGAATCTACCGGTATCGGCCAGGGCTTCGATCAATTCGATTGACGACTGGAAGCCGTCGGCGGCCGGACGGAACCCGTTCGATCCCTTGGGCGGATCGCCACGCAGCGCCACGATTTCCGTCACACCCACCTGAGCATAGCTCTCGGCGATGTTAAGCGTTTCTTCGCGGGTGGCTTCGACGCAGGTCAGATGGGCTGCGACGGTCAGACCGATATTTTTATGAATGGCGCCAACGGCTTCGTGGGTGAGTTGACGCGTGGTGCCACCAGCCCCGTAGGTCACGGAAACAAAGGTCGGGTCCATCGGAGCGAGCGTCGTAGCACAGTGCCAGAGGCGGAACGACTGATCCAGCGACTTGGGCGGGAAAAACTCGAAGGAAACATTGGGGCGCGACATTTGATTCACCTATTCGTTTGTTGTCCCACTTGTCGCAGATAAAATGATGTGAGACAAATTCATAACTTTCACTACTATCATGAGTTTCATTCACGATGCACATCGAGATCCGGCACCTTCGAACCATCAAGGCGATCCATGAAACCGGTGGCCTGGCCCGTGCGGCGGATTTATTGAACATCACGCAATCCGCCCTGAGCCACCAGATCAAGGGGATCGAGGATCAGGCCGGTGTCGAATTGTTTGTCCGGCGGTCCAAACCGTTGCGGCTGTCTGCTGCGGGTCTGCGGATGTTGGCCGCCGCGGATGCGATCCTGCCGATTTTGACGGATCTCGAAATCGAATTCGAAGGTCTTCAGGATGGCAGGGCCGGGCGGTTACACATTGCATTGGAATGTCACGCCTGTTTCGAGTGGCTTTTGCCGGTGCTCGAGCAATTTCGAAAGGTCTGGCCCGATGTCGACGTCGATATCCGTTCCAGCCTTTCGTTCGATGCCATGAGCGCGCTGCGCCGCGAAGACGTGGATCTCGTCGTGTCGTCCGATCCAGAGGCGCAGCATGATATCGAATTTACGCCACTTTTTGACTACGAGCCGGTTTTCGTCTGTTCCGCGCAGAATATCCTGTCGGCAAAGACGCAAATCGAGGCGCGAGATTTCCTCGGTCAGGTCTTGATCACCTACCCTGTGGATCGCAACCGGTTGGATATCTTCAAGCTGGTTCTGGGACCCGCGCGGGTAGAGCCTGCCGCGATCCGTCAGGTCGAACTCACAGATGTGATTTTGATGTTGGTGGCGTCTAACCGGGGGGTGACGGTTCTGCCGGATTGGGTCTTGCGACAGGCGCGGCGATCGCCGGATCTGGTCGCCTTGCCGCTGGCTCCGGGTGGGGTTACCCGAAGGATGTTCGCTGCCACGCGGGAAAACGAAAAAGTCCGTCCCTATCTCGCGCATTTTATTCGGCTGGCGCGGCAAGAGGCGGTGAAGCTACAGCGCGGATAGTGTGCGCTATCACCGGCTTTGACTTTTCAGCCCATAGTCGGATGCGGGTTTCATCGATGGGCATGGCCTTGCCGAACAGATACCCTTGGGCGTATTTGCAGCCCATGGTTTCGAGTTGCCGTGCCTGCGCCTCTGTTTCGACGCCTTCGGCGATGACGGCGACGCCCAGTCCCGAAGCAATTTCGAGAAAGCCTTTGACCAGAACCTCTGCGGTTGGATCGGAGCCGAGATCAAACACAAAGGTGGAGTCGATTTTGAGCTCGTCAAAGTCGAGCTGCCGCAGGTGGTGAAACGACGCAAACCCCGTACCAAAGTCATCGAGTGACACCCGCAGCCCGACCGAGCGGAAATGCGCGATGCTCTCGCGGATCATGTCTGCGGAGCGTGCTATGAAAACGTCCTCGGTGATCTCGAGCGTGATATGGTTGCGGGAATTGGGATGGCGGCGAAACAGGGCATCCAGTTCCGCGCGGCCGCTTTGAGTGGCAAGAGCGACCTCGGGGACGTTGATAGAGACCTGTCCCGGGTCAAGCCCCTCGGCAACCAGTTGGTCGAGGTCATGAAGTATGCAGGCGGTCATATGCATCAGGAAGTCGCCGTGCAGTCCCAGTTCATTGATCAACGGGATGAACCTTGCGGGCGATAGAACGCCATAATCGGGATGGACCCAGCGCGCCAAAGCCTCGAAACCGATGCTGCGGGTGGTTTCCAGGTCTACTTTGGGTTGGTAGTAGGGGCGGATTTCCCCCTTCTGCATGGCTTCGAGGATTTGTCTGCGATCCTCCAGGGTGGGTCTCTTCTCGAAATGCCCCGGCTCGTACAGGACAGGACGTTGCCCTGTGCTGGCCTTGGATTTGTACATCGCCAGATCAGCGCTGGCGCACATTGTTTCGACGGACTCTCCGGCGTGGCGGGTCAGGCTGATGCCGATGCTGGCACCGACGGTCAACTCTTTCTCGTCCCAGCTGATCGGATTTGACAGGGTGCGGCAAATATAGTCGCCAAGGCGCAGGGCCGCCTGTTCGGAAATGATCGAGCGGAAGGCGAGTGCGAATTCGTCGCCCCCAAGGCGGGCAGCGATGCCGGTTTCGCCGATCAATCCCCGCAGCCGCTGGGCAACCGCCAAGAGCACCTGATCCCCGGCTTCGTGACTATAGGTGTCGTTGATCGGTTTGAAACCGTTAAGATCGATGAGGAAGACACCAATATCGGTCCCCGGACGCCGGAGCGCCAGCATCCGTTCCAGCTCTTCGTCAAAGGCGCGGCGGTTCAACAGACCCGTAAGCGGATCGTGACGCGACAGATGTTCGAGCGCCTTGAGGCGGGCATTCGCCTCCAGCCGGGCGGTGTTCAACGCCTTCTGGGTGTCCTTTTGTTTGTGAAGGGTTTCAAAGGTATTGAAAATGTAGACCACCATCATGCCGGTCGTGATGAGCCAGTCATCGGATTGGGACGGCAGGAAGGCATTCTGGGACGCAAGCCAGAAGACCGCAAACGCCGTCGCAAAAGACGGCGTTATCAGGCTCCAGTTATAGAATGGCAAGGCGGCAAAGGTGTTCGCGATATGTACAAACACCCCGAACAGCCACAAAAAACCGGCCAACAACATCGCTGACGATGGTTCTATCGCCAGGAAAAACGAGGGTGCCAGGTAAAACAGCACCGATGTGCAACTGACCAGCCATACCATAAACACATAACCGCCGGTCATTTCATCGTCGGTTTCTGGCAGACGGCGGGCGATCGAATGTGCGGCGAATTCATAGGCTATAAAGCAACTGGACATAATCAGGGCGACGATACCGTATCCCAGCCACCAAAGGATGATCATCATCATCGCCGCCGATGCCAGCCTTTTGGCGATGTCGCGGGTCGCGATATGGATGGCAAACCGTGTTTGATACCTGATTTTATCGAAGCTATCGGTGAACATCGGGCCCCACAGCGCTCTTGCCAGCCCATGTAACGCGACATTTCCGAATAAATCGTTAACGGGCTATGTCTTTTTTGCGTTTCGCTGCCGGATACCCTTGCCCGTAGGCTCGGTTTTTTCTATAGGCGCTGCTTGGACCGTGAACGGAGGCCCCCGATGAATGGCAGCGCAAACCTCAACGTGATGATCAAGGCCGCCCGCAAGGCAGGCCGTGCTCTTCTCAAGGACTTTACCGAAGTCGAACAGCTTCAGGTTAGCGCAAAAGGCCCCGGCGACTTTGTGACCCGTGCCGACCGCCAGGCCGAGGAAACCATCCGCACCATGTTGATGGACGCCCGTCCGTCCTACGGGTTTCTGGGTGAGGAAACCGGCGAAATCGAGGGCGAGGACCCGACCCGTCGCTGGATCGTGGACCCGCTGGACGGGACGACCAATTTTCTGCACGGCCTGCCGCATTGGGCTGTCTCTATCGCCTTGGAACACAAGGGACAAATCGTCGCTGGCGTCGTCTACGATCCGGTCAAGGACGAGCTGTTCCACGCTGAAAAGGGTAATGGCGCATGGGTCAACGAGAGCCGCTTGCGCGTGTCGGCACGCCATCGCCTGATCGAATGTATTTTCGCGACCGGCCTCCCCTTTGCGGGTAGCACGGACCTGCCGCAGACGCTCAAGGATCTGGCGCAATTGTTGCCCGCGACCGCCGGTGTGCGCCGGTTCGGTGCGGCCTCGCTCGACCTGGCCTATCTGGCCGCTGGTCGTTTTGACGGGTTCTGGGAACGTCGCCTGAACTACTGGGACATCGCCGCCGGGATGGTCATCGCCCGCGAGGCCGGTGCGTTTGTCGAATCAATCACGCCCGATGGAAATCCGGTCGAGGATCGGTCCTTGCTGGTCGCCAACGAAGCCGTTTTCCCGGCCTTTGCCAAGGTGATCCGCGGCGCGGCCTAACGCGACCGTCGAACCGGTGGGATAGTTGACCGCTGCACGGGTGCGTGTGGCGGTTTTCCATTTGTGCGCGACCAGAATTGCGGGCCGCCACGCCGCACCCATACGGGGATCATCGCTACGAAACCGGCGATAAAGCCTCCGGCATGCGCCCAATAGGCAACCCCGCCGCCAGTCGATGGGGATCCGAGGCCCTGGATCAGTTGAAGTCCAAACCAAAGGGCGAGGCTGATCCAAGCCGGAACCGATATGATGCGGAAAAAAACGATGAAGAACAGGAGTATGTCGATTTTTGCCTTGGGAAAGAGCAGAAAGTAGCCTCCCATGACGCCGGCAATCGCGCCAGACGCGCCGACAACAGGAACATTTGACAGCGGGTCGACCGCAAATTGCGCCAGGGCGGCGACCAATCCGCATCCCAGATAAAAGAGCACAAATCCGACCCGCCCCAGCGTGTCTTCGAGATTGTCGCCAAAAATCCATAAAAACAGCATGTTACCGGCCAGATGCCAGAAACCGCCATGCAAGAACATCGAACTGGCCAAAGCAAACGGGTTTTCCAGCGCGGAGAGACGCACCGGGATCAGGGCGTAGTCGTAATAAAACCTAGACTGCTCCAGAGCGCTCCCCAGACCTGCCATGTAGAGGTAGACCATGATGTTGATGACGATCAAAAACATGGTGACGATCGGACGGTTGCGGGACGGATTATGGTCGCGGATGGGAAACATGTTCGGGCCGGTGCCTTGGGACTGGTGAGCCAGATGTAACCCTTTTTGGTCCTGATGACAGTGGCGGGCAGGGCGCCGATCAGATTTGAGGCGCCGAATGTCGTTTCCAGCTTGTCGAAAATGGCGATGCAGGGCTAAGTGCCACTCCAGTCTCGGGGTCAGATCCGGGCCATGATCATACGGAGTATTCGGTGACCGATCGCAGCGCAGAGTTGGACAGTTTCGACCGCAAAATCCTCGATGTCGTTGCTGTCGAGGGCCGTATCAGCGTGACAGAATTGGCGCGGCGGATCGGCCTGTCGAAATCGCCCACCCAAGCCCGGCTCAAGCGGCTAGAGGATCACGGCCTCATTCGTGGCTATCGTGCGATCTTCGACCCGATCCGTCTGGGCCGCGATCATGTGGCCTTTGTCGAATGCAAACTGACCGACACGCGTGAGGCCGCATTGGCCGCCTTTAATGACGCGGTGCTGAGGATTCCGGAAATTGAACAGTGCCACTTGATTGCGGGGCAGTTCGATTATCTACTCAAGGTCAGAACCTCGTCGATGTCGTCCTATCGTATTGTTTTGGCGGAGAAAATTTCGACTCTACCGTTCTTGGCCAATACATCGACCTACGTCGCCATGCAGGCGGTCAAAGAGGATGGCGTCGGTCCGACCGTCGTTTCCTGAGGTCCGGAAAAATGGGGCTTGGCCCCGCGCATGTGGCTTGGTACGAGACGGCTGTGCCCCCGTGGTGGAATGGTAGACATCGGAGACTTAAAATCTCTTGGCTTTTGGCCGTGCCGGTTCGAGTCCGGCCGGGGGCACCAGACTGGATCTACTCTCTAATTGCATTTTTCGTACGTTGAGGGCCGGGTGTCGGGCGTGCGGGGCTGTGTTTTTGCGACGTTGGGCGATGCGATTGCCGATGTGCGGCGGGCTGGTCTATAGTCGTGGGATGGTTGAGACGGGTCAGATGGACAAGCCGGGTTTCGAAATCCTGCCGCAGGGTGTGGATGGGATGATCGTGCGTTTTGCGCAGGAACTGGACGAGGCGGCAAACAGGCGCGCTTTGTCTCTGGCCCATGATGCGCGGCAGTTTGCAGGGGTGATCGAGGTGGCGCCGGGACTTGCCTCGACGTTCGTTCGCTTCGATCCGGCGACGACCACTCGGGCCGCAGTTGTCGAGGCGCTACATCGGGTTGCGCAGCAAGGGGAACTGCCTGTTGTAAATGGGCGGATCTGGCATGTCCCCTGTTGCTTTGCGGAGCCCTATGCTCCGCAAATATCCGAGGTCGCATCCTTGGCCGGGATCACGGTGGCACAGGTTGTCGCCGAGATTGCCGAGGCTGATCTGCGGGTTCTGGCAATCGGATTCCAGCCGGGGCAACCCTATCTGGGCGTCCTGCCGCAGCACTGGAATATCCCCCGTCAGAGCGGGCTGACGCCGATGGTTCCCGCGGGCGCCTTGACCGTCGCGATCCGGCAATGCGTGTTGTTCGCCGGTCCCTCGCCGACCGGGTGGCGGATGATTGGCCGCACTGGGTTCCGGTGCTTTGATCTAGGTGCAGCGCAGCCCTTTGCCTTACTGCCGGGGGATCGTTTGCGGATGGTTCCGGTTGGCACCGCTGAGATAGATGGCCTGTTGGGCGATCCGATGGGCGGCGCGCGGGTGATCGCATGATAAAACTGGTGGCCGCAGGTCCCGGCATTTCGGTCCAGGATGCCGGGCGTCCCGGATACATGGCGCAGGGCCTATCGCGGGGCGGGGCCATGGACCCCTCTGCCTTGGCCGAGGCGGCTGCGCTCTTGGGCGTATGGGGCGCGGCGATCGAGATGCTCGGCGGCGGGATGACGATTGAGCTGACACAAGACGGGCAAATCGCGTTAACCGGCGGTGTCCGTCGGGCGGTGCTGAACGATCAGCCGCTAGGTTGGCTGGCCGCGCATCCGGTGCGGGCGGGGGATAGAGTGGTGATCGCAGCCGGGGATGGCGCCGCCTATCTGTCGCACAGGGGCGGTATCTTGACCGAGCCGGTTTTGGGCAGCCGGTCCTGTCACGGCACCGCGGGGCTCGGGCAGCCGTTGTCCCAAGGGATGACCGTGCCGCATGGTCCGGCTTCGCCCTCGGCCGCTGTGGGTCTGCCGCCGCGCCACCTGTCTGGGGTGGTTCGGGTTGTCGCGGGGCCGCAGACGGATGATTTCGACCAAGAGACGCGCGACCGGTTCTTTGGGACGACATTCCGGCGGTCGGCCAAGGGCAACCGGCAGGGTGTCCAACTGGAGCATGCCGGCGCGGGATTCGAGGCGGCGGGGCAGCTGACCCGCGTGTCGGATTTTATTACGGTCGGAGATATCCAGTTGACCGGCGCAGGCATCCCCTATGTTCTGATGGCCGAGTGTCAAACCATTGGCGGCTATCCCCGGATTGGGACGGTGATCGAACAGGATTTGCCGTTGATCGTGCAGGCCCCGGTCAGTGCAGAGCTGCGGTTTCAGATGATCGCCCTCCAAGAGGCAGAGGCGTTGTGGCAATCCCCGGCAGCCCTGTGCCGTGCCTATGGTCGGCAGGTACAGCCCCTGCTGCGGGACCCGGCGCAGATGACGGACCTGCTGTCCTATCAATTGGTGAGCGGCTTTATCACAGGAGACGAAGAATGGCTTTGACGATCGACCTGAATGCCGATCTGGGCGAAGGGATCGGCAGCGACGATGACTTGGTTCGGATCGTGTCTTCGGCCAATGTCGCCTGTGGTCTCCATGCCGGATCGGTACAGGACATGCGCCGGACGATGGCGGCGGCTCTGGCACAGGGCGTCGGTATCGGGGCGCATCCCGGGTTCGAGGATCGCGCGAATTTTGGCCGGACTCGGCAAACCCTGTCAGCCGAGGACGTGACAGCCCTGATCCGGTTTCAGGTCGGCGCGTCGGTCGCGGTTGCGCAGGGGCTGGGGGCGACGGTGCGCCATCTGAAACTGCATGGCGCACTGGCGAATATGGCCAGCGAAGATGTCGGCCTCGCCCGGATTTGCTATCAGGCGGCGCGACAACTCGCGCCTGATCTGACCTTGGTCGTGATCGCGGCGACGGCGCAGGAACAGGCAGCGCGCGAACTGGGGGCCGCTTGGGCCGGAGAGATTTTTGCCGACCGCGCCTATAACGATGATGCCACGTTGGTTGACCGCAAATTGCCCGGCGCGGTTCTGCATGACGCCGATGCCGCGGCTAGTCGGGTTTTGACGATGCTGCGGACGGGGGCGATTGTCGCGCAGGGCGGGCGGATGATCCCGGCGCGGATCGATACGGTCTGTCTGCATGGCGATACGCCAGAGGCGGTCGACATGGCCCGGGCACTGCGTCACCACCTAGAGGCAAACGGCGTCACGATCGCCCGCTTTGCATGAAAAGGGGCCTATATACCTAACTAGCCTTCCATGGAGGTGTGTCCGGCCATTTGGGCCG
>CALMJS010000034.1 GCA_937864535.1 uncultured Paracoccaceae bacterium
GATGGAGCCTGTGGCGATAGCCCATGGCGTGCGAAAGGCGGCGCACCAGCAGTTCCGGCTTGGTGTCGCGGCCACGCACCCGGCTCATGCGCTCGCTTCGCTGTTCTGGCGTCAGGGTGTCCATGCCCCACCCTAGAGCAGCGCGCGGACGTGGTCGATCCGCTGCCCCAGCCACTCCATCGCGTTCACCGCCATGCTGTTGCCCAGCGCCTTGTAGCGCGGCCCATCCGGCGTCCAGTTGCGCTTCCGGAAGGGCACGTCTGTGTATCCGTCTGGGAAGCCCTGCAGGCGCTCGCACTCGAGCGGCGTCAGGCGGCGCACCGCCCAGCGAGTGGCAATGTACGACCCGCTCGAGCCACCCGATGCAGCTCGGATGTTGGCGGTGTCGTGCGGGCCTTCCGGCATCGTGCCGCCCTCCCTCCCTCGAAGGTCGAACGCGACCGCCAGCTGCCCGCCAGCATTCGCGTGCGATCCCGCATGGCCCATCGCCCGGAGCGTCGGTGTCGCGCCGGACTCCCCAATCTGTACTTGGCTTCCCTTGCTGTCGAACGCGACAGCCTGTGGGACTGTCCGCGCCTCCAGCGTGTAAGCCGCACCATCGCACCGCCAACCAGCGCCATCCGGCCCAGCGTTCGGGTTCTCGCTGACCGCCCGCTCTTGGATTGCGAATGCTTGCGAGACTGGCAGGACTCTTCCGGTAAACGCATCTTGCCCATTCAGGCCACCGCCCATGTGTGCGCCGTCAGACAAGGTGCCACAGACTTCGAAGCCGTCTGTATGAGTGATCAATCCTCCGTCGAGGTCGAAGTCGGTCCCGAGGCCACCACCGCCTCGAGTGCGTGCCGCAAGAGTTGGGGCAGGTCCTTGCCCCGGTTCCCGGCGCGGCGGAGGATTCCCGCGCAGGCTTTCGGGCTCAAAAAGTACCGCTGCGGGAGGACGCCAGTCTCCAAGATATCCGACAACGAACACACGACGTCGCCGCTGGGGAACGGCTCCGGAAAAGCGGCGTGTTCGGATGTACTGAGCGTCCAGCACTCGGTAGGCCCACCCATACCCGAGTTCGCCCAAGCCCCCGAGGAAGGCTCCAAAGTCACGTCCTTTGCTCGATGACAGGACGCCGGGGACGTTCTCCCAAACCACCCACTTGGGCCGGTAGCGGTCAACCAGTCCCAGATAGACGAGGGCCAGGTTGCCGCGCGGATCGTCCAGTCCTTTTCGAAGCCCGACGACGCTGAAGGACTGGCAGGGGGTTCCACCAACGAGAAGATCGACAGCTGCATCCGGCCATTCCTTGAAACGGGTCATGTCGCCCCAATTCGGGACGCTCGGGTAATGATGAGCGAGCACCGCCGACGGAAACGCGTCGATCTCGCTGAAAGCAACAGGGCGCCAGCCGAGAGGCTCCCATGCGACGCTCGCGGCCTCGATGCCGCTGCAGACGCTCAGATATCGAAGGGGCATGTTCATGCCCCGCACCGTGCGTCACGCCATGCGGAGGCTCCGAGGCGCGGAAAGGCGTGGAAAGGCCGCCCACCGCGCCGCGATCATAAAGCAATGAAACTGCTCGGATTTCTCTACACTACAAGCGCAGGCGGAGCGATGGTGATTACAGAACGCGACACAGCAGAGACGGAGACATCGCAATGACCATCCACCAGCAGGCACTCGCCAAGCGCGCGCCCGAGCTGAACGCGCTGCACATGGAGACGCTGGCCTTCGCGGTTGGCTCGACGCTTAATGAGATGCCGTCGGAGTTCTTTGACGAGATCGCGGCGCTTGCTCGCCAGATGGGGCCCGAGCGGCTCGCGGAGTTTCACGCGGGCGAGACCTGCGCCTGACGTTCTTTCACTCGGGCAAGACGGATGCGCGGAGCGCGCCGCACATCTCCGCGATCATGGGCTCCGAATCGGACGGCGTCGCGGTGATCAGCTGCTGCCGGTACTCGCCGAGCTGCTGCTCCGATGGCCCGCCCGCCGTCTCGCTGGCGACTTCCAGCAGCATCCGGAAGGCCACTTCGAACAGCTGCTCGTCGCCCAGCTGCGCGCGGCACTTTGCTGCCACTGCCGCGTTCAAGGCGGCTTCCTGAAGGGATGGCTGATCGCCCAGCGCTGGCAATGCGAAGGATGCGATGAAGGGCAGGCAGAGAATGGTGGCGGCGCGGGACATATGCACTCCTGTTGAAATGGGTGACGGAACGTTACCTCTGAACATCGCGAGCGCGTAGCCAATAGAAATGCCGTCGGCGAATGGCCGCGTGAATATTCCGTCGCCAGAAATGAAAAAAGGCCCCCCGGCCGAAGCCGAGGGGCCAAAAAGTGGGGTTTTGCGTTAATCGGGATTCCAGCCCGCTTTTCTTGCGTTATGCCTTCCGGCGCGCGAATTCCTCCAATGCCTCGACTGTGGGCTGGTAATGCTGGGCATAGGCCCCGTTCTTCCTGTCCCGCAGCTGCCGATAGAACTTCAGCTGGCGCGGCAGGGCATCGACCGGATAGGTGCCAGACCACGCGCCCACGGTGATCGTGAAGCTCTGCCCGTCCGCCGAGGCCTCGACAACCGGCTTCGCTGTCATCGCGCCCAGCGCCGCGCGACCAGCGCCCCGGCGTCGCCCAGGATCACGGCCGGGATCAGGATGGTCGCGATATCCCAGAAGCGCGCCGGAATGTCGTCGATGGTGAGCGTCCAGCCGAAGAGCGGGTTCAGGATCGAGACGGCGAAGACGGCGGTCCACCAGACGCCGAACGGCACCACGATCAGCAGCCTGCCGATGCGCGTGGCGCTCCACCGATCAGATTGCTCGGCCAGCGCGATATCCCGCGCCGCCTCGAGGCTGGCGATCTGCTTCTCGGCCGCGAGGCGCTCGCTGTCGTTCTGCGCGGCCAGCCGCAGGCGGTGCGCCTCGAGCAGGGGACCGGTGAACTGCTGGATGATTCCGCCTGTCAGCAGCCCCACGAACCAGCTCACGGTTCCCGCCTTCCGACCGGCGTGGTCGTGATCGAGCGAAGCCAGATGTTCAGGAGCGCCAGCGCCAGGGCGTAGTAGGGGAGCCAGCCCTCGGGCAGGATCCCGCGCAGCTCCGGCATGCCGAGCACCTCCAACAGATGAGGCAGCGCCACCTCGAGAGCGGCGAGCGCGCCCGCCACCGTGTTGACGATCAGCGTCCGATATCCTTTCAGTTTCATGCCCGTGCCTCCTCAGCCACCGCCTGGAACGCAGCGGCCCGCTCCTGCTCGTGGCGACGCCGACCGAGAAGGTTGATGACCGCCACCACGACGACCGCACCCAGCACCAGGATCGTCCAGTCGGGCAGGTCCGCGAGCGTGGTGCCCGCGCCGCCGCCCACCGCCACGCCGCCAGCGTTCGTGCCGTCCCTGCGAGCCTTGCCCTCGGCTTCGGCCTTGGCCTCGATCAGCGCCGGGCGAGCGGGCAGCGTGCTGGCCTCGACCGCCATGCGCACCGCCACAGCCTCGACGCGGGCCACCCGGCGCGACCAGCCGCGCCCGAACGTGTCCCAGGTGCGCAGGCCGCGCAGGAAGCCCATGCGGACCGCGCAGGCGCGCTTGATGGCGTCGACCGGCGTGGCGTCGTTCGCGGCCTTGAGGGTCAATGGACCCATCTTCCCGTCGGCGGTGACGCCCACCGCCCGCTGCAGCCATTGGACGCCGCGGCTGACTCCGCTGTTCACGGCGGGATCGAGCGCCACGAGATCGACACCGGCGCGGAGATCGTCGCCGCGCACCGGGTTCCAGTAGCGGGCGCGGTAGATGGTCTCGGCCTCGCGCTTGGTCAGGCTGCGAACGTCGTCCTTGGTGACCGGCCCACCGCGCCAGTCGCGCAGCGAGCCGATGGTGATGCCCATGTTCGTGGCGCCACCCGGATCCTTCGGGTGATCGACATAGCCGCCCTCGTGGGCGAAGATTTCCACCATGCAGGCGGCGAAGTTGTCTTGGGCCATGGCAGGCTCCTTTCAGGCATGAAAAAACCCGCCTCGCAGCGGGTCGGGTGGGGTTTCAGGGCGTGGACGGTTCAGCGGTCGGCGATCTTCCGGTCGAGGCGCTCGAGCGTCCTGCCGATGCCCAGAAGGCTTTCCTCGATGCGGCCCAGTTGCACTGCTTGCTGGTTGGCCGACTCCGCCTGTGCTTCCACCTTCACCTCGAGCTTGGCGATCTCGCGCTCGTTCTGCTTGCTCTGCGCGGAGGCTTTCGAGAGGGCCACTTCAATTCTCGCCCAGAGACCGGCCAAGCCCAGAAGCAGTGGCCAGACCGCCTGTATCGTTTCCCAATTCGGCATCATGGACTGCCCTTTCTGCTTGCGTGTTTACTACGATTTCCCCGCGCATCAGTTTGGCACTCCCAGCGTCAGGTAATGGATTGCGATGCGGACCGAGCCGCCCGTGAAATTGCTGCCGTTCGCGGTGAGCACGATGGGCGTGTCGGCGTAGAACGCCTGGGGACCGATCACACCGACGTTCGTGCTTCCCGCCGCGACGCCGAGCGATCCGCCAAACTTGCTGGTCTCGCCCGCGATCCCGCAGTCGTATGAGGTCGCGCCGGTGATCGTCGTCACCGTCCGGGCCGAAACGCCGAGGCAGATCGCGCGGTCAGGTATCTCGATGGTGGAGGACACGCCGCTTGCCGTCCTGGCCACGCATCCGATGAGCGCGCATCAGGCCCTGATGCTGCGCGCGGACTGGAGCGAAGACGTCACGCTGATCACGGGTGGGATGGAGGAACTGGACGAAGGTGCGCTTCGTGCGGCGGGGGTCCGGGTGGAACCCGGAAGGCTAACCGCCGCGGCGGCTGATGAGGGCGGCATCTCTCTTACCCTGACGGGCGGCAAGACCGAACGCTTCGGCGCCCTGTTTATCGGTCCCCGCACGACGCTGTCAGGCAGCCCGGCCGACCAACTTGGGTGCGCGATGGGTGACGGCTCGATGGGCCGGTTCGTCCGCGTAGGTCCGATGGCGCAGACCAGCGTGCCGGGCGTTTTCGCGGCCGGTGACGTGGCGCGCCCGATGCCGAACATCAATTTCGCTCTCGCGGACGGGGCGCAGGCGGGCAGCGCCTGTCATGCCTCGCTGCTGTTTCCCGATTTCGTTGCGCCACTGGAGATTGCCGCATGACCGACACCCGCCTTCCCGTGACCGTGCTTTCCGGCTTCCTCGGTGCCGGCAAGACGACGCTCCTGAACCGCGTGCTGAACAACCGCGAGGGCCGCCGCGTCGCGGTGATCGTGAATGACATGTCCGAGGTGAATATCGACGCCGATCTCGTGCGCGCCGATACCGAGTTGTCCCGCACCGACGAGACGCTGGTGGAGATGTCGAACGGCTGCATCTGCTGCACGCTGCGCGACGACCTCCTGCAGGAGGTACGCAAACTCGCCACCGAGGGCCGCTTCGACTACCTGTTGATCGAGTCGACCGACATTTCCGAACCGCTCCCTGTGGCTGCCACCTTTGACTTCCGCGACGCGGATGGCGAGAGCCTGTCGGACGTGGCCCGTCTCGACACGATGGTGACGGTCGTCGACGCTGTGAACCTGCTGAAAGACTATTCAAGCCACGACTTCCTGCGCGACCGGGGCGAGACGCTGGGCGAGGCGGACGACCGGACGCTGGTGAACCTCTTGGTCGAGCAGATCGAGTTCGCCGACGTCGTGATCCTGAACAAGGTTGCCGATGCGGGCCCCGAGCGCACCGATGCTGCGCGCAAGATCATCCGCAGCCTGAACGCCGACGCCCGGATCATCGAGACGACCCATTCCGACGTCGCGGCTGACGACATTCTCGACACCGGCCTTTTCGATTTCGACAAGGCCCACGAGCATCCGCAATGGGCCAAGGAGCTTTACGGCTTCGCCGACCATGTGCCCGAATCCGAGGAATACGGCGTCACTTCCTACGTCTATCGCGCCAGGCAGCCCTTCGAGCCCGAAAAAGTTCTGGCCGTCCTGAACGCGGAAATGCCCGGGGTGATCCGCGCCAAGGGGCATTTCTGGATTGCGACGCGGCCCGACTGGGTGGCCGAGTTCTCGCTCGCCGGGGCGCTGTCTTCCGTGAAGCCGCTCGGCACGTGGTGGGCGGCCGTCCCGAAGGCGCGGTGGCCGGATCACGAAAGCGCCCGCTCTTACTTGGCTGCGCACTGGGTCGAGCCCTGGGGCGACCAGCGGCAGGAGATCGTCTTTATCGGCAGCGGCATCGACTGGCCCGCGCTCAAGTCGCGGCTCGATGCCTGTCTGCTGCCTTCGCATCTGGCGCCGGGACCGGAGGCACTTCCCGACCTGCCTGATCCGTTTCCGGTCTGGCGGCGCGCGGAGGCAGCATGATGACGGTTCTTCCTCGTAGTGCGACGGCCATGAACAGCAGCGACGATCCGCGCGTGCTCCGGACGCTCGGCATGGAGGGCGTGTCGCTTGCGCTATGGACGCGTTCGCTGCCGGACGATCTTGCCCGCGCGCTCGACGCTCTTCCGACCGACCGTCTTCCCCGGCTTCGTCGCAGCCTCACACAAAGTGGTGTGACCGGAGCAATTCATGATGCCTGCGACGAGGCGGGAACGGGCGATTGCGCGGCACGTCTGGCCGCGGATGTCGAGACACTCGCGGCACATGCCATGCAGGTCTTCGCATCGCCCCTGCTTGAGCTTCGCCTCGACGTGACCGAGGGCCAACCATGTCCGAAATGGCATATCGATGCCGTGCCGGGCCGGCTGCTTTGCACCTTGCTCGGACCCGGCACCGAATACGGCCCGATCGGGCCGAATGGCGAGCCGCAATCGGTTCACTGCATGCCACGCGGCGCAGTCGGCGCCTTCCGCGGCGTGCTATGGCCGGGGCGGGAACTCGCGGCCATCGTGCATCGGTCACCACCTCGCGAAGCAGGCGGTCCGCGCCTGCTCCTTGTGATCGATCCCGCACCGAATGCAGGAACTTGCTGATGGCGCGCGCTTCCAATCTGGGCGCGACCAGCCTCAGACGGCGTGTACGCGCCGAGGATCCGATGCGCGCCTTCGACGCCCTGCCACCCCCCTTGCGCCGCTGGTTGGCCGAGGCCGCGATGCCGTGGTCGCCCGCGTCTTGCCGCCGGCTCTGGAGGCGCGCGCGAGCCCAAGGCGAGTCGGTCGAGGCAATCCTGGCGCGGCTGGACCGCGCACAGGAGACGTGTCTTCGCCGCGCCCTTGATCCGCACCCCGCGCGCAACGCCCGCCAAGCCCTTCACCAACAGAAAACCCCACGATGATTCGATCCATTCTGACCACAACCGCGGTACTTGCGATGCTCGCCGGTCCAGCGCTGGCGCAATCTGGCGAGACGCTCGATGTCGCCGCCCAGTTCGAAATCCAGGGGCCCGAGCCATCGACCAGCGGCTACATCTTCACGCGGATGGGCATCGCCGAGACACTGGTGAATGCCGACGCAGACGGACAGCTGACCCCCGGCCTGGCAACCGCCTGGCAAGCGTCGGAGGACGGGCTGACCTGGAGCTTCATCCTGCGCGACGGCGTGAGCTTCCATGACGGTACGGCGATGACTGCCGACGCGGTGGTGAATGCCCTAGAGATTGCGCGCGGCAAGCCCGGTCCTCTGACCGATCTGCCGATCACCGGTATTGAAGCAGGCGACGGCGAAATCGTCGTGCGCCTCTCGGAGCCGCTCGCGGCGCTGCCGGCCTTTTTCGCCGAGTTCCGGTCCCAGATCCTCGCGCCCTCGTCCTTTGGGCCTGACGGCGCGGGCGTAGCGATCATCGGCACCGGTCCCTACCAGATCACCGCCATGGAGCCCCCGCTGTCGCTCGATGCGACCGCGTTCGCGGACTATTGGGGCGAAGCACCGCACATCGCGGATGTCAGCTATTCCGGGGTCAGCCGGGTCGAGACCCGTGCCCTGATGGCAGAGTCTGGAGAGGCCGAATTCGTGTTTGGCCTCGATCCGGCCAGTGTCTCGCGCCTCGGCACGCTGGACCAGGTCGAGGTTCTGTCCGTCGCAATTCCCCGCACGCTTCTGATCAAGGTGAACGCCGGGCATGGTCGTCGTCACCGCGTTGCTTGGAATGATGGCAATGATCTTTTCGAGTTTGAATGAACGTCGGCGCGAGATGGCAATATGGCGGGCAATGGGCGCGCGCCCCGCAACGATCCTCGGGCTTCTGGTGCTTGAGGCCATCCTCATGGCTGCATCGGGCGCCTTGCTTGGCGTGGGACTTCTCTATCTGGGACTCGCGGTGGCGCAGCCGTGGGTCGATGCGGCATTCGGCATCTGGTTACCGATCGAGCCACCGACCGCCCGCGAGGTCATGGTTCTCGCAGCCGTGATCGGCGCTGCGGCCCTTGCAAGCCTTCTGCCGGCGCTCAGGGCCTACCGCCTTTCGCTCGCAGATGGCATGATGGTGAGAATATGATGATTGTGCCCCGATTCACCCGTCGCCAATTCGTGTTTGCCACAGGGGCGAGCACGTTGCTGCGGCGCCAAGTCGCCGCGTCGCCGTTTAGGGAGATCACTTGAGATGACCTCATTCCGCCGGGTGTGCCTTATTCCGAAATCATCGGGGAAGGCGAGTTGGATGAGCAGAACGACACGTGGAATCCGATTTTCGACGAGAATGCGACCAAGCTGAACACGGCTCTGGACGGCGTTTCGGTGAAGCTGCCGGGCTTCATCATTCCGCTCGACTACGATGGTACCGGCGTGACCGCGTTCATGCTGGTGCCCTACATCGGTGCCAGTATTCACGTCCCACCGCCTCCGGCGAACCAGCTTGTGCTCGTCACGACGGAGCGGCCCTACGAGTCCGACCGGCTGTTTTCACCGGTGACCGTAACGGGAATGTTCGGGACCGCATCGACATCCACTCAATTGGCCGAAATTGGATACGCCCTTTCTGCCGACCGCGTCATGCCTTATCGCGGGTAGAAATCGGGCAGAGAAGGTTGGATATCAGGCCCATTCCCTCCGCCATAAACCCGAAATCATGGTTTTCTCGCGCTGCGGCAAAGTGTTTGTCCGAGGTGTGTTCCCCGCATTGCACAGATCTGCCGTCCTATTGGTGGGCGCGGGCTTGTTTTTGGGTGGGAATTGGCGAATAGATTTGGATATGGCTGATCAAATACATCATCCCCGCCTGCGGATGCGCATCGTTTTCGGCGAGGCCGAAATGATCGGGCCGGGCAAGGCTGAACTGCTCGAACGGATCGAACGGACGGGCTCGATTGCGGCTGCCGGACGCGAGATGAAGATGAGTTACAAACGCGCCTGGACCTTGATCGAGACATTGAACCATATGTTTCGTGATCCTGTCGTCGAGAGCGCAAGGGGTGGTCCCGGTGTTGGCGGCGCGCAGTTGACCGCGACGGGCCGCGAGGTGCTGCGGCTCTACCGAGAGTTCGAAGCCGAAGCCGAGCGGGCGGGGCTGTCACATGTGACAGCGCTGCAATCGCTGATGAAGGATATTTCCCGCGAGAAATAACAATTGACGGTTTCGGTGGTCCGGTAGATATTTCCCTTGGGATATATTCTTGCCGAGATGACTGGAGGATGACAATGACGCTAACCCGCCGCCTCTTTACGGCGCTCACCTGTACCGCCGCGCTGACGATCGGAGCGGGTCCGGTTCAGGCGCAGGAGCCGCCGGTGATCGCGGCGGCCTCGGATTTGCGCTTTGCCGTCGAAGAGATTGCTGCCGCCTTTACGGCTGAGACCGGTCATGACGTGCGGCTGACATTCGGTTCAACTGGCAATTTTGCCCGCCAAATCCGCGAAGGTGCGCCGTTCGAGATGTTTATGGCCGCGGATGAGGCCTTTGTTCTGGACTTGGCCCGTGACGGTCTGTTGCAGGGCGAGGGTGTTCTCTATGCCGAAGGCCGGATCGCCATCGCCATACCAAAGACAGGGTCTACGCTGGCGGCGGATGGCACGCTGGAGGATCTGCGCCGCGCGGTGGCCGAAGGACGGGTGACGCGCTTTGCCATCGCCAACCCCGAGCACGCCCCTTATGGCATGCGCGCCAAAGAAGCGCTGGAGCATCTCGGGCTGTGGACCGCGATTGAACCCGCACTGATCATGGGAGAAAATGTCAGTCAGGCCGCGCAGTTCGCCCTATCGGGCAGCACGGACGGCGGGATCATCGCATGGTCCTTGGCTCTGTCGCCCGAACTACAGGCGCAGGGCAGTTTTGCACTGATCCCCGCCGAATGGCACGAGCCACTGTTGCAGCGTATGGCGCTGGTAGAGGGGGCCGGTCCTGTCGCTGAGGCCTTTTACGTCTACATGCAGGAGCCTGCCGCGCGAGAGGTGATGACGCGCTACGGCTTCGGCCTGCCGGAATAGTGCGATGGATTGGCAGGCGCTCCGGCTTTCGCTCTCTCTGGCGGTCTGGACGGTGGCGATATTGCTACCGGTGTCGGTGGTTGTCGGGCGGATGCTGGCGACGCGCCGGTTTCGTGGCAAGGGTGTGATCGAGGGGCTGGTCATGCTGCCGCTGGTCCTGCCGCCGACGGTTTTCGGATTCTATTTGCTGGTCACGTTGGGCCGCAATTCGGTGATTGGCGGGCTCTGGCAGGATCTGTTCGGCCATCAATTGGTGTTCACCTTCGAGGGGCTGGTTATTGCCTCGGTGATTTTTAACCTGCCATTTGCGATCCAGCCCGCGCAGCGCGCCTTTGAGGCGATCCCCAATTCTCTGCGAGAGGCGGCCGCGGCCAGCGGCATGTCTCCGGTCACCGCGCTGATGCGGGTCGAGCTGCCTCTGGCGTGGCCCGGTGTGATGACCGCGATGGTGCTGACCTTCGCCCACACGCTGGGCGAATTCGGCATCGTGCTGATGGTCGGCGGGTCGATCCCCGGCGAGACAAAGACCATCGCCATTGCAATTTATGACCGGGTTCAGGCGTTTGATATGCAGGGCGCCGCGACGATGTCATCGGTGTTGGTTGTCATCTCTCTGGTCACTATCGCCGCGACATTTGCCCTGTCAGCCCGTGTCGGGCAGAGGCCGATGCAATGACGCTGCGCGTAACCCTGCAGGCCAAAGGGCCAATCCCGCTCGACCTCAGTTTTACTGCGGGCAAGGGCGAGTTGATCGCGCTGGTTGGCCCGTCCGGTTCCGGCAAGACGACGACGCTGCGGACCATCGCTGGGTTTTGGCAGCCCGAGACTGCCCGGGTCGAGGTTGCCGGCGTCACATGGAACGACACCGCAGCGGGCGTCTGTCTGCCGGCCCATCGCCGCAGGGTTGGGCTGGTGTTTCAGGACTATGCCCTGTTTCCCCATATGACCGCCGCGCAAAACGTTGCTGCAGCGATGGGCGATCTGCCCAAGGCTGTTCGCGCGGCAGAGGCAGCGCGACTGCTGCGGTTGGTTCATCTCGACGGTTTGGACCATCGCCTCCCCGCCGATCTGTCGGGCGGCCAGAAACAGCGGGTGGCCTTGGCGCGGGCCCTGGCGCGGCGTCCGGACGTTCTGCTGCTGGACGAGCCGTTTTCGGCGGTGGACCGGGCCACGCGTGACCGTCTGCATGATGAGTTGATGGGGCTGCGGGCCGAACTGGCAATGCCCGTCGTGCTGGTGACCCATGACATCGGCGAGGCGCAGGCGCTGGCGGACCGGATGGTGGTGATCGATGGCGGGCGCATTGTGGCCAGTGGGGCCGCGGCGGCGGTGATGTCGGACCCCGTGGCCCTTCGGAGATTGGGGCTGCGCGAAATCGCGGCGATGTTGCCTGCGCGAATAGTGGCACACGAACAGGACGGTGTGACCCGGCTGGATACGGCGGGGGGACCGATCTGGGTGCCAACCCTGACCGGAGAGCCGGGCCAGCGGGTCCGTGTGCGCATCCTCGCGCATGAGGTGATCCTGTCGCGGGATCGGCCCGCTGGGCTGTCAGCGCAGAATATTCTGGCGGGCCGGGTTGTCGGCGTCCACCCGGGCGAGGGGCCGGGGGTTCTGGTGCGTATTGCCGTGGGCGAGGCCGAACTGGTTGCACGGATCACCCGTCGGTCCTGCGAGATGTTGGGATTGGTCCCCGGTGATCGGGTCCATGCGATCCTGAAAACCATGTCGGTGGCGCGGGGACATGTCGCGCAGGATGCGCATCCGGCCGATCGCTGATCCTGCTGGCGGCGGCCGGGCCCTCTTGCCGCTGGTCGGGTTGCTATGAACGCCTTGGGGATCGGATAGGCAGGTCGCGCGGAACTGCGGGTGTCAGATCCAGCCAGCCAGTCGAACCGCAATCCCGGCCAGGGCCGCTCCGGCCAGGACCCGCGTCATTCCCTGTCGAAATCCCAAGACCGCCGTCAGGGCAAGGGCCGTCAAGGTGGCTGCGGCAAGATTGAACGTGTCCGGAACCGGCAGGTCGATCGACACGGGGCCGCGGCGCACCTCGGAGACCTCGCCCCAGATGACATGCATTGCAAACCAGAGCGCAAGGTTCAGGATCACCCCGACCACCGCGGCTGTCACGGCCGTCAGGGCGCCAGAGACCGCCGAATTCGTGCGCAGGCGCTCCATCACCGGCGCGCCGAGAAAGATCCACGCAAAGCAGGGCGCAAAGGTCACCCAAGTGGTCAGGAGTCCCCCGATAGTGCCCGCGATCAGAGGGTTGGCCCAGCCTGCCTCGCGCAGGGCGGCCATGAAGCCGACGAATTGCAGAACCATGATCAGCGGTCCCGGCGTGGTTTCCGCCATGCCCAGACCATCCAGCATTTCACCCGGTTCAAGCCAACCGTAGGTGCCCACCGCGTCCTGAGCCACCCATCCCAGCACCGCATAGGCCCCGCCAAAGGTCAGGACGGCCAGTTTCGAAAAGAACACCGCAATATCGGTGAACACACTTTCACCCGCCAGTCCCAACAGCACACCGACCGGCATCAGCCACAGGGCCAGCGCCCAGAGTCCGGCGCGAAGCCCGTCGGACAGTGTTGTGCTCTTGCCCTGTGCCGCGCCGAGCAGCGTGTCGGCGTCCGCAACATGGGGGGCGGTTGCCGCGCCGTGGCCACTGCCGGACCGGAATGCCGGGGCGGCCAGTCCTGCCCCGGCCCAGCCAATCATCGCAGCAGCAAGGACAAGCGCCGGGAAAGGGACGCCAAACAGGAAAATGGCGATAAAGGACGCCGCAGCGATCCCTCGCAGCACATTGTTTTTCAGCGCGCGTTTGCCGATCCGGATGACGGCCTGCACCACAATCGCCAGGACCGCGGCCTTCAGGCCAAAAAACAGGCCCTCGATCAGGCTCGTGTCACCTAGCGCGGCGTAGATCCAGCTGAGCGCCAGGATTGCGATCATGCCGGGTGCGATAAACAGCAGCCCCGCCACGAGGGCGCCGCGCACGCCATGCATGAGCCAGCCGATGTAGGTCGCCAGTTGCTGCGCCTCTGGTCCGGGCAAGAGCATGCAGAAATTCAGCGCATGCAGAAACCGATCATCCCCGAGCCAGCGTTTCTCTTCGACCAGAATGCGGTGCATCACCGCGATCTGGCCGGCTGGCCCGCCAAATGACAGGGCGGCGATCCGGGCCCAGACCCTGGTCGCCTCGCCGAGTGTTGGATATGCCTCTGTCATGTCCTGTCTCCCGCCAACCCCGCCAACCCCTGATGGCTATTCTGTCCGGGTCCGGCAAGGGTCTATCGGGGTCTTGCGGCTCACGTTGGAGGCGAATCGTGACGTGAATGTGACACGGGGGCTATGTCGTACACCCTTTGGTTGTTTTGTGGCGGAATCGTCGTGTCGCAATGGTGGTGTTCCGTAACGTCGATTTTGGCTGAGGTTGCGGGGCGTTGGACGGGTGCAGGCATCTGTCATACTATGTCGCCCCATACAGGTGTGGATGGTGTGTGATGTTGAAATTGATCCCCGCAGTCGTGATGTCTTGTGTCGCCCTGGCCTCTGGTGCGGGGGCTGTGACGCTTGATCCGCAGGCTATTTTGCAAAATGCGACGACGATTGTTCTGGGCGATATGGTGACCTCCGGCACCAGCCATCTCGAAGGTCCCGGCTATGTGGGCGGCAATCTGACCTCTGCCACCTTTGATGCGAATACCGACGGCATGGCCGAGCTGAACCTCGGGACGGTGTCGGGCGGTTTGATCGTCGGTGGCAATCTGACGGCCAATCTCAACAGCGCGAACACCGGCACAGTACAGGTCGGAGGTAGCTATTCGGGCCATGCCGGAACCGAAACTGTCGTGTCCGGGGCCGACGTCCCCGTCCAGCAGATGACCTCGCTGTTTCAAGGCCTGTCATCGAACCTCGCGGGGTTGACATCGACCGATGGCATCGGGCTATCGAGCGATATGAACAATCCGACGTTTTTTGCCGGATCGGGCGGTTTGGATGGCATAGCGATCTTTCATCTGGCACTGGCCGATGCGGTCGCCCTGTTTGGCAATCAGAACGCCAATTTTAATTTCAACATGGGCACGGCGTCGGCGCTGATCATCAATGTCGCTGGCGACCTGTCGCGGGTCCGGCCCAAGCTGAATTCGAATCAGCCGTCGGTGCTGTTCAATTTCTACGAGACCACGGGGACGCTGGATTTCGGTGGCGGCCCGTTCAATGCCAGCGTGCTGGCCCCGTTCGCGCATGTGATTTCTCCCTCTGGCGGGATGAACGGAACTCTGGTTGCAGGGTCATTGAATCTGGGCGGAGAAATTCGTCCCTACGGCAATGTGTCAGGCTATTCGGGCGGTTTGCCCGACTCGGCCGAGGTCAGCCTTCCGGCGGTGCCGCTGCCGGCCGGGGTATGGATGATGGTCGCAGCCTTCGGTGCGTTCGCGGCCCTTCGACGCCGCGTCGCCTGAGCGTCGAAATCGCGAAACAACCACGCGGTCAAATACTGACTCTGCCCGCTTGGATACTTGACCATTTGGTCAATCATCTGACTAAAAATTAGGCAGATGACCGAAATTTGCCCATTCGCATGCGGCTTGTCCCTTTACAAATCAGACAATCTGGGCGCTGCATCGCGGCATGAGCAAGCGTCTGTCTATTGTCGTCGTCGAAAAAGATCGAGATCGTGCGCGGTTGATCGTCGATAGCCTGCGCGCAGCGGGCGACTATGAAATCCATGTGATCGCCGAGGAATCCGCGCTGGCCCGCAAGGTCGCGGAAAAACAGCCCGATGTGGTGCTGATCGATGTTGCCAGCCCGTCGCGCGACACTCTCGAAGAGTTGGCCGTCGCCTCTGGTCCGCTGGATCGCCCGGTGGCGATGTTTGTGGATCGTAGCGATGATAATCTGACCAAACAGGCGATCGAGGCGGGGCTGTCCGCCTATGTCGTCGACGGGATGCGGCCTGACCGGCTCAAGCCGATATTGGACGCCGCCATCACGCGGTTCCATATGTTCCAGCGGATGCGAAAAGAGTTGGAGCAGACCAAACGCGCGCTGGAAGAGCGCAAGGTTTTGGACCGCGCCAAGGGCATCCTGATGAAGGCACGCGGCATCACCGAGGACGAAGCCTATGCCTTGCTGCGCAAAACGGCGATGGATCAGGGGCGCAAGGTCGTGGATGTCGCGCAGGCCCTGGTCACAGCGGCGGGGCTGCTGTCATGAGTGGACTTGAGTTGAATATCGGCTTTATGCCGCTGGTCGACAGTGCGCCCTTGGTGATTGCACAGGAAATGGGCTTTGCCGACCAAGAAGGGCTGAGCCTGAATTTGCTGAAATCCCCCAGTTGGAGCGCCATTCGCGATATGGTGACGCTGGGTCGTGCGGATGCTGTGCATATGCTGGCCCCCGTGCCGATCGCGATGTCTTTGGGGATCGGCGGGCAGGGCAAGCTGGACGTATTGCAGGTGCTATCCGTCAGCGGGACGGCGATTGGCGTGTCCCTGGATTTGGCCGGGCGCATGCGCGAGGCGGGCTACAGCTTTGACTTTGCGGATGCGACTGCGGCGGGTCGGGCGTTGATCGCGGCTGCGGGGCCAGAATTGCGGATCGGCGTGCCGTTTCCGTTCTCGATGCAGGCCGAACTGTTGTACTATTGGCTGTCAGCCTTGGGGTTTCCGGCCCCGCAGGGCGTGCAGATCCGCACCGTGCCGCCGCCCCTGATGGCCGAAGCCATCGCCAAAGGCGAAATCGACGCCTTTTGTGTGGGCGAGCCGTGGGGGTCCATCGCGGTCGAGAACGGCGTCGGCGAACTGCTGCTACCCGGCGCGGCGATCTGGTCTTTCGCTCCGGAAAAGGTTCTGGCCGTGCGCCAGGGTTGGGCAGAGGCCGAGCCCGAACTGGCAGCACGTCTGATCCGGGCGGTCTGGCGTGCAGGGCGCTGGCTCGACACACCTGGCAACCAGATGACTGCCGCAGAAATCCTGTCTCGCTCGGCCTATGTCAACGTCCCCGCCGAGATCATCGAGAGGGCGCTGGGCGGGGCCTTGGTGATCAACGCGCGTGGCGATCAGCGCCAGACCGCGAATTTCCAGGTTTTCCATCGGGGCGCGGCTGGCTTTCCATGGCGGAGTCAGGGAGCGTGGATCGCGGGGCAGATGGCGGGTCGTCTGGGGCTCGACCGCAAGGGTGCGGAAAAGACCGGTGCATCGGTCATGCGCAGCGATCTCTATCGCGCGGCCCTGTCGCGCGAGGCGGCGGATTTGCCGGGCGCATCGTCCAAGCTCGAGGGCAGCTTGCCCTCCGTGACCGCGGTATCTTCGGGGTCCGGGCGGCTTTTCCTTGAGCCGAACCAATTCTTTGATCGCCGCATTTTTGATCTGCCTACAGGCGTTTGATTAAAAAATAGGCATAACCTCGGGAAACTTTGCTGCGCCGCCGCATTCCTTCCTGGTTGTGCTTCCCACAGGGCCCTGAGTCGGGGCAAGGTTAATACAGAGGCAGCAAAGGCGCTGTTTTCTACGAAATTCCCCCAAAGATTTGGGTGATTGAGCAAAGCCGCTCGACCCTCTGCCATCCTCCTCCCGGCAGAGTGAGTCAGCGGCTTTTTTCGTTTTACAGCCCCCGCGAGGGTAAAACAGGGAACGACAGGGACATGAAACGGCTCTCCGCCATTCTAGCAGCGACCACGGTTCTGACTGCTCCGGCATTTGCTGAAACCGCAGGTATCGAAAAAGACGAATTGAAGTTTGGCTTCATCAAGCTGACGGACATGGCGCCGCTGGCTGTCGCGTATGAGAACGGCTACTTCATGGACGAAGGCCTGTTTGTCACGCTCGAAGCGCAGGCGAACTGGAAGGTTCTACTGGACGGCGTGATCGACGGCACTCTGGACGGTGCGCACATGCTGGCCGGTCAGCCGATCGCGGCGACCATCGGCTACGGCACCCAAGCCAATATCGTCACCCCGTTTTCGATGGACCTGAACGGCAACGGCATCACGGTTTCCAACGAAGTCTGGGAAATGATGAAGCCGCATCTGGAGATGCTGGCCGATGGGTTGCCGCAGCACCCGATTTCGGCCTCGGCTCTACAGCCGGTGCTGGATGAGTTCGCCGCCGCCGGCAAGCCGTTCAACATGGGCATGGTGTTCCCGGTTTCGACCCACAACTACGAACTGCGCTACTGGCTGGCTGCTGGCGGGATCAACCCCGGCTTCTACTCGCCCGAAGACGTGACCGGCCAGATCGGCGCCGATGTGTTCCTGTCCGTGACCCCGCCGCCGCAAATGCCCGCCACCCTCGAAGCTGGCACCATCAATGGCTATTGCGTAGGCGAGCCGTGGAACCAGCAGGCCGTGATCAAGGGCATCGGTGTTCCGGTGATCACCGACTATGAAATCTGGAAGAACAACCCGGAAAAAGTCTTCGGTCTGACCGAGGCCTTTGTCGAAGCCAACCCGAACACCACTATCGCCATCACCAAGGCGCTGATCCGCGCCGCCATGTGGCTGGATGAAAACGACAACGCCAACCGCGAAGCAGCCGTCGAAATTCTGGCCCGTCCGGAATATGTCGGCGCCGATGCGGACGTGATCGACAACTCGATGATCGGGACCTTCGAATACGAACCGGGTGACGTGCGCGAAGTGCCGGACTTTAACGTGTTCTTCCGCCACAACGCGACCTACCCCTTCTACTCGGACGCCATTTGGTACCTGACCCAGATGCGCCGTTGGGGCCAGATCGCCGAGTCCAAGCCCGATAGCTGGTTCGACGAAGTCGCCAAGTCGGTCTACAAGCCGGAAATCTATCTGGAAGCCGCCCGCCAGCTGGTTGACGAAGGTCTGGCGAACGAAGCCGACTTCCCGTGGGACAGCGATGGCTACAAGGCCGCAACCCCGGGCGAAGACGTCATCGATGGCATCCCCTTCGACGCACATGCCCCGAACGCCTACATCGACAGCCTGCCGATCGGTCTGAAGTCCGGTCAGACGGTCGTCGGTACCGAAGTTCAAGGCTAACCACCCTTTACCGGGGGCGGTGCGCCGCCCCCTCCCATCCCCTTCGAGGACCGCACCATGACCACAGCTGATCCCGATTTCGCCAAGTCCGCTGATCGCGAAGCCCGCCGCGCCCGCCTGTTTACCCGCATCAACAAGGCCGACGCGTGGTTCAAAATCCTTGGCCTGGCTTGGATCACCCCGATCCTCAAGGCTGCCGCAGGGGATAACCCGCGCGCGCAATTCAAGGAGATCTGGCGCCTCTTGGGTGTGCCGGTCCTGTCTATCCTGTGTTTCCTGGCGCTGTGGGCCACGCTGGCCCCGCGCGTTCAAACCTCGCTGGGTGCCATTCCGGGGCCGGCCGCAGTCTGGTCGACCGCTGTCGAACTGCACGGCGCTGCGATGGACAAGGCCGCCAAGGAAGACCGGTTCTATGAGCAGGTCGATGCCCGCAACCAGAAATTGATTGCCGAAGGCCGCGCTGACGAGGTCAAGGTGATGGTCTACACCGGTGCGCCGTCCTATTACGACCAGATCGGGACTTCGATCAAAACGGTGTTCTTCGGGTTCCTGATTGCCTCGGCGGTTGCGATCCCGATTGGCATCATGGCTGGCCTGTCGCCGATTGCGAACGCGGCGGTCAACCCGATCGTCCAGATTTTCAAACCGGTTTCCCCGCTGGCTTGGCTGCCGATCGTGACGATGATCATTTCGGCGCTGATCCCGAACAATGACGGCCTGTTCGCCAAATCCTTTCTCGTGTCGTCGATCACTGTGACGCTCTGTTCGCTCTGGCCGACGCTGATCAACACCGCGCTGGGCGTGGCCTCGATCGACAAGGACCTGATCTCGGTGTCCAAGGTTCTCAAGATGGGCACATGGTCCAAGATCACCAAGCTGGTTCTGCCCTCGGCTCTGCCGCTGATTTTCACCGGTCTGCGTCTGTCGCTCGGTGTGGGCTGGATGGTGCTGATCGCCGCCGAAATGCTGGCGCAGAACCCCGGTCTGGGCAAGTTCGTGTGGGATGAATTCCAGAACGGTTCATCGCAGTCGCTGGCCCGCATCATGGTTGCTGTGTTCACCATCGGGATCATCGGCTTCCTGCTCGACCGTGTGATGTACGCCATCCAGTCGCTCTTCACCTTCTCGGCCAACCGCTAAAGGACCGCACCCATGGCTATCCTGAGCTTTAAGGACGTGAACAAGGGCTTTGGTGTCGGCACCGCCCGCACCGAAGTTCTGAAGAAGATCAGCTTTGACGTGGAGGAGGGCGAGTTCATTGCCATCCTCGGCTTCTCGGGAACCGGGAAATCGACGCTGATGAACCTGATTGCCGGTCTGCATATGCCGGACAGTGGCTCTGTGACCTTTAAGGGCCAAGAGATCACCGGCCCGGGCCAAGAACGCGGTCTGGTGTTCCAAAGCTATAGTCTGATGCCGTGGTTGACGGTCAAGGGCAACATCATGCTGGCGATTGACAGCGTATTCCCCTCGCTGTCCAAGGCCGAAAAAGACGAAAAAGCCGACCACTATATTAAAATGGTCGGTCTGTCCCACGCCGCCGGTCGACGTCCGGCGGAACTGTCGGGCGGTATGCGCCAGCGCGTTTCGGTGGCCCGTGCGCTGGCCATGTCCCCGGAAATGCTGTTGCTGGACGAACCGCTGTCCGCACTGGACGCGCTGACCCGCGCCAATCTGGCCGATGAAATCCTGCAGATCTGGGAACAGGACAAAAAGACCTGCATCCTGATCACCAACGACGTCGACGAAGCGATCCTGCTGGCCGACCGGATTTTCCCGCTGAACCCGGATGGCACGCTGGGCGAGCCGGTGACTGTCACCATTCCGCGTCCGCGCGACCGGCTGGAGATGAACACCAACGAGGCGTTCCATAAACTGCGGTCCAAGGTGACGAATTACCTGATGGATGTCGGGATCGAAGGTAAGGTCGAGGAAACCCGCACCCTGCCGAACGTCACCCCGATCCACGGTGTTGCCAGCAACGTTCCCGCCGCGGTGGTCGCCGCCCAGGAAGGTCTGATCGAAGAGCGTTTCCTCGATTTCTCGCAACTGCACAAAATCTATCCGACGCCCAAGGGCCCGCTGACCGTGGTCGAGGACTTTAACCTCAAGGTCAATCGTGGCGAATTCATTAGTCTGATCGGTCACTCTGGCTGTGGCAAATCCACGGTTCTGACGATGGCCGCCGGTCTGAATTCGATTTCGAAGGGCGCGATCAAACTCGACGGTCGTCACGTCGAGGGCGCTGATCCCGAACGCGCCGTGGTGTTCCAGTCGCCGAACCTTTTTCCTTGGCTGACCGCCAAAGAGAACGTCGCCATCGGTGTGGACAAGGTCTATCCCAAGGCCTCGATGCAAGAGCGTCTGGATGTGGTGGAATACTATCTCGAACGCGTGGGTCTGGCTGATGCGATGGATCGCCCCGCGCATTCGATGTCGAACGGCATGAAGCAGCGCGTCGGGATTGCCCGCGCCTTTGCTCTGTCGCCGAAACTGCTGCTCTTGGATGAACCCTTTGGCATGTTGGACAGCCTGACGCGCTGGGAGCTGCAAGAGGTGCTGATGGAAGTCTGGTCGCGCACCAAGGTCACCGCGATTTGCGTGACCCACGACGTGGACGAGGCCATCCTGTTGGCCGACCGTGTGGTGATGATGACCAACGGCCCGCAGGCCACCATCGGCAAGATCACCGAGGTTAACCTGCCCCGCCCGCGCACCCGCAAGGCGCTGCTAGAGCATCCGGACTATTACCATTACCGTCAGGAAGTCCTCGATTTCCTGGAAGAATACGAACACGGGGCGCGTCCCGCCCCCAAAGCCAAGGCCGACAAGGCCATTGCAGCGGAGTAAGGTCGATGACTCAGAAAATTGTTGTGATTGGCGCAGGTATGGCCTCTGGCCGGATGCTGGAGCATCTGTTCGAGGCGGGCGCTGATGTAGACGTGACCTTGTTCAACGCCGAACCGCGCGGAAACTATAACCGGATCATGCTGTCGCCGGTCCTGTCCGGTGAGAAAACCTACGAACAGATCGTCACCCACGATGACGATTGGTACGCCGCCAACAAGGTCACCAGCCGTTTTGGCGAACGTGTGGTCAGCATCGACCGTGACCGCAAGGTCGTCATCGGTGAAAACGGCGAGGTGCCCTATGACCAGCTGGTCATCGGCACAGGGTCCAACCCGTTTATCATTCCGCTGCCCGGCAAGGATCTGGACGGCGTGATTGCCTACCGCGATCTGGAAGACACGCACCGCATGATGGAGGTCGGCTCTACCCCCGGGTCCAAGGCAGTGGTGATCGGCGGCGGTCTCTTGGGGCTTGAGGCGGCGGCTGGTCTGCAAATGCGCGGCTGTGACGTTACCGTCGTTCACATCATGGGCCACCTGATGGAGCGCCAGCTGGACGAAGCCGCGGGCTATCTGCTGCGCAAGGCACTGGTCCAGCGCGGGATCAAGGTCCTGTGTTCCACCAACTCCAAGGAAATCCTCGGCGAGGATGGCAAGGTGCGCGCCCTCCTGTTGGACAATGGCACTGAGCTGCCCTGTGATCTGCTGGTGATGGCGGTCGGCATCCGTCCGAACATCGCTGTGGGTCAGGCTGCTGGTCTGGACTGTGGCCGCGCGATCAAGGTCGATGACCAGATGCGCACCTCGGACCCGTCGATTTTCGCGGTGGGCGAATGCGTCGAACACAACGGCAACTTGTTTGGTCTGGTCGCCCCGCTCTATGATCAGGCCAAGGTTCTGGCGGCAACGCTGATGGGCCAAGAGGCGGCCTTCCAGCCGCGCGAAGTGTCGACCAAGCTGAAGGTTACGGGTTGCGATCTGTTCAGCGCCGGCGATTTTGCCGACAAGGACGGGCGCGAAGACATCGTATTCCGCGATCCGGCGCGCGGCGTCTACAAGCGTCTGGTTCTGGAAAACAACAAACTGGTCGGCGCGGTGATGTACGGCGATACGGCTGATGGCAACTGGTTCTTTGGCCTGATCAAGGACGGGTCGGACGTGTCGGAAATGCGCGACACGCTGATCTTTGGACCTGCCTTCCAAGGGGGTTCATCGGACCCTTTGTCGGCCGTTGCAGCCTTACCGGCTGACGCAGAAATCTGCGGCTGCAACGGCGTATGTAAAGGCAAAATCGTCGACGCCATCAATGCCGGTGCGAACACTGTGGATGCGATCCGCGCCACGACCAAGGCTTCGGCCTCTTGTGGGACCTGTACAGGTCTGGTCGAACAGGTGCTGGCTGTGACCCTCGGCGATGATTTCGTCATGCCCACCGCCCAGCCGATGTGCAAATGCACCGACCACACCCACGAGGACGTGCGTCGTCTGATCAAGTCGCAGGCACTCAAATCCATGCCCGCCGTGTTTCAGGAACTGGCTTGGAAAACCAAGGACGGCTGTCATTCCTGCCGTCCGGCGCTGAACTACTACCTGCTGGCGGATTGGCCGCTAGAGTATGTCGACGATCCGCAGTCGCGGTTCATCAACGAACGCAAGCACGCCAATATCCAGAAGGACGGCACCTTTAGCGTGGTGCCGCGCATGTGGGGCGGTATGACCACCTCGGACGAATTGCGCGCCATCGCGGATGTGGTGGACAAATTCAAAGTCCCGACCGTCCACGTCACCGGCGGTCAGCGTATCGACCTCTTGGGCGTGCGCGGCGAAGATTTGCCAGCGGTCTGGTCGGACCTGAACAAGGCCGGGATGGTGTCGGGTCACGCCTACTCCAAGGGGCTGCGGACGGTGAAAACCTGTGTGGGCCGCGATCACTGCCGCTTTGGCACGCAGGACAGTTCCGGTCTGGGTATCCAGCTGGAAAAGGCTCTGTGGGGGTCGTGGACCCCGCACAAGGTCAAACTGGCGGTGTCCGGCTGTCCGCGTAACTGCGCCGAGGCCACCTGCAAGGACATCGGCGTGATCTGCGTCGACTCTGGCTATGAAATCGGCATCGCCGGTGCTGCCGGGATGGACGTCAAGGAAACCGAACAGTTCCACAAGGCGACGAGCGAAGAAGAAGTGCTGGAGTGGGTGCAGGCTGTGATGCAGCTCTACCGCGAAAACGCCAAGTATCTGGATCGTATCTACAAATGGGTGAACAAGGTTGGTCTGGACTGGGTCAAGGAACAGGTGAGCGACGAGGCAACCCGCAAGGCGCTGGTCGAACGCTTTGCCATCTCGCAGACCGTTTACCAAAAAGATCCGTGGGCCGAGCATGTTGAAAAAGAACAGGCCCGTTACACCCCCATCGCAACCCTGAACCTAGAGGCAGCGGAATGACCAACTGGATCGATATTGGCGAATTGAACGATATCCCGCGTCAGGGTGCGCGGGTCGTCAAAACCGCCTTGGGCTGCGTTGCGGTGTTCCGCACGGTCGAGGATCAGGTCTTTGCCCTCGAGGATCGTTGTCCCCACAAGGGCGGCCCGCTGTCCGAAGGCATCGTTCACGGCTCCAAGGTGACCTGCCCGCTGCACAACTGGGTGTTCGAAATGAACACCGGTCAGGCGCAGGGTGCGGATGAGGGCAGCGTCCCGACCTATGCCACCCGCGTCGAAGGCGGCCGAATTCTGCTGGATGCGCAGATGTTGCAGAATCGGAGCGCAGCATGATGGACGGTTCGGCCCTGCCCGAGGTGCGGACGACTTGCGCCTATTGCGGGGTCGGCTGTGGTGTTCTTGCGCGTCCCGATGGGGCGGGCGGTGTGGTGGTGCGGGGCGACCCGGACCATCCGGCAAACTTTGGCCGGCTCTGTTCCAAAGGGTCGGCGCTGGGCGAAACGGTGTCGATCGACGGGCGTCTGTTGACCCCGCGGATCGACGGTCACGACAGCGATTGGGATACGGCGCTGACATTGGTCGCTGATAAATTCCGCGCCACCGTCGCAGAACATGGCCCCGATAGCGTGGCATTCTACGTATCCGGTCAGCTCTTGACCGAAGACTACTATGTCGCGAACAAGCTGATGAAAGGGTTCATCGGCAGCGCGAACATTGATACCAATTCGCGCCTGTGTATGGCGTCCACGGTGGCAGGGCATCGCCGCGCCTTTGGCACTGACACGGTTCCGGGCAATTATGCCGATCTGGAACAGGCCGATCTGGTGGTGTTGGTCGGGTCAAATCTGGCTTGGTGCCATCCGGTGCTGTTCCAGCGGATCGCAGCCGCCAAGGCCGCCAATCCGAAGATGAAGGTCATCAATATCGACCCGCGCCGGACTGCGACCAGTGATCTGGCCGACCTGCATCTGGCCATTGCGCCGGGGTCGGATGTCGCCCTGTTCAACCGGCTCTTGGTCGAAATCAGCCGTCGCGGCAAGGTCGACAGCGGCTATGTCGCGGAACATGTCACCGGCTTTGCGGATGCGGTGAAATCCGCGCAGGCCGATAGCACCTATCCGCTGGATATTTCCGAAGAGCAGTTGCGCCAGTTCCTTGATCTCTGGATCGGAACCGAAAAGGTCGTCACCGTCTTTAGCCAGGGCGTGAACCAGTCCAGCGCAGGTGCGGATAAGGTCAACGCCATTATCAACTGCCATCTGGCAACTGGTCGGATCGGTCGCCCCGGTATGGGGCCGTTTTCGGTCACCGGCCAGCCCAACGCCATGGGCGGTCGCGAAGTCGGCGGTCTGGCGAATATGCTGGCCTGCCATCTGGACATCGACAATCCGCAGCATCGCGCCGCCGTGCGTCAATTCTGGGATGCGCCGACAATGCCAGAGGCGCAGGGCCTCAAGGCTGTCGATATGTTCAACGCGGTTGCCGACGGCCGGATCAAGGCGCTGTGGGTGATGTGCACGAACCCTGTCGTGTCGATGCCGGACGCCGATGCCGTGCGCGCCGCGATCGCGGGCTGTGATTTCGTGGTGGTCAGCGACATGTTCGCCACGACCGATACGGCCAAACTGGCCGATGTGCTGCTCCCTGCCACGGGCTGGGGCGAAAAGGACGGGACTGTCACCAATTCGGACCGCACGATCAGCCGCCAGCGCCGGTTCCTACCAGCGCCGGGAATGGCCCGCCATGACTGGGACATCATCGCCGACGTGGGCCGCCGCATGGGCTGGGCGCGGGCGTTTGACTATGCGACGCCATCCGACGTTTTTGCCGAATATGCGGCGCTATCGGGGGTCGCAGCCCGAATGGGGCGCGACTTCGATATCTCCGACTGGCGCGGGGATTATGACGCGATGGAGCCCCGTCGCTGGGGAGCGGACCGGTTCTTTGCCGATGGCGCATTCTATCACGCCGATGGTCGCGCGCGGATGCTGCCTGTGACGTGGCGCGCCCCGGTGTCCGAGGCCTCGCTCGAGTTTCCGCTGCGGCTGAATACCGGCCGGGTGCGCGATCATTGGCATACGATGACCCGGACGGGGCGCAGCCCGCGATTGTCGCAGCACTTGGCCGAGCCGTTCGTGGAAATACACCCCGATACGGCGGCGAAACTGGGGATCAAACCCGCCTCGCTGGTGCGGCTGACCTCGCCGCAGGGGACGGCGATTGTTCGCGCCCTGATCACCGACCGCGTGCGGCGGCGGGACATCTTTGTGCCGATGCACTGGACTGGTGAATTCGCGCCCTCGGGCCGCGTTGATGCCTTGGTTCGGGCGGTTGTCGATCCGGTCTCTGGCCAACCCGAGAGCAAGGCGAGCGTTGTGCGTGCCGAACCCTATGTACCGGAGTTCTATGCCTATGCCGTCAGCGCGCAGGACGTCGCGCCCGATAGCGCCTATTGGGCCAAGGCCCGCGTCGGCGATGGCTGGCGGATAGAGCTGGCAGGCGAGGCCCCCGCAGATTGGGAGGCCTTTGCCACCGCGCTGTTCGGCGCGGGCGAGGTGGTCAGTGTGACTGACCCTGCGCGGGGGATTGCCCGCGTGGCGGTGATCCGCGACGGCAAACTGGTCGGGGCGATTTTCGCCGACCGTGATCCAGTGGCCGTGTCGCGGGACCATCTGGCGTCGCTGTTGGGGCAGGCTCCTGATGGCGTTCTGGCCGGGCGTCCGGGGGCGGATCGCCCTGATCCGGGTCCGGTTGTGTGCTCTTGTTTCAGCGTTGGTGTGAACACCATCTTGCGTGCGATTGAAACTGATGGCCTGATGACGGTAGAGGCTATTGGCGCGGCTCTTTCGGCGGGGACCAACTGTGGGTCCTGTAAACCGGAACTGGCGGCGCTATTGGCAAAAACGACCGTCAAAGAGGCCGCCGAATGAAGACCGCACTCGCCCCGTATGTCCAGATTTTGGGCCGGGGCGCAAACCTGAGCCGCTCCTTGACCGGAGACGAGGCTCAGGCCGCCATGGAAATCGTCCTGCGGGGCGAGGCCGCCCCCGAGGCCATTGGCGCCATGCTGATGCTCATGCGGATGAAGGGCGAGACCGCCGAGGAAATCGCCGGATTTGTGCGGGCCGCGCGGACCGTTGCGCCGGTCAGCGGGGATATCGCGCTGGACTGGCCGTCCTATGCTGCCGGGCGCACACGCGGTTTGCCGTGGTTCCTGCTGTCGGCCAAACTGGTCGCCACGGCGGGCTATCCGGTGCTGCTACATGGCTGGAACAGCCATCAAAACCCGGTGGCCTCTGTGCGTAACGCGTTGCCGCTGCTCGATATTCCTGTCCTGACAGATACGGATGTCGGCCAGCTGAGGGGGCATATCGGCTATCTCCCGCTCGAGGTGTATTCTCCTATCCTCTATGATTTGCTGCGGCTGCGGGACGGTTTGGGCCTGCGGTCCTGCATCAACACCGTTTTGCGTGTTCTCAATCCGGCCAGTGCCCGTGCCAGCGTGCAGGGGGTGTTTCATCCGCCCTATCGCGAATTGCAAATGGATGCCGGGGTGATCCTCGGCCAGCCAGCGATGACGGTGATCAAGGGCGGCGGCGGTGAATTTGAACGCCACCCGGCCAAGGATGCAGCCCTGTTCGGCCTGCGCGATGGTGCCGCGTGGGAGGAGACCGCCCCCGCGCTGATTTCTGATCATGTCCGCCTGTCCGAAGGGTCCGAGGCAACCGATCCGGCGGCGCTGATGGCGCTATGGTCCGGCGATTTGAATGATGATTTTGCCCTGAGCGTGGTTCTGGGGACGGCCGATCTGGCGCTTCAGACGCTGGGGGCGGATGTAACGGCTGCGGACCTCTGGGCCGCCCGCCCGCGATAAGAGGTTCCGATGCAATCCTTTCCGATGTTTATCAAAATGGCGGGTCGCCGCGTGGTCATCGTCGGAGGGGGCGAACAGGCCGCGCAAAAATCGCGGCTGGTGTTGAAAACCGATGCCGCGCTGACGATTGCCGCGCCGGATCTGGACGATGAACTGGCGGCGCTGGTGGCGCGGGGGCGCGCCGATCACCACGCGGGGCCAATCACGCCCGATCTGTTTCGCGACACGGCGCTGGTGTTTATCGGGTCCGGCTGTCCGGCGGTAGACGCCTGCGCCCATACGCTGGCCAAGGCTGCGGGGGCGCTGGTCAACGTTGTCGACCAACCTGATCTCTGTGATGCGACGACGCCCTCTATCGTGGATCGTGATCCCGTGGTCATCGCCATCGGGACCGAAGGCACGGCTCCGGTCCTCGGGCGGGCGCTCAAGACGCAGATCGAACAGATGCTGGACCCGCGTTTGGGGTCCTATGCGGCGCTGGCGGGACGTCTGCGCGATGCCGTCGCGCACAAAGTTCCAAAGGACGCCCGCCGCGAATTCTGGCGCTGGGCCTTTAACGATGCGCCGTGGCTGGCCTTTAAACGCGGGGCCGAGCGCGAGGCCGCAGAACTGCTGAAGACCGCGATTGAAACCGGCGTTCAGGAAACCGGCGGGATGATTTCGCTGGTCGGGGCAGGGCCGGGGGCGCGCGACCTGTTGACCCTGCGGGCGGTTGAACGGCTCCAAGAGGCGGATGTCATTTTCTACGACCGACTGGTGGACCCCGACGTGCTGGAGCTGGCGCGCCGCGATGCAGAGCGGGTCTACGTCGGCAAGGTCGTCGGCGCCCATGCCATCCCGCAGGATCGCATTTGCGCGCTGATTATCGCCGAGGCCCGCAAGGGGCGGCGAGTAGTTCGTCTAAAATCCGGTGATCCGTCGATTTTCGGCCGCGCGACCGAAGAAATGCAGGCCGCCGCCGCCCATGCGATCCCCTGCGAGGTGATCCCCGGCGTGACCGCTGCCAGCGCCGCCGCCGCCAGCCTCGGTCAGAGCCTGACGGAGCGCGGCGTGGCTGATACGCTGGTTCTGGCAACCGGCACGCACCGCGAAAATGAGGGGCTGCCGGATTGGGGTCGCCATGTGCAGCCCGGCACCCGGCTGGTCTATTATATGGCCGTGGCAAACGCCGCGGCGCTGCGTGACAATCTGATCGCTGCCGGGATGCCGCGCGATGCGATCGGTCATGTGGCGGCGGATGTCTCTACTGCCCGCGAGCGTCTGTTGTCTGTGCGGCTGTCCGATCTGCCCGATACCCTCGCTGCCGAGCAGGTCACCGGCTGCGCCCTGATCCTGTTCACCGTGCCTAGGCGTGCAGTGGTCGCCGCCCGTCAGGCCTGACGCGCAAGGCATTGACAGGGCATCGCAATTAGCAAACTCTCAGCGCAGGCAGGTTCCGCCGTTGATCGTCCTGTGACTGCTATGGGACCACAAAAGAGTTTGTGTGATGAAGAAATTGTTTCTGCATATTGGCTTTCCCAAAACCGGATCGACCAGCATTCAGGTGGGGTTGGTCAAGAATGCCGAGGCCTTGGCCGCGCAGGGTATTCTCTATCCGTCCAAGCGAAAAATGGCGTATATGCAGAATATTCAACACCTGCCCTTGGCTGCCGCCATCCCGGGCCGCAATGTTGAATGGCTGACCCCGGCCAAGCGTCAGACATTGCCCAATGCCTATCGCAGCTTTTTCCGCAATATCTCAAACGCCGAGTTTCACACTTTGGTCGTGTCGTCTGAGAGTTTTGGCGGGCAGGATATCGGCCCGAAAAAGGTCGAATGGGTGCGCGACCAGTTCGCCGATTACGATGTTACGGTGATTGCCTATATCCGCCGACAGGACTCTTATATTCTATCGACTTACCAAGAGGCGATTAAGGCCGGTCATACCGGACGGTTCGATTTCGAGGATTACCCGAACAAAAAGGCGATGTTTTTCGCGCAGCGTTTGTCGCCGTGGCGGCAGGTATTTGGTGCCGATAAGGTGATCGTTCGCCCGTTTATGCCCGCGCTCTGGCATCAGGGCGATTTGTTCATGGATTTCCTGCATTTGATCGGCGCGGCCCCTGCCGGCCTGACGCCGGTTGCGCCGTCGAACGAAGGGCTGGACTATCGGGCGGTCGAATTGCAGCGGCAATTGAACGTGATCTCGACAGAACGCCGTTCGGGCGAAACACGCTATGCGATGCGCGTGCAGGGTTTTCAGGACTTGGTGAAAAAGATCCCGCAGGTTCTGCCCAAAGACGACGGCTATAAAAAAATGGCTCTCTCGTCCGAACAGGCGGAAACGCTGCGGCTGTTTTTCCGCGATGAGAATATTGCAGCACTGGCCGGGACTGGAATTGATGTCGATGCGTTTTTCCCACCCGTAGAGCCGGGCAAATCGGCAATTCTGCTGCCAGAGCAATTGGACCACGATATTTTGGTGCGTTTGTTGTGGGGGCTGACCTCGCCGGAAACGGTCAAAGAGTTCTCTTACAAATAGGGCCCCACCGACCGGGAGTTGGGTCCAGATCGCCTGCCGCCATCATAGCTATTGGTTACCCACAATATTTTGCGGTGACGGGGGATTTATCCCCAAGAAAACGCTTTACATAACTGACCTGCTGGGCGCACGATATATGGTAGAGGCGGCGGATATTTCCACTGTTTCTAGCAGAAAGCACCAAGCGCTTGGGCGCTGCCACGACCCGAGCGCAATAGCGAATGAGGCCGCATATGGCACTGAGCGAGCAGTTTATCGACAACGGAGATATCCACCCGATCGATCTGGTGGAGCATATTGCCGAACATAATTCCTGGGAATTCGACCGCATCACCGAGGACCAGATCGCCATGGCAGTTGAGGGCCAATGGCGGACCTATTCGGTGACTTTGGCGTGGTCCGATTACGATCAAACGCTGCGGCTGATCTGTACCTTTGAAATGGAGCCGCCCGCCCATCGCGAACAGCACCTCTACGAGGCTCTGAACCATGCGAATGAAAAATGCTGGTCCGGCAATTTCACGTGGTGGAGCGAGCAGCGGCTGATGGTGTTCCGCTATGGTCTGCTGCTGGGCTCTGAACAATATGTGAGCCCGGAGCAGATCGACACGATGATCGGGGCTGCCGTGATGAGCTGCGAGCGGTTCTATCCGGCGTTCCAATTGGTGACTTGGGGCGAACGGACCCCGGCCAATGCGATGCAGATCGCCATGAACGAGGCCTACGGAACGGCCTGATCCTGCCTTGCGCCTCGGCCCGGTGGACCCTATCACTTGGGCTGAGGAACAAGGGGAATACCATGACGATGCAGGATTTGGCCCACCGCGGGCTCGTGCTACTGGGCTGTGGCAAAATGGGGTCGGCGATGTTGGCGGGCTGGCTCAAATCCGGCCTTCCGGCGGAATCGGTCTGGGTCAATGATCCCCATCCCAGCGAGTGGTTGTCGGCGCAGGGCGTGAACCTGAACGTGGACCTGCCGCCCAGCCCCGCGATTGTGCTGATCGCTGTGAAACCGCAGATGATGGCGGCGGCTCTGCCCAGTTTGCAGGCCTTGGGCAATGGGACCACGCTGTTCCTGTCGGTCGCGGCGGGGATTTCAATCGGCACCTACGAGGCCATGCTGGGCGACCAGACCCCCATCGTCCGCGCAATGCCCAACACGCCGGCGGCAGTCGGTCGCGGGATTTCGGCGATCATCGGCAATGCCCGCGCGACAGAGGCGCATCTATCCCTCGCGCAAGAGTTGCTAGGGGCGGTCGGTCAGGTTGTCCGTCTAGCCGACGAAGGGCAGATGGACGCCGTGACCGGGCTGTCAGGCTCTGGTCCGGCCTATGTGTTCCACATGATCGAGGCGATGGCCGCCGCAGGCGAGGCGCAGGGTCTGTCCCCTGATCTGGCTATGGCGCTGGCCAAGGCGACCGTAGCAGGCGCTGGCGCGCTGGCAGAACAATCGGACGATAGCCCCAGCCAACTGAGGATCAATGTCACCAGCCCCAATGGCACCACGCAGGCCGCGCTGGAGGTGCTGATGGACGCGCAGAACGGTCTGCCTCCGCTGATGGCGCGGGCGATCGCGCGCGCAACTGATCGCAGCAAGGAACTGTCCCGTGGATGACATCAGCTATGATGATTTCGTAAAGGTCGATATCCGTGTGGGCCGCGTGGTCCGTGCCGAACCCTATCCAGAGGCCCGCAAACCCGCGATCAAGATGTGGATCGATTTCGGAGGCGAGATCGGCGAACGTCAAAGCTCGGCTCAGGTGACGGCGCATTATACGCCGGAGACCCTGATCGGGAAACAGGTGATGGCGGTCGTGAATTTTCCGCCGCGCCAAATCGGAAAGTTCATGTCGCAGGTTTTGGTTCTGGGGCTGCCGGATCAAAATGGCGATGTTGTTTTGATTGGGCCGGATATGGTTGTTCCGGTCGGGGGGAGGATGCATTGAAGAAATTGCTGATCACGCGCCGGATTGCTGACCCGGTTCTGGAACAGGCGGCTGCGCTATTCGATTTGACGATCCATGAGGGCGGCCCGCTGACCGCCGCGCAGGCGGCGCAGGCGATGCAGGACTATGACGCCATCTTGCCGACTTTGGGCGATGATTTTTCTGCGGCGGCGTTTTCGGGCGATCTGCGGTGCAAAATGCTGGGCAACTTCGGCGTCGGCTATAACCACATCGATGCGGCGGCGGCCGCCGCGGCCGGGGTCATCGTGTCGAATACGCCGGACGTGCTGACCGATGCCACCGCCGATATCGGCATGATGTTGATCATGATGACCGCCCGCCGCGCGGGCGAGGGCGAGCGGATGGTCCGCGCTGGCAAGTGGGAGGGCTTTGGTCCCAAGGTCGGGCTGGGCACGCATGTCACCGGCAAGACCGTCGGGATCGTCGGCATGGGGCGCATCGGTCAGGCGGTGGCCCGTCGCTGTCACTTTGGCTTTGGCATGAACGTACTGTTCTATAACCGCAGCCCCAAAGAGGTCGATTTCCCGGCCAGCCAGATCAGCGATCTGCACGATCTGATGGGCGCGGTTGATTTCGTTGTGGTAACGGTCCCCGGTGGCGCCGAAAACCGCTATCTGGTCAGCGCAGCAGCCTTGGCCGCGATGCAGCCGCACGGCATTTTCGTCAATATCGCGCGGGGCGAGGTGGTGGATGAACCGGCGCTGATCGACGCGCTAGAGTGCGGCGCGATTGCGGGCGCGGGCCTCGATGTCTATGAACATGAGCCCTATGTACCCGAACGTCTGCGTGCGCTGGAAAACTGCGTGCTGCTGCCGCACTTGGGCTCTGCCACGGTTGAAACCCGGCAGGCGATGGGCCAGATGGCGCTGGACAACATCATCGCCTGGGCCGAGGGTGAAAACCCGCCGCAGCGGGTCAACTGATCACCCGTTATCGCGCAGGACGGTTCCCGCCAGATACAGCGACCCGCAGATCAAAATGCGGGCGTTTGGCGTCCGGGCGGTAATCGCCTGAACGGCGTCCATGACGGTTTCGGCCTCGGCCACATGGGCAAACCCGGCGTGACGTGCTGCCTCGGCGGTGATGTCGGCGGGCAGGGTGTTTTTTTCGCCGGGGATAGAGACGGCGGTCAGGCTGCCCGATTGCGTGGCCAGCGGACGCAAGTACCCACCGATATCCTTGGTGTTCAGCATGCCGCAAATCAGATGGGTCGGACGGTCCTTCATCGCTGCCAGCGTGGCGGCGACGGCCTCGCCCCCGGCGGGGTTGTGACCACCGTCGAGCCAGAGTTCACAGTCCCGAGCGGCCTCGACCAAGGGGCCATGGCGCAGCCGCTGCATCCGGGCGGGCCATTCGGCACGGGTGACGGCGGCCTCGCAGGCGGCGTCGTCCTGACCGAGGTGGCGCAGGGCCGCAATCGCGGCACCGGCGTTCTGGATCTGGTGCGGGCCGGGCAGGTTCGGCAGCGGCAGGTCCAGCAGTCCGCGGTCGTCCTGATAGATCAAACGCCCGTTCTCGGCATAGCTGTGCCAGTGCTGGCCATAGGCAATCAGCGGCGCATTCAGTCGCTGGGCAGTCGCTTCGATCACATCCATGGCGTCGTCCTGCTGGGGACCAACCACGCAGGGCACGCCGCGTTTGATGATGCCCGCCTTTGCAACGGTGATCTCGGCCAAGGTGTCGCCAAGGTACTGTTGATGGTCGATCGACACCGGCGTGATGATGGTCAGCGCGGGGTTCGAAAACACGTTGGTCGCATCGAACAGGCCGCCCAGCCCGACCTCTAGCAGTGTGTAATCGGCAGGCACGCGGGCAAAGGCCAAGAGCGCCGCCGCGGTCGTCACCTCAAAAAAGGTGATGTTTTCGCCGCCATTCAGCCGTTCACATTCATCCAGCACAGCCATCAGATTGGCCTCGGTGGTCAGTTCGCCCGCCAGACGGATGCGTTCGTGGAACCGTGCCAGATGGGGCGAGGTATAGGCGTGGACCTTTTTTCCGGCGGATTCCAGTCCGGCGCGGATCATCGCCTGCGTTGATCCTTTGCCGTTGGTGCCCGCGATGTGGATGATCGGCGGAATGCGGTCCTGCGGATTGCCCAGCTTGGGCAGCAGGCTGTGCATCCGGTCCAGCGTCAGATCGATCACCTTTGGGTGCAGGCCCATCAGCCGTTCCAGAACGATGTCAGAGGTCATCCATCTCTCCGCGAGTAGGGCAGTCGTGCCCGGATTTTGGGTCGTCGTTCGCCGCAGATTGTCAGCGATTGCTGGCTCAGGGTGTGCCATCTGCGGCGCACCAGTCCCGAGTTACGTCATCGCGGATCGGGCTGGTGCGGTAAGCTGGGGGTGGCGCCGGTTACTTGGCCTACGGTGCCGGAGTGTCCCCGGCAGGGGCGGCCGGCACGGGCAGATCGGCGATGACCAGTGCGTCCAGACCCATCATCATGCGGATGATCGATGCCAGTTCCACCTTGAGCTTGCCGCGGGGGGTAACGCGGTCCAGCATCCCGTGATCCAGCAGATATTCCGACCGCTGGAACCCTTCGGGCAGTTTTTCGCGGATCGTCTGTTCGATGACGCGGGGGCCGGCAAAACAGATCAGCGCGTTGGGTTCGGCGATCTGGACATCGCCCAGCATCGCATAAGAGGCCGTCACGCCGCCGGTGGTTGGGTGGGTCAGTACGACGATGTAGGGCAGGCCTGCTTCCTTGAGCATGTTGACCGCGATGGTGGTGCGCGGCATCTGCATCAGGGATAGAATGCCCTCTTGCATACGGGCGCCACCAGCAGCGGAAAACAGCACCAAGGGACGGCCGAGTTTCACAGCCTCTTCGGCGGCGGCGACGATGGCGTTGCCGACATACATCGACATCGACCCGCCCATAAAGCTGAAGTCCTGCGCAGCGGCGACGATCGGCGTGCGATAGATTTCGCCGGTGGCGACCAGCATCGCTTCTTTCTCGCCGGTGTTTTTCTGCGAGGCCTTCATCCGCTCGGTATATTTTTTCTGGTCGCGGAATTTCAGCGGGTCTTCGATCGGTTCGGGGACCTTGACCTCTGTAAACACACCGCCATCGAACATCGCGGTAAACCGTGCGCGGGGGGTGATCCCCATATGGTGGCCGCAGTTCGTGCAGACGTTCTGATTGTCCGCCAGTTCGCGGTGGAACAGCATCGTTCCGCATTCGTCACATTTCGTCCAAAGATTCTCCGGGACCTCGCGACGAGAGAAAAGCGAGTTGATCGTCGGACGGACGTAGTTGGTGATCCAGTTCATGCCGGGCGCCTCTGTTCACAATTGACCCCCGAAATAAGCTGGGGCGCAGAGAATTGCAATCAACGCCTGATCGCAACCCGCGCAGAGAGCCAAAGAGTTCCGACCCGAATGCTGCAATCGATCAGGATATAGATCAAAATCCCGATCCCGATGGGCGAAAACAGATCGTCGAGCCCCAGTTCGCTGGCCGGGGGCGCCGGGGCGAGCATCAGCGCGAGGCCGGACATCGGCGCGCCCTGCACGTTAAGCAGCAAAATCGGCAGCGCATTGATCCCCAGATGCAGGCCGATGGCAGGACCCAGCGTGCCGTGGCGCGCCGTCAGGTCCGCCAGTGCGAGGCCCAAGGCCGTCGCCCAAATCGCCCAGAATAGCCCCAGTAGCGGATCATCGGCGTTCAGCGCGTGCGGAATCCCGAACAGCAGCGCCGGACAGACCTGCCAAACCCACCGTGACCGCGATAGCGCGCCCAGTTGCTGGATCAGATAGCCGCGAAAAATCAGTTCTTCGGCGCTGACCTGAACCAAGAGCAGGGGCAGGGCAATGATCACGGTCAGTATCCAGCCCAGCCCGTGTTGGCTGTCCGCGATGGTCTGCGTCCATGGCGGGAAAAACACCGCCACGGCTGAGATCGCCAGAACAGCGGGAAAAACCCTGACGAAGGCCTCTGCGCCGAGGACAGGATGGCCCAGCACGGACATCAGGCTACGACCGTGCAGCCAGCGCAAAACCACTGCAAGGGCGAAAATCTGGCCGCTGGTCAGCGCGAGCAAGGTTAGGACCGCGCCGCGCGACGATCCCTGTTCCAGCGCGTTCTGGGCGGTGTCAGAAAGAATGAGCCGCAGGATCAGCGGCAGGGCGATATAGTAGAATCCGCCTATCAGGCCGATCCCCAAAACGGTGCGCCAAAGGGCCGTCGCGGGTCCAGCCAAGGCGATAAACCGATCAAAAGGTAGGACATTGCGGACTGGCGTTGACATGTGCGGACACTACGATGGTATGGACGGGCTGGCAATCTACGTGCATCAGGGTTGTTCCAATTGGAAACCTGCCGTAAATCAGGGCAAATGCCTCGGGGGGACTATGACGCGCCTACGACCAACATTGATCTGTTTGGCCCTGTCGGCGGCTGCCTTGTCCGGCTGTTCCAGCGCCGGTTTGCCCCTGATTTTCAACGGCAAGACCGAACTGGCCGTTCTGGACGGGCGCGATACGGTCCATGCCCCGGACGGCTATTGCGTCGCGCCGCGCGCCAGTCGCCCTGCTGACGGGTTCGTGGTTATTGCGCCCTGTAACGTGCTGGCCCGCACGGGTCTGACGCCGACGATCCCCGGACTGATTACCGTACAGGTCGGCCCAGACGGGTCTGCGGCGGTGACCGGCAACGAGGACGCCTTGGCCGAATTGCTGGCACAGGACGAAGGGCGCGCACTCTTGGCCGTCGATGGCAACCCCGCAACCATCGTTGTCACCGTCAGCGAGGCCTATGAGGGCCACGTCGAGGTGTTCTTTAGTGACGGTACGCCGTCGTTTATCCTCGGGCTTCAGCCAGATGAGTGGCGGGCGTTCCTCGATCGTGGCGGGCGGATGGTGACGATTGCGGTCCGCGGCTATCAATATCGGCCGATCACGCCCTCCGAAGGATTGGCGCTGTTGCGGTTGGCGCTCTCGGCCCTCTGAGGGGGCTGTTTGAAGCAGCTTCGGGTTGACGTTCGAGGCGCAACCCGCCACACCTTTCATGATGCGATTTTTGCTAAAGAGTGATTTGCGGCGATGGGTTGGCTGAGTCGAATGTCCTATCGGGCGATCGTTAAGGGTGCCTCCCGATCCTTGCGCCATGCGCGTCGATCGCCACTGTCCGAATTGCGTGACGTTCAGGATCAGGTCCATATCGCGCGGCTCTTGGTGTCCGAACTCTATACTCTGGCAGAGCGGCGCTTGGCGCTGCCGGTGCTGTGGTCCGATAAATTCCCGCGGCCCCGTGGGACCGATTGGTCGTGGCGGCCCGAGCTTTGGCGTGGCCCGCTCCATGAGCGCGGCATCGTCGCGGACAGCCCGTCGAATGTGCTCAGCCATGAGGTCGCGCTATTCCATGATTGCAACGCCGCCGAGGTGTTGCTGCGGCAGGTCCGCAATACCGGCGAAGCGGATCTGGCTGCCTTTGGTCTGGTCATCGAAGTGTTCCAGTTCTCTGGATCGTATCTGTCTACGGCGATCACATTGCCCGCAGAGGCGTGTCAGGGCCTGCTCAAACGGCATCTGGTCCGGGTAGATACGGTCATCGATATGGAATCCCCGCGCGAGATTTACGCGCGGTTGAATATTCAACACGGCCCGAACGTCGAACAATTGGTGCGGGAACTGCCTAAATCGGGGTCGCAAACCATCGAATTCGATCTGGCCTATTCAGACCTGAACGAAAAGCGGATCGAGAAAATCTGGCTCGACCTGATTTTTGATCGCCCGCATATGAACCGGATCGTCGTGCGCGATCTGACCTTTTGCCGCTATCCGCGCGCCGAACTCTAAGGAATGTCAATGTCACGGTCGCACCTCACCAAACTGCGCATGTCCAACGGCGTCTGGCACGGTCTACTGACCGGGGCGGGCGATGAGGCGAGCGTTGTTGTGACCCATTTGGGGGCTGAACTGCCGGGGGTGATCCTCACCCGGACGGATGAGGGCCATGAGGTAAGCGTTCCGATCCCGGCGGCCAGTTTGTCGGATGGGGTACAGACATTTGTGCTGACAGATGGCCAAACCGGGCAGGTTTTGACCAGTTTCGCGATTTTGTGTGGTGATGTTCTCGACCAGGACCTGAGGGTAAGGGTCGATCTGTTGCGCCAAGAGCTTGAACTGCTGAAACGTGCCTTCCGGCGGCAATTCGCGGATTAGTGATCCCCTACGGCAATACGCCAGTGTTTGCGACACAATGACAGGTAGCGATCATTGCCGCCGATGCTGACCTGTGCGCCGTCCGTCACAACCTTGCCGGTTTCGTCCTTGCGCACGACCATCGTTGCCTTTTTCCCGCAATGACAAATGGTGCGCACCTCGCGCATTTCGTCAGCCAAGGCCAGCAGAGCGGCAGAACCGGGGAACAACTTGCCCTGAAAATCCACGCGCAGCCCGTAGCACATCACCGGGATTTTCAGGTCGTCAACAACACGTGCCAATTGCCAGACCTGATCGGCGGTCAGGAATTGTGCCTCATCCACAAAAATACAGGCGCAGGGACCCTCGGCCAGACGGCGTCCAATCGTCGCATAGAGATCGGTGTCGGCGGCATAAGTGTCGGCGGCGGCGCTGATTCCAATCCGGCTGGCGATTTTGCCCTGACCGGCGCGGTCATCGAACCGCGCCGTCAGCAGATAGGTCTGCATCCCGCGTTCGATATAGTTATAGCTGGCTTGCAACAGGATCGTCGACTTGCCCGCGTTCATGGTCGAGTAGTTGAAGTAAAGCTTTGCCATGTTGCACGGATACCCAGCCCTGCCGTCGGTCGCAAGTCCGCAAGAGCCCCCGATTGGGCAGAAGTCTTGGCTTGCGCGTCGGGGATGGGACCGCACGCTCTGCCAATTGGGGCTACTTCTGCCCAGCAGGCTATCTACCCGCATCCTGTTATATCGGGGTCACCTCTCGTCAGAGGAAACAGGATGTAAACTGGGTAACAGATTCCACTATTGAGGGTAGGGGGAATGTGGGAGTAATTTCCCCCTATGGTAGTATTTGTGTGGTGTCGGTGTGACGATTGATGTGCGGCGTAATTTGAAACGGCAGACGGAATTATTGGTCAAAGATGTGGGGATGAAACGCGCGGTTGAACTGACCGGAAAATCCAAGGCAACATTGGGCCGGTACTATGCGACCGACCCGGAATATGCCGATCGTTTTATGCCGATCAGCGATGTGGTCGCGCTGGAACAGGCGGCAACTTTCCCCCATGTCACGGCAGCGCTGGCAGAGGCGCAGGGCATGACGCTGACCTCTTTGGAGCAGACAGGCAGCACGACGTTTCAGGATGCTATGGTCTCGGTGACGCGCCACTTTGCGCGGTTGATTGAATCGCACCTGTCGTCACCGACCCGTCAGGGCCGCTCGAACAATGAAACGGCGCGTTTGCTGGACGAAATTTCCGCCCTGCAACGCAGTTTGGTGGTTCTGAAGAACAGTCTTGGCGGATCGGACTAGCGTTTGCGGACGATGACCGAGCCGACGGAATACCCGGCACCAAAGGAACAGATCAGCCCCGTCGCCCCGCCGGGCAGATCTGACGAGTATTTGTCAAAGGCGATGATCGACCCGGCAGATGACGTGTTGGCGTAGTCCTGCAGGATATTGGGCTGTTCGCCCGGTTCGGGGTCGCGGCCCAGAACCTTTTTGCCGATGTAATCGTTCATGGTTTTATTGGCCTGATGCAGCCAGAGCCGCGACAACGCCGATGACGGCAGGCTCTCGGCCTCTAGATGGTCGGCGATATGGGCGCTGACGAGGGGCAGCACCTCTTTGAAGACCTTGCGCCCGTTTTGCATGAACCGCATGTCGCGACGGTCCTCCATCGCGTCCCGCGTCGGTCGAAGGAAGCCATTGTTGTTGCGGATGTTGTTGGAAAATTTGGTGGCACAGCGGGTAGACAAAACTTGCCAGCCGTCCTGACCGCTGTCGCGTTCCAGCAGGACGGCGGTGGCGACGTCGCCAAAGATGAAATGGCAATCGCGGTCCCGCCATTCCAGATGGCCAGAGGTGATTTCCGGGCTGATCACCAGCGCCCGCTGCACCGACCCCGCCCGGATCATGTCGGCGGCGGTCTGGATGCCAAAGGTCGCCGAGGAACAGGCCACATTCATATCGAAGGCCAGCCCCCCCGCGCCCAGCAGCGCCTGAATTTCCACGGCCATCGCCGGATAGGCGCGCTCCATATTCGAGGCGGCACAAAGGATCAGGTCGATATCGCCGCCCGTCAGGCCCGCGCGATCCAGCGCCTGCTGCGCCGCCTGAACGCCGATCTCGGCCATCATCGACGGGTCGTCATCCGCGCGCTCAGGATATCGCGGATACAGGCGGGTGGGGTCCAGAATGCCGTCACGGGTCATGACGAACCGGCTGTGGATGCCAGAGGCCGCGACGATAAAGTCGGTGGACGAATGCGGCACCGGATCAAAGGTCCCGGCGGCGATATCCTCGGCATGCGCCGCGTTTTGCAGATCCGCATAGGCGTTGAAGGCCGCGACGAGTTCGTCGTTCGAAATCGAAAACGGCGGCGTGAAAACGCCGGTGGCGGTGATGACGGCCTGATACATGGAACCCCTCCGAAACCTTCGGTCAACGTGACGGTCAGGGTCAGGATTGTCCAGAATGACGGTGGGTCGTTTCGTCCAAAGAAAAAGGCCGATCCATCGGACCGGCCTTTCTATCGCGGTGTTCCCGACGGCTTAGCCTTGCAGGCTGCGCACGTCGATGTCGCCTTCTTGGCGGGCCTTCATCGCCAGTGCGGCGGCATGGGACCCTGCGGCGGTGGTGAAGTAAGGCAGTTTGTCGTAGAGCGCGACCGAACGGATTTCACGGCTGTCGTTGACGGCCTGTGCGCCCTCGGTGGTGTTGAACACCAGCTGAACCTGACCATCCTTGAGCAGATCAACGATGGTGCGGCCACCCTCATAGACCTTGTTCACGGGCTCGTAGGATACGCCGTTTTCCGCCAGCCACGCGCCGGTGCCACGGGTGGCCAGAATGCCAAAGCCCAGTTCGGACAGGATCTTGGCGGCCTCGACCATATCGGCGCCCTTATCTCCGTCGCGGATCGAGATGAACACGTTGCCCTCTTCGGGCAGGTGGGTGCCAGCGCCCAATTGCGCCTTGAGGAAGGCGCGGGCAAAGGAACGGTCCCACCCCATGACTTCGCCGGTCGAGCGCATTTCCGGCCCGAGGATCGTATCGACGCCGGGGAAACGGGCAAAGGGCAGAACCGCCTCTTTGACGCTGAACCACGGGGTCTTCGGATCGGCGAGGGTGAAGGGATCGCCCTGCGGCAGGGTTGCCATCGGGTCCATATCCGCCGGGAAGGCGTCGCGCAGCGGGAAGTTCGACAGCGGCTCGCCCGCCATCAAACGCGCCGCGATCGAGGCGATGGCCGAGTCGGTCGCCTTGGCCACAAAGGGCACCGTGCGCGAGGCGCGCGGGTTCACTTCGATCAGGTAGACATCCGTGCCCTTGACCGCGAACTGGACGTTCATCAGGCCCTTGACCTCGAGAGCGAGGGCGAGCGCGACGGTCTGCTTGCGGATTTCGTCGACGATTTCGGCGGGCAGGGTGTGCGGCGGCAAACAGCAGGCCGAGTCGCCCGAGTGCACGCCGGCCTCTTCGATGTGCTGCATGATGCCCGCAACGTGGACATTCTTGCCATCGCAGAGCGCGTCAACGTCAACCTCGGTCGCGCCAGACAGATAGCTGTCCAGCAGAACCGGGCTATCACCGGACACCACGACAGCCTCGGAGATGTAGCGTTCCAGTTGTGACTGGTCGCGCACGATCTCCATCGCCCGGCCACCCAGCACGTAGGAGGGGCGGATCACCAGCGGGAAGCCGATGTTTGCCGCGATATCCAGTGCCTGTGCATCCGAATGGGCTATGCCGTTGACCGGCTGTTTCAGGCCCAGACGGTTGACCAGATACTGGAACCGCTCGCGGTCTTCGGCAAGGTCGATCGCGTCGGGCGAAGTGCCGAGGATCGGAATCCCGTTTTCATGCAGCGCGTTGGCCAGTTTCAGCGGGGTCTGGCCGCCGAACTGGACGATCACACCATGCAGGGTACCGTTTTGCTGTTCCACGCGCAGGATTTCCATCACGTGTTCGAACGTCAGCGGTTCGAAATACAAACGGTCCGAGGTGTCATAGTCGGTCGACACGGTCTCGGGGTTGCAGTTGATCATGATGGTTTCATAGCCCTGTTCCGTCAGAGAGAAACAGGCATGGCAACAGCAGTAATCGAACTCGATCCCTTGACCGATCCGGTTCGGGCCACCGCCAAGGATGACGACCTTTTTGCGGTCGGTCGGGCGGCTTTCGCATTCCACGTCGCCCATCGCCGGGACTTCGTAGGTGGAATACATATAGGGGGTCTGGGCCTCGAATTCGGCAGCGCAGGTGTCGATCCGCTTGAACACGGCCGTGACGCCGAGGTTATGACGGGCGCGGCGGATATTGTCTTCGTCCCGGCCGGTCAGCTTGGCCAGACGCGCGTCGGTAAAGCCCATCATCTTGAGCTTGCGCAGGCCGTGTTCCGTCACCGGCAGACCGTTCTTTTTCACGTCGGCTTCGGCATCGACGATTTCGCGGATGCGGCACAGGAACCACGGATCAAATGCGGTGATCGCCTGAATTTCGTCGTTGCTGAACCCTTCACGCATCGCCTGAGCGATCACGCGCAGACGGTCCGGGGTCGCCTTGGACAGGGCGGCGGAAATCGCGGCCTTATCCGGGGCGCCGGGGATTTTCACCTCGTCAAACCCGGTCAGGCCGGTTTCCATCGAGGCCAGCGCCTTTTGCATGGATTCGTGGAAGGTCCGGCCAATCGCCATCGCCTCGCCCACCGACTTCATCGCGGTGGTCAGTTCCGGTTTGGAGCCGGGGAACTTTTCAAAGGCAAAGCGCGGGATCTTGGTGACGACATAGTCGATGGTCGGCTCGAACGAGGCGGGGGTCACCTTGGTGATGTCGTTGTCCAATTCGTCCAGCGTGTAGCCGACCGCCAGTTTGGCCGCGATTTTCGCAATCGGGAAACCGGTCGCCTTGGACGCCAGAGCCGAGGACCGCGACACGCGCGGGTTCATTTCGATAACGACCATGCGGCCGTCCTTGGGGTTGATCGCCCACTGCACGTTCGAGCCGCCAGTTTCCACGCCGATTTCCCGAAGAACCGCGATCGAGCCGTTGCGCATGATCTGGTATTCTTTGTCTGTCAGCGTCAGCGCGGGGGCGACGGTGATCGAATCGCCGGTGTGCACGCCCATCGGGTCCACGTTTTCGATGGAACACACGATAATGGCGTTGTCGGCTTTGTCGCGGACAACCTCCATTTCGTATTCTTTCCAGCCCAGCAGCGATTCATCGACCAGAATCTGACCCACAGGCGAAGCGTCCATGCCCGAGCGGCAGTAGTATTCGTATTCTTCGCGGTTATAGGCTACGCCGCCGCCGGTACCGCCCAGCGTAAAGGCGGGACGGATGATCGCCGGCAGGCCGATTTCTTCGAGGGCGGCAGTTGCCAGTGCCAGACCGGCCTTGAGGTCTTTTTTGCCCTTGGCGTCCTTGGGGGCGGTGACGATGGTGGCCTTGGGGTTTTCGATGCCCAGACGATCCATCGCTTCGCGGAACAGCTTGCGGTCCTCTGCCATTTCGATGGCGTCGCGTTTCGCGCCGATCATTTCGACGTTGAACTTTTCCAGCACGCCCATGTCGGCCAGTGCCAGAGCGGTGTTCAGACCGGTTTGGCCGCCCATCGTCGGCAGCAGCGCGTCGGGGCGTTCCTTTTCGATGATCTTGGCCACCACTTCGGGGGTGATCGGTTCGATATAGGTCGCGTCGGCCAGACCCGGGTCGGTCATGATCGTTGCCGGGTTCGAGTTTACGAGGATAACGCGGTATCCTTCTTCGCGCAGGGCTTTACAGGCTTGAGCGCCCGAGTAGTCAAATTCGCAGGCCTGTCCGATGACAATGGGCCCCGCTCCGATGATCATGATCGACTTGATGTCGGTTCTCTTCGGCATAACGGACCTCTTTCTTTTCTGGCAGCTGGCGCAGGGCGGCGCGGGACGGCGCGCCCAAATTGACGTGCCTTATAGGCATGGCGCGGCAGGGTTCAAGCCTAGACAGACACCATCGGCAACTTATTCGGCATATGGACCTCGGGGATAGGGGCCATCTGACGGAATTTTGCGAATTTCGGGCGAAAATGGGCTGTTTGTTACCCGCAGACTCGGGCAGCTAGGCGGTGTTTGCATTCGCAGCACAGGTGTGATCCCTGCTGGGGGTGAATCGCTTGGGCAGATCAGGACAAAGGGAACCGCGATGCGCGTGACATTCGATCATGGGCCAATGGGCGGGGCGGCGCTGTTTGAAAACGCCCGCCAGGTGATCGAGGCATGGACCGCCGAACAGGTGCCCGCCGCGCTGTCGGCATTGGACGCGGCAGAGGGCTGGCTGGCGGGCTATTGCAGCTATGAACTGGGCTATGCGCTAGAGCCGCGTCTGCATGCGCTGATGCCATCGCAGCGCAGGGTGCCGCTGATCCGGTTCGGTGTTTACGACGCACCCAAAGCGCCGACACCCGTCGCGCCCTCCGGCGGGCTCGGTCCGTTGGTGCCGCAGTGGTCCGCCGCTGACCACGCCGCCGCCATCGCGCAGGTGCGCGGCTATATTGCTGCGGGGGATGTCTATCAGATCAATCTGACCTTTCCGGTCGAGGCCGAGGCGCATGGCACGCCGCAGGGTCTGTTCGCGGCCTTGGCAGCGCATCAATCCGTTGGCCATGGGGCACTGATCGAACAGGACGGTCCGGCGATTCTGTCCCGTTCGCCCGAACTGTTCTATCGGGTGACCGGGGGCCAGATCGAAACGCTGCCGATGAAGGGGACGATGCCGCGCGGGCTGACCCCGGCCGAGGATGCCGCACACCGCGATTTTCTGGCCAGCGATGAAAAGAACCGCGCCGAAAATCTGATGATCGTCGATCTGCTGCGCAATGACCTGTCGCGGGTCTGCGTTCCGGGAACTGTGCGGGTGCCGGACCTGTTTCGCGTGGATACCTATGCCACCGTGCACCAGATGGTCAGCCGCGTGACTGCGCGGCTGCGCCCCGAGGTCACGACCGCGGACATTCTGGCGGCGCTCTTTCCCTGCGGGTCGATCACAGGCGCGCCGAAACTGCGAGCGATGCAGATCATCCGCGACCTCGAACCTTGGCCCCGGGATATCTATTGCGGCAGCATCGGATGGATCGCGCCGAACGGCGACGCCTGTATGAATGTGGCAATTCGCACGCTGTTGATCGAGGATCGCCGCGCCACGCTGAATGTCGGCGGCGGGATCGTCTGGGATTCGACCGCCGAGGCCGAATACGCCGAAGCGCTGTGGAAAACCCGCTTTGCACAGCTGCCTTTGGTGGCGGCATAGGGCGACAAAGGCTATTCCGGGTCGCGCCGCACTTGACTTCCTGCGCCGCAACCTGTGTATCGACGCCGAACCCCGTAAACCAAGGGATACGACCTATGCACGCCTATCGCACCCATACTTGCGCCCAACTGACCAAGGAAAATGTCGGCCAGACCGTCCGGCTGTCTGGCTGGGTCCACCGGGTACGCGACCACGGCGGGATTTTGTTCATCGACCTGCGCGACACCTATGGCGTGACGCAGGTGCTGTGCGATCCCGACAGCCCCGCCTTTGCCGATGTGGAAAAGGTCCGCAGCGAATGGTGTATTCGCATCGACGGCGAAGTGAAGGCCCGTTCGGCCGATCTGGTGAACCCCAAGCTGCCGACCGGCGAAATCGAAGTGTTCGTCCGTGATATCGAAGTGCTTGGCGCGTCCAAAGAACTGCCGCTGATGGTGTTCGGCGATCAGGAATACCCCGAAGAAACCCGGCTCAAGTATCGCTATCTGGACCTGCGCCGCGATGCGATGCAGACCAGCATGAAGCTGCGCACCGACGTCGTGCGGTCCATGCGCCAGCGCATGTGGGACAAGGGCTTCCGCGAATTCCAGACGCCGATCATCACCGCCTCGTCCCCAGAGGGCGCACGCGACTTCCTCGTGCCGTCGCGTCTGCACCCGGGCAAGTTCTACGCCCTGCCGCAGGCTCCGCAGCAGTTCAAGCAGCTGATCATGGTGTCGGGCTACGACAAATATTTCCAGATCGCGCCCTGTTTCCGCGACGAAGACCCGCGCGCTGACCGTTCGCCGACCGATTTCTACCAGCTCGACCTCGAAATGTCGTTCGTGACCCAGCAGGACGTGTTCGACACCATCGCACCGGTTCTGGCAGGGGTGTTCAGCGAATTTGGCGGCGGCAAAAAGGTCGATAATCCGGCGGAATGGCCGCAGATTTCCTACCGTGATGCCGCCCTGTGGTACGGCACCGACAAGCCGGACCTGCGCAACCCGATCAAGATGCAGACCGTGTCCGAGCATTTCGCCGGTTCCGGTTTCGCCATTTTTGCAAAACTGCTGGAACAGGACGGCACCGAAATCCGTGCGATTCCGGCCCCGACCGGCGGGTCGCGCAAATTCTGTGACCGGATGAACGCCTTTGCCCAGAAAGAGGGTCTGCCCGGCATGGGCTATATCTTCTGGCGCACCGCCGACAACGGCGAGATGGAAGCCGCAGGTCCGCTGGCCAAAAACATCGGCCCGGAACGCACCGAAGCGATCCGCCAGCAGCTTGGCCTTGGGAACGGCGACGCGGCCTTCTTCCTTGGCGGCAAGCCGTCGTCCTTTGAAAAGGTCGCAGGCAAGGCCCGCACCGTGATCGGCGATGAACTGGGCCTGACCGAAAAGGATCGTTTTGCCTTTGCATGGATCGTGGATTTCCCGATCTACCAAAAGGACGAAGAGACCGGCGGTTACGAATTCGAACACAACCCCTTCTCGATGCCGCAGGGCGGGATGGATGCGCTGCTTGGCGATCCGCTGGCTGTGCGCGGGTTCCAGTACGACCTCGCCTGTAACGGCTACGAACTGGTGTCGGGCGCGATCCGGAACCACAAGCCGGAGATCATGTTCAAGGCCTTTGAAATCGCTGGCTACGGCGAAGACGAGGTCCGCCGCCGCTTTGGCGGGATGGTCAACGCGTTCCAATATGGTGCGCCGCCGCACGGTGGCTGTGCCGCCGGGATCGACCGTATCGTCATGCTGCTGGCCGACACCGCCAACATCCGCGAAGTCATCATGTTCCCGATGAACCAGCGTGCCGAAGACCTGATGATGAACGCGCCGAGCGAGCCGACCAACGAACAGCTGCGCGAACTGCGTCTGCGGGTTCTGCCGCCCGAAGCCTAATCGGCAGGCAGCGTCAATAGGGGCCAGCGGGGAAACCTGCTGGCCCTTTGCGTTTCTATCGGCGGTTTATGCCAGAAACCCGGCGATCACGGCTCTATGACTTGATTTTTGCGCCCCGGCCCCTGACATCTGGGATGAAACGCAGGGGATGACATGCTGCAACCTTCTGAAATTGCGGCCATTCGGTTTGGAATTGGCCTGTCGCCGATGCTCTCGGGGCCAAGTGATGCTGCCGGGATATTGGCGCAGTTGGCGCAGTTCGATCAGGATGCGATTGATCTGCCGATCCCGCCGTTTGACATGGCCCACCCGAGTATCGCTGAACAGCGGGCAATCGGTCGCGACCGGAACCGCGCCAATCAATCGGGGGATGCTGCCGCGATCGAGGCAGCCCGCGTTGCGACCGATGCCTTGAATGACGCGATGCGGGACCAGTTGCGGATGAACCTGCGCATGACTCTAGCTCGCGGTGTTGCGGCCAGAGACGGGTTTCGCGAACGGCTGACACGGTTCTGGGCGGACCATTTCACGGTGAAATCCCGCAATGCCGGCGGCCATCATCTGGTCACGCCCTATGTCGAAGAGGCCATTCGCCCCCATGTTGCCGGGCGCTTTGTCGATCTGCTCTGGTCTGCGACGACGCACCCTATGATGCTCATCTACCTCAATCAGGTCGAGAGTTTTGGCCCGAACAGCCCACTTGGGCAGTCCAAGGGACGCGGATTGAATGAAAATCTGGCGCGAGAACTGCTGGAACTGCATACGCTGGGCGTCGGGGCTCCCTATACGGGGGATGATGTCCTGCAACTAGCCAAGCTGTTGACCGGATTGACCTATACTTGGCGGGACGGGTTTGCCTATGATGCGCGGATGGCCGAACCCGGCGCCGAATCCGTGCTGGGGGTGACCTATCCTGCCGACAGCGATCTGTCGGTTGTGCGCACCCTGATCGAGGATTTGGCCGTTCACCCCGCGACGGCGCAGCACATCAGCCGCAAAATCGCCCGGTATTTTGTGGCCGATCATCCCGATGACGGCCTGGTTGCAGTGATGACCGATGCCTTTGTGGCCAGCGCGGGGGACCTGATGGCGGTCTATGAGGCGATGCTGGATCATCCTGCCGCCTGGGACCCGGTGCTGCAAAAGGTAAAACTGCCGCTGGATTTTGTGACCTCTGGCCTGCGGGCGCTGGGTCTGACGGCGGATCAGGTCATGAGCCTGCCGGATAACCGGATTCACCGATCCTTTTTGCTTCCCATGCGGGTGATGGGACAGGATTGGGAGCGGCCGATTGGCCCGGATGGCTGGGCGGACGAGGCTGAGGCGTGGATCAATCCGCCGGGCATGGCAGGTCGGATCACATGGGCGCTTCGCGACCCCAAGCTGATCCTGAGCGATCTGCCTGATCCCCGCGAGTTTGTACATTGGGCGCTCGGCGCCGAGCCGCCAGAGCAGGTGCTGTTTGCCGCGCGGGCGGCTGAAACCCGCGAAGAGGGGGTCGGGATTATCCTCGCCTCTGCCGCCTTCCAAAGGAGATGACGATGGATCGTCGGAAATTCCTGCGCAACGGGTTGGCCTTGGGGTGTTCGGCGGCGGCATCGCCGGTCCTGACGCAGATGGCCTTTGCCTCTGCCCCGTGGGATACGCGGATCGTGGTACTGATTTTGCGCGGGGCGATGGACGGGCTGGATGTTGTCCAGCCCTATGGCGATCCGGCCTATGCCGCGCTGCGGCCCAGCCTTGGTCTGGGACCGGCAGGGGGGGCGCTTGATCTCGACGGGTTCTACGCCCTCCATCCGGCACTGGACCGGTTGATGCCGCTATGGCATGCGGGACAGCTGGGCTTTGCCCATGCTGTGTCCACACCCTATCGCGACAAACGGAGCCATTTTGACGGTCAGGACCTGCTCGAGGCGGGCGGCGATACCGTCGGCGGCTTGCGCGATGGCTGGTTGAACCGCCTGATGACCGCGACGCCCGCCGTCACCGCCGAGGCCGCCTATGCGATCGGGCGGGACCATATGTTGATCCTGTCGGGGGATGCGCCGGTGTCGCGCTGGTCGCCCGAGGCACAGTTGACGCTGACCCCGCAGGCCAAGCGGCTGTTGGAACGGGTTTACGAGGGCGATCCCCTCTTTGAGCAGGCCAGCACAGAGGCGGTGATGATCGCCGAGAGCCTGGCTGCTGAGGAGGAGTCGCCGATGTCCGATGCGGCGGCGCGGCGCGGTACGGTTGCGCTGGCCAAATTTGCCGCCAGTCGGTTGCGCGACGAGAGCCGGATCGCCAGCTTTTCTTTGGCGGGTTGGGATACCCACGTCCGGCAGGCCCAGAGCCTGCCACGCGCCCTGCATGGGCTGGCAGATGTGATTTTGACCCTGCAACAGGAACTGGGACCCGTCTGGGACAAAACCGCAGTGATCGCCCTGACCGAATTCGGCCGCACGGCGCGGGAAAACGGCGACAGGGGCACCGACCATGGCACAGGCGGGGTTATGCTGACAGCCGGTGGCGCCATTCGGGGGGGGCGTGTGATCGGGGCTTGGCCGGGGCTCGGCGAGGGTGATCTCTATGCGGATCGTGACCTGATGCCGACGCGGGATGTTCGCGCCCTTGCCGGGTGGGTTCTGCGCAGTCTGATCGGCACCGAGGCCTCGGTGCTGGAAACGTCGGTGTTCCCCGGCGTCGATCTGGGCGAGGACCCCGGATTTTTGTCCTGATCAGGCGTCGGCAATCGTTGCGGTGGGCGTGTGAACGGCATCGGTGGCAACGTCCGTTCCGGCGTCGATGACGGCAAACAGGGCGATGACCAACATCAACACGCCAGCGCCCAGGATGGTCCAGTCGACGGCATCGCTGCCCTTATCCTCGGACCAAAGTCGTTCTGCCAAGCGCACCATTCAAGCCTCCGTCATCGATACGGGTCTGTTGTGGCAGGGCACTGGGGCAAGAGTTGGTCGGCTCGACCCGGGAATCGGGCATTTCCGTGACAGTAGTGCGGTGTTTTCAGTGATTGGGCCGGATATCAGGACAAATCCCTCCGGCATCAGCCTACTGTAGCCCGATCTGGGCCTGTGCCTCTAATCGTTGACGCAGTAGCCCGCGAAGCAGGGTAACCGCATCGCCGGTCCCGGTGCCGCTGCGCTGGCGGGTGGACAGGTCGTTCACCGCCGCTATCAACGCATGATCACCCGCCGCCAGCGCCACGCTGGTCAGGAATTGCACAACATAGTCCAGATCCGGGGCCTGCGCCGAGGCGTCCAGAACCTCAAGGCAACGGGACAGATCATCCCTATAGGCCAATTGATCCGGCCGAATGCGCGCATCGTTGATCAGTCGCGGCCCCTTTGGTTGGCGATCCCTTGGGAGATGCCGCAACAGTTCGGCCTGGAATTGCGACAGCCGCGCAATGGGTTTGGCGATGAACCCGTCGGCACCTGCAACCGCGCCGCGCAGGGCCCCGTCAGGATCGCCACTGGTGGCAAGGATCACATCGACGCGGGGTTGCGCCCGCGCCAGTTCCGCAATCAATGATTCGCCCGCGCCATCGGGCAGGCCAAGGTCGATAATCACCACCGCCGGGCGATAGGTGCGCAGGTGTTGGCGGGCATGTGACAGGCTGTCAGCCCGCCGAAGTCGCGCGCCCGAATGCTGGCACATCAGGCGAAATGCCTCGCAGGCAAAGCGGCTATCCTCGACCAACAGGATTGTCAGACCGGCGAGCGGGCGGTCCGAGGTCGCTGGACGGGTTAGGTAGTACTGATCATGGTCATCCATTTTGTTGTCCCCTTTTGGCAGGACAATCAAACGCCAGATTGGTTGATGGCCGGTTAATGGACCCGCGACGTTTGCTCATGTTGCGTCGCAGCAAGGGGCGGGCGATACAGGGGGCAAGTCACAGGAGAGGAAGCCCAAATGATCGGACGATTGAACCACGTTGCCATTGCTGTGCCGGATTTGACCGCCGCCGCAGCGCAATACCGTGACACTCTGGGCGCGGTGGTCCGCGATCCGCAGGATGAGCCCGATCACGGCGTCACGGTGGTGTTTATCGAACTGCCGAACACCAAGATCGAATTGCTGTACCCGCTGGGGGAAAATTCACCGATTCAGGGCTTTCTCGACAAAAACCCGTCGGGCGGCATTCACCATATTTGCTATGAGGTCGTTGACATCATCGCAGCCCGGGACAAACTCAAGGGACAAGGCGCGCGCGTGCTGGGGACCGGAGAGCCGAAAATCGGCGCCCATGGCAAACCGGTGTTGTTCCTGCATCCCAAGGACTTTAACGGCTGCCTGATCGAACTGGAACAGGTCTAGGCTTGCCTCTGACAGGGTTTGGCGTATCTAACGGCAAACCCGCCATTAAAGGAACCATAGATGGGACCGACATCCGCCCTCGTCCTCTTTGCCGTGATCTGGTTCATGGTGTTCTTTATCGTGCTGCCGCTGCGGCTGACCACCCAAGGCGAGGACGGTAACGTCGTGCCGGGGACCCATGTGTCCGCCCCCGCCGACGCGGGCCCGATGCTCAAGCGAAAGGCCAAGATCACGACAGTTGCCGCCGTGATCGTGTGGGGTCTGATCGCCGGCGTGATCCTGTCGGGCGTCATCTCGATCCGCGATCTGGACTGGTTCAACCGGATGTCGACGCCGGAAAACGCGCAGGGGAACTGATCCCCTGCCTTTTCACCGGCCGTTCAGCCGGTGAAAGAGATGCGTAAAGGTCGCCGCACCCAGAACCGGAACCAGCAGGTTCACCAGCGGAAAGGTCAGCGGTATGGCCATCAGGCAGCCCGCGATCCAGATTTGCACCATATGTCTGCTGCGCAGTTCCTGTGCGCCCGCCCGACCCAGACGTCGCATCGCGGCGAGCGTGAAATATTCACGGCCCAGCAGATACCCGTTTAGCCCGTAGAAAATAGGCAGGGCTAAAAAGGGCAAAAACGCCAGCAATATCAGCGCGATGATATTCCCGATGATCAACACACCCAGAAAGCTGAAGGTGTCGCGCAGGCCTTCCCACAGGCCGACATGTGGCACGGTCGGCAGGTGAGGATAATGCTTGTCCTCGACCGCTTGCGCGATGTCGTCGAGAAACAGCGACGTGATGCTAGAGGCCACCGGAACCATCAGGAAAATCGACAGAAACAGCATGAGCGCCAGCGATCCCCATGACAGCAGATCGCCGACCCATGTCACCGGGCCGATGCCGGGAATCGTGACGCTACCGGGCGCGAACCAGTCGATCAGCATCAAGAACAGGGCGTAGACCCCGACCAAGAGGGCGATCGTCAGTCCGACCCCCAAGAGCAGGACCCGCTTGAATCGCGGGTCCGGGAGTTGGCCGAGGGCCTTGAAAAAATCAGTGAGGATCATTCCGATTTCCAAGTGACAATCTGCGCCAGATCAGGGCGCGGACGTTCGGGGGGGACGGCGCCTTCGGTGCCGATATGGACGATCCCTGCAACCGATTCATGCGCCGCGAGGCCAAGCTGGCTCTGGACGAACTCTGGATCGTGGCTGTGCCAGCCCGAAACCCATGCCGCCGCCCAACCAGAGGCCAGCGCGGCATTGACCAGCGACAGGCAGACCGCGCCCGCGGAATACTGTTGCTCGATCACCGGAACCTTGGCCGCGGCAATCGGGCTGAACACGACAACCACAGCCAGAGGCGATGCCGCATAGGTGCCCTTGGGTTTGTCAATGTCGGCCTGAACCAGTCCCAGCCGTTCGCCCGCCGCCTGCAGCGCGTTGGCATAGGCCTCGAGTGCAGGTTTTTCGAGCACGACAAAGCGCCACGGAACCAGCGCCCCGTGGTCCGGCGTGCGGGCCGCGGCGGTCAGGATCGGCATCAGGGCATCTCGATCCGGAGCAGGGGCCTTGATCATTTTTGCGGGACGCGACCGACGGGTCATCAGAAACTCGACGGCGGCGGCGTTATAGGCGAGGGGCGCAATCTCGGTCATGGATCAATCCTTTGTCTTTGCAGTCGATATCGCCTTTGCGGCGTTAAAATTCAATGAGTGGCCCCAAGGTTGTTCACACTATAGAAGATCGCCATGACAGATTTGACCCACCTTGCCCGACCCGGGGCCGAAATCGCCATCCGCGTGACGCCAAAGGCCAGCCGCGACCGAATTCTGGTCGAAGGCGATGAGATCCGCGTCTATGTCACAACCGTGCCCGAAGACGGCAAGGCCAATGCAGCCGTCCAGAAACTCTTGGCCAAGGCGCTGGGCGTGCCGAAAACGCGGCTGGTGCTGGTGCGCGGCGCGACCAGTCGGGACAAAGTGTTCCGGATCGACTGACTATTCTTCTTCGTCGGTCAATTGCAGGCGATACACACCCTCTGGCAGGTCCAGCGCAGCCTCCAGATCGCGCAATTGGGCGAACGACAGGGTGATCCGCTGCACGCGATCGGTGACGGGATCATATTGTTCAATCGTCACGCACTCCTCAAAGGCGTTGACGATCACGTCCTCCTGCAGGGGGGCGGGACCTTCATCCACCAGCGTGACAACGGTCGAGTCAAATTCGTGTTCGATAGTAAACATGCGGGAATCGTAGACCTCTGCGGGCGAATTGCAAAGAGGTGTTCCCATTCGCGTGACGACTGCATGGCGGGGCTGCACGCAATGCAGAGGCCCTGATATATCGGTGCCATGATTGGTCTCTCGCTCCGCCGTTTTGTCCTGACGTTGCTGGCGCTGCTCGCCTTGGCGGGCTGTGTTTCTCCTGTTGCCCTGACCAAGATGCCATCGGCCCCCACCGTCCAGAACCCTGCGCCAAGCGCGGCCAACGCCGATATGGTCTTGGCCGTCGTGCAGGATCTGGAACCGGTGACCGAACGGATTTGTCTGGCGCAAAACCCCTATCGCAACTGCGATTTCCAGATGTTCGTGGATGACACCCCCGGCTCCGCGGCCAATGCCTATCAGACCCAGGATCGTCGGGGGCGGCCGCTGATCGCCTTTACGACTGCGATGCTGACGACGGCGGAGAACTCCGACGAATTTGCCTTTGTTCTGGCGCACGAAGCCAGCCACCACATCCTTGGCCATTTGGATCGCACCCGCCGCAATGCCCAGATCGGGGCCGAGATTTTCGGCGGCTTGGCCGGAGTGGCTGGCACCGGCATTCCGGATGATATTCAGGCTGCCCGCGAACTGGGGGCCGAGGTCGCCGCACGCGCCTATTCCAAGGAGTTCGAGCTCGAGGCGGATAGGCTCGCCACGCGCATCCTGATGGCCGCCGGCTATGATCCGATCCGCGGCGCGTATTTCTTTTCGCGGCTGCCCGATCCGGGGGATCGGTTCCTAGGATCGCACCCGGCCAACCGCGACCGGGTCGCCGCTGTCTATCAGACCATTCAGGACGTTCAGTCCGGGCGCTGAACGGGCTTGCCTCCGGGGGGCAGGCTATTGCAGCCTGACCGCAAAGGGAGGACGACCATGTGGAAAGAGTTCGAGCGCATCCGCCTGCGGGCCATGTGGTCATGGCAGGGCTGGACCCATGTCTGGCGGACCGAGGCGTCGTTGATGCAGTGGGTCTGGGCGAACGCGGTGTCGATCCCCTTGGCGTTGATCTTGCCGCTCTCGCCGGGCGAACGCGCCGCCATCGTGATGGGCGGGATCATGGTCTTGGCGATGGAATGCCTGAACACGGCGATCGAACGTGTTGTGGATGACATTTCCACCGAAAAGCGCGACCGCGCCGGGCAGGCCAAGGACGCGGGCAGCGCGGCTGTCGCCATCACGTCCATCGCGGTCGGTGCCGCGTGGCTCTGCGTTCTGGTGCGATTGTTGGTCCGGACTTGATCTGACGCAAGGTCGCATTGGCCAGCACGTGGCATGGCGTCCCCAGCAAAGGCGAGGGCAAAATGCATCCAATGGGCGATACCCGCGAACACTTCTGGCTGACACTCGGCATGGCAAAACGTTGCGGTGTCGATTTTGCCGAGCTGCTGCACACTGGCCAGATCAAGCAGGCGCAGTATGCCGAGTTTATTACACGTTGCCGCGGCTGTGACCGTCCGGACCACTGCCATTCGGTACTACAGGACGCCGAACGCCCCACTCCGCCCGACTATTGTTGCAACCGCGACGAATTTTCCAGACTGACCGAGAAAGTTTGATCTGCGTCAATGTCCGCTGTTGTCTCCTGCCGCAGGGTTCAGGGATGCAAGAGGAGGATGCAGATGTTTGGTCTGAAAACGATGTCCGAGCGGGCAGAACTGGTGACACAAATGGCCCGCAAGGTCGACGCGGATCTGGGCGAGGCCGTGCTCGATGGCAAAATTGGTGCCAACAGCCTGCGGGCGGCGGTCGTGCAATGTGCGGCCTGTTCGGAAACGCAGGCCTGTCGGCACTGGCTCGCTACGCATGACACCGCTGCAAAGGCCCCTGACTATTGCCGGAACCACGACCTGTTCGAGGCAATTAAGTCCTAAAATCAATTATATAGTTGGTATCGTTCCATTTGCGGCTCATCCTCGGATGAGGCGGTGCCGCTTTGTATATCCGAATAGTATCGCCCCATACGGTCGGACAAAAAATATTTTAGCCTGAGACTCAAATGGGGCATCGCGGCTTCCGTTAACCTATCCAGATGAAGATACGCGCGGCCAAAGGAATGACCCAAATGCACTATCGCCACACGGATTTCGATGTTGCTACGGACCCCCGGATGACACTGGTTTGCGCCGCTGACTTGCTTGGCGCGCTGAAAACCTGCAGCCGCGACGCGATCGAGACGGCTGGCAACGAAACTGTGCTGTCCAAGTGCCGGCTCTGTGCGCGGCGGTACAAACAGCACGGTTGGCTGGATGCGGAACAGAGCGTCGGAGTGTGGCAGGGCTGCGCCCATGCGATGCGCCTGATCGACCTGATGGCCAGCTAAGCCTTTGGGGGCTATAACCGCCCCATGAACATCATCGACAACGTCATTTCCGACCGCGGGTCAAAATACGCCGTATCCGGCGCGGCCTGTTCCAGTGCCGAAGAGGCGAGAGCCTTTATCAAAACCCTCTGCAAAACCAAGAAATTCGCAAAGGCGACCCACAATAGCTGGGCCGTGCTGCTGCCCGATGGGCCGTTGAAGAACGACGATGGCGAGGCGGGCGCCGGCATGGTGATCGTCAGGATGCTGGAGCGCCAAGAGTTGACCGGCCATCTGATCTGCGTCACCCGCTGGTTCGGTGGCAAACATCTGGGCGGCGACCGGTTTCGCCACGTTCAGGACGCGGTGCGGATCTATCTGGACACGCTGGGCGGGTAAAATGCTGCACCTGCATCTACGACCACAAGCACAACCTCCGCTTGATCTCTGTCAAACCCTTTGAGTCGCCAAGGGCGCAAGGTCTGCCCAGCAGATATCATGGAGGGTAACATGGACATCATCCGTCACACCGCTGCAATCGCGCTGGCCGTTCTGGCACTTCCGGCGCTGGCCGACAGCTTTGACACCATCAAGGTCGAGGCCGGTCAAAAACTGTTCGACGCCGAATGCCACCGCTGCCACGCGCCCAATTCCACCGACCCGAGCTACGGCCCCTCGCTGGAAAACGTCGTGGGCCGAGGGGCAGGGACCGTCGCCGACTACGACTATTCCACCGCTCTGGCTGCCTCTGGCATCGTCTGGACCCCCGCCGCCCTGCGCGCCTGGATGGAAGACAACACCGGATTCATGCCCGGCACCAAAATGCGCCACGTCGGCATCGAAGACCCCACGGTGCAGGATTTCATCCTGACGTATCTGGAGAGTATCTCGGGTTAAGCGTTGCCCGATAATTCGATCGCCGCCTAAATCGACGTCGGTCGTAAGATACGGCGTCGATTGATCTATTCGGTCGGAAACGATTCAGTGGCGTTGCTCGAATGGATTGACCCGATGGCGTCGATGAGATCAATACCAGCTAACTCAATACCGATCGCAATCACGATTAGTACAATTGTCGTTAATACTGAGGAAACAACAGTGTTAGCAACTACGTTCCAGAATTTTCCAGAAGCTTCGATTTTAGCAGCGGCTGTCTCGATCCTTCCTGTTATCGCTTCCTCTCGAATAACCGGTCTTTCGCCATCAATGAGGTAGCCAGCATACTCACCGAGGGCGTCTTGCGCATCTTTCAGGTAGCGATCTAGCTGTGATTGAACTGCGACGCCTTTCGCAAAAGACATCTTTTCAACGTCAGTCGGCGCGCGACCGTTCTCCGCCTCAAAGGCTGCACACCAAGCCCGCTTGTGATCCTTGTAAAGTGCGTAGGCGACCAATCGCTCCACGTCATGGACGTCATCGCCAATTATTCGATCAAAGATCGGACTCTTTTGGGAGGTGGAGATTGATTCTTCTGGCACTCTCTAACTTCTTCGCAGCCGCAAGGATTGCAGCACGATAAGCGGTTCCACTTATGGTTACAAGCGTGCTGCCGGAAGATGTATTCCGAGTCGTGAAAGTTGCATCATTTGCTGATAGCGGAGCTCTCTTGCGGATGCGGTATAGCTTCTCTGCTGCCATAACTGATTTCCCTAAGGCGGGCTTCATTGCCCTGTTACAACTAGTAGTTACGTCCAACTAATCCCGCTTTTTACAGGATGTCAAAGTCGATTGCGTATATTGCAACTAGTGTTGCTGCCTACATACACCTATTCGCCGACGGTAAACTGCGCGTGAACTTACCGTTCAGCCACCACACCCCACAGATCATACTCCCCAGCCTCGTCCACCTCGACCTGAACGATATCGCCGACGGACAGCCCGTCGGTGCCGTCATCGATAAACAGGTTGCCGTCGATTTCGGGCGCGTCGGCCCATGTGCGGCAGGTGGCAACACCGTCTTCGTCGATGTCGTCCACGATGACTTCGAGCGTTTTGCCGACCTTGGCTTCTAACTTGGCTTCGGAAATGGCCTGCGCCTTTTCCATGAACCGTTCCCAGCGCTCCTGCTTGACCTCGTCAGGGACGTGGTCGGGCAGGTCGTTCGACCGGGCGCCATCGACGTTTTCGTACTGGAAACAGCCGACGCGATCCAGTTGCGCTTCGTCCAGCCAGTCCAGCAGGGTCTGGAATTCGGCCTCTGTCTCGCCCGGATAACCGACGATAAAGGTCGAGCGCAGCGTGATATCGGGGCAGACGTCGCGCCACGCGGCGATTTCGTCCAGCGTTTTGGCAGCGGCAGCGGGGCGCGCCATCCGTTTCAGCGTGTCGGGGTGGGCGTGCTGGAACGGGATGTCCAGATAGGGCAGGATCAACCGGTCCGCCATCAGCGGGATCAGGTCGCGCACATGGGGGTAGGGATAGACGTAGTGCAAACGCACCCACGCGCCCAGGCTGCCCAGATCGCGCGCCAGATCGGTGATATGGGCGCGGCGTTCCCGCTCGGTCGCGTGTTTGATGTCCACGCCATAGGCCGAGGTATCCTGCGAGATGACCAGTAGTTCCTTGACCCCTGCCTCGACGAGTTTTTCCGCCTCGCGGATGATGGCATGGGCCGGACGGCTGGTGAGTTTGCCGCGCATGTCGGGGATGATGCAGAATTTGCACTTGTGGTTACAGCCCTCGGAAATCTTGAGGTAGCTGTAGTGGCGCGGGGTCAGTTTGACGCCCGTCGCAGGCAGCAGGTCCACGAACGGATTGGGAGACGGCGGCACCGCGGCGTGGACGCTGTCCAGCACCTGTTCGTATTGGTGCGGGCCAGTTACCGCCAGAATGTTCGGATGGTGTTCGCGGATGTAATCGGGTTCCGCGCCCAGACAGCCGGTGACGATAACCTTGCCGTTTTCGACAAGCGCCTCGCCGATGGCATCGAGGCTCTCGGCCTTGGCGGAGTCAAGGAAGCCGCAGGTGTTGACGATCACCGCATCCGCGCCTTTGTAATCGGGGCTGATCGCGTACCCTTCGGCCCGCAGGCGGGTGAGGATGCGTTCGCTATCCACCAAGGCCTTGGGGCAGCCCAGAGAGACCATGCCGATGGTCGGCTGGCCAGGACGGGGGGCATCCTCGAAACGGGGTTTCGGGGCAAGGTCGGGGCGGAGATTGGGCGGGTTCTGGGACATGGGCCGCATATAGCGCCGCGACGGGCCTGTGGGAAGTGGTGCTAGACAGATTCCTACCACTCACGTATTGGTAAGAAATGAAGTATGTTTACCGAAACCGCACCTCAGATTGTCCTTATGAACTGACGCTCTCGTTGATTTCCAAACGCTGGAAACCGCGAATACTCGAGGTATTGGCGCAACAGAGCCTGCGCTATGGCGACCTCAAGGCGGCCTTGCCAGGGGTTTCGGACAAAGTACTGAGTGCTGCGCTGGATGACCTCACCCGTGACGGACTGCTGAGCCGCACATCCTTTGCCGAGATCCCGCCGCGGGTAGAATATGCAATGACACCGCAGGGCGACAGCATTCTGACTGCGATCGCCGCCCTGCGTGACTGGGCGATACGGGAAAATGGCCGTTAGTTTGCCTTGATGACTGCGGCAATCCGGGTGGCAATTGCGCCGCTTCCCTTGGCCGATGGGTGAATGACGTCAAAGGCATGATAGCTACTGTCGCCGCTGGGAACGACATTCGCCATCGAGAGGTACACCACTCCGGGATCGCGCGCGGCCATTGCTGCCAGACGACGGTCCATGTCAAATCCGATTGGCCCGCAGGATTCGATTGGCGCCCGGAAGCCGGGAGTGCGCAAGTAACCCGAATAGATAACGCGCGCGCCGCTGGCACGAACCCGCGCCACGAAATCCGGGATTTGTCCTTGGGTTCCATCACGTGAGATCAATCTGTTCAGGACGGAGTCGCAACTGCCGCAGCCGCAGCCAAAGAGCACGTCGTTACCAAAGCCATTGATGACAACCCAATCCCAATTTCCGGCAAAATACTGGCCCTGAATGCCGGTTTTGCCATCGTCACTCAGGAACGGTGCGCCAAGGACCGATCGATCGATGACCTGCTCGCCCAGCTGACGTTCCAGTTGATCGCCGACTGACTGGTTGATTGTCCGGTTCACCGCAAAGAGCGAGTCGCCCAGCATCAGGATCCGTGCATTTGGAGACGAGGTCGCACCTTCGCTACAGGCTGCGAGGCCAAGGACCCAAAAAAGGACAAACAGTTTTCGTAACATGCAGGAAACCCAATGGACGCAGAGTGAAACTAGCTGGAAAAGGTTGAGAAATCGTGTCCGCCCCTCCGCGATTTCCCTAGGGCTATTCTAGCCCTTCTCCTCATATGGCAAAGCTGAAATCAAAATCCAACCTGCAATCATAAGTATATAGTCGCGTAGAAACATGGCCGTAATATGAAAGGCCCGCCAAAATTGGCGGGCCTTTCACGCTATCGGGTGCCTTAGCGACGACGATCGCGACGCGCACTCATGGGTTGGAACGCGACGCCGACATGGGCCTCGCAATAGGGTTTGCCGGCCTGTGTCGGCAGGCCGCAGAACCAGAAATGCGGCGTTGCGGGGTCACCAACCGGCCATTTGCAGGTCTTTTCGGTCAGTTCCATCAGGCTGAGTTTCTTGGCAACCTTTTCCACTTCGCTCACACGCGCCAAGGCTTCGGGCGAGATTTCGTTGGTCGAGGGCTGCGGCGGCAACGGCTGGCCGGCGGGAATGATCGCGCGACGGGCGGCGCTCATCGGGATGGGCGAATCGTCCTCGTCGTCCTGGATATTGTCACTCGCTTCAGGCTCCGGGCGCGGCTTCGGCGCAACGGGTGTCGGCTCGGGCTTGGCCGCTTTGGGCTGGGCGGGCGCGGCGGGCGCGGGTTTTGGCGCCGCTGGCTTTTCTGCCTTCGGGGCGGGGGCTGCGGGTGCGGGCGCCGGCGCTGGCGTGGCACCGGCACGATTCGAAAGCCCCAGACGGTGCACCTTGCCAATGACGGCGTTGCGTGTGACGCCGCCCAGTTCCTTGGCGATCTGGCTTGCCGACTGGCCTTCGGCCCACATCTTTTTCAAGAGCTCGACGCGTTCGTCGGTCCAGGACATGTTTGCATTTCCTTCGGCTGGTTGGGCGGGCGCAGTCTGGCCAGCCTTGCATCTTGGGTCAGAGGTCTATTCTAAGCACCAGTGCGCCGGATACAAGCGTTCGAATCGCAAAACGGAGGACACAATGGCTGATTCTACCATGATGGGGGTGCGCCGCTTTGGTCGTGTGAACTGGCTGGGCCTGTTTACCCTGTGCCGCAGAGAGGTTTTGCGCTTTCTCAACGTCTGGTCCCAGACGCTGATGGCGCCGCTGATCAACGCGGGGCTGTTCCTGCTCATCTTTACCATCGCGATCGGTTCGCAGCGCGGGGATGTGATGGGCGTGCCGTTCATGCATTTCCTGGCGCCCGGTATCCTCACGATGACGGTGATCCAGAATGCCTTTGCGAATTCGTCTTCATCCCTGACCTCGGCCAAGGTGCAGGGCAATATCGTCGACACGTTGATGCCTCCGTTGTCGGCTGCCGAGCTGGTAACCGGCTATGTCGTTGGCGCGGTTGCGCGTGGTCTGCTGGTGGCCGTGGTGATTGCGATTGGCGTCTGGCTGGGACTGGGCGTAGGCATGCAACATCCGCTCTGGGTGCTCACCTTTGTTATTTTGGGCGCGGTTTTCATGGGCGGTATGGGGATCATCGCCGCGATTTTCGCGAACAAATTCGATCAACTCGCCGCGATTTCAAATTTCGTCGTCACGCCTCTGTCGTTCCTGTCGGGCACGTTCTATTCCATTGACGCCCTGCCACCGGTCCTGCGTGGGCTGAGCCATGTGAACCCGTTTTTCTACATCATCGACGGTGTGCGTCTTGGCATGATCGGCGTATCGGATTCCTCGCCATGGCGCGGCCTGCTGGTCTGTCTGTTGGCCTGCGCGATTGTTCTGTCGATCTGCTGGTATTGGTTCCGCAAGGGCTACCGGCTCAAGGCCTGATTTCCCTTAACAACGTGGCCTTGGTGCCCTATATCCGGCTGCATGATGACTTATGCGCCCCTTCTCGTGATTCGACGCCGACGCTGAAAAATGCGCCGTGCGTGCATCTGTGCGCCCATCTCTCCCCCTTACACGTTGACATGCCCCTGCCGCTCCGGCACCAATCGGGCTCTTATTTCCAAAGGGTAACTCTATGATCCCCAGCGTTCTGCCGACCTACAACCGCGCTCCGCTCACTTTCGTTTCGGGCCAAGGCTCGTGGCTGACCGAGGTGGATGGCCGACGCTTTTTGGATCTGGGTGCCGGGATCGCCGTGAACGCGTTGGGCCATGCGCACCCCGATCTGGTTCAGACCCTGACCGAACAGGCGTCCAAACTGTGGCATGTCTCCAACCTCTACAACATCGAACAGCAGCAGTCGCTTGCCGATAAGCTGGTTGCGGCCACCTTTGCCGACACGGTGTTTTTCACCAATTCCGGCACCGAGGCCTGCGAACTGGCTGTCAAAATGGCGCGGAAATACTTCTACGAAAAAGGTCAGCCAGAGCGCACCACGATCATCACCTTCGACGGCTCCTTCCATGGCCGCTCCTCGGCCGGGATTGCCGCTGCCGGTTCGGAAAAAATGGTCAAGGGCTTTGCCCCGCTGCTGCCCGGTTTCTTGCATCTGCCATGGGGCGATCACGAGGCATTGACCGCCGCCGCCGCCCGTGCGGATGTGGGCGCGATTCTGATCGAACCGGTTCAGGGCGAGGGCGGCATTCGTCCGCTGCCCGATCAATGCCTCAAGGGCCTGCGCGATCTGTGCGACGAACATGGCATTCTGTTGATCCTGGACGAGGTCCAGTGCGGCATGGGCCGGACCGGTAAACTCTTTGCCCATGAATGGGCCGGGATCACTCCGGATATCATGATGGTCGCCAAAGGCATCGGCGGCGGCTTCCCCTTGGGCGCGGTCTTGGCCACCGAAAACGCCGCGAGCGGCATGGTCGCGGGAACCCACGGCTCGACTTACGGCGGTAACCCTCTGGGCTGCGCGGTTGGGGGTAAGGTCATGGATATCATCTCTGACGATGCCTTCCTGGCCGAGGTCAACCGCAAGGCCGCCCTCCTGCGCCAGAAACTCGAGGGTCTCGTTGCCGCACATCCGACGATCTTCGACTCCGTGCGCGGATCTGGCCTGATGATCGGTATCAAGTGCGTCGCCTCGAACCTTGACGTGGTTAAGGCCGGCTATGAGCAGGGCGTTCTGACCGTGCCCGCAGGGGATAACGTCCTGCGGCTGCTGCCCGCCCTGAACCTCACCGACGACGATATTTCTCAGGCCTATACGCGTCTCGATGCTGCGGCCACCGCTCTTGAAACTGCATGATGCCATTCATCTTTCCCCAAATACCTCGGGGGTGAATGGCCGAAGGCCAGAGGGGGCAGAGCCCCCCACGCCGCCAAAGAAAGCGAATACCATGACGAATTTTCTAGACATCAACGCCACCAGCCCCGGCGACTTGCGGGCGATCATCGACAACGCCAAAGCAATGAAGGTGGCGCGCAACGGTCGGCCCAAGGGCGCCTTGGACGACGACCAGCCTCTTGCGGGCCAGATGGTCGCGCTGATTTTCGAAAAGCCCTCGACCCGCACGCGCGTTTCCTTCGACGTTGGTGTACGCCAGATGGGCGGCCAGACCATGGTCCTGTCCGGCAAGGAAATGCAGCTCGGGCACGGCGAAACCATTGCCGATACGGCGCGCGTGTTGTCGCGTTATGTCGATCTGATCATGATCCGCACCTTCGAAGAGCAAACCCTGCTCGAGATGGCCGAATACGCCTCGGTTCCGGTCATCAACGGCCTGACGAACCGGACCCACCCCTGCCAGATCATGGCGGATATCCAGACCTTCGAAGAGCATCGCGGATCGATTGCAGGTAAAAAGGTCGTCTGGTCCGGCGACGGCAACAATGTCTGCGCATCCTTTATCCATGCGGCCGGGCAGTTCGGTTTCGATCTGACCTTCACCGGGCCGCAAACTCTCGACCCTGAGGCCGGTTTCGTCGAAGAGGCGCGCGCCAAGGGGGCGAATATCGTGATCGAACGCGACCCGTTCAAGGCGGTCGAGGGTGCGGATCTGGTGGTCACCGACACCTGGGTTTCGATGCACGATCCGGTTTCGGCGCGGGAACGTCGCCATAACCAGTTGCGCGGCTATCAGGTGAACGAAGCACTGATGCGCCAAGCCAAGCCGGACGCGCTGTTCATGCACTGCCTGCCTGCGCACCGCGATGACGAGGCGACCAGCGCGGTCATGGATGGACCGAATTCGGTGATTTTCGATGAGGCTGAAAACCGCCTCCACGCGCAAAAGGCGATCATGCGCTATTGCTTGGGCGTGTAAAAAAGGGGCCATTCGGCCCCTTTTCTTTTAACCACGCGTATCAGACGGACAGGCCGATCCGGACCGTGCCCTGATAGCCGGACGAATTGTCGCCGGTCATCGTCACGGTGCGCTGGGTCATCTGCGCCTCTGTGCTGTCGGAAAATACCATGTCACGGGCCAGCGATTGGCGCGGCAGGTTGCGTGCACTGGTGGCATAGCGGCTGTCGGTGTAGACAGTGGCGCAGTCGGCCTCGGCAAAGGCGACCTGCGAAATCAGCAGGCTATCTCGGCCCGTCGCGATATCGTCCGGGTTCGCAAAGACTTCGAAGTGCATATGCGGCCAACGCCCGTCATAGCAGCCCGGAACAATCGTCGTGAACCGTACCACGCCGTTTTCGTCAGAAATACCAACGCCGCGCAGATAGTTGCGATCCGTTTCATCATAGAGCGAATAGTGCCCTTCGGTATCACAGTGCCACAGGTAGAGCGCATAGCCTGCTACAGGGGCGCAGGCATTATTGACGTCAACCAGAGTTAGCTCAATTTCCAGCGGCACGCCGTCGGCGGTCGGTGTCATCCCGCCAAAGCTGGTCCGTAGATCGTTGCGGATCACGCCCTCTTGGGTCAGGACGTTGACGGTCTGACCGGCCTTGGCGTTGGTGCCATCAGCGGGGTAGGGGCCCTCGGTCTCGATGGCATCGGCCACGCAGGTCAGAACGTCCGCTGCCATCGCAGGATTTGCCAGCGCGGCAGCTCCCAGCCCAAGTAGGGCGAGAGCCCGGCGGCGTCCGATCAGCCGCGGCAGGTCGTGCCGCAGCCCGTGGTCGTGATCATGTGTGTCGTGGTCCATCGCGGTCTCCTTTGGCAGACCAACGCAGACCGTCGCCCGTTCCGTCGCGAATTAGGCGAGGATCGACTTTACGATGTAGAATACGACTGCCGACAAAAGCGCCGCAGCGGGCACCGTGATGACCCAAGCCGCCACGATCGTCATGAAGTGGCTGCGACGGACCAGTTTCCGGCGACGACGTTCCTCTTGGGCAACCAGTTCCGGCGTCTTGCGGACCTTTTGGAGCTTGCGTGCGCGGCGCTCGGCCTCCCATTCACGGAAAAATCCGACGCCGAACACCCCGCCGACGGCGATATGGGTCGAAGACACCGGCAGGCCCAACCAGCTGGCAACAATCACGGTGATTGCCGCGGACAATGCGACGCAATAGGCGCGCATCGGATTGAGTTTGGTGATCTGGTTGCCGACCATCCGGATCAGCTTGGGCCCAAAGGCGACGAGGCCGAAGGAAATCCCGAACGCACCGATCACCATCACCCAATGCGGCACTTCAACCTTGCCCAGAACATCGCCGTATTGCGCGGTATGAACGATCGCGGCCAGCGGTCCGACCGCATTCGCTACGTCATTGGCGCCATGGGCAAACGACAGGAGAGCGGCGGAAATCACCAAGGGCAGACCGAACAGCACCTTGAGCGACTTTTTACGGTTCTCCAGCCCTTCGGATTTGCGACGGATGTAGGGAATCGACACGGCCCAGGACAGCACGGCGACGGCGATCCCGATCATCACAGCGGTCCCCAGTTCGACCGAGATGACCTTTTTCAGGCCCTTGATCGCCAGATAGGTGGCGAAAACGCCAGCCATGATGCCGATCAGCACAGGCACCCAGCGGCGTGCTGCTGTGATCATATTGGGCTGATAGACGATGGCCTGTTTGATAAACAGCAGGAACAGCGCGGCGATACCGCCCCCCAGCGCGGGCGAGATGACCCAGCTCAGCGCGATATCCTGCATCTTGTCCCAGTTCACCGCGCCAAACCCGGCTGCCGCGATCCCCGCGCCAACCACGCCGCCGACCACCGAATGGGTGGTCGAAACCGGTGCCCCCAGCCAAGTGGCGAGGTTCACCCAAAGCGCCGATGACACCAGCGCCGCCATCATGGCTGCGATGAAAACATCCTGCGATTCAACCGCTTCGGGCGAGATAATGCCCGAGGAAATCGTGCCGACAACATCGCCGCCCGCCAATAGCGCGCCGGCGGTTTCGCAAACCGCGGCGATGACAATAGCCCCGCCCATCGTCAGGGCATTGGCACCGACTGCCGGACCCATGTTGTTGGCCACATCGTTTGCGCCGATATTGAGCGCCATATAGGCCCCGAACACCGTCGCCGCGATCACCACCAGCGACCCGCTGCCCATCCCGAACAGCGCCGCGGCACCCATGCCTGCCAGCACCATGAACACCAGACCGATACCCAGCCCGACCAGGGGGCGAGAAACATAGAGAGTCGCCTGTTCCAGTGAATTGATCCGACCAAGGTCACGGTCGAGCGTTTTCCATTGGAAGTTCGGTTCTTGATCCGACATATGGGGCCCCGGTTGTCACAAAATTGTCATAATCCGCGTGTCCCCTAGCCGTGTAAGCGACGCAAAGCAACGAGTAACAAGGCTAGCCCGTCGCGATTAGGGCGCAAATGACGCGAGGATCTCTTTCAATCCGGTCTCGGTCGCCATTTGGACCGCATCCTGCAGCACGACCCAGCGCCGATCCCGCCGCTTGACCTCGGGATAGTTCTTGGCCAGATCCAGAACCCTGACCGGATAGACCTCGGTCCGGCAGCGCACAACGACGCCGTTGCCCAGCTTTTTCTGTGACCGAAAGCTGCCAATCGCAGTCGCGTCCGCCAGTCCCTCGCGCACTCCCGCCTCTTCCCAGGCTTCCTTAAGGGCCGCCTGATGTCCGGCCAATCCGTCTTCGGGCCAGCCCTTTGGCAGGATCCAGCGTCCTTCGGTCGAGGTGATCAACAAACACTCGACGGTATCCTTGCGCAGTCGATAGCAGAGCGCCGCAACCTGAACGGCGGGCGGTCGACGCCAAAGAGGAGTAATCCCCTCGGCCCAGACAGAGCGCAAGAATGTCATCATAATGAAAATTGGGCGTTTCCTTTCGCGTCTTTGGCCCATATCAGAGGGGCTAGAGAGAGGCAAACCGACGAAATACATAAGGACGGTTTCTATGACTGATATGGCACATCTGGGCCTTTATGGCCTGGGAACGATGGGCAGTGCGCTGTCGCTCAACATCCTCGACAACGGTTTTGCGCTGCATGTCGCCAACCGCACCGCTGAGGTCACAGCTGATTTCGCCAAAGAGGCCGGTGCCTTGGCCACCCGTCTGACGACACATGCGTCGCTGGCCGACATGGCGAAATCAATGCCCCGCCCGCGTGCGATCATTCTGATGGTTCCAGCTGGCCGTCCGGTCGAAGAGGCCATCGATGACCTGTGTGACCTCCTGGAGCCCGGCGATACCATTATCGACGCCGGCAACACCGATTTCCACGACACCCGTCGCCGGACCGCCAAGGTCGAGGGCCGAGGCCTGACCTTTATCGGCATGGGCGTTTCCGGTGGCGAAGAAGGCGCGCGCAACGGGCCGTCGATCATGGTCGGCGGCACGCCCGAGGCTTGGGCCGGTATCCGCCCGATGATCCATGCGATTTCAGCGAAATTCAATGGCGAGCCCTGTGCCGACCATCTGGGGCCGGATGGCGCCGGGCATTTTGTGAAAACTGTCCACAACGGCATCGAATATGCCGATATGCAGATGATCTCTGAAACCTACGGGATGATGCGCTACGGTCAGGGGATGGACCCGGCCATGATCGGCGCCCGGTTCGAGGCCTGGGATCAGGGCGTTCTGAAATCCTACCTCGTTGAAATCACGGGCAAGGTCCTGCAGGCGGTGGATCGTGAAACGGGCGGCCCTGCCGTCGATGTGATCCTTGACCGTGCCGGCCAGAAGGGCACCGGACGCTGGACCCTGATCGAGGCGCTGCGCCTTGGCCAATCGGCCTCCTCGATCGAGGCTGCGGTTGCCGCCCGCAGCTGGTCGTCCGAAAAGGACACCCGCGTCGCCGGCGAGGCGATTCTGGGCGGAACGCGCGGTGCGGTTTCACTCGACGATCAGGATTACGCCGATGCGCTTCTGGCGGCCCGGATCATCGCCTATGCGCAGGGGTTCCGTCTCCTTGCGGCAGCCTCGGAAGAATACAACTGGTCGCTCGATTTCGCTCGGATCGCTGAAATTTGGCGCGCAGGATGTATCATCCGTTCCGCCCTGCTGGACGATATTTCCGCAGCCTTCCGCGGGGAAATGCCTTTGGGCCAGTTGATTTTCGCACCAGCCTTTGCGGATCGGCTAAAAACAACGCTCCCGGCCTTGCGCCGTGTGGTGGCTGCGGCTGCCTTGGGCGGTCATCCGGTCCCGGCCTTGGCGTCGGCCCTGTCGTTCGTCGATACCTTCGCCATGGCGCGCGGCACCACCGATCTCATTCAGGCCCAGCGTGACTTCTTTGGCATGCACGGCTTTGAACGGATTGGCGGAGCGTCTGGCCAGCACGGACCTTGGTGGGACTGATCTTCTGCCTTTGTGCTGCAAATATCCCGGGGGTAGGCTGTAAAGCCGTAGGGGGCAGCGCCCCCTTGGCGCCGCGAGAGCGGCGCTTCCTTTTTGTCTGCACGACCTTGTTTTGGGGCCGATGATGCCATTGCCGATTGATGATGTTCTCCCTGATGTGGTTTCGGCCCTTAGGTCCGCGGGGCGCGTTGTTCTTCAGGCCCCCCCGGGCGCGGGGAAAACCACCCGCGTCCCTTTGGCGCTGTTAGATGCCGAACTGACGGACCTCAAAATCATCATGCTCGAACCGCGCCGCCTTGCCGCCCGCGCCGCCGCCGAGAGGTTGGCCGAACAACTGGGCGAAAGGCCGGGTCAACGGGTCGGCTACAGGATGCGCGGCGATAGCGCTCCGGGCACCCGCATCGAGGTCGTCACCGAAGGCATTCTGACCCGAATGATCCAGTCTGATCCGGAACTGTCGGGGATCGGCGTCATCATTTTCGATGAATTTCACGAACGAAGCCTGAACGCCGACTTCGGTCTCGCCTTGGCTTGGGAAATTCGTCAGGCCCTGCGCGATGACCTGATGCTGGTTGTGATGTCCGCGACGCTCGATGCGGGGCCAGTGGCAGATTTGCTGGCTCAGGCCCCGATTGTCACCTCCGAGGGGCGGAGCTTCCCGGTAGAGATTGTCCATCTGCCGACCCCCTTGGGCCGGGACCAGCGTCTGGATCAGGCGACTGCGCAGATGGTTCTGGATGTTGTCCCGCGGTCATCGGGCGGCGTGCTGGTCTTCCTTCCCGGCGAAGCGGAGATCCGCCGCGTCGAAACGCTCCTGCGCGGACGGCTGCCTGACGGAATTGCCTTGCGTCCGCTCTACGGAAACTTGTCTTTTTCCGATCAACGGGCGGCAATAGCACCGGTAAACTCGGGCCGAAAGATCGTTTTATCAACATCGATCGCGGAAACCTCTTTGACGATCGAGGATATCCGGGTGGTGGTCGACGCAGGCCGCGCCAGACGGTCGCGCTACGATCCCTCGTCGGGGATGGCGCGTCTGGTGACCGAAAAAGTCACCCGTGCCGAGGCGACGCAGCGCGCTGGGCGTGCCGGTCGTGTGGCGCCTGGAACCTGCTATCGCCTATGGACCAAGGGCGAAGAGGGCGCCTTGCAGGCCTTTCCGCCAGCGGAAATCGAAACTGCAGACTTGACCGGCTTGGCCCTGGAAATGGCGTTATGGGGGGCAACAGATTTACCGTTTTTGACGCCGCCGCCTGCGGGAACCTTGTCCGAGGCTCAGGCGCTGCTGGTCGCGCTGGGCGCACTGGACCAATCGGGGGCAATCACCGACCACGGACGCCAGATCGCCGCGATGCCGCTGCATCCCCGACTGGCGCATATGCTGGGCAAAGCAGGGCGCGGCGCGGCGACTTTGGCGGCGCTCTTGGCGGATCGGGACCCGATGCGCGGCGCGTCAACGGACCTGAGTCTGCGGTTGCGGGCGATCAAAACCGGCGAAGGTGTCTCGGATCGATCCGTGATCGAACGTATCAGGGCCGAGGCCAAGCGCCTGTCCGCGGGGCTGCCGCAGGGGCCCGATCTGTCGGATGCGGAACGTGCGGCGCTGGCCTATCCCGACCGGATCGGCCTACGGCGCAAGGGTGAGGCACCTCGATTTGTCCTGTCAGGGGGCAAGGGCGCTGCCATGCCAGAGGGCGATGGCCTCGCTGGGCAACGGTTGATCGTGGCGACCGACCTCGATGGTGATCCCCGAGAGGCAAAGGTGCGGCAGGCGCTCGCGTTAACCGAATCGGAACTCCGGGGGCTCTATGCTGATCAGATCGTATGGCAGGAGGTTTGCGAATGGTCGCGGCGGGAACGGCGGGTGCTCACCCGCAGGCAAGAGCGTTTTGGCGCGCTGGTTCTGGACGACCGGGTCCTGACAGATGCCGATCCGGTGGCGATTGCCCGCGCGATGCTGGCGGGCGTTCGCGATCTGGGTCTGCGCTTGGACGGGGCGGCGAAACGGTTTCGTGCGCGGGTGGAATTGGTTCGGACAGGTGGCATGGATCTGCCGGCCATGGATGACCTGTCCCTGCTCGATCGGCTAGAGGATTGGTTGTTGCCGCATCTGAACGGTGTGCGCAGCGCCGAGGACTGGAAGCGGTTCGACCCGCTCGACGCCTTGCGGGCCATGTTGGACTGGGACCAGATGCAGGCGCTGGATCGCGCGGCGCCCGCACATTTTGAAACGCCGCTCGGTCGTCGCATTCCGATCGATTACGACGGAGAGGCGCCGGAAATAACGCTGAGGCTGCAGGAAATGTTCGGTGTGACCCGGCATCCTGTGGTGGGAAAAACGCCACTGCGGGTGACATTGCTGTCGCCCGGAGGGAAACCGGTCCAAACAACGATGGATATTCCCGGATTCTGGGCCAGTTCCTATGCCGATGTGCGCAAGGATATGCGCGGTCGCTATCCGCGTCATCCTTGGCCAGAGGACCCGACCACGGCCGATCCGACGCTGCGGGCGAAACCCAGAGGGACCTAGAACGGCTGCAATTGTCGAACCATCCTGATCAAGAGGTCCGGCAGAGCAGTTTCGGCGTCGGCGGGTGCTGCATCCAGCGCGGCCTCGACATCCTTGGCCAGGATGGCGATCGAGTTATCGGGTTCCAGTCCTGCCTGAGCGAATTCGATATCTGTCCAGCCCGAACTGATCCAGGTTTGACCAGAGGATGTGTCGAACAGTCTGACCAGATCGACGGGATCGAGCCCGGCCGTGCGCCCCCAGTCCAGGGCCAGCCGGGTCGCAGCCAGGGATGAGGCGGCGATCAGGTTATTCAGCACCTTTGCTGTCATGCCAGCGCCGAAATCACCCATGCGGTGGCTAACCCGCCCCATGGCATCAAACAGCGGTTGCAGCCGGTCGAGGTCCTCAGCGGCACCGCCCAGCATGAACGACAGCGTACCGGCGTCGGCCTTGACCTGTGCACCGGACATTGGCGCATCGATCAGCCGGATACGATCGGGAACGCGGTGCCGCAGATCGCGGGTATACTTCGGCGACAAGGTTGACGAAACAATCATCGTCTCCAGACTGGGGCAGAGCGCAAGCCCTTGATCAGTAAATAAAACTTGGTCGGTTTGTTCGGCGTCGCGCACCACGGTGATCAGTGTGGTTAACCCATCGGCAAAGGCTACCGCATCGGTCATGACATCCGTGCCCAGGTCGCGGATATCGAACCCACGTGCCGCGATGCCGGCACGACGCAGGTTGGTTAACATGCCTCTGCCCATACGCCCGCAACCGGCAATTCCGACGACCATGGTCTCTCCTTTGGGATGGGGAATGCCGGATTATTTCACGATCACTTCGTCTTTGACAAACATATTGTCCCACGCCCTGTCGATCAGTTCGGGTGTCATTTGGTAAGGGAGCCCTTCGAAATCGCAGATCGAAATAATCTGGTCCAGCAGGAATCCCGGTTGGTAATTTGCATAAACATTCCCGATGGTCGGGTATTTATTGCGCAGCAGATGGACCAGTGCGGCCTCGTCCAATGGAACCCGCTTTTTGCGGGCGACCAAGGCAAAGATCTTTAGAAAATCCTCCTTGGTCGGGCCGTCGACCTTGATCTTGTAAAAGATACGGCGCAGCGCGGCCTGGTCGAAAATTTCGTTAGGATGATAGTTGGTGGAAAAAATCAGCAGCGTATCAAATGGAACCTCGAATTTTTCCCCGGATTGTAGCGCGAGGATGTCGCGGCCCTCTTCGAGCGGAACAATCCATCTGTTGACCAGTTTTTGCGGCGGCTCTGCCTGACGTCCAAGGTCGTCGACGATGAACACGCCGCCCGCGGATTTCATCTGGAGCGGCGCCTGATAGGTGCGGGCCACGGGGTTGTAGACCAGATCCAGCATATTCAGCGACAGCTCGCCCCCCGTAATGACCGTAGGCCGGGCGCAGCGCACAAAGCGCGTGTCGAATTTGCCAGAGGTCCGGCGCAGGGCCTTGGGATCGTCGACATCCTCTTCGGCGGCGCTATGAACGATGGGATCGTAGACGGTGATTACTTGCCCGCCATATTCAACGGCCCGGGGGACATAGATGCGATCGCCCAAAGCATCGCGTAACCCGTTGGCAATAGATGATTTCCCATTCCCTGGAGGGCCGTACATCAGGATAGAGCGTCCCGCGGCAACAGCCGGTCCCAACTGTCCCAACAGGCGCGGCGGCAAAATCAGGTGCCCCATCGCGCGGGTCAGGGTGTCGCGGGTCAGGTGCATCGACCGGATCGATTGACGGGCGACCTGTTCCGCATAGGTGGCCATCGGCACCGGCATCGCACCGTAGTACTCCGACTGCGCCAAGGCATCGAGCGCACGCGCCTTGCCGCTCTCGGTCAGTTGATAGGGCATTTCGCCTGTTGACGTTGTCGTCAGCGTCCCTTGCGCTTCAAGCAGTTTTTGCGCGCGGGCCAAATCGACCAATTCCTGTGTCACCGGCAGGGGCAGGCAGATCACCCGCGCCAGTTCCGACACCAGCGTAAGCGAGGTGCGGAACATCGACTTGAGCAGGATGTCGCGCATCATCGGCAGCGGCAGGTTCATCGCAGACAATGATCGTGGCGGGGGCGGGGCCAGAACTGTGCCGGTCTGAATATTCATGAGAATGTTGCCTCTGTGTCGCGACGAAAATGGGGAATGCCACAAGTTGAACGGGAATCTTTGCCCTTAGGGGCTTGCACCCGTAATGTGGCCAAAAAATGGATAAACCGTTTCAAGAGGCAGGCATGAGCAAACCAAATCCGGTGACGGTGATCGTCACCCTTGTGGTGTCGGTTGTGATTTTGGGAGGACTTTCGGTCGCAAAGGGCGGGCTGTTTATTGCCAAACACGAAGGCGATACGCTGCACCTGCTCGATATCGTCTTGCGCATGGCCCACGGGCAGACGCCACATATCGAGTTTTCGACGCCAATCGGGGCGTGGGCCTTTGCCCCGATCGCCGGTTTGATGAAGACAGGCCTGTCGTTTGGTCCGGCCTTCATCTGGGCTCAGGTCATCGTCGCAGCGGTGCTGGCGATACCGACCGGCTGGGCGGCAGCGACGCGATTGTCACCGGGATTGGCGATCGCGTTTTGCGTTCTGATCATGGCGACGGTGCTCGCGCTGGTGGACGGCGGGGCAACCACGTCCAACACGGTGTCGATGCACTATAACCGCTGGGCATGGGCGGTGGCCTTTGTTGCGGTGCTGATCGCCTACCTGCCGCCGATGCACTTGCGTAGCCCGGCGGTCGATGGCGTCTTGGTCGGGGTCCTGATGGCCAGTTTGGCCATGATCAAGGTGACCTACTTCGTAGCCTTTGCCGGGCCGGTGTTTGCGGGTCTCGTTCTGAACCGGCAGGCGCGGGCGTTGCCCTTCGCGCTTGGGTCCGGCGCCTTGGTGGCGCTGGTTGTAACGGCGAGCCACGGGATGACCTATTGGCTGTCCTACCTCAGCGATTTGCAGGCCGTCGCCAACTCTGAAAACCGCGCCGCGCCGGGCATGCCTCTCAGATCGATTTTGGCCGCACCGTCCTTTGGCTTGGCGTCTATTCTGACATTGATGTCCGTGATTTTGTTGCGTCAGGGGCGGACTGGGCAGGCGGGTATTCTGATCCTGATTCTCTTTCCGGCAGGGATTTACGTTACTTTCCAGAACTTTGGTAACGACCCGCAGTGGTGGCCGCTGCTGGTGATTTTGCTGCTGGCTATGCGTCCTGATGGCAGTGTGCGAAACGGAATGGGCTGGGATATCCGCGGTGCGCTGGGTGTCTGCGCGGCGATGATCCTCGCGATGGCATCGCCAAGCGCGTTCAACATGCTCTACAGCCCGTTCCGCCATTTCAACAAGGCCGCTGCGGCCTATACACCGGTGGTTCCCGATAATGCCGAGCTGGCCAATATCGGCGGCGTGTCAGAACGGTTGGTCCAGACCAAGTTGATGTATTTGGGCGATGACCCCGGCCAACCTTTTGCCGCGCTGTATGAAGTGTCCGAACACCCGGATGAGGCGAGCTTTGCCGGTCGCAAATTGCCCGCGTGTCTGCTGGATCAGGGTTTGCCTGCCTATATGGTTACCCTTGCCAGAGACCTGACCGCCGCGGGTTATGGTCAGGCGCGTATCTATATGGCAGACCTGCTGAATCCGCTCTGGCTTTATGGCGACTTCGAGCCGCTGACCGGTGTGTCGCCATGGTATTATGGCGGTTTGCCAGGGCTGGTGAATGCGGATTTTGTCCTTGTGGCGGATTGCGCGATTTCTGAAACCGCGCGGCGGCAGGTCTTGACCGCGATGATCGAGGCCGGCCTTGATAACCTGCCCGTCGCCTATCAGTCGTCGTTTTTCAAGCTCTACCGTTTGCCCGGCGGATCAGACTAGCGCCTGCAACAGGTAGAGGATCAAGCCGGTTCCCAAGGGCAGTCCCATCGGGAACCGGTTTCCAGAGCTCCAGCTCTCCCACTCGGGCGCGAGCTGGCGCAGGGGGCTGTGTTTGGCGATCCGATGGGCGATCAGGCTGACCACGATTGTCGCCGAGAGAATATAACCAACCGTTAGCAAATCGGCGACGGGCACAAAGGCAGCCGCAGCAGCGATGAACTTGGCGTCTCCGGCGCCCATGAGCCCTGCCGCATTGATCGCAATCCCGACCGCCAGCATCACTGCCACATGGGCCCATCCCCAGAGCCATGTCTCAAAAGGGAATACGAACGGACCTACAACGCCATAGACGCCGATCAGTGCCATGATCGACAGGTTCGGGATTTTCATACGCCTGAGGTCGCTGAATGCCACCCACAGGCAGATTGGTGCGATCAGTGGCAACAGAACAATAGATTGGCTGGGAGTCATTAGTTGGTCACGTTGTTTTCAAGTGCCCGCAGCGATCTGACCGCAGCTTCGAAATGCTGCGGGTGGGTGTCGATCGCCTCGCGGAACAGGCCCTTGGCGATGGTGACGTCGCCCTGTTTTACCGCTGCTAGGCCCGCAGTATACAGCAATTGCGCCCGCTCGATCTGGGTCATTTCAATCACCGGCAGATCGTATTTGCGCTGCGCGGCACGGGCAAGGACGAGGTTGTTTTTTGCTGTGAACAGAGACGGGTCCTGCCGCAGGGCATCGGTGAACATGCGTTCGGCACCGACAAAATCGCCACGGGACAGCTTTGAAAAACCCCAATTGTTCAGCACGCTGGCGGGCCGCGTGGTCAGGCCGACAGCGGTTTCATAGAAACTATCGGCGCGGTCCCATTCCTGGTTGCTATCGGCAACCATCGCCTCTAGCCGGTAGCGTTCAAAGGTTTCATGCGTCGGCGGGACACTGTCCAGCACGGCCTCTGCATCATCCCACTGGCTATTTCGGATCATCGCATCGGCGAGGTCTACCTGGTCATCATCGGTATGCTCGGGATGGGCGACGACCGCCTTCCACGCGGAGACCGCCTCGGCGGCGCGGGACGCCTTGACCAGGGATGCGCCCAGCCCCCGCATCAAGTCGATGCGGTCCGGATTGCTGGCAAGGGTCCGTGTGAAATAATCGACCGCCTCGTTCGGGTCGGCGACGGTCAGCATGACGTCATTGAGGTTGGACTCGTCCACCACATTGACATCGCGCATCGCGCGGGCCACTTCGGCATCGCCGTCGCGGGTGCAGGCGGACAGCGCAACGGCGCCCGCCAGCGAAATTAAGACTATGTGGCGCATGCCTGCGTCCTTTGTTGCCCTGCCCTTAGATGGACGACAGGATGAGGTACTCGCCCGCGCCCCGCCGAACCAAACGGAATGTTTCATCCTCGTCCTGCGGAACATAGCGGGGATCATCTCTCTTAGCGAGTGCCAAGCGCAGGTTGTCCCTGATTTGGTCGGAATTGCCATTGTCCAGCGCATAGGCGTGACGGAAGATTTCCGCAGCTTCGCCGGCCTGTCCGCGTTCCATCAAAACGACGCCCAGATTGTTCCACGCAGGGACAAATTCCGCGTCTTCTTCGACGGCACGGCGGAGTAATTCCTCTGCCTGGCCGAGCCGCCCGAGCCGTAGATTGGCAGAGCCGAGCGCGGATAGGGTGTCCACGTTCAATCCCTGCTGCATCGCTGCCCGCATATAGGCGCGCAGAGCCAGATCATATTCGCCAGCCGCCATCAGCCGATGGCCGACGATCAGCCCGTCGATATCCATCTCTCCCGCAGGGCCGGGCGCGTAGACGCCGTCTCCGTGGTTCAGACCGGCCGGGCTACAGGCGGCCAAGAGGCATAGGGCAATCAGTTGGATCAGACGCATGATGCGCCTTAGTTACCACCCATGCTCATGAATGTCATGACGCCGTATGCGGAGGGGCCCACAAGGATGATCAACAATGGTGGCACCGTCAGGGCCATCGTCGCCAGTGTCATTTTGGTCGGCAGTTTGTTCGCCTTTTCCTCGGCCCGCATGACGCGTTTGTCGCGCATTTCCGCAGCATAGATCCGCAAGGCTTCGGCGATCGAAGTGCCGAACTGTTGCGATTGGATCAACACGGTCACAAAGCTGCTGACGTCGGCCACGCCGCAGCGTTCGGACATATCCCGCATCACTTGCGTTTTGTCCTTGCCAGCCTTGAGCTCGTAACTGACGATTTCAAATTCCTCGGCCAGTTCGGTGAACCCGGCCCGCAGCTCCTTGGAGACCCGCAGAATGGCCTGATCGAGAGATTGGCCCGCCTCGATGCAGACCAGCATCATGTCCAGACTGTCCGGGAACCCGTTAACCAGCGCCTCTTGCCGTTCGGCCTGACGGCGGGTCACCCAATATTTCGGCAGCATGTAGCCAATCGCGCCGGGAATAATTACCCGCATCAACAGTTGTTGTGTATCAGGTTCGACATCTACCGGCTGATTGGTCAGGGCGTAGACGACACCCCCGATCAGGCCCAGAATACCCAAGGCGAACTGGGAAAAATGGTAGACCCGGACCGCGTTACGACTGCGATAGCCGGCCTGCAACAGCTTGAGCTTGACGGCGGAAAACTCTTCGGCGTTCTGCGGTTCGAGGAAGTTCGAGAACTTCTCCAGCTTGTCCTTGGTCTGGGCCTGCCGCAATTTCGGCGATGTGCCGGTCTTGGCGGCGGTGGTCGAGGTGCGTTTCAGTTTGTCCAGCGGGTCCTCGCGGCGCTGGAGCATGATCGGCAATGTGACAAGGATCAGCAGAAAGCCGAAACCGCCAATCAGGATCATCGGTCCCGCGGGGCCCAAAGAGGCGATCAAATTTTGCATCGTGACCCCCTCAGACCTTAATATTCGTCAAAGTGCGCATAAAGAACATGTTGGCGGACAGCAGGCCGCCCACGATCAGACAGCCGGGAATGAACGCGGGCGTATCCTTGACCCCGTCGTAGTAGTCCGGTTTCGTCACCAGAATGAAGGTCAGGGCGACCAGCGGGAACGCCGAGAGGAACATCCCCGACCATTTCGCCTCGGCCGTGATGGCCCGTACCCGACGGAACAGTTTGAAACGTGCACGGATCACCTTTGCCAGACCATCCAAAATCTCGGCCAGGTTACCGCCAGATGTTTGCTGAATGGTTACCGCCACGGCGAGAAAGCGCAAATCCTGCATATCAATGCGTTCGGCCATCGCTTTGAGGCTCTCGCCCATGTCACGACCATAGGCGGCCTCGTCCGCGATGATGCCCATTTCGGTGCCCAAGGGGTCCGCGACCTCTTTGGCGACAATCGCCACCGCCGAGGAAAACGGATGTCCGACCCGCAGGGACCGCACCATCAATTCGACCGCATCGGGCAGTTGCTCTTCGAGCATCGTGATGCGTTTCTTGGCGCGGTTGTTGATCCAGACATAGACCCCGCCGATCCCCATCGCGATTGACACCGCCAGCCGGATCGCGGGACTGGTCGCGGTCCCGATCGTGAGCCCGACAAAGGCCACACCGGCCAAGCCCGCCATCAACATGATCAACTGGACCGGCGTAAAGGCGATATTTGCCTTTTGCGCCTTTTGCGCCAAGAGCGAATAGAGCGGGATTTGCTGCGATTTCAGATGCTGCGTCATTTCCTTGCGCAGCTGTTCCAGAACCTGTTCGCGGTTGCCGCCTTTTTCCATCAGTTCGAGGCGTCGGTTCACCCGGCGGTCCAGCCGAATGGATTTGCCGAAAACCGTCAGATAGATGCCTTCGACCAGCACCAGCACGGCCACAAAGACCAGACCGTAGATCAAGAGTTCAGGAGAGAGCGTCATGGGCCTTAACCTGCGTAGGGTTCGAAAATGGATGGCGGCAGGTCATAGCCCCAGAGGCGGAACCGCTCGGAAAAATGCGAGCGCACGCCGGTGGCGGTGAAATGACCGATGATCTTGTTGTCGGGGGTCAGACCAACCCGTTGATACCGAAACACTTCTTGCATCGAGATGACCTCGCCTTCCATCCCGGTGATTTCGGTAATCGACACCATCCGGCGCGACCCGTCCTGTAGACGGCTGGCCTGTACGATCAGGTTCACAGCGCTGGAGATCTGGCTGCGCACAGCCTTGATCGGCATTTCGATGCCTGCCATGGCGATCATGTTTTCCAGACGGCTGACCCCGTCACGGGCGCTGTTGGCGTGGATGGTGGTCATCGATCCGTCGTGGCCGGTGTTCATGGCCTGAAGCATGTCGATGACCTCTTCGCCGCGGGTTTCGCCGACGATAATCCGGTCAGGACGCATCCGCAGCGCGTTGCGCAGACAGTCGCGTTGGGTCACGGCGCCCTTGCCTTCGACGTTGGCGGGGCGGGATTCCATGCGCCCGACGTGGGTCTGTTGCAACTGGAGTTCGGCGGTATCTTCGATCGTCAGAATGCGTTCGTTGTTGTCGATAAACGAAGACAGCGCGTTGAGGGTCGTGGTTTTGCCCGACCCTGTACCGCCAGAGACGATCACGTTCAGGCGGGTGGCGACGGCGGCCTGAAGATAGGCGGCCATTTCTTCGGTAAAGGCCCCGAATTTGATCAGATCCTCGATCCCGAGCTTGTCCTTTTTGAATTTGCGAATAGAGACGAGCGATCCATCCACCGCGATCGGCCCGACCATCGCGTTAAAGCGCGATCCATCGGCCAGACGGGCGTCAACATAGGGGTTGGATTCGTCGACGCGGCGACCTACGGCGGACACGATTTTATCAATGATCCGCAGCAGATGCCGCTCATCCTTGAAGGTGATGTCGGTCAGTTGCAGTTTGCCGGCGCGTTCCACAAAAATCTGCTGCGGGCCGTTCACCAAAATATCGTTGACCGTGTCATCCTTGAGCAGGGGCTCAAGCGGGCCAAGGCCGGTGACCTCGTCGTAGAGGTCCTGAGACAGCTGAACACGCTCTTCGCGGTTCAGAACAATGCCCTTTTCTTCGAGCGTTTCGCTGGCGATGGCGTTGATCTCTGATTTGAGATCGGCCTCGGTCGCCTTGTCAAGGGCGGCAAGGTTGAGATTGTCCAAGAGCGCCTTGTGCAGATCGATCTTGATCTCGGACAGGCGTTCCTTGCGCTTTTTCTCTTTGTTTTCGGGAACAACGTCCGCAGCCTTGACCGGCATGGCGCGCATCAGGGATTTGCGCGGCTCTTGCGGGGCAGCCGGCGCAACCGGGGTGGCCGCCGGGGCAGCCCCGGTTTTCATCGCAGCCAAGCGGGCCGCGGGCGAGGCAGCAGCAGATCCAGCGGGTTTCTTGTATTTGGCAAACATCTAGACCCCCTTATTTCTGAAGTGTTTCGGCGTCGGATTTGTTGACGTCGTGCACCGACTGGGCAAGCTTGAGAATCTCTTTGCGCAGCGGGTTCTTGGCTGCATCCTTTGAGAGCGGCGTGCCGTGGTCGCAGCACTGCACAACGGGCTTGCCCCCATCAGGCAGCAAGACGTCGATCGAAATTTCCAGCGACTCTGCCAGCCGCTTGACCCGCGATTTTCCCGACAGGTCGGTAAATTTTGGCGCTCGGTTCAACAGGAACCGCAGTTTGTTGAACGGGAGGTCCTCGGCCTGTAGCGCGCGTTTCAGGCGCAGCATGTTTTGGGCGCTGCGCATATCCAGTTCGGTCAGCCCAAAATAGACATGCGCGGCCTCTAGAACAGTCTGCGACCAGTCGACCATCATCGATGGCATGTCGATAATGATATAGTCAAAATTTACCCGCGCCATTTCGATCAGGCGGCCGATCTCGGTCGGGCCGATCAGATCCATCGGGACCAGATCCGCAGGCGAGGTCAGGACATGCAGCCGCGCTTCGTAGCTTTGAAGGGCTTGCATGAAGACCTCGGAATCGGCGTTTTCCATGTCGGCCAGCATTTCCAGCACCGTTTCGCGGCGTGTCAGGTCCAGATAGGTCGACACGCTGCCAAACTGCAGGTCGAGGTCGAGGATGACCACCCGCGGCGGGTCCTTTTTGTCGATATTGGCCAGCTCCCACGCCAAATTCACGGCAAAGGTCGTCGCGCCGACGCCGCCCGACATGCCCTGAACGGGGATGACGACGCCGTTGCGGTCACCTGTTGCCTTGAGGGTCGGTCGGGCCGCGGCGGTCGTGGTCTCTTCGATTTGCGGGGCGGTAACCCGTTCAATCGCACGGTGCAATTCCCCCTCGGGCAGGGGGTAGGGGATGAATTCGTCCCCGCCATCGCGCAGCAATTGGTGCAAGGAGCTGGGGCTCAGGTCTTCGGCAATCAGAATAACCCGCACGCCCCGATGTTTGGCGGTGCGAATGACGCTGGCAATCAGGCTCAGATCGGCTTCGTCTTCGGCATCAAGGGCGATGGCGATGAACTCCAGATCGGCAGAATCCGGTTGCCCCATAAAGGTGATCGCATCCTCGAAACCCAGATCGCCCCAGCGTTCGCCCAATGCGGCCTCCATGTCTTCGATCAATAAATCAAAGGCCTGCACATCCCTGCTGACCGTGCAGGCGATGATCGGTTGCGGCTCTGCCTGCAAAATAGCGTGCTGACTCATGACCCAATTCCTTTGAAGTGTCGGGCCGCGCGCACCCCAAAATGCGCGGAATCAGCCCGGACAAGGCTCTTGGGTCATTTCTCGCCGCCAACTGTGACCAGATTGGGGCTGAAAGACTGCAATTGTGCGGAGTTTGATGACGATGACGCTAGGGTAGCTCTGGCTGTTCTCGGATCGGAGACAGCCAGAGCGAAATCAGTTGGACGTTGCGACGTCAGCGCCGGTAATTCCTTCCAGAGCGGTCGTGACTGCGGCGCTCTGTACATAGTCGCGGAACACGACCTCGGCGTATTTGCCGTTCATGATTCCGGCGTTATTTTGAACAAAACCAGAGACTTCGGTGACGGTACGGCGATTGGCGCGCTCGCGACCCTCGCTCACAACCAGCGGCTGGGATTCGCCATAGGATACCGCCGCCGCCAGACGCGAACGGCTGATACCCTGCGTTTCAAAGAAGCGCACGACGGCTTCGGCGCGGGCCTGACCCAAAGCGCGGTTCGCGGCCGTGCTGCCTACCAGATCGGTGTGGCCATAGACCTTGAACGTCACCTCGGGGAACTGTTTGATAAAGTCCGCCTGTGCGCGCAGAATGACCGCCGCTTCGCCGTCGATCGCCGCCGAGTTAAAGGCGAAATTGATCGTGGTCGGTACCTCGGCCTCGAACCTGCGGTTCAGGCTGACGGCGTAGCTTTGTTCGCCTGTCTGAACCAGAGTGTTCTGCATCGTTGCAGCGCCAAAGTTGCCTTGGTCGATATTGGCGCCAGCATCAGCGTTAAACCCCGAAAACGGGCCAGTGCCGGGGGTACAAGCCGCCAGCCCGATGACGATAGGCGCGGCCAGAGTGAGATGTGCGAATTTCATGACTGGTTATTCCAAGACATAGCCATAGGACCCGGAAAAGTCCTGTCGAGCGACCTCGCCTGCGGCGCCGGTGGTCGGTGCATCGCCCGTCACGCGGCCCATCAGGAACAGGTCACGTTCGGTCGGCAGGGTGACGCGATCGGTCGGCAGGGCAAGTGCCTCTCCGCGGGTCGGAGTGACCAGATGCGGGGTCACGATGATCACCAATTCCGTCTGTTGGCGGGCATATTCGGCGCTGCGGAACAGGGCCCCCAGAACCGGCACATCGCCAAGCCACGGGATCTGGTTGTTCAGGTCGGTGAAATCATCCGCCAACAAGCCGGCAATCGCAAAACTCTCGCCATCGCGCATTTCCACGGTGGTCGATGTTTCGCGTTTGCGGAACGCGTCGATGGTAAATCCGTTGACGCTAAAGCCGTTCGACGGGTCGATTGATGAGACCGAAGCCTCAAGCTCGAGGTTGATCAGGTCGCCGTCCACGACACGCGGGATAAAGTTCAGCTCGACCCCAAACGGTTTATATTCGACGGTGACAGAACCGCTATCCTGGCTGACCGGCACCGGATATTCGCCGCCAGCGAGGAATTTGGCCTCTTGGCCGGACAGGGCAGTCAGGTTCGGTTCCGCCAGCGTGCGGACGACGCCGCGTTCTTCCAGCGCCTCGAGTAGCAGGCCGACTTCGAGGCCGCCCGCATTAAAGCCGAACAGATAGGCGCCGGAACTGGTGCCTGATCCAAGGTTCGTCCCGCCAAGTGCGGTGGTCACCGCACTTGCGGTATTGAGCGTACCGTTGCCGCCCAAAATCCCCAGATTGCCACCCAGCGCAGAGCCGGAAACGCCCAGCGAGGACGACAGAGACTTGGAGACCGAGCGCTGCATTTCAGCAAATCGCACGCGCAGCATGACCTGCTGGGTCCCGCCCACGCTCATCAAATTTGACACCCGATCAGGGGCATAACGCTGCGCTAATTCTAGCGCACGATCCAGCCTAGCCGCCGATGACACCGTGCCGGATAGCACGATCCCGTCATTGGCGGTGCGCACTTCGATGGGTTCGCCCGGCAGAATTTGTTCCAGCCGTTCCTTGAATTCGGCAATGTCGGGGGTGACCTGCACCTCAACGTTGGTGATCAGACGACCATCGGCCCCCAGAAGGGTCAGCGTCGTGCGGCCAGGCAGTTTGCCCAAAACATAGATCGTGCGATCCGACAGCGAAGAGATATCCGCGATGCCGGGGTTGGCGATCGAGAGTTCGGTAAACGGCGTGTCACTCTCGACAACGACGGCGCGGTTCATAGGAACCTGCAGTGCGCTGGACGGGGATCCGCGCATCACCTGCAAAGTTTCGGAATGCCCAACAGCGGGAAGTGTCACAAACGCCAAAGCAAGGCCGAAGGCGGCCGTTGCGATCAAACCTTTTCGTGCCATAGTGACCTGCCTCTCCGATCACACGCAATGCCGGGTCTTATGCCCGTTTTATGGGGGCAGAGTGGTCCAGAAAAGCAATATTTGCAAGTTTCAATGCGTTGTAGCCGGTTGTTTATGTGGAGAACCACAGTTTTGGACACATGACGTAAGGTTATTCAGAGCAAGGGATCGGCATTTCCACCACATCCGCACCGCGACGGGTCCTGATGGTGCAAACCCGTTCCTCCTCAACTACAGCGGGCTCGGCAGCGATTTCCGGTCCGGCCTCTGGTTCTGGATCGGTGATTCCCAGCAGCGTTTTCTGGTCCATCTGGACAGGGCCGGTCACGGCTGTGTCGTTCAGCCCCACCAGCGACAACATCAGGGAGCCGGTGGATTGTGCCTGTGCAAGGGCGGCCACCTGTTCCGGCGTGGCCTCGACTGTGACGGTGCGGGCAACGGTCGTTCCGGCCTGCATCGTGTTCGTCTGTTGGTCGATGGCGATGATCTTGACGTTGGAAATGATCAGCTTGGTCATCTCGGTGGTGCCCATATCGGTGGCCGATGCGATACCGCGGCCGGTCCAGTAGACATCGACACGGTCGCCCGGCCTCAAGAGTCCGGAGACGCCCGAACCGACATCGACGAAAATCGCAAAGGCCCGCATGCCCGGTTGTAGCAAGGAGGTCAAACCGGCATCCCCGCCCGGTGCTGTCACCTTGACGGCAAGAACAGGTTCGTTGATTTCCATTTGGCGCAGGACCAGACGCACCTTACCTTCGCCCTCCGGGAACACTTCTTCCATCGTGCGGAACGCACCTTCGGGCAGGAATCGTTCGGCGTATTTGATTACCACGAGTTTGTCCGGCGTGAGTTCTTCGCCATAAGCGACGACAGCGTTGACGGCGATGACGTCGATCGTCGGCTCCGCCTGCTGGAGTGCCGCCATATCCGCCTGGCGCTGGGCCTCGGTCTGGTCGATGTAGGACTTGAATTTATAGGCAGCAAGGCCGCCCAAAGCCAGCCCGATGATCAACACCAGTGCAGAGATTGCCCGCATCTGTTTCCCCTTGTCCGAGTCGTCAGTCGTAGTCAGTTCGGGCTATATGCCCCGATGATTGCGGCAATTTCCTGACCAATTCCGGATTTTTGGCTGGAATTGTTAGGAAAAAGTAAACAGTTGCCTGTCATGCGAAACGGGGCCGCGCATGGCGGCCCCGGTTCAGGTGTCAATAATACTGATCAGCCAGCGACGAAATCTGGGTCGAAGCCTTGTCTTCCATCGCGATCAAGTGATCGCCGGTCATGGTGACCATCGCGACAGCGATTCCGACCATTGCTGCGGTCAACACTATCCACTCGACAGTGATGGCCCCATCTTCGTCCCGACTGATCCGTTTGAACCAGTCGAGCATGATTGGTCTACGCTACCGCAGCCAGCGGATTAGTAGGTAGCGGCTTGCTGGACCGACAGGGCGGTCGACATCTTGTCGCCC
>CALMJS010000035.1 GCA_937864535.1 uncultured Paracoccaceae bacterium
GTCGAACGCGACCGCCAGCTGCCCGCCAGCATTCGCGTGCGATCCCGCATGGCCCGTCGCCCGGAACCGCCGCAGAGCGTAGGACCGAACCACCGACACCACGGTGAAGACGCCGCCGATGGCTAAATGTTCGCCCATCGATGCGTGGATACCGAAGAGCGGGAACACCAGCGCCTGCGTCAGGACCGCCACGCCGAAGCCCACCGCGACGTTGGTGACCGCCTCTACGGCTGACATGAGGCGGGACTGCTTCACGCCGCCGCCTTCCGTTCCGCCTGCAGCTCGGCGAACGAGCGCCCGTCGCCATCGAGGACGGCGGTCTGCCCGGTCAGGTTCTGCCACCGCTCCACGATTACGTCGATGTAGGCCGGGTTCAGCTCGATCCCGTAGCAGGACCGACCGGTCGTTTCGGCCGCGATCAGGGTGGTGCCCGATCCCATGAAGGGCTCGTAGACCGCTTGGCCGGGGCTCGAGTTGTTGAGGATCGGCCGGCGCATGCACTCGACCGGCTTCTGCGTGCCGTGACCCACATTCGCCCAAAGGCCTCTGCCGCGTGCTCGAACACCTGGTTCTGCCGCAGCGGGTTCGCGAAGCCGCCCAGCTCCATGTCCACGCCCGCGGCGACTGCTGAATCCTCACTGATCTGCTGCAGCCGCATTTCACGAACGCTGGTGACGATGAGCGTCAGCCGGGAAGCGTGAACCGGCATCGCGCGGGGCGGCAGCTTGTCGGCCGAGGGGCGGGCGATGACCTTCGGCCAGCGCACGTCTTTGCGCGCGCCATCGCCGCAGTACACGATGCTGAGCCAGTCGCCGCCCGCCTGGCGATGCGGGATCGTCAGGCCCTCTCGGACCCACAATGCGTCACCGGGGTCGAGACGCGCATAGCGCTTGTCCGTCTGATGGACGATGCGAACCCGGCCCGCCACGATGCGCCGCTGGATTTCAGGGTTCAGGATGATCGGAAGCACCCGGTTCGGCTCGGCTTGAATGATCATGCCCGCGCCTCCGGATAGTCGGTCTTGCGCTCGAGGTGTTTGCGGCAAGGCGGAATCCAGATGAGCTGCGGCGGCCTCCGCGACCAACCGGTGGGGATGGGCCGGGTGGCCCACACCAGTCAGCAGTAAGCGGTCGCCGTCGAGCCTGTGGCGGTCAGCCGTCCCTTCACCATGGGCACCCGCTCTGCGAACTGCGCGATGAAGGTCGGTGGGTGAGGCAGGAACAGGCTGCGGTGGCGATCCACGCCCTCGAGGAAGGCCAGCCGCGTCAGCATCGCCACGCCCCTGCGCGGGCGCAGGGCGAGGGCGCGGCGGACAAACTCTGGCGCGAGGCGAAAGGGCGGATTCGTGATGATCCAGTCGACGCCCTGTTTCTCGATGTGGGGTGGGACGGCGTCGAGCCCGAGGAAGTCTGCAACGCGGGACTGGCCGTTCCATGCGGCGGTCCGAACTTCCTCTTCGCTGTAGTCAGCCACGTCGGAGGCGTGCACGGCGAAGAAGTACTCCGCCAGCGCTGCCGCCATGTGGCCGCGCCCGCAGGCGGGCTCCCAGACGTTCTGGGTCCGGAGCTCAACATGAGCGCTAGGCATGCCGACAGGATCGGACATGCGCGTACCGATCACTTCCTCGATCAGCGCGCGCGTCGCCCATGGCGGCGTGGGGAAATCATCGAGGCTCTCACGGGATTCGAAGCGCCTCTGCATGACGGCGGTGGAACGGTTCTGCGTCATGGCTCACTCCCCGATGTTCGTCGCCGGGTGGCGGGTGCGGGTGAGCAGGCGAGGGCAATCAGCGCAGCGCTGTTCGACCGGAACATCTGGCTTTCGCCTCAGCCCGACCACCGTGATGAAGCCGTCGTCCTCGACGTTGTCGTACTGGGCTTCCTTGATCAGCTCCCGGACGCCGAAGCGCCCGGATGCCAAGTTCTGCGCTGCTGGATCAGCCATCGACAAAGCCCTCGCATGCTTTCTCGATCATCCGGTCGATGGTCTTGCGACCGCTTTCGCCGATGGCGTCAGGGCCCCATTCGTGCGTCATCCGCCGCCCTCCCGGCATATCGACCGAAAGGCGGAACGAAGGCGCGAACCGCTTCGGGATTTCGTCGCTGATCCACGGGATCGGATACCAAGGGCGGCCAGCATAGTTTTCGGCATAGTCGACCAGCTCGCTGCCCGGACCATCCTGCTCGAGGAACCGAACCATGATGTTCTCGTCGAGGTTCATCGCCGTCTCGCCCTGCGGAGCATAGTAATACGACGACCGCGAGATCGACAGCAGGCGGCACTGCGCACCAACTGACAGCTTGGGATGTGAGCGTTCGATCATCCCGCGCCTCACTTCCCGGTCCAAGGCTTGAGCTTTCGTGACAAAAAATCGTTGGCGACGGCCAGCTCTCCGATCTTGGCATGCAGATCACGGACCGTTTCCTCGGCAATCTCGGCTGTGGCCGCCGCCTGACCGCCACGCTCGAAAATGCCCGCGGCACCTTCCAGCAGCGCCTTCTTCCATTGATGGATCATCGTCGGATGAACTTCATAGGCGGTCGCCAATTCCGACACCGTGCGCTCGCCTTTCAGCGCCTCTAACGCAACACGCGCCTTGAACGCCGCGTCATGGTTCCTGCGTTTCGACATATTCTGATCTCCTCGAATTGGGGATCAGCAGACCTCAGATCGTAGCTTCCGTCACTGTCCGATTTTCGGGGGGTAGCTCACCAGCACGCATAAGCAGGCAGTCGCGGGTAGGGGCGGGGGTAACTGCTCGGTTGAGACAGCGTGGGAAGCTCATGGCGCCCTCCTAACTCTTTTGCCTTCTTGTAGCTCCGTTCCGGCATGTGCGGCGGCAAACACAAGGTCGCCGCCGCCAATTCTTACTTCTCGGCTAGGAAGAAGGAGATAGCTCATTCACGGCGATGACGTCAGAAAGTTTCACTCGTCCTCTATCGACAGCCGCAACCTTTCTCTCAGATGCATCGTCACCTTCCGCATCATTGTGCTGGATCGGGGCCCAGCTACCAATCGAAGAAATATAGGCGAATACGTTTGTGTGGGCGCGGTTATGGCTGAAGGAGACAATTTCCCGGCTAGCATCAACCTTTAGTGTGTCCCTCAAACATTTGACCAGAAAGGCCCCGATGGCTTGCGAGACAGCTGATCTGAATTTCTCGGTCTCGAAGGGGCCCCCAAAGGATGCGGAGCTACCAAGTGCCGCAACGGCGAAATAATAATCCGGACAGGTGTAATAGCCAAAGTATGGGCTGCCGGATTTGCATACGAAAGCAACTTCCATCATCGTGCCCTCAAAGTGATCCTTGGGGAATCTTCGGGCGGCCTCTCCTGTGAAAAGTATCCTTCCACCTCGAGTTATCGAAACGACTTCTACATCATGTCCCATGACCCGAAGCTTGCTCTGCGTTTCCTTCTTGAAAAGGCCAAATACTGATTTTCCTTACTTTGAAAGTTCTTGTTCGCTCGACACCGAGCATCAGTCATTTTGATCCACGGAGCATGGGGCATCGCGGCGACCCGTTTTATGGCACTCGTCTGTCTTCTTATCCTCCGAAGTTTGGGACTTACCTCTACTCCCGAAGAATACGGTACTCTTTGCGCAGGCGCTCGTTCTCTCGACGCAGTTGATGGCTGGTCGGAAAACTGCTGGACCCACTTGCCAAGGGTCGAGAACCCGATCCCCAGATCCGAGGCAAACTGCCGTCGTGTCAGCCCGCTGCTCGACAAGATCCGGACAGCTTCTCGTTTGAAGGCTACACTGTGTTTCGGCGCCATATCCGGTCTCCTCTATCGCGAGCATGGCTCGCAGAAAACCGGAAGGAAACCGTTACACGTCTATATAGCCCGCTTGCCCAGTTTTGCCAGACCACCTCTGCATATCGATTTAGGTGTGTGGGTGGACGTGGGGATGGCTGTGCAAGTGCGGATGGGTCTGGATCTGAGCCTCGGTCAGGGTGCCATTGCGCAGGACCATCGCCCGGTTTGCCTGATCGATGATAAAGTTGTCATCGTGAGATACTAGGATCATCGCACCGCGAAAGGCTGCGAGGGCCGCGCGCATGCGGGCGGTGTTTTCGCTGTCCACGCCGTTTGTCGGTTCATCCAGAATCAGAACGTCTGGCTGCATCGCCAGCAGACCAGCCAGGCAGACCAGTCGTTTTTCTCCGCCGGACAACGCTGTGGTGACGCGGTCCCTGAGGTGGCCGATCCCGAGATCCGACAGGGTTTTATCCGCAATTTCAATCGCATCGGTCTCTGTCTGTCCAATATTCAGCGGGCCAAAGCACACGTCTTGCAGGACGGTCGGACAAAAGAGTTGGTCGTCGCTGTCCTGAAACAGAAAGCCGATACGGGGGCGATAGTCCCGAAAAGCCTTTTCATCACGGCATTCATGTCCAAATAGGATCACTCTGCCCGCAGTCGGTCGTTCCAATCCGACAATCGTGCGCAGCAGCGTGGTTTTCCCGGTCCCATTCGGGCCGATGATCGCCAGTCGGTCGCCAAAGGCGAGGGTCAGCGAAGCCTCTTGCAAAACTGTCGCTGCGCCGCGTTGGACCGAGACCTGCGAAAGCTGGATTAGGGGCATCATGTGATCACCATGGCGCCTATCAGCGCGGTAAGGGCGATAAAGGGCAGGGCATTCCCCCAATCGCGTGGTGGCGGCTTGGCGAGCCCGGGATTGGGCATTTGTCCAACGTATCCGCGACAGCGCATCGCCTCTTCGATACGATTAGCGCGCCGCAAACAACGAACCAGCGTCATGCCGATCAGGTTGCCGTAGCTCTGCCATGTGTGACGATTGGTGCCGGGACGGAAGCCCCTGAGGCGCATCGCATCCAGTCCGCGCCGGATCTCCAGACGGATCAGCGACTGATAGCGGATCGTTGTCAGAAATAGCCGTACGAAACTATTCGGAAGGCCGAGGGATAATAACGGTGCCCCGAGACGTGCAGGCTCTATGGTTCCGAGCAGGCTCAGGATCAGCAGGCTGGCCCCGGTTATTTTGGCCCCGAGTAGGGCCGCCCGCTGCACACCCTGTTCCGAGACGAACCCCACGCCCAAAAGCGGGTCGCCGGGGAATGTGAACGGCAGCGTCAGCATCAGGATGACCACGAACCCTTCGATGTGCAGTAGCCTGTGCCAAAGTCCCGCCCCCGGGCGCTGCGCAAGGGTCAAGAGCAGGATAACACACAGGATGATCAGCGCGTCGAACAGGTCGGTGATCTGCGACAGAGCGACAACCGGCGCGATGGCGCACAAGAGACGCAGTCGCAGATCGCTTGGTCCGGTCATTTTCGACGACCGCGCGCCCATAGCCCGATGCCGACCAGACCGATGATCAGGAACAGGCCCGACATCATATCGGTCAGCCGCATCCGCGTGTCCATTTGTTCGATCCGGTCCAGCAACGGGGCCATTTGCTGGGCGATTGCGGCGTTGATTGCCTGCTGGTCATAGGTGGCTGGGGTGTCGCGAACAAACGGGATAGCCCCCGACGGGGGCGGGGACGCGGGTAGAGAGGTACCGCCGAGCGTGGTTTGCGCCAAATGGCCGTCGCCTGAATTCACCACAATCGTGACCGGACTGGCCGTGCGGGGCAGCGAAAACTCGCCATCTGGTCCGGTTTGACCAGAGGCGATGATCGTTCCTCGGCTATCCTTGGCAACCCACTCCGCCCCGACGGGACGACCGCCGCCGATAAAGAAACCATAGCCATAGATCTCTTGGCCGTTGTCAGCAGCAAAGACCCGCAGCGCATGCGCCTGTGCCATCGGCGCCACCAAGACCAGTGCAAGGGCGATCAGTAAGCGTTTCATTTCAGCGCTGCTGGCTCTACTCGGGTCAAAAAGGCGACGACGGTTGCGGTGATCGCCGCCTCGACGAGGGCTAATGGGACAAAGGTGACCGCGATGATCGAGGCCACAGGGACATATTCCGACCCGGTTATGGCCAAGCAGAGTGCCACGAGCGCAGCCGTGCCGAGAACCGATAGCCCGCCTACGGCACCGGCGAGGACTGCCGCTGACTTGGGCGATTTGCCGCGTAAAACAGCGGGGCGCGCCACCATGCCAAAGATCAACCCGGGCAGCGCGATATTCACGGTGTTGATGCCCAGCGTGGTGATGCCGCCGACCCCGAACAGCAGGACCTGCAGGCATAGGCCGACAAACACTGCCGCAAATATCCGTGGACCCAGCAACAGCCCCATCAGTCCGCTCAACATCAAGTGTACGCTCGATGGGCCGATCGGAACCGAAATCAGCGAGCCTGCGAAAAATGCCGCCGACAGCAGGCCTGTGCGGATGATTGATCGGTCATCCATGCCGCGCAGGGCATAGGCAAGGCCTGCTATGCCAACCGCCGCGCCTGCGACCAGAACCGGGACCGAGAGGAGACCATCAGGGATATGCGCCATTAATGGCCCTCGCGCGCGGTTGTGTGGACCCAGATCAGCCCGCCTAGTTCCAGACCTGCCATGGTCCCGTCGGGAGCAGGGGTCTGGGGACCGTCGATCAGGGCCGCAAATCCCCACCATCCCGCAAAGGGCATCGTGTAGGTAAATGTTCCATTAACGTCTGTGCGCAGAACCTGCGTGACAAAGGCGTCGTTCGGAGCCTCTAGACCGACCGTGTTGACATATTCGACTTCGATTTCTGCAAAGGGCGCCGGGACACCATCGCGCAGCACAACGCCGGTAAAGCTGTTGCCCTGCCACAGGCCTGTGGGTCGCGTCAGCGGCAGGATTTCGACCGGAAAGCCGACCAACTGGTCCCAGCCATCTCCGCTAGCGAAGGAGTCCACGATCACCTTGGTGTAGTGGATGATGGATTTCTGTTCGGCCGGCTCCCAATAGGGCTGTGGCTGGACATAGAACACGTTGGCGCCGGGTTCGATCAGGTCGTGGTTCAGCCGCCACGCCATCGCGCCATCCACGGGGCGTTCGGTCAGGGCCGTCTGTAAGTCCGTGACATGGCCGCCCGACATAACGCCGACCTGCACCGGACGCTCCATCTCCATGACCGGACCGCCGTCGAACGGATGGGTAAAGGTCAGGTCAATAGTCACCTGTCCGCCATCCGGCAGGACATCTGCGTCCGGCAGCGCCTGTAGGAAATGCGCGGACGCAGGGGTCGCAGCGCCCAAAATCAACAGGCAAAAGGCGTGGCGCATCGGGCAGTCCGTCTGTATGAATTTACACCATGATTATCATACATTGATGATCTTGCAACCTTGTAGGCCTGCGTCAAAGTAACTTTGCCCCATCAATTCAAGCTGATAAGAAACTAACCACGACCAATAAGGAGTTTGCCATGCAGCGGATTACCATGTCCCTCGATGACGATCTGGCGGCAGAGTTGGACGCGTTTATGACCGCCAGCGGGGCAGCCAATCGGTCCGAGGCCATCCGCGATCTGGTCCGGCGCGGTCTGGCACAATCCGGGAATACGCCGCCCGAGGCGCGGTGTTTCGGGGTGGTGAGCTGCGTCATTGATCAATCGGTCCGCAACCTCGCCGCCCGCGTTCCGCAGAGCCGTCTGGACCGGCACGATCAGACGGTTGCGTCGCTGTCAGTGCCGCTCGATCACCGGTCATCGGTCGAGGTGGCGGTCATGCGTGGCCGTGTGGTCGACGTGAACACCTATGCCGAAACGCTGTTTCTGGAGCGCGGTGTCATGCACGGGTCCATCGGCCTCATCCCCGTCGCCGAGGACGAGGTGCGGCATGTCCATAACGATGGCGAGCCGCATTCGCACACGCACATCAAGGTTCAGTCGACCTTTTGACCTAGCGCCTGCCGGGCCGCGCGGGCGATGACCAGTTCTTCGTTGGTGGGGATGACCAAGACGGTCGTGCGCGACAGGTCACTGCTGATGATCTGGGCGTGATCGGCGTTGCGCCCATGGTCAAGCTCGATCCCCATCCAAGCGGCCCTCTCGCAAATGCGGGCTCGGATGTCGGCGGCGTTTTCACCGATGCCGCCACAGAAAACCAGCGCATCGATGCCCCCCATCGCAGCGGCCATCGCGCCCAGTTCGCGTTGCACACGGAACACGAAATAATCGACCGCCTCACGGGCATGAGGATCGTCCGAGGCACTGAGGACCCGCATGTCGTTCGACAAGCCTGACAGCCCCAAGAGGCCGGATTGGGTGTAGAGCAGCGCGCTGATCTGCGCGGCTGTCATCCCCTGCTGATCCAAGAGGTAGAGAACGACTCCTGCATCTAGCTGCCCGCAGCGGGTCCCCATCGGCAGGCCGTCCAGCGCCGAAAAGCCCATGGTGGATGCCACCGACGCGCCGTTCTGGATCGCGCACATCGACGCGCCATTGCCCAGATGGGCGACGACGACGCGGCCCTCGGCGAGGCTGGGCGCGATGGTCTGTAGCCGCGAGGTGACATAGTCATAACTCAGCCCGTGAAACCCGTACCTGCGCACGCCGCGGTCGTAATAGTAGCGCGGCAGGGCAAAGGTGTCATTCACAAAGGGATGGTGCCGGTGAAACGCCGTGTCAAAGCACCCGACCTGAATTGCATCCGGAAAGGCCTCCATCGCCGCTCTGACGCCCGCCAGATTGTGCGGTTGATGCAGCGGCGCAAAGGGTTCCAGCGCCGCGAGCCGGGTCAGGATGGTGTCGGTCAGGATGACGGGCCTGTCAAACTCTAGCCCGCCATGGACGATGCGATGCCCGACGGCGACGACCGGAGTGCTGCCAATCACAGGGGCCAGTGCCACGACGACAGCTTTAATCGCCGCTAGATTGGTGGAAAGTGGTAGATCCACCGCCGGCAATTCACTGCCTGCCGCATCTTGCGCCCACAGCCGCGCCTGCGGCCCGATCCTGTCCACCTTGCCCGAGGCGATGAGCGCATCGGTTTCTGCGTGATAGGCCGAGAATTTCAACGAAGATGATCCAGCATTCAGCGTGAGAATGACCGACATCAGACGTCTCCTGCCACGCGGGCATGGTGAAGCGCGGCAACGGCACAAGACGCCAGTCGCGACATCGAACTATCAGAGCGCGAGTTCAGAATAACCGGCACCTTGGCCCCGATGACCAGCCCGGCGCCTTCGGCGTGGCTGACAAAGGCGAGTTGTTTTGCCAGCATGTTCCCCGCGTCGATATCGGGAACGATCAGGATGTTGGCATGACCGGCGACATTGCCGCGTAGTCCCTTGGTCCTTGCGGCGCCGATATCGACGGCATTGTCCATCGCCAGCGGGCCATCGACCTGACCGCCGCGTATCTGTCCGCGCTCGGCCATTTTCGACAGCAATGCGGCATCGATAGAGGACGGAATGGCCGGGGTCACGGTTTCCACGGCGGATAACACCCCGACGCGCGGGTCGATGCCAATGGAAATGGCCAAATCAATCGCATTTTGCACGATGTCGACCTTGGTCTGGAGATCGGGCGCGATGTTGATCGCTGCATCAGAGACCATGATCGGTTCGGGCATGCCCGGCACGTCCATGACAAACACATGGGTGAACCGGCGTCCCATGCGCAGCCCACGATCCCGGTCCAGCATCGGGCGCAGCAATTCGTCGGTGTGCAGGTGCCCCTTCATCACCGCCTGAGCGCGGCCCTGATGCACCAGATCGCAGGCCAGCGCAGCAGCCTGATGCAGCGGGACGTCCCGAATTTCGATGCCGGATAGATCGGCACCCAGCGCCCGGGCCAGCGTCCGGATGCGATCGGCAGCCCCGATCAGGATCGGGGTGATGATCCCCTCTTGATGAGCCAAGAGCGCCCCTTGTAGCGATTTTTCCTCTTCGGGGCAGACAACGGCAGTGACCAGCGGTGGCAGGGCCCGCGCTTTTTCGAGAAGCGCCTCGAAGTGGCGGTGACGTTCGACAACCAACCGCGGCACCTCGATATCATCGCGGTCGAATTTGCGGGTCGGTGCCGCGACCACTGCCTGACCTTCGAGGATCAGATCCTCCGTGGCGGCGTTCCGTACCTCGGTCGCAAAGGTCACCAGACCAACGGCGGATTTTGACAGCACCGTAACCCGGCAGATCAGATCATCGCCTGCATGGGCGCGGGAATGGAAGGTCAGACTCTGCTGGTGGTAGAGTGTTCCCGGTCCCGGCAATTTTGTGCCCAAGACCGCAGCGATCATCGACGCCACATACATCCCCGGCGCGATGCTGTCGGGCCGCCCGTCGCCGTCGCCATCATAGGCCGGCAGGTGCATCGGGTTATAATTGCCCGATACATTGGCAAACACATAGAGATCGTCCGGCGTCACCAGTCGGCGCATCTCGGCGGTTTGCCCGACGACCAGTTCATCAAACGGGGTGTTGGTCAAATGCATGGGCGTTCCTTAATCTCTGTGCCGTTCGAATGGCTTAGGGGCTTGTCGCGCAAATAACTCCGCCCAGTATTGATCTAGGTCATGTCAACGCGATGACGTTATCGTTCATGACGTGCGGGCATTTTATAGAGATGCGATCAAAGTTTGGACTTTTGCACCGAATGGTTGCACACTTTCATCATGACGCGACGGCAAAGAGCGGAATAGGGCTTGCTTTCTAACCATATGATCAAAAATATTCCGTCATTCGACGTCTGACGTCGCAACCCAACCAGATGCGTTCAGCGCACGTACAGGGAGACAAAACATGAAACTCAAAAATCTTTTGACCGCTACCACCGCCGCCGGGCTGGTTCTGGCGGCTGGCGTCGCTATGGCGGCCGGCACGCACCCCGAAACCGGCGAAGCGCTGGCCGATGTGCAGACCTTTGTCTACGCAACCATTGACGAGAGCCCCTCGATCGATCCGGGTCTGGTCGAAGACGTCGAAGGCAGCGCCGTGGTGCGCGACCTGTTCGAAGGCCTGATGAACCAGGACCGCGAAGGCAACCCGATCCCCGGCGTCGCCACCAGCTATGACGTGTCCGACGACAAGCTGACCTATACCTTCCACCTGCGCCCCGAAGCGATGTGGTCCGACGGCACCCCGGTCAAGGCGAGCGATTTCGTCTTTGCTTGGCAGCGCGTTGCGAACCCGGAAACCGCCTCGCCCTACGCATGGTACATGGAGCTGATGTCGGTTGCCGGTGCCGCCGAAATCATCGCGGGCGAAGCGACCCCGGATACGCTGGGCGTGGCCGCAACCGATGATCATACGCTGGTCGTGACCCTGACCCAGCCGCTGCCGTATTTCCCGGAAATGGTGACCCACACCACGACCTTCCCCGTGCCGCAGCATGTGGTCGAGGCCAAGGGTGCGGAATGGATCCAGCCGGAAAACTTTGTCGGCAACGGTGCCTATGTTCTGACCGAACACGTTCAGCAGGAACGTCTGGTCCGCGCCAAGTCCGACACCTACTGGGATAAGGACAACGTCTATATCACCGAAGTGACCCGTCTGGTGATCAACGACGAAAACCAGGCCCTGACCCGCTGGCAGGCTGGCGAAGTCGACAAGACCGAAACCCTGCCGACCGGCCAGTATGGCGCCCTGTCGGCCGAGTATCCGACCGAAGCGATTTCGGTGCCGGAACTGTGCACCTACTACTACAACTTTAACCTGCGCGACGGTTCGCCCGAGTGGGAACATGATGTGCGCGTCCGTCAGGCGCTCAGCCTCGCGGTGGATCGCGACATCATCGTGAACAACGTGCTGGGCGCTGGCCAGATCGCGGCCTACACCTTTACCCCCGGCGCGACCGCCGGTTTCGAGGTGCCCGAGGTTCCGGCTGCGACCATGACGCAGGAAGAGCGCAACGCCAAGGCGCAGGCCCTGATGGCCGAGGCTGGCTATGGCGCGGACAACCCGCTGAAGCTGGAAATTCTCTACAACACCTCCGAAGCGCACAAGTCGATCGCGATTGCCGTGAGCCAGATGTGGAAACAGACGCTGGGCGTCGAGGCCACGATGGGCAACATGGAATGGCAGACCTTCCTCGAAGCCCGTGGCAACGGCAGCTTTGAAATATCGCGCGCCGGCTGGTGTGGTGACTACAACGAAGCCTCGACCTTCCTCGACCTGATGGCTTCCGGCTCTGGTTATAACGACTCCAAGTTCAACAATGCCCGCGTTGACGAACTGTTGGCCAGCGCCAAGACCATGGAAGACCCGAGCGCCAACTACACCGAGATCGAACACATCGTGTCCGAAGAGATGCCGGTGATCCCGATCTACCACTATGCGGCTGCGTTCATGCTCAATGACGCTGTCAAAGGGTGGCCGCTCGATAACGTGCAGCAGACTTGGTATTCCCGCCAACTCTACAAGGTCGCCGAGTAATCCGGCCCCTTTAGTCATCCGCGCCTCCTGAGTTTCAGGGGGCGCGATCCTTTTCTAAGAAGCGCGAGGGACGGGAATGTTCGCCTTCATCCTGCGCCGCCTGGCTGTGGCGGTGCCCACGATCCTTGTTTTGGTCGTTTTATCCTACATTTTGATGTTCGCCGCACCCGGTGGCCCGTTCAATGCAGAACGTCCGCTGCCGCCGCAGGTGCTGGCCAATATCGAGGCCAGATACGGGCTGGATCAGCCGTATTGGAAACAGATTTTCAACTATATCTGGAAGATCGTGACCGAGTTCGACTTTGGACCGTCTTTCAAATATCGGGACCGTACCGTGAGCCAGATCATCGGTCAGGGCTTTCCTGTGACCTTTGTCTACGGGTTCTGGTCCTTCGTCGTGGCCGTGGTCGCCGGTATTTCGCTGGGTGTCGCCGCGGCGGTCAAGCATAACAGCTGGTTGGATTATTTCGCTGTTGGCCTGTCGATCGGGGCGCAGTCTCTGCCGAACTTTGTGATGGCGCCGATTTTGGTGATCGTCTTTACCCTGTGGTTGCAATGGCTGCCGGGGGGTGGCTGGAACGGTGGACAATGGCAATATGTCGTGCTGCCGGTCATCGCTCTGTCCACCTCCTACATGGCGTCTATCGCCCGGATCACGCGGTCTTCGATGCTCGAGGTGCTGAACGCCGGATTTATCCGCACCGCCCGCGCCAAGGGGCTGCCGATGTCGCGGATCATCTGGAAACACGCGATGAAGCCGGCGATGTTGCCGGTGCTGTCCTACCTCGGGCCCGCCTTTGTGCTGATGATCACCGGCTCGGTCGTGGTCGATGTCTATTTCTCGACCGGCGGGATCGGGCAGTTCTTTGTGAACGCCGCCTTTAACCGCGATTATTCGGTGATGATGGGCGTGACGATCCTGATGGGTGTCCTGACCATCGTGTTCAACCTGATCGTCGATCTGCTCTATGCGTGGATCGATCCGAAAATCCGTTATTGAGGGGGCTCTGATGCTGACTTCTCGCACCTCTCCGGACCAGATCCTTGATGCGGCCCACCGCGCCGAAATCAAGGGGCGCAGCCTGTGGCGTGATGCCATGACCCGATTTGCCCGCAACCGCGCGGCCTTGGTGTCATTGATCGTGCTGATGCTGGTCTTTGTGTTTGCAATTTTTGGCGGCTACATCAGCCCCCATCAACCGGACTATGTCGATTTTATGTTGCGCGGCAACATCAAGGAACTGGGCGTACCCTCGCTTGAAAACGGCCATTACTTTGGCCTCGAGAAGGAGGGACGCGATCTCTACACCCGCGTGGTGCAGGGCACCCGGATTTCGATCATGGTGGGCGTGATCGGCAGTCTGGTCGCGGTGGTGGTCGGCACGCTCTACGGGGCGATTTCCGGCTATTTCGGAGGCAAGGTCGATAGCATCATGATGCGGATCGTCGATATCCTGATCGCCATTCCGTTCATGTTCGTGATCATCCTTCTGCTGGTGATCTTTGGCCGGTCGATGATCATGCTGTTTGTCGGGATCGGCCTGATGTCGTGGCTGAACATGGCCCGTATCGCGCGGGGGCAAACCCTGACCATCAAGAACAAGGAATACGTCGAGGCGGCGATTGCCTCTGGCGTCAAACCTATCGTCATCATCCTGCGTCATATCGTGCCGAACCTCGCAGGGATCGTGGTGGTCTATGCCACGCTCTTGGTGCCGGAACTGATCATCACCGAGAGCTTTATCAGCTTCCTCGGTCTGGGTGTGCAGGAACCGATGACCTCTCTGGGGGCGTTGATTTCCGACGGGGCCAGCCAGTTGAACTATGGCACCACTTGGATGCTGATCTTCCCGTTGTTTTTCTTTCTGATCACGCTCTATGCCTTCTTCTTTGTCGGCGATGGGTTGCGTGATGCTCTCGACCCGAAGGATCGCTGATATGGCTCTTTTAGATGTCCAAGACCTGAAGGTCACCTTTAGCACCGGCGACGGGCCGGTGAATGCTGTCAACGGCGTCTCGTTCCAGATCGACAAGGGCGAAACCCTTGCCATCGTTGGAGAAAGTGGATCAGGCAAGAGCCAGACCGCCTTTGCGGCGATGGGTCTCTTGGCGCGCAATGGTCAGGCCACCGGCAAGGCGCTCTATGAGGGGCGCGATCTGTTGTCGATGCGCACGCGTGATCTGAACCGCATCCGCAGCCAAGAAATTGCGATGATTTTTCAGGACCCGATGACGTCCCTGAATCCTTACATGCGGATTTCGGATCAGATGGCCGAGGTGCTGACCCAGCACAAAGGCATGTCCAAATCTGAGGCAATAGCCGAATCCGCACGGATGCTGGACGCCGTTCGTATTCCCGACGCCAAGGCGCGGATCACGATGTTCCCGCATGAATTTTCCGGCGGGATGCGGCAGCGGATCATGATCGCGATGGCGCTGCTCTGTCGGCCCCATCTGCTGATTGCTGACGAACCGACGACCGCGCTGGATGTGACTGTGCAGGCGCAGATCATGGAACTGTTCGGCGACATTCGCCGCGATTTTGGCACAGCGATCATTCTGATCACCCACGATCTGGGCGTGGTGGCCGGGTTCTGCGATCGCACCCTCGTCATGTATGGCGGTCAGATCATGGAAGAAGGGCCGACACAGGACCTGTTTGACGCGCCACGTCATCCCTACACGGCGGGACTGCTGCGTGCCGTTCCCCGGTTCGACCGGGACGACGACATGCTGCAAACCATCGCGGGCGAGCCGCCCGACATGTCGCGTTTGCCTGCGGGCTGTCCGTTCAGTCCCCGCTGCGACATTGCGCAGGACCGCTGTACGACGGTGCGTCCGGTGCTCGCCGTTGATGGAACCCGTCGCCGTGCCTGTCACGCCGCACTAGAGGAGGTCGCGTAAATGGCCCAACCTTTGTTATCTGTCCGTGACCTGCGCGTGACCTTTGATGTGCCGCGCCCCGGCGCTTGGCCATGGACGCCGCCGCGCAAACTGCATGCGGTTGGCGGTGTAAGCTTTGACGTGATGCCGGGCGAATGTCTGGGCGTTGTGGGCGAATCCGGCTCTGGCAAATCCACCGTCGCCCGGGCGGTGATCGGCCTTGCGCCGATTTCGGCCGGTTCGGTTCAATTCGACGGTCAAGAGATCGCCGGTCTGACCGCAGCGCAGCGCCGTCCGTTTGGCAAAGACATCCAGATGGTGTTTCAGGACCCTCTGGCGGCCTTGGACCCGCGGATGACGGTTGGCGATATCATCGCCGAACCGTTGGTAACCCATCACCCCGATCTGCCCCGGCCCGAGGTGCGCAAACGCGTGCAGGACATGATGGAGAGGGTCGGCCTGCTGCCGAACCTGATCAACCGCTATCCGCATGAGTTTTCGGGCGGTCAGTGTCAGCGGATCGGGATTGCCCGCGCGCTCGTGGTGCGTCCGCGTCTGTTGATTTGCGATGAACCTGTCTCGGCTCTCGATGTGTCGGTCCAGGCGCAGGTGGTCAACCTGTTGATGGAGCTGCAGCGCGATCTAGGCCTGTCGATGATTTTCATCGCGCATGATCTGAGTGTGGTGAAACATATCTCTGACCGGATTACGGTGATGTATCTGGGGCGCATGATGGAGGAGGCCGAGTCCGGCACCCTGATCCGCCATCCCAGCCACCCCTACACGCGGGCCCTGATTTCGGCGGTTCCCGTCCCTGATCCCCGTCTGGAAAAGGCGCGCCCGCGGATGGTGATCCAGGGCGAGTTGCCCTCGCCCCTAGCGCCGCCCTCGGGCTGCGTGTTCCGTACCCGCTGTCCCATTGCCCGCGAGGCCTGCGCACGGGATATTCCGGCCAAGGTCGACCGGGGCGGCGGCCATATGGTGGCCTGTCCCTTTCACGCCGACGCGCTGGCGGCGATGCCTTTGGCGGTCTGACGAATTCCCCTCAGTCTGGCGATGCGTTTTTCGTCAGGATTGAGGGGTCAATTCGTGCCTCTCCCCTTGGCGGTTCTGTGCCCTTTGCGCAGATTGCCGCCAACCTAGGGAGGGATTCCATGAAACAAAAACTGCGACTTGGCCTGATCGGCTCGGGCTTTATGGGCAAGACCCATGTATTTGGATTCGCTGCGGCCCAGCGAGTTTTTGAACTGGCCTATGACGTCGAACTCGCCGTCCTCGCCGATATCAACATGGATGTCGCACAGCGGGCCGCTGACGCGTTGGGCTTTGCTGCCGCGACCGACGACTGGCGGGCGATGGTCAACGATCCCTCGATTGATGTGGTCGATATCACCGCCCCGAACGCCCTGCACAAGGAAATGGCGCTGGCCGCAATCGCGGCGGGTAAACATGTGTACTGTGAAAAGCCGCTGGCCCCGTTGTCGGCGGACGCACGGGAAATGGCAGATGCCGCCGAGGCCGCAGGGATCAAGACGCAGGTTGGCTTTAACTACCTGTGCAACCCGCTATTTGCTGCGGCGCGGGCGATGATCGCCAATGGCGATCTGGGCGAAATCCGTAGCTATCGCGGCGTTCATGCCGAAGATTACATGGCCGATCCCAACACACCTTGGGGGTTCCGGCATGATGCGGCTGGCGGCGGCGCACTGGCCGACATCGGCAGCCACGCCCTTGCCACGGCGGAATATCTGCTGGGACCGATCACCCGCGTGATGGGCGATTGCGTCAACCACATCCCCTCCCGCCCGTCCAAGGATGGCCCCAAAGAGGTCACCGTCGATGACATCGGTCGGTGTTTCCTGCGGTTCGCCAACGGCGCCTCTGGCAGCATCGAGGCGAACTGGCTGGCCACAGGGCGCAATATGCAACACGATTGGGAAGTCTACGGAACCAAGGGTGCGCTGGTGTTCAGCCAAGAGCGGATGAACGAGCTGCATTTCTACAGCGCCGACGACAAGGTCGGTCAGCGTGGGTTCCGCCGAATCGAGGCGGGGCCGGCACATGCGCCCTACGGTCGTTTCTGCGTTGCAGCAGGGCATCACCTTGGATTTAACGATCTAAAGGCTATTGAAGTTGCCGGATATCTTGATGCCATCGCAGGACGGTCGGCAGAGCCCTTCAACTTCCGCAAAGGCGAGCGCATTCAAACGCTTGTCGAAATGATCCAGCAATCATCGGCAAAAGAATGCTGGATTGACGTCTGACAGACCCGACGTTGAACGCGCGCAATTTTACGGCGAAACCATTCGGTCGTTGCAAGAATCACGATATCTGTGGTTATGTATACGAAAGTCTATGATGCCTTCTGGGCTTTGACTTCGGACGTAACGTTAGGTCATTGTCCAAAGGGTGAGTCGGAAGTCGTTGTATCGACGACGTGAAATTTGCGCGGGCAGCCCAATTCGGGCGGTACTGCGCGGCCGTGTAGGGTTTTTGGAGGAGAACACTGCGCTGGCCCAGATGGCCCTCGAATATGTCATGCGGTGCGTCGCAAGGGATCGCGCTCTGACATGTTCGAGGGCCTGTCTATTTCTGGCACTCTCATGTTTTTTTGCGGTGCAGCGATCGGGTGGGTCGTTCTGACGGCATAAAAGAGTTACCGAAATTTTTACATTTTAAAAATTAGTAACATTTAATTTGACGCAGGCCGGATATCAGTAGTATTTACGAAGGACGGGCAATCTGGGGAGGGCGTCCGTGACCGAATGTCTGTGGCGCTGGCGCCCAGCATGGCCCTCCGCCGATCCGAACGGAGGATGCTGCAATGTATGCACAGATGATCCAGTCAGAGGCGACGACCGAAGATGCCGAGCAGTTGGCCGCCTTTCAGGCGCGGATTGACGCGGGCGAGCGGATCGAGCCCAAGGATTGGATGCCCGAGGGGTATCGCAAGACCTTGATCCGCCAGATCGGGCAGCATGCGCATTCCGAAATCGTTGGCCAGTTGCCCGAAGGGAATTGGATCACCCGCGCGCCGACCCTTGAACGCAAGGCGATCCTGCTGGCCAAGGTGCAGGACGAAGCGGGGCATGGGCTGTATCTGTATTGCGCAGCCGAAACGCTGGGCATTAGCCGCGACGACCTGACAGAACAGTTGCTGTCTGGCCGGATGAAGTATTCGTCGATCTTTAACTACCCGACCCTGACTTGGGCCGATGTGGGCGCGGTCGGTTGGCTGGTCGATGGCGCAGCGATCATGAATCAGGTGCCGCTCCAGCGGACGTCCTATGGCCCCTATAGTCGCGCGATGATCCGCATCTGCAAGGAAGAGAGTTTCCATCAGCGTCAGGGTTTCGACATCATGATGAAGATGGCGCAGGGCACAGAGGCGCAGAAACGGATGGCGCAGGATGCGCTCAATCGGTTCTGGTATCCGTCGCTGATGATGTTCGGCCCCTCCGATGCCGAGTCGATCCATTCCACCCAGAACATGGCGTGGCGGATCAAGATCAACTCGAACGACGAATTGCGACAGAAATTCGTGGATCAGACGGTGCCTCAGGCCGAATTCCTCGGGCTGACGATCCCGGACCCGAACCTGAGGCTAAACCCGGAAACCGGCCACTATGATTTCAGCGAACCGGATTGGGGCGAGTTTTTCGATGTTCTGCGCGGCAACGGTCCCTGCAATGCCGACCGCATGGAGGCGCGTCAAACTGCATGGTCCGAGGGTCAATGGGTGCGCGACGGGCTCATGGCCCACGCAGCGAAAAAACGCGCGCGCCGCGTCGCGGCCGAGTGAGGAGACAGAGATGAGCAACGAGTGGCCCCTTTGGGAAGTGTTCATTCGCGGACAGCATGGGATGAGCCATCGTCACGTCGGATCGCTGCATGCGCCAGACGCCGAAATGGCGATCAAGAACGCCCGCGATGTGTACACGCGCCGCAATGAAGGCGTGTCGATCTGGGTCGTTCCGGCGGCGCAGATCGCGGCCTCTTCTCCCTCGGACAAGGGGCCGTTGTTCGACCCCTCCCGGTCCAAGGTCTATCGACATCCGACGTTTTTCGACATCCCTGACGACGTTGGGGCGATGTGATGCCGGATCTGTTCGAATGGCTTTGCCGTATGGGCGACAACACGCTGGTGCTGGGGCATCGGGTGTCGGAATGGTGCGGTCACGCGCCCGTTCTCGAAGAGGATATCGCGCTGGCCAATACGGCGCTGGACCTGATCGGGCAGACGCAGATGTGGCTGGGTCTGGCGGCCGAAGTCCAAGGGGAGGGGCGTAGCGCCGACGATCTGGCGTTTCGCCGTGACGCATGGGACTTTCGGAATTGCCTGCTGGTCGAACTGCCGAACCGCGACTTTGGCCACACCCTGATGCGGCAATTTCTATTCGATAGCTGGCACAAACTGATGCTGACCGGATTGTGTGAAAGTCAGGATGACCGGATCGCCGCCATCGCGATGAAATCGCTCAAGGAAGTCAGCTATCATCAGGAACGTTCGGCAGATACCGTGATCGGTTTGGGGGATGGCACGGCCGAGAGTCACGACAGGATGCAGGCGGCGCTGGATCGGCTCTGGCCCTATATGGGGGAATTGTTCCAGCCCGATGCGGTCGATGATCGCATGACACGGCAGGGGATCGCTCCGGATTTGGCCGCACTGCGCAGCGGGTTTGATGCGATTATCGCCGACACGATTCAAGAGGCAACGCTGGTCCTGACCGATAGCCGCTTTGCCCATCGTGGTGGGCGGGACGGTAGCCGCCATACCGAACATCTGGGGCATATGCTCGCCGTGATGCAGGTGCTGCCACGGTCTTATCCGGACGCGCGCTGGTGACGGCGACGATCCAACAGATGTGGGAGTGGCTGGGCCAAGTCCCGGACCCGGAAATACCTGTGATTTCGCTGGTCGATCTGGGCGTCATCCGCAGCGTTGATCAGGTAGGCGGCGAATGGGTTGTCACTATCAGCCCGACCTATACCGGCTGCCCTGCGACCCGTGTGATAGAGATGGACATTCAGACGGCCCTGTCGGCGCGCGGCGTTGCGGTGAAAATCCGCCGGCAAATTGCCCCGCCTTGGACCACCGATTGGATGACCGACAGCGGCAAGGCCAAGCTGGAGGCCTATGGGATCGCCCCGCCGCAGCCGTCCGGCGGCCCGCAGCGCTGTCCGCATTGCGCATCGACAGACGTCGAAAAGATCAGCCAGTTCGGGTCAACCCCCTGCAAGGCGCAGTGGCGGTGCCGGGATTGTCTGGAACCCTTTGACTATTTCAAATGCATCTAGAGAGGCCGCAATGTCGCGCTTTCACCCGCTCCGCGTAACCGACATCCAGCATACCATTCGCGAGGCCATCGTGGTCACCTTGGAGCCAGCGGACCCAGCGGCGTTTACCTTTATTCCCGGGCAATATCTGACCTTTCGGCACGACTTCGACGGGGTAGAACTGCGTCGGTCCTACTCGATTTGCGCTGGACGCGGCGAGGGCCTGTTGCAGGTCGGGATCAAACGGGTGGCGGGCGGTGCATTTTCCACCTGGGCCAACGACACACTGCGCCCCGGCGACGTGATCGAGGCGATGCCGCCGATGGGCAATTTCCACGTGCCGATTGGTGATGCGGCGCGGCAAGATTATGTCGGCTTTGCAGGTGGCTCCGGCATCACGCCGGTGCTGTCGATCCTGAAAACCATCCTCGCCGAAGAGGCGCAGAGCCATTTCAACCTGATCTACGCCAACCGCGCCGTGAACACGATCATGTTCCGCGAAGAGCTGGAGGATCTGAAAAACCGCTATATGGGCAGGTTTACGGTGATCCACGTTCTGGAAACCGATGCGCAGGACATTGATCTGTTTACCGGCCGCGTGGATGCCGAAAAATGCCGTGCGCTCTTTTCGGGCTGGGTCGATGTGGCGACGGTCAAAACCGCCTTTATCTGCGGGCCAGAGCCGATGATGCTGACGATTGCCGAGAGCCTGCGCAGCCATGGATTGACGGACGAGCAGATCAAGTTCGAACTCTTTGCCAGCGGTCAACCGGGCCGACTGCCGCAACGAGTGATCGATGCGGTGTCAGACGGCGCTGGAACCTATGACCTGTCCGTCACCATCGACGGCACCACCCGCACGGTTCAGGCGGGGCGGACGACTTCGGTCCTCGATGCGGCGCTGGGCGCCAATCTGGATGCGCCCTACGCCTGCAAGGGCGGAGTGTGCAGCACCTGCAAATGCCGGGTGATCGAGGGCCAAGTGGAAATGCTGACAAACCACGCGCTAGAGGACTACGAGGTCGAAAAGGGTTTTGTCCTGTCGTGTCAGAGCTACCCTTTGACGGACCGCGTTACCGTCACCTATGACGAACATTAGAGGCGCGGCAGCCCGCCTAGAACGAGATTACAAACGGTGTTCGCATAGGCATCGCGGGCCGCGTCATCCGCGGCTGCGTTCCACATAAAAAACCAGTTCAGCATGCCGAAAATCGACATTGTAATCGTCCGCGGGTCAGCCACATCAAACGGGCGCAAACGATCCGCGACACATCGCAGGATGTCCCTCTGATAGGACTTGAGCGGCTCTTGTCGATCTGGCGGCAGCGCGGTCAGGTCGTTCATCTGCACCCTGTGCAACAGATCCTCGCCGCGATAGGCCCGCAGGATTTCGCGCAGGGTCAGACGCAGGGCGTCTTCGGGATCGTCGGGCAGGGTGAGGCTACAAATCCGCGTACGCAGCCGCCCGAGGTAATCGTCCAGTAGCGCAAACAGCAGGTCCTCTTTGCTGGAAAAATAGTGATAGATGTTGCCCTTGGAGATGCCCGCCGCCGCTGCAATTCCGGCCATGCCCGCGCCGGCATAGCCTTGGGCGGCAAAGATGCGCGCAGCCGCCGACATCAGCTGGCCACGCTTGTCACTGTAATCATCGGCTATCGGGCGGGGCATCAGGCTTTGGTCCGGTTGTCCACGACGCGCTTGGCCTTGCCTTCGGAACGGGGCGCGGTGCCCGGTGTACCGATGATGCACTCGGCGCTGACCCCGACGATATCCTTGATCCGTTTGGCCAGCGCCAGTGCCGCTGCTGCGCGGGCAGCGTCGGCAGCGGCATGGGGATGGGCTTCGCAGATCACACGCATCGCATCCATCCGGCCTAGGGTATGCAGTTCGATCTGGAAATGCGGGGCAAGCGTGTCGATTTTCAGGATTTGCTCTTCGATCTGGGTCGGGAACACGTTCACGCCGCGCAGGATGATCATGTCATCGCTGCGACCGGTGATTTTTTCCATCCGGCGCATCGACCGCGCGGTTCCGGGCAGAAGGCGGGTCAGATCGCGCGTGCGATAACGGATCATCGGCAGGCCCTCCTTGGTCAGGGTGGTGAACACCAACTCGCCCATCTCGCCTTCGGCGCAGACTTCGCCGGTTTCGGGGTTGATGATCTCGGGGTAGAAATGGTCCTCCCAGATATGCAGCCCGTCCTTGGTTTCCACACATTCGTTGGCCACACCGGGACCCATGATCTCGGACAGGCCGTAGATATCGACGGCGTGCATATCAAAGGCGGCTTCGACTTCGGACCGCATGGCGTTGGTCCACGGCTCGGCGCCAAAGATGCCGACCTGAAGGCTGCAGTCGCGCGGATCGCGGCCGTCTTTGCGATATTGTTCAAGGATATTGAGCATATAGCTGGGCGTGACCATGATGGTCTGGGGTTTGAAATCCTCGATCAGCATGACCTGTCGTTCGGTCATCCCGCCAGAGACAGGGATCACGGTACAGCCCAGACGTTCGGCCCCGTAATGCGCGCCAAGGCCGCCAGTAAACAGACCATAGCCATAGGCGACGTGGACCTTGTCCCCCGGACGGGTGCCGCTGGCACGCATCGACCGCGCCACCAGATCGGCCCAGTTGGAAATGTCGGTCGCGGTGTAGCCCACGACAGTCGGCTTGCCTGTCGTGCCGGACGACGCATGTAGCCGCGCGATTTTGTCCTGCGGCACGGCGAATAGGCCAAAGGGGTAATTGTCGCGCAGGTCGGATTTATAGGTGAACGGAAACTTGGCCAGATCGGCCAGCGATGTCAGGTCATCGGGATGCACGCCCGCCTCGTCGAACCGTTTGCGGTACATCGGCACATTGTCGTAGGCGTGGCGCAGCGACCATTTCAACCGGTCCAGTTGCAGCGCGGTGATTTCGTCCCGGCTCGCGATTTCAATGGGGTCAAGGCTGCTGCGCGGTGGCGTCAGGTCCAGCATCTATTCGTCCTCCTCGAACAGGGTGCCATCGATGGTGCGGGACAACCCGCGAAACTCTGCAATCACTTTGCCGTCCTGATTGGTGACGGTCACGTCGTAAATGCCCGAGCGGCCGGCCTTTAACTCTGTGGCGGTGGCGGTCAGGCGGTCCCCCAGACGGCCCGGCGCGATATAGGAAATCATGTTGTGCTGGGCGACGGTCACGCGGTTGCGGCTGTTGCAGGCATAGGCAAAGGCCGTATCGGCAAGCGTGAACGTGATGCCGCCGTGGGTCATGCCGTGGCCATTACAGTGCGGGCGTTCGACGGTCATCGACAGCGCGGCGGTTCCTTCGCCTACGGTGTCCAGTGTCATGCCCAGCCAGCGCAGGGTTTCGTCGTTCACCATCATCGCGGCAGCGGATTTTTCGGCGCGGTCTTGCGGGGTCATTTGCCTGTGAACTCCGGCGCGCGTTTGTCCAGAAAGGCCGCCACACCCTCGGCATAGTCGGCGCTGCGGCCACATTCGCGCATCAACTCGGCCTCTAGGTCCAGATGGGCGTCCAGCGAATTGGTCTGTGCCGCGTCGATGGCGCGTTTCGTCTGGGCGAAGCCAAAGCTGGGCCCCGCCGCGAGGCGGGCGGCCAGCGCGCGTGCCTCGGTCATCAGCTCGGTATCCGGCAGGCATTTCCAGATCAGGCCCCAGTCGGCGGCGGTCTGCGCAGGCAGAGGCTCGGCGGTCATGGCAAGCCCCTTGGCCCGCGCCTCGCCGATCAGGCGGGTCAGTTGCCAACTGCCGCCCGTGTCAGGGATCAGCCCGACCTTGCCAAAGGATTGGATGAATTTCGCACTCTGCGCGGCCAGCACGATATCGCAATTGATGGCGAGGCTGGACCCCGCGCCAGCGGCCACCCCGTTGACGGCGCAGATCACCGGAGCGGGGAAGTTGCGGATGCTGCGCACCAGCGGCGCCCAATAGGTTCGAACGGTTTCGCCCAGATCTGGCGGGCCATCCATTTTTCGCGGATCGCGGTCGCCTAGATCCTGACCGGCGCAGAACCCACGCCCCGCCCCCGTCAGCAGAATCGCACGTTTGCCCTCGGCCGCACTGATCGCGCCTCTGAGGGCCAGATGCATGTCCGGATTAAAGCTGTTCAGTCGATCGGGACGATTGAGCGTGATCTCAACCCAATCTCCGTAATCCTGCGTCAGAACGGATTCAGTCATTGACGGCGCTCCTCTTCCTCGGTGATAAGCAATATGTTGCATATGCCGAACAATCGGTCAATGAATAACGCAGGCGCCCGTGCGGCGACAACGGAGGACAGTATGACGGTTCAGAATATCCAAAGCTTTGTCGCCGGTCGGTGGACGAACCCAACCGGTAGCGCGCGTCCGGTTTTTTCAGCGATTACTGGAGAAATCATCGGGCAGGCCGGGGGTGATCTGGACGTTCACGCCATGCTGGACCATGCCCGCACCAAGGGCGGCCCAGCCCTGCGCAAGATGACGTTCCATCAGCGCGCCAAGATGGTCAAGGCGCTGGCGCTCTACCTGACCGAGCGGAAAAGTGCATTATATGACATATCCTTTGCGACGGGCGCGACAGCCTCGGATCACATGATCGATGTGGATGGCGGCATCGGGACGATGTTTGTCTACGCGTCAAAGGGGCGGGTCGAATTGCCCGATGATACCCTGCTCTTGGACGGTGATATCGAACGCTTTGGCAAGGGCGGCAGCTTTGTCGGCCAGCACGTTTATACCTCGCTCCAAGGGGTTGCGGTCCATATCAACGCCTTCAACTTTCCTGTTTGGGGCATGTTGGAGAAACTCGCCCCCAGCCTGATCGCGGGCGTGCCGTCCATCGTCAAACCCGCGACTGCCACCTGTCAGGTGACCGAACTCTGTGTGCGGATGATGATCGAATCGGGCCTATTGCCTGATGGTGCGCTGCAATTGGTGACCGGAGGGCTGGGTGACACGCTCGATCACTTGGGTGCGCAGGATGTCGTCAGTTTTACCGGTTCCGCCGATACGGCGCTGAAACTGCGTTCGAACCCGGTCCTGTTGCGCAACTCGGTCCGGTTTTCTGCAGAACAGGATAGTTTGAACGCCTCGATCCTCGGGCCGGATGTGCAGCCCGGCTCGGAAGAGTTCGAGCTGTTCATCAAAGAGGTTCACCGTGAAATGACGGTCAAGGCGGGACAGAAATGTACGGCAATTCGCCGCATTATCACCCCCGAAGGTCTGGTTCAGCCGGTGATCGAGGCGCTCTCGACCCGTCTGGCCAAGACGACGATCGGCGACCCCAAGGTCGAGGGCGTGCATATGGGCGCGGTTGTCTCTGCCGACCAGCGCGACGATGTTCTGGCCAAGGCTGCGATCATCGCCTCAGAGGCCGAGCGGGTTTTTGGCGGCCAAGAGTCGCTGACCGTGGTGGGTGCCGACGCGGAAAAGGGTGCCTTTGTGAACCCGACGATGTTCCATTGTGCCGATCCCGACCGGGCGGTGAAAATCCACGAAACCGAGGCCTTTGGTCCCGTTTCGACCATCATGCCCTATCGCGATCTGGGGCATGCGATCGACCTTGCCAACCGGGGCGGTGGCAGCCTTGTCGCGTCGGTCATCACCCGCGACGGTGCTGTCGCGCGTGAGGTGGTCGAGCAGGCGGGCGCATGGCATGGTCGCCTGTATTTCAACAACGCCGAGTCGATGAAGGATTCGACAGGTCACGGATCGCCGATGCCGCATATGGTCCATGGCGGTCCCGGTCGTGCGGGCGGCGGCGAAGAGTTGGGCGGTATTCGCGGTGTCAAACATTTCATGCAGCGGACCGCCGTGCAGGGCAGCGCGAACCTGATTACCGCCGTTGGCAAACGTTGGGTGCCGGGTGCCGACGAGATCGCCAAGGATGTCCATCCTTTCCGGCGCACTTGGGGGCAGCTTGAACTGGGCGAGACCTTTGGATCGCCGACCCGCGTCGTGACGATGGGTGACATTGAACATTTTGCCGAATTCACCGGCGATACCTTCTACGCCCATATGGACGCCGACGCCGCCAAGCGGAACCCGTTCTTTCCGGACCGCGTGGCGCATGGCTATTTGCTGTTGTCCTTTGCTGCGGGCCTGTTCGTCGATCCTGCCGAAGGGCCGGTTCTGGCCAACACCGGGTTGGAAAACCTGTCATTCCAGAAACCTGTCACCGCAGGCGAGTCGATCAGCGTGCAACTGACCGTCAAAGGCAAGCACCTCCGCAATGCGGAGTATGGCGAAATCCGCTGGCATGTCGCGATCCGCAATCAGGATGGCGAACAGGTGGCGGAATATGACCTGTTGACGATGGTTGCCCACTAGGCCCCTGCATATGTGACCGCTATAACGCGGCATGACCCAAATCGTGCCGCCAATCCCTGCCGCTGTTTCCGCGTTCTTCCCCCTGTCCGAGGTCAAGGTCTGGTCCTTGATCGTGACGATCCTGGGGGATCTAGCGCCCCATGAAGGGCAGGGGGTCGAAGGCCCCGTCCTGACCGCATTGGTCGAGAGGATGGGAGTGCAGCCGCAGGCAATGCGGGTCGCGCTGCATCGCCTGCGCAAGGATGCGTGGATCGACAGCGACAAGCAGGGGCGTGTAGTCACCTATCGTTTGTCGGCCATGGCCCGCACCCGCACCCAAGAAGCGCAGAGCATGATCTATGGCGGCGTGACGGGGTCGGCTGATCTGTGGATCAACATTACCGCACCAGACCATGGCGCAGACGGCTTTGCCATCGCCCCGCGCGTCATTGTTGCCGATCACATCATCGACGATGCGCTGGTGATGCGCTGGACGGGGGATGCACTGCCCGCGTGGGTCGTCGCGCAGATAGAGCAGTCCGCCATTGTCGCGCGGCATGCCGGGCTGGTTGCCGATCTGGGGCTTCTGCGGCAATCGCTGGGGCAGAACTCGGATGTTATGGCCAGGACTGTGCTGCGGTTGATCGTGTTGCATCGCTGGCGGCGGATTATTCTGCGCACGGACCCGCGGGCGATGGCCCTGCTGCCAATGGAGGCCGCGCCGCATCGCTGCCGGGCCTTGGTCGCCGAGGTTCTGTCCGCATGTCCGCGGCCTCATCTGGCCGATCTTGCGACGGCCTTGGCCGAGGCTCGGGGATAGGGCTTTACCCATTGCATCTTTGGGGGCAACGTGGGGTAGACCCAATCCGGATAAAGCCTGATGCCCCTTTTTGATCTGCCCGTACCCCCGACGCTGCCCATTGTTGGATCGGACGACCGCGTTAATGTTGGACGCATTTTCTGCGTTGGTCGTAATTACGAGGCCCACGCCCGCGAAATGGGCGGTGTCGTGGATCGTGAAGCGCCGTTCTACTTTACCAAACACCCCACTGCGACCGTGCTGAGCGGGGCAACCATCCCCTATCCGCTCGGGACATCGGACTATCACCATGAAATGGAGTTCGCTTTTGTAATCGGTGCGCCTGCGTTTCGCGTCGCGCCGGAGGATGCCCTCGGCGTGATCTACGGATATTGCTGCGCGCTGGACATGACGCGCCGCGATCTTCAGGCCGTTGCCAAGGACAAGCGTCGCCCGTGGGACCTGTCCAAGGATTTCGAGAACTCTGCAATATTCGGGGCCGTGACCCGTGCCGCCGACTTTGTGCCCGGGGATCAGCGGATCTATTTGACCGTCAATGGACAGTCCCGACAGGACGCGACGATTGCGGATATGATTCATTCGGTCCCGGCGATCATCGCGGATCTGTCAAAATACTACCACCTGCGCCCCGGTGACATCGTTCTAACCGGCACACCCGAAGGCGTCGGGCCTGTTCAGGCGGGGGATGTGCTGGTGGGGGGAATCGACGGATTGGCCCCGATCGAGCTGCGTATCGGCGTAGCCGAGTAGGTTTTATGTTCTATTTTGCAGAATTTTGTCGTTGTTGGCAAAATTCTGCGGATTTCATTTTGTTTAGTTGCAATATTTCGCACAATAATGTTCGATGTGGCCAAGGGCAGACTCATCCACTCCACGGGGTTCGGATGAATGACGTTTCGAAATAATTAGTGACAAACAATAATGGTTATGCATTATATCTAATTGTCTGACCGCTCATCCACAGGACAAAACGCTTGATTTTGTTGCGGGTGCAATGATCGGATGGAAGGGGGCCAGCTGTCAACCGATGCCGAAGAGGAGCGGCAAAGGACCTGCTATCTGGCCAAGTGATACATAGGGTGACTGGAACAACCAGCGCCGGGTCAATAGGGAGGAGACCACATGATCACCACTCGCAAAGGGTTTTTGAAGACTGCAATGGCGTCAGCGATTGCCTTGGGGTTGTCGGCGACCGCGTCGCTGGCCCAGGAGGTCACGCTGACGCTGGAACATTTCCTGCCGGCGCAGGCAAACGTTCCGGTTCAGGTTCTGGACGTTTGGGCAGACAAGGTAGAAGCGGATTCCAATGGCCGTATCAAGGTCGAGCGCTATGCGGCGATGTCGCTCGGCGGCACCCCGCCGGAACTGATCGACCACGTTCAGGACGGCATTGTCGATATCGGCTGGACCGTTGTTGGCTATACTCCGGGTCGTTTCCCCTCGACCGAAGTGTTCGAGCTGCCGTTCATGGTGTCCGATGCCCGTGCGGCCTCCTCTGCCTTCTATCAGATGTTCGAAGAGCACATGAAGGACACCGAGTTCGCTGACCTGCATATCCTTGGCACGTGGGTCCACGGTCCGGGCATGTTCCACACGAACAAGCCGGTTACCGTGCCGGCTGACCTGCAGGGCATGAAAATCCGCGGCGGCTCGCGTCTGGTGAACCAGCTGTTGGAGCTGGTCGGTGCGACCCCGGTCGGCATGCCGGTCCCCGCCGTGTCCGAAGCCCTGTCCAAGGGCGTGATCGACGGCACCACCATTCCGTGGGAAGTGACCTCGTCGCTCAAGGTGCCGGAACTGGTGCATAACCACACCGAATTCGAAGGTCCGGCGCTGTACAACCTGACCTTTGTTCTGGCTATGAACAAGGACAAGTACGAGGGTCTGCCAGAGGATCTGCGGGCTGTGATCGACCAGAATTCGGGTCTTGAATTCTCGATCTTCGCCGGCGGCACACAGTCGGATGCCGATGGTCCGGCCCGTCAGATCGCCGTCGATCTGGGCAACAACATCATCACCGTTCCCGAGGCCGATACCGGTCCGTGGCGTGATCTGGTCGCGCCGATCTACGACAGCTGGGTCGCTGACATGCAGTCCAAGGGTATCGACGGTCAGGCTCTGATCGATCAGGCCCGTGCACTGATGGATGCCTATCAGGGCTAAATTCGGACCGCTGGGCCGCAGCAGGGACCTGTTGCGGCCTAAACTCTGACACTCATACGTTTCAGGTTCGGGATGCAGAAATTTATGAACAGGCTCGCCCATGTGATGGCGATGCTTGGTGGGACAGTGTTGACCGGGCTGATCTTGCTGGTCTGCCTGTCGATTGTCGGGCGAACCGCGGCTAGCGTGCTGCATTTGTCGGCGGTGCAATCGGTCTTTGGCGGTGCTGCCGCCTGGCTGCTGGACCACGGGGTCGGGCCTGTGACAGGCGATTTCGAACTGGTCGAGGCCGGTATGGCCTTTACGGTTTTCGCGTTTCTACCGATCTGTCAGATTTCCTCCAGCCATGCGACGGTCGATATCGTCACAAACTTCTTTTCGCCGACGCTCCAACGTTTCCTGCGCGCCGCCGCAGAGGTGTTGTTCGCGGTGGTGATTTGCGTGATTGCATGGAAGCTGTGGGATGGTTTGCAGGACAAAATCAAGCGAGGCGATACCTCGTTCTTGCTGCAATTCCCGATCTGGTGGGCCTTTGCGGCCAGCTTTGGCGCAGCGGTCGTCGCGGTGCTGGTTTCGATTTATGTTTCGCTGGTGCGCGTGGCCGAACTGGTGTCTGGCCGCATGATCCTTCTTGATGGGCCGGAGGCAGAACATTGACCGCGCTTGAATTGGGACTTTGGTCCTTTCCGATTGTACTCGGGCTGATTTTCCTGCGGGTTCCGATCGGTCTCGCGATGCTGGTCATCGGCTTTGTCGGGATGGCGATGCTGCCGGGCGGCACGAAAATTCCGATGAACCAATTGAAAACGTTGGCCTATTCCGAATTCTCGAACTATTCGCTGTCTATCGTGCCGATGTTCCTCTTGATGGGGTATTTCTCGACCCTTGGCGGCATGTCTCAGGCCCTGTTCAAGGCAGCCGAGAGCTGGCTGGGTCACCGCAAGGGCGGCGTTGCCATGGCGGCCATCGGAGCCTGTGCGGGCTTTGGCGCGATTTGCGGATCGTCTCTGGCGACCGCGGCGACGATGGGGCGCGTGGCATTGCCCGAACTGCGCCGATACGGCTATGCGGGCGGATTTTCGACCGCGACACTGGCGGCGGGCGGTACGCTGGGCATCCTGATCCCGCCCTCTGTGGTTCTGGTGATCTACGCCATTCTGACAGAGCAAAATATCGCCAAGCTGTTCCTTGCCGCCTTTATCCCCGGTGTTCTGGCCGCGATTGGCTATGTGATCACCATTTCTGTCTACGTCCGGATGAACCCCGGCTCTGCCGGTGTGCGGGAACCTATCCCCTATCGGGAGCGGTTTCAGGCCATGTTCGATGTCTGGCCGGTGCTATTGGTGTTCGGGGCCGTCGTTGGCGGTATCTACTTTGGCATCTTTACCCCCACCGAAGGCGCGGCTGTCGGTGCGCTGGGCACGGGCATCATTGCGTGGCTGAGCGGCGGACTGACCCTGAAAACCTTGGGCGAGGCGTTTGCCTCTACCGCACGATCGACTGCGATGATCTTTCTGATCGTTCTGGGCGCCAAGTTCTACAACGGTTTCTTGGCGCGGACTCAGGTCCCCCAAGAGTTGACGGAATGGGTTCTGGCCCAAGGCTATGCGCCGATGATGGTGATGGTCATCATCCTCGTGTTCTATCTGATCATGGGCTGCGTGATGGACAGCCTGTCGATGATCCTGCTGACTATCCCGATCTTCTGGCCGGTGATGCAGGGTATGGATTTCGGCCTGTCCCAAGAGCATCTGGCGATCTGGTTTGGCATCCTGACGCTGATCGTCGTAGAGGTCGGGTTGATCACCCCGCCGGTGGGTATGAATCTCTTTATTATCAACTCTATGGAGAGAACGACCCCCCTCGTGGAAACCTACAAGGCTGTCGCCTATTTCGTGGCCTCTGACATGATCCGCGTGGTCATTCTGGTGCTGTTTCCGTCGATCACATTGTTCCTTCTCTGACGCAGATATCGCTTGATTGAAAAAAAGGTATTCGACATAATGATTATGTCGAATACCTTTTTTGTTGGAGGGTGCTGATGCAGATTTCAGAACAGGTCGCGATTGTGACCGGCGGCGGCAGCGGGCTTGGCGCTGCGACGGCGCGGGTCCTGGCTGGCAAGGGCGCGCGTATCGCTATTCTCGATTTCGATCTGCAACGCGCACAGGCGGTCGCACAAGAGATCGGCGGCATCGCCGTGCAGGTGGATGTCGGGGACGAGGCCAGCGTCGAGGCTGCGATCGGGTCGGTTGTGGATCAGATCGGCGCGCCGCGCATCGTCGTGAACTGCGCCGGGATCGGTCTGGCCGCCCGCATGGTCGGCCGCGAGGGCAAACTGTCCATCGACACGTTCGAGCGGACCATTCGCGTCAATCTGATCGGTACCTATAACGTGATGTCCTATGCTGTGCGGGCCATGTTGACCCTGCCGCCGCTGGAGAATGCAGAGCGCGGTGTGATCATCAACACCGCCTCTGCCGCCTATCAGGATGGGCAGTTGGGCCAGTCCGCCTATTCCGCATCCAAGGGCGGGATTGCCGCCATGTGTTTGCCTGTCGCCCGGGAATTGGCCCAGCATGCGATCCGCTGCAACGCGGTTGCGCCGGGGCTGTTCAATACGCCGATGATGGCCGGACTGCCGGATGAAACCGTTGCGGGCATCGTGAAAAATATCCCCTTTCCGGCACGTCTGGGCGACCCTGCCGAGTTTGGCCTCTTGGTCAGCCAGATTGCCGAAAACCCCTATTTGAACGGCGAGGTCATCCGACTGGATGGCGCAACCCGCCTGCCGCCGCGCTGAGGATTGACTATGACGCTGGTAAATATCGACATTCAGGACGGTATCGCTGTCCTAACCATGAACCGCCCGGACAAACGTAATGCGATGTCCGATGCACTGTTGGCGGAACTGGACGCGTTTTTCAGCCATCCGCCCGCCGAGGTCAAGGTCGCGGTTCTGACCGGCACAGCGGGGCATTATTGTTCCGGGCTGGACCTGTCAGAGCATAAACAGCGCGACGCAGAGGGCACGATGCGCCATTCCCGGTCGTGGCATCAGGTGATGGACCGGATTCAATTCGGCGGGCTGCCGGTGATTTCCGCGATGTTTGGCGCGGTGATCGGCGGTGGTCTGGAAATGGCGACAGCGACCCATGTGCGGATCGCCGAGCCATCGACGATTTTCCAACTGCCCGAAGGCCGGCGCGGCATCTTTGTCGGCGGCGGGGCTTCGGTCCGTGTGGGCCGGATCCTCGGGGCGGACCGGATGATCGAAATGATGCTCACGGGCCGGAAATATGGTGCGGCTGAGGGGCTTGCCCTTGGCCTGACGCATTACGCGGTGGGTGAGGGTGAAGCGCTGCCCTTGGCGATGGACCTTGCCCGGAAAATCGCCAGCAACGCGCCCCTGTCCAACTATGTGATGATTCAGGCGCTGGCCCGGATCGAGGACATGTCCAAGGCTGATGGCCTCTTCACCGAGAGCCTTTGTGCGGCCCTGACGCAGACCAGCACCGACGCCATCGAAGGGTTGGCGGCGTTTCTGGAAAAGCGCAACCCGACGTTTCGGTAAACCATGACTCAGGATCAAGACGGATCACTGCGCGAATTTGTTGGCTACAACATCAAGCGCGCCCTGCATCTGGTGCAAACCGATGTGGCTGCCACCCTCGCGCCGTTTTCGCTGCGCATGGTGACATGGTCCGCGTTATCGGTGATCCGCGAAAACGCGGGCCTGCGACAGTCGCAACTTGCGGACATTCTGGCGATCGAGCGCCCGAATTTGGTGGTTCTCATCGATGAACTGGAACGTGCTGATCTGATCAGCCGCGACCGCGACGAAAACGACCGTCGTGCCTATAGCCTGACCCTGACCGAGGCGGGGGAGGCTCTGTATCAGGACGCCTTGTCCGCGATGCGTGCGCACGACGACCGAATGACCCAAGGCCTGACGACCGAGGAGCGGCAGGCCCTGATTTCCATGCTTCGCAAGGTCGAAGCAAACGGCAAAGTGGGAGGACATGCCGATGGGATTGGATCGCTACCAACACCATGATGTGAACAAGACGGTCCAGCCGGATGGGACGATCCTGCTGACCTCCAACATTCCGCTGCCGCCGGTCGCGGGGCGGACCCTGGATTGGCTGCTGGATTGGGCTGCGCGGACGCCTGAGGCCACGTTCCTTGCCGAACGTAGCGGCCCCGGCTGGCGTGAGGTCAGCTATTCCCAAGCGTTGGATATGGTGCGGGCCTTGGCCTCTGGGTTGCTGGCGCATGGCATCGGGCCTGATCGTCCGATCCTGATTATCTCTGGCAATTCGGTCAATCATGGTCTGTTGTCGTTAGCCGCGCAGTATATCGGCGCGCCGACCGTGCCGGTTGCGGAGCAATATGCGTTGATCCCGGCGGCCCGCGTGCAATTCGACCACATCCAGCGGCTGATCAATCCGGCGATGATATACGCCGAGGATGCGCGGTTTTTTGATGCACTCGACCTACCGCTGTTCGATGGCTGTCAGAAATTGATTTCGCATGGCGATTATCGCGGCGCCCTGCGGTTTGATCATCTGTTGCGGACAGAGGGCGAAGATGCAGAGGCCGCGCTGGCCAAGGTTGGCCCCGATACCGTGGCCAAAATCCTGATGACCTCCGGGTCCACCAGCAGCCCCAAGGGCGTTCTGACCACGCACCGGATGATGTGCACCAATCAGGTGCAGCTGCGGGCCGTGCTGCCGTTCCTGGGCACCCGTCCGCCCCGCGTGGTGGACTGGTTGCCGTGGAACCATGTGTTTGGCGGATCGCATAACTTTAACATGATGTTGGCCAATGGCGGGTCGTTTTACATCGACAACGGCAAACCGACGCCAGCGCTGATCGGAGAGACGATCGAAAACCTCGGCATGCTGGGTGGCACCTTGGCGTTCAACGTGCCTGTGGGATTTGCCATGTTGCGCGATGCGCTCCGCAATGATGTGGCCCTGCGCGAGAACTATTTCCGCGATCTGGATATGCTGTTCTACGCCGGGGCGTCGCTGCCGCAGGATGTCTGGGCCGATCTAGAGGCAATGGCCCGCGATGTGCGCGGCGAGGTGCCGCTGTTCACCAGCAGTTGGGGCCTGACCGAAACCGCCCCCGCCTGCCTGATCCAGCACGAACCGACCGACCGCTCTGGGATTGTTGGTGCGCCGATGCCCGGCGTTGTGGTCAAGCTGATCCCGGACGCGGACCTGCGCTGCGAAGTCCGCGTCAAGGGTGACAACATTATGCCGGGGTATTTCAATGATCCCGTCAAAACCGCAGAGGCGTTTGATCCTGACGGGTTCTTTGTCACCGGCGATGCGATGCAGTTCGTAGATCGGGCAGATGTGAACAAAGGGCTGAAATTCGACGGCCGCATTTCCGAAGATTTCAAGCTGCTGACCGGCACTTGGGTACGTGCGGCCAATCTGAGGCTGGATTTGCTACGGGACTTGGGCGGCTTGGCGCAGGACGTGGTGATCACGGGCGCAGATCGCAGCCAGATCGGGATCATGATTATTCCGTCTCAGGCCCTGCGTGACCGCAGTGACGCTGTGGATCAGGGCGGCGCGCTGGTCATTCCCTCGGCTGCGGAAGCCATTCGCGCCTGTCTGCATGCCCGCCCGGACGAGGGGTCCTCGACCAAGGTGTTTCGGGCCATCGTGATGACCGAACCGCCGTCCATCGCAGAGGGCGAGATTACCGCCAAGGGCAACCTGAACTTCCGCAAAATCCAGACGCGGCGTGCCGGACTGCTGGCCCGTCTCTATGACGACAACGATCCAGCTGTGATCCACATCTAAGGAGCTGAATATGGTCGATATTTCCAAGGTTCGCGCCATCGACATCCACACTCACGCCGAAGAGCCCTGTGGCTGTCATGCCGATGATGGCTATGACGATTTGCAGGCGACGATGGCCAAGTACTTTGGCGCGCCGTGGAACCATCCGCCGACGATCGAGATGACCGCGCAGCATTACCGCGATCAGAACATCGCGGCGGTGATCTTTCCCGTCGATGCCGAGCGTGAGACCGGCTATCGCAGGTACAAAAACGAAGAGGTCGCAGCGCTGGCCGCCCAGCATGATGACGTTTTGATCCCCTTTGCCAGCATCGACCCGCACAAGGGCAAGATGGGCGCCCGAGAGGCCCGCCGTCTGATCAGGGACTTTGGCATCAAAGGGTTCAAATTCCATCCGACGATGCAGGGGTTCTATCCCAACGACCGCATGGCCTATGATCTCTACGAGGCCATCGCCGAGGAAGGCGGTATCGCGCTGTTTCACACCGGGCAAACAGGCGTCGGGTCGGGGATGCGTGCCGGTAATGGCATGCGGCTAAAGTATTCCAATCCGATGTTCATGGATGATGTCGCGGTGGATTTCCCCGATATGAAGATCATCCTCGCCCATCCGTCGTTCCCCTGGCAAGAAGAGGCTTTGGCCGTCGCGCAGCACAAACCGAACGTCTATATTGATCTGTCGGGCTGGTCGCCGAAATATTTCCCGGAAATTCTGGTGAAGTACTGCAATTCGATCCTGAAGAAAAAGGTTCTCTTCGGGTCGGACTGGCCGATGATCAGTCCGGAACGGTGGCTGTCGGACTTTGAGAAAATCGCGATCAAGGACGAAATCCGGCCAGATATCATCAAAAACAACGCCGCCCGGTTGCTCGGGTTGATGTGATGGAGGCGCCGAGCCTGCGCCATGTGTGCGATCTGGATGTGGCGCTGGCGGGCATCACGGAACTGGGCCACGGACGCAGCGGGCAGCGGCGCATTATCCCGATTGTCGGTGGCACCGTCAGCGGCGAAATCACGGGCCGGATACTGAATGTCGGTGCTGATTGGCAAACGATCCACGACGGCGGGCTGGCGTTTCTGGATGCCCGCTATGCCATTGAAACCCATGATGGCGCGGTGATCGAGATCGTCAATCAGGGCTACCGTCATGGTCCGGCCGAGGTCTTGGCCAGACTGGCCCGCGGCGAAGATGTCGATCCTGCCGAATACTACATGCGCACGGCCGCGCGGCTGGAAACCGGCGACCCCCGCTATGCATGGGTCAATCGGACGATCTTTGTCGGATCGGGCCAGCGTTTGGCGCAGGCCGTTCGCATTTCCCTGTTTGCTGTGGAGTGACCTATGAAGCCGTTCACCGCCCCGCTGGATGATATTCTGTTTTCCCTGTATGCGCTGGGCGCGGATCGGATTCCCGACTGGGACTCAGACTTGGTGCGCGAAGTCGCCGGGCATTTCGCAGCCTTTGCCGAGGGCGAGATTGCCCCTGTCGATGAAGAGGGCGACCGGGTCGGCGCAGTGCTGGAAAATGGCCGGGTGCGGATGCCACCCTGTTTCCAGCCGGTCTATCGGTCTTATGTGGAACAGGGGTGGTGCGGCCTGACCGCGCCCGAAGCATTCGGCGGGCAGGGCATGGGGGCCGCCGTTCTGGGTGTCACGTCCGAGATATTTTCTGGCGCGAATATCTCGCTCCAGATGGTGACTGGCTTGGTTCCCGGGGCGATCCGGACCCTGATGCATTTTGGGACCGCCGCACAACAGGCACAAAATATCCCACCGCTGGCTGCGGGCGACTGGCTGGCGACGATGTGCCTGACGGAACCGGGCGCTGGGTCCGACCTGTCGCGTGTGCGTACCCGGGCGGTGTATGAGGATGGCTGGAAGATCACCGGCGAAAAGATATTTATTTCCGGCGGTGATCAGGACATGTCGCAGGGGGTGTTCCATTTGATCCTCGCGCGGACCTCGGACGACGGGATCAGGGGGCTGTCACTGTTCCTTGCCCGCTCAGAGCGAGCGGATGGCACGCGCAATGCCATTTCGGTCACCCGGATCGAAGAGAAAATGGGGTTGCATGCCTCGCCGACCTGTCAGCTGGCCTTTGACGGTGCAGAGGCCGAACTGGTCGGGGAACTGGGCGGCGGGCTAAAGGCGATGTTCACCATGATGAACCACGCCCGTCTGGATGTGTCTTTGCAGGGGGCCGCACTGGCCGCACGGGCGACCGATATCGCGCGGAAATATGCGGCGGACCGTGTGCAGGGGGGGCGGTCGATTGACCAGCACGCGGATGTCGCGCGGATGCTGGACGACATGGACATGCTGGCCATCGGCGGCCGCGGCATTGCGCATCTGGCGCTGGTTCTGCTGGAAACCGGCGAAGCCCCTGGTCTGGTCGAGGCCCTGACCCCAGTGGCCAAGGTATTCTGTACCGATGCCGCGTCGATGGCGGCTGATTTAGGGATTCAGGTGCTGGGCGGCTATGGGTATCTGCGCGAATACCGTATGGAACAGATCGCCCGCGACGCCCGCATCACCCGCATTTACGAAGGCGCGAACGGGATTCACGCGCTTGCGCTCGTCACGCGTTTGGCGCGGCTGGGCGCCCCGCTGGATGCCTTGGCCGATTTGGCGGCAGAGCGCCCCGATCTGCTAGCAGATTGGCAGGCCGCGCGGTCACGGGTTCAGGCCCTTGCCGATCCGGCGCCGGTTGCCACGGCATTCATGGGGCTAACGGCCGAGTTGGTGCATCAAATCGTCTGGAGCCGCCTGCGGGCTGCGATGTCCCAGCACCCCGATCCGCACCGGATCGAGCGACTCGCCGCAGTCGCGGCGCGCCGTTTTCCCATGGCCAAAACGGTATTCGAAGCTGCCCTCTAAAAATTCCGGAAAACGTTAGCATTATCTTGCATATTGTGCATAATGATGCAAGATAATGCTAACGACTCGGAGTTTGGGAGGGCTTCATGTCTGTTGATGCATTCAACGACCTCATGTCGCGTATTGCCGCGGCGATTGAAAACGATCCTCTGCATGCGGCGCTGGCTGCCAAGCTGAACGCGCTGTTCCCAGAGGGCGGAGAAGAGTTCCACATGCTCGCCGGGCTCTGCGAAGCCGGAGAGGCCGAAGGCTGGCTCTGCGCGCGCGAACATGGCGGGATCAAATTCGGCCGACCGATCAAGCCCGAAACCCATGCAGGGAAATTTAGCGTCGATGTCGTGCGGATGAAGGATATCGCCGGGCCGCATCACGTCCACACGACCGGAGAGATCGGGGCCATCATCCCGATCAACGGCGACCCGAAATTCGATGGTTTTGACGCGGGGTGGTATGTCTACGCCCCCGGTTCGGACCACCATCCCACTGTCACGGGTGGCGATGCCTATGTGGTCTACCTGCTCCCGCAGGGGGCGATCGAATTCACTGGCCGCTAGGCCAAATGGAAAATGACAATAGATCGGGGAGGATCTATCGTGTCAGATAATCAAAATTCCGCAGTATACTTTGTCGATCGCCACCTGAACGAGGGTCGCGGCGATAAGATCGTCTATCAAGAGGCGGTCGAGCTGAAACGGAGCATGACCTACAGCCAGTTGGCCGAAGGTTCTGACCGGGTCCATGGCGCACTATCCCGGTTGGGCATTCGCCGCGAAGAGCGGGCGGCGATGATCGTGCTGGACCAGATCGAGTTTCCGCAGATTTTCTGGGGATCGATCAAGGCGGGCGTCGTTCCAATCCTGCTGAATACGCTGCTGTCGGCCTCGGTCTACGAGGCGATTTTGCGCGATAGCCGTGCGGCGATCCTCTTTGTTTCTGCGGAGCTTCTGGCGACCGTTCTGCCAGCGTTTGAACATTGTCCCGACCTCAGAGAGATCGTCGTCATCGGTGGCGATGGCTATCCGTCGACCCTGTCCTGGGATGCGTTCATGGCCGACGCGCCAGCCGTTCCTGCCGTCGGGGCCTGCGCGGACGAAGTGGCCTTCTGGCTCTATTCCTCGGGGTCGACCGGTACACCCAAAGGCGTCCGGCACGTACACGGGAGCTTGCGCGCGACCGCAGAAACCTATGGTTCTGAGGTGCTGGGAATTCGGGAAACCGATACAGTCTTTTCCGTCGCCAAGATGTTTTTCGCCTACGGCCTTGGCAATGCCATGACCTTTCCGCTGTCGGTTGGGGCGACGACGATCCTGCTGTCTGCGCGTCCGACCCCCGATAGCGTGTCCGCCATCCTCGAGGCCTATCGCCCAACGGTCTATTGCGGTGTCCCGACGCTGTATGCGGCGCTGCTGCACCATTGGGAAAAGCAGGGTTCGCACCCTCAGGCGCCGATCCGCCGTTGCATTTCTGCGGGCGAGGCACTGCCGGCAGAAATCGGACGCAAATGGAAAGATATCTGGGAAATTGATATTCTGGACGGCGTAGGCAGTACAGAAATGTTGCATATTTTCCTGTCGAACCGGGATAACAACCTGCATTACGGGTCCTCTGGGATTGCGGTGCCGGGGTATGAACTGCGCCTCGTTGATGAGGCTGGCGCCGATGTGGCCGAAGGTCAGGTGGGCGAATTGCTGGTGCGTGGGCCCTCTGCCGCAGAAGGCTATTGGAACCAACGAGAGAAATCCCGCCGTACGTTCGAGGGCGAATGGACCCGGACCGGCGATAAATATGAATCGCTGGGCGAAGGACGGTTTGTCTACTGCGGGCGCACCGATGACATGTTCAAAGTGTCGGGTATTTGGGTCAGCCCGTTCGAAATCGAACAGGCGTTGATTGCGCACCCAGATGTGCTTGAGGCGGCGGTCGTGTCCAAACGGGACGATGAGGGGCTGGAAAAGCCCAAAGCCTTTGTCGTGTTGAAGTCTGGAAACGTAGCTGCGGACGACCTCAAGGAGTTCGTAAAGTCCAAGATCGGCAAGTGGAAATATCCGCGCTGGATCGAGGTCGTGACCGAACTGCCCAAGACCGCCACGGGTAAAATCCAGCGGTTCAAGCTGCGCGACGTCGCATGAGATCGCAAATTGTTAGCATTGATGGCCTCCAGCTCGAAGTCGGGCTCTGGGGGCCAGACCCGTCCGAGGCTCTGTCTATCGTTCTGCTGCACGAAGGTCTGGGGTGTGTGGCGCTGTGGCGCGATTTGCCTGCACGCCTGGCAGAGTCGACCGGATTTGGTGTGATCGCCTATTCCCGCGCGGGCTATGGCGCATCGGACCCGGTGGCCCTGCCGCGCCCGCTGGATTACATGACGCGAGAGGCCATCGACGTTCTGCCCAAGGTGCTAGAGCAGGTCGGGTTCAAGAGGGGTGTTTTGCTGGGCCATTCAGACGGTGCCACAATCGCCACCATCTACGCCGGGAGCGTCGGCGATCACCGCGTGCGGGGCTTGGTTGTGATGGCGCCGCATTATTTTACGGAACCTCTCGGGCTGGCAGAGATCGCTGCGGCGCGGGTGGCATTTGAACAGACCGACCTCGGCGCACGCTTGGCGAAATATCACCGTGATCCTGAGAATGCGTTTCGCGGCTGGAATGATGCCTGGCTTGATCCGGGTTTTGTTCATTGGGACGTGACCGATGTGATCGACTATCTGCGGATTCCCGTTCTGGCGATTCAGGGGCGGCAGGATCAATACGGAACACTGGCCCAGATAGAGGTGCTAGAGCATCGGTCATACGCGCCGGTCGATCTGGTGGTACTCGAGGACTGCCGTCATTCGCCACATCTGGATCAGCCTGATAAGGTGGTCAGCCAAGTGGCGGAGTTCTGCGAGAGGCTGGTTCGGATTGAAATAGCGTAAGGCAAGAAGGCGAATCGAAGGGTTCGCCCTCTTCAATTTTATGCATGATAATGCACATACAATCTGCTTTCGTTTGGCAAAATTCAATAAATATGACTATTATCAGTATATTAAGAAAAATAGCACTATTGTGCATAAACGCCTTTACTGCTGCACAATTTTGCATTACCGTTCTCTTAGCACGAATTCCAGGGAGGGTGCCGTGACTAAGGTAATCGATTTTCAGACGGACCCGTCCAAGTACCGCCACTGGCGCGTACAGATTGATGGTGATGTAGCAACCGTAACAATGGACGTAGACGAAAACGGCGGCCTGTTTGAGGGCTACCAGCTCAAGCTCAATTCCTACGACCTCGGCGTCGATATCGAGTTGGCCGATGTTGTTCAGCGCATGCGCTTTGAACACCCCGAGGTCAAAGTCGTGGTGATGAAGTCCGGCAAGGAAAAGGTGTTCTGCGCTGGCGCGAATATCCGCATGCTGGGCGGTGCGGCACACGCCCACAAGGTCAACTTCTGCAAGTTCACCAACGAGACCCGCAACACTTTTGAGGCGGCCGAAGCCGACAGCGGCCAGAAATGGATAGCCGCCGTCAAGGGCGCCTGTGCAGGTGGCGGTTACGAACTGGCGCTGGCCTGTAACCACATCATGCTGGTGGACGATAGCGCCTCGGCCGTATCGCTGCCCGAGGTTCCGCTGCTGGCCGTTTTGCCGGGGACGGGCGGTCTGACCCGCGTTACCGACAAGCGTAAGGTGCGCCGCGACCGCGCCGACATCTTTTGCTCGATCGAAGAGGGTGTGAAGGGCAAGCGCGCACAGGACTGGAAGTTGGTGGACGAAGTGATCCCGACCTCCAAGTTCGACGAAACCGTTGCCGAACGTGCCGCCGAATTCGCCGCCGCCTCGACCAAGTCGACCGGCGCCGGCATCGCGCTGAATCCGCTGACCAAATCGGTATCCGATGCTGGCATCGCCTATTCGCTGGTGGATGTCGCTATCGACCGCGCTGGCCGCAAAGCCACCATCACTCTGTCGGGGCCGGACGCTGCTGCCGCATCGTCGATGGACGAAGTGGTCGCGCTGGGCGATCAGTCCTATCTGCTGCGTCTGGCACGCGAACTGGATGACGCTATCCTGCACCTGCGTCTGAACGAAATGGAACTCGGCCTGCTGGTGTTCCGCACCCAGGGCGATCCCGAGGCGCTGCTGGCGCACGAGGTGCTGCTGACCGCCAACAAGGATCACTGGCTCGCCAACGAAATCCTGCAGTACTGGAAACGTCTGCTCAAGCGGATCGACGTGACCTCGCGGTCGATGACCGCGCTGGTCGAGCATGGATCGTGCTATGCTGGCGTTCTGGCCGAACTGCTGTGGTCGGTGGATCGCAGCTATATGATGGAAGACGAATTCGACGGTGATAACCGCCCGATCGCGACCATCACGCTGGCTGACACCAACTTTGGCCAATATCCGATGGGCAACGGTCTGACCCGTCTGGAGACCCGTTTCCTCGACGAAGATGACACCATCGCATCGCTGAAAGAAAAGATCGGTGAACCGATGGAAGCCGAAGCTGCCGATGAGGCCGGTCTGGTCACGATGATCCTGGATGACATCGACTGGGAAGACGAAATCCGCATCTTTATGGAAGAGCGTGCCTCGTTCAGCCCCGACGCGATGACCGGTCTGGAAGCCAACATCCGCTTTGCAGGTCCGGAAACCATGGAGACCCGGATTTTCGGTCGCCTGACCGCGTGGCAGAACTGGATCTTCAACCGCCCGAACGCCACTGGCGCGGATGGTGCGCTTCAGCGCTACGGCACGGGTGTGCGCGGCGACTACAACATGCAGCGCGTGTAATTTCACGGGCGGGCTATGGTGCCCGCCTGTTCCATTCGTCCGGACCGAGGATTGCCGGACATCAGGGAGAGTATGATGCTTGATCTCATTAACGTCAGCTATGACACCCAGATCCCGAACAACGTGGGTCTGAGCCAAGATAAAAAAGTGCTGAAAGCACTGGAAAAATGGCACCCCGGTTATATCAACTGGTGGAACGACCTGATCCCGCAGAACTTCCAGAATTCGATGGTTTACCTGCGCACCGCCGTTTCGGTCGACCCCAAGGGCTGGGCCAAATTCGACTACGTCAAGATGCCGGAATACCGTTGGGGTATCTTGCTGGCTCCGCAGGTCGAAGATCGCAAGATTCCCTGTGGCGAACATGCCGGTCAGCCCGCTTGGCAAGAGGTTCCGGGCGAATACCGCAACATGCTGAAGCGTTTGATCGTCATTCAGGGCGACACCGAACCGGGTTCGGTCGAACAGCAGCGTTTCCTGGGCCTGACGGCGCCGTCGCTCTATGACATGCGCAACCTGTTCCAGGTGAACGTCGAAGAGGGCCGTCACCTCTGGGCGATGGTCTACCTGCTCCAGAAATACTTTGGCAAAGATGGCCGTGAAGAGGCCGACGAAATGCTGATCCGTTCGTCGGGTTCGGAAGAAGCCCCGCGTATGCTGGGTGCCTTCAACGAAGAGACCCCGGATTGGCTGTCGTTCTTCATGTTCACCTACTTCACCGATCGCGACGGCAAGATGCAGCTAGAGAGCTTGGCTCAGTCGGGCTTTGACCCGCTGTCCCGCACCTGCCGCTTTATGCTGACCGAAGAGGCGCACCACATGTTCGTGGGCGAAACCGGTGTCGGCCGCGTGATCGAAAAGACCTGTCAGGTGATGCGCGAAAACGGCATCGACGATCCGTTCGACACCGACAAGATCCGCGCGCTGGGCGTGATCGACCTGCCGACGATCCAGAAGAAACTGAACCTGCACTACACGCTGTCGCTCGACCTGTTCGGTCAGGAAGTATCGACCAACGCTGCCAATGCGTTCAACGCTGGCATCAAGGGTCGTTACATGGAAAACCGTATCGACGATGACCATCAGCTCAAGGGCGCGACCTATCCGGTCTGGAACCTTGTCGATGGTAAACTGGTCCGCGAAGAGGTTCCGGCCCTGACCGCGATCAATATGCGTCTGCGCGACGACTACACCCGCGACGCGGCTGGCGGTGTTGGCCGCTGGAACAAGATCATCGAAAAGGCCGGCATCCAGTTCGAACTGACCCTGCCGCACGAGAGCTTCCACCGTCAGATCGGCGTCTTCTCTGGCCAGACCTTCAACCCCGAAGGTCAGATGATCAGCAAAGAGGCCTATGCTGCCGGAATGAAGGACTGGCTCCCGACCAAGGCCGATGGCGACTTTATCCAGTCGCTGATGAAGCCCTGCTACGAACCGGGTAAATTCGCCAGCTGGATCGCCGCACCGAAGGTCGGCATCGACAACAAGCCCGGCGACTTTGAGTACGTAAAGCTTCACATGGCTTGATGGCCAAAAGGCGGGCCGCACAGGCCCGCCCCCAACAGGAGGACGGACAATGATGACCCGCATTTTGACGACTGTTGCTGCCAACTCGACCGTTTTAGGTCCCTGTCTCGACTGCCCGAACTGCAAGGGATCGTGCTGGACTGCCTTTGAACTGGCGACAGTGCCTACCACTGTCTTGAAATCCAAAGATAAATAACAATGACAAAGCCGCTCAAACAGCACCTGATCGACCCGGAAATCTGCATTCGCTGCTATACCTGCGAAATGACCTGCGCCGTCGGTGCGATCGTCCATGATGATGCGAATGTCGTTGTTGATGCGGACAAGTGCAATTTCTGCATGGATTGCATCCCGGTCTGTCCGACCGGCTCTATCGATGAATGGCGCGTTGTCGAAACGCCCTATTCCGTAGAGGATCAATTCGGCTGGGTTGAACTGCCCGAACAGGCCGAACTGGGTGGCCAAGCAAGCGACGCGGAGTCGATGGACGAAGCGGTTGCCGCCCTGCTGGCCGAGGCCCACAAGGGCGCCGGTGGCAAGGCCAAGGCCCCTGCGACCGCCAGCAGGCCGTCGATCAATCTCTATACCCTCGGGCGTCCCGCTGTGGCGACGGTTCAGGGTAACTACCGGCTGACGGACGCGGACGACAATGATGTCCGGCACATCATTCTGGACCTCGGGGCGCTGCCGTTCCCGGTTCTGGAAGGTCAATCTATCGGGATCATCCCGCCGGGCACCGATGCCGAAGGCAAGCCACATCTGCCGCGCCTTTATTCGGTTTCTTCGCCGCGTGACGGGGAGCGTCCGAACTTTAATAACCTGTCGCTCACGGTAAAACGCGAAGAGGGCGGGCTGTGCTCGAACTATGTCTGTGATCTGCAAAAGGGCGATCAGGTTCAGGTGACCGGCCCGTTTGGAACGACGTTCTTGCTGCCGTCGGACCCGCAGACACATCTGATGATGATCTGCACCGGCACCGGATCGGCCCCGTTCCGCGGCTTTACCATGCGCCGCCAACGCGAAAGTGCGACCCAGACCGGCACGATGACGCTGTTCTTTGGCGCACGTACACCCGAACACCTGCCGTATTTCGGGCCACTGAAAAAGGTGCCCGAGGCTATGCTGCGCAAGCATTTCGCATTTAGCCGGGTGGATGGTCAGCCCAAGGCCTATGTGCAGGACAAGATCCGCGAAAACGCCGCCGAGGTCGCCAGCCTGCTGCAGCACCCCAAGGGGATGATCTACATCTGTGGCAAGCGTGAAATGGAGGCCGGTGTCGAACAGGCCTTGTCCGACGTGGCGCGTTCGATCGGTCTGGAATGGGTGGATATCCGCGACGCCATGCGCAACGATGGCCGCTATCACGTGGAAACCTACTGATGTTTGAACACACGATCCGCGTCACTTGGGGCGACTGTGACCCGGCGCGGATCGCCTATACCGGACGGCTGCCGTGGTTTGCGCTGGATGCGATCAACGGGTGGTGGGAACATCATCTGGGCGATGGCTGGTTCCAACTGGAAATCGACCGCAATGTCGGCACGCCCTTTGTCCATATGTCGATGGATTTCCGCAATCCGGTTACACCGCGCCATCCGTTGATCTGTCAGGTTTGGCCGAACAAACTGGGCGAAACCTCGATCGGGTTTCACGTCGCGGCCTTTCAGAACGGGACGCCCTGCTTTGAAGGCGATTTCGTCTGTGTGTTCATCATCGCCGACCAGTTCCGCAAGGCCCCGCCGCCGTTGGACATCCGCGCGATCGTTGAAAAATATCTCATTGTGGACAGGACCTAAGCGAATGCGGTTGAGCTTGCCCCAGATTACGCTAGTTTGGTGCAATATATTTCATCATTCGGCGTCACGATGGGCGAGATAACCAATTTCAAAGGCGAAACCACCCAGACCTCTGGCGACGAGCTGGATGCCTCGGTTGAGGCGTTGATTGCCCGCGTGGGCGAGCGGGTGCGTGCCGCGCGTGAACGCAAGGGGATTCCGCGCCGCGTCCTGTCGGAAATTTCCGGTGTCTCGCCGCGCTATCTGGCGCAGCTAGAGGCAGGCGAAGGCAATATTTCCATCGGTCTGCTCCAGCGCGTCGCGATGTCGCTCGATCATCGGATCGAATGGCTGCTGGGCGATGAGGATCCTTGGACCTCCGAGGTCATTCAGGTTGCGGACCTGTTTCGTCAATCCACTCGCGAGGTCCGACAGCAAGTCCTGACTCTGTTGGCTCCTTCGGTTGACGTCGGGCAGCGGGCGCATCGCGTGTGCCTGATCGGGCTGCGGGGGGCTGGTAAATCGACGCTCGGCGCGCGGGCGGGGGCGGCGCTCGGCGTGCCGTTTGTCGAGTTGAATCGCGAAATCGAAGAACAATCCGGCATGCCCGTGAACGAGGTATTGGCCCTCTACGGACAAGAAGGCTATCGCCGCCTCGAAGCGCAAGCGATCAGCCGCATTATCGCCACCCACGAAAGTCTGGTTCTGGCGGTTGCTGGCGGGATCGTCGCCGAGCCTGAGACCTATAAAACCCTGCTTGCAAATTTCCACACCGTTTGGCTCAAGGCGACGGCGGACGATCACATGACGCGGGTACGCGCGCAGGGCGATACGCGCCCCATGGCCGGCAATCCCGAAGCCATGGATCAGCTCAAGTCGATCCTGACCAGCCGAGAGGCGCTGTATTCCCGGGCAGAGGCGCAGTTGGACACCAGCGGTAAATCTGTCGACACCGCGCTGGCGGAATTGTTGACCTTATTGCGGGATCGGCAGTTTATCTGAGACTTGCGCGAAATTATGCACTATATTACAAATGTAGGTGATATAGCGCATAATAGGGACGACATGGCCGTAAAGTTTGAACGCCGGGGCACGACTGGGTTTGTCACGCTGGCCAATCCCCCGGTGAATGCGATGGGGTTGGCAGTCCGGCAGGGTCTGGATGCGGCGGTCACATGGGCCGAGGCGGAACCCGGCCTGACCCGCGTCATCGTGTCTGGCGGAGAGCGGGTGTTCGCTGCTGGTGGCGATGCCAGGGAATTCGACGCCCCGCCGGTCGCGCCCCATCTGCCCGATGTCCTGAGCCGGATCGAAACCTCGACCGTCCCGTGGATTGCTGCCATTCGCGGCGTGGCGCTGGGCGGGGGATGCGAATTGGCCCTCGCCTGTCGGTACCGGATCGCCCACCCCGACGCTCAACTGGGCCTGCCAGAGGTGACGCTTGGCGTCATTCCCGGCGCGGGTGGAACACAGCGTTTGCCGCGATTGGTGGGCTATGGCGCTGCCCTAGACATGATCGCGACGGGGCGGTCGGTTACGGCACCGCAGGCCAAGGCGATGGGCCTGATCGATCTGGTCTCTGACACGCCCGACATCGAGGCGGAGATGGTCGTCCCGGAACTGCTGGATCAGATTGTTCCCCTGTGGGAACGCCCCGTCGATGGCTACGATCCCGGCCTGACTACGGCGGCGTTGCAGTCAGCCTCGCAGAAATCCAAAAGCCAACTCGCCCCCCAAGAGGCGGTCCGCATGGTCGAAATGGCCGCGCTGACAGAGTTCGATCAGGCGATGTTGGCCGAGCGGGAGACCTTTATCCGGTTGCGGAACGGTGATCAGGCGCGTGCGCTGCGGCATATCTTTTTCGCGGAACGCGCGGCCAAGGCTCCGGACTGGTTGACCGCCGCGCCGCTGGACGTGCGGATGGCGGCTGTTGTCGGCGGTGGCACGATGGGCGCGGGGATTGCCTATGCCCTGTTGTCGGTCGGGCTATCGGTCTGCGTTCTGGAAACCGACCCCGATGGTGTCGCGCGTGCACAGGTCAATGTGGACAAACTGATCAGCCAGAGCCTGTCGCGCGGCTTTCTCACCGATCAAAAGGCCGAAGATATTCGCCGCCGCCTGACGGTTAGCGATGACTACAGCGTCGCCGCCGATGCCGAACTGGCGATCGAGGCCGCGTTCGAGAGCCTAGAGGTCAAGCAGATGGTGTTTGGACGGCTAGAGGCGGTGATGCGCCCGGACACCGTGCTGGCCTCGAACACGTCGTACCTGGATCTGGATCAGATTGCGAACTGCCTGTCCGACCCCGGTCGGTTGGTCGGTTTGCATTTCTTTGCCCCGGCGCATGTGATGAAACTGCTGGAAATCGTCCGCGGCGCGGCGACCAATGACCTGGCCTTGGCGACCGGCTATGCCCTCGCCAAGCGACTGCGGAAAATTCCGGTGCTGTCGGGGGTCTGTGACGGCTTTATCGGCAATCGCATCCTCCAGCGCTATCGCGAGGCCGCCGACACCGTGTTCATGGACGGCTCTACCCCGTGGGAGGTGGACGAGGCGATGGTCGATTTCGGCTATGCGATGGGCCCGTATGAGGCGCAGGACCTGTCGGGACTGGATATCGCCCATGCAAATCGTCGTCGTCAGGATGCCACCCGCGATCCGAACCGTCGCTATATTCCGATCGCGGATCGCATGGTGGAACTGGGCAAACTGGGGCGGAAAACCGGTGCGGGCTGGTATCGTTATCCCGGTGGCGGCCCCAAGGTGGATGATCCCATCGTGGCCGATCTGGCGCTGGAGGAATGCCATTTCGAAGGCCGGACGCGCACCGATTACAACGCCGAAGAGATCCGTCGGCGGCTGCTGTTGGCGATGATCAACGAGGCGGCCGAGATTTTGAACGAAGGCATCGCGCAAAATGCCCGTGACATCGATTTGGTCACGGTGTTTGGCTATGGCTTCCCGCGCTGGCGCGGCGGGTTGATGCACTATGCGGATACGCTGGGGGCAGAGGCGATCCTTGCGCAGCTCAAGGAACTCTCGGGCGAAGATGCGCTGGTCTGGAGGCCCTCGCCGGTAATAGAGGACTGCGCCGCGCGTGGCATCCGGTTCGCAGACTGGAGCCGCTAAATAAAAAGGCCGCGCAGTGCGCGGCCTTTTGGTTTTCCAGATGGCGCAGGATTATTCCGGCAGAATGCGCACGCCGCCCTTGGCCGCCGAGGATGCCAGCATCGCATAGGCCTTGAGCGCGGTGGAAACGGCACGCGGACGATCTGCGGCGGGTTTCCACGGCAGCGGGCCCTTGGCCTCGCGGCGGGCAGCCAGAGTGGCTTCGTCCACGGCCAGATTGATGGTGCGGTTCGGGATGTCGATTTCGATCAGATCGCCGGTTTCCACCAGACCGATCAGGCCGCCCTCTTCGGCTTCGGGCGAAACGTGGCCGATCGACAGACCGGAGGTGCCACCCGAAAAACGACCGTCGGTCAGCAGGGCGCATTTTTTGCCCAGACCTTTGGATTTCAGATAGCTGGTCGGGTAGAGCATTTCCTGCATGCCCGGACCGCCGCGCGGACCTTCGTAGCGGATGACGACGACTTCGCCTTCGGTGACCTTGCCGGTCAGAATGCCGCTGACCGCGTCGTCCTGCGATTCAAACACCTTGGCGGTGCCGTTGAATTTCAGGATCGATTCATCCACGCCAGCGGTCTTCACGATACAGCCGTCCAGCGCGATGTTGCCGTAGAGAACGGCCAGACCGCCGTCCTTGGAGAACGCATGTTCCACCGAGCGGATCACGCCGCCCTGACGGTCACGGTCCAGCTCCTTGTAGCGGTTCTTGGTCGAAAACGCCTCGGTCGTGCGCACGCCGCCGGGGGCCGCGCGGAAGAATTCGTCCACCTGCGGATCGTTGGCGGTCATGATGTCCCACTTTGCAATCGCTTCGGCCATGGTGGTCGAATGGATCGTGCTGACGTCACCGTGCAGCAGACCGCCACGGTGCAATTCGCCAAGGATGCCCATGATACCGCCAGCGCGGTGCACGTCTTCCATGTGGACGTCGGCCTTGGCCGGGGCGACCTTGGACAGGCACGGCACTTTGCGCGACAGGCGGTCCATGTCGGACATGGTAAAGTTCACGCCGCCCTCATAGGCAATCGCCAGAAGGTGCAGAACGGTGTTGGTCGAACCGCCCATGGCGATGTCCAGAGACATAGCGTTTTCAAAGGCTTCGAACGTAGCGATGTCGCGCGGCAGCAGGCCTTTTTCGTCGCCCTCATAGTGGCGCTTGGTGATGTCGACGATCTTGCGACCGGCTTCGAGGAACAGTTCTTTACGGTCGGCATGGGTCGCCAGAACCGAACCGTTGCCCGGCAGCGCGAGGCCCAGAGCCTCGGCCAGACAGTTCATCGAGTTCGCAGTGAACATGCCCGAGCACGACCCGCAAGTCGGGCAGGCTGCCTTTTCGATCGCGTCGACTTCTTCGTCGGAATATTTGTCGTCGGCTGCGGCAACCATCGCATCCACGAGGTCGAGCGCGTGTTCCAGATCGCCGATCTGAACCTTGCCGGCCTCCATCGGGCCGCCGGACACGAACACGACCGGAATGTTCAGGCGCATCGCGGCCATCATCATGCCGGGGGTGATTTTATCGCAGTTGGAAATGCAGACCATCGCGTCGGCGCAATGCGCATTGACCATGTATTCCACGGAATCGGCGATCAGTTCGCGGCTAGGCAGCGAATAGAGCATGCCATCATGGCCCATCGCGATCCCGTCATCGACGGCGATGGTGTTGAATTCTTTGGCGACGCCGCCGGCCTTTTCGACCTCGCGGGCGACCATCTGACCCAGATCCTTGAGGTGCACGTGCCCCGGAACGAATTGGGTGAACGAGTTGACGATCGCAATAATCGGCTTGCCGAAGTCGCTGTCGGTCATGCCGGTGGCACGCCATAGGCCGCGGGCTCCCGCCATGTTGCGGCCGTGGGTGGATTTGCGAGAACGGTAATAAGGCATCGGGCTGTCCATCTGTTGCGCCGCGCAGTGATACAGCGCAACAAATGGAATGAACAGGGGTTTGGCCGGATTTGGCCCGCAACTTGCACCATTGTGAGCGAGTCAATCCCTACGGAGCCCAGTGTGAACCGACGCCGCTTTCTGACGACCTGCGCTGCCGCGATTGTCGCGCAACCGGCCGTTGCTGGCACCGGCGGTCTTTTTGCCGGTGGCACTGGCCCGTTGATCAATCTGCAATCCGGTCAGAGCCTCTACGAGAGGAACGCTATCGAGGCCGCGGATGCAGAGCCCGACCCCGGCCCGATGCAGTTTGAGGCCAGTGCGCCGCGACATATCGAATTGTCGACCGGAGTGCCGGTTTTGACCATGTGGAATGTCCACACCCAAGAGGTCCTGACCATTCAACCAGCCGTCGCGACCGGGGTGGATATGTCCGCTCTGGCGCAGGCAGATCGGTTCATGCGCGATTGGCGCCGCAACGAGGTCAAATCTATCGACCCCAACGCCATCCTCGGCATGCTGCAAATCCAGCAGGCGGCGCGGCAACAGGGGTTTTCCGGTCAGGTGCGGTTTCTGTCGGGCTATCGGAGTCGGGCGACCAACGATGCGCTTCGTGCGGCTGGCGGCGGGGCGGCCCGAAATTCCCTGCATATCGAGGCGCGTGCCATCGACTTTAGCCTGCCCGGCGTGGGAATGCGCGATACCATCCGATTGGCCAAGGGTCTGCGGATTGGCGGGGTTGGCGGCTATCCCAGTTTTGTTCATATCGACACCGGACGCGAACGGTACTGGGGCAGTGCCGTCTAGGCGCGAAACCGCGCGGACATCGCCTGAATTTCTGCATGGATATAGTCCGCCACTGTCCGGATGCGGGCAAGATCGCGATAATCCTCGGGGTAGAGCATCCAATAGGTGCGTGCGAACCGCAGGTCATCGGCCAGCACAGGCACCAGCCCATCGGCCATAAAACAGGGCAACACGCCAAGGCCCGCTCCGGCGCGAACGGCATCCACCTGCCCCTGAACCGTCGCGGATTTATAGACGATCCGCAGGTCCGCACCGAAACTGCGGTTAAAGTCCAACTCCGGTGTGTAGAGCAGGTCGTCGATGTAGCCGACAAACGGATGAGCGGGCAGGTCATCGGGACCGTCGGGGGTGCCGTGCTGATCCAGATAGGCGGGCGCAGCATAGAGCCGCAGGTCATAGTCGATGAGTTTGCGCATGATCAGACGCCCGGTTTCTGGCCGATCGAGGCTGATGGCGATATCGACCTCTCGCTTCCAGAGCCGATGGGTCATCGGCACCGGCACCAATTCGATCTCAAGCCCCTGATGCAGTGACAGGATGCCCGGCAACACACGGGACAGAACGGCGTTTCCGATCCCGTCCGGCGCACCGACCCGCACAGAGCCGACGATCTTGTCTTCGGTACATACCGTGTCGGCGATGTCGAGCGCGGCAGCCTCCATCCGCTGGGCCCGGTCGCGCAAGGCGATCCCCGCCTGTGTCAGGGTCAGACCCTCTGCCGTGCGGTCAAACAGCGGGGTTCCCATCGCCTCTTCCAGCCGGTCGATATGTCGCGCGACAGTCGTGTGGCTGACCCGCAGACGCCGTGCTGCCGACGCCAGTCGGCCCGCCCGTTCCACCGCAAGGAAAAAGGGGATGTCGTCCCAGTCAAACGCCATATGATCGTTTCCGTGCATTGATTGTCTGAAAACGATCATTCCAAATTTCGCCAGACCGTCAACAATGAACAGCAGGAGGAGTCGGTCATGGATTTTGGGACGTTCGACTACATTATCGTTGGTGCGGGCAGCGCGGGCTGTGTTCTGGCAAACCGGCTGAGCGAGGATCCCAAGATCAGCGTTCTCTTGCTAGAGGCGGGGGATAAGGATCGTTATCCGTGGATCCATATTCCTGTAGGCTATCTCTATTGTATCGGAAATCCGCGCACCGATTGGGGCTATCGCACACAGGCCTGCGACGGTCTGAACGGGCGGTCGCTGATCTACCCCCGCGGCAAAGTGCTGGGCGGCTGTTCGTCGATCAACGGAATGCTCTATTTGCGCGGACAGTCGGCCGATTACGATGGCTGGCGGCAGATGGGCAACATCGGCTGGGGCTGGGACGATGTCCTGCCGTATTTCAAGAAATCCGAAGACCATTTCAGCGCCGACCCCGATCACGGACAGGGGGGCGAGTGGCGCGTTGAACAGCAGCGGCTGCACTGGGATATTCTGGATGCGTGGCGTGATGCGGCTGTCGCGGCGGGCATTCCGCTGACCGACGATTTCAATCGGGGAGACAATCACGGCGTCGGGTATTTTCAGGTCAACCAGCGCAGCGGCTGGCGCTGGAGCACGGCCAAGGGGTTCCTGCGTCCAGCCGCCGGGCGCAAAAACCTGACCGTCGTCACGCAGGCACAGGCCGAGCGTGTGACCTTTGACGGGAAAACCGCAACAGGCGTTCAGTTTTTGCACCGTGGCCAGCCAGCGAAGGTCCGTGTGCGCGGCGAGGTGATACTATCCTCCGGCTCTATCGGGTCGGTCCAAATCCTTCAGCTTTCGGGGATCGGGGCGGGGGCCCATCTGCAATCACTGGGGATCGAGACGGTCCACAACGCCCCGGAGGTCGGTGAGAACCTGCAAGATCACCTGCAAATCCGCTGTGCCTATCGGGTGTCGGGCGCCAAGACCCTGAATACCTTGGCCAATTCATGGCGGGGCAAGGCCGCGATCGGGCTGGAGTATCTGCTGAAGCGGTCTGGCCCGATGTCGATGGCCCCCAGCCAATTGGGGGCTTTTGCCTATTCCTCGCCCGATGTTGCGACCCCTGATCTGGAATATCATGTTCAGCCGGTCACGCTCGAGGCGTTTGGGCAGGCGCCCCATGATTTCCCCGCTATTACTGCCAGTGTCTGTCACCTGCGCCCCGAGAGCCGCGGTCACGTGCGGATCACTGCGCCAGATGCCCGCAGACACCCTGAAATCCAGCCGAACTATCTGTCGACTGCGGGGGATCAGGCTGTTGCGGCGCGGGCCATTCGGTTGACGCGGCGGATCATGGAGCAGGCCCCCTTGGCTGGCTATTCCCCCGAAGAGTTCAAGCCCGGACCGACGTTCCAAACCGATGCCGAGTTGGTGAATGGCGCGGGGGCGATTGCGTCAACGATTTTCCATCCCGTCGGTACGACGCGAATGGGGGCGGATGAACGGTCCGTCGTCGATCCGGACCTCAGGGTCAGAGGGGTGTCGGGGCTGCGGGTTGTGGATGCGGGCGTCATGCCGACGATCACCAGCGGCAATACCAACAGCCCGACCATCATGATCGCGGAAAAGGCGGCTGATATGATCCGGGCGGCGCGGCGCTAGACCTCGCTCTTGGTGCCGATCAGCGATTGATAATGGCTGATCGCATCATCCAGCCGTTCGTAGTACACCAGTTCGCCGTCATCCAGAACGGCGCCTGCCTCGCACATTTGGCGCAGTTCGGGCAGGGAGTGGTTCACCACGATGGCCCCGGATTGGCGCATCCGTTCGTCGAACACCGCCCGACTCTTGAGCCGGAACGCCGCGTCGCCGACGGCAGTGGCCTCGTCCACCAGATAGGTGTCAAAGGGGATGCCCATCGAAATGCCAAAGGCCAGACGGGACCGCATCCCGGCAGAGTAATTGCGCACCGGCACGTGGAAATGCGACCCCAGTTCGGAAAAATCCTGGACAAAGTCCAAGAGTTCGTCGGTGTCCACCCCGTAAATCCGCGCCACAAAGCGGGTGTTCTGGGCGCCTGTCATGTCGCGGTGAAACGACCCGGCGAACCCGACGGGAAACGAAACCGTGCCGACCACGTTGATCTGACCTGCATCGGGCTTCATCGTGCCGCCGATCATATTCATCAGCGTCGATTTGCCCGCCCCGTTGCGCCCCATCAGGGCGACGGAAACGCCGGTCGGGAACACCATGTCGATGTCGCGGGCGACCCATTTCACCTCGCCATCGACGGTGGGAAAGCCCTTCCAGATGTGGGACAGGTGGATCATGGCGGTCCTTAGCGGCGGTCGCGCAAGGAATAGTAGACCAGACTGGCGATGGCCCAGGTCAGGAAGCTGAACAACGCAACAAGCCCGACAATCAGTTCCTTGCGCGGATATTCGGCCTGTTCGGCCAACGTCGGATGCACGAACGTCGCGAGGTAGCGGCTCTGGCGCTGGGCCTCTGTCAGGGCCGCCTCATAGGCGGTACGTGCCGCCGTGTAGGATGTTTCGGCAAAGCCGAGATCGGCATTGAGCCGTTCGAACTCTTGCAAGACCGTGGCATAGGATTGCGAGGTCCCCGCGTTGTCGGCGCTGGCGCTGAATTTTTGCCGTTCCTGCGAGATCCGCTCTTCGATGACGGCGACCCGCTTGAGCATCTGGTCCAGCCGCGGATCATCCTCCCGCGTGGTGCTGAGCAGCAGGTCGTAGTCAATCAGCGCCTCGGCCAATTGCGTTTGGAGCGTATTGAGCAGCCCCATCTGGCCCTGGATATCCGCTGTGGGATCGACGATCTGGTTCGCGATGCGAAACGCGGTGATTGCCTCGCGGGCGTCGATGACGCGTTGTTGGGCCTTGTCCAGATCATCGCTGGCAAAGCTGGTGGCATCCGCGCGGGCGGTTTCGGACAGGCTGTTGATGATCCGCGAACTTTCGTCCAGCAGGGCCTGTGCGATCCGCTGTGCCATTTGGGGATCAAAGGCGAGGACTTCGATCTGCATCATGCCTGTGCCGGAATCCAGCGACAGCTTGAGCATGCGTTCCCAATAGTCGGTAAGATCCTCGATCGTGCCGTCGGGGTCATAGGCGAACACAGGGTCTGCGGGCCAGTTTTCCGAATAATGCCCGCTAAGGTCCAGCGCTGCGTCCAGTGTCGCGACCAGTTCCTGACTGTGCAGGAACGCATAGAGAATGCCGATGTCATGGGTGTTGCCGCCCATATTGGTCAGCCCGCCCAAGAGGTCGCTGGCGCTGGTCAGCTCCTCGCTGCGGACGGTAAAGCCGACATTCGACGCGAACTGGTCCTTTGCAACCAGGTACAGGTAGGAGGCGCTGAGCGCGATCGGCAGCAGCACCATGGCGACAAAGGCAAAGACCAGTCCGCGATGCCGTTTTTTGGCCCGCGCGGGCGCTGCCAATGGCCGCACGACGACCTGCGCAATGGGGGCCGGTTGCGGCTTGGGCTTTTCGATCTGCTGCGCGGGGGCGGTATTCTGTACTGGCGCTGCGGGGGTGGTCCCCGCTTGATCCTCGGGGGCGGCCTGCGCGGCCTTGGCGCGGGCCTTGGGCCCGAGGCCCCCGTTTTTGGCAGCCCGGAGGGCGCGGCGAGCCGTGCGACGCTTGGCCAGTTTTTCCTCGAGCGTGGGTTCGGCGTCGGGGGCAATGCTGTCGGTCATGCGGGCTGCCTTGTGGTTGACCAAAGGGTGCGTAGCTACTCTAGCGTTCTCTGGACGGGGGTGCCAGTGCGGCAATGTCGTGGGCGAGGGCGCTGCGGCCTGTGCGGCCTGTTAGCCCATCCCATATGCCAAGTCGCATCAGACGGAAATATGTAGGTCGCTGTTCTGCAGGGCATTTGTGGCCTCTGCGCCACCAGATCATCACATAGTAGGCCAGTGCGAGCGGGTAGATCAGTGGCCCCGCCGCCATGCGCGCGATCGAAATGCCGTTTCGGCAGTGATAATAGACCTTCCAGAGGGGACGGTAAACGAACCCCTCGCCCATGGTGCCGCAGTCATGGAGAAACCGCAGGGATGGCGACAGCAGAATTCTCCAGCCCGCGCGTCTGAGGCGGAGGCTATAGAGCACATCATCGCCATAGATGAAAATGTCAGGGTCCGGTAAACCGACGGCTCTCGCGGTGGCGGTCCGCAGCACGAACCCGACAAAACTGGCGTTGTCGATTGCTATCGGGGCCGAGGTGGGGGCAAGTTGGTGATCCGTCACCTTAAAGCCCGCGCGGCCCTTTTGTCCGGGTCGCAAGGCGGAGAGAAACGCGCCGACATGCCAAAACGGGTTCTGTCCCTGACGGTTCATTTCGCAGATTTTGCCGTCCGGATACCGCACCGCGGCGGAGAGCACGCCAACAGTGGCATCCACTTTGGCAGCTTTGAGGGCCTGTATGAAACCGGCCTCTGGCCATGCGTCATCATCGAACAGGGCTAGCCAGTCAGGGCAATCCGCCGCCGCCAGCGCCGCCGCTACGCCTGCGTGAAACCCGCCAGCCCCGCCGATGTTTTGCGCCAACCTGATCACGCGCAAACGGGGCGAGGTTGCCGCCTCCAGCACCTGATCCGTATGATCCTCCGACGCATTGTCGACGACCCAGACCACGTCGAACGGTTCGGCCAGCGTACGATCCAGCGTCAGGGCAAGTTGGTCCGCCCTGTTCCACGTGACGATGACCGCGCCTACGCGCATCTCAGAGCGGCGAGGCCAGGAACGCGCCAAGTGAGCCGGACTTGAACGCCCGGGCGGTGTCCAGTGCCTCTCGGATGGTGACGTCCATGTCCAGATACCGATAGGTGCCCAGTCGGCCGACAAAGGTCACGCCCTTGAGCTGCTGCGCCCGTTCGACATAGGTGGTCAGCAGTTCCTTTTCCTTGACCATCCGGATCGGATAATAGGGGATATCATCGGGCCCGCAGGCGTGACTGTGTTCCTCGTAGAGGACCGAACCCTGATGATCTTCCCACGGGGCGAAATGTTTGTGTTCGGTGATGCGGGTATAGGGCACATCGCGGTCGCCGTAGTTCATTACAGCGCAGCCCTGATAGTCGCCGTCATAGCGGAATTCGCGGAATTCCAAGGTCCGATACCCGAGCCGCCCCTGATCAAAGCCAAAGAACCCGTCCAGCGGTCCGGACCAGAAGACATGGTCCCACTCGCCCGCAGTGGCCGGGTCGAACCGTGTGTTCAGATGCACGGTGATCCCCGGGTGATCCAGAATCCCCGCGATCATATCCGTATAGCCGTGTTCGGGCATGCCCTGATGCACGTGGAAGAAATAGTTGTCGTCGTAATTGAACCGCAGCGGCAGGCGTTTCAGGATCGACGCGGGCAACTCTGTCGGCGAGCAGCCCCACTGTTTTTCGGTGTACCCCTTGAAAAACGCCTCGTAGAGGTCCTGACCCACAAAGGCGAGCGCCTGCTCTTCAAAGGTTTGCGGATCGGCAATCGCCTCGGCCTTGCCTTGGATAAATGTTTTGGCCTCATCCGGGCGCAAGGCGGTCCCAAAGAACTGGTTGATCGTATGCAGGTTTACAGGCAGCGAGTAGACCTGCCCGCCAACGGTGGATTTCACGCGGTTTTTGTACGGCAGGAAATTCGCAAACCGGTTGACGTAGTCCCAGACTTCATCGTCGTTGGTGTGGAAAATATGCGGGCCGTAAACGTGTACCATCACCCCTGTATCGGCGTCGCGCTGTGTATGGCAGTTGCCGCCGATAAGATCCCTGCTCTCAAAGATCGTCACGGCCTGTCCGGCCTCGGCCAGCTCGCGGGCGATGACCGCCCCTGAAAGACCTGCTCCTACGAGGGCGATTTTCTGGGGCATTGATAATCCTTTCATAGGCTTAAGACATATTGGCAAATCGGCTCACATAGGTCTGTGGCTATGGGGCGGTGTCAAGGCTGTCAATCCATACCTATACGCCCCAATTGCGACTTTTCCGTATAGGCAAAAAGATGATAGGTCAGCGGCATAACTAACCTGGGGTTTATTATGGCTATTATTCGCGTCACCAGTGAATTTATGGATGTCATGGATTCAACGACCATTCCTGATCTTACGCTCGATTATGGCGTAGAGCTGGGTCTGCTGATGGATCAATTCGCGATGATGTCCTATGTCGGTGTCGACCAGGGCTGGGCGCATCTGTCGGACGCGGATATGTTTGACGTTAGGGTCAAATTGACGGGATCGGTCGCGCTAGAAGTCGTCTATGACGGGACCATGATCGTCGGAATGACCTATTCGACCGCAGATGGCATTGATTATCTGAACTTTGAAAGCGGGTCGCAGACGATGACTCTGTCGGGCGTACTGCCGGAAACAGGGTCCGAACTGATGGATCTGTTCACCGCTTTTGCCGATGCGACGACCGACGAAGAGATCCTGTTGGCGATTTCTGGGTATTCGATCGACGAAGTAACTCTGGGTCAAAACGGCACCGATCTGCTGTCGATCGGTTTCCTCGACTCGGGAATTTCGATTGGCTTCCAAGGCTACGAAATGGACCTGTCCTTTGATAACATGGACTTGTCCTATTTCCTGTCGCTGACGATGTCCGGTATCGGTTCGGACGGCATTGGTGAAATTCTGCAGATGGGCGGGGTTAGCATGTCGATGCTGAACCCGTATGGCGATGAGATCATGTCGGTCACAGGTCAAATCCGCGCCAAAAACTCGATGATCTTTACCGGTGATGACGGCCGTGACGTCGTTTTTGCCAACAACGGTAACGACCGTTACTTTGGCAACGGCGGCAATGACGTTCTGCGCGGCGGGGCTGGCGATGACCTGCTGGTCGGCGGCACGGGTGCTGACACGCTGTTCGGCGGTGCTGGCGCCGATACGTTCAAGTTCAGCCGACTGGATGGCCGCGATGTCATCGTGGACTTTGGCAGGGGCAATGACACCCTGCTGCTGAACGACAATCTGTGGCGCGGCACATTGACCGAGGCTGAAGTGCTGGACCGGTTCGCCATTGATACCGGCGACGATATCCTCCTCGACTTTGGCAAGCGTGGTAAGATCACACTGGTAGGCGTTGATGACGTGTCCGACCTGGTCGGCCATATCGATTTCTACTAAACCTCGTGGGCGGCGTTGCTTTTTCATCGCGCCGCCCCTGCCTATGACGGCAGATAGATTGACCCCGGCGGGGTGATCAGTATCTTTGCGCGCAAAGACATACTCATCGCCGGGGGATACCATGGCGCTTACTCCTTGGCGCGGCAGCGCTGTTTTGCTCTGTTTGTTGGCTGCAGGATGTAGCTCTTTGCCCCGTGGGGCCGGTTTCGAGGCCGAAGTCATCAAATCCGCAACCGAGGCTGAAAAAGCGGGCGAAGTCGCGCCGTTTCAAGTGGTCGAAGTAACCCGTGCGACCCATGATGCGATGGCGGAATGGCCCAAACCCGGCCTTGTCACCCATTCGTGGCCCAGTTTGCAGGGGCGGCCGTCGTCGATGATCCTGCAACCCGGCGACAAAATCGACGTCACCGTCTGGAATACCGAAGACAATTCCTTGCTGAGTGGTGTTGGCCAGCGGTCTGCGCAGGTTCTCAACGCACGCGTCGCTGCGGATGGCTCTGTGTTCCTGCCCTTCCTTGGTGGTTTGGACGTTCAGGGCAAGACCACCGAAGAGGTGCGCGACCTTATCGAACAGGAATATGCCTATTCGATCCCCTCCGCGCAGGTGCAGATCGTCGTGACTCCGGGTCTGGAAAATACCGCGAATGTTGTCGCGGGTGTCAGTGCGCCGGGTGTCTATCCGCTCGAACAACGCAATACCTCTGTCCTGACGCTGCTGTCGATGGCTGGCGGGGTGCAGGGGGCGCTCAACAATCCGCAACTCCGGCTGATGCGGGGCGGCACCGTGTTTGGCATTTCGATGGCTCGACTCTATGAAAATGCCGCGCTGGACACCACGATCATGGGTGGCGACCGGATCGTCGTCGAAGCGGATCAGCGGACATTCTTGTCGCTGGGTGCCGCCGGGTCCGAGGCCGTGCATCACTTCCCCACGGACGATCTGACCGCGCTAGAGGCGCTGTCGGTGATCGGTGGCGTGACGGATGAGCGGGCTAACCCGCAGGGCATTCTGATTTTGCGCACCTATCCCGCAAATAGTCTGCGCACCAATGGCACCGGGCCGACGCATGAACAGGTGGTGTTTACCCTGAATCTGACGACGGCCGAGGGGCTGTTTAGCGCCGGAGAGTTCCAGATCCTTCCTGACGATCTGGTCTATGTCACCGAAACGCCTGTCACTACGGCCCGGACGATTATGGGGCTCTTGGGCTCGGCCTTTGGTCTGGCCAATCAGGTGAACTAAAACAGCGACAGGTGGGCGGCCAGCCCGTCCACCGTCGAAATCCCGGATAGCACCAGACTGGACCCGTCCGCCATGTCGATCACGACCCCCTCATCGGTGATATGGGTGTGATCGCGCAATATGCTGCGGAGGGTTTCGCCGGCCTCGAACAGCGTGTCGTCCAGCGCGAGAAAATCCTTGTGCGGTTGATAATCCGTGATCGTCGCATCGCCGCCATAGAACACAAAGGTGTCGGCCCCTTTGCCGCCGGACGCGATATCATTACCCAGAATGTCGATCTGATCGTCGCCCGCTCCGCCGGACAGGCGGTCTGCGCCGTTTACGCCGATCAGGGTGTCGTTCCCTCCGCCCCCTTGCAGCCTGTCGGTGCCATTCTCACCATATAGCAGGTCGTCTCCTGCGCCGCCTTTGAGCCGGTCATTGCCAGACCCGCCCCACAGGATATCGGTGCCGCCTCCGCCCTTGAGGCGATCGTTGCCGTCACGACCATAGAGCAGGTCTGCTCCGACCTTGCCGAACAGACGGTCGGCCCCGGCCTCGCCATCGAGGACATCATCCCCCGGCCCGCCATTGATGCGGTCTGCCCCGGCACCGCCGCAGAGGCTATCGTTCCCAGCCATCCCGCGGATGATGTTGTCCAGATCGTTGGCGATGATTGCGTCGGGCTTTCTCGTTCCGACAAATTCGACGGCTGGCGAAGGCGTTGGCTGGGCAACGATTGGCAAATGGGTCAGTCCGATCAGGTCGCTAAAGGTCAGATTCGCCGCCGGAATATTGGTGCCCGCAGCGGCGTTGACCGTCAGGAATTCGTCCGCATAGGCGACAGTAAACCCCGTTGCGGTTTGCGTGATCGTGAGTTGCGACAGGCTGCGCAGCATGGACCAGCGACTGAGGTCGATCTGATCGACGCCAAGTTGAAAATCGGTGATCACATCCGCCTGACCATCCGCGACCAGGACGAAACAGTCCTGTCCGGCCCCCCCAGTCAGCCAGTCCCCGCCCGCACCGTCAATGATCAGATCGGCCCTCGCTGTTCCGTTCAACGTGTTTGCGCCATTGGTGCCAGTGACGATGTTCAGCCCGGTGCCCAAATCCACCGAAAGCTGGGTGACGCCGTATTCAGAGCTAGAGGCGGCAAAAATGTCGAGGCCCGTTGCCGTGGCGGTTATTTCAAGGGCGCTGATATCTGATAGCCCAGTTTGCGTGCTATCCGCGACCGTGCCCATCAGGATCAAACGGCCATCGCTGCCCAGGTAGAACAGGCTAATGCCGTCGTCGGCGCCCCCGGCCACGATCCATGTTTGCCCGTCCCTGGTGCAACTGGCCAGTGCGGTGACACCGGAAAACCGCGTGTTCAGATCGTCAATCACATGATCCGTCACGGTCAGAGCGCCCGTTGCGGACAATTCCATCACGCTCAGCGACCCGCTGCCAGCCGAAGCGAGCACGACGAAGGTGCGACCGTCAACCTCGGCAGTGATCATGGCTGTCGGGTCCGAAACCCACAGGCCGTTTTCGGCCCCCATGCTGCCGACAGATTTGAGAAAGCCGTTGGTCATCGTGGACCAGACGGTCACGCCGTCGCCTTCGGTCGCGGTCGAGAGGGTGTAGGTCGTCCCCGCCACTGTGGCGACGGTCAAGGCGGACACCCCCCCTGCATAAGTGTCTGTATAATCGGCCGTCACACCGTTGGCCGTCAGGCGGCCCGCATCCGAGAACCTGAACCGCGCAATCCCCGCCCCGGAGGCCAGACCGCCATAGGCGATGAGGGTCACATTGTCAGGATCGTAGGTCGCGCTGCTGGAAAAGTCGGCCGATAGACCTGTTAAGGTGACAGATTTGTCAAAATCGCCATTGGCAGAGAGGTAAATCATTTGCGCCGCACCTGCGGTCCCGCCACCACAGAGCAGCGCACCAAATGGACCCACATCCAGATAGGTCAGCGTCGCACGCGCCCCTGCGGTGTCCTCCTCCGGATAATCACAAGAGTCGATCAGGCAGAGTGTGTCGGCGGAGAGCGCGCAGATGCCGCCATCATAGCGGGTTGTTGCGTATAAGACTGTACCGCTTTCCGTCTGGCGCAGGACCAGGTCGGTGATATGGGATTGGCCCGCCTCACCGTCCTGAACGACCCACGCCTGAGGCGAAATCGTAAACATCAGGCCCCCCAGCCCATCAACATGGGCCAAGGGTCAATTTTTGTAGGGCCTTGGCGGCGGCGGCTTTATGGTGGAACTGCGACCTTTGCCGCAGCTTTGGATCAAATCAAAAGAAAAAGCCGCGCATCGGCGCGGCTTTGGTGGTGTTTATTCAGCGGCGTCGGGGCTCTTTTTCGGCTTGGCGAGCGGTTTTGGTGTCGCCCCCTTATTCGCGCCGAGCGGTTTTTGTAGGGGCTGCGGATCATCATGGTTGCGCAGCGACCGAACAAAGGCCTCTGGGCTGGTGATCAGCATATTCTTGAGTACTGTCGCCATTCCTTGGAGGACGCGGATGGTTTCGCCATCGAAATAGGATTCCGGGTCCAGTGGCTGCGGCGAGTCGATCGCCTTGCTCGGCGCAGATTTCAAGGCATCCGACAACGGCGTACCTGTGAAATAGAGGCGATCCATTTCGGCTGCGTCATCCTTGTAGGTCTCGACGACCTTCTCGGCCAAACTCCGATGCAGGCGCGGTTTCTCAAACGGCGCAGTCCGCGGGATCGCCCCGAGAATCGACGTGAAATTCCAGCCGAACGCCCGATAGGAAGACCGGGTTTGCCGCAATTCCGGCGGCAGTTTGGCCATCTCGCTGTAGAGGACCGTCATCGCTGCCAATTCCGCCGTGCTGAGGGCTTCGTTGGTGGCGGTAGGGCCCTTAATCTCAAACGGGGTGTCGCCGACCATCCAGCCAAAGAAGTCGAGAACAACATCCCCCTTGGTCAGATGGCTGCGGACCATAGGTTTGATCGTAAGTGCATCGCCGAAAATGGCCTTCCATTTCGCAAATCGGTCCACGTAGTTGAGCAGACCCATGTCCAGAAACTTGGCATGCAGCTCATCCATCGACCCGTCAAACAGCCCCTTTTTGCGGCGTTCACCGAATCCGGAGGCAAGCCTCTCCGCATGCGGGCGGACATAGGAAATCAGACGAATTCTGCCTTTGTATTCAGGAAGATAGGTGTCGATCGCCTGAACCAGTTTTTGCGGGTCCAGAAATGCGAACTCTTCGGCGGAAATCACACCGAATTCCGCGGTCGATTTGTTGAACTGTTCCGCCACATGCCCCCAGAGCTTGGCCTGTTTCTGGTACTGCTCATTCTGTTTTGACAGCGCATTGACCAGCGGAATGTGGTTGATCCGCGCCGGGTAAACGACGCGTTTGCCCTTAATCGCAAAGCGTTTCTCAGCGAGAACACTCTGGATTGAAGTTGTCCCGGTTTTCGGGTCGCCGAGGTGAAAAATGAGTTCCTTAACCATAATCTTGCCCTAGCCGGTTTATTCAGCGGCCTGCTTGGCGGCGGCCTTCGACTCTTGGTCGAATTGCGTTTGCCAGAATTCGGCATTGGCCAAGGCCTCATATCCGGCCCGGTGGTCCGTTTGTAGCTGGCTGTAGTTCTGCCGCCACTGACGCAAAAGGCCAAATGCCTCGACCGCGATCTGGAAGGCGCGTTTCTTATTATGACGGACGGTGTAGGATTTCAGACAGTCGGCATCATAGAATGTCGCCTCCTTGGCACCCCAAAGCGGCCAGATCAGGCCACGGAATCGCGACGGGATCTGCACCTTGCGGCCGCGCAGACCAAAGAATGGTACGATATGGCCATTCGCCAGCATCAGCCAACGACGACCCTTTTTATAGCCGGGGGCATGCGGGTCCGGGATATGCGGCTGGAATTCGGAAACGGGTTCCCATTTTTCTGTCCGCGCGAGCGCAGTGATCTGCGGGCGACGGACCGCCATGTCGGCGTTGGAGGCAAAGAAATCCGGCCCCTTCATCACATCGGACCACGCCGCCAATTGGGCCTCTGCGCTGTCGTAATGCATGCGGACGATGCTGCGGAAAATAAAGCGCAGGGCGATTTTGGCCGTTCCCATCGCCCCGATGTCGAGGCCGGGATGCACCAGATGGTGATGCAGGTGGTTTCGCAGGTCGAGGTAGAGCGTCAGCGGGCTCTCCTTGACGGAAAAGTCCTCTTGGAACGAGACAACGCCAGAGAGGGTCACCGTGTCAAAGTCGTTGGCAAGCGAGAACGAAATATCATCGCCGCGCACAAAGAACGGGAAAGGGTCCCGCGTCACAGCCGCCACGGGGAAGGCAAAGTACCACCAGCCTGCATAAAATCCCTTTGGCTTGGCGCGTGCCGAGGTCAGTTCCATATGGCGCACTGCGATGGCGTCACGTAGGTCGAGCCCGACATAGAGCGGTTTGCACGACCGGTTGAACACCGCACCATTTTCCCACATTGCCGTCGGATTGCCGGCGGATATCATCGCGCCGCTGACCGCCGCCTTGGGGCTGCGCGCGAGGCACAAAAACGCGATGGTGCGCAGCAGGCTCTCCATCGGGAAAGATGCGTCGTCGTCCATGAACAGAACATGGGTGTAGTCGCGGGCGCGGCCTTCGGCCAAGCCACGGGCAAAGCCACCAGCGCCGCCTAGGTTTTTGTTCGGGATCACCGTCAGACGCGGATGACTGGACAGGTTCAGCGTCTGGCCGTTGTCCACGATCATCAGGTCAACATGGGCAGGCAAGTGCCCGGCCTGCGAGTCGAGAAATTCGGTAATGCGCCGGGCGGTCTGCGCGGTTTCGGCCTCTCTGCGGAAACTGGTGACCGAAATACCCAGCCGGACATCTTTTTCTGTTGCAGGCAGACCAGTGACCCAACCGCCGCCCAAAAATGTTGCGCCGCCGTGTCGCGCCCGCAACCGGATCGTCAACAGGCCGTCCTGCGCGGGCAGGGGGGCCTTATCCGCCTTGGCGCCCAAGAGCGGGCCGACCGGAAAATCCTCTCCTGCCTCGCTCAATTCGATGGTCGTTTCGACCAATGAATAGGCCGAGGTCTGCGAGGTGACATGGACGATTTCGAGGTCGAATTTCCCGGCCCCATGCAGCCGGAGCGTCAGCCCGTTCAGTTCGGCCTGACGGGTCCAGGTGCCAAGATTGAGGACCGTAAAGTAGGTATCAAACCAGACCGTTGCACCGCGGTCAAACACGATGCAGTTCTTTAGCGTGTCGAGCAAAACACCGTCAGTACGATGCAAAAAGATATCCTTGTCATTTACCATACCGCGCTCTGGCAGGGCAAAGGTCTGAAGCGCGATTTCGGTTTGTGACAGTGCGGGATAGGTCATGGTCAGGTCCTTTGAGGACAAATTAACGTTCGAGTACGGTTTTGTGATGGGCGCGCATCAGCACCAGCCCGAGCGCCAACAGCGACAGGGTGAGCGCCCAGACAAACACATGCGATACATAGTCGGGGTTATACGTGGGATAGAATCCGGTTCTGAAAATCCCGGTGATGTGCAGTAGCGGGTTCCACCACAAAATCGCCTGCGCAATTGGCGGCAGGTGTTCGTAGAGAAAGAAGATCCCCGAGGCCAAAAACAAAGGCCGACTAAAAATGCCCCAGATTTGCGGCCAAATCGTAAAATAGGCCCCCAAAACCGAGTTGAGCAGGCCAACGCCAAGGCCGATCAGGGCTGCGAGGCTCAGAGCCTCTAGGACCGGAAGGATGTCCAGTTCGGCGCCGGTGGATTCGAAGAGGACGATCCCGCCGATCACCAGACACAGCACAACGGTTTCGGTCAAAACGTTCAACAGGAACCGCGAAAGGATGGCATCGATCCATGTCACCCGCGGATAGGCCAGCATAGGGCGGGAATACTGGATGGCCGAGGAGGATTTTGTCTGTGACGATCCCCACATCCCGAACGGCAGATAGCCCGTTGCATAATACAGCAGGAAACTGGTGCCCAAGGACGGATTTCGCATGACCATCGAAAACCCGATCGACAGGGTCAGAATGGCTCCGATCGGTTCGATCACTGCCCAGGCGTAGCCACCGGGGGACCGACCGTAGGTCGAATTCATCTCGCGCAGGATCAGAGCCAATACTGTCCGAAACCCGACAAAGCGCGGCACCGGCAGGGCTGCCGATGGGAGTGTCGCGCGTTGATCGGATCGGGTCATGGCTATCCTGAGTGCGGGTTAATTGGCCTTGGATTTCTGGGGCTGGGCCCCGTCATTCGTCTCGGCTTCGGGTTCGAAACGGTTCATGATTTCATGGATGAGCGGTCCAACAACCTGCTCGAGCAGAGCGTAACTGTCGGTCGGCAGAGTTTGGCGGGCAACCGGCTCTTTTGCGGCCGGAAGCCCATCGAAAAACAGGGTGTCGCGCCCGAACCACTCGCTGGCAACTGCTTTATTCCCTTGGGAATAATCGTCCAGAATCGCCTGCCGGGTTGGCAAATCCATCAACAGCCGCGATCCGTTGCCGGCCATTTCTGACAGCTTGGGATCCAGGGCGGTGCAGGCCATTTCGATAATGCGGCGCCGATTGGCAGGAATTTTATCCAGCGGCAGCGACCGCATCAATTCAGAGGTCAGCGGCGCGAGCGAAGAATTGACGTGCGGCGGTTCGGTAAAGCCCGTGGCGTCGGACAGGTTGATATCCTGGCAAAAGGATCCGATCGGTCCGCCGGTCATTTGCTGACGTTCGAATACGCGCAGCGTAACGTTTTCCGCGCCGAACAGGTTGGCGAGTTTCTGCGTCAGCCGATCATAGTGAATCCAGTGGAAGTCCTGACGGCGCTCCAGAAATTCCGGAAAAGTCAGATGCGACAGAGCCGGGTTCCACTGCCATTTGACGTTCTGCTGGTGCCAGCTCTCTAGCCAGAGGTCCTGACGACGCAGGCTGAACAGCACCTTTACATTGAAATGGTCAGAGAAACGCGCCAGTGGCGTCAAATCCTCACGCATGCAGATGTCTTCATCGCTGAGGATGAACGAGTGAATTGGAAACTTCTTGGCGTCGGCACGATCGTTCAGATCATTGGCGAGATCATCGATATCCTGCTCGCCTGCAAAAATCTTGTTGAACAGCGTCACGTTCCGCCCCGCAGCAAACGGGTTCAGGTAGCCCATTTTCTGCAATGCAAAAAAGTTTTGGCGCAAAAACTGTTGGATCGATGTCGTAGCAGTCCGATGGGCGCCGATATGAAGGTAAAGTGTCCGGTTCATATCTACTTCTCTTATGTCGTATCTAGGTCATCTCACGCATGCGGGGTTCTGACAAGTGCTGCAGTGCCGCAAGGCGGGTATTCCTCCAGTGGACTATCCCTTTGGGTGAAGCAACGTGCGGTAGTATAGGTTTTCGGAAATTTTTCTGAGGCAGATTCATGCAGATTGATAATTTCCGGGGCGAAGATGACCGATATCAGTGCGAATCTGACTCTACCGTTTCTGCTACCCGCGCAGGCGCAGAAACATGTGACCCACAACGAGGCGTTATCGATTCTCGACCATACCGTGCAGATGGTTTTGCAGGCCGATGACGCCGTCTTGCCGCCTGTGGCCCCGCTAGAGGGCCAGACCTGGGCATTGGGCGTTGGCACCACTGGCGATTGGTCGGGGCAAGATGGCAAAATTGCCTGTTATTGCGACGGCGGCTGGCTGTTTGTCGCGCCGTCAGAGGGGTGGACTGCGTGGCATGTGCAACAGGGCTGTTTGGTGGTCTGCGATGGCAGCGGATGGGCCCCCGCGGATCGGGCCATGCAAAACCTCGATGGCGTCGGGATTGGCACGTCTTGGGATAGTTACAATCGACTCGCTGTGGCGGCAGAGGCGTCGCTGTTCACCCACGCTGGCGGCGGGCACCGTCTTTCGGTGAACAAATCGTCCGTATCTGAAACGGCGTCACTTGTGTTTCAATCGAATTGGTCGGGCCGGGCGGAACTGGGCCTGGCCGGCGGCGATGACCTGACGTTCAAGGTCAGCCCCGATGGGTTAACGTGGAAAACCGCCTTGGCGGCAAATGCGGCGACCGGGGCGGTGACGGTGCCGATGGTGACATCCGGATCGGTGCTGGTGGCGGACGGTGAGGTCGGAGTGATTGCCGCCCCGACCGCAGGGGGCATGGTGATGATCATCGCCTCTGACAGTGGGGTCGCAATCCCGACACACGCCGGCAGCTTTGCCTATAGCAGTGGCGGGATGCCCGGGCTGACGGGTTTGGGGGTTGGGCCGGACATGGCGGCGCTGGGGGCTACGGTCCTGTCCGGGACAACCGGTGCTGTAGGTCAAACCTCGGTCGCGGCGATCGCCGGCGGTATTGCTGTCGAAAATCGCAGCGGCCACGCCCAGCGATATGCCTACACCTTTCTATGCGGCAACGGTTGAGCCGAGGTCCAAACCTCTTCCGCTTTGATCACCACCATTGCCGCCGCGCGGGCGTCTTCGCCCGCGTCGTGGTGTCTGAACGACAGGCCAAGCGCCTCCTTGAGCGAAGCAAGACCATGTCCGCCATATCCGCGCAACTCTGGCCAGGCCCGGCGGGCCACCTGAACGCTATCGGCCCAGCTCCAGTCGGGCATGTCGATGCCGTAGAGCGTGCAGCCCGCTTGGATCGCACTGCGGTCAAAGCCGGAATGTTGATAGATGATCCGGTTTTCAAGCTGTTGACCCAATAGGCCTAACACCTCGGGCAGACGCGGCGCCTGATGGACCATCGACTGTGTGATTCCGAGGATACGAGTGCAGGACCAGTCAGTCGTTTGCGGGTCAACATAGGTGACCCATGTTTCGATGGACCGATCGGCCCGCACGCCGGCCACGCCTATCTGGCAAATGCTGGCGCGCGCCGAATTGGCGGTCTCCACATCCAGGGCAAAGAAATCAAAGGGTCCGACGGGAAACTGCGGGAGATTTTTCTGGGTCATGCGGGTTTTTGGTCCGGAACAGCGGTTTTGTCCATGACCCGTTCGCCGACAGCCCGAGGGCATAACGCGATGTCACCAAGATGTTGGCGAATTTCAGTTTCTAGGGAAACTGGCTGGGGCGGTAGGATTCGAACCTACGGTGCGCGGTACCAAAAACCGGTGCCTTACCACTTGGCTACGCCCCAGCAGCGAAGCGGGGTTTAACCGCACATCGCGAGGGGTTCAAGCCCGATTTGCACAAAAACCTACCTTTTTTGTGAAAGTCGGAAAAAACCCGCAGAAAATGAGTAAGCCTCGGAAAATCCGAGGCTTTCAGTCGTTAGGCGGTCACCTGTTCGCGGAGAATCGAGGCCGTGAGCGAGAGCATCAGGTAGATGCCCGCAAAAATCAGCATCGAAACCAAGGTGTTTTCAAAGGCCCGTGGATAGGTCGGATCGTCCGGTGCAATCGGCGCAACCGAGAGCGACAGATAGCGCACCTGTCGATTGGCCTCGAGCCGGGCGGTTTCCCGCATTGTCAGCGCCTGTTGGACCAGTCCGATCTGGAACTGATAGTTTTCCTCGGCCGCACGCAGTTCGGTCGTTTTGGCCGCCAGTGATTCTCCGGCCTCGCCCTGTGTCGTCAATTGCGCCCGGAGTTCGTCGATCGACTGGTCGAGGCTGGCGATTTCGGTTTGCACGGCATTGACGCGAGCCTGACTGGGGCGCGCAACGCTCTGTAACGACGCCAGCTCGAGGATTTTGTCCTGACGGCGGGTTTCAAGCTGCCCAACCTGCTGGAGAACCAGTTGCACTTCGCTATCGGGGGATAGGACCTGCAATTCCGTTTGAATTTGCAGCAGAGTGTTCAGCGCCGCCTGGCGGTCGGCCTCTGCCTTGTCAAAGCTGTCGTCCGCGCCCTGCATCTGGTCTGCCCGCATGCGCTGGGTCATTTGGTCGACCTGCTCTTCGGCATAGGAAATCAGCGCCTCGGAGAACCGTTGGCTGGTGGCCGAATCCGCGGCGATCACCTCCATCCTCAGGATACCTTCGGTCGGGTCGTAGCCGATTTTGACGTGTTTCTCGTAGACCTTGAACGCCGCCTCGTTGCTGGCGTCGGCGGGCAGTCGTTGAATGGGGTCAATCGTCTCTTGGCTAAAGTGCGCCTTGAAACCCTCTTCTTCGTCCAGACGGATCATCGCGGCGCGCGACGTCAGATAATACTGCACGGCAATGGCATCGGCCTGCGTGGCGAGCGACGTGCCCGTGAACAAACCGGCCAACCCTGCGGCGCCTTGCGACTCGGCCTTTTGAATGACGAATTCCGATTTGGTCGCATACATGGGCGTCGCGTAGACGTAATAATAGAGGCCCATCATCAGCGTGGGGAGCAGGACGAAAACAGCCAGCCGCGAAAACAGGCTGACCAGTTTGCGCCGCCGACGTCGGACGATATCACGCTGGATTTGCAGGATTTCGCTGGCACGACGTTGAGACGCGGCCTGCGGCGAGGGCGGCAAGGGCGTGGTCAATTCCCGGCCCTGCTGTTGTATGGCCTGCGGTAGCTGGATGCGCGGCTGCGCACCGTCACCGATCACGGCAGGCGGCTTTCCAGCCGCGTCTCCCGTTCCTGAATTGACCAGCTCCAGAATGCCGGTGCGTTCGAACGGATCAATGCCACGGTCCCGCAGTTGCCGCACTGCATCGAAATCCGATGTCACGGCCAGCCCGTGCTTCTGCGCGACACGGCGCGCCATACGCAGTTGCCGACCCGTTAGACCCTCTTGCCGGATGGCATCGATGGTGTTTTCTGCGACGACGGTTTGCGGACTATCGACATGGCCGGTCGCAGCGACCGTCGGCGCGGTGTCCGCCGCCACCTCATTCTCGACCGCGGCCGGTGTACCTGCATCCTCGGGCGTGACCACCGTAGGGCGGCCGATCCGGTATTTCCTAACCTTTGGTTTGGTAGTCATACAGCTGCTTGGCCTCTTCCAGTGTGTCGAACATATAAAGCTGGCCATTCATCAATACACCAGCGGACTTAGCAAATCGTTCCAAAATCGCCGGTTGGTGAGAGACGATGACCACGGTCGTTGTTTCCAGCCGTTCGCGCAGGATTTCACCTGCCTTGCGGTTAAATTCCGAGTCGGTGGTTTGCGGCATGCCTTCGTCGATCAGATACATGTCGAAATCCAACGCCAGCAACAGCGCAAACGACAGACGCGACCGCATCCCCTGACTGTACGTGCCGACAGGCATGTCAAAATATTCGCCGATATCACACAGCCAGCGGCAGAACGCCTCGATATAGTCGGGGTCCAGACCGTAGAGCCGCGCGATATAGCGGGCGTTTTCGCGGCCTGTGTGTTTGGTGACCAAGCCACCCATGAACCCCAGAGGGAACGAAATCCGACAACCGCGCCGAATTTCGCCTTCATCGGGTTTTTCCAACCCGGCCATCATATTGATCAGTGTGGTTTTGCCCGTCCCGTTCGGGGCAAGGATGCCGACAGAATGTCCCAAATCGACGCGGAAAGAGGCGCGATCAAGGATCACCTTGCGCTGTTTCCCTGTCCAAAAGGATTTGCTGACGTTGTCAAATTCTAGCATTGCGATCCGCTTTGCTCTGCTGAGGCCTGCCTAACAGACCAGTCTTACGAACCGATTACCGGCATTATCAGGGACCACTATGGCGGATCTATGGCGCGGACCATGAAAAAATCGCCCGCCGGAAAACGTGATCCGGCGGGCGGGATGGTTAGTTGTGTACTTTGACCACGCGGAACACCTTGCCAGCGATCAAGGAAATGATCGCGGCAAAGAACGAGAACAGCGCGCCCATTTTCGCTGCATCCAGCACTTCGGGGGCAGCGTTTTTGAAGGCGACCGATGCCACGAATAGCGCAACGGTAAAGCCGATGGCCGCGACACAGCCCACGACGATCAGGTCAACGGTCCGCATACCGTCAGGCAGGCCAAGCTTGAGCGGTTTTGCCGCGATCCAGCCCATGATCAGAATGCCAACAGGCTTGCCGATCAACAGACCCGCCAACACCAGCCATGTCGGCGTCCCGATCGAGTTGAACTCGACGCCGGCATTGAGCAGCCCAAAGAAGAACAGAACCACTTCGACCGGACGCTTGAGTGCATGTTCAATCACGTTCAGCAGGTCGTGCAGATGCTCTTCGGCCTCGGCAAAGATGCCAAAGGCACGGTCGGCGTGCGGAATGGTCGGAACGATCGGCAACAGGCCAAGCGCCGGGTGGATGCCCGATTCCTGAAACCCGTACCAGCTGATCGCGCCAGCAATCGCGTAGGGCCAGAAGGACAGTTTCTTGCGGACCCAAGTCGAAACGGGACGCAGTTGGTTTCCGCGATCCAGATGCCGCGGCAGCCAGTTCGCCAGAACGAACACGCCCAGAGCCGCGCCGAACGACAGGATCAGCCATTCGGGGGCCAAGGCACCCGACGGATAGAAAATGGCAAGGATCAGCAGGCCAACGGCATCGTCGGCAATCGCCAGCAGCAGCAGGAAGCGGACCGCCGGGTGACCTGCGCCAAACACCATGCGGCCAACCAGATAGGAAAACGCGATGTCCGTCGCCGTCGGAACGGCCCAACCATTGCTGAGGGCGCTAAAGGTTTCTGACCCGAGTGCCGCCGCAATGCCCAGATAGACCAACACCGGCCCCACGACACCGCCGGCGGTGGCGATCAGCGGCGTCGCAGCCTTTTTGCCGCGCAGCGAACCGGATTCCAGAATGATGGCTTCCCAGACTTCCTTGGCCGCGATGGCAAAGAACATCGCCATGAGCACATCGTTGATCAGATAGTGCAGCGTCAGCGTCCGGTAGGCGTGTTCGCCTTCGTGCAGATGACCTATAAAGAAATGGTCGATCAGCGGGTAGTCAACGAAATGATGGTATGAGTCGGGGTTCGTATTTGCCCAAACGAGCGCAAGCAAGGCGCCCCCGATAAGCAGAAGCGAATACTCCGACACGAAGTTCCAGACGCGATACATGCAGCCCTCCTCGTTAGTGATGCTACGGCGATTAAAGGAAATGAACGGCAACCACAACGATATGGAGAGGGCCGATACTGCCTTTGCACCCAGCGTAGTACATATGCGCCACTAAAACGCGACAATTTCGGGCCAAGTGTCTGAAACCATGGCCCCGAGACGCGGATCACAGCCAAGCCTTGCCCATTTGGACCGGGAGGACTAGGGACAGGACATCAGCAGGAGCCGACGATGACGACAGAGCTAGACACCGCACATGCCGCGATGGACGCCAACCCCAGCGACGATGCCGCCCGCCTGCGGTTTTACGAACGGCTCGCGGATAGTGAATTGTTTTTGCTTTTGGCCAGCGAACCCGAGGGGGACGATGACATTACGCCCGAGGTGATCGAGGCTGACGATGTGCAATATGTGCTGGTTTTCGATCGCGAAGAACGTCTGGCCGAATTCACTGAGCGACTGGCGTCCTATGCCGGGGTGTCCGGGCGCGGTCTGGCCCAGATGCTGGCTGGGCAGGGGATCGGAATGGCAGTGAACCTAGGTCAGCCCTCGTCGATCCTGATCCCGCCGACGGCGATTGATTGGCTGGTCGAAACACTGGCCAATAGCCCGCAACAGGAAATGGCACGGCCAGTCGAAATCACCGCGCCCAAGGGGCTACCGGAGCATCTGGTCACCGGTCTGGATCGCAAGTTGGCCACGGCGGCAGGCTTGGCGCAGTCCGCTGTTCTGGCCGGCGTGACCTATGACACCGGTGCGCGCAGTCACATGCTGGCCTTTGTCGGTGCGGTCGAGGGCGCAGAGGAGGCCTTGGCGCGGGCGGTGGCAGAGGCGCTGACCTTTTCGGGCATTGATGCCGGAATGCTGGACGTGACCTTTGTGCCCAGCCAGAGCGATATTGCCGAGCGGTTTGCCCGCGTCGGTCTGGTATTTACCCTGCCCGAACCCCAGGCTGATCCGGCCCCGGCAGGCGCCAATCCGGGCATGGACCCGAACCGTCCGCCCAAGCTGCGCTAGTATCCGCGTGTCCGGTCCACGAGGCCTGCAGGCGACACTCCACTCAGGACCTCTGACATGCTTTGTGCGATGGCCTGAACGGCGGTCGCGGGACGTGTGGCGCTGGCGATATGTGGTGTGACCGTCACGCGGGGATGATGCCAATAGGGATGATCCGGCGGCAGCGGTTCAGTCCGAAATACGTCGAGCGTCGCGTGCCCGATGTGACCTGATCCGAGAGCCGCCAGCAGCGCATCATCCTCGATCAGCGGCCCGCGACCGGGGTTGATGATCACCGCTCCCTTGGGCAGAGTTGCCAGCAGCGCGGCGTCGAGCAGATCGGTCGTTTCAGGCGTCAGTGGCAACAATAGCACCACGATTTCGGCGCTAGCCAATGCGGTGGGCAGCGTTGCCAGACCACTCAGGCAGGTGATGCCGTCAAGCTGTTTGGCCGTTCGCGACCAGCCTGTCACCGGGAAGCCCAAGGATGCCAAGGCCTGGGCACAGGCTGCCCCCAGCGCCCCGAGCCCCAGAACCGTCACCCGCCGCTCAGCGGCCAAGGGCGGGGCGACAGGGGACCAGATCCCGTCCTGACGGCAGATGTGGTCATCCATGCCCAGATGATGGCGCAATACATGTCCGGTAACCCATTCGACCATCCCTTGGGTCAGGCCGGGATCGATCAGGCGCACCAGTGGCTGGGTCAGCGTCTGATTGACGACGATCCTCTCCACCCCGGCCCAGAGGCTGAGGACGGCGCGGCACTGCCGATAAGGGCTAAAATCCCGCATCTGCGCATTGGGCGCATAGACGATGAATTCGACATCATGCGCTGTCAGGTCGCGGGTCAATTCGATGTCCAGCCCCTTGGCCCTGCAGGCCTCGGGCAATCGCTGGTTATAGTCGTCCCATTGGCTATCGGGGGCGGAAAACAGGACCTGGATCATCAGCGGGGCCTATGAATGCTGGCGCTCTGGATCAATCCAAAGCCGACCATCAACACCATCATTGCCGATCCTCCATAGCTGACCAGAGGGAGCGGAACGCCAACCACAGGGGCCAGCCCCATCACCATCGCCATGTTCACCGCAAAATACAAAAAGAACGTCATCGCGATTCCCAATACCAACAGCGAACTAAAGCGGTCCTTGGTCTGGAGAGCCGTGACGATGCAAAAGCCGATCAACGTCACATAGAGCAGCAGCAGCGTTGACGCCCCGACAAAGCCGAACTCTTCGGCCAATGTGGTAAAGATAAAGTCGGTGTGTTTTTCCGGCAGAAAGTTCAGGCGCGACTGCGTGCCCTGCATATATCCCCGCCCGAAAACGCCACCGGAACCGAGGGCGATTTTCGCCTGCGTGATGTGATAGCCCGCCCCCAAAGGGTCGTTGGCCGGGTCGAGAAACGTATCGATGCGGCGGTACTGATAGTCCTGTAACAGTTGGAACGAGGTGCCGCGCGTTTTGAACACCGCGACTACCAGCCCGACGCCAGCGCTGATCAGGGTTGCAAAATACGCCCAGTGCACCCCCGCCAAAAAGATGATCGTCCCGCCCCCCATCGCGAGCAAAAGGGCGGTGCCTAGGTCAGGCTGTTTCAGGACGAGCGCAGTCGGGACCAGTACCACCGCCGCGGGGATTGCCACCCAGAGCGGATGGGACCGCTTGTTCAGCGGCAGCCAGTCGTAATAGGCGGCCAGAAACATCACCAACGTGATCTTGGCCAGTTCGGACGGCTGTAGCAGCATGAAACCGAGGTCGATCCAGCGCTGGGCCCCCATGCGCACCTCGCCGAACAATTCGACCGCGATCAGCAGGATCAGTGACACCAGATAGCCCAGGGCCGCGATATTGCGCCAAAACCAGATCGGGACCAGTCCGATGACCAGCATCACCGTCAGGCCCAAGGCAAATCGTTTCACTTGTGGCATCATCCACGGATCTACCGATCCCCCCGCCACCGAATACAGCTGCAAAAAGCCCGCGGAGGTGATTGCCACCAGCAGCAGGACGATAGCCCAGTTGACGTATAGAAGTTTACGAAATCCTGTAGGGACGGATTTGACGCCATAGCCCAGATAGCTCATGCCTAGGCCCTATCGCTGAAGCGCACGGAACCTACGGGGACACGCTGTTCGATGCGTTGTTGTTGTTCAAGCACCTGATCGCGAACGCCGGAGGGGTAGGCCTCGATCGGCGGGGTGCCGTCGTATAGTGCCTGCAGGGCAATGTCGCGGGCAATCGGCGCCGCGGCAGAGGACCCGCCGCCGCCATGTTCCAAAACCACGGCGATCGCAATCCTGGGCGCATCGACCGGCGCAAAGCAGACAAACAGCGCGTGGTCGCGGCGTTCCCATGGCAGATCGGCGTTGCTGGTCACGCCGCGCGCGCGTTCCTCGGCGGTGATGCGGCGGACCTGACTGGTGCCGGTCTTGCCCGCCAACCGCATCTCGCTCTGGGCGATGCGAGCGGCATAGGCGGTGCCGCGCTGATTGTTCGATACGGCATCCATTGCGGCGCGAATCTGGCGCAGCGTGTTTTCGTTCACGCCAAGGCTTTGGTCGCTATTCGCGGGTTGTTCCACGCCGTCAATCGTGTGGATCAGCCGCGGCGTGATATTTCGTCCCGAAGCCAGTCGTGCCGCCATGATCGCCAATTGCAGCGGCGACGCGAGCACGTAGCCCTGACCGATCGAGGCGTTTACGGTATCGCCGATCCGCCACTCCTCGCCCCTGACTTCTTGCTTCCAGGCTTTATCGGGGGCCAGACCTTCGGCCACCGCCGAGAGCGGAAGATCGTGACGGACACCCAGCCCGAACCGCTTGGCCATGGCGGAAATTTTCTCGATCCCGACCCGCTGGCCGACTTCATAGTAATAGCAGTCGCAGGAATATTTCAGGCTGTCATGCAGATTGACATTGCCATGGCCGGACGGTTTCCAGCAGTGGAATCTGGTGCCGGACACCTCGGTAAAGCCGCGACAGTAGATCGTTTCCTCGGGGTCGAGCACGCCATCTTCGATCGCGGCAAGCGCGGTAATCATCTTAAAGGTCGAGCCGGGCGGATAAGAGCCTTGCACGGCCTTTGCGGCGAGGGGACGATAGATATTCTCGTTCAGCTCGGTCCAGTTCTTGACCGAAATCCCGCGCACGAACAGGTTGGGATCGAAGGACGGCGCCGAGACGACGGCCCGCAGATCGCCGCGTTCCAGATCGATCACCACCGCACCGGCGGATTCGCCGTCCAGGCGCGCCTCGATATAGGACTGGAGACCCGCATCGATGGTCAATTGCAGGTCTTTGCCGGGGGTGCCTTCTTGGCGGCTGAGTTCGCGCATCACCCGGCCATAGGCGTTGACCTCGACGTGGCGCGTGCCAGCGGACCCGCGCAGGGTCTGCTCCAGCTTGTTCTCGACGCCGGTTTTGCCGATCTGGAATTTCGGAATCTGCAGCAGCGGGTCCTGATCCTCGATCCGGCTGAGGTCATAGTCCGACACTGGCCCGACATAGCCAACCACATGCGCCAAATCCGCGCCCAGCGGGTAATACCGGCTCAGGCCGACCTCGGTCGTGATACCGGGCAGGGCGGGGGCGTTGATCGTGACGCGCGCGATGTCTTCCCAGCTCAGGCGATCCGCGATGGTGACCGGAACAAAGGCAGAGCGCGATCCGATTTCTTTGAGCGCCTGTGCCTTGTCCTCCGGGGTGAGGGATATCAACTGCGCCAGCCGTTCGAGCACCTCTTCGACGTCGCCAGCGTCCTCTCGGGTCATGATGATGCGATAGTTCTGTTCGTTGCCGGCCAGCAGCACCCCCTTGCGATCAAAGATCAGGCCGCGGGCTGGGGGCAAAAGGCTGATATTGATGCGGTTTTCATCGGCGAGCAGCCGGAACTGGTCCGCCTGCTCCAACTGCATGGACCGCATCCGGAGCAGCAAACCGCCGGAAATCGCCAGCTGAACACCGCCCACGACCAAGGTGCGGCGGCTCAACAGGCGCGAACTCTCTAGCGTATCTTTGGGCGCTCGTTTCAAATGCGTTTTCCTCGGTCATCGACCTCACCCATTGCGGGACGGCTCACGCCAAAGATCAGATAGGCCACCAGAACGACAGGCGGATACGCAAGAATCGTCACAGCGGTTTCGCTGAATGTCAGCATCATCGGCGCCTGAGGCAAGAGCGTGAGCTTCAACACTACGCGATAGGCCACTGTCAGCCCAACCAGAAACGCGGTGACCGTGGCCCATTCGATGGGAAAGGACAGCGCCCGCAGATCGGGCGCACGGCGACGCAGCACCTCTGTCCCGAGAACGGTGAGCGCGGTCATGAGGCCCGGCGGGCGTTGCATGAACATATCGGCCGTGAAATGGATCAGCACGATCAAACTGATCGGCGCCAGATCAGGCCGTCGAACCACCCAAACCACAGTGACCAGCAATAGCAGATCAGGTGGCGCAATCGTCACCGGCATTGTGGAGATCGGCAGCATTCTGAGAAAAAGTACCGCCAGTGAGAGGCTGACGAACACCAGCCGTCCGATCCAGCTGCGGGTTGTCTGCCCGTCAGCCATCCGCACCACCTGTTGGGGTTGCGGCGGTCGGTTCTGCTGACGGCGCATCGGTGATCGGGGCGACCTCTGGTGCCAGCAATGCGCCCGGATCGTTGATCACTTCGCGCGGCTGGCTGCGGAAAACCCGCAAGAATTCTAGCCGTTCATAGTCCGCCGACAAACGCACGCGCAGTCGTTTATCCGACCCCAATGCGACCTGCCCGACCAGCAGGTCTGCCGGAAACACGCCGCCATCGCCCGAGGTCACGACCCGATCGCCCGGCTGGACGAGGTCCGCGTCCTCCAGAAACTCGATCAAGGGGTTGAGCGTGTTGTCACCGCCCAAAATCGCGCGTTGCCCGGAGGGTTGGATCACGATTGGCACGCGACTGGAGGTATCTGTCAGCATCAGAACCCGGCTGGTTTCCTGGCCGACGCCTGAAATCCGCCCGACCAGACCGATGCCGTCCATCGTGGCCCATCCGTCGACTATCCCGTCCCGGGCTCCGACGTTCAGTAGCACGGATTGCCGGAACGGCGATCCGCTATCGGTCAACACGATCCCGGTGACATAGGTCAGTTCAGGGTCCAGCTGGACATTATTCAGGTCCAGCAGCTTGGCGTTTTCCTGCCCCAGTTGCAGCGCGGCCTCGCGCCACGCCTTCATCTGTTGCAGTTCGCGGCGCAGATCGGCGTTCTGCTCCAGCAGCCGCTGATAGGACTGGAAATTGATGACCAGTTCGGTGACGGCTTCGAACGGTGCCATCACCCATGTCATCGGGGGAATCACACGATCCAGAATTGCGGACCGCAGGCGCTCGATCCGGGGGCTATCGATCCGCCAAACGAGGAAGGTCAGCAGCAATATAAAAACAGTGACTGCGACGCCTAAACGTCGCAGTGGGGTGAAGTAATCTTCGCCCTGTTTCGTGCCGCGCGCCAAAACTCGACCCTGATCAGCTGTCGTAGTCGATGACGTGGCGCAGTTGCTTTTCGTATTCCAGCGCCTTGCCGGTGCCCAGAGCCACGCAGTTCAGCGATTGGTCCGCGACCGAAATCGCCAAACCGGTTTGCTCGCGCAGCGCCAGATCCAGTTGGCCCAGCAGCGCACCGCCACCGGTCAGCATCACACCGCGGTCGACGATATCTGCGGCCAGATCGGGCGGGGTCGCCTCAAGCGCGGTCATCACCGCTTCGCAGATTTGCTGGACAGGCTCGGCCAAGGCTTCGGCGACCTGAGCCTGACTGATTTCGGTTTCCTTGGGCACGCCGTTCAGCAGGTCGCGACCACGGATCAGCATGCTCGCGCCCCGGCCATCGTCCGGCATCCGTGCGGTGCCGATGCTGGTCTTGATCCGTTCGGCGGTGGATTCCCCGATCAGCAGGTTATGCTGACGGCGGAGGTAGTTTATGATCGCCTCGTCCATCCGGTCGCCGCCCACACGGACAGAGCGTGCATAGACGATGTCGCCCAGTGACAGAACAGCCACTTCGGTGGTCCCGCCGCCGATGTCGACAACCATGTTGCCGGTCGGGTCTGTGATCGGCATTCCGGCCCCGATCGCCGCGGCAATCGGCTCCGCAATCAGACCCGCACGTCGCGCACCGGCCGACAAAACGGATTGCCGAATCGCGCGCTTTTCCACCGGGGTAGCGCCATGAGGCACGCAAACAATGATCTTGGGTTTGGACAGGGTCGTGCGTTTGTGGACCTTGCGGATGAAGTGTTTGATCATCTCTTCCGCTGTGTCGAAATCGGCGATCACGCCGTCACGCATCGGACGAATGGCCTCGATCGTGCCCGGCGTCCGGCCCAGCATGAGCTTGGCGTCCTCACCGACGGCCAACACTTTTTTCACGCCGTCTTTGACATGATAGGCAACGACCGAAGGTTCGGAGAGAACGATCCCCTTGCCACGAATGTAGACCAGCGTATTCGCGGTCCCAAGGTCGATCGCCATATCGGATGAGAACAGTCCTGCAAAACCAACCATGTGCCGAATTCCCGCCTTCAGATGAATCTCGCCCGCGACTCTGGTCTGGGCAGGGGGGGTTATAGGGCTGGAGCGCAATTTAAGGAAGGGGCGTTCCGGACGCAGTGGGCGCGATTCAGCCCATCCGAGTCGCAGAGCCGGCGAACGTGTCTGCAGATCCAGTTATATATCTTGTAGGATTACAGGGTCCGGTTCGACCTGCGACGGGCCTCGATTGCGGCGTCAGACCGGAAAAACAGCGGAGGTCTGCGGTGTGTGCCCGGATTAACCCCCTTAAAATAAGGGGTTAACACAATGATCCGCGAAAAAATCGTCTAGGGCGTGTTTTTCCGCTTGCGACTCGTTGTTGATAGACCTAGAAGCCCCTTCACCGGCGGCGCTGAGGTGCTGTTGGTGCGGTTGAGACGGTGT